>JBCBSC010000023.1:0-82000 GCA_039819385.1 Pseudomonadota bacterium | reverse complement strand
CGGGTCGATCCCGTTGACGGCGAGGGACGCGGCTTCGATATTCGCGCCCTCGAACGGCCTCACGTGATAACGGACGGTCTCCTTGCGTTTGAGGTCGCCGTCGTCGCCAAAGCCCACCAGCACCGCCGCGATCTCGAGCAGAGCATCGGTCTGGGCGTTGAAGCCACCGGTTTCGACATCCACGACCACCGGCAGGAAACCGCGGAAGCGGTCCGACATTCTGATTTCGTCCAAGAGTCTGGTTTCATCCATGAGTCTGGGCTTCCAGTGCCGAATCCATGAGCAGCGCGAGTGTGTACCGCACGCCGAAGCCTGTCACTTTGCTGGGTATCGCACCGAGGCCGCCTTCATGTTCGCTGGCTGAGAGATCGATATGTATCCATGGCGTGTCGTGTTCTATGAACTCGTTCAGAAAACTCGCCGCGAGTATGTGGTCGCCGGTGCCTTTTACCGAGCATTGCATCAGATCGGCCACGGGGCTCTCCAGCTCGGCGAGGAATTCCTTACCCATCGGGAACGGCCAGACGCGTTCGCCGCAGGCAGCGCCGGTGCGCTTGAGCACAGGGTGCCACTTGGGCCGGTTGCTGAATACCCCCGAGTAGCGCGTGGTAATTGCATCGACACAAGAGCCGGTTAGCGTGGCGTAGTCGACGATCAGCTCGGGGCGCTCACGGCTGGCCAGCGTCAGCGCATCCGCCAGAGCCATGCGGCCTTCGGCATCGGTGTGAATGGTTTGTATGGTCTTGCCGTTTAGCGCGCGGATCAGATCCTGCGACTTGTAGGCGTTCGGTCCGGTCCGGTTTTCGGTGATCGCAAGCCAGCAGTCAACCGCGAACGGAACCTCCAGCTGACTGAGAGCAAGCAGGGTTCCGAGCGCCACCGCGCTGCCCTGCATATCGCCGTGCATGTCCAGCATGGACTGGAACGGTTTGAGGTTGGTGCCCCCGGTATCGAAGATAATGCCCTTGCCGACCAGCGAGACCCGCGCTCTGGTCTTACTCCCGGCGGGCCTGTAGCGCAGTCTGACGATGCCCGCGCTCTGGTCGGCGTTACCCTGCGCGACGGCCAGGAATGCGCCCGCGCCGAGCTTCTCCAGCTGGCCGATCGTGTAGCGCTTGAACTCCCAGCCTTTGTCTTTTGCGAGCGAGCGAGCCAGGTCCGTGTAGTTTTTTGCGTCCAGCCGATTCGGCGGCAGCGCCGTGAGCCAGCGCGCGAGATGATTGCCGTTAGCCTCCGCGACGATGCGGCTGAGCGGCGCTTTGTCCGGCGACCAGTTTTCCTCGAGTCCGAGCAGGCGAATGCGCCGTATCGGCGATTTCCCGGGGCTTTGCTGCCACGCCGGCATTGGTGCCGATTTGGCAAGTGCGGCGGTCAGGAACGGCTCGAACAGTTCGCGGTAGCTTGCGGGATCGATGCCCAGGGCCGCGATACCCAGCGTGCCGGCCTTTTCGTCGGTTACCGCGGCAACCAGTTTGGCGGCGAGCGTCAATCTGTCGAAGCTGGTGTCGGCAGCCTTGAGCCCGCCGGCAACAACCAGCGTTTGCCGCGGGTTATCGAGCCGGCCGAGCAGGGCCGGCACGCTGCCCGCGGCCCGTTTGGCCGCGAGTTTCTTGAGCTTTAGCCCGCCGGGGATCTGCTTCCAGGTTTTTTCGGTAACTCGTTCCGGCAGTAACAAAATGAGCTGATCGACGGAGGCCAGAGCCTTCGTATCCAGCCGGCCGGCACGCGCGACGACACGCGTCCCTGTAACCGGAGGCAATAGTGAGTGCATAGGTATGAATTCCAGCAACCTGGCTTGACCGGATCAGCGCAAACGCCGAATATGGCGCCCCGAAACCCTTAGCGCGCGGTCAAGCTGTATCGAGCGCTGATCCTAGCAGGCGCGCCTGTCGAATTCACGCGGCGGGACGGACGAGCCTCAAAGAACCAATCGGACTGTCTATGACCAGCTTCAATCCTTTCGACGACCTCGATCCCGTTGAAACCAATGAATGGCTCGAGTCGATCGACTCGGTTCTGACGCACCACGGACCCGAGCGCGCGCACTTTCTGCTTAATCGCATGATCGACTTCGCCCGGCGTTCCGGTGCGTACTTGCCCTACAGCCCCAACACGGCATACCTCAACACGATTGCGACGGGCCGGCAGCCCGAGTATCCGGGCGACCGTTCTCTGGAGCGCCGCATCGAAGCCATGCTTCGCTGGAACGCGATGGCCATGGTCGTGCAGGCAAACCGCAAAAGCACGGAATACGGCGGCCACATTTCGAGCTACGCGTCCTCAGCGACGATGTACGAAGTCGGCTTCAATCATTTCTGGCGCGGCGCGACGGAAGAACAGGGCGGCGACATGATCTTCGTTCAGGGGCATTCGGCTCCCGGGATCTATGCGCGCGCTTATCTCGAGGGACGCCTCAACGAGTCGCGGCTTGCCCGCTTCCGGCAGGAAGTCGGCGGGCACGGTCTGTCTTCGTACCCGCACCCTTGGCTAATGCCGAATTTCTGGCAGTTCCCGACGGTGTCGATGGGCCTGGGACCCATGATGGCGATCTACCAGGCGCGCTTCATGCGCTACATGGAGCATCGCGAAATGGTCCCGGCGTCGGACCGCAAAGTGTGGGCGTTTCTCGGCGACGGCGAAATGGACGAGCCCGAGTCGATGGGCGCGATCACGATGCCCGTTCGCGAAGGGCTCGACAATCTCGTGTTTGTCGTGAACTGCAATCTGCAGCGGCTCGATGGACCCGTGCGCGGCAACGGCAAGATCATCCAGGAACTCGAGGCCGCGTTTGGCGGTGCCGGCTGGAACGTCATCAAGGTGGTTTGGGGGTCGCGCTGGGATCCGCTGCTGGCGAAAGATCAGCAGGGGCTGCTAAGGCGGCTTATGGAAGAGACCGTGGACGGCGAGTATCAGACCTACAAGGCCCGCTCCGGCGCATACGTCCGCGAGAAGTTCTTCGGTAAGCATCCAGAGACGCTGGCGATGGTTGCGAATATGTCGGATGAAGAGGTCTGGCGGCTGAATCGCGGCGGACACGATCCGCGCAAGGTCTACGCAGCCTACGACGCGGCGACGAAAATGACCGGCAAGCCGACGATCATACTGGTCAAGACGGTAAAAGGTTATGGCATGGGCGCCGCGGGAGAGGGACAAAACACCGCGCACCAGCAGAAGAAAATGGACATCGAGGCGCTGCGGGGATTCCGCGATCGCTTCAACATTCCCGTCTCCGACAAGGAGCTGGGCGACGTACCGTTCTACAAACCTCCTGCCGACAGCGCGGAACTCGAGTATCTGCACGAACGCAGAAACGCCCTCGGCGGCTACCTGCCGAAACGCCGCAGAAAAACCAGTGTCAAACTGCCCGTGCCGCCGCTCGAGATCTTCAAGACGCAGCTCGACGGTACCGGCGAGCGCGAAGCGTCGACTACGATGGCCTTCGTGCGCATGCTCACGGCGCTCGCCCGCGACAAGCAGATCGGCAAGCACGTCGTGCCGATCGTTCCGGACGAAGCGCGCACGTTCGGCATGGAGGGCATGTTCCGGCAGATCGGCATTTACGCGTCGAAAGGTCAGCTCTACGAGCCCGAGGACGCCGGTGAACTCATGTATTACCGCGAGGACAAGAAAGGTCAGATTCTCGAGGAGGGCATCAACGAAGGCGGGGCCTTCTGTTCCTGGCTGGCCGCGGCTACGGCGTACTCCAATCACAACGTGCCAATGGTGCCTTTCTATATTTACTACTCGATGTTCGGCTTTCAGCGCATCGGCGATTTCATCTGGGCCGGCGGCGATCTCCAGTCGCGCGGTTTTCTGATCGGCGGCACGGCCGGCCGCACCACCCTGGCCGGAGAAGGACTGCAGCACCAGGACGGCCATAGCCTGGTGCACTCGTCGACGGTGCCGAACTGTATTTCCTACGATCCGACCTATGCCTACGAGCTGGCCGTGATCATCCAGGAAGGCATGCGGCGTATGCTCGGCGAGCAGGAAAATGTTTTCTACTACATTACCTGCATGAACGAGAACTACGTGCACCCGCCGATGCCGGCCGGAACCGAAGACGGCATCATCAAGGGCATGTATCTGCTCAAGGTCGGCGGGCAGGGCAAGATTCGCGCTCAGCTCATGGGCTCCGGCACTATCCTGCGCGAAGTGATCGCCGCGGGCGAACTGCTCGAGAAGGACTTCGCTATCCCGAGCGACGTCTGGTCGGTGACGAGTTTCAACGAACTTCGCCGTAACGCACTCGAGGTCGAGCGCTGGAATCAGCTACACCCGACCGCGGCGCCTCGCGCAAGCTATCTTGAGGAGTGTCTCGCGGACCGGCCGGGGCCTTACGTCGCAGCCACCGACTATATGAAGATAGTGCCGGATCAGGTTCAGCGCTGGATGCCCGGTCGTTTCGTGACGCTGGGCACGGACGGCTACGGCCGCAGCGACGCGCGGGCGGCCCTGCGCCAGCACTTCGAAGTCGACAAACGCTACATCGCAATCACTGCGCTGAAGGCGCTCGCCGACGACGGTGTGCTCGACCAGAAAACCGTGCAGGCAGCGATCGAGAAATACGGCGTGGATCCCGACAAGCCGGATCCGGTCAAGCTTTAGGTTCTTTGAGGGAGATTGAGCTTGGCAAAGAGCATAGACATTATCGTACCCGAGCTCGGTGACTTTGCCGACGTCGAGGTCATCGAAATCCTGGTCGCGAGCGGCGATTCGGTAGCGCGCGAGGACGGGCTCGTGACCCTCGAGACCGACAAGGCGGCGATGGACGTCCCGGCGCCCGAGAGCGGCACGGTGGAGACGCTGACGGTCGCGTTAGGTGACAAGGTCAACAGCGGCGACGTGATTGGGCGCATGAGCGTAGAGGGCGCGGACGAGCAGCAGGCGGCACCTTCCGAGGACGCGCCGGAGACCCCGGAGAAGACCCCGGAAACCGCCACGGCAGCGCCTGTCGAAGACAGCGGACCGGCGGCAGGCGGTAAACAGGCACTTGTGGTACCCGATCTGGGCGACTTCGACGACGTCGAGGTTATCGAGGTGCATATCAATGCCGGCGATACCGTTGCCGTCGACGATTCGCTGGTGACGCTCGAGACAGACAAGGCGGCCATGGACGTCCCGGCTGTCGTCTCCGGTACGATCGAATCGGTGAGCGTCAAAGCGGGTGACAAGGTGGCTAAGGGCAGTGAACTGGCCATCGTCGAGGTCGCCGGCGGCGCGGCGGGTTCAGCTCCCAAAGACAAGCCCGTGGAGGCCGCGCCCGCTGTGTCGCCGCCACCGCCGCCGCCGCCAACCCCGGCCAAGCCGGCCGCGGCTCCCGCAAGAAACCCGGGCGGGGCGGTCAACGAAGCCGGTTTCGCCCGTGCACACGCCAGTCCCTCGGTGCGCAAGCTTGCGCGCGAACTGGGTGTCGATCTCACGCAGGTCAAAGGCAGCGGAGCCAAGTCCCGCATTCTGCACGACGACGTCAAGGCTTACGTCAAGGCAATTCTCGCGGGCGGGGCCGGTCCGGCCGCCGGCGCGGCGCTGCCGAAAACGCCGTCGGTGGATTTCGGCAAGTTCGGCGAGGTCGAACTCGAGCCGCTCACCCGGATACAAAAGATATCCGGCCCGCGTTTGCAGGCAAGCTGGATCAATCTGCCGCACGTGACACAGCACGATCTCGCCGACATTACCGATCTCGAAGCCCGGCGCAACGAACTCAAGGGACCGGCGCGCGAGCGCGGTATTCGCCTGACGCCGCTTGCGTTTGTGCTGAAAGCCTGTGTTGCGGCTCTCAAGGAGTTCCCGAAAGTCAATTCGTCGCTGGCCGAAGACGGCGACAATCTGGTACTGAAGAAATACTGTCATCTCGGTTTCGCAGCCGATACGGAGCAAGGGCTCGTAGTGCCGGTTATCCGCGATGCCGATCAGAAAGACGTCTATGAGATAGCGGAAGAACTTGCCGAGCTGTCCGCGCTGGCCCGCGACGGTAAGCTCAAGGCCCCGCAGCTGCAGGGCGCAACGTTTACGATCTCGAGTCTCGGCGGAATCGGCGGCACGGCGTTTACGCCGATCGTGAATGCGCCGGAAGTCGCTATTCTCGGCGTCTCGCGCTCCAGCATGCAGCCGGTCTGGGACGGCGAGAAGTTCGTTCCACGGCTGATGCTGCCGCTGTCGCTGTCTTACGATCATCGGGTGATCGACGGTGCAATGGCGGTTCGCTTCACCACCTACCTGAGTGCAGCGCTTGGCGAAGTCGACAAGCTGCTGCAGGCGATTCCGTAATGTCTGCTGCAGTCGAACTCAAGGTACCGGAGCTAGGCGAGTTTTCGGACGTCGAAGTCATCGAGGTGCTCGTTGCGCCCGGCGACACGGTCGCCGTCGAGGACGCGCTGGTCACGCTGGAAACCGACAAGGCGTCCATGGACGTTCCGGCGTCGCATGCCGGCAAGATTGTGTCCGTTGCAGTTGCCGTTGGCGACAAGCTGAATACGGGCGACATCGTCGCGACGGTAGAGACCCAGGACGTGCAGGACGCTGAGCCCGAGGAGGGCGAAGACACCGTGTCGACACGGGTCATGTCGGAATCCGAGATTGCGGCGGCGACCGGCGGCACTCTGCCGGCCCGCAAGGCCGAGCCGGCCGACTCGACGCATCGCGCCGAACTAGTAGTGATCGGCGCAGGTCCGGGCGGCTACACCGCGGCGTTTCGCGCAGCGGATCTCGGCATGGACGTCATCCTGATCGAGCGTTATCCAAGCCTTGGCGGAGTCTGCCTCAACGTGGGCTGTATTCCATCGAAGGCCCTGCTGCACGCGGCGAAGGTCATCGACGACGCAAAGGCCATGGCGGACCACGGGGTTAGCTTCGGCGAGCCGAGCATCGATGCGGGCAAGCTCGGCGGTTGGAAGGACAAGGTCGTGGGGCGTCTGACCGGTGGGCTCAAACAACTGGCCAAACAGCGGAAGGTTAAAGTCCTCACCGCAACGGCGCAGTTTGCGTCCGCAAACCAACTCGTACTCGACAACGGCGAGACCGTCGGTTTCGACAAGTGCATTATTGCCGCGGGCTCTCAAGCGGCAACTCTGCCGGGTCTGCCCGACGATCCCCGCATCGTGGACTCGACCGGCGCGCTCGAGCTGAAGCCTCTGCCGCAGCGCCTGCTGGTCGTCGGCGGCGGCATCATTGGCCTCGAAATGGCCTGCGTGTACGCCGCGCTGGGGACCGAGGTCAGCGTGGTCGAGTTAACCGACTCGCTGATGCCGGGCACCGATCCCGATCTCGTGCGGCCGTTTCTCAAGGTCGTCAAACAGCGCTACTCCAAAATCATGACGTCCACGCGTGTAACCGGCATGCGGGCCACGACGCCCGGCATCGAGGTGAGTTTCGAAGGCGAAGGTGCGCCGTCCGTCGGCGTCTACGATCGCGTGCTCGTGGCGATCGGCCGGCGTGCCAACGGCGACCGGCTGGCGGCCGAGAAGGCCGGGGTCGAGGTCGATGAGCGTGGCATCGTCAAGGTCGACCGGCAGATGCGTACCAGCGCAGCACACATTTTTGCGATCGGCGATCTGGCGGGAGGCCCAATGCTCGCGCACAAGGCTACGCATGAGGCGAAAGTGGCTGCTGAAGTTGCCGCGGGTGAAAAGAGTTACTTCGATGCGCGTGCGATACCTTCGGTGGCTTACACCGATCCGGAGGTCGCATGGGTTGGATTGACCGAACTCGACGCCAAAGCGCAGGGTATCGACTACGAAAAATCCCAGTTTCCCTGGGCCGCGAGCGGCCGCGCGCTGGCGCTCGGTCGGGACGAGGGCTTTACCAAGCTGTTGTTCGACAAGCAGAGCGGGCGCGTGCTCGGCGGCGCAATGGTTGGACCAATGGCCGGCGATCTGATCGCCGAACTGGGTCTGGCCGTCGAGATGGGGGCTGACGCCGCGGATATTAGCCTAACCGTACATCCGCATCCCACCTTGTCCGAAACCGTCGCATTCGCGGCCGAGGCGTTCGAAGGGACGCTCACTGACTTGTACATGCCCAAGCGCAAGTAATACGACTGGCCCGGAAGCGCCCGATGCACGACTTACCCCATCGTTACTCCGTGTCCGCAAACGGCACCGCCGCGGATGAGGTAACGCTTTCGGGCGGAGGGGGCTCCGATATTCGCTCCATGCCGCCGCCCGAGTTCGGCGGCCCCGGGGGCTACTGGTCGCCGGAGTCTCTGCTCGTTGCCGCTGTGGCCGACTGCTTCGTCCTCTCGTTCAAGGCTATCGCCAGGGCGTCGAGGTTCGACTGGATTGCGCTGGACTGCAGAGTCGACGGCGAACTCGATCGCGTCGATCGGCGTATCAGGTTTACGGCGTTCAAGGTGACGGCTGAGCTGACCGTCGCGGAAGGTACGAATACGGAGAAAGCAGAACGCCTGCTCGAGAAAGCCGAGCAGGCGTGTCTGATTACCAATTCACTGATCGCCGAGAGTCATCTCTCGACAAGCGTGAACCTCATTTGAAAGTGATCTGGCGGAATCGATATTCGCCCGTGATGGTGCGCATACTCGGTGGTTTCTGCGCTGCGTGCCTCACCGAACGCTTTCATGAACTCGTCGTAACGCTCTTCGTTGGGCGCCAGAGCCGCATCGTTCGCGAAACGAACAACCGGCAGCAGATTGAATTCACCGCTTTCCGGCAGGCCGCTGGCGTAGATGCAGTTCCTTACGGCGCGCATACCAAGGCAACAAATTACTTCAAACTAATATTCTAATTCTCTGATTTTTATCGTTATTGCTATTTCTTGCGGTAACGACAGTGAGAGGGGCCGCCGCTCCCGCCGGGGAGTCTATCCCGCCGGATTAAGCTTGTTGGATCAGCCGCTGCGGAAGGTCCAGCGGCTTCTGAAGAATGATGTCGGCACCGGCCACGCGAAGTTCGCTGCCGCTTGCGAAGCCCCAGCCAGCCCCGATAGCCAGCAGCCCGTTTGCATGCGCACCCTGCACATCGTAGCGGCGATCGCCCAGCATAGCGGCGGTTTTCGGCCCGAGCGCTTCCTCTGCATGCGCCAGCAACGCCGCTTTGTCGCCACGCGTACCGTCGAGTTCGGCAGCAAAAACCGCGGACAGCGTCGGTGCGAGGTCGGCGCTGTCGACGATTCTCTCGGCGAAAACCCGAGGCTTGCTGGTTGCGAGCGCAAGTTCGATATTGCTGTCGGCGAGCCGCTCGAGCATCTCGGGAATTCCCGGGTAAACCGCGAACTCCAGCCAGCCCGTGTCTCTATACCGTTGCCGATACAGGTTTACGGCTCGGTCGGCGTCGTTCTCTCCTACAAGAGTCGCGAAGCTGCTCCTTAGCGGGGGGCCGATCCAGTCGTGCAATTCGCGGTCGCCCGGAGCGACGATATCCATGGCGTCCAGCGCGTAGCGGATGCAGCGAAGGATGCCGGTGGACGAATCTATCAGCGTGCCGTCCAGATCGAGATAAAGACGCTCGATGCGCACTGGATCGCTTTATGCAAAACCGTTTAGTGACGACTGCTCAGGCGGCCGCCTGATCGGCCGCAGGAGGTTCCGGGTAGATCTGATCGAGCGGTATTGAGCGACCGTCGTCCTGCACGATACGGCAGTGAAACCGCCGCAGCCGCCGGGGCTCGGGAACGCCGCAGGAATGCGCAATGATGCCGATCTCCTTGAGCATGGTCTTGGTGTAGCGCGCCACGCGTTCGGCCTTGTCGGCCGGTACCAGTCCGCGCTGCAGCCGCCTGTCGTGCGTCGTGACGCCCGTCGGGCAGGTGTTCTTGTTGCACTGCAGAGCCTGAATGCAGCCAAGCGCCAGCATGTAGCCGCGCGCGGTGTTGACGAAGTCGGCGCCCACGCAAAGCGCCCAGGCAGCATCCGCCGGATTGACGAGTTTACCGCTCGAGATGACCCGAACGCGTTCTTTCAAACCGTGTTGCCGCAGCATGTCGACGACGAGCGGCAGGCTCTCGCGAATCGGCAGGCCGACATTGTCCATCAGGCTCATCGGCGCAGCGCCCGTACCGCCGTCGCCGCTGTCCACCGTGATGAAATCCGGTGCGCTCTCGATACCCCGTTTCCGTATTTCGGCAAACAGCTCGTCGAGCCAGCCGTAGGCGCCGATTACCGCCTTGAACCCTACCGGCTTGCCCGTTACCTCGCGAATGTGTCCGATCATGTCGAGCAGATCCGCAGCCGAGTCGATGTCCGGATGCCGGTTTGGGCTGATCGAGTCTTCGCCTTTTGCTATGCCCCTGATTTTGGCGATTTCGGCCGTCACTTTTTCGCCGGGAAGAATTCCGCCCTTGCCGGGTTTTGCGCCCTGACTGAGTTTGAGCTCGAACATCCGCACCTGCTCGGTGTCGCCGAGTTCTTGGAGCTTGGCGTCGCTGAGCGAACCGTCCTCGTCGCGGACGCCGTATTTTGCGGTCCCGATCTGAAACACGATGTCGCAGCCGCCTTCGAGATGCCACGGCGACAAGCCGCCTTCGCCCGTGTTGAGCCAGTTGCCGGCTATAGCGGAGCCGCGCGAGAGGGCCTGCACGGCAGGCTTGGAAAGTGCGCCGAAGCTCATTGCCGAGACGTTGAACAGCGATTTCGCCTCGTAGGGCTTGCGCGCATAAGGCCCGATTTCCAGGGGCTTGATAGGCGCGGCGTCCTGCTCGAGCATGGGGTAGGGGCAGTTGACGAATATCCGCGTGCCCGGCGGCGTCAGGTTTAGCGATGAGCCGAACGCGACCGTGTTGTCCACGCCCTTGGCTGCCCGATAGACCCAGGATCGCTGTGCGCGGTTAAACGGCATCTCTTCGCGGTCGTTGGCAAAAAAGTACTGACGGAAAAACTCGCCCAGATGTTCGAACCAGTAGCGAAAGCGCCCTATGACCGGAAAGTTTCGCCGGATGGCATGCGTCGTCTGGGTGACGTCAATCACGTAAATGACGATTACCGCGAGCAGTCCGAGGCCGATCAGGAAGACCAGTATCGACGACAGTGTCTGCAGGATACTCATTGCATCAAAAAACGAATCGCGCATCGTGGTTCTCCCTACGCTCAATTGTTGTTGTTATCGGCGTTTTGCGTATTAACTTGTGTTGCCGCCGCGCGTCGACGGCGGTGCGGTTACAGCCCGGTCTGACGGTCGAAGAAGCGCTTGCGCAGCAGGGTATCCAGACTGAGCTTGCCGGCGCCGCTCAGCATCAGCGGAATGAGCATGGCGATGAACAGCAGCGGGATGCGATAGTTACCGAAGCCCTTGTCCGACACGGCGTAGCCCTTCCAGAGTTCGGCCAGGCTGCTCCAGTCGTCGGGCCAGTGCACGCCGAGTATGGCAACGATGGACAGGATGATCAGCGAGAACGCCCAGAAGCGTGTGAACAGCCCGAGCACGAGTCCGATGGCACCGAGGATCTCGAACCAGGTGGCGATGAACCAGCTGATTTCGACCGGGATCACGTTAAAGGGAAACGGGAAGTTATCCTGAATGTTGGCAAACCAGTTGTTGCCGTTGAATTTGTTCAGTCCGGCAGTGCCGAATTCCCAGGCGAGCAGCAGCCGGATCAGCAGTAGCGCGGACCAGTGACCGGTGTCATCCAGTTTGCTGCGGATGAGGTTGCAGGCAGTTACAAAGCTGTTCATCGGATCTGCTCCGTTAGTTGTTGTTGTCAGTGCTGCGGCACTTTCGTGCCGATGAGAATGTTGAGTTGCCGCATTTCCTGCATTGCCGAGTGGCCATGCGCAACGAGGCTGTCGATATCCGGATAGGAGATTGCGTCACCGAGTTCTCGCAGCAGCGTTTCGCCCGTCTTGTTGTCCGGATTGATGTCAATGGCATCGAGCAGTCCGGCAGTCATCGGGTTGAGTTCCAGGAAGCCCAGCTTCTTGCCCTCGTTTCGGTATACGGCAAGATAGACCGGCTGTTCGGACGGCGCGGAGGGGAGAAAGTCAGGGCTGATGCGGTGCACCGGAAAGCGGTAGGCGAACGACCACGAGAGCACGGATTTGAGCGGTACGCCCGTGAGCAGGTCGCCCTCCGGATCGACGCCGTCGCTGGGGTTTTCCTCTTCCGATATGTTCATCGCAAGTTCTATGTATTCGTAGTGCGCGAGCTCGAGGAGGAACGGAAAGTCGTCCTCGTCCGCTTCGTATTCGTGTTCGAGGAACGCGAGCATTTCCTCTGGAAGTTGCAGAAAGTAAGGCGTTTCCGCGCGATGCTTTTGCATGAACTGACGTATCAGACGCCGCCACTTCCGATCCCCCATGAGCTTGGACATCACCGGGAAAGTCGTTGACAGCAGGCTCTTGAGGTTGTTGAAGAACAGCTCGCGGTAGATCGCCATCCGCCGGTCTTCTATGCCCCCGGGCGCTGGCACGTTTTCCGGGTCGCGGATGTGCGCGGCGAAGGCCATTTGTTTCTCCTGGAAGGACGGAAGTTCAGCCATGTCCGGCCTCCTTGAGCGTGCTCTCCTGCTGCAGGCGCTTTATCTCTCTGACCTCGTCGAGCAGCTCTTCGAGCGGCGGGAAATTGAAATCCCGTTCCAGGAGGGTCGGTACCGGCCCGAAGTGTGTGTATGCCTCGCGTAGCAGCAGCCAGCTCTGCTCGTCGACCGCGGCGCCATGCGTATCGATGCGCAGGTCTTCCGCTTCGACATAGTGACCGGCAAGGTGAAAGTAGCGAATCCGGTCAGCCGGCATGCTGCGGAGAAACTCGCTTGCGTCGTAGCTGTGGTTAATGCTGTTGACGACGATGTTGTTGATGTCGAGCATCAGGTCGCAGTCCGCCTCTTCGAGGACGGCGTTGACGAACTCGGCCTCCGACATCGTCGCGTCGGTCGGCGCATAGAAGGAGACGTTTTCGAGCGCGATGCGCTGCTCCAGAATGTCTTGTACTCGCTTGACGCGTTTAGCCACCCAGCTTACAGCGTCTTCGGTAAACGGGATCGGCATTAGATCGTAGAGCTGGCCGTCGTCGCTCGTATAGCTCAGATGCTCGGAGTACATGAGGATATTGTGTTCCTTCATGAACGCCTTGACGTCGTGCACGAGCTGCTCGTTGAGCGGCGCCGGGGAGCCGATCGACAGAGACAGTCCGTGGATCAAAAACGGATACCGCTCGGTGAAGAAGCGGAACTTGCGGCCGAGCACGCCGCCGACGTGTATCCAGTTCTCGGGTGCGACTTCCATGAAGTCGACATCCTCCGGCGGACTCTCCATGAGGGTATTCAGCAGGGCGCGCCTGAGTCCGAGGCCAGCGCCGGTGACGGGATAGCGTTGTGTCTGAGTGTTCATAGGAGTCCACCTTGCGGTTATCGGAGAAGACCAGTGCGTACAGGACTTTATTACAGCCCGGTCTAAAGGCGTTTCAGGCGCTCCAGATAGCGCTGTTCGTCGGGCATGGAATTGGCGCTCTGCGCCTCCCAGAGCGTTTCAGCCAGGCACTCGATCATACGGTGTTCGGCATCGTGCGCGTCGCCTGAGCGCTGAGTGAGCTGCTGCCAGACGCTGCGGATGCCGGCCGGCCGGTCGGTCGCGACCTGCTCGCGTAAGCCGAGGTGCAGGCCCATGTGCAGGAACGGGTTGGTTTGACCGGCTTCGGGCGGGAAATCGCCGTCCAGATCGGCGGCGCTAACGGTCGTAATGTACTCGGGGTGCTCTGCAATGACGTCGGCGATCTGCTGCTCGAGCGGAGTGAGCGGCTTCTGGCTTTGCCGCTTCTGCCAGGCATCCCGGTACATCTTGCGCAGTTCCCCGCGGTCCTGGCCGAAGATCATCCGAATTCCTTCCTGCGGTATTCGCACCACGACTCGATCGCGCAGCTGCCGCACTCGGGTCTCCGCGCCTTGCAGGTGTAACGGCCGTGCAGTATCAGCCAGTGATGAGCGTCCTTCAGAAACTCTTCCGGCGTCAGCCGCAGCAGTCTTTTCTCCACCTCGAGCGGAGTCTTGCCTTTGGCGATCCCGGTACGGTTCGATACGCGAAAGATGTGCGTGTCGACCGCGATCGTCGGTTCGCCGAATGCGGTATTGAGGACGACGTTGGCGGTCTTGCGGCCAACGCCGGGCAGCGCCTCGAGCAGCTCCCGCGTGCGCGGCACCTCGCTGTCGTGCTCATCGATCAGAATACGGCAGGTTTGGATGATGTTTTTTGCCTTGCTGTTGAACAGGCCGATAGTCCGTATGTAACGGGTCAGGCCTGCAACCCCCAGTGCGTGAATGGCTTCCGGCGTATTGGCGACAGGATAGAGTTTTCGCGTCGCTTTGTTGACCCCGACGTCGGTTGCCTGGGCGGACAAAATGACGGCGACGAGCAGCTCGAAGGGACTGTCGTATTCGAGCTCGGTGCGCGGTTCCGGGTTTGCGGCGCGCAGCGTGGCAAATATGGCATGGCGTTTTTCGCGGTTCATCGTGCTCTAAGTCTCTGGCCGCAGGGCATACTAGCGCGGCTGCGGATTGGCGCGCCGAACGCCATGCGCTCTGCGGCGGCGAAGATCTATCGTGTTCTTGAGGGCGATCGCGAGCGCGAGACTGAAGAACGCGCCGGGCGGCAGCACCGCAAGCAGGAAGCCCTCTTCGAAGAAGCGCAGACCCGTACTCGAGTCGAGGCCTGCCAGCATCCCGAGATCTGCGAACAGCGTTCCCTGCCCGAGCAGCTCCCGGAACGCGCCGATACCCGTCAGCAGCAGGGCGAACCCCGCGCCCATCGCAAGCCCGTCCAGCAGGCTGGGCCAAACGGCGTTGCGCGACGCAAACACCTCGGCCCTTGCAACGATTGCGCAGTTGGTGACGATCAGTGGGATGAAGATGCCGAGTGACCGGTCGAGCGCCGGAAACCATGCTTCGAACAGCAGCTCCACTGACGTGACGAGGGACGCGATTATCAGCACGTACACCGGGACGCGGATCTCGCGAATCAGCCAGCGCCGGGAGGCTGAAACGAGCACGTTGCTGGCGGTCAGCACCAGCAGCGTGGCCAGACCGAGGCCGAGGCCGTTGGCGACGCTGGTCGTAACGGCCAGCAGCGGACACAGGCCGAGCAACTGTACGAGCCCTGGATTGTCCGCCCAGAGTCCGTTTTTGAGCTGCTGCTTAAGGCTGCCGGTCATCGCGTACTCCCTGATCGCCTGGCGCGCTGAATAACGCTTCCCGATTCGCGCCGAAGTATAGCAACGTCTCGCGAACGGCCTGGAGCACGGCGCGCGAACTAACGCTGGCGCCCGTTACCTGATCGAAGGCGCCGCCGTCGGCGCGAATCGACCAGCGGCCGGCTACCGGGCTGGCGAGCGACTTGCCGTCGAACTGAAACACCCAGTCGGAGCGCGTGCTCTCTATCTTGTCGCCGAGTCCGGGAGTTTCTTCATGGCTCACGATGCGTACGCCGCTGACGGTGCCGTCGATGCCCACGCCGACGAGAATACGAATCGGACCCGCGTAACCGTCGTTGGCCGTCACGGCAAACAGGGCCGCGGCGGCCTCACCGTTGCGATAGACGCGATACACCGTTGCGGGGTCGTCGCCCGGAAGTTCGTGCGGTGGGGGTAGCGTAAGCGGGTCGTCAGTCACTCCGCTGTCGTAAGCCAGCCCTTCGAGCGCGGGCGCCAGCAGCGCCTCGGCATGGGCCTTGCGGTTAGCTGCAATGCGCTCATCGGTCAGTTCATAGGTTAGCGCAACGATGGCCGTGCACACGGCTGCCACGGCGGCAAGCGTCAGGCCGGTTCGAAGGACGCCGCTCATTGCGGTTTGTCCGTCCGCTCGGTGACGGTCTGATGGCCGACGATGGGCGGCCGAGTGTACCGGTCGATCAGCGGCACCAGCATGTTCATCGTCAGCACCGCGAAGGCTACGCCTTCGGCGTAGGCTCCCCAGCGCCGGATGGCGTAGATCAGAAGGCCAATACCGATACCGTAGATCAGCCTGCCTCTCGTGCTTGTCGCCGCGGTTACCGGATCCGTTGCGATAAAAAACGCGCAGAGCAGCGCCGCGCCGCTGAACAGGTGAAAGCCAGGGCTCGCGTGGCTGCCCGCGTCGAGGAGATACATGAGGGCCGCCGGTGCGAGCAGCCCGATGCCGACGCCCACCGGTATATGCCAGCGAATAATCTTGCGCAGCAGCAGTCCGATCCCGCCGATGGCGATGAAGTTGCCGATCCATTCCCAGCCGCGGCCGCCGAAGTCGCCCATTAGCGGCAGCGCCCGAATCTCGGTTGCAGTTTGCATCCCGGCAAGCCCGGTTTTCATGAGATCGAGCGGCGTGGCGCGGCTGACCGCGTCGAACGACAGCGACGAAGGCAGCTCGCCGCTCAGCGTGAACCAGAGTGTCTGCAGCGCGTCGAGGTGCTGATAGTCGAGGTCGCCCATGCGCGGTGCAACCCACAGGGCCATGTCCGTGGGGAATGCGATAAGGATCACGACGTAGCCAGCCATTGCCGGGTTGAACAGGTTGTATCCCAGGCCGCCGTAGAGGTGTTTTGCGACGACGATGGCAAAGACCGAACCGGTCGCCGTGACCCACCACGGCGTCAGCGAAGGCAGCGAAAATGCCAGCAGCACCGCGGCGAGTACGGCGCTGCCGTCGGCAAGCGCCTCGCGCGGCGCCCGGCCGCGCGCGCGTACGATCAGAGCCTCCGCGCCGGCGCAAAACAACACGGCGACCGCAATGTTGTAGAGGATTCCCGCACCGAAGAACCAGACGTGCGCGGCGATCGCCGGCACCAGCGCGAGCAAAACCTGCAGCATCACGGCCGATACGCTGTTGTCCGGGCGAAGGTACGGCGCCTCGCGCCGTTCAAACTTCACGGCTGAGCCCCGTTGCCTCAGGGCCTGCCAACATTATGCGAGTATTCCCTGCCGGACGGCAGAATAGGCCCAGTCCCTGCACCGATCGAGAGAGGGGTTGCCCCCAAAAGGCGCCACTCGGCGTTGCTCGTCGCTCATTTGGATTCACCAAACTACGCTCCTCGCGCCTTGATTGGCGCCGTTTGGGGGCAACAGGGACTAATCGCATAGTGTTAACAAAGCCCTAGTCCGGGTCGTCCTTATCGCGCTTGCGCCGCATGATCTCGGCAATGGCGTCGGCGCCGCCCTTTTTGGCGCTGTTTTTCTGCTTCTCCAGTTCCAGCGTGCGTGCGTCTTCCTCTTTCGCGAGGCGGTCGCGGCGCGCCTCGAATCGCATGCGTGCCCGCAGCGCTCGGGCCTTCTCGTCCTCGAGTTCGCGGATGCGATTCTTCGCGCGTCTGAAACTTGCGGTCAGGGGAATGTTACTTGGACAGACGAGGTCGCAGCAGCCGCACTCGATGCAATCCAGGAGTCCGTGTTCGCGCAGCGGTTTCTCCTCGTCGGCGGAGTAGTACCAGTGCAATTGCTGCGGCAGCAGCCGGACGGGACAAACGTCCGCACAGTCGCCGCAGCGAATGCAGGGCAGCACGGGGCCGTGCGTCGCCGCCTCGGAAAGCACGAGTATGCAGTTGCAGGCCTTCACGACCGGTACCTCATCGGTCGACATCGACTTGCCCGTCATCGCGCCGCCGATGATGAGCTGCTCTGCGCGGTCCGTGTAGCCGCCGGCAAAAGCGACCAGATCGGCCACGCTGGTCCCGAGCCGCACCAGTACGTTCATGGGCTGGGTGACGCCCGGACCCGTCACCGTGGTGATTCGCGAGATCAGCGGCAGACCTTGCCCGATCCAGTCGTACACGGCGGCGGCGGTGCCGACGTTTTGCACAACGCAGCCTACGTCGGAGGGGAGGCCGCCGGCAGGTACTTCGCGGTTGGTCACGAGCTGCACCAGCTGATCTTCGCCGCCCGACGGATAGATGCTCGGCACCTGCTTGAGTATCAAGCGGTCGTCGGCGGCGCGGCCCAGCGCCTCGCCGAGAGCCTGCAGCGCTTCGGGTTTGTCGCTTTCGACGACCAGGAAGCACAGCCCGATATCGAGCGCATGCAGCAGGATCTTTGCGCCGCCGACCACGCTGTCCGCACGTTCGCGCATCAGCATATCGTCACAGCTTATGTAGGGCTCGCACTCCACGCCGTTCAGTATCAGCATGTCGAGCGGCCCGGTACCGGCCTGCATGAGCTTTTGTGCCGTAGGAAACACAGCGCCGCCCAAGCCTACGATACCGCCTTCGAGGATCTTCGCCTTGAGCTCATCCGGCGTCAGCTTGTCGTATGCGCCGCTCCCGGCGGCGTGCTCCGGGCCGCGATCCTCGCCGTCACTCTCGAGGACAATTGCCGGAGCCGGGTCGCCGTAACGCCGTGCGACCGGCCAGGGCTCGATGGCGAGTATTCGCCCGGAAGTCGGCGCATGAACGGGCGCGCCGATGGCCGCACCGTTGCTTGCGACAAGCTGCCCTTTGTGCACGTGTTCTCCAACCTCGACAATCGGATCGGATGCTTCGCCCACATGCTGCGTCAGCGGCAGGATCAGCTGCGCAGGGACCGGCATCGTTCGCAGCGGCAGAGCTGTCGATTCGCTCTTGTGCGGGTCGAGCCGCAGCCCGCCGTGCAGCTTACCGAGGTCGTAGGTTGGCGCGGTCATGAAGCTGCCTTCAGTTCGATACAGTCGACCGGGCAGGGTGCGATGCACAGCTCGCAGCCTGTGCACTCGTCCGCAATGACCGTGTGCATCGTGTTCTGCGCGCCGACGATCGCGTCCACAGGGCATGCGTTCCTGCAGTGCAGGCAGCCTATGCAGCGCGCTTCGTCGACAACGGCAACCTGCGCGACGGGCGCCGCGCCTGCCGCCAGCGGCCGCGCGTCGCGGCCGAGACGCTGCGCCAGCTTCTGCACGGTCGTCTCTCCGCCCGGCGGGCAAAGGTTGATTGCCTCGCCGTGTTCGACCACCGCTTCGGCATACGGCCGGCAGCCCGGGTAGCCGCATTGCGCGCACTGCGTCTGCGGCAGGAGCGCGTTGACCTCCTCGACCAGCTTGCTGCTCGATGCCGGCATCTGGCGCGCTGCCAGCGCCAGCAGGATACCGGCGAACAGTGCCAGCGCCGTCATGGCGAGAAGGGCGAACAACATAAGCTACGGTCTCGCCATGCCGGCGAAGCCCATGAATGCGAGCGACATGATCCCCGCCGTCATTAGCGCGATGGCGGCACCGCGGAACGGCAGGGGCACATCCGCGGCGGCGATCCGCTCGCGCAGCGCGGCGAAGCTCATGAGCACGAGCGCAAAACCCGTCGCCGCGCCGAAGCCGAAAAACAGCGACTGCACAAAACTGTGGCTGGCCTGGACGTTCAGCAAGGCGACGCCGAGAACCGCGCAGTTGGTCGCGATCAGCGGGATGTAAATGCCCAGAACCTGATTGAGCTCGGGGCTCAGCCGGCGCAGCATGATTTCGGTTAGCTGCACGCTGGCGGCGATTGCGAGTATGAAGCCGATCGTACGCAGATACTCGATGCCCAGAGGCAGCAGCAGAAAGCGATTGATGAGATAGGCCATCGCGGACGAGAGCGTCAGCACGAATGCCGTGGCGAGCGACATGCCAAGCGCCGCCTCGAGATTCTTCGATACGCCGAGAAACGGACACAGCCCCAGGAACCGCGTGAGCACGAAGTTGTTGACCAGCACGGTGCCGACGAGGATGAGAATGAGCTCAGTCATTACGAGCAGACAGCCGGGCGAACTCGCACGCTTCCAGCACCCGCCTGCCTCCCGAGCCCTGCCTCGCGGCCACTCGCACCGCGGCGACGATCCGGTTTGAGCTGGGTTCTGGCCTGTCGCAGCATGCCGTCATTGTAGCGGGACCGGCGGAGAGCCGCCTCAGGTTTTGCGGGCTATTTCACCCGCATGCCCGGCTTGGCGCCCGAGTCCGCCGAAAGCAGAAAAATCTCCTTGCCGCCATCGCCCGCGGCCAGCACCATGCCTTCGGAGTTGCCGAAACGCATTTTACGGGGCTTGAGATTGGCGACGACGATTACCTGACGGCCGACGAGCCCGGCCGGGTCGTAAGCCGCTTTGATACCGGCGAACACCTGCCGGCTCTCGCCACCGAGATCCAGTTTGAGCTGCAGAAGCTTGTCGGCGCCGTCTACTTCGGAGGCCTCGACGATCGTGGCAATCCGCAGATCGATTTTCATGAAGTCGTCGATCGTAATATGGCCGGCGTCATCCTGCTCCTCCGCCGCGGGCGGCGTTTCGGAGAGCGAGTCTCGTGCCTGCGCGAGCATGTTGCCGACGGCATCGGCGTCCACGCGAGTCAGCAGCGGCTTGAACCGGTTGACCTGTCCGCCGAGCAGCGGCGTTCCGGCGTCAGTCCAGCGCCAGCGCTCTTCGTTGAGAAACTCGCGGCTCTTCCGGGCAAGCTCCGGAAGGACGGGCTCGAGGTAGATCATCAGGCTGCGGAACAGGTTGATGCCCTGCGTGCAAACGGCCTGGACCTCGGCGCCACTGCTCTCGTCCTTGATCATGACCCAGGGCTTGTGTTCGTCTATGTAGCGGTTCGCCTGGTCGGCGAACGTCATGATGACGCGCATTGCCTTCGAGAATTCCCGCCGCTCGTAGTGCTCCGCAATCCGTTCCGATGCCGCTGCCAGTTCCGCGAAACCGTCCGGGTCGGGCAGTGCATCGGCGAGCCGGCCGTCGAAACGCTTGCCGATAAAGCCCGCGCAGCGGCTGGCGATATTAACGAGTTTGCCGACCAGGTCCGAGTTGACGCGGGCTATGAAGTCGTCGAGATTGAGGTCGATGTCCTCGATCGTAGGTCCGAGTTTCGCCGCGTAGTAGTAACGCAGGTAACTGGGATCCAGATGATCAAGATAGGTGCGCGCGTTGATGAACGTTCCACGCGCCTTGGACATTTTTTGACCGTTGACGGTTAGAAAGCCGTGCGCAAACACGCTGCTCGGCGTGCGAAAACCGGCGCCGTGCAGTACGGCGGGCCAGAACAGCGTGTGAAAGTAGGCAATGTCCTTGCCGATGAAATGGTAGACCTCGGTGTCGTGCCCGGGGCGCCAGTATTCATCGAAATCCAGATCCGGCCGGCGCGCGCAGAGATTCTTGAAGCTTGCCGGGTAGCCTACCGGGGCGTCGAGCCAGACATAGAAGTATTTGTCTTCCGTGCCGGGGATGCGGAAGCCGAAATACGGCGCGTCGCGGGAAATGTCCCAGTCTCTAAGGCCTGCATCGAACCATTCTCCGAGCTTGGCCTGCATGTTGGGGTCCAGCCGCGCATCCTGCATCCACTGCCGCAGCATGCTCTCGTAGTTGCCGAGCCTGAAGAAATAGTGTTCGGATTCGCGCTTTACGGGCGTTGTGCCCGATACGACGGATACCGGGTCGATGAGTTCGGTGGGCGTGTAGGTCTTGCCGCAGCTCTCGCAGGCGTCGCCGTACTGATCGGGCGTCTTGCAGAAAGGACAGGTACCGCGGACGAAACGATCCGGCAGGAACATGCCCTCGCTTTCATCGTACGCCTGCTCGATTTTTTGCGTATAGATGTCGCCGCGCTCCGTGAGCGTTTCGAACATCTCGGTGGTCAGCGCCTCGTTTTCCGGGGAATGTGTCGAGTGATAGTTATCGAAATCCACACCGAAGTCCGCAAAGTCGCGGACAAACTCCGCGCTGGCGGCTTCGGTCAGCGCTTCCGGGGTAATGCCCCGTTCGCGCGCCTTTATCATGATGGGCGTGCCGTGCGCGTCGGTGGCACAAACGTAGGTGCACTTGTGGCCGCGGCTTTTCTGGAAGCGGACCCAAATGTCGGTCTGGAGATACTCGACGAGGTGCCCCATGTGTAAAGAGCCGTTGGCGTACGGCAGGGCGCTCGTTACTAGTATTTGGCGTGCTTGCTTCATTGCGCGTGTGACTGGCTAAAGCCGCGCATTATGCCACGCAGGCCGTCGCGGCAAGCCGGTTTTTTGCCTGCGGGCGCCGCACGGCACGGCCCCTCAGGGTTCGTCGCGCATCCGTTCGAACTTGGACTTGTTGTTGGCCTGCTGATAGGCGTCACGGCCGGAGATCTGGGCCTGCGAAACGAGGTTCATCAGCGCGCTGTCCATGGTTTGCATACCGAGATTGCCGCCCGCCTGCATCGCCGTTTCCAGCTGATCCAGTTTCCCCTGCCGGATGAGGTTCGAGACCGCCGGAGTATTGACCAGGATTTCGAGGGCTGCGATGCGCCCGGATTTGCCTTTGGTCGGCAGAAGCTGCTGCGATATCACGCCGCGCAGCGAGGTCGAGATCATCGTGCGGATGTGGCCCTGCTTGTCGGCGGGAAACGAGTTGACGATGCGATCGACGGTCTGGCCTGCGCCGTTCGTATGCAGCGTGCCCATCACGAGTATCCCCATCTCGGCGGCCGTCACCGCAATGCTGATGGTCTCGAGATCGCGCATTTCACCCACCAGGATGACGTCAGGGTCTTCGCGCAGTGCCGAATGCAGCGCGTCGGCGAAGCTGTTGCTGTGCACGCCCACTTCGCGCTGACTGATAAGGCAGCCCTGCGCCTTGTGGACGAACTCAATTGGATCCTCGATTGTCAGGATGTGGCCTTTGAGGCGGCGATTCATGGAGTCGATCATCGCGGCGAGCGTCGTCGACTTGCCGGAGCCGGTCTTGCCCGTGACGAGTATCATGCCCTGCGTGTGCCGGCAGAGTTCATGCACGATTTTCGGCATGCTCAGGTCTTCGAGCGTAATGGCCTCGGCAGGGATGGCGCGAAACACCGCGCCGATTCCGTTGAGGTGGCGAAACGCGTTGACCCGGAAACGTGAGATCTCCGGTATTTCGTAGGCGAAATCGGCGGCGTCGTGTTCTGCAAACACGCGTTTGGTCGTACCGTCCATGATTTCGTCGAGGCATTGCTGGACGTGGTCCGTCGCCAGGGTTTCGCTGGCGAGCTGCCGCAGGTGGCCGTGTATCCTCGCCCTGGCCGGATCGCCCGATATGAAGTGCAGATCCGACGCGCTTTGCTTCAGCATGTCCTGCAGGTATTTATCGATCTGCCGCGCGCTCAAGCCTGGCCTCCGCCCATTTCAAGTGCCGGCACCATGTCCGTGTCCGTGACGAAGCGGTGGAACTTCTTTTTGTCGTTGGCAAAGCGGTAGGCGTCGTCCGGATCGATTTCCTTACGCTGAATCGCATCCAGCAAAGCCTGATCCATGAGCTGCATACCTACTTCCTTGCCGGTTTGCAGCTGCGACGGAATCTGGTGTGTCTGATCGGTCGTAATGAGTTTTGCGATTGCCCTGTTGCTGACGAGGATCTCCTGAATGGCGCGCCTGCCGCGGCCATCCGGCGTTTTTACGAGGACCTGGGTGATGACGGCTTTGAGGCTCATCGACAGGAATGCCTTGGTCTGCTCACGCAGTTCACCGGGCAGAGCATCGATTACGCGGTCGATCGTCTTTACGGCGCCGGTCGTGTGCAGGGTGCCGAATACCAGGTGGCCCGTTTCGGCCGCGGTCATTGCCATCATGATCGTGTCCGCATCGCGCATCTCACCGACCAGGATAACGTCCGGGTCCTCGCGCATGGCCGAGCGAACTCCGTCGGCGAAAGTCTGTACGTGGGTCCCGACTTCGCGCTGGATCACCTGCGAATTCTTGCTCGGATGAACGAACTCGATCGGGTCCTCGAGGCTAATGATATTGAGGCTGCGGGTTTCGTTGAGATGATTGATCATCGCGGCGAGTGTGGTGGACTTGCCCGTGCCGGTCGCGCCCGTAACCAGCACCATGCCCTGGTGGTAATCGCAGAAATCGGTAAGTACTTTGGGCGAGTTGAGTTGCTCCAGGGTCGGGACGTTGCCCGGAATGTGCCGGAACACGGCGCCGATGCCGGTGACCTTTCGAAACACGTTGACCCTGAACCGGCCACCTTCCTCCGCGACGTAGCTGAAATCGAGGTCGCGCCCCGAGTGCAGCGTCTCTTTTTGTTTGTTGGTCAGAATCTCGAGGATATAGGTTTCCAGCTCGGTATCGGAAAGCTGGCGGAACTTGATGGGCAGCAGGTCGCCGTTCATGCGCAGCATGGGCGGCACGCCCACGGCGAGGTGGACGTCCGAGCAGCCTTGCGCAAGACCGAGTTTCAGAAATGCATCGATGCGGGCCATGATTTGCCTGGGCCGGACCCTGAATCAGTGAGTTAGCTCTATCGTAGGCGGATTATGTCCGACGTACCAGAGCGAGATCACAGTTTGGCAAATTGCCCCGGCGGCTTGCGCGCGGCCTCTCGCGCCGCGGCGCGGCTACGATCCGGTTGGAGACAGGTCCTAGTGCAGGCGCACGGAGTCCAGAGCGTCGGTCAGTTCGTCCATCGACTGGAAGCGTTTGGTCTTGTCGACCGACATGGCGCGCTCGATGATGTCAGCGAAGTCATCCGGGATATCCGGGTTGATTTCGGCGGCCGGTTTGGCCTTGCCCTGGACGTGCTGGTACATGACCGACATATGATCGCCGCGGCTGTATGGCGGGATACCGGTCGTCATTTCGTACATGATCACGCCGACGCTGTAGATATCGGCGGTCTCGTCCACCTTTTTGCCCAGGATCTGCTCGGGAGCCATGTATTTCGGCGAGCCGATGACGTAACCGGTTTTCGTGAGCTGCGTGTCGCCGCTCGAGGCCGCGGCGGCAACGCCGAAGTCCACGATCTTGAGCAGGCCGTCTTCGTTGACCAGTATGTTGGCGGGTTTCAGGTCGCGGTGGATGACGCCGGCCTGGTGGGCCACTGCCATTCCGGTAGCGATATCGCGCGAGTACTTGAGCGCTTTCCTGGCGTCCATCGGTTTGCCGTCGGGAATCTCGCCGGACAGCGTGTGCGAGGGAAAATACTCCATCGAGATGGCATAGCAGCCCTGCAGGTGCAGGAAATCGTAAATGCGAATGACGTTGCGATGCGTGATCTTCCGCGAATACCGAAGCTCATGGACAAAGCGCTTCATCATCTCTTCGTCGGAGGACACGTTTGGGTTCAGGAACTTGAGAATGAGCCGTTCGTCTACGACCTCGTCCTCCATCAGCAGCACGGTGCCGAAGGCGCCCTTGCCGATTTTCTCGATGTAACGATAGCGCCCGTCGAGTACTTCGCCCGGATTGAGTTTCGAGATATCGAGCACGGGCGGTGCGGTCGGCGCGGCCGGGGTGCCGCCTGTCGTAGCTTCGTCCCCGTCGGGCTCCTCCATGGCGGCCGCCTGAGTCTCCAGGAGCTTCTCGAGATCCTTGTCGTCCAGCAGCAGGGTCTTGGTGTGTTCGCCGATTTTCTCGGCGCGCCGGTTCTCCTCGAGTACCGTCAGCGAGAAGCGGGCGTCGAGATCCTTGAGCGCGTTTTCGGCGCTGTTGATGATCGTCGGCTCGTCCGACTGTTTGATCTTTTCGAGTACGTTGCGAATGCTCTCCGCCTGGGTTTCGTCGGCCAGGGAGGACAGTGCCTTGATCGCTTCGATCTGAATTTCCCGTTCGGGGCGCTTGAGCAGGGGAACGATCTTGGAGACATGCCGCTGGCTGCCCATCTTGGCCAGCGCCCGCAACACCACGGCATCCGTTTTCGGGTTCTGGCCGAGCATGCTCTCGAGTTTCGGGATCGCCTTGTCGCTGCCGATCTTGGCCAGCGCGTCGACGGCACGCTCACGGACCCACCAGTCCTTGTGGTCGGTGGCGTTGATCAGATGATTGACGGCCCGCTCGTCTTTCATCGAATTGAGTATTTCGATCGCCGTGCGGCAGATCTCTTCGTCTTCGTCGTTGATCAGGTTGACCACTGCATCGACGACCCTTGGTCCGCCGATTTCCGCAAGTGCGTCGCCGGCGCGCGAACGTACCCACCAGTCGTCGTCCTTGAGCACCTGCAGGAGCTCCTTGACCGATTCGACGCTGCCGACTTCGTTGATCACCTCGACCGCGGCGCGTCTGGCGTATTCGGACTCGTCCTTCAGCGCCGGGGCAAGGTATTCCATCGTGTTCGGGTGCTTGATCTGGACCATCATTTCGACGGCTTTGTTGAGCACGTCCAGGTCCGGGTCCGTCAGGAGCCTTGCGACGGCCTCAATGTTGACGCCGTCCTTGCGGTTGCCGAGCGCGCTCAGCGCCGCGCTGCGGACCATCTTGTTGTTGTCCCTGAGCTGCGCTTCCAGTGCGCGATTGACCTCGGTGCGATCGTATTTGGCCAGCAGGTTGATCAGATGGATCCTGACGATCGGGTCCTTGCCGCCCATACGGGCGATCAGATCCGGCAGCATCTCCGGCTTGACCATGTCCTCTATGATGCGGAACAGCGCGGCCTTTTCCTTGGTATCGAGTTCGTAGGCGCGCTGCAGCAGCTCATGTACCGACAGATCGTCCTTGTGGACGCGCAGGATTTCGATCAGTGCCGGTTTGGATACTTCCGGATCTTCGAAAAAGTCGAGCAGCTTGTTCGCGTTGTAGTCCGTGGAGCTCGACAGCGCCCACGCCGTGCCGGACACGACACGCTCGTTGCCGTCGGCGAGGCCTTCGCGAAAAAACTCGATGGACTTGTCGGAGACGAGTGCCGAGAGAATGTCGACGAACAGCATCGTATGCGACTTATCCGAGAGCGCGAGCGCGTCGATAATCTTCGGAATCGATTTGGGGCCGGAGTTCTTGAGTTTCTGGGTCAGTTTCTTGGCGTTGGAAGAGTCGGGATCCTGCTCCGAAATCAACGCATTGATTTGCTGGTCCGCCCTGAAGGTGCCTAGCAGACTCATTGCGGGGCCTCCGGCGGCGCACGGTCAAACGGCGGACACGGGCCGCTGAAAGCCCCTCCGCTCACATTCAACGTAGTGTTCGCTGTAAACGCTGCCAATAGACCCGCTCTTGCTTCTTGCGATCCGCAACCCGGATCGCGCTTTGTTGGCGCTCAAGTCGTATGCCCGCTGCCATCGGGCCGCGGCATTATGCCACATTGGCCTCTGAGATCCCGCGGACCTCCCGCTTCTTGCCGCTTCGATCAAAGCGTTGAAGCACAAGGAAAAGCCGCTATGGGTTATGCCCCAAGCTCCGCTACAATGAGCGCCCCGAAATTGGCGCGGCTCCACGCCGGCCAAAATCAAATTTTACCTAATACACGCCCCGGAAGTGTGACCGTGTCATCAGATTCAGTTGTGAAAAGCACCCTTGAGGCCTATAGGCCCGAAGCTTTTGCCCGGCCGCTCGGCGAGATTGCCAGGCTTGTCGTGGACGGGGATTCCGCGGCTCCGCGTATTCACGTCGAACTCGGGCTCCCCGCCGCAGGCGTACACGAGAGTCTGGCAGCCGAAATCCGCGCACTCGTAAAGGATGCGGCCGGCGCAACGCCGGAGGAAGTCAGGATAACGAGCGATATCGTCGCCCACGGCGTGCAGCGCAACCTGTCGCCGCTGGAAGGGGTCAGGAACGTGATAGCGGTCGCTTCCGGAAAAGGCGGCGTCGGCAAGTCGACCGTAGCCGTCAATCTCGCGCTGGCGATTGCGGCCGACGGGGGCAAGGTCGGTCTGCTGGATGCGGATATTTACGGTCCGAGCCAGCCGCATATGCTGGGGCTGGTCGGCGAGCGGCCAGTGAGCGAGGACGGCAAGAGCATGCGGCCGCTCCGCGCGCACGGTATCGACGTAATGTCGATCGGTTTTCTGATCGATCCGGACCAGCCTATGGTCTGGCGGGGGCCAATGGTCACGTCCGCGCTGAACCAGATGCTGACTCAGACTCTCTGGCAGGATCTCGATTACCTGATAGTCGACATGCCGCCGGGCACCGGCGACATCCAGCTCACATTGTCGCAGCAGGTCCCGGTGTCGGGCGCCGTCATCGTCACGACACCCCAGGATATCGCCGCCATCGACGCCCGCAAGGGTCTGGCAATGTTCCGCAAGGTCTCGATTCCCGTTCTCGGAGTGATCGAGAACATGAGCACCCACATCTGCGCCAGCTGCGGGCACGAATCGGCCGTTTTCGGCACGGGAGGGGCCGAGCAAATGGCTGCCGATTTCGACGTGGAGCTCCTCGGCCAGCTGCCGCTGGACGCGGCGATTCGCGAGACCACCGACGCGGGCCGGCCGAGCGTCGTCGCGGAGCCCGCATCGGCCGGCGCAGCGGCGTTCGTGAGGGCCGCGCGGCGGACGACGGCGGCGCTCGCCGGGCGGGGCAAGGATTACAGCTCGGTTTTTCCGAGGATCGTCGTCGAAGACAGTTGAACAGACAGCTAGCGAGAGAAAACACGTGAGCATAAAAGCGGATCGGTGGATACGGCGTATGGCCGCTGCCGAGGGCATGATCGAACCCTTTGAACCGGGACAGGTACGCGAAGTCGACGGCGGGCGCATCGTGTCGTACGGCACTTCGAGCTACGGCTACGACGTTCGCTGTTCCGACGAATTCAAGATTTTTACCAACATCAATTCCGCGATCGTCGATCCGAAGGCATTCGATGCGACCAGTTTCGTCGATCTGCAGAGCGACGTTTGCGTCATTCCGCCGAACTCGTTTGCGCTCGCCCGCACGGTCGAGTACTTCCGTATTCCGCGCAACGTTCTGACCATTTGTCTCGGCAAGTCGACCTACGCCCGCTGCGGAATCATCGTCAACGTTACGCCGCTCGAGCCGGAGTGGGAGGGCCACGTGACGCTGGAGTTTTCGAACACGACGCCGCTGCCCGCGAAGATTTACGCCAACGAGGGCGTGGCACAAATGCTGTTTCTCGAGTCGGACGAGGAATGTGAAACTTCTTACCGGGACCGCGGCGGCAAGTACCAGGGGCAGGTCGGCGTCACTTTGCCCAAGGCGTGAGCCCCGGACCCGGCAGGAACGACTCCCACGGGATTAACGGGGTCTAGTCGAAATCCCGTACGACCGGATCGGTCAGCACTTCGCCGTCCAGAACGGCCCGACCGTCTTCGAAGCTCAGCCGGCCGCTGGCGAACCAGTTCAGCGCCTCGGGATAAATCCGGTGTTCTACACGCTGCACCCGCGCGGCAAGGCCCGGAGCGTCGCGCGACGGGCTGACCGGTATGCGGCCCTGCAGAATCCGCGGCCCCGCGTCGAGTTCTTCGGTCACGAAATGCACCGTGCTGCCGTGATACCTGTCCCCGGCGTCGAGCACTCGCCGGTGGGTGTCGAGCCCTGGGTAGAGCGGCAACAGCGCCGGGTGAATATTGAAAATCCGGCCGAGGTAGCGACGCACGAACCACGGACTCAGGATGCGCATGAAGCCTGCCAGCACGATCGCCTCGATATCGAAGGCGTCCAGCCGCTCGGCAAGCACCCGGTCGAAGGCTTCCCGGGATGCGTATTCGCGATGGTCTACGAACTCCGTGGGTATGCCAGCGAGTCGCGCGCGCTCGAGGCCGTAGGCCTGCCCCCTGTTCGCGAGCACCAGCGCAAGCCCCGCGCCGAGTTCACCCGCCGCGGCACGATCGATAAACGCCTGCAGATTGGTGCCGGACCCCGAAATGAGCACGGCGGTCCGTTTGTTCGCCGGGTTCACGCGCCGGTCGGCTCGATCGTCGGTTCGATCGTTGGTTTGGTCGTGCGGTCGATCGTCGATTTCAATCGAACCGGACCTCGCGTGTGCCGGCTTCGATGTCGCCCAGATGCCAGGCCACTTCTCCAGCGGCATGTAGCCGCTCTATAGTCTCTGCGCCATCGGTATTCCTTACGATGACGACCATGCCCACGCCGCAGTTGAAAGTGCGGCGCATTTCGCTGCGCTCGATGTTGCCCTTTGCCGCCAGCCAGTCGAAAACCGGGCCTTGAGACCAGCTCGAGGTGTCGATAACGGCATTCAGGCCGGCCGGAAGTACCCGAGGGATGTTTTCGCTCAGGCCGCCGCCCGTAATGTGCACGAGGCCGTTTACGCGAACGTGCGGAAACAACGCCAGCACGGGTTTGACGTAGATCCTGGTGGGTTGCAGAAGCACGTCGGCGGCCGGCTGGCCGCCGATGCGGGCGCCGGGGTCGCGTTCGAGCACCCGGCGGATCAGCGAATAGCCGTTTGAATGCGGGCCGCTCGATGCGATGCCGATTATCGCGTCGCCCGCGGCAATCCGGCTGCCGTCCAGCATGCTCTTCCGTTCGACGACCCCAACCGTGAAACCGGCAAGATCGTATTCGCCCGGCGCATACATGTCGGGCATTTCGGCCGTCTCTCCGCCGATCAGCGCGGCGCCGGCGTCGCTGCAGCCGCGCGCTATACCTTCGATTACGGCGCTGGCGACGTCGACGTCGAGACGGCCGCAGGCGAAATAGTCAAGAAAGAACAGCGGTTCGGCGCCCTGGACGAGTACGTCGTTGACACACATGGCAACGAGATCGATGCCTATGCTGTCGTGCCGGTTGCTGGTTCGCGCCAGCTTGAGTTTTGTGCCGACGCCGTCGGTGCCCGAGACGAGCACGGGCTCTTCGTAGCCGGATTGCAGCGCAAACAGACCGCCGAAGCCGCCGAGCCCCGCCAGGACCTCGGGCCGGCGGGTTGCGGCAACGACCGGTTTGATGCGCTCCACCAGCGCGTTGCCCGCGTCGATGTCGACACCGGCGTCCTTATATGTCAGCTTGGAGTTGGCCATTTGCCGTCCCGGTCAGTTCAATGAGTCAGCCTGGAATTGGCCACCGATACGTGGCAAAAGCTGCGGGGGCGATATAATAGTCCGTCAACGGCTTTTTTGGGAAATTACTCTTGCAGATCACCAGTTCACGCCTCGGCGGCGTACGCAGCATCCTCTTGACGGTTTTGTCGCTTTTCTTGCTGCATCCTGCAGGGGCTGTCGAGGTGACGTCGCTATACACCGCCGAAGTGCCGTTCGACAGGAGCGCCGCCAATCCGCGCGAGGAGGCCTACCGCCTCGCACTGTACGACGTGCTGTTACGCGTATCGGGGGGCGCTCTCGCCAATGACCGCGATCTCGTGCAGACCCTGTTCCCGACACCCGCGGCCTACGTCGTGCAATTCAGTCCGGGCGCCGAAGATACGCTGCTCGTTACCTTCGACGGCGAGGCGGTGGAGAACGCGCTCAAGTCGGCGGGGCAAACGGTTTGGGGCAGCGATCGGCCTCTGACTCTGGTGTGGCTGGCTGTGGATTGGGGCGGCGGAGAACGCGAAATCCTCGGTATCGACAATCCGCTGCGCGAAGAAGACGATGCACGCTCCATCGATCGGAATCAGTTGCTTCGCGAACGTATTCTGGCGCTGGCCGAGCGGCACGGGTTGCCGTTGTTGTTGCCGCTGCTCGACGCTGAGGATCTCGAGAAGGTCAGCTATACCGATATACGCGGCGGCTTCGATGAAGTGGTGCTCGACGCGTCGCAGCGCTACGAGGCGGCATCCGTACTGATCGGCGTCGTGGACGCAGGCGCGTCGCAGCCAAACCGGTGGCGTCATTATCTGGGCTCGGGGCAGCGCGACTGGCGCGGCGAACCTGAGCAGGTCATTCCCGCGGTTGCCGAGCTATTGGCAGCCGAGTTCGCGATTCGGGGCGATGTGCCCGTACGCGCCGTCAGGCTGACCGTAGCCGGCGTTCAAACCGTGGATGCTTACGGCGACCTGCAGCAGCGCCTCGGCGGCATCGAGCTGATCGAGCGGCTGGTGGTGGAGGAGGTCGAGGGTGACCGGATTACGTATCGGGCTGAGGTGCGCGGCGGCGGCGCGAGGCTCGCCAAGGCGCTGCGGTTCGCGGGCTTGCTCGAGAGCGAGCGCCTGGACAGCGGCATGGACGACGGCCGCGGTTTCCCGATCGACAACCCGGTCGAAACGCTGCAGTTCTTTTACGAGCCGCGCTGAGCGGAGTGACGCCTGGGCGTACGAGTATGAATCTTGCCTGGTTACCGAATGCCATTACGGGGGTGCGCATCCTGCTCATCGCACCCGTCCTGCTGCTGATTCTCTCAGCCGAGTACGGTTTGGCCCTGCTGTTGTTTATCGTCGCCGGGTTTTCGGACGGCCTGGACGGCTATCTGGCAAAACGCTACGGCTGGCACACGCGGCTCGGCGCGTTGCTCGATCCCGTTGCCGACAAGCTGCTCATAGCAGGCTTGTTTCTGACGCTTACCTCGGTCGGGCATATCCCGCTCTGGCTGACGGTCACGGTGATTAGCCGTGATCTCATTATTCTCGGCGGCGCCACCGCCTACAATTTTCTGATTGGCCCAGTTCCAGGTGAACCCACGATGATCAGCAAGTTAAACACGGCTCTAATGCTGCTTTTTGTCACTTTGCTGCTGTGCCGGCTCAGCTTTGCCTGGCCTGATGCCATGACGCTGGTTGTGCTCGGAGCGGCAACCTTTGTCACCGTCGTCGTGAGCGGCGTCGACTACGTCTTGTCCTGGTCGCGACGCGCCCGGGAACAACGGGCGGGCTCATGAGCGGTAGTCTGCGCACCAACTGGCTCATCGCCATTGCCCTGCTTGGCTGGCTCCTGTACCTGCTGGCGCCCATCCTGACACCTTTCGTGGCGGCCGCGCTGTTCGCCTACATTGGCGATCCGCTGGCCGATCGGCTCGAGCGGCTGCGTCTGCCGCGCTCGATTGCCGTCGTAGCGGTTTTTCTGCTGACTTTTCTGTTCGTGGCGCTGCTCGTGGTGCTCGTCGGGCCGTTGATTCAAAAGCAGGTTGCGGCGCTCGTTGACGCGCTGCCCGGACTCGCGCGCCAGTTGGAGCAGGTCTGGCTGCCGAAACTGGGTTCGCTGCTGGGTACGGAATTCGGCAGTGACGTCGGGCTGGGTCCGTTTCTGGCGCGCTACAGCGAAATGGCGGGCGAGTGGGGCGGCAAGCTGCTGATGTCCGTGTCCAAGGGCGGCAGCGCGCTGGCCACGGCGGTAGTCAGTCTGTTCCTGATACCGATTCTGACCTTCTACATGCTGCGCGACTGGGACGGGATCGTGCTGCGCCTGGGTTCCCTGGTGCCGGAAAGCCAGCAGGAGACGGTGTTCACGCTCGCCCGGGAAACCGACGAGGTGCTCGGGGCGTTCCTGCGCGGACAGCTTCTGGTGATGTTCGCGCTGGCATTCCTGTACTCGGTGGGCCTGACCCTCGTCGGCATCGAGTTTGCGCTGGCGATCGGGGTCGTGGCCGGTATCGTCAGTTTCGTACCGTACCTGGGGCTCGTGTTCGGCATGGCGCTTGCGTCGATGACGGTAATGCTGGAGCCGTCACCCTTGCTTCCGCTGCTCGGCATTGTGGCGACCTTTACGATCGCGCAGCTGCTCGAAGGTACCGTGCTTACACCCAAGCTGGTTGGCGACCGGATCGGGCTGCACCCCGTGATCGTCATTTTTGCGATCGCCGCAGGCGGCCAGCTATTCGGTTTTTTCGGCATCCTGCTGGCACTGCCGGCTGCCGCCGTGCTTTCCGTGCTGTCGAGATTCGCCTACGACCGGTATTTGAAGGAGCACCCTGAAGCGGCGTCCCGCCTCGAGGAACGACGGCAGGAATCGCAGGCCGATTCGTGACTCAGCTCGCGTTGCCGCTGTCGCTGGCCGATCACGCCGTATTCGAAAGCTTCTTGCCGGCCGGAAACGAGTTGCTGATTGCGGCGTTGCGAGACGCCGCGGACCTCGAGCGTCGTCAGGGAGCCTGGGTTTGGGGCAAAGCCGCGAGCGGCAAGACTCATCTGCTGCAGGCTGTGTGCGCGCGCGCCGGCGACGCGGCAATGTATCTGCCGATGACGATGCTGCAGACGGCCGGCCCCGGGATCCTTGCCGGCCTCGAAGCGCGCTCCGTGCTTTGCATCGACGACATTCAGCTGGCCGCGGGCTCCAGTGACTGGGAGCAGGGGTTGTTCCGGCTGTATAACGCGGTTGCCGAAACGGACCATTGTCTGGTCGTCGCGTCCGACGCGCCGCCGCGGCAGGTCCCGTTTGCGCTGCCCGACCTGCTGAGCCGGCTCAGCAGGCTGCCGGTCTATCGCGTGGCGAGCCTCGCCGACGAAAATCTGGGTGAGGCGCTAAAGCTGCGCGCACGGCATCGCGGTCTGGAGTTGCCGGACGAGACGACGCGCTACCTGTTGCGCCATTCGCGCCGGGATATGCGGAGTCTGTACGCGTTGCTGGACACGCTGGACAGCGCTTCCCTGGCGCAACAGCGGCGGCTGACGGTGCCTTTTGTACGTGAGGTGCTGGAGACTTCTGTCAAGACGACCTGAGCGCGAGCGCAACGCGGGCGAGCCTTTGCCCCAGCGCCCGAGCCAGCGCAATTTCCTCCGTGCTCAACTCGTCGTTGTCGCGATTGAAGCTCACGTGCGATGCGCCATAGGGTGTGCCGCCGGAGCGCGTACTGCTGAGTTCCGGCAGTGAATACGGCAGGCCAACGAGAATCATCCCGTGATGTAGCAGCGGTATGGCCATGCTGAGCAAAGTCGTTTCCTGACCGCCGTGCAGCGAGCCCGTCGAGGTGAACACCGCCGCTGGCTTGTCGCTCAGTTCGCCTTTGAGCCAGGCGCCCGATGTCCCGTCGATAAAGTGCTTCAGGGGTGCAGCCATGTTGCCGAAGCGTGTCGGGCTGCCGAGCAGCAGCCCGTCGCATTCACGCAGATCGTCGAGGCTCGCGTATGGAGGACCCTGGTCGGGCACGGGTTCGAGCGTTGCCTCAGTGTCGGCGGACACGGGCGGCACCGTACGCAGCCGGGCAACGCAGTCCGGCTGCTGTTCGATGCCGTGCACGACTTCTCGCGCCAATGCCTCCGTGGCGCCGCTGCGGGAATAGTACAAGACGAGAAGCTCGGCGCTCATGCCGGCTTGTCGCCTGCCCCGGAGATGAGTTCCAGTACGTTCTCGGGCGGACGGCCTATCACGGCTCGCCGCCCGCGCTCGTCGACCACAATGGGACGCTCCAGCACGCGAGGGTTCCGGGACAGCCAGTCGGCCAGCGCGGCATCGTCGTCCAGCCCAGGGAGATCCGTGGCCTCGCGGAACTCGGTTTCCCCTCGCCGCAGCATTTGCCGTACGGGAATTCCGAGCATTTGTGCGAGCTCCACGAGACGGCCGCCCGATGGCGGCTTGTCCAAATATGCAACAGTCTGCGGCGAAATTCCCGCAGCGTGTATTAACTCCAATGTTTTCCGTGACTTGGAGCAGCGAGGATTGTGATAGATAGTGATTTGCATAGTCGGACTTTAACAACAGTTGGGACTTCCGCAAACGCCGTCGGCCCAGCTTGACGCCAGTCATGTCAAGTTGATAGTTTCTTGGGCTACGTTTCGTTTGCCGAGTCTCCATGCTCCTATCCTTCAAGCGTGTTTTGTTGTCTCTGTTCGCCGCCGGCCTGGTTGGGCTGAGCGGCTGCGAGACCGCGCCGCCGGTACAGGAAATGAGCGACGCGCGACAGGCGATCGCGGTGGCCAAGGAGGCCGAAGTCGCCGATGCGGCGGCCCGGGAGCTGGCCAGCGCCGAGACCTACCTGCAGTCCGCCGAGCAGAAACTGGGAGAGCGTGATTATTCCAGGGCGCGTAACGACGCCATAGAGGCAAAGCTGCGTGCCATACGCGCCTTGAAGCTAAGCGAATCCGGCAAGAACACCCCATACAACTAGTAAGCCAACCAGGAAGCCGCATCTTGCTTGAGCGGTCCGGCCGGCGTTGACGGACAATCTTCTCGAATTTCGCAGCGCGCGACTGTTCTCGATAACGGGGCGTGTTCAGGGTGTCTGGTTCCGCGACAGCGCCAAGACGGAAGCCTTGCATCTGGGCATCAAGGGTTATGCGATTAACCTTGACGACGGTTCGGTCGAGGTCTACGCGGTTGGATCGCGCGATCGGCTCGAGGCGCTCGAGACATGGCTCAGGCAAGGCCCGCCGTTGGCCGCAGTCGAGGCGGTCCGTGTAAAAGACGTGCCCGTGGAGCGCTGCGAGGGTTTTGTGACGGGCTAGGCCGGCTGAATGGCGTCGGCGAGCGCGGCGTTGTTGCGATCCTAGCCCTTGAACCACTTGCGCGTCAGCTTATCGATGACCTTGTTCGGATACTTGCGTTTGCCGAGACTGCCGTTGTAGCGGCCCAGTGCGCGGCGCAGGTCGCCGTTTTCCTTGTTCAGGTAGTGACGCAGGATCGTGCAGCCGTAACGAAGATTGGTGTCGATGTGCATCAGGTTGTCGCCCGGCCGGCCTATCTCCTCGAGCCAGAACGGCATGACCTGCATTAGCCCCAGGGCGCCGGCTACCGATATCGCAAATCGGTCGAAATTGCTTTCGACCTCGATAACGGCCAGAACCAGCTCCGGTTCGAGTTCGGCGCGCTGCGCTTCGTAATGAACGTTGGTCAGTATTTCGATGCGTTCGTCGGGATCCTTTACCTGACGGGACAGGCGGCGCGACATGTCGGTCAGCCAGACTTCCGCGTGAAAGCGGTCGCTGAAGCTGTCGCTCGCGCTTGCCGCTTCCAGCAGAATCCGCCGCAGTTCGTCGTCAGGACGTTCCTGTGTGGCGGCGGCCGTGACTGAAGGCACGGCCGCAGCGGTCATTAACCAGCCTGTAAAGCGTCGTCGCTGCGCGTCCATACTGCAAATATCAATAGAACAAACGTCAAATAAGACCTGGGCGACAGCATAGCTAGCCGCTGAGCAGAAGGTCGAGAGTCTCGTCACGTTTCAGTTTTCGCGACTCGCTGTCGCGGCGGTGACGGTACTCGAGTTCACCGGCCTCGAGGTTGCGCTCGCTGACTACGACTCGATGCGGAATGCCAAGGAGTTCCGCGTCAGCGAACTTCACGCCGGGTCGGGCGCCGCGATCGTCGAGGAGCACGTCGAGGCCGCGCCCGGAGAGATCGCTGTAGAGATCTTCGGCAGCCGCTTTGACGCGCTCCGATTTGTCCATGTTGATCGGCACGATTACCGCGTCGAACGGAGCAAGGGCGGCTGGCCAGATAATGCCGTTGTCATCGTGGTTCTGCTCTATCGCGGCGCCTACGATCCGTGTAATGCCGATACCGTAGCAGCCCATGGCCATGACGCGTTCGCGGCCGTCGCGGTCCAGCACGCTCGCGCCCATCGCGCGGCTGTATTTGTCGCCGAGCTGGAAAATATGGCCAACCTCGATCCCGCGGGCGATCGACAGGCTGCCGCTGCCGCCGGGCGTCGGGTCACCGGCCACGGCATTGCGGATATCGACGGTGGCGGGTTCGTCGATGTCCCGCCCGAAGTTCAGCCCCGTGAGATGCAGGTCTTCGCGGTTCGCTCCGGCGACGCAGTCCGCCATGATCGCGGTCGCATGGTCGAAGTACACCGGAATCTTCAGACCGACGGGACCCGCGAAACCGGGTGCGACCCCGGTTGCGTCGGCGACGGCCTCGGCGCCCGCCATGGTCAGCGGCGAAGCGACGCCCGGAAGCTTCTGCGCCTTGACCGCGTTGAGTTCGTGATCCCCGCGCAGTACCAGCGCGACCGGCGTATCGTCGCCTTCGACGATCAGGGTTTTGAGCGTCTCGGCCGGACTTACGCCGAGGAATTCTGCAAGCGCGTCGATCGAGCGAACGCCCGGCGTTTCGACAGTCTGCATGGGCTGCGTCGCCGGGGCCCGTTCGCCGGGCGGCCGCTCCGTGGCAGCCGTCTCGATGTTCGAGGCGTAGTTGTCGCTGTCCGAATAGGCGATAGCATCCTCGCCGGAGTCCGCGAGCACGTGAAATTCCTGCGAGCGGCTGCCGCCGATCTCTCCGCTGTCCGCATCGACGACGCGGAAGCGCAGGCCGAGACGCTCGAATATCGCCGTGTAGGCCGCGTACATTTTTTCGTACGCCGTTTCGAGGCCCTCCTGATCGAGGTCGAAGGAGTAGGCGTCTTTCATGATGAACTCACGCGAGCGCATGACGCCGAAGCGCGGCCGAATTTCGTCGCGGAACTTGGTCTGAATCTGATAGTAGTTTACGGGTAGCTGCCGGTAGCTCTTGAGTTCGCGCCGCGCGACGTCAGTGATGACCTCTTCGTGGGTCGGTCCGAAACAAAACTCGCGCTCGTGCCGGTCGGACATCCGCAACAGCAGCGGCCCGTACTGATCCCAGCGGCCCGATTCCCGCCAGAGTTCCGCCGGCTGTACGGCCGGCATGAGCAGTTCGAGTGCGCCGGCGCGGTTCATTTCCTCGCGGACGACGGCTTCGACCTTGCGCAGTACGCGCAAGCCGAGCGGCATCCAGGTGAACAAACCCGACGCGAGCCGTCGGATCAGCCCGGCGCGAAGCATGAGCTGGTGGCTCACGATCTCCGCCTCGGCGGGCGTCTCTTTGAGCGTGGTTACGGGAAATTGGGAATAGCGCATTGAACCGGGCGTCCTTCTCATAGTGAAGCCCGCGCATTCTATCGGCTTTTGCAGGGCAAGAGGGTGTATTCGCACGGTCATTACGGGGTCTCGGCAGATCGAAAGCGGTTGACGCGGCGGCCGGGCCGCGCCATCGTCTTGGCGTCGTGATTTTGGGGGGTGTAGGTACGTGCAGGGACGTCGGTATCCGTTCATTGCCAGGGAGGGGATTCTCCTCGTCGCGTCGGCGTTGTTGCTCGCGATCTGGTGCTGGTATGCCGGGTCCTACCGGCTGCTGCCGCTGCCCCTGCTGGCGGGTCTTCTGCTGTATCTCCTGTTTCGTGACCCTCACAGACCGGTCCCGGCATCCGCGCTGGGTATCGTGAGCCCGGTTGACGGCGTCGTATCCGAACTCGAGACCGTAAGCAGCGGGACACTGCAAGGCGAGGCGCATCGACTGGTAATCCGCGTCGACATGTGGGGCGCTTACACCGCCCGGGCGCCGGTTGAGGGTGCCGTGAAGAGTCTCGCCAGCGCCGCCGCCGATGGCCCGGCCGACTATGCGACCAACGCCCTCTGGATACAGACGGACGAAGGCGAGGATGTCGTCATGAGCTTCAACGGGTTTCGCTTCGGAATTCCGCCAAAGTCGTTTGCCCGCTATGGCGAGCGCCTTGGGCAGGGGCAGCGCTGCGCATATTTGCGACTGGCGCGCTACGTCGAACTCCACCTGCCGGTCGGCAGCCGGATTCTAGTCGAGCCGGGGCAGAAGCTGACCGCCGGTTCGGACCTGCTGGGTAGCGTGCCGCAAAGCTAGCGGGCTGCCTTAAAAATTCGTACGCGTTCAGCGCGTAGCGCCGGCGCGGCCGTGCGCGTCAAGAGTATCCGCCCGGGTGTTTTGCCCTGCGCGGATCCCAAAGTCTGCCAAACAAGTCAACGTCGTGGCACACTATCCGGCCATGTCAGGGCCATCGTTTTTTTGTGACCAACAGCCGTGAACAACAGCGCCGCGCCTATCTCGATGCGCTCGGGATTGACGTTTTTGTGCGCCGCCAACAGCCGGACAGCGCTGCGCCGCCGGCAGCTGTGGAAGCGCCCGCCGAGGCAGCCCTCGGCGGCACTGCGGTTGAAGTGGCTAATGCGCCCGCCGCAGTGTCAGCCGCGGGCGTGGATTTTTCGGCACTGCGCGATGCCGTGCGAGGCTGCACCCGCTGTCCGTTGCACGAAACCCGCACGCAGACCGTTTTCGGCGTGGGCAACGTAGAGGCCGACTGGATGATTATCGGGGAGGCGCCCGGGGCCGAGGAAGACCGCATCGGCGAGCCGTTTGTCGGCCGTGCGGGCAAGCTGCTCGACGAAATGCTGCGCGCGGTGGGCCTGTCGCGCGAAACGGTGTTTATCGCCAACGTGCTCAAATGCCGGCCGCCGGGGAACCGGGATCCGGGCAAGGCCGAAGTGGCGGCGTGCCGGTCGTACCTCGAACAACAGATCTCGGGCATTGCGCCGCGTCTGATTCTGGTGGTGGGACGTATTGCCGCTCAGGAGCTGTTGGCGAGCGATGCGCCTGTCGGCAAGCTGCGCGGGCGGGAGCACGACTTCAACGGAGTGCCGCTTGTCGTCACCTACCATCCAGCCTACCTGTTGCGCAGTCCCGCGCAGAAGGCGAAAGCCTGGGAGGATCTCAAACTCGCCCGCCGCTGTGTGCGAGGGCAGGCCGGATGATTTCCCCCGTACGCGAGCTGCCTGTCGAGGTACGCCGGATGGCTCACGAAGATCTTGCCGACGTGTCGGACATCGAGCGCCGCAGTTACGATTTTCCGTGGAGTCACGGCGTATTTCGCGATTGCCTGCTGGCGGGTTACCACTGCCTGGTACTGATTCGCGACGAGCGCCCCGTCGGCTACGCAATCCTGTCCGTCGCGGCCGGCGAGGCGCACATACTGAATCTCTGCATCGACCCGCATTTGCGGTCGCACGGCTACGGCGAGCGCCTGCTCGACGAAATGCTCAAGGTGGCGCGCGGCGCGAAAGTCGGTGAGATCTTTCTGGAGGTCAGGCCTTCGAATGTCGCGGCGCTAAGCCTGTACCGTAAAAAGGGCTTTTACCAGATCGCCAGCCGGCCTTCGTATTATCAGGCGACCGAGGGGCGCGAGGACGCAGCCGTCTTCACCAAGAAACTGGTGCCTGCGTATCCGGACGAATAGCGGTTTTCCGCGGCAGCCGCTAGACTGCGCGCCCGTTCACAGCGCAGGCCCTAATGGGTTTCAACGAATTCGATCGACATGAGCAGTATTCAGGAACAAGTCTCCAGGCGCCGCACTTTCGCCATTATCTCGCACCCGGACGCCGGCAAGACGACGCTGACCGAGAAGCTATTGTTGTACGGAGGTGCGATTCAGCTCGCCGGTACCGTCAAAGGCCGCAAGGCCAGCCGGCATGCGCGCTCGGACTGGATGGCGCTCGAGCAGCAGCGCGGGATCTCCGTGACATCGTCGGTCATGCAGTTTCCCTACGACGGGCACGTAGTCAATCTGCTCGATACGCCAGGGCACGAAGATTTCTCGGAGGACACCTATCGTACGCTGACCGCCGTCGACTCGGCTCTCATGGTCATCGACTGCGCGAAGGGTGTCGAGCAGCGAACCATCAAGCTCATGGAGGTTTGCCGGCTGCGCGATACCGCCATCATGACTTTCATCAACAAGCTCGATCGCGAAGGCCGGGAGCCGATCGAGTTGCTGGATGAGATCGAATCGGTGCTGGGCATTGGCTGCGCGCCGATCACCTGGCCGATCGGCATGGGGCGCTCGCTTATAGGCGTTTACCATTTGCAGAAAGATCAGATTTTTCTTTATGAGAGCGCAGGGCGCGAAAAAGCAGCGGGCCGCAGGCTCATAGAAGGACTCGACTCCGAGGCGGCAAGGACCGTGCTCGGCGACCGACATGCCGAATTTTGCGAAGAGGTCGAGCTGGTGAAGGGAGCTTGCCCCGAGTTCAGCGCCGAGGAGTATCTCGCCGCGCGCCAGACGCCGGTTTTCTTCGGCTCCGCGCTCGCCAATTTTGGTGTAAAAGAACTACTCGACGAGTTCGTGGGGCAGGCGCCCGAACCTTTGCCGCGCGGCGCCGAGCCCCGCTCCGTCAGCCCGGCGGAAGACAAACTCAGCGGTTTCGTCTTCAAGATTCAGGCGAACATGGATCCGGCGCATCGCGATCGGATCGCGTTCATGCGGATCTGTTCGGGCGAGTACCGCCGCGGGATGCGCGTCACGCACGTTCGTTCGGGCAAAGAAATGAAGCTGCCCGATGCAATTACATTCATGGCTGCCGACCGCCAGCATGCCGAAACGGCGTACGCCGGCGATATTATCGGCATTCACAACCACGGCACGATCAACATCGGGGACAGCTTTTCCGAGGGCGAGTCCTTGTCGTTTACCGGGATACCGAATTTCGCCCCCGAGATTTTCCGGCGCGCGGTGCTCAAAGACCCGTTGCGTCTCAAAGCGCTGCAGAAGGGGCTCGCTCAGCTGTGCGAAGAGGGTGCGACGCAGCTATTCAAGCCGCTGCGCAACAATGACCTCATCCTCGGCGCGGTCGGGCCGCTGCAGTTCGACGTAGTGGCGCACCGGCTGCGCGACGAATACAAGGTCGAATGCCATTTCGAAAACATCAACGTCGCCACTGCGCGCTGGGTAGAATGCGACGATGAGCGTATGCTCGAGGACTTTCGCCGCAAGGCGCACGACAACCTCGCAGTCGATCATGGCGACAGCCTGGTATACATCGCGCCTACACGCGTCAATCTTTCTTTGACCGAAGAGCGCTGGCCCGAGATTAGATTTCGAAGCACGCGCGAGTTCTAGCAGCGAGCCGCGGCGATGCGGCATTGTTGGAAGAGGACGTTGCCAATTGAAAAAGGGAATTTGGAACCGGCGCGTGTTGGCCTGGGCATTCTACGATTGGGCCAACTCGGCGTTTGCTCTGTCGGTGCTGGCGGTTCTGTTTCCCCTGTTTCTCGGCGCCTACTGGAGTGCCGGCGATCCTGAAGCGGCGGTCACATCCCGCCTTGCCTGGGTAAACGCGGCAGCCAGCGCAGTCATTTGCCTGCTGGCGCCGGTATTCGGATCGATCGCCGATGCCGGCGGTTTTCGTAAACGCTTCCTGTTCACCCTTGCCATTCTCGGATCGGTGGCCACCGCTCTGCTCGGCGCCGTCGGTGAGGGCGGTTGGCTGCTGGCGTGCAGTCTGTTCCTGCTCGCATCGTTGGGCTACTACGGTTCGACCATCTTTTACGACTCGCTGATCGTCGACGTCACCGAGCCCCGTAACTACAGTTTTGTGTCTTCGCTCGGTTTCTCGATCGGCTATCTCGGCGGCGCCGTATTGCTCGCGCTGCACGTCCTGATGCTTACCGACCCGGCGGCGTTTGGCTTTGAGTCGGCCACCGAGGTCATTCGTTTTGCGTTCGTTACTGTTGGAATCTGGTGGGCGGGTTTCGCGCTGCCGCTGTTGTTTCTGGTGCACGAACGAACGCCGGAGGTGGCCGTGTCCGGATACGCCGTGGTTCGCCGTGCTTATCAGGAACTCCACTCGACCATGCGGCGCATTGGCCAGTATCGCAACGTCGTGATGTTTCTCCTGGCGTACTGCCTGTACATCGGCGGTGTTTTCACGGTGATTTCGATGGCGGTCAACTACGGTCAGCGGCTGGGGTTTGCGCAGCAAGACCTGGTGACCGCCTTTCTCGTCACCAACTTTGCAGGCTTCCCGGCGACGCTGCTCTACGGGCTGCTGGGACAGAAGCTCGGGCCGAAAGCCGGTATACATCTGGCAATCGCCGTCTACATAGTGACGGCGGGACTGGCCGTATTCATGAGCGAGGTCTGGCATTTTTACGCAATGGCGATAGTCATTGGCTGCGTTCAGGGCGGCGTACAGAGTCTGTCGAGATCGCTGTATGCGGCGCTAATACCGCCGCAGCAGTCCGGCGAATTTTTCGGCTTCTACAACACGCTGACAAAATTTGCGCACGTGATCGGTCTGTCGCTGGTTGGCATTACGACCAGCCTGTCTACTACGCCTACCGCAATGTTGTTTACTCTGCTGCCGCTGTTCATCGTCGGCGGCTTGTTGCTGATTCCAGTCCGGGAGCGGCCGGCGGCAGCGTGAACGCCGGTGGTGGGAGCGCCGCCGGGCACTGCGTTCAGGCGGGCCTGAAGGCCTGTATTTGCGCGCCGAGTTGCGCGATACCCTGGCGGCCCATGCTGCCGTAGCGAACATCGAGGTAGAGCAGGGTGATAGCTTCGATTTTCTGTGCCCTGGCGGTACCGGATTCCTCGTCGAAAGCCGCAGCATCAGCGGTTTCCCGGACCACCCGCCTGGCGTAGGCCAAAGGCGTTTCACCGCGTCTTGGCGCGACGCCGGTCTTCTGCGCAAAACGTTCGAACAACCGTTTCGCCCGATCTTCGACGGGAGGGCGGAAGCGCAAAATCAATACGACGTGGACCACAGCGGCAAGCCCGACAACGAGGCCGATTAGAGTAAGCACCAGAGTCCTCGGGTCCGGTTTATCAAAGCCGAGCCAGCGCATGAATCGCTTTTGGTTTTCGGGTCCGTAGCCCAGCACGAGTTCGTTCCAGCGCGCGTTGACTGCGTCCCAGGTCATACCGAGCCGGTAGCGCCACCGGGATATCTCGCTAAACCCCCAGGCCGCACCGGTGCCGTCGAGGATGGCGTCGCGTCGGCTCGATTCGATGCGTTCGGGTGCGACGGCGGCGGTCGGGTCGACCCGCTGCCAGCCGGAACCTTCGAGCCATATTTCCGTCCAGGCATGTGCGTCGGCCTGACGCACGATCAGATAATCGCCAAGCCGGTTCAGTTCGCCGCCCTGGTAACCGAGTACGACTCGCGCCGGGATGCCCGCCGCGCGCATGAGTACCGCGAACGCGGAAGCGTAGTGCTCGCAAAAACCCTGCCGGGTCGAGAACAGAAAGCTGTCGACCGGATTGCTGCCCAATGCCGGCGGCTGCAGCGTGTAGTAGAAGTCTTCCTGGTTGAACTTCGCCAGCACCTCGGTGACGAACGCACGGTCCGAGCCGGCCGAGCGACGCAGGGATTCAGCGAGTTGCCGGGCTTTCGGATTGCGCCCTTCCGGAAGGTCCAGATACCAGGATTGCGCGAATCCCGATAGCGTCCTGTCGATGGTGTATTCAGGGTAAGAGCGCACAGCGTAAGCGATACGCTGGTCTACGGGCTGCGGCCGCCAGAGACTCTGCGCGCGGCCCATGTTGGTGCCGTCGAGGTCCCAGCTTTCGGCAACGTCGAGCGCCATGATCCACTGCGTACGCGTAGGTTCGAGCACGACCTGATAGTCGACCGGTTCGCCGCGATACTCAATGCGCTCCCGGAAGCGGTGATCGATGGTGGGATCGCTGCCTGACCAGGTCCTGCCGTTGAACCGGTGCAATACGAGGGCCCGCCAATAACGGTCGCGCGGGGCGGGCGCAGCCTGTTCGAAGCGCACTCGAAACGCCACTGCATCCGATTCGGAAAGGGAGCTGATATCGCCCGGACTCATGGTGTCGGACAACCCGGTCACGCCGGAACTCGTGTCGATCGGCACCGCCCAGAACGGCGTTGCGATCCGCGGGAAAAACAGCCACATCGCGACCGCCAGCGGGAGCGCATACGCAACCATACGGGCAGCCGAAAGCACGGTCTGGCGAGGGGGCTGGACGGGCGACGCGGTCATCCGCAGCCAGGCCGACATCGTAACCACGAGACTCAGGAACATGTAGGGCACGGACCAGACGTACTGTTCCCGCAGCAGCGCCGACATGACGAGGAAAATAGCAATGAACAGGAGTACGAACTGATCCCGCCGCTTGCGCGTTTCGAGCAGCTTGAGGGCCGCCATGACCGCGAGCAGAGCGGTGCCAGGGCCTACGCCGCTAATGGTCTCGTAGGTTGCGAGAACGCCGAGGAAACAGCTGAGTGCGAGCAGGCCGCGAAACCATACCGACGGCAGCAGCCAGCGGCGTTTTTCTATGATCAGCCGCCAGAGCGCGCAGGCTATCGCGGCCGCGGATATCCAACCGGGCAGGTATGGCAAGTGCGGGAGTACGGCGACTCCGAGCGCCAGCAGTGTCCAGGGCAGGCTGCCGAGCAGCGAGCCGTCGGTACCGCGGTTCTTAGCCATTGGCATCGTCCGGCTTCCCGGCAGCCGGTATTGCACCGCTCGAGCCTGCGCCGAGCTCAAACAGCGCCAGCGCTTCGAGGCAGTCCAGCCGCTGGCCCGGTCCGTGCGCCTGCGGAAAAGATTCGCCGGGCAAGCGTAGCGCATAGTCTTCGCCACGGCGGTCGGCGTCGACGATCCAGCGAGCGAGAATCGACAGCCGTGCCTCGGTATCCGCGGCCGGGACGTCGTCGAAGTCGAACCACTGGCTGCTCGTGTCGGCCCCCGAGAACTGTTTCGCAAGCAGCTGTCCGCTGCGGGCATAGGCTTTCCAGGCGACGTTGCGCGGCGAATCGCCGCGGTGAAACTCCCTGAGTCCGGCGAAGTCCTCTTCGCCGCGGGCATCGTGCTGGCGATGCCCGAGCGCGGCGACCGATGCCGGTGGCTGCGGTACCTGCCTGGGCAGCGCCGGATAGACCAGTCCCTTGAGGTCCATGTGCAGCCAGGCCCATGCGCGAAAAAGGTCAAACGGATAGCGTGTTCTTACCGCAAACCTCGGTAAGTGGACATAGCCTCGCCGGCTGCTGTCGACGGCCAGGCTTAAAACCGCGCTCTCGCCGGGCGGAAGGTCTACCGTACGGCTGCTGCAGGCGCCGACATCGAGGTGAATCTGCCGGCGGGCGCTGCGTGAGCGGTTCTTCAGAGCGAAGCGATAAGTTGCCGTGTCACCGGCGAACACTGGATCGACACCGGCAAACTTAAGCTCCAGCCCCACGAGGTTGCGTTGACAGCTGTGCATGCTGACAAAGCCAATGCCGACCAGCATGAAGGTGAGCACAAACGACAGGTTGTTGTTGTAGTTCATGGAGCCGAGCAGCATGGCGAAGGCCATGAGACCGAAGATCAGGCCTACGCCTGTGGGTACTATGTAGACGCGGCGGGGTTTCAGCACGGTCAGGTTTGCGTCGGGACCCTGACGTTTCTCTGCCCAGCGCCGCACGCGCGAACGTGCCGCCGAGCGGAATGCCGGCAAGAAACCTGCTGACGACAGAGCCCGGGGCATGCTCGGGTCAGCCGGTCAGGGAATGGCGACCGCGTTCAGAACCTCGTGCGCGATATCCTGCGCTGTCCGATGCGAGGCGTTCGCGGCGGGTTTGAGACGGTGTGCAACGACTGCTTCGAACACGGCCTGCACGTCGTCGGGGAAAACTCCGGAGTGCCGTTCGACATAGGCATGCGCACGAGCGGCGGTGGCGAGCGCCTGCGCGCCACGCGGCGACAGGCCAACCGCAATGTCAGGCGATTCACGCGTGTAGCGCACCAGCGCCTGTATGTAGTCGACGAGCGGCTCGTTCATCCGCAGTGTGGCGACTTCCGCCTGCAGAGACAGAATTTCGGCCGGGCTGGCGACCGCTTCCGTCGCGGCAAGCAGCGTTCGGCGATCTTCGCCCGTGATCAGCTCGCGTTCGCTCGCCTCGTTCGGGTAGCCGATTTGCAGGCGCATCAGGAAACGGTCGAGCTGGGATTCCGGCAGGGGGAACGTGCCGATTTGATCGGCGGGGTTTTGCGTGGCGACGACAAAAAACGGCGCCGGCAGGGGGCGCGTCGTGCCGTCCACGGACACCTGCTGCTCTTCCATCGCTTCGAGCAGCGCACTTTGTGCCTTAGGCGTCGCGCGATTGACTTCGTCCGCCAGTATGAGCTCCGCAAACACGGGCCCTGGTTGAAATTCGAATTCCCCCGTCTGTTGCCGGAAAACGGATACGCCGAGAATATCCGCGGGCAGGAGGTCGCTGGTGAACTGGATGCGGTTGAATGAGAGCCCGAGCACCCGCGCCAGCGATTGTGCCAGCGTGGTCTTGCCGAGTCCCGGCAGGTCTTCGATCAGCAGATGCCCTCGCGCAAGCAGGCAGGAGAGCGCCAGCGATACCTGCGCATCCTTGCCGAGAATAATCTCGTTCAGTCTGCTCCGGGCAAGCTCCAGTGCGTCGCGCGCGGATCTTGCGGCACCGGTGGGAAGCGGTTGTTGCATCGGCTGGCCTCGCTCGTTTTCCGTGTTTCAAAGGGCAATCGTCGCGAATGTCACGGCCAATTGCACTGCGCCGGGCGCCAGACTGTGATGCAGTACTCAGTAAGACGGTCTGCCTCAGTCGAGTGCATCAAGAACCTATCTCAATATGGATTCCAACCTGCCGAGCTGCTCGCTGAGCTGCTCGAGCTGCCGATCGAAGTCCGTAAGGCGCTCGCGCTCCTGTTCGACAACGGCGGCGGGCGCATTGTTCACAAAACGTGGGTTGCCGAGTTTCGTCTCGCTGCGTGAGCGTTCGGCTTTGAGTTTATCGATCTGCTTGTTGAGCCGCTGCCGTTCGGCGTCGACGTCGATCAGGCCTTTCATGGGCACGAGCAGGGTTAGCTGGTTCAGCAGCGCCGTAGCGGAGGCCGGGGCCTCCGCGCCCTGTTCGAGTATCGTAACGGATTCGACCCGGCCGACGCGCGCCAGTAATAGTGCGTAGCGCTCCGCACGCTGCCGATCGTCGGGACCCGCGCCGTCCAGGAGTACCGGAACGGGCTTGCCCGGCGGCACGTCCATCTCGCCGCGGATTTGCCGGACTCCGAGTATGAATCCCCGTACCCATTCTATGTCGGCAACCGCGTCGGCCGCGCCGTCCGTAGCGGACGGCTCGGGGAAGCTCCGCAGCATGATGCTGTCGCCGTCGACGCCGGCAACGGGCGCGACCTGCTGCCAGATTTCCTCGGTAATGAAGGGCATGATCGGGTGCAACAAACACAGGAGGGATTCCAGCGTGTCGATCAGGGTCTGCCGAGTCGCCCGCTTTTCGCCGTCGCTGGCCGCTTCGGACTGCAGCACCGGTTTGGACAGTTCCAGATACCAGTCGCAGAACTCGTGCCAGGTAAACTCGTACAGGGCCTGCGCCGCCAGATCGAGCCGGTAGTTGCCAAAGTGCTGATGTACGGCCCGGGTCGTGCTGTCGAGGCGCGCCTTGATCCACAGATCTGCTGCAGAGTAGTCGGCGTCTTCAGCGCCGGCGCTGCTGTCGTCGACGCCGGCCGTGTTCATGAGTACGTAGCGCGCGGCGTTCCAGAGTTTGTTGCAGAAGTTCTTGTAACCTTCGATGCGGCCAAGGTCGAAGCGTATGTCCCGGCCGGTCGTTGCGAGCGCCGCGAAGGTAAAGCGCAGCGCATCAGCGCCGTACTGTTCGATGCCGTCCGGAAACTGCTTGCGGGTCGCGGCCTCGATTTTCGGCTGCAGATGGTCCTGCATGAGGCCGGTCGTACGTTTTTTAAGCAGTTCGTCGAGGTCGACGCCGTCGATCAGGTCGAGCGGGTCGAGCACATTGCCTTTGGATTTGGACATCTTCTGGCCGTCGGGGTCGCGGATCAGGCCGTGGATGTAGACTTCGCGAAACGGCACGTCGTCCATGCAGCGCAGGCCGAACATGATCATCCGCGCGACCCAGAAGAAAATGATGTCGAAGCCGGTTACCAGTACGCTGCCCGGATAAAAATCCTCGAGCGCGTCGGTCTTCTCGGGCCAGCCAAGCGTGCTGAAGGGCCAGAGGCCCGCCGAGAACCAGGTATCGAGCACGTCCTCGTCCTGGCGCAGCGGCAGGTCGTCGGGCAGGCCGTACTTGCGGCGTACCTGCGCCTCCGATTCGGCGACGTAAATCTGACCGTCGTCGTCGTACCAGGCCGGAATGCGATGCCCCCACCAAAGCTGGCGGCTAATGCACCAATCCTGAATGTTGTTCATCCATTCGAAGTAAGTCTTCGACCAGTTGTCCGGGACAAAACGGATATCGCCGTCTTCGACGGCTTTGATCGCCGGTTCCGCCAGCGGTTTGATGTCCACGTACCACTGATCGGTCAGGTACGGCTCGACCACGGCGCCGGAGCGATCTCCGCGCGGAATCTTCAGCGCGTGGTCCTCGATCTTTTCCAGCAGGCCGAGCTGCTCGAACTCTTCGACGATTTTCGCCCGGGCGGCAAACCGGTCGAGCCCCTGGTAGCGCTCGGGGCAGGCGTCGTTCATCGCCGCACTGTCGGTCAACACGTTGATCATCGGCAGGTCGTGACGCTTGCCGATTTCGTAGTCGTTAAAATCGTGCGCCGGCGTGATCTTTACACAGCCGGTGCCGAATTCCGGATCGACGTAACGATCGGCAATAATCGGTATTCGCCTTCCGCTTATCGGCAGCTCGACTTCCTGGCCGACGAGGTCCCGGTAACGGTCGTCGTCCGGGTGTACAGCCACTGCAGTATCGCCGAGCATGGTTTCCGGGCGGGTCGTGGCGACCACGAGATGACCCTCTCCCGACGCCAGCGGATAGCGGAAATGCCAAAGTGATCCGGCTTCGTCGCTTGACAGCACCTCGAGATCGGAGAGCGCTGTGTGCAGCACCGGGTCCCAGTTCACCAGCCGCTTGCCGCGATAGATCAGCTTATCGTCGTACAGCTCGACGAACACCTTGCTGACGGCTTGCGACAGCCCGTCATCCATCGTGAAGCGTTCCCGTTGCCAGTCGACGGATGCGCCCAGGCGTCGCAATTGCCGCGAAATCTTGTCGCCGCTTTGTTCCTTCCACTGCCAGACACGCCGTACGAACTCGTCACGGCCGAGGTCCCGGCGCGAAGTGCCTTCGGTGCTCAGCAGTCTCTCGACCACCATCTGCGTTGCAATGCCGGCGTGGTCCGTGCCGGGCTGCCAGAGTACGCGGCCGCCTCGCATCCGGTGATAGCGCGTCAGCGCATCCATGATCGTGTCCTGGAATGCATGCCCCATGTGCAGCGTGCCGGTCACATTGGGCGGTGGGATCATGATGCAGTAGCGTTCACCGTCACCGCGCGGTGCAAAGTAGCCTTTCGACTCCCAGCGCTCGTAGATCCGCTGCTCGATGTCCTGAGGTTGGTATGACTTGTCCATAGCGTGTTGTCGTTGTAGTCGTGCCGACTCGGTTCAGACCTTGTGCGTCTCGAGTTCGTGACCCAGATTGCGGTACTCGGTGAAACTCTGCCGCCCGGCTGCGCGCGCGTCTTCGTCGGAGGTTACTAGTTCCGCGATGCGCGGCAAAGCGTCAATCCCGGGGGGCAGGCTGCGGCTGAGATTGATGAGCAGACCCGGGTCGCGCAAGGCGCCCGCGGCAGTGCTGATGACCACCGGCGAATCGGCCGCGCTCGTGTCGTCGTAGACGCGCTCGTGCGGGACAAAACTGCCGTCGCGGAAGGTCCACAAAAGATTGTCGAGCATCCCCGCAACCTGCTCACTGGCGGTCAGAATCTGGACGCTATGCTCATGCCGGTAGGCCTTTTCAGCCAGGCGGCAGGCGAAATGCAGCTCAGCGTTTTGTCCGGACTGCGAGAGGACGTAAAAGTCGACCCGGGCCATCAGCTTCGGGGTAACTCCCCCGCAGCCTCGAGCAACAGCTCCGTGAGCATGGGAACCGGCCGCCCCGTCGCACCTTTAGCGGCACCGGATTTCCAGGCGGTTCCGGCGATATCGAGATGTGCCCAGTTGAGGTCGTCCGTGAACTTCGCGAGAAAACAACCCGCCGTAATGGCGCCGCCGTCGCGTCCGCCGATGTTGGCGAAGTCGGCGAAGTTGCTCTTGAGCTGGTCAGAATAGTCCTGCGTCAGCGGCAGTGGCCAGCCGCGATCGTCCGCGGCTCGCCCGGCTGCGAGGATCTCTTCCGCGAGCTCCTCATCGTGGCTCATGACGCCTGTGTGATGATGGCCCAAGGCGATCACGCAAGCGCCGGTCAGCGTGGCGACATCGATGATCTTGCTGGGTTTGAAGCGTCGTGCGTAAGTGAGCGCGTCGCAGAGAATGAGGCGGCCTTCCGCATCCGTATTGAGAATCTCGATCGTCTGTCCGGACATGCTGGTGACGATATCGCCGGGCACCGTTGCGTGGCTGCCTGGGAGGTTTTCGACAGCCGGGATCACGACATTGAGGTTGACCGGCAACTTCAGTGCCGCGACCGAGAGCATGGTGCCCATGACTCCGGCAGCGCCACACATGTCGTACTTCATCTCGTCCATGGCTGGTCCCGGTTTCAGCGAGATACCGCCGGAATCGAACGTGACGCCCTTGCCGACGAGTACGACGGGAGCCTCCGATCCCGCGCCCTTGTACTGCATGACAATCAGTTTGGCCGGCTCGGCGGTGCCCGCGGTCACCGACAGCAGCGAGTGCATGCCCAGACGTTTCATCTCCGTTTCGTTGAGCGCACGCGATGTCAGGTTTTTGTATTTCTTGGCGAGCTGCTGCGCCTGGCGGGCCAGGTAGGAGGGCGTGCAGACGTTGGGTGGCAGGTTTCCCAGGTCGCGAGCAAGGTTCTTGCCCATGACGATCGCGTCTGCGTGTTCGCCGCCGCGCAGCGTTTTTGCCGCATCCCCGCGAGCCGCGATGGCGAAGCCGAGCTTCTTGAGCGGCATGCCGCGCGGCTTGCGGCCGCTCTTCATTTCGTGGAATCGATACAGTGCGTCGCCGGCCGTTTCCGCCGTGTAACGTGCGAGGTAATAGGCGCTGCCGCCGGGAACGTCTTCGAGGTTTAGCGTGGACAGCAAGCTCGAGCAGCGGGTTTTACCCAGCGCCCGCATAACGGCATTGAGTGCCCGGCGAAAGCCGCGAATGTCGAGCTTGGCCGCGCTGCCGAGGCCAACTACCGCGACCCGCGGAGCGGATACGCCGTCGAGATCGCGCAATATCGTAACGCTGCCCGGTTCGCCGTTCACGTCGCCGCTTTTCATGAGTTTCGTGAGGCGTCCCCGGCTCGCCCGGTCTATGTCTTCGGCTCCTGCTCCCAGGCGGTTACGCGTGTAGATGCCGACAATGACGCAATCGACGGCACGTCGGGATGGTTTAGCGGTCGTAGTGAAGTAGTCCATGTTAGTTGAGCGCACCTTGAAGTTAATGCACACAAATCCCTGCCACGCCCGATCGCGGGCGGGGTGCATTTGACCATGCTGCCCCGCGAACGGGCGGTGAGTTTGTGCGGCTTTGTTGTGTTAGATACGTGCTTCTTTGTCGCCGGCCGGACGCTCGTTCCGCTGCGTTTTCAGCGGACGACGAGCTGTTTTGCCGAGCGCAAAAGCGGTAGTCTAGCGCATTATCGGCGGAACCGTTACAAAGCCCTTGAAATCACACGACAAAGCGGCGCCCCTGCGGCGCGCGCCGCAGTAAGCCATGCGAATACTTGACCGCTACGTGTTCCGCGAGATGGCGGCGACATGGTTGGGCGTCACAGTGGTTCTGCTGCTGATTCTGCTGACCAACCAGTTCGCGCGCGTTCTGGGTGACGTCGCCAAGGGCAAGCTGCCGAAATACGCCGTGCTGGACGTTATCGGACTGTCGGCCGTGCAGTACCTGAGCATACTCGTGCCCGTAGGGCTTTTTTTGTCCGTGATGCTGGCGCTCGGGCGCCTGTACCGGGACAGTGAACTTCCTGCGATGATGGCGTGCCGCGTAGGTCCGACCGGTATTTACCGGCCGCTGGGCCTGCTACTCGTACCGGTAACTCTCGCCGTGGCCTGGGTGGCGCTGGAAGGCGGGCCGCGGGCGCTGACCAGCATCGAACGCATTGGAGCCGAGGCGAAGCGCGAGGCCGATCTCGCGAGTATCGAGGCCGGCCGCTTCACGAGCCTGGGTTCGGAGGATGCCGTGGTATACGGCGAACGTCTGACCCCGGACGGCGCGCTGGAAAAGGTCTTTTTGCAGCGTCGCGCCGAAAACGGGGTCATCGAAGTCGTCGTCGCCGAGCGCGGCGAGCAGCTGGAAACGGCGGACAGCCGCATTCTGGTCCTGCGCGACGGGCGGCGCTACGAGGGCATCCCCGGCACCGCGCAGTTTCGCGTCGTAGAGTTCTCCGAGCACGGGATTCCGTATCCGCTGCCCGACCTCGAGCCCACTGAGCCTGAGCCGCGCGCGCTGCCGTTCCTGCGCCTGCTCGAGGCCGATACGCTCGAGACCCGCGCGGAGTTGCAGTGGCGCCTGAGCGTTCCGCTATCGACGGTATTGCTCGCTTTTCTCGCCGTGCCGCTGGCAAAGAGCCGCCCCAGGGCGGGCCGCTATGGACGCATCGCCATTGGCCTTCTGGTATTTATCATTTACCTCAATATGTTAAATGCGGCGAAAGCCTGGATCGAGCAGGGACGGGTCGCCCCGGAGATCGGGTTGTGGTGGGTCCACTTAGGCGTGCTGCTGTTCGGTTTGGGGCTGCTTGGTCTGCAGAACAACTGGCACCGGCGGTGGCTGCCTTGAACGCCATACTGAGCGCCTACCTTACCCGCACGGTACTTGCCGCTTCGGCCATGGTGCTGGTGGTGCTGCTGGGACTGGCGGGCCTGTTCGAGTTCATCGCCGAGCTCGACGACGTGCAGAACAGCTATCAAACCCCGCAGGCGGTTCTCTTCTCCCTGCTGCGCCTGCCGATTCTTGCTTTCGAGCTCATGCCCGTGTCCGTGCTCATCGGTTCTTTGCTGGGTCTGGGCGGTATTGCCGCCAACAGCGAGTTCATCGTGATGCGCTCCGCCGGCATGTCCGTCAAGAAGCTCGCGGCCATGGTGTCGGTGTCGGGCATGATCCTTGTCGTGTTCACGGGCCTTCTGGGCGAATTCATCGGACCGCCGCTGGACTTCTATGCCCGCAACATGCGGGTCGAAGCGCGCATCGGGCAGGACGACGACCGTCTGGGCAACGCCACCTGGGTCAAGGACGGCTCGGCGTACCTGCACCTCGAGCGGGTGAATACCGAGTTCGAGTTCGGCACGCTTTACCTGTATCGCTTCGACGAACAGGACCGGCTCGAATCGATCGCGCTGGCGGACAACGCCGGTATCAACAGCGACGATACCTGGCGCCTGGAGAATTTCCGTGAGACGCGATTTTTCGACAATCGCGTCCAGGTGGCCGAGGAGGTGATCGCTACCGAGCAGTTCGAGGTCAATTCCGAGTTGCTCGGCAGCGGGCTCGCGAAGCCCTTGAGCCTCTCACTGCGCGGCCTGTTGAGCTACATCGACTATCTGAACCGCAACGAACTCGATGCGGATCAGTACGAGACCGAATTCTGGTATCGCATCTCGCGTACGGTGACCGTGCTGATCATGCCGGTTCTGGCGCTGGCCTTCGTGTTCGGCTCGCTGCGTACCGGAGGGGCGGGCGGCCGGCTCATGATCGGCGTCGTTATTGGCCTGGCTTACTATCTGGCGAGCGAGATGCTGGCGAACTCGGGGCAGGTATTCGACCTGAATCCGGCGGCGGTTTCCTGGCTGCCGTCCGTCGTGCTGCTAATGGTCACTCTGTTTGCGCTAATGCGAATTCGCTGACGGACGGTTCGGGCGACTACTGACCGGCTCCTGCCTTGCGGTCTTGCTTCTTGTCCTTTTTTGCCTTCGGGTAGAACATCAGCCGGGTGCCGCTGGCGCGGTCGTGCCAGGTCAGCTTGTCGCGGTCGACGAGCTGCCAGAGAAAGCCAAGGCCAAAAGCGCCGAGGGAGATGACGGCAACCGCAAACCGCAGACTGGCCTGCAAGGGTCCAGGCACCCGTCCGTGCGCATCCTCGAGCTGCAGTCCCCAGGATTGCATACCGAGCGTACGTCCGCGCGTAGTCCAGAAGCCAAGGAAGAACAGATAGATCACGAGCACAAGGCTAAGCTGGTAAACGGCGTTGCCTTCGGTGGCTTCGCCTCCACGCACGGCGATAAACGGAATGGTCGCGAGAAAGAGGAGTGCCAGCACCAGCAGGCTGTCGTAAAGCATGGCGGCGAGACGCCTGAGAAGTCCGCTGGGTTGTCTGGCAGGCATATTGGTCTCTTGCATTAGTTACTCGCATCCGGATCGTCGCCGGCCTCGCGAGCAGCACGGGCGCGGCGGCGGTAGTCGCGCCCGAGCCAGATGGCGAGGCCTGCCCAGAGCACGGCGAAGGGCAGCATGATAATCGAGATGCCGGATATGCCAAGCCCCAGCACGCTCTTGAACAGCTGGATCGTCCAGGTTCCGACGAGATCCCCGCCGCGGTACACCGCCGTGTCGATGAAGTTCTTGCTCTTGTATTTGTCCTCCGGCGAGACGACCGAATAGAGCATATCGGAGGTCGGCTTGCTGAAGGCAAAACCCAGCGCCCGGCGCGCCACCGTCAGCGCCGCGACGACCGCCAGCACGGGATCCATCGCCAGCAGAATAAATCCGGCGATCGACAGCAGTGGCATCAGCGCTAGCGATACGCCGATCCCGTATCGGCTGACAACGTGCTTGACGATCAGCATTTGCCCGATGAGCGCGAGGGCGTTCTGCAAGACGTTGACGTTGGAGAAGAATCGCGTGCGTGCGTTGGTGTCGGGTATCGCCTGTTCGACGAGGTCCGCGGTGAACATGTACAGCGCGGTTCCGAGGAGGCTCGCAATGATCGAGGCAACCGCGATTGCCCGGAAGTAAGGAGAGCGCATGACGTGCGAGAAGCCGCTCAGAGCGTTGCCGCCGAGCGCCTGGGTGCTGGCTGCAGTGCGTTCCACATCGCCCTTGTGCGTGCGCTCCACCCATCGGCGTAGCCGGTGGATGCACACGATGGCAACGAAGAGTAGCGCGGCGGACAGCGGGAACAGGTTCTGAAAACCGACGTGAGTAACGATCAGGCTCGTGCCCAGACCGCCCAGCATTGCCCCGACGCTGCCGCCGGCGGAGATCAGGCCAAACAGGCGCCGTCCCTGTTCGCGCGACCAGATGTCCGCCATGAAGCTCCAGAACACGGAGACGACAAACAGGTTAAACACGCTGAGCCAGACAAAGAAGACACGGCCGAGCCAGACGTATTCGAGGTCGCGGTCGACCGCGTTAGCGAAGACGGCCCAAAAGCCCAGAATATTCGCGATAAAAAACAGGTACACCCAGGGCAGGAACTGCCGCCGTGGAAAGCGGGAGGCAACCCAGCCGAACACGGCGGTCGCAATGAGCATGCAGAAGAACGTACCCGTAAAGAGCAGCGGGATCGTGTTGGGCCCGCTGCCGACCGCCATGGCTTCACGCAGGGGCCGCAAGATGTAGTAGGCCGAGAGGACACAGAAGAAGTAGACAAACGACCAGAGCACCGCCTCGTATTCGGCATGCTGCGGTCCCAACAGCCGGTAGAGGAGCGGGGGTCGGGTGGGCTTTGCGGCGTCGTTCATCGGCGCATCATAAAGCGGATTGCGGGATTTGCCGATTAAATCCTCCGCCGCGCCGATCGATTCCCGTGCTTCGGTCGCGGACGGGGCTGTCGCGAGTTCCCCGGTTAATTCGGACAGCCGGCATTCGGGCCCGGACGACGGCAGCGGATGTTGCCGTGCGGGCAGGTATCCAGCGCCCGTGTGATTTATTACCGTTCGGCCGCCTCTGGTGCATGGCATTCTCGCTTCCGGGCCTCGAACCAGGCCGCAAGGGGTCGGCCGGGGGTGCACGGCGATTGTTTTATAAGGTGCGGGCATGAAGGACGGGCTGGTATGATCCCGCCCTTCACTGAATAGACGACAGGCGCCTCTTTGGAAAACAGCGCGAGTTCGAAGGCCACAGATCCTAAGCTTATTCCCCGCGCCGAGCACACGGTCTCGCGTGACGAAATTTCAAAAAGCGCTCTTAAGGTCCTGTATCGACTACATAAATCGGGGTATCAGGCGTTTCTCGTCGGGGGGTGTATTCGCGATGCCATGGTTGGGCTGCATCCCAAGGACTTCGATGTGGCGACCGACGCCACTCCTGACGAGGTCAAGGCGCTGTTCAGCAACTGCCGGCTGATCGGGCGCCGTTTTCGGCTCGCCCACGTTCGGTTTGGGCGCGAGATCATCGAAGTTGCGACTTTCCGGGCCGCGGCGAACCATGCCGGCGACGATGCCGAACTCGATGTCGAAGGGCGGATCATCCGCGACAACGTGTACGGCAGCATCGACGAAGATGTCTGGCGGCGCGATTTCACCTGCAATGCGCTGTATTACAATATTGCCGACTTCAGTATCTGGGACTACGCCGACGGCGTGGCTGACATCCGCGACCGTGTGCTGCGGCTGATCGGCGATCCGGAACAGCGCCTGCGGGAAGACCCGGTGCGCATGTTGCGTGCGGTTCGCTTCGCCGCAAAACTCAAATTCGATATCGCCGATGACGTTCTGGTGTCGATCGGCAATAACGCCGAGCTGTTGCGCAACGTGCCCGCCGCTCGATTGTTCGACGAGTTTCTCAAGCTGTTTCAGGCCGGATATGCGGAGAAGACGTTTGCGCTGTTGCGCGAGCACGGGCTGTTCGGCGAACTCTTTCCGGCGACGGAGCACGAAATTCGGAACGACGACGGTTTTCTGCCGTTCATCGAGGCCGCGTTGCGCAACACTGACCGCCGGGTCGCGGCCGGCAAATCGGTTACGCCCATGTTCCTGCTCGGCGTTTTCCTCTGGTCGCCGACGCGGCAGCTGGCGGTCGAGATTCGCGAACAGGAGAAGATGTCGGAGGCTCAGGCGCTAAGCCTGGCCTCCTACCGGCTGGTGGCCGATCAACAACGTCGCGTCGCGATCCCCCGGCGATTTACGGTGCCGATGCGTGAAATGCTATCGCTGCAGCCGCGTTTCGCGATGACCCGCGGCAAGCGGGCCATGAATTTTCTCGAGCACCGCCGGTTTCGGGCCGCCTATGACTTCATGGTGCTGCTGACGGAGGTTGGCCAGTCCGACGAGCAGCTAATGGCGTTCTGGACCGAGGTGCAGTGCCAGTCTCACGACGACCGGACCCGCAGTTTTGAGATTCACGGCAAGCCGCGCAGCGGCGGTCGGCGCAAGCGCCGGCGCGGCCGGCGTCGCTCCACGCCCTCCGAATCGTCGTGAGCTCCGGCGACCGGCTCTGGACGCCGGCCTATCTCGCCATCGGCAGTAACCTCTCGCACCCCATCCGTCAGCTGACGGCGGCGTTGGAGCTACTGCGCGCGGCCAGCGGCGTGCGAGTATACGCCGCGTCGAGCGCTTATCGCTCCGCTCCTCTGGGCGGCATAGAGCAGCCGGATTTTCTAAACGCCTGCGTTGCGCTGCTGACCCGCCTGTCGGCGCGGGAATTGCTGCGTGCGCTGCAGGCCATCGAGGAAAAGCTCGGACGGGATCGCAATGTGCGCCGCTGGGGGCCGCGCATCATCGATCTGGATTTGCTCGTGTTTGGCCGTGAGCGGCTCGATGAGCCGGATCTTACGGTGCCGCACCCGGGTATTGCCGCGCGGAATTTTGTACTGTTGCCGCTGCGGGAAATCGTGCCGGATTTGCAGATACCGGGTTTGGGCAGGGTGTCGGATCTGGCGGTGCCCGCGGAGCCGCATATCGCCCGCGTTGGTGATACGCTCTGAGCGGGGTGTCGGGGTTGTTGTCGGAGTTCGGGGAGGTATGTCTGTGAGCTTCATTGCGGATTTGTTGGCGGAGTCCGGGTGTCTGTGTCAGTGAACGTCATTGACGGCGGTAGCACGCGTTTTATCGCGGTCGAAGGTCCGATCGGCGTTGGCAAAACCGCGCTGGCGACCCGTCTCGCCGACAGTTTGGGCGGTAGTCTGCTGCTCGAGAATGCGGCCGAGAATCCGTTTCTCGAACGTTTCTATCACGACGGGCGCGCCGCGGCTCTGCCGGCGCAGATGTTCTTTCTGTTCGCTCGCGCGCGGCAGCTCGAAGACCTCCGGCAGTCCGACCTGTTTACGCGGGTCCGTGTCGCCGACTACCTGTTTGCAAAAGACCGTCTGTTCGCCGAACTGAATCTCGATGCCGACGAACTTGATTTGTACGAGCAGGTTGCCGACAAGCTCGACGTCGAACCGCCGGTGCCGGACCTTACGATTTATCTGCAAGCCAAAGTCGATGTCTTGTTGGACCGAATCGCCAGGCGCGGCATTGCTCACGAACGAATGATCGATCGCGCTTATCTGGAACGTCTGACCGAAGCGTACGCCCGCTATTTTCACGCCTACAACGACGGACCGCTCCTGATCGTCAACGCATCGCAGATCGATCCGGTTAACAGCGACGACGATTACGTGCAGCTCTTCCGGCAAATCGAGCGTACGACGGGCGGGCGGCATTTCTTCAACCCGGTTGCCGCTGCGCTGGCCTGACTCCTACGGACCGGAATCTATGTACACACAGCTAGAGCAACGCGGCAAACCGCAGCCGCCGGTGAACGTCGCCACCCTCGCACGGATGAAGGCGGACAAGGAACCCATTGCCTGTCTCACGGCGTATGACGCCAGCTTCGCGGCGCTGGTCGATGCGGCCGGTGCCGATCTTGTGCTGGTCGGCGACTCCCTCGGCATGGTCGTCCAGGGCCACGATACGACGGTACCCGTAACAGTCGACGACATCGTCTACCACACGCGCGCCGTCGCGCGCGGTCTTCGACGTGCATTTCTTGTGGCCGACATGCCGTTCATGAGCTATACGAACCCTGCACAGGCCCTCGACAACTCAGTTAGGCTCATGCAGGAAGGCGGGGCGATGATGATCAAACTGGAAGGCGGTGACGGTCAGCTCGAAATCGTCGAGCACCTTGCGCGGCACGACATACCGGTCTGCGCTCACCTGGGCCTCAAACCGCAGTCGGTGCACAAGATCGGCGGATTCAAGGTTCAGGGCCGCGATGCGCAAAAGGCCAGGGAGATGACGGCAACCGCCGAGCGCCTGCAAAACGCGGGCGCCGATATCGTCTTGCTGGAATGCGTTCCCAACGAGCTGGGCGAGGCCATCAGCGTCAAGCTCGAGGTACCGGTGATCGGAATCGGTGCCGGACCCGCAGCGGATGGGCAGATACTCGTGCTGTACGACGTCCTCGACATCACCCAGGGCCGCACCCCGCGTTTCGTGCAGAACTTTCAGAAAGATCACGATTCGCCGCTGGCCGCGCTCGAGGCCTACGTCGCAGCTGTGAAACAACGCAGCTATCCCGCGCCGGAACACTGCTTCTCGTAGCCGTTTCGAATCAGGTTTTCGAAGCCCCTGGCGACTTGCCAAGGGGACTTAGAGGGACTTTCTCATCTTGTTGACCGTAGAAAACAAAGAGGAGCTGCGTGCGCAGCTCGACGATTGGCGCCACCACAACGAGCACATTGCGTTGGTCGCGACCATGGGCAATCTGCACAAAGGGCATCTGGAACTGGTGCGCGTTGCCCGCGAGCACGCCGAGCGCGTAATCGTATCGATTTACGTCAACCCGACCCAGTTCGGTCCCGACGAAGATCTCGACGAGTATCCGCGGACGCTCGAGCGCGACAAGCGGCTGCTGAAAAACGCCGGCGCCGATTTGCTGTTCGCGCCGGGCGACGACACCATGTATCCGCTCGGGATCGACAAGGCAACAATCGTTTCGGTGCCCGGGCTGACCGAAAACTTTTGCGGCGCGTCCCGGCCCGGACACTTTGACGGAGTAACGACCGTTGTCGCGAGACTGTTTTCACTGCTGATCCCCGACGTTGCCGTGTTCGGTCAGAAGGACTATCAGCAACAACTGGTGATTCGCCACATGACAGCAGACCTGAGTCTGCCGGTCCGTATCGTAACCGCGCCGACGGTTCGCGAAGACGACGGGCTTGCGATGAGCTCACGCAACAGTTACCTCGACACGGAGGAGCGGCAGCGCGCGCCGAAACTGTATGCAGCCTTGTCTGCAATCGGCGAGGCCCTGCAAAACGGCAGCCGCGAATTCGCCGAACTCGAGAGCGCGGCCGTCCGCCGCCTGCAAGGCGACGGTTTTGCCGTCGAATACTGTGCTATTCGCCGCGCTCAGAATCTCGAAACGCCCGACCGGGACTGCGACGAACTGGTCGTGCTGGCCGCAGTGCGGCTTGGCAAGGCCCGTTTGATAGACAATATCGTCGTAACGGTCTAGCCGGCGACCGTATTGCGGCCAGCGTTCTTGGCCCTGTACATCGCATCGTCAGCGGCCCGGAGCAACGCTTCGAGCGATTCTCCTTCGCTTTGTTCGGCGACGCCGATGGACACCGAAATTTGAATAGGCTCGCCGTCTTCGGTGCTGACGCTGTTTTGCCGGACGGCCTGGCGAACGCGTTCGGCGATACTGAGTGCCTGCCCGATGCTGACCGTGGGTAGCAGGACGGCAAACTCGTCGCCGCCGTAGCGGACGAGAATATCGCCCGGACGGAACTGTTTCCTCAGGACATCCGCAACCGCCACCAGCACGCGGTCGCCCGCGACATGGCCATAGCGATCGTTCAGAGATTTGAAGTTATCGAGGTCGAGCATGATGAGCGATAATGTCTCGTTATCGCGCGCGCAGCGTGAAATCTCGCGCGGAAATGCATTCTCCATCGTGTGCCGGTTACCGAGCCCGGTCAGCGCGTCGGTCACGGCCGACTGTTCCGCCTTGCGCAATTCGCCGTAGCTGTCGGCAATGACGCGATTGTGGCTGCGTACGCGCTCGGAGAGTACGACCAGCAGATTCTTCGCGAATTCGTGAGACGCGTTGACCATCTTCCACAGCACCGACTGATGGATCACCAGCAGGTGCGCGGACTCGCGGCTGACGACCCAGGCTGACGGATCGCGGTCCTCGATGATCGACATTTCGCCGACACAGGCGCCGGTTTCCATTGTTGCGAGCGGCGGGTTGTCGAGCGAGCCGACGTGTACGTCGAGACTGCCTGAAAGCACCACGAACACGTGTTCGTTACGTTCGCCCGGCGATAGCAGGACTTCGTTCAACTCCAGATCGCGGCGGTCGCACTGCTGCAGTAGAGTCGATATGTCATCCGCGTCGACGCCGCGAAACAGCTCGAGCCCTTCGAGCAGCGTTCGCTTGTAGTCCGAGTTGATGGCCAGCACCTGCGCCATTAGGTCTCCCGATGTGCGCCGAAACAACGCTAAAAAGGGATTCTGACGGCTCTAAAGCCAGTAAAAACAGCGACTGGGCCACACTATTTTTGGCTGCAGGGAGTTTTTTCCGCAGTTCTAGCCGGAATTGCCAAGGAGTTCCCGGCGCGATTCCGCGAACGCCGCGAGATCTTCGTCGCTGGGTACCGGGTAGCGCAATCCTATGCTCTCGAGCGCAGCGATTACGGTTTCCGCCACCCGTGCACGCATGTAAGGCTTGTCGTCAGCGGGAATTGCATACCATGGCGCCCACGGTCTGGAGGTTGCGTTTAGCGCTTCTTCGTAGGCGTGCATATAGTTATCCCAGTGCCGCCGTTCGACGACGTCCTGCGGCTCGAATTTCCAGTTACGGTCAGGGTCGTCGAGCCGCGCCAGCAGGCGGCGTTTTTGCTCGTCCCTGGAGACGTTCAGCCAGAATTTGAGGATTACCGTGCCGTTGCGTGCCAGATGCGCTTCCTGATCGCGGATTGAGGTCAGCCGGTCGTGCCAGATCGTTTCGAGGTTGAGTTCGCCGGGCAGTTTTTGCGACGCCAGGATCTTCGGATGGACCCGTACAACCAGCACCTCTTCGTACTGACTCCGATTGAAAATGCCGATCCGGCCGCGCTCCGGCAAGCGGCAGCTCGTGCGCCACAGGAAATCGTGATCGAGCTCCAGACTCGACGGCAGTTTGAAGTTGAAGACCTGACAGCCCGAAGGATTTATCCCCTGCATGACGGCCCTGATCGTACTGTCCTTACCGGCCGCGTCCATGGCTTGAAATACGAGCAGGATTGCATGCCGGTCGCCGGCTGCAAGGATGCGCTGTAGTTGCTTGAGTTTTTCGGTACTCGCTTTGCGGTGCGAGCCTTTGTGCCGGTTACCGTCGGTCTGTGGCCGGGAGCTCGCATCGGCAACTGAAAAGCTGCCGTCGAATGGCACGAGATACAGTGACTCGGGAGCGCTGAACATCTGGCTTCCTGCTTGTTGTTGTACGTTATTGCTGTTCATTATGGCTACTCATCTCCACCATTAGTTATCGCTATTCGTTATGGAGGTTTTTTCCGGCAAGTTGCTGCGCGCGCGGGCGTGCTTGTCGAGCGCCCAGTTGACGTGCTCCCGAAGAATATCGGAATCGGAGTACCGGTGTTTCGCGAGTGCGGCAATCACCGATTCGCTGCTTGAGGCGTTGCCCAGCGCAATCGCCAGGTTTGCGAGCCAGCGGGTATAGCCGATGCGGCGAATGGCGCTGCCCTGCATGCGATTTTCCCACTGTTCGCGCGACCAGCCGAACAGTTCGACCAGCTCCGCGGTGTCGAGGCCGTGGCGGGGCCGGAAGTCGTCTTCGTCGCTCGGTTTCGCAAACTTGTTCCAGGGACAGAAAAGCTGGCAGTCGTCGCAGCCGTAGATGCGGTTGCCGATCGCATCCCTGAACTCCAGCGGTATGGCTTCCCTGGATTCGATCGTGAGATAGGAAATACAGCGGCGGGCGTCGAGTACGTAGGGTGCCACGATAGCGTCGGTCGGGCAGACGTCAATGCAGGCCCGGCAGCTTCCGCAATGCCCGCTGGCGGGGGCGTCGACGGGTAAGGGCAGGTCGGTATACAGCTCACCGAGAAAAAACCAGGATCCGGAATCGCGGTCGATGAGGTTGGTGTGTTTGCCGATCCAGCCCAGCCCCGCCTTTTCGGCGAGCGGTTTTTCGAGCACGGGGGCGCTATCCACAAAGGCCCGATAGCCGAACGGGCCGATCTTCGCTTCCATGCGGGCCGCAAGCTGCGCGAGCCGCTTGCGCAGAACCTTGTGATAGTCGCGGCCGAGCGCATAGCGCGAAATGTAGGCTTTGCTCGGGTGATCGAGTAGCGCAACCGCGGCGGATTGCGGCGCCTCGAGGTAGTCCATGCGGACGGACACGACGCGGATCGTGCCGGGAATGAGCTCCTGCGGGCGGCTGCGTTTCGTACCGTGCCGCTGCATGTACGTCATGCTGCCGTGAAACCTGCGCCCGAGCCAGTCGCCGAGCCGCCTTTCGGCGCCTTCCAGGTCAATGTCGGTAACACCCATTTGCTGGAAGCCGAGTTGCCGACTCCAGCGCCTTAAGTCCTCTTTCAGTTCGGCGAGATCGGTCGGGCTGTTCATTCGCAAATGCACTAGCGGTCTGAGGCGGTTGCGACAGTATAATCGCAGCCATGCAAGCGTTGCCCGAGTTGGTGTATCCCGTTGCCGCGGTTCGCGACGTCGATCGTGCGGCGATCGAGGAGCAGGGTATTCCCGGCTATTCCCTCATGAGCCGTGCTGCCGGCGCCGCGCTGGAGCTCGCGCAGGAGCGTTTTCCTGCCGCCGGGCGGTGGCTGTTTGTTGCCGGGTCGGGCAACAACGGCGGCGATGCCTACGTCATGGCCCGGCTCGCGCTCGCGGAAGGCAAAGCCGTAAGCGTTATGGCCGCGAGCGACCCCGAGCGTTTGTCAGGCGATGCGAAGACCGCATTCGGCGACTATCTCGACGCGGGCGGAACCCTCGAGCCTGGCGGAGAGCCGCTGCCCGGCGGCGTCGATCTGCTGATCGACGGATTGCTCGGCACCGGGCTTGCGCGCGAGGTCACGGGCAGCTATCGAGCCCTGATCGAGGCGATGAACGGTCATACGGCTCCGGTACTCGCGCTCGATGTACCGAGCGGTATCGCGGGTGATTCCGGTCATGCCCTCGGCGCCGCGGTGGCCGCGCATTCGACGATTGCTTTTGTCGGACTCAAGCCGGCGTATTTCCTGGCGGACGGCATAGACTGCTGCGGCGAGCTGTATTTCGCAGGGCTGGGTATCGCGGCCGACTGCTATCGGCCGGATCGGGCCCTGCTGCGGCGCATCCCGGATGAGTTCCGGCAGGCACATCTGCGGCCGCGGCAGCGCAACGCACACAAGGGACTCTTCGGTCACGTTCTGGTCGTCGGCGGCACGGCCGGCATGCCGGGGGCGGCGCTGCTTGCCGCCAAAGCGGCGCTACGCAGCGGCGCGGGATCGGTCACGGTTGCCACCCATCCGGCACATGCCGACAGTCTGGTTGCCGCATGCCCCGAGCTCATGGTGCAGGGCGTCGATAGTGAGGACGAACTGGTTTTACAGCTCGAGCGCGCGAGCGTCGTGGTGCTCGGCCCGGGGCTGGGTCTCGATGCGTGGTCGAAAAAAGTCTATGCGTGCGTGTCCGCAGACGAGCGCACGGGCAACAGGCCTTCGGTCTGGGATGCGGGTGCGCTGACGCAGCTGGGGGCAGCGCCGTTCCAGAGTGACGCGCGCGTGATAACGCCGCATCCCGGTGAGGCGGCTGCGTTGCTTGGCAGTCACGCTGGCGCAGTGCAGGCCGATCGGCTTGCGGCGCTGTCGGAACTCAGGGAGCGCTATGCCGGAGTTGCCGTGCTCAAGGGCGCCGCGACGCTCGTGTCGAGCCGCGATGCCGTGCCGTATGTGTCGGCACGCGGCAATCCCGGGATGTCCACGGCCGGCATGGGTGACGTGTTGACCGGAGTCATTGCCGCGCTGGCCGCGCAAGGCCTGCCGCTTACCGTGGCGGCGAGCTTGGGGGTGGACGTGCATGCTCGCGCCGGCGATGCAGCGGCCCTCGGCGGCGAGCGCGGAATGCTGGCGGGCGATGTGATCGAGCAGCTGCGTGAGGCGGTCAATCCGTAGTGCTGCAAGTCGAGCTTCCCGACCTCGAGAGCACAGAGCGGCTAGGCGCCGCGATTGCCCGTGTGCTGCCCGACGATCCGGCCGGCTGGACCTTACTGCTCAGCGGCGAATTGGGGTCGGGCAAGTCGAGCTTTGCGCGGGCGCTGCTGCGCGCCCGCGGCCACGCAGGCCCGGTTCCGAGTCCCAGTTATGCGCTGATCGAACCCTACGAGGTGTCGGGTACCGCCGTCTATCACATTGATCTGTATAGGCTTGGCGGCGAAGAGGAGTTGCGCTACCTGGGTTTCGACGAGCTCGACGACGGGCTCAAGCTCGTCGAATGGCCGGATCGTGCACCGCGGCTCACGGATACCGCGGATCTCGATTTGCGGCTCGAATACGCCGGTGACGCCCGCCGTGCGCTGCTGAGCGCCTTGAGCGAGCGCGGCCAGGCCTTGCTCGAGAGTCTGGAAATACGGCTCGGAGAGGCAAAAGGCTGATTTACCGTGACTTTAAGTAGACCTCCTATCTAATTAATTTTTATACCAAAAGAGTATTGGAATCTGGAGGATTTCTCGTATACTCAGCGCGTGAACTGAGCGAAAAGAGCGATTCCCAAAATGGCCTTCATGCGCTTGCTAGCCGCCTGCTTGTGTTTTCTCGCGTATTCCGCGGAAGCGGGGACGACCGTCGAAAACGTTCGAATCTGGTCCGAGGACGAACGCACCCGTGTGGTACTCGACCTCGACGGCCCCGTTGCGCACAACATTTTTACGCTCCGCGGGCCGGATCGCCTCGTCATCGATTTGAAGGACAGCCGCATTAGCGGCGCGCTCGGCACCATGCCGGACGGCGCCGGCAGCGTCCGCTCCATTCGCAGCGGGCTGCGCGCGAACGGGCAGCTGCGTGTCGTGCTGGATTTGAGCCGGTCCGTGCGCTCCCGCAGCTTTACGACCGGCCCCAACGAACGTTACGGTGATCGTCTGGTGATCGATCTGCTGCAGACGGGAGCGCTGATACCGGTAAAACGAGCCTCCGAAGCGCGGGTGCAGGGCAGGGATCTCGTCATTGCGATCGATCCCGGGCACGGCGGTAAGGATCCCGGAGCGATCGGCAAGGCGCGGACTCGCGAGAAGGACGTCGTTCTCGCGATCTCGAAGGCGCTTGCGAACAAGATCAATGCAGAGCCCGGGATGCAGGCAATATTAATCCGCGATCGCGATGTATTCGTCGATCACCGCGATCGCATGGAGATTGCCCGCCGCAAGAAGGCGGACCTGTTCGTCTCCGTCCACGCGGACGCGGTCAACGACCGCCGGCCGCGCGGCGCGTCGGTCTACGCGTTGTCGATGCGCGGCGCCAGCGACGAGGCGGCCCGGCAGCTCGCGCAGCGGGAGAATTCACACGTCGGCGGCGTGCCGCTTGGCGATACGGACGGTGCGCTGGCATCCGTACTGATCGACCTGTCGCAAAACGCGGCGTTGAGCGCAAGCCTGGATGTGGGGCAAAGCGTAATCAACGAGCTGGCGAAAGTCGGCCGGGTTCACCGCGGCAAGGTACAGCAGGCGGGTTTCATCGTGCTGAAGGCGCCGGATACGCCGTCAATACTGGTCGAGACAGGGTTTATCTCGAACCCGACCGAGGAACAGAATCTCAAGAGCCGCGCTTATCAGAACAAGCTTGCCGGGGCCGTACTGAGTGGCATTCGGCGCTACTTCTACGAGAACCCGCCGCCCGATACGCGGATCGCCTTGCAAATGCGGAATCGCTCCGGCGGGCAGGTGCGGCATGTCATAGCGCGCGGCGACACGCTTTCCCAGATCGCGGAGCGCTACAACGTCAGCGCATCGGAGATTCGGCGCGCGAATAATCTGCGAACCGACCGCATTCGCGTCGGCCAGACGCTCAGTATTCCGCTCTTTTCGGGCTCCTAAGACGGACAACCAGGGCCGGCCGGCCGGTCTCGCGAGACTTTTGCCGGCCGTTTTGAAAAAATGACGGGCCGCTCGAGCTTGAGCCCGTCTTCATGCCTATACGCAAACTCCCCAGCCACCTGATCAATCAGATCGCCGCCGGCGAAGTCGTCGAACGTCCGGCGTCCGTCGTCAAGGAGCTCGTCGAGAACAGTCTCGACTCCGGCGCGAGTCAGGTCGACATCGAAATCCTTGCGGGCGGACAGAAACTGATCCGCGTTCGCGACGACGGTGCCGGAATACCGCAGACGGAGCTGGCAACCGCGCTGGCGCGCCACGCGACCAGCAAGATCGCGAGTCTCGAGGATCTGGAAGCGGTGGTCTCGCTCGGCTTTCGCGGCGAGGCTTTGCCGAGCATTGCATCGGTGTCGCGCTTTTCGATCCGCTCCCGCAACGCGGCAGCCGAGTCGGCCTGGGAGGTGACGGCCAACGGCGGTGAGCTGACGGACCCGCGGCCCGTTGCCCATCCACCCGGTACGACGGTCGAAGTGAACGATCTGTTTTACAATACACCGGCCCGACGGCGTTTTCTGCGTACCGAGCGTACCGAGTTTTCGCATGTCGAAAAGTGGTTGAAACGGCTTGCCCTTTCCCGGCCGGACGTCGGTTTTTCGCTCAAACACAATCAGCGGTCGGTGCTGGCGCTGCCGGCGGCTATGGATACGGAGAAGGAACTCAAGCGTCTTGCGAGGATCTGCGGCGAGGCGTTCGCCGAGCATGCCATTGCGATTGACGCGGAGCGGGACGGTTTCGCAATAAGGGGCTATCTCGCTCAGCCGACGTTCTCCCGCAGCCAGCCGGATTTGCAGTTCTGGTTTGTCAACGGCCGCGCGGTCACGGACAAGACACTCGCACATGCGGCCCGGCACGCATTTCGCGACGTCCTGTTTCACGGCCGGTACCCGGCGTACGTACTCAGTATTACGATGGACCCGGCCACCGTGGATGCAAACGCCCACCCGGCAAAACACGAGGTTCGGTTTCGCGACGGGCGCCGGATTCACGGTATCGTGACGCAGGTACTCGAGACGGCGCTGGCCGACACGCGTCCGGGCGGTCACGAGCACGCGCCCGCGAGTTTCGAGGCCGCGCCGGAAATACCGGTCTCCGCGCCGCGGTATCAGGCCAGCATGCCGCTCGCGGCGCGGCCGGGGCGTTCGGCGGTCAGCGAGACGCTCGCCGTATACCAGCGTGCAGCGTCAGCCGCGGCTCCAGGGCAGGTTGCGACAGAACCCGACGACCGTTCCGTGCCGCCGCTCGGCTTCGCGCTCGCGCAGCTCGCAGGTGTTTATATTCTGGCCGAAAACGCGCATGGCCTGGTGCTCGTGGACATGCACGCCGCACATGAGCGCATCACCTACGAACGTCTCAAGCGGCAGTTCGACGACAAGTCGCTGGTGCGCCAGCCGCTGCTGGTTCCGGTTTCGGTGTCCGTCGCCGAAAGCGAGGCGAATCTGGTCGAAACGGAGCGCGCCGTATTCGAGCGAGTGGGTCTGCTCGTCGATCGCACGGGTCCGGGCAGCGTGTCGATTCGCGAGGCGCCGGCGCTGTTGAGACAGGCAGATCCGGAGAGCCTTCTGCGCGACATGCTGGCCGATCTGGGCGAAGCCGGTCGGAGCAATCGCGTCGAGGATGCATGCCATGACCTGCTTGCGACAATGGCCTGTCACGGTTCCGTGCGGGCAAACCGGCAGCTCGGGCTTACGGAGATGAACGCCCTGCTGCGCGAGATGGAAACCACGGAGCGAGCGGACCAGTGCAATCACGGCCGACCGACCTGGACCGCGCTGCCGCTCAATGAACTCGATCGCCTGTTTCTGCGCGGCCAGTGAATACGGCAAGCGCCGTTTGCCTCATGGGGCCTACGGCCTCGGGTAAAACCGAACTCGCCGTTGCGCTGTGCAAACGATTTCCATTCGAGGTCGTGAGCGTCGATTCGGCGCTCGTATACCGCGAGATGGATATCGGCACGGCCAAGCCCGATCGCGAAACGCTTGCACGGGTGCCGCATCGGCTTATCGATATTCGCGATCCCGAGGAGGCTTATTCAGCGGGTGAATTCGTTCGCGACGCGGCTCGCGAAATGCAGAGCATACGCGAGGCCGGGCGAGTGCCGCTGCTGGTGGGCGGCACCATGCTTTACTTCCGGGCATTGACCGAGGGTATCGCAGAGCTGCCGGAGGCTGATGCGGCGCTTCGTGAAGCTCTGGATAACGAAGCGGCCGAGCAGGGCTGGCCGGCCCTGCATGCCGAACTGGCTGTATACGACCCCTCGACCGCGGCCAGGATCGATCGCAACGACCGGCAGCGAATTCAACGCGCGCTGGAAGTTTTTCGTCTTACCGGCACTCCGTTGTCGTCGCTGACCCGCGACACTCGACCGCCGCTGCCGGGCTGGCGATTCATCAAGGCGGCGCTGAATCCTTCGCGCCGCGCCGATCTGCACACGCGTATTGAACGCAGGCTCCGGCAGATGGTCACAAACGGCTTTGCGGAAGAACTCGAAGCGCTAATGACCAGACCCGGACTCGAACGCGACAGCCCCGCCATGCGTGCCGTGGGCTACCGCCAGTACTGGGGCTATCTGGTCGGCGAGTACTCGGAACAGGAGGCTTTCAGCCGGGCGCTGTATGCGACCCGGCAGCTCGCCAAACGGCAGATTACCTGGCTGAGACGAGAAAAATCGGTGTTTGCGGCCGATCCTCTTGAAGCCGGCGCGATCGATGCCATGTCTCGATATCTGGCCGCTGAGCTGGGTTGAAATACCCGCGTAACGCGCAGTCGCTGTGCTAAACTTTTTACTTCGCTTTGGCAGAAAGTCGCTTAAGGGCATCCGGCGCCACCGGATGCGGCTTTCTCTACAGAACAAAAAATAAGGAGAACCCCAAAATGGCTAAAGGGCAAACACTGCAAGACCCCTTTCTGAATATCTTGCGAAAGGAAAAAGTACCTGTTTCCATTTACCTCGTTAACGGAATCAAACTGCAGGGCCAGGTCGATTCGTTCGACCAGTTTGTTGTGCTGCTCAAAAACAGCGTCAATCAAATGGTATACAAGCATGCGATTTCGACCGTCGTTCCGTCCCGCAACGTTCGGCTACCGCTGCCGGACGACGCTGCGGAGGCAAGCGACTAAATCGGCTCCGCGGCGGCAGCACGCGGTCTTGGGGTTAAAGGCCCCAGAGGAGTTCCCTGTTGTTTGACCGACCGCAGAGTGGCGAACGTGCCATTCTGATCCACGCGGGCGCGACAGGCGCTCCCGACCATGACGAGCAGCAGGAGTTTGCGGAACTCGCACGCTCTGCCGGCGCGATGGTGGTTGGCGAGGTTCACAGCGCGCGCCGCCGGCCGGATCCGCGGTATTTTGTCGGCGCGGGCAAGGTGGACGAGTTAAAGAATCTTGTCGACTCGGCGTGCGCGGAACTCGCGATTTCGTCGGCGCCGCTGTCGCCGAGCCAGGAGCGCAATCTGGAGAGAGTGCTCAAGTGCCGCGTTCTCGATCGCGCGGGGCTAATACTCGATATCTTTGCGCAGCGGGCCCGCAGCTTCGAGGGCAAGCTGCAGGTCGAACTCGCGCAGCTCAGGCATCTCTCGACCCGCCTGGTACGCGGCTGGACTCACCTGGAACGCCAGAAAGGCGGCATTGGCCTTCGCGGTCCGGGTGAAACGCAGCTCGAGACGGATCGGCGCTTGCTGGGCGATCGTATTCGTCAGCTCAAGTCCAGGCTGGAGCAGGTTGATCTGCGGCGGACCCTGAACCGGCAAAACCGCCTGCGGGCGGAGATTCCGACCGTGGCGCTGGTCGGCTATACCAATGCAGGCAAATCGACGCTGTTCAATGCGTTGACCGAGGCCGGTGTGTACGCCGAAGACCAGCTCTTCGCGACGCTCGACCCGACAGTTCGCCGTCTGGACTTGCCCGGCGGCTTGCCGATTGTGCTGGCCGATACGGTGGGCTTTATCCGCGATCTGCCGCACGAGCTTGTGGCGGCGTTCCGGTCTACGCTAAAAGAGGCGCGCGAGGCGGACCTGATACTGCATTTGATCGATGCGAGCGACAGCAACCGCTGGCAGCGCGTGCGGCAGGTAAATTCGGTGTTGTCCCAGCTCGAAGCGGATAAAATTCCGCAGATTCGGGTGTACAACAAGATCGACCGGCTCGACCGGCAGCCGCGGGTTACGACCAACCGGGACGGTAACGGACGCGCGGTATGGCTTTCTGCGGCGACCGGAGAGGGCGTACCGCTGCTGCTCGAGGCGATCGAACAGCGGCTGAAACCCGGTTCGGTGCGCGGCTGCCTGCGGCTGGCGGCGGGCCAGGGCCGGCAGCGCGCGCGGCTTTTCGAGCTTGGCGCCGTGGTGAATGAATCGTCCACCGACGACGGCGGCTGGGAACTCGAGGTGGATATGGCGGAAAGGGACTTGCGGCGCTTCCTCAAGCGTGAAAACCTTGCGCCCGATACTCTGGAACCGTTGCCGGCGCGAGCCTCGGCGACGGCCGCAAATTAAACTTCGATAACGCACGAGTAGACACTGTTTATGGCCTGGAACGAACCCGGAAATGGTAAAGACCCGTGGCAACGCGGCGACAACAAGCCAACTGACCTGGATCAGCTGGTGGCGCGCTGGCAGCAGCGCCTCGGCGGCATGCTCGGCGGCAAAGGCGGAGGTGGCAAGAGCGGCGGCGGCAGCGTAGTCGGCGGGATCATCCTGCTGATCCTGCTGGTATTCGCCTGGCTCGTCACTGGCTTCTACCGCGTGGACGAAGCCGAACGCGGCGTCGTTCAGCGCTTCGGCGCGTATACGGAAACGACGATGCCGGGACTGCATTGGCACCTGCCGTACCCGATCGAATCGGTGTCGCTGGTGAATACGAATGTCGTCACCGAGTACTCTTACAAGACCGAGATGCTGACGGCGGACGAACAGTACGTCTTCATCGACATGGTCGTGCAGTTCCGGCGCACCGACCCGGTGCTCTACAGTTTCGAGGTCGTCGAGCCCGACCTGACGCTGCGCGACGTCACGGAAAGCGCCCTGCGCGAAGTGGTCGGCACCAGCATACTGGAGACGCTGGTTACCGGGCGTCGCGAGGAGATCGCTTCACGTACGCTCTCCGTGTTGCAAGCGACGCTCGCGAGTTATCAGGCCGGCATCACCGTTACCTCGATCTCGCTCGAAACCGTCAACTATCCTGCTGCAGTTCAGGGCGCGGTCGACGACGCGCAGAAAGCTCGTAACGACAGCCAGCGCGCCATTCTCGACGCGGATGCATACTCGCGCGACGTCATTGCGCGCGCGGCCGGTGAAGCAGCGCGTATCGAGCAAGACGCCGAGGGTTACCGCGACCGCGTCATCGCCGGCGCCGAGGGTGACGCCGCGCGTTTCGAAGCCTTGCTGACGGAGTACCAGAAAGCCCCTCGTGTAACCCGCGACCGTCTGTATCTGGATGCTATCGAAGAGGTCTACAGCAGGGCGAACAAGGTTATTGTGGACGCGGAGGGGAGCGGCAGCCTCATGTATTTGCCGCTCGACAAGCTGATCAACAACATGTCCGGAGGAACGCCGGCGGGCAGTTCCGCTGTTCCGAGCGGTTCCACGTCCAGAGATACTGGCGCGACCGGGCAGAACGCCACCGACGGTCGTGAGCGGAGGATGAGACAATGAGCGGAGCACGTTCCGGATATCTGATACTTGCGGCGATTGCGGGTTTCATACTCGTGTCTTCGGTATTCATCGTCGATCAGCGTGAGCTTGCGATCAAACTGCGGCTGGGTGAGGTAGTGCAGTCTGCCTACGAACCGGGATTGCAGTGGAAGGCGCCGGTTATCGACACGGTCGTCAAGTTCCCGCGCCGCATACTGACGATCAGTGACCGGCCCGAGCGTGTGTTCACCGCGGAAAACGAAGCGCTGCAGGTCGACTTCTTCGTCAAGTACCGCATCGTGGATCCTGTGCGCTTCTATACCTCGACGGGCGGTGTCGTGCAGGTTGGCAACGATCGCCTCGGTGAGATTATCAAGAACGCGATCGTGACCGAGTTCGGCAAACGGACGGTAGTGGAAGCCATCTCCGTCGGCAGGCAGGAGCTAATGCAGGACATGCTGAGCACGGCCGCGCCGACGGCCGCGGATCTGGGCGCCGAGCTGATCGACTTTCGTGTCAAGCAGGTGGAGTTCATGGACGACGTTCGCGAGTCCGTGTACCGGCAAATGGAGTCGGAGCGTAAGCGTATAGCGTTTGAGCGGCGCGCCGAAGGTGATGCCGAAGCCGAGCGCATCCGTGCCGAAGCGGACAAGCAAGGCACGATTATCCGCGCGGAAGCGAATAAAAACGCTCAGATCGTTCGTGGCGAAGGCGATGCTCGTTCGGCAGAGATCTATGCCAGTGCCTACACCCGGGATCCCGAGTTCTATGCGTTCTATCGCAGTATCAACGCGTATCGGAATTCGGTTGGCGGCTCCGGCGACATTCTCGTGCTGGATCCGAACAACGAGTTCTTTCAGTATCTGAATCAGTCGCGCGGCGACTCGAACTAGGACCTGTTAGCGCGTCGTGGACTGGCAGCTATTGCTGACGGCGCTGGCGCTCGCGCTGATTTTGGAGGGCCTGCTGCCGTTTGCCGGCCCTGGCCGCTATCGAAGGATGGTAGATGAACTGGCGCGCCTCAGTGATAATCAGCTCCGGATCGTTGGCCTGGCGGTAATGCTCGCCGGGCTGCTTCTCTTATACTTCGTGCGGGCCTGAAAGATGGGAAAAAACGTTGTCGTCATTGGCACCCAGTGGGGTGACGAGGGCAAGGGCAAGATTGTAGACCTGCTCACGGATCGCGCCGCAGCGGTCGCGCGGTTCCAGGGCGGGCACAATGCAGGCCACACGCTCGTTATCGGGGGTGAGAAGACGGTTCTGCATTTGATACCGTCGGGAATTCTGCGTGACGGCGTGAGCTGTCTGATCGGCAACGGCGTGGTGCTCTCGCTAGAGGCGCTCGTCGATGAGGCGAACGCGCTGGTCCGCAACGGCGTCCCGGTATTCGAACGGCTGAAAGTCAGTCCGGGGTGTCCGCTAATATTGCCGTCGCATGTCGCGCTGGATCTGGCTCGCGAGAAGGCGCGCGGTTCCGCCGCCATAGGCACTACCGGTCGCGGCATTGGCCCCGCCTACGAAGACAAGGTTTCGCGTCGCGCGCTGCGGGTTTCCGATCTGTTCGTCCGCGAGCAGTTCGCCGCAAAGCTCGGCGAAGTTCTCGACTATCATAATTTCCTGTTGCGTAACTATTTCCGCACGGACGCGATCGACTTCAACCGTACCCTCGACGATGCAATGCAGTGGGCCGAGGTCGTCGCGCCTATCACTGTGGATGTCACCCAGGTACTGCACGACCTCGCCGCGGCGGGAAAGAGCATCTTGTTCGAAGGGGCGCAAGGCACGTTTCTCGATATCGATCACGGCACCTATCCGTTCGTGACGTCATCGAATACGGTCGCCGCCGCCGCCAGTATCGGGACGGGGGTTGGCCCGAGAAGCCTCGACTACATACTCGGGATCGTAAAGGCATACACGACGCGCGTCGGCGCCGGCCCTTTTCCCACCGAGTTGTTCGACGAAATGGGCGAACACATTGCGACAGTTGGCGCGGAGTTCGGCGCAACAACGGGTCGCCCGCGTCGCGTGGGCTGGTTCGATGCGGTCGCCCTGCGTCGCTCCATAGTCAATAGCAGCATCTCCGGCCTCTGCGTAACCAAGCTGGACGTACTCGATGAACTCGAGACGATCAGGATTTGCGTCGGTTATGAGATCGACGGCGAGCCCGTAGCCGGCTTGCCCGTCGTCGTTGATCGTTTCGCCGAGTGTCAGCCCGTATACGAAGATATGCCCGGCTGGCAGTCGTCGACCGTCGGGGTTACCGCGCACGCCGATTTGCCCGCCAACGCGCGCGACTACCTGGCGCGTATCGAAGAGCTCGCGGGCGTGCCCGTCGACATCATTTCGACCGGACCCGACCGGGAGCAAACGATCATCAAACAGCATCCGTTCGGATAGTCTAGTGCACCGCGGCGTACACTAGAGCTCTCCCGAAACCGCATGACCCGGCTGCTGGTCTTTCGCGCAGGACCCGCTGCGTACGACTCGATACGCAAGCACGGTTTCGATGCCGCGCGTGTTGGCACTCTCGCGGGTGCATCGGGCGGTGCAAAGTGGCTGGCACTGAGTCAACTCGATCGCGTATTGGCGAGCGAGATTCTGCCGCGTCTCGTCGCACCCGTGCATACCATCGGTACCTCCATCGGCGCCTGGCGGTTTGCCTGTCTCGCGCAGCAAGACCCGCTAGGGGCCATCGAGCGTTTCGAAGAGGCTTATATCGAGCAGACTTATAGCGACAAGCCGGACCGGCTCGAGATTACGAAAAAGTCGAGGGAGATACTCGATGCGATCGTGCGGGACGAGTCGCTGGATTTTATCCTGGCGCATCCGGTGCTTCGCATGCACATCATGACCGTTCGCAGCCGGCGTTTGCTGGCGGGCGAATCAACGCCGCTGCTGATGGCCGGCCTCGCAGCGGCCGCCGGTCTGAACGCGGTAAGCCGTCGCTCGCTGGCTGCCTTTTTCGAAAGGGCTCTGTTTTACGATCAACGGGATATCCCGCCCTTTTTCAATATTGGCGATTTTCCGATGCAGCGTGTTCCCCTGTCGCGCGACAACCTCAAGCCTGCGATCCTCGCGACCGGCTCGATACCGTTGGTACTGCAAGGCGTGACGGATATTCCTGGGGCGGTTCCGGGGACTTATCGCGACGGCGGTGTGATCGACTACCATCTCGATCTGCCGCACAGCGAGGCGGACCGGCTCACCCTGTATCTGCACTTCTACGATTTTCTCAAGCCGGGCTGGTTCGATAAGCGCCTTTCCTGGCGGCGGGCCAGTGCGGCCAATACCGCAAATACGCTGCTTGTCAGTCCATCTGTGGATTTTGCGGCGGCGCTGCCCAACGGCAAGATACCCGACCGGCACGATTTTGTGCGCTACTCGCACGGCGAGCGGGTCGCCGCCTGGCGCGCAACCGTGGATCGATGCCGTGCGCTGGCTGACGAGTTCGCTGACGTGCTGGCGACGGATAAGCTCGCGGAGCGCCTGCAACCCTTGTGACTAGGCTCGGCGCTTGCCGGCGTCGGTCAGGTATTCCTGAATGGCGACGACGTCCTCGTTCATTAGATAGTCGGAACTGCTTTTCCAGCCGCTGAGCATCGGCAAAGTCCTCTCGTTGACGAGAAGGTGCTTCTGACTTTGCTGTTCGGCAATTTCCCAGCCCGGGATGGCGACCACCGAGCGGACCGTAACCGGGTTGCCCGCGAGCTTGCCGAGGGCGGCCGCGAGGCGTAACGCCCGCTTGCTGGCGGCGTACAGCACAAGCGTTTCCTCGTCGCCGAGCGAGAGCTGTTCGTCCTTGAGCGTAGCGGACCGCTGGCGCCGGTTGCGCCGTGCAATCACGTGCACGGCATACGCACCGCTGCTGCCGACGACGACGTGATCGATGACTTCGCCGGCAAGTTCGACGTCGTGGAACACCGCTCCCTGGCGCGCGGCGAGCCTCTGTAGTTGATGGCCGATCGCGATATTCGCATCGCGCCTGAGTCGCAGCTTTCGAAGCCCGAGTAAGGTTGCGCCGATCTTGTAGAGAAAACACGCGGCGGTAGCAAGCAGAGCGGCGATGAGCAGAGACAACTGCCAGTGCGGATAGCCGTGATAAAGCCCCTGAGCCTCCAGTTCGAACGCCACCAGGAAAATGATGGCGAGAACCAGCGTGGCGGCAAGGTAGTTCGCCTGCTTGCGCCGGAGGTGCTCGAATTCATCGCGGAAGCGCTGCGCGGCTTCACGCATTGTGCTGTTTGGGAAGAAAGGGTTGCCGGCGGCGAGTTTGCCGAGCGCGTTCCACAGTTTGGCGGCGAGCAGAAAAGCCGTTGCGGTCACCACGGCCAGAGTGCCGGCCGTTGTCAGGGCGTCGAGATCCATGGAAAGCTTCGCTGCGTCCGGCGTTTGACTGTCTAAGAATATCTGCCGTGTCAGAGGGACTCTGTGACGCAGTTCACAGCGGCCGTGCAGCCGTTGCCCGTCGGCGTCGTGGTTTTCAGCCCCGGTTCAGGCGTACGCTGCTATTTGTGAATGCCATCACGGCCTCCGCGGCCAAAATCCCGGAGGCTAATATGTCACGATCTGGAGCCCCGCCAATGCCACGTAGAATGACGATAGCTGTCGTGTTTGCACTGACACTTTCCGGCTGTGCAACGATGAACAGCGAGGAATGCGCACTAAGCGACTGGCATGCTGTGGGTTACGAAGACGGCGCGAAGGGCCTCCAGTCCGAGCGTTTCGGCGACTATCGCAAGGACTGCGCAAAACATGGCGTCGTACCCGATTTTCAGGCTTATCTGGCCGGGCGGGACGAAGGCCTGGTTGAATTCTGCAGGCCTGAACGCGGGTTCAGGCTCGGCGAAAACGGCAGGGCATATAATGGCGTGTGCGACGCGGCGCTCGAGGCACCGTTCCTGGATGCCTATCGGGTTGGTAAACAACTCCACACGCTGCGCTCGAGGCTAAGCGAGACCAGGTCCCGCATTGCGTCGCACGAGAACCGCATCGAAGACAACGCTGAGCTGATTGACGAAAAGGAAGCGGCGCTCATTGCCGAGGACACGACAACGGAGCAGCGCGTGCTGCTGCTTGCAGATCTGAAGCGGCTTGCCGAAGAGCAGGGAGAGCTCCGCGCGGAGATCGACCAGCTTATTTCGGAGCAGGCCTACCGCGAGGCGGAGCTCAACGACTACGAATCGACGCTCACGGGTTATCGCTACTAGAGCCTGCCGCAAACCAGATCGCAGCCGCGCCGCTCAAAAGAAATCGCCGTCCTCGTCTTCGTGACGTCGCTCGCTGCCTTCGCGACGTTCTTTTTCGTAGTTTCCACTCGCCGCCGAAATACCGCCGGCCGTAAACGGACTGCGCCGGTCCTTGCCGGTGCGCCGGTCTTTGTAATGGATAAAGCGGCATTTACACTCGAGTACGTCGCAATCCACGAGCGGAACGCGCGGCGCGGCGGACGACAGAAAGCGGCGTCCTTCGAGTTCTTTTGCCGCGCCGCAGGCGTTGGCATCGTAGCGAATGGAGACGGCGTGGTAGGTGGATGTCGTTGAGCTCACGCGCCGATCAGCAGGCGCTTCCGGGCTCGGAACCGCGTTCTGCCGGCGCCGTCTGAGCCACCAGAAGCCGACGACCAGTATGACGAGCAGGGCTATGAGCAGTAGTTCCAAGCAAACCTCCTAACGCATCAGGGCCTATCTCGATGAATACTGTAGCGCCGTCGCTGCAGTTTCGCACACGCGGCGGGCCCGGCGAACTGCGGGCGGGTCTACATGCCGGCCAGAGTATCGTAGGTCTGCATCTCTGTGAGTCTACGTCGAGAGATTTTCTCTAGGATATTCTTATGCTTATGAGGATTTCTTAATGTTAGTGAAGAGCGGAAACGCCAAACAACCAGCCGTGGAAATAGAACAGCACAGCCGATGCCGTCGCGCCGGCAGCTAACACGACGAAGTCCTTCCACACGGCAACCGCTGCCGGTCGCTGCCACGGCCCATCGCGACGGTTGCTTAACACGATTGCAAGCAGCGCCCAAATGGCAAGTCCGCCGAACAGGACGACATCGCGAACGGTGCCGTTGACGAGCAGGTGGGCAAGCGCCCAAATCAGGACACCGGTGAGCTGCGGGTGACGAATCCAGCGGCGAAAGTTGTTGGGAAGCTGCGATGCGATAAACAGCGTCAGAGCGACAGCCACCGCCAGTACGATAAAGCCGTTGCTGAACAGCGGCGGTATGTACGACGGGATCATAGGCGCCTCGCCCCAGCCAATAACAATCAGCACGATCGCCGCGAGACTGGCGAGTGCAAAAGCGCCTTTGTAGGGACCGTCGCCGAGTCTCGCGATGGCTGCCGATCGCTGTTCGGGCATAGCCATTGGAAACCAGTGAACGATAGCCCACAGCATTACGCCGACGGTTAGGTAGATCATCCTGCCAGTGTCCTGTTGATTCGCTGTAGTCTGTTTCGTGACCGCCGGTAGAAGCGTTGTCCGGCCGGCGCCCGTCCGCTGGCCAGTATAGCGGCGATCAACGGGACGGGATACGCCAAGGCTATAAGGTACACTCTGTAAACGACTTGTAAGGAGTGTTGCGTGAATAAGGAAAGCAAACTGCTGGAGATGCTGACCGGCTACGCCGCCGCGCACCAGCATCCGTTCAACGTCACCGTGCACATGGTCGGTATTCCAACCATCATGCTGGGCGTGTTGATCGCGCTAAGCTGGGCCAGAATAGAGCTGTCGTTCATGGGATTCAGCCTTGCGCACGTTGTCCTGCTGGCGTTTGTCGCTTTCTATTTTAGTCTGGACGCGGTGTTTGCTCTGGTGTTTGCGGTATTCGGTATCCTGCTTGTTGTAGCGGCCGAACGGATTGCGATGCTGCCGCTGCCCGTTTCCGGGGGGATTGCGGCAGCGTGTTTCTTTGGCGGCTACTTTCTGCAATTTGTCGGTCACGCCGTCGAAAAGTCCATGCCGGTACTCGTAAAGCATCCGATTCAGGCGCAATTGGCGGCGCCGTTTTTCACGGTTGTCGAATTGTTCAAGCTGTTGCGGCTGCGCGAGGCTCTGTTCGACGAGGTCCAGCGACGAATTGCACGGCAACGAGACGCCGGTGCGGTTCCCTCTGACTAGAGCCCGTCGCCGGGTAGCGTCCGACACTAAAGAAGGCGACAGGGCTGCCGATAACGCTCCTACAGGCAGCCAAGAGAAACGCCGATGTCCTCACGGAGCGCAGGCATGCAGGACCCGCAGTATCCGTCCGATGCCGGTCTGGAGCTCGTGCATCAGCAGTGGGTATCGACGCTCGATGCGATCCGTGATGCGATCATCGTTGTCGATCCCGAAGGGCGTCTGGTTCGCGCCAACCGGTCATTTGCCGATCTCGCGGGCTCCGACGTCTGCCGAATCGCCGGCTCACCCATTGCGAATCTCGTGCCGTGGCTGGTTGACGAGAGTAGCAACGTGCGCACCGGCCAGGTGCTGTCACCCGATGGCCGCGCCCATCGCATACGCAGCTTCCGCGACGATTCGGCAATGGACGGGCGAGTATTCATTCTCGAGGATGCGACCGACAGCCTTGCCCTGGAGCGTGCCGAGGACAGCTATCGCGAGGGAACGGCCCGGTCGCTGATCGAGACCATCGAGGCGCTGTCCCGGGCTCTCGAGGCCAAAGATCCTTACACCGTGGAGCATAGCGAGCACGTTGCCGCGCTCGCGAAACGGATAGCGCTGAAGATGGGCTTGGACGAGTTCGAAGCGCAAGGCATCTACTACGGCGGAAAGGTGCACGACATCGGCAAGCTGGGAATACCCAGCGGAATCCTGAGCAAACCGGGCAGGCTTGCACAGGCAGAGATGAACCTCATTCGCACGCACTGTGAGTCCGGTTACGCCGTGGTCAAACATCTCGATTTCCCCTGGCCCGTGCACAACATCATCCTGCAGCATCACGAGCGGCTCGATGGGTCCGGGTATCCGGCGGGGCTTCGCGGAGACGAAATCGATCCGGCGGCGCGCATCGTTGCCGTTGCGGACGTCGCACAGGCGATGTCCTCCCATCGTCCCTATCGGGCGGCGCTGGGCATGCAGATGGCCATTGCCGAACTCGAGGGGGGGCGGGGCCGGACGTATGACAGCCGAGTTGTCGATGCCGCTGTCGCAGTCCTGCAGGAAGACCGGCACGAGGGCGCAACGGATGACGGCCAGCCCGGGATGGCTACCTGAAATGCCGGCGTCAGCGGGCGGTCACGCAGCGGCTTTGAAAGACATGGAGGCCAAGATCGATGAACTGCCGCTACTGCCGCAGGTACTCGTCAGGCTGTTACAGCTCAGGCCGGCATCGGTTGACTATTTCGAGAACTTCGAGTCCCTGGTCAAGGAAGACCCGGCGTTTGCCGTGCGCGTCATCTCGCTTGCGAATTCGTCAACTTCGGCTCCCGTATCTCCGATCGAAACGATTCGCGATGCACTGACGCGCATGGGTGCCGTGACTATCGGCGCTCTTGTCGCATCGCTGGCGGTGCAAAAGGTCTTCATGCCGACCGAACCCGGTCAGGTGCGTCTCTGGAGCCATTCGATACTGGCGGCT
>JBCBSC010000022.1:0-85776 GCA_039819385.1 Pseudomonadota bacterium | reverse complement strand
GTCAGTACCTGTTAGACCAGCTGCGCGCGCTGGCGCCGCCACCGATTCGCTAGATCCGCAATTGCCTGCCCAAACTGGGGCCGGGTTTATTTTTGCTTTGCAAAAATAAACCCGGCCCCTTTTTGGAGACGCCTTTTTGGGGATCTAGCGAATCGATGCCGGCGCCAGCGCGCGGAGCTGGTCTTCCAGGTACTGCCTGAGCCGATCGAGATCCGGCTGCCGTTGATGAGTCATCGAGCTGATCGCGATGCCTTCCATGAGGTGCTGTACGAGGCCCAATGCAAGGTCGAATGCGGCCTTGTCGGACTGCCACTCAGGGAATACTTCCTGCGCGGTCTTATACCACTCTTCGTCGAAGGCTTTTTGCGCGGGCTGCAAAATCTTGCGGAGGTCCTCGTCCGTCCGCGCGGCGACCGAAAGCTCAAAGAATGCGACAAAGATCGGGTGCGTAGCATGCGCCCAGTAGGCCTCGGTCGCAGCCTTTATCCGATCGGTCCCTTGCGGTATCGACGTGACCGAGGTGCGAAAGGCGCGCAGCCGGCGCTCATGCAGATAATCCACCGCGGCCCGAATGATATCGAGCTTGGACGGAAAGTGATGCAGCGTTGCGCCGCGCGACAAACCGGCGCGTTCCGCGATCTTCATCGTAGTCGTTCGCGAATAACCAAGTTCGACAATACAACGCACGGCGGCGCTCAGGATCTGATCTCGCGTCGCTGCGCTCTTTTGCGCCTGCCAGCCCTGTTCTCCAGGTCCACTTGGTTTTGCGCTGCGTTTGGTCACCTGCGTCTCCGCTTTGTTCGTTTTATCTGTGCTGATTCGCGGCAATCGGTTTAGAGTAACCGACTGACCGCAAAAAACAATCACTCGTGATTGAAACAGTCAGTACTGCTTGTTAGCATCGCCGCGACACGCCGACTCGGAGCAAGACTATGGCAGGAAGGGTAGCAGGGAAAGTCGCAATTGTTACGGGGGGCGCAAAAGGACTCGGGAAAGCCGACGTCCACGCGTTGGCCGCCGAAGGCGCCAGCGTCGTCCTGACCGACGTCGACCCCGCCGGGGAACAGGTTGCGGCCGAAATCGCGGAAGCCACCGGCGCTACCGTCTTGTTCAAGCAGCAGGACGTGACCGACGAGCAGCGGTGGCAGGAGGTCGTGGCCGAGGTGGAGAAGGAACTCGGCGGTCTCGACGTGCTCGTGAACAACGCGGGCATCGTCATCATCGCAACGCCGGAACAGTGCACGCTCGAGCAGTTTCGTTTGCAGAACGCCGTCATGAACGAGGGCGTGTTCCTCGGTTGCAAGACGGCGATTCCGGCCCTCAGGCGCCGCGGCGGCGGTTCGATCGTCAACATGTCGTCGATCGCTTCGCACCTGGGCTTTCCGATCTTTTTCGCTTACACGGCGGCTAAAGGCGCCGTCCGCGCCATGACCAAGTCGCTGGCGGTGAGCTGCCAGATGAACGGCGATAACATTCGGGTCAACTCGGTGCACCCGGGGGCGATCGACACGCCAATGGTGCAGTCCGTCAACGAGGAGCTGGGTATGCCGGCGCCGGATCCATCGGCAGCCCACGAGGCTGCCCGGGTAGGCCGTCCGGAAGACGTCGCCGCCATGATTCTGTACCTGGCCAGCGACGAATCGCGGCTGGTTAACGGCGCCGAGCTAATCATCGACGACGCGCTGTCGATTCAGTAGGAGGCTCGCCCGGAACCCTGTTCCTCCGAGCCGAGTCGATTCTACAGGGGGCGGAAGTCTATTCCTCCGGACCGACCGTGAGCGTAATGCCGTCGAGTTCCGGCGTAAGTTCGATCTGACAGCTCAAACGCGAGTTCGCCTGACGGTGCTCGAGCGAATCGAGCAGTTCTTCTTCGTCGTCCGCGATAGCCGGCAGCTTGCCGAGCCATTCGTCGCCGACGTACACGTGACAGGTGGCGCAAGAGCACAGACCGCCGCAAATGGCATCCACGCTGTTGTCGAGATCCCGTATGGATTCCATGAGCTTGAGGCCGGGATCGCCGTCTGCTTCCTGAACGGTTCCCTCGCGGTCGGTAACGATGATTCTCATTTTATAGGGCTTCCTTCTTCTGTATCACGAGCGGGCGGACTATATCGTAAAAACAAACAATCATGACTGTTTTATTTATTCGGTACGGCGCGTATACTCGTGTGCAACGATAAATTCCGGGAGTAGCAGAATGGATCTGGGGCTGAAAGGCAAGCGCGCGATTATAACGGGTGCCTCGAGGGGTATTGGTAGAGCCATTGCCGCGACGCTCGCCAACGAAGGAGCCAGGGTTGCGATCTGCGCGCGGGACGGCGACGCCGTTGCCGAAGCCGTTGCCGAAATCAACGACGCGGGCGGCAGTGCAATAGGCGGGGCCTGCAACGTCAAGGACGCCGAAGAGTACAAGGCCTGGCTCGAGAAGACCGTCGAGGAACTCGGTGGTTGTGACGTGTTCGTGCCGAACGTCTCGGGCGGCGGCGGCATGGATTCCGAAAAAAACTGGTGGCGCTGTTTCGAAATCGACGTGCTGCACACCGTTCGCGGCTGCGAAACCCTGCTGCCTGCGCTCAAGGAATCCGGCGACGGCGCGATAGTCGTCATTGGTTCGACCAATGCCGTGGACTACTTCGGCGGGCCCATGGCGTACAACGCGATGAAAGCTGCGCTGATCAATTACGGTAGTCAGCTTTCGCAATTCGTCCGCGGCGAGGGCGTCCGCGTCAACACGGTGTCGCCAGGGCCCATCTACTTCGAGGGCGGCGCATGGGAAATGATCGAGGGCACGATGCCCAAGTTCTACGAAAGCACCGTGCGCAAGATTCCCGCGGGCCGTATGGGAACTCCGGAAGAAGTCGCCCGGGTCGTGACCTTTCTCGCGAGCCCTGCGGCAAGTCTCGTTACCGGCACCAACCTCATCGCCGACAACGGCTACACGAAGCGCGTTCAACTCTAGTGTCGCCCGTCTTCGCGCAACGAATCGGCCGGGCGAGACTCTAGCGCGGTGTCTGTACGCCGTGACATTCTGTTGATCTGCGGGGGCAAGTACCACGACATCGACTTCGCTCGCCTCGAATTGCTGAAAGTCCTGGCGGAAGACGAGCGTATTCGCGTGACGGTGCGCGCGGATTACAGCGATACCGAAGCCCTTGCCGCGGCGGACGCGTTGTTGACGTACACCTGCGAGATACTGCCAGCGGAGTCCGAGCAGGATGCATTGGCCGGGTTTCTCGAGAGCGGCAAGCGCTGGTTCGCGCTGCACGGGACCAATTCGAGGCTGAAGTACGTCAAAGGCATCGGCTGGACGGCGCCCAACGATGCGCCCAGGTTTACGGAGATGCTGGGCAGCCAGTTCGTCGCGCATCCTCCGATACAAACGTTTACGGTACGCGCCAGCAGTGCGCATCCTCTGGTCGCCGGGATCGAACCGTTCGAAGCGGACGACGAAATCTACCTTTGCCGTTTCTTCGGTGACCACGAGCGGCTGCTGGAAACGCACTATTCCGGCACTGCGGAGGGTTTCGAGGAGCACGATTGGCGGGACAACGGGATTGTGCCGATCATGTATTTGCGGCGCTTCGGGCGAGGCGAAGTTCTGTACCTCAACCTCGGTCACGCCCGCGGCCGCTACGACATGCAGCCGCTGATGGACGAATACCCGTCGGTAGAGCGGGGCAGCTGGAAACAGCCCGCATTTTACGAACTGCTGCGGCGCGGCATACGCTGGTCGCTGAACGAACCTCTGGAGCAGGCCGCATGAGCAAGACTGCCAATAGCGAAGTCGGGCGAGGCACACCGCTCGACAAGGCTCCCGACCCTGAGCTTGGCGACGACACCATCGCCAAAGAGCGTTATACGGACGCGGAGTTCATGCGGCGCGAGTGGGAGCGGATCTGGACGAAGGTGTGGCTCGTGGGCTGTCTCGAGCGGGACCTCGACGAGCCCGGCGCCTACTGCGCCGCGGAGATCGGCAGTGAGTCGGTGCTGCTCGTCCGGCAGAAGGACGGCGGTATCAAAGCGTTCTACAACGTCTGTCAACATCGCGGCAATCGCCTGCGCGATCGCGGCCTCGGTCATGCTGATACCTTCAAATGCGCCTATCACCACTGGGAATACAAGCTCGACGGGTCGTTCGAAAACATCCCGGATCTCGATACGTTTCCGCAGGGCGGCCCCTGCACGGGACTCGAAGAGATCCCCTGCGACGTCTGGAACGGCTGGGTTTGGTATAGCCTCAACCCGGATATGGAACCGCTTGCCGACTACCTCAACGTAATCCCGCAGCACCTCGAACCTTACAACATGTCCCGCATGGCCATGACGCGGGACATCACCGTGGAGTGGGATTGCAACTGGAAGGCGTCGGTCGATGCCTTTAACGAGTCGTATCACGTGCAGGGAATTCATCCTCAGCTACTCTGGCATCTCGACGACCTGAATCTGCAGATCGACTGTTACGACAAGCACAATCGCTATCTCATCAAGTTCGCCACCTTGAGTCCCCGCGTCAAGGTACCGCCGGCCATACCCGAAGGCATCAAGGCGGTCATGAAGCAGGCGGGCATGGATCCGGCGGACTACGACGGCCGGGTTAACGAGATTCGCGAGGACGTGCAGCGCTACAAGCGCAAGCATGGACGGGAGCAGGGCAGGGACTACTCGAAGCTGCATGATGCTCAGCTCACCGACGATTACCATTATTTGATTTTCCCGAACGTCACGCTGAACGTGCACGCTGACGACTACTGGCTGTTCCGGCAGCGGCCGCACCCGAGCGATCCCAACAAGATGTTCTTCGACATCTGGACTTTCGAACTCATTGCGGAAGGCGACGAGTGGCCCGAGCGCCCGGAGCATCAGCAGTTCAAACATGGTGAAAAGAGTATTGGCCTGGTACTCGACCAGGATGCCTACAACCTGCCCGGTGTGCAGGCGGGCATGAACAGCCGCGGCTATCGCGGCCTGTGGCTCGGTAACCAGGAGCTGCGCATACGCCATTTCCACAAAACGATCGACGACTATCTCTACGGTATCGACGGCAAACCGGCCGGTGCTTTTTAGGAACTTTTGTGAGCGAAGCAATGAGCAAACCAGACACGCAGGCGCTCGAGGCCGCGTACCGGCAGATGAAAACCATTCGGGAATTCGAGGAGCGGCTGCACCTCGAAATCCAGCAGGGCCAGATTGCCGGTTTCACCCATTTGTACTCCGGCCAGGAGGCCGTTGCCGTCGGTGTCTGCGATCACCTCAGCGACGACGACCTGATAGCGAGTACGCACCGGGGCCACGGCCACTGCATCGCCAAGGGCTGCGATATCGTCGGCATGATGAAGGAAATCTACGGCCGCGCGGACGGCCTGTGTAAAGGCAAGGGCGGCTCCATGCACATTGCCGATTTCGACAAGGGCATGCTCGGCGCCAACGCGATTGTCGGCGGCGGGCCGCCGCTTGCAACGGGCGCCGCCATCGCGACGCGTAACGCCGGCAAGGGGCACGTGACCGTATCGTTCGGTGGCGACGGTAGCTGCAACCAGGGCACGGTGTTCGAAGCGATGAACCTGGCCGTTGTGCTGAAGCTTCCCACTATCTTCGTGTTCGAAGATAACGGTTACAGCGAACACACGGGGACGGACTATGCGGTCGGCAGCAAGGACATCGCCGGGCGTTGCCGCGGTTTCGGCATGCCGGCGGCGAAGGTGAACGGCGACGACTATTTCGAGGTTTACGAAGGCATGCGCGAGGCTGTCGAGCGCGCGCGCAGCGGCGAAGGCCCGAGTGCGCTCGAGTGTACGACCACGCGTTTTTTTGGTCACTTCGAAGGCGATCCGCAGCGCTACCGCGCCAAGGGCGAAGTCGAACGGCACCGTGCCGAGCGCGATTGCCTGAAAATCTTCGAGGCGCGCGTGCTCAGGGAAGGCTGGCTGGACGATGCGAGCCTGCGCCGGATCGACGCCGAGGTCATGCAGCTGATCGAACGCGCCGTGCACGAAGCACAGGCCGCCGCGCCGCCGTCACTCGGCGAACTGACCACCGACGTGTACGCGAGCTACTGATGACAGAGACAACATTCCGGCAGGCGCTCAACGATGCGCTGTTCGAGGAAATGCGCCGCGACGAGCGCGTAATCATTCTGGGCGAGGACGTGTCGGGCGGCGCGGGCGGCAGTTCGGGTGAGCGCGATGCGTCGGGCGGTATTTTTGGCGTCAGCAAAGGTCTGATCTTCGAGTTCGGCGAAAACCGGGTAATCGATACGCCGATTTCCGAGTCCGCCATTATCGGCGCGGGCGCCGGGGCGGCGTTGGCGGGCTTGAGGCCAATATCCGAGATTATGTTCGCCGACTTCGTGGGCGTGTGCCTGGACCAGATCTACAACCAGGCCGCAAAATTCCGTTACATGTTTGGCGGCAAGGCAAACTGCCCGCTGGTGATTCGCACCGCAATGGGCGCTGGCATGAACATGGGCGCGCAGCATTCACAAACCATCTACCCGATACTCACTGGCGTGCCGGGCCTCAAGATCGCGGTTCCATCGAACGCGGCGGATGCCAAGGGACTGTTGAAGACCGCGATTCGCGACGACGATCCGGTGGTCTTCTTCGAGCACAAGGCGCTGTACAACCGGAAAGGAGAAGTACCGGAAGGCGAACACCTCGTGCCGTTCGGCGAAGCCGCGATGCCGCGCGAAGGAGACGATTGCACGGTCGTTGCGATGGGCCGCATGGTGGTATTTGCAGAGAAGGCGATTGACGGACTCAAGGACAGCGGCATTAGCTGCGATCTGATCGATCCGCGCACGCTGTCGCCGTTGGATACGGAAACGATCTTCGAAAGTCTCGAACACACGGGCAGGCTGGTCGTCGTCGACGAATCGCCGCCGCGCTGCAGCGTCGCGTCGGATATCGCGGGCATAGTCGCGTCGGAGGCCTTCGGAGCGCTGCGCGCGCCGATCAAGCTCGTGACGGCGCCGCACGCGCCCGTGCCGTTTGCGCGCGAACTCGAGCGCGCCTACATGCCCGGCCCCGGCGACATTGCCTTGGCAATACAGGAGGTGGTTCGTGGCTAGTGTGCTGTATCCGCTAACGGTTCCGAAGTGGGGGATCGAGATGCAGGAAGGTACGGTCACCGGCTGGCAGGTGGCGGCCGGCGCAAACGTCAGCAAGGGTGACGAGCTGATCGATATCGAAACCGACAAGATTGTCAACACGCTCGAGGCGCCGGTGTCCGGCGTCGTCTGCAAGCAGATTGCGGGCGAAGGCGAAACGCTGAAGGTGGGTGAACTGCTGGGTGTGATCGCAACCGGCGACGTGACCGACGCGGAGATCGACGAGTTTGTTGCCGGTTTCAAACCGGCAAATGCGAGTTTCGGCATCGACGACGAACCGGCCGCTGCCAGCGAGCCCGCAGCGGCGGCCGAACCGGCCGCGGACAGCGCAGCCTCGAGCGCTGCGGTCCGGGTCAGTCCCGTCGCCCGCCGGCTCGCCAAGCAGCTCGGCGTCGACCTCGCGACGGTGTCGGGTACCGGGCGCAATGGACGTATCTCGAAAGAAGACGTGGAGCGCGCAGCCGCTGCGTCCGCCGCACCCGTCGAGGCGTTGGTGACACCGCTAACGAGCCGACGCCAGAGTATTGCGCGACGCCTTGTCGCAGCAAAGCAGGACGTTCCGCATTATTACCTGAACCGCACGGTGGACATGAGCCGCGCGCTCGAGAGGAAATCCGAAAGCGTTGCCGTCAACGCGCTGGTGATGCTCGCCGTTGCGAAAGCGCTGGTCGAACACCCGTTGCTGAACAGCCACTACACCAGCGAGGGTCTTGCTGCACGGCCGACGGTCGATATCAACATGGCCATAGATACCGAGCAGGGACTGGTTGCGCCGCTGCTGCGCGAAGTGAATACGCTGGATGCCGCAGCCTTGACGGCCGCGTCGCGCGAGCTGGCGGAGCGCGCCCGCGCCAACGGGCTTGCGCAAAGCGATCTCGAGTCGGGCGGGTTTACCGTGTCGAATCTCGGCGTGCTCGGTATAACGGACTTTACCGCCATCATTACGCCTCCGCAGACCGGAATTCTTGCGGTTGGCGCGGTCAGGGAAACGCCGGTCGTGAGCGGTGGCTCGATTGCCGCAAAACCGCTAATGACGGTTACGCTCTCAGCGGATCATCGGGTCGTGGACGGTGCTGACGCGGCACGGTTCCTCGCGACGCTTGCGAGTGAGTTCGACAGCTTATAGGAAGGATTCATGCAAAACGCTGCACGTACTATCGCTATCTGCCTGAGCGCCTGTCTGTTCGTGTACGTGACGACCGCGGCGGCTGACGAATACCGGCTGGGCGAACAAGTCTATCTGGAGCGTTGCGCGCAGTGTCACGAAGGCGGCGTCGCCAAGGCGCCGCATAAGATGTTTCTCGAAATGATGGCGCCGGACGCCATTCATTCGGCGATGGCGGACGGCATCATGCAGGCGCAGGCCGCCGGCCTCAAAGACCATGAACGCATTGCCGTCGCCGAATACCTGGCGAAGACAAAACTCGCCGACTACCGGGCGCCCGCGCTGCCCCCCGCCTGCGGCGCGGAGGATGCGGCATTCGACTGGCAAAAACCGCCGGCCAGCGCGGGCTGGGGGAAGTCGCTGGACAACAATCGCTACGTCGATGCCAGAACCGCCGGGCTAGATCGCGACGCAGTCGAGTCGCTCGAACTCAAGTGGGCCTTCGCGTTTCCCAACGCGCTGCGCGCCCGCTCGCAGCCCGGCATTGCGGGCGGCGGCCTGTACATCGGCGGTCAGGACGGCACTGTGTACGCGCTGAACGCGAAGTCCGGCTGCCTGCGCTGGACGTTCCGGGCCACGGCGGAGGTACGGACCGCCGTCGTCGTTTCGCCCTGGGAGGCCAGTGACGAGTCGGCTGAGCCCACGCTGTACTTCGGCGATCTGCTGGCGCGGGCCTATGCCGTGAACGCCGTGACCGGCGAGCTCAAGTGGTCGGTCAAGGTTGACGACCATCCGAACGCGACGATCACGGGTTCGCCGGTGCTTGCGGGAGGCCGGGTGCTAGTGCCGATCTCGTCGCTCGAGGTTACGTCGGCTGCCGATCCGCAGTACGCGTGCTGCACGTTCCGCGGCGCCGTGATGGCGCTCGACGCGGGCACGGGTGAAGTGCTCTGGAAGCAGCACACGATCGAGAGCGCGCCGGAGAAGGTTGGCGAAACGGCGGTGGGGACCGACGTGCTCGCGCCGTCAGGTGCGCCCATCTGGAATACGCCGAGCGTCGATCTCGATGCCGGACTGCTGTTCGTCGGTACCGGCGAGAACTACTCGAGTCCTGCGGAAAGCAACAGCGACGCCATCATGGCGATGGACCTCGAAACCGGCGCCAAACGGTGGGTCTGGCAGGCAACGGCCGGCGATGCCTGGAACGTCGCCTGCATGCTGCCCGATGCGCGCTACAACTGTCCCGAGGAAGACGGGCCGGACTTCGACTTCGGTGCGAGCACGATGCTCGTCAATACGGAAGAAGGTCAGGTGCTCGTGGCCGGTCAGAAATCGGGTGAAGCTTTTGGCATTAGACCCGGCAGCGGCGAGCTGCTGTGGCGTAACCGCCTCGGGCGCGGCGGCATCCAGGCCGGCATACACTTCGGGATGGCGGCGCGGGACGGCGTCCTGTTCATTCCTATCTCCGATTTCGACGACGGGCAGGAGCACGAGCTGCCCGCGCGTCCCGGGATGTTTGCGCTGGACGCGGCAACTGGTGAGATACTGTGGCACTACGCACACGAGGATCGCTGCGGTGAGCGTGAGTTCTGTAATCCGGGGATTGCAGCACCGGCGACGGTCACCGATGCGGCCGTCTTTGCCGGCGCCCTCGACGGCACGTTACGCGCGTACGATCCGGCGACGGGGAGGGTGCTGTGGCGCTTCGATACCGGCCGCGAGTTTGCTGCGCTGGGAGGCACAACCGGTCGCGGCGGTTCGATAGGCGGTAGTGCGGGCCCGGTGATACATAACGGCATGTTGTACCAAACCTCGGGTTATGGAATCTATTTCCATATGCCTGGGAATATTTTGCTAGCGTTCGGTCCGGAGGATCCAGGCGCCGATCGACAAGCTAAGTAGTGCAGACCATGCCTGTAAAAAAAACAGGCATGCTTGACTTTTTTTTGGGAATGGCGGAGCATTCCGCTGAACGTTCATAGCCACAGCGTTAGGAGGGGGGTTCCATGCGCAAACGCAGTTTTGCTGGTCTTACAGGCGGTGCTACTACGGGCGGCCTCGCGCTGGCTACGGCGGCCGGTTTCACGTTACTTACGCCGGGGCTCGCCAGCGCCCAACTCGAGGAAATTGTCGTCACGGCCAGCCGCCGCGGCGAAACGGATCTGCAGACGACGCCCGTCGCCATATCGGTGATCGGCGAGGAAGACTTCAGCAAGCTGTACGCGTTCGACATTGGCGAGATATCGCAGTTCGTGCCGAACTTCTCCGCAGCGACGGTCACGGGCTTCAACGCCGCGTCGTTCGCAATGCGCGGTGCCGGCGAGACGGACATCATCGTGTACTTCGATCCAAAAGTTGGCGTACTGATCGACGACTTTGTCGTGCCTCACGTGCAGACTCAGCTTCTCGAGCCTTTCGATATTGAGTCCCTCGAAGTGCTGCGCGGACCGCAGGGTACGCTGTTCGGCAGGAACACGACTGCCGGGGCCGTGATCATACGGACGAAGCGTCCGGACCTGGATGAGGCCGGCCTCGACATGAGCCTGCAGTACGGTTCGTTCAACCAGTCCATCGCGCGCCTGTCCTTCGACATTCCGTTCGCTGAAAACTGGGGCTTCCGCTTTGCCGGTCTCTACCAGCAGAGTGACGGCTATTACAAAAACGGCAAGGTCGACAACCCCGTCCTCGCCGCCGGACCGGTTGCGGGTGATGGCCGCGACCTCGGCGGTAAAGACGTTTTCTCGGCGCGCGCCAAACTGCTGTGGGAGCCGAGCACCGACTTCTCCCTGTTCGGGCAGATCGAATACATACGCGACAGCAGCGACCCGACGCCGGTCATCAACGATACGCTGAACAGGCCGGACGGTCAGCTCGCGGCCGCGTTCGGCTTTCCCGGCGTGGAAGGCGGCGATCCGCTGGATCAGGCCGGTATCCATAACAGTTCGATAGTCGGACTGGACGGCGACCAGCGGGTTGACGTCGACGGGATCTATCTCAATGCCGAGTGGCAGGTCAACGACAATCATCGTCTGTATGCGAACCTTGGACGCCGCGACCAGGAATCGCGGCTGCCGAACGAGTATCTCGGCACTCCGTTCAACAGCTTCTTCGCGGCCACCCGCGACGACGACCGGGAGACTACGCAGTTCGAGGTTCGCCTGGCTTCCGAGAACGACGGTCCGCTGAACTACGTCGTCGGCGGTTTCTATCAGCAGAACGACGCTGCATTCTGCGTGCTGCAGCAGCTCGGCCTGACCGAGTTCTTCGGCACCGCGGTGCCCGGCGTACTGGACAACGACAACCCGCTGCTGCTGTGTAACCGGCAGGACGCGGAGGCCGCGGCGGTATTCGCGGACTTCAGTTACGTCGTCAACGACCGGCTGACGGTGAGTGTCGGCGGCCGCTATACCGACGAAAGCAAGGACTACATCACGCGCGAGGGAACGCCCACGGCCATTCTTTTCCCGGACGGCTTCAATACACCGCTCGACGGCCAGGACTTCGCCGGTCTGCCGGGTCGAGTGGAAACCGACTCTCAGTCGTGGGAAGAACCGACATGGCGTTTTACGGCGTCGTACGATTTGACGGATGACGTGTTCGGCTACTTTACGTACACGCGCGGTTTCAAGTCGGGTGGCTACAACGACCAGGCCGGCTCGGGCGGTTTCGACGTCTTCCCGGTTGCGGCATACGACCCTGAGTTCGCCAACAGCTACGAGATCGGTATCAAGTCGACATTCGCGGACGACCGGGTGCGCCTTAACGCGACGTATTTCTTCGTCAACTACGAAGACTTCCAGCGCAGCACGGTCGTGTCGATCCCTGGCACGGGGCTGCAGGAAACCCGCACCTTCAACGCAGCGGAAGTCGATGCCTCCGGTATCGAAGCCGAGATGGAGTGGGCGGTAACCGAGTCCTTCATGCTGCGGGCTCACCTCGGGACAATCGACGCCGAGTACAAGGAGTTCCTGCTGGACCGGGATGGAGATCCGGCCACGGCGCCCAGCGATTTCTCGGGTCGCGACGTCACTCGCGCGCCGGATTTCAACGCCGGCATCGACGCGACCTACACGATGAATCTGACCGGCGGTTCGACGCTGCGCTTCAACGCCAACTACAAGCACGAAGCGGAGAATACGTACTACTACGCGGACGACTTGACGCCTGAGTTCGATACGGAGCTGGAACAGCGGGATCTCGTCAATGCCAACATTGCCTGGAACAGCGCGGACCGCACCTGGCGCCTCGCTGCCTTCGGCAAGAACCTGACGGACGACCGCTACAAAACGGCTTCTCAGTCGGTCGGTATCCTGTGGACCTTCTCGAACTACGGTCCGCCGCGTTCCTACGGCGTCGAGGTTGGTTACCGCTTCGGAGCTGAATAAAATAAGAAATCATACGGGCGCCGGCGCGTCCCTTTGCTGTGCGCCGGCCGCCTCTGACAGGAGTGCTCTCTCCTATGTCGAAACTGCGTGACAAACGCGCCGTTGTGACCGGTGCCGGAAACGGCATCGGTCTTTCTATTGCGAGGACGTTCCTCGACGAAGGGGCGGCCGTACTGGCTGTCGATCTCGAAGCGGACGATCTCGCAAAGGCGTTCAGCGGCGCTGGCGAACGACTGTCGACTCTCGTGGCCGACGTTGCCGCAGAGGATGCGCCGACGCTCATCGTCGACACCGCACTGCAGCGTCTGGGCGGTATCGATATTCTGGTGAACAACGCCGGGATCGTTGTGGCGGGCCCCTTCGAGTCGCTGACCGACGAGCAGTTCGACACGATCATGGGCGTCAACGTGCGAGCCATGTTCCGGCTCTCGCGACAGGCTGTAGCGCATCTCAAGCAATGCGGACGCGGGCGGATCATCAATCTCGGCTCGATCATGTCGGACCTCGCCGGTCCCAATCTCGCGATTTACGGGACGTCAAAACACGCCGTCGCGGGTCTTACCAAGGGGATGGCGGTCGATCTCGGCCAGTACGGGATTACCGTAAATTACCTGCAGCCAGGGTCGATCGTGACCAGGATGTCGGAGCCGTTTATGGACGATCCGGAGTTCAAGGCCTACTGGGAATCGAAAGCGCCCATAGGGCGGCTCGGTCAGCCGGACGAAGTTGCGGCGGCGGCGCTGTTTCTCGCCAGTAACGAGTCGCAGTTTGTGTCAGGCGTGGGATTAAACGTTGACGGCGGGGCTATCGTTCAGTTCTGATACGGCCGTGACTACGGCTCGAAGGTTCTGCCTGCGATGAAACTCTACACCGTACCGACCGCCAACGGTCAGCGCGCAAGCATAGCGCTCGAAGAGTGTGGTCTGGACTACGAAGTCAGGCCGATCGATTTTCAGAAGGGCGAGCATCGCAGCGACGAAGTACTTGCGCTGAACCCGCTTGGGCGCCTGCCCATCCTGGCGGAGGCCAGCAGCGGCCTGGTCGTGTACGGCAGTATGGCAATCGCGCGCTGGGCCGCGGCCGAGAGCGGCAGGCTTCAGCCGCCGCCGGATCAGGCTGCGGCGATGGAGCACTGGGCGGGCATTGTCATGACCGACCTGTCGCCCGCGTTTGCGAGTCAGTTTCATTTGGGCGTCCTGGCGCCCGAGCCTCACCAATGGGCGCTGGATTATTACGCCGAGGTGATTCACCGCGTGCTCGGCGTCATCGATACGCACCTGACCGATCGCGAGTACTTTCTGGGCGATAGCTACTCGCTGACCGATGTGTTGATGTATCCCTCGGCGACTAGTTCGACGGCTCGTCTCGAGGGCGGCCTCGAACCCTATCCGGCGCTCATGCGCTGGCGCGATCAGGTTGGCGCGCGGCCGGCGGTCATCGCGGGTATGGCCGCGTCCGGCAGTCTGTTTTGATCCGGACAGCCAGGCAACCCGTGAAAACCGAGACTTGGCTGCGTTACCGTCAGCTGTATGCTGTAGGCGATTACTAGAATCGAGGGGCAATCATGCGGATTACTGTATTGGGTGCGGGCGCCGGCGGCACTGCCGTAGCCTTCGATTGTGCATCGCACGGACACGAAGTCAGGCTGTTCGATTTCGAGCGGTTTCCGGAGAATATCGCGGCGATTTCCGCAGAGGGCGGCATCAAGGCGGAAGGGGATATCGCAGGCTTCGGAGCAATTGCCTACTCGGGCCACGATATCGACGAGGCTCTGCGCGATGCGGAACTGATTTACGTCGTCGGTCCGGCATACAGCACGGAGCCGTTCGGCAGAGCGGTTGCCGGCAAGCTCTCCGCCGGACAAACCATCGTTGTCAGTCCGAGTTCCTGCGGCGGCGCGCTGGCTTTCAGGCGTGCCGCGAAACTTGCGCTGGACGACGAGTCGATTCGCGTCGCGGAAACCTCCACGCTGCACTATGCCGTAAGGCTGATCGCGCCGGGCAGCATCCGGGTTTTTCTGAAACTCAAGGCCGGAAATCTGTTGGCGGCACTGCCGGGTGGACACACAGATGACGTGCTGCAACTCGTCGCCGACGTCTATCCGGGCATGGAGCCGGCAACAAGCGTCCTGCAAACGAGCCTGCAAAACGCCAATCCGATCATTCATCCGGCCGTGACGCTCAGCAACGCGGCGCGGATCGAAATGACGGGCGGAGACTTCCTGTTTTACGAAGAGGGTGTCAGCGATTCGGTCGGCCGCCTGATCGAGGCGCTCGACAAGGAACGTATAGCTGTTGGCGACGCGCTGGGTATTGTCGTTCTGCCCGATCCGGAGATGGGCATGCGTCAGGGCTACATGCTCGAAGCGAACTACGGCTCGGGCTATCGTAAAGCGCCCGGCTTTCTCGGTATTGGCGCTCAGCCGCAGCTCGATCATCGTTATCTCAACGAAGACGTCGGCTACGGCCTCGTGTTTATGTCGCAGCTCGCCGCGCAGGCCGGCGTGGCGACGCCGGGTATAGATTCAGTGATTAGCGTTGCGTCGATCGTGATGGCGCGCGACTACCGGGGCGAAGCCTTGCGGACTCCCGAGTCACTCGGTATCGGCAGCCGTTCCGTCGAAGAGCTCGCGGCGCTTTAGCCCGAACGTCGAACCGTCGGGTCCGGGCGTTGTCAGAATCGCATATGCGCCGGACTTTCCTCACGTACCGTCGATGACTGATTCCGCACTAATCGTGCTTGCCGCCGATCTGGTGTTGTTCCTGCACGTGTCGTTTGTGGGCTTTGTGGTGTTCGGGTTGCTGCTGGTGGTGTTCGGGAAACTCTGCAGCTGGTCGTGGATTCGTAATCCGGTTTTTCGCAGCCTGCATCTCGCGGCAATTGTCGTCGTGGCGGCCCAGGCCTGGTTCGGGGTCGTGTGTCCTCTCACCACCCTCGAAATGGCGCTGCGCGAACGCGGCGGCGATGCGACCTACAGCGGTGCGTTCATTGCTCACTGGCTGGAGTCGATACTCTATTATCAGGCGCCGAACTGGGTGTTTGCGGTGTGTTATACGCTGTTTGGGGTGCTGGTCGCCGTAAGCTGGTTCTGGGTCCGGCCGCGCGGTTTCTCGAAGCGCGAGGAAACTCCGTAATGTTAAGTTCCAGAGCGTTCAGTCGCTCGCTGGCAAGCGCGGCTGCCCGCCGCCTATTTCGATCATCGTCTCAATGCGGATCAGACGTCGATCATGGCCGCGTACTTCGGTCGAGAGCGCATCCAGCAGCGTTCCGGTGTTGTCGACTTTCTCAGTCAATAGCAGGACCTCTTTGATCGCACCCACTGCGTCCTTGAGGGCGCTCACCCTTCCGAGGCCGCGTCGCCTGCCTGGGCCTTCGCGGCGTTCGACCGCAATTCCCTTAGCGTGGCTTTGGCATTTTCGATGCCTTTATTCAAGCTGACGTTGGCGTCAGCCACCGACTTTTGCAAGGTTTCGACCAACTCGGCGAGCTCGGCCTCATTGTCTTCGTTATCGTCTTCGTTCGCGGCTGGGTGCTTGCACCGCCGCTGCACCAGCTCGGACACACTGATGCGCTCCTGCTCCGCTTCCGCGGTCAGAAACTCCTTGAAGTCCGCGGATGCCAGGATGGTTATACGTTCCATTTTCGTGACCATTGCAGCGCTCCAAAACGTGTTAATGACATTACAGTGCAGGAGGGCCACCACGACGCCGTCAAGGGCGCCGCGGAAAGGGATTACGGTACGCTAAATCAGAGCATAGGGAAACGTGAGAAACTGAGCGTAAGGCTCGTTTTAAGGAGTTTCACTGACCGGCTGTCGCACCATCGCCCACCGGATCGAGGTTGTCCATGTCGCGTAGCATGAGCCATTCGCCGTCCACCTTTTCGTAGAGCACCAGATAGCGGCCGTTGTGCACGACCACAGGCTCGAGGTTGCCTTCTGCGGCTACCTGCACGGCGAAGCCGCCCAGGACATAAGCCCAGGAGCCGTTGATGCGAATCTCCTCGAGATCGTTGACGAACTCGACGCCGGGCTTGCCGATGCGGGGTTCGAAGTAGGCGCGTATGGCCTGGGCGCCGCGGGAGGTCGGCTGGTTGTGCGGCATGAGAACGCCGTCGGGATGCATGATCGCCATGATCGCGTCCAGATTGCCGCTTGCGTAGGCAGCGAGCCACTCGTCGGAGATTTCGGCCATACGCTGCCGGTCGGACTCGGTGCCGCCGGTAATTTCCACGGCATGAGTATTCAGACCCGCAATCAGCAATGACAGTGCGACTGTGCCACGCCAAACGGCCGTAGTTACTTTCGATTTTGCGGACAAGGGGATGACTCCTCATATGTGTTGTATCAATACGTTGCGCTAATTGCGCCGTATTAGTCCTATTGTTATATTGACAGAGCTAAAAAGACAATGCAGGCCGGTTCCGGACCTGCGGCCTCAAACACTCATGAATCTGGGCGCAAAACGCCATTGCGGGGATTGACGTAAGTCTTATGAACGAACAAACAGCGCGAAAGGGGCCACTGACCGACATACGTATGGTCGAACTTGGCCAGCTCATTGCCGGTCCGTTCTGCGGGCAGCTATTCGCCGACATGGGCGCCGACGTCATCAAGGTCGAACCGCCCGGCACCGGTGACCCAATGCGGGTCTGGGGGCGCGGCGACTACCCTCTGTGGTGGCGGGTCTGCGCGCGCAACAAGCGGGTTGTCACCGCCAATCTCCGCGAGCCCGAGGGGCAGGACCTCGTTCGGCGTCTCATTGCCGAGGCGGACATCGTGCTGGAGAACTTTCGGCCCGGCACGATGGAGCGCTGGGGCCTGGGTTATGAGGAGCTGTCCAGGGATAACCCAGGGCTCATCATGGTGCGTGTATCGGGCTACGGCCAGACGGGTCCTTATGCCAAGCGCGCGGGCTATGCGGCGATCGGCGAAGCCATGGGCGGCATGCGGTATCTCTGCGGAGAGCCGGACCGGCAGCCCAGCCGCGCCGGCCTGTCCATCGGCGACACGCTGGCGGCATCGTACGCGTGCACGGGCGCGCTGGCCGCGCTGCATCATCGTGAGAGAACCGGCGAAGGCCAGGTCATCGACGCGTCGATTTACGAATCCGTGCTGAACGTCATGGAGGCTACGATCCCCGAGTACACGGTGAGCAACTACGTACGCGAGCGCTCCGGCTCGACACTTCCAGGGGTGTCGCCATCCAATATCTACGACTGCAGCGACGGAATATTCCTGATCGCCGCGAATCAGGACACGGTCTTCAAGCGGCTTGCGGCAGCCATGGGACAGCCTGAACTCGCCGAGAACGAGCGCTTCAGTTCGCACACGGCGCGTGGTGCAAACATGCAGGAACTGGACGCGATCATCAACGAGTGGACCAAAACGAAGACCGTCGACGAAGTGGACACGTTAATGCAGGAAGCGGGCGTACCCGCCGGGCGGATCTACCGCGCGCCGGACATGCTCGAAGACCCGCACTACAAGGCGCGCGATGCGATTGTCGACACGCCCACCGACGATTGGCCGAATTTGAAGATGCAGAATGTCTTTCCCAAGATGTCGAAGACTCAAGGGGAGATCCGCTGGCCCGGCAACACGACGCTGGGCGCGCACAACAAAGAAGTGTATTCGGAGCTGCTCGGACTCAGCGACGACGAACTCGGCGATCTCGAGGACAAGTCGATCATCTGAGCGCTGCCGGAACCCATGCTAATACGGCCGAAAAACAGCCCATCATCTCTGTCTAGGAGTTAAGTACATGACGTATCGTCTTGGAGTCGACGTAGGCGGCACCTTTACGGATCTGCTGCTGGTTGACGAAAGCAGCGGCGAGACTTTCATGGCCAAAGTGCCTTCGACACCCGAGGATTCCTCCATTGGCGTTCTGCACGGTATCGAACGTATTTGTGCTGAGTCGAATATCGACCCGAAAGAGGTTAACGAGGTCATGCACGGCACGACCGTGGCGACCAACGCGGTGCTCACCCGCAAGGGTGCGAGCGTAGGTCTCGTTACGACCAAGGGCTACCGGCAGGTGCTGCAGGTTGCCCGGTCTTTCTGTCCGGGCGGATTGGGCGGCTGGGTCAGCTACGTGAAAGCGCCGCTGATGGCGCCGCTCGAGCTGACCATCGAGGCCGACGAGCGCATGGATGCCGACGGCAATCCCGTGAGTCCGCTCGACGAGGCGGCGCTGACCGCCGAACTCGAGCGACTCAAGAATACGGGCGAGGTCGAAGCGCTGACGATTTGCCTGCTGAACTCGTATGTGAACGGCGAGCACGAGCACAAGGCGCGGGCGCTCGCGCAGGAAGTCTTCGGCGATATCCCCATATCGATCAGCAGCGACGTGGTACCGGAGATGCAGGAGTACGAGCGCACCGAGACCACGGTCGTAAACTCCTACGTTCGTCCGCAAGTGTCCAAATACGTCGATAACCTGCAGGCCTCGCTGGAAGAGCGCATGGGCGACGGCGTAAAACTGGCGATACTGCGCTCCGACGGCGGCCTGGCCTCGGCGCGTGCGTCGGGCGAGTCGCCCGTGAATTTGCTGCTGTCGGGTCCGGCCGGCGGCGTAGCGGGCGCGATCTACTTTTGTCAGCGTGGCGGCTTCGAGGACATCCTGACCTTCGACATGGGCGGTACCTCTACCGACGTTGCGCTGATCCAGAACGGCGAGGCGCGAATTCGCCGTGAGACGCGCGTCGGCGACACGACCGTCCGCGCTCCGTCCGTCGACGTGCGCACGATCGGCGCGGGCGGCGGCTCGATTGCGTTTGTGCCCGAGCTCACCAAAGCGCTGCGCGTCGGCCCGGACTCGGCTGGTGCGGTGCCCGGACCCGCCGCCTACATGAAGGGCGGCGAAGCGCCCACCGTCTGCGACGCCAACGTCGTGCTCGGCTATCTGCCGTCGGACGTCAAGCTGGGCGGCGCAATGCAGATCAACCGGGACGCGGCGGTCAAGGCCGTACAGAACGTGGCGGACGCCATGGGCATTGAGCTCATGGCCGCGGCTGAGGGCATCATCAAGATCGTCAACGAGTCGATGCTCGGTGCACTGCGGCTCGTGTCGGTCGAGCAGGGCTACGACCCGCGCGATTTTGCGCTGGTCGGCTTCGGCGGTGCCGGCCCGCTGCACGCCAACGCGCTGGGTATCCTGTCCGGCGCGTGGCCAGTGATCGTGCCGCCCGGTCCAGGCGTGTTGTGCGCCTACGGCGACGCGACAACGCAGGTTCAGGATGAGGCATCACAAACCTACGTGACGCGGGTCGACTCACTGACCGCTGACGAGTTTATCGCTGCGCTCGAAGAGCTGCGGGAGCGAGCCGGCGAGTCGTTCAAGGCGGACGGCATTGCGCTCGAGGATCAGGAGGTCAGCTACCAGGCGGATATCCGTTATGCGGGGCAGGCGTTTCAGCTGTCTCTCGGCGTAACGGCCGACGAGTTGCGCAGTCGGGGGCTCGCGGTGCTGACGGATGAGTTCGACCGCCAGCACGAGCAGCTGTTTACTTTCGCGCATGGCAAAGATCACGAAATTGTTATGATTCGAGCCATCGTCAGAGCACGCAGCAGCCTGACCGCGGACCTCAAGGGAGCCGGTGAGTCCGGCGTCAGCATCGAGGACGCGAAGATTCACGAAACGAAGTTCTATTTCGAAGAGGAATGGCACGACGCGCCCATCCTCGATCGCGGTAAACTGGGTGTCGGCACGAAAGTGAGCGGGCCTGCAATCATTCAGGAGATGGATTCGACCACGCTCGTCCTGCCCGGCCATGCGGCCGAGGTGGACAAGGTCGGCAATCTCCTGATCAATCCCGTTTAGACGAGGAGTTTTCATGTCAGCTCAACTCATCGAAACCAACTCTACGCCTTTCAACACGGTTGATGTCGATCCGGTAACCGTCGACATCATCGAAAACGCGCTGCGCAACGTCCGCGTGGAGATGGATGCAGTATTGTTCCGCACCGCCATGAGCCCGGGCATTCGCGAGCAGGGCGATTGTTTCCCTATGGTCGCGAACAAGGACGGCAAGATGGTCGTCGGCCAGTTCGGGTCGTTTATTCACGGCTTTCTCGAAGCCTACGACGGGGGCATCGAGGAAGGCGACATCATTCTTACGAACGACCCGTACATGTGCAACGCGGCCGTGTCCCATCTGCCGGACTGGATCGTGCTCGTGCCGGTCTTCAAGGACGGCCGGCACATCGCGTGGTCGGCGATGTTCGGCCACATGTCCGACAACGGCGGCATGGTGCCGGGTTCGATCCCGATCAAGGCCGAAACGATTTACCAGGAAGGCATACGCATACCGCCGACCAAGCTCTACAAGAAGGGCGTTCTACAGGAAGACATCCTCGAACTCATTCTGCACAACGTGCGCACCTCGGAGTGGAACCGTTTCGATCTGAACGCACTGGTTGCCGCCTGCCGCACGGCGGGCAAGCGCTGCGTGGAGATTGCCGAACGTTTCGGGGACGACGTGTTCCAGACGACCATGCAGATTATGCTCGACCGCAACCTCGAGGCGATGCGGGCGATCATCAACATGATCGTGCCCGAGGAGCCCTCCTATTTCGAAGACTATGTCTGCGATGACGGTGTCGGCAAAGGACCTTACAAGATCGCCTGCAAGATGTGGCGCGAAGGCGACGTTGCGATCTTCGATTTTCATGGCACCGATCCGCAGGCGGCGAGTTCGATCAACTTCTATCTCAACGAAGAAATGTTCAAGATGTTCTTCGGCTCGTTCACGATCAACCTGTTCGATCCGCACATCCTGTTCAACGACGGCTTCTACGAGCTCGTCGACGTGCGTATTCCCGAAGGCAGCCTGCTTAAACCGAAGTTCCCGGCGGCGTTGTCCGGCCGCACGCACGCGCTCGGACGGATTTTCGACGTCATGGGCGGCGTGCTGGGGCAGGGCGCGCCGGACGCCATGAACGCGGCCGGGTTCTCGGACAGTCCGCACCTGTTCTATTCGGGTTACGACAAAAAAGGCGAATGGTTCCAGCTCTTCCAGATCGGCTTCGGCGGCATTCCCGGCCGGCCGGTCGGCGACGGGCCGGACGGTCACTCGCTGTGGCCGGGGTTTACCAACGTACCCAACGAGTTCATCGAGGCTTACTTCCCGCTGCGCATCGTCCGCTATGAGCCGATCCCGGATTCGGGCGGCGCGGGTTTACACCGCGGCGGTAATGGCCTGTCGGTCGCCTACGAGTTCCTTGTCGACGGCGAGATTGCGATCCACGACGAACGCTGGCTGACCTATCCCTGGGGCGTGCGCGGCGGCGATCCGGGCATGCGTTCGACGAAGCGCCTGGTGCGTACCGACGGCAGCGAGGAGTGGCTGCCCGCCAAGTGTGACGGCGTCTCCGTCAAGGAAGGTGACGTGCTGTATTTCAATACCTGGGGCGGCGGCGGCTGGGGCAATCCGCTGGAGCGCGATCCCGAACTCGTGCGTACCGACGTCAGGCGAGGTCTGGTGACGGCCGCCGGCGCGGAGCGCTACGGCGTTGTGCTGGACGCGGCGGGCGCCGTGGACCTGGCTGCAACCGATACCTTGCGCAAACGCATGGCCGAACAGCAGGACGATGGCGCCGGTCTGTTCAACTTCGGGGGTACGATCGACGAGATCAAGGCGCGTGCCCTCGAGGAAACGCATCTTCCCGCTCCCGTATCGCCGAACGCCTGAGATGTCCGAGCTGCTGACCACACTCAAGTCCGAATGGACGCTCGCTCAGAGCGGCACCATGTCCCGCGTGCCGCTTTATCACCAGCTCTATTCGGTGCTCAAGGCGGCGATCATGGACGGCACAATTCCCTACGATGCGCAAATGCCGACCGAGCAGCAGCTGGCCGCCACCTTCGAGGTATCCCGCATTACCGCGAAGCGGGCAATGGACGAACTGGCGGGCGAGCAGCTGATCGCAAGGTTTCGCGGCAAGGGTTCGCATGTCATCTATCAGTACAAGCCGCAGCCGGTGCGAGCGCCGCTCGTGGGCATGCTCGAAAACCTGAAGGAGATGGGCAAGCACTCGATCGTCCGGGTCATTTCGGTTGACCGGGTGGTGCCGCCCGAGGATATTCGCGGACTTCTGAGCCTGGATGCCGACGATCTCGTGCATCGCGTGATTCGGGTTCGAAGCAACGAAGAGGGCGAGCCGTACGCCTACTACGTGAGCCACACCGCGGGTATTACCCGTGGTTTCACGAAGCGCAAACTCGAGAGCACGCCGCGTCTGGACATACTGCGTGACAACGGCATCGATCCAACGCGAGTGGAGCAGGTGTTGTCAGCGGAGAACGCGTCGATACAGATCGCCGGGGAACTGGACGTCGAACCCGGCGCCGCGCTGCTCTCGATACGCCGCCAGTCCTACAGCGCTGATGGCAAAGTAGCCGATATACTCGATGGCCTGTATGTGCCCAAGCGTTTTCAGTACGCGATGGTGTTGAGCCTCGACTGAGCGGTCGTTCTGCCGGCCACCGGCCCGATCCCCGGAGACACCCTGGTTCGGGACTTGCGCTCACGTAAGTCTCCGCCGGTGCGCGTGCGCGTAGTGGAAAACCGCAATCCAGCCGATTCGCCTTGAGTGAGAGAGCGAAAAGTACTAAAGTTATAACATTAATCTTGCTTCTCGGGGGAGGAGCATTGGCTGAAGCCGACATACTAATCATTACAGCGGCATCGATTGCGTTCCTGCACACGGTCCTCGGCCCTGATCATTACCTCGTTTTCACCGCGATGGGCAAAGCGCGCGACTGGACGCTGGCGAAAACGCTGCGCATAACGCTGTATTGCGGTATCGGACACGTCCTGGGTTCCGTACTGCTCGGCGCTATCGGCATACTCATTGGCGCCGAGCTGGCCCGTCTCGTCACTATCGAGGGTGTTCGCGGCAGTCTTGCCGGCTGGGCGCTGCTCGCGTTTGGCCTGATCTATCTGGTGTGGGGTTTGCGCAAGGCTGCACGCAGCAGGGCGCATTCGCATCTGCACGCGCACGACGGCGTCGTGCATGCTCACGAGCACGATCATTACGGCGAACATACGCATGTACACGATCAAACGGCGCAGAAGTCCATCACCCCCTGGGCGTTGTTCATCGTTTTTGTACTTGGTCCCTGCGAAGCGCTGATTCCGCTATTCATGTACCCGGCGGCGCAAAACAGCGGGGGACTCGTCGTGACGGTCGCCCTGGTGTTCGGCATCGTGACGCTGGCGACGATGCTTCTCGGCGTAGCGGTGACCTACCTCGGCATCGAGAAGCTGCGTTTACCCTCGCCGGGCCGCTACGTACACGCAGTCGCCGGCGCATCCATTGTCGTGTGCGCCTCGGCGATTACCTTTTTAGGTTTGTAAGACTTTTGCAAGACTCAAGCAACGCGGAGAATCCAAATGCCTTTCCTGACGGATGAAATCGAGCACGAGCTCACGGATGAGGTCAAAGCCTGGCTAAAAGAGGAAATCAAGGAGCAGGACGAGCGTTACGAAAAAATCGCCGCCGAAATGCAAGCCATCGATACAAGCCGCGACCAGTGGTACGAGGAGTTCTTCGAGCGCCTGAAGAAATACGGCTTCAATCAGGACGGCGATACCCGGGTGAAGATTCCGGACGAAGAGCTGCCGGTCAAGCCTGACCGCGAACACAAAGTCGTCTACTAGGAAGGGCACGAATCATGACCAGACCACACATAGAACCGTTCTGCGATCGCGACGTTCACTTCAAGAACATGACGCTGCCCGGTTTCGGCAGCGGCCTTCAATACAAAATGCTTAGTCTCGATACCGAAATCGGTTCCTGCACGATGAGCGTGCAGCTCAGCGGCGGTTATAGCCAGGCTCCAGGTTTCAGCTACTCCGAGCTCGAATTCATCGTCGTCGAGGGGAGTATTCAGGTTGGCGACCGGCAGTGCGGGCGAGGCCATTACTTCTTCGTGCCGGCCGGTTACGCCATGCCGGCAATCAGCACGGAGCAGGGCGCGCTGCTGCTGATGATGTACAACACGGGTGAGCCCAGCCTGGTCGAGAGCGATCAACACCACTCGCTGTCGCGCGCCGAGCTGTATCACGACGTCGACACTTACGCCGACATCGTCTGGGCGCCGGGTAATCTCGTCAGTCCCTCGGTCGCGTCAGGCTGCATGATCAAGCTGCTGAACTTCAATCCGCAGACCTTCGCAATGACCTTTCTGTATTGCATGACGCCGCATTTTCACCAGGACAACATTTCCTATCACGACTGTGCCGAAGAGGGTTATCACCTGTGGGGTACGTCGTGGATGATGCAGTTCGGCGATCTGCCGACGGGTGGCTATTTCTGGCGGCCGCCGTACATCAATCACGGCGCGTTCGCCAGTGAGCTCGGCTGCATTGCGATTGGCCGGACGGACTCGAAGCTGTTCAATCACTTTCACTACAACCCCTGGAGCACGCCTGACGAAAACCAGGAACGTGCCGTTGCGCGGCTCGCAAGGCGTGATCCGATACTCTACAAGTGGTGCGTCAACAAGTCGCACAACCATCCGCACGGTCCGGAGGACTTCGAGGATACGATGCAGCGGCGCGGCGGGCACACGCACGCCGACGGTACGCATCACCACGATCACTGACCAGTCAAGCCAAGTCACTAGCCCCCCTTAGTGATGACGGGCGTCCACCCGGCGAGTGTGCTCCAGCCACTCGCCGGGCGGCGTACCCGTTTATTAAAGGTTCCGGGTTTATTTTCCGGAAAATAAACCCGGCACCTTTTCGGCAAACCCGGTACCTTTTCGGCACCTTTTCGCGACACGCTTTCGGTCCCGTGCTTTAATGCATTATGTGGTTACGGATCTCACTAATTGCGTCGGTGCTGACGCCGGTTTTGCACTGCACCGTGCTCGCTATCAGCGGCCAGGATGTCATCGCAACCCCAATCAGTGAGCTCAGCCGAGGCGCGTGGGGCGGGCTGCACACGCTGGGGCTCGCGCTGTTCGGCTTAGCGCACATTGCCCTTGCCGTAGCGCTTAAGGGGCTGGACCGCGGGCGCTTGTGGCCGTATGCGCGCGCGCTGCTCGTCGCCAGCGGCGCCATGCTGTTCTATATCGCCTACTATTTTTCTTCGGCAGGCACTGACACGCTGCGCGGAGCTGGCGCCAACGATCCGCTGTGGATCGTCGCAAGCCTCACGGGGGCCGCGATGGGCGTATTGCAGCCTGGCCTGTCGCGCCTGTCCCGACGGCTGGGCCTGTTCAGCGCCGTTTGCCTCGGCCTGTGGCTGTGGTTGATACCCCTCATCCTGCTGGTCGACGACACCTGGCTCGGCGCCTACGAGCGCCTGGTGGGGATTGTCTATGTCACGTGGATGGCTGGCGTGAGCTACGGGCTATTGCAGCTCCGCGACGAGAGCAGCGCGCAGCGCTGACTAAGACGCCCTCGCAGCCGCACCGCAACGTCAGGCGGCAGGCCTTCCGTCGAGCAGGCCCGCGACGCTTAAGTCTTCGTCCAGAGCCGGCCAGCGGATTCCCTGGCCATCGTTCAGCAGTTCGAATTGCGTGCGTGCCGCGGATGTGGCGGATGCCAGGCGTGGAAACCATGTCAGGGGGACCGACAACGCGCGGCCATCCGCGAGTGTCACAAGCAACTCGTCGTCGGTGCAGTCGACACGTTCGGCTCGGGGTTCAAGTTGCGGAGCTGAAGAACTCATCCCATGCCTCCAAAAACAGTGTGGTATTTTCCTGAGTCAATTGCTTCAGGGTGCTCAGTTCGTGCGCGGGAAATCGCGTGAACGACGCCAGTGTAACAGCTTTCAGCCAGAGCTCGGCGAAGGCCTGTCCCCGCTGTACATGATATGGGGAGGTTCACTGTTTTCGTTGGAGTAGAAGAAAAAGCGATAGGGTCCTAAGCGAAGAACGGTCGGCATCAGCGTAACCTCGTCGTGTTCTCTGCAAAGGTAGATAGCGGGCCAGTGGCGAAGCAATTCGGATAATTGGGCAATGCGCCCGAATTCGGTGGGGGTTCGCGCCTACCCACACAAACAGGCGGCGTAGTGCATAGCCGGTTTGCGGCGCGCTTCAGAGTGTCAACGCCTGTTTGTCCACCTTGCCGGAGGCGCGCCGCGGCAGCTTCTCGAGTACGCGAAATTCCTGCGGGATCTTGTACGGCGCAAGCATCTTGCGGGAGTACTCAACGAGCGCAGCCGTGTCGGGTACGGCGGGTCCCGCCAGAAAGGCCGCGACTACTTCGCCACGCTCGCCGTCCTCGCATCCCAACACCGCACACTCGGTGATGCCGTCGAGGTTCTGCAGGCAGCGCTCGATCTCCGCGGGGTATATGTTGACGCCGCCACGAATGATGACGTCCTTGTCGCGGCCGCGCAGGGCGAGCATGCCGTTGTCCAGCCGCTCGGCAAGGTCCCCAGGACAAAACCAGCCTTCAGCATTCGCGGTTTGCCGTTGTCCGTCCTCGTCGAGAAAGTGGCGCGCGACGCCCGGCCCGCGATAGCGCAGTCTTCCGACGCCGCGGGGGAGCACGTTGCCGTCGTCATCGACAATCTCGACATCGGTGCGGAACGTGGGCTGGCCAACCGTATCGGCATGTTGCCGGATCTCGGCTGCCTTCAGTACCGAGATTCCACCGCCCTCACTGGAGGCATAGTAGCTGTAGATATTCGGACAGATCTTGTCCAGGCACTCGGCTGCCTCGCCCGCATGCAGCGGTTCGCCGCTGACGATGAGATAGTCGAGGTTGGCAAGCAGCGTGCGGTCGCGATACAGCGGCAGCAGGCGCCTGAGCAAAGTCGGCGGCAGGAACGTGGCGCTTACCCGTGGCTGACCGAGAACCGCAAGGATTTCGTCGGGCTTCAGCGGCGGCGGCGCAAGCAGCACGGTGCCGCCGGCCGTGAGCATGCTCATGCCGAAGGAACGGCCGGCGCCGAAGAACAGCGGCGTCAGCAGGGCAAAACAGTCACTCGCGTCGTAGCCAATGGCTACCCACTGGCTGACAAAACGCTCGTACAGGTTTTCGTGCGTGACGAGCGCGCCCTTCGGGCGTCCGGTTGTGCCGGACGAGAGGGAAATGAGCAGCGCGGCATCGCTTGTTTCGGCGATTTCGCCGGCGTCGGCAAGCGCCTCGTGCCCGGCGCCGAGCGACAGGCTGGGGACACCCTCGAGCGTTTCGCCGTCAGTGACCAGCAAGTCGATGCCAAACGCTCTCGCGGCACGCAGCTTCTCCGGATCGGTCCAGCGATGGTCGACAGGAAGTACGATCGCGCCGATGTACGCCACGGCAAAGTGCGCGAGCAAGTGTGTCGAATGGTCTTTCATCGCGAGGCCGACGCGGCTTCCGGAGCTTGCGCCCGCGGCGCGGAGCTGACCCGCAAAAGAGCGTACGCGTGAGAAGGCTTCGGCGTAGGTCAGAGTCTCCTCGGCCTCGACGATCGCTATGCGTTCGCCGTGATTGGCCGCGTTGATGCGCAGAACGTCCGCAAGGTTCATGGCTGCACGCGGCTCCGTATTCGAACTTAGTCGAGCCCGTAGATGCGCCGCGTGTTGTCGCGCAACAGTTTGGGCAGCACTTCGGATTTGAAGCCTAGGGCTTTGATCTCGTCCATTGTGCGCTTGAAGTCGAGCACGGGAAAATCCGTGCCGAAGATCACCTTGTCCTGCCCGTAGCTGTTGATGTAGTGCACAAAACTCTGCGGCCAGTATTTCGGCGAGTGTGCGTCGCAGCCGATGAACACGTTTTCGTGCTTCCAGGCCATGGCTATCATTTCGTCGGTCCAGGGTATGCCGACGTGAATGCCTATGAGCTTCAGCTCCGGGAAGTCGCAGGCAACGGCGTCGAGCCTGATCGGCTGGCCCACGCTGCGGCAGCGATGTTCCTTCGAATAAATCATCGACTGCCCAACCTGCATTTGAATCGGTACACCCAACTCGACGCACTTGGCATAGAACGGGTAATACTTCGCTTCGTCGGGCGCCAGCTCGAACCAGTGCGGGTACAGGTGCGCACCGATGAAGCCCAGGTCTTTAACGGCATGTTCGAGTTCACGCACGCCGTCCATGCCGGTAAAGGGGTCGATGCCGAGCATGCCGGAGAAGCGCTCGGGATATTTTGCGACCGCGTCGGCGACCACTTCGGGCGGCATGTGATAGCAGCCCTTCAGCCCGGGTCGGCCAGATTTCGCAGCAATCAGGAATCCATGCGCGATGCCCGCCGAATCCATGCGCTCGATCATTTGCTCGAGCGTCAAACCCGCCATCAAACTGTTCTTGGCGCGCATCTTGCCGGAGAAGAATTCTTCGGCCCAGTCAGGCCGGTGCCGCAGCGCTTCTTCGGTCCAGATATTGACGACGGCGTCGATCGCGCCAATGGTTTCGTGTGTTGCCATGCAGAACCTCGGAGCCAGTTACCGCTATGCGGCGGCGTTAAACCCTTTGGGCGTTCCCGCGTCGGGAACAAATCCATACAGCGGTTCGTCGGGCAGCGCCTGCCGCAGTATAGACCGGACTTCGAGCAGCTTGTCGATATCGATCCCGGTTTTCAAACCCATCGCTTCGAGCATGAAGACCAAGTCTTCGGTAACGATGTTGCCGCTGGCACCGGGCGCGAAGGGACAGCCGCCGATTCCGCCGAGGGAGCTATCGACGGTCGTAATGCCTTCTTCGATGGCGGCAAGCGCGTTCGCGAGGCCCAGCCCGCGCGTGTTGTGGAGGTGTACTCCGGTAATCGCATCCTCGCCGACCACCGCGCGGATTTTGCGGATCAGCCGTTTCACCTGCTCCGGATTCGCGTACCCCGTCGTATCCGACAGGCCAACTTCGGCAGCGCCGGCTTGCATGAGCCGCTCGGCGGACCGTACGACCAGGTCTTCGCTCACTGGGCCTTCGAGCGTGCAGCCGAAAGCCGTGGAAAGCCCTGCTTCGAAGTGTGGCCGCTCCGCGGCTTCGATGCCCCGGACCCGCTCCGCGATACGGGCAACCTCTTCGAACATTTGCTCGTGCGAACGGCGGACGTTCTTGAGGCTGTGCGTTTCGCTGACCGAAAACGGAATCGAGATCTTGTGCGCCCCGGCGGCAATGGCGTTCTCGGCGCCGCGGAGGTTCGGCACGAGCACGGCCACAGTGAGGTCCGGTATCTCGAGCGCCGCGCGCACGACGTCTGCGGTGTCGGCCATTTGCGGCAAGAGTTTGGGCGGTACAAAAGAACCCACTTCGATCTCGCGGCAGCCGGCCGCCGCCTGCGAACGAATCCATTCGAGCTTGCTGGCCGTCGGCAAGACGGTCTGGATGCTCTGCAGTCCGTCTCGCGGACCTACTTCGCTGACAAGAATATCAATCTCGCTCATGGTCTGTTTTTCGGAGTTCTGGAAATTTTGAGGGGAGTGCCGCTTGCGCATTGTGCTATCTGGCGGGGTGCGCGCACCTGTCGAGCGCAGATCCACAAAGCCTTTAAGCGCGCTTTTCTGCAAGATGAATTAAAGATATAATAATATATCAAAGCAGTCACCGCCGCCAGCGACAGCCGGCGCGGATTCGAGCATCGTTGGGGGGTGCGTGAGTACAAGCAGCGAATTGCCACTCAATGGTATCCGCATCATCGAATTTTCGCACATGGTCATGGGCCCTTCGGCCGGCCTGTTGCTGGCCGATCTCGGTGCCGACGTCATTAAGGTAGAACCCATAAGCGGCGACAAGACGCGCCGCCTGCGCGGCTCGGGCGCCGGCTATTTTGCGATGTACAACCGCAACAAGCGCAGCATCCGGATCGATCTCAAGTCGGAAGAGGGTGCCGGAATCGCAAGACGGCTGGTTGCCGACGCGGACGTCCTGATCGAGAATTTCAGACCCGGCGCGATGGACAAGCTGGGCTTCGATTACGAGAGCCTGAGCCGGGAGAACCCAAGGCTGATTTACTGTTCGAACCGCGGTTTTCTCAAAGGACCTTACGAGCATCGGACCGCGCTCGACGAAGTTGCGCAGATGATGGGTGGCCTCGCCTACATGACCGGTCCCCCCGGCCGGCCGCTGCGGGCGGGTGCATCCGTGATCGACGTCACGGGTGGTATGTTCGCCGTGATCGGCATCCTGGCGGCCATCGAGCAGCGGCACCGTACGGGACAGGGCCAGCGGGTTCAGAGTTCTCTGTACGAAAGTACCGTATTCCTCGTGGGCCAGCACATGGCCCAGTTCGCGGCGACGGGCGCGGCCGCGGCTCCGATGCCTGCGCGGATTTCGGCCTGGGCCATCTACGACGTGTTCGAAACGAGCGACGACGAGCGGGTATTCGTGGGTGTCGTCAGCGACTCCCAGTGGCTGACTTTTTGCGAAGACTTCGGCTTCGACGATCTGCTGGCTGACGAAACCCTGCGCGCGAACAACAGCCGCGTAGCGGCCCGGGATCGCATCATCCCGCTCGTGCAGGCGAAGTTCAGGACCATGAGCAAGGCGGAACTCATGACGCGGCTGGAAGAAAGCGGACTACCGTTTGCGCCCATCGCCCGGCCCGAGGATCTGTTCGAGGACGAACACCTCAATGCGTCGGGCGGCCTGCTCGACATGCAACTGCCCGACGGGCAAAACACGAAGCTGCCGGCCATGCCGATCGAATTATCCGGCCAGCGTTTCGGCAAACTGCGCAATCCGCCGCGCTCGGGTGAGCACACGCGTGAAGTGCTGACCGAAGCGGGGTTTGGCGAAGACGAGATCAGCGCGCTGTTCGAGCGTAATATCGTCTCCGGCAGCTAGCCCGCATCCGTCCCCGATTGCGCGGTTTCTCGCTTGTCCTTTGTTCACACAACGAATTTTTCTCACTCGGAAATACAGCCGGTATTCCGCTCGATCGGAAAATCCGTTGTGTGAACAAATGACTGCCCGAGAATTCCACGAATCGGTGACGGATGCGGGCTAGTGTCCCGTCCTGTAAACCAGTCGCCTAATTCTGCGGCGCGAGATAAGCCCAGGGCCGCAATTCCCGGTCCTTTGCAATGTGCCGCTCGATATCGGCTTCGTACTGCAGCGCGTAGTCTACGTAGTCCAGGCCGTTCAGCAGCATCTCGCGATCGCCTTTCGGCACGTCGAAGTTGAGGCTCGAGCCGTCCGGCAGGCGGATGACCTGCGCCTCCAGATCGATCTCGAAGGGCGCAGCCTGCGCGGTCGCCAGGATACGCTCGATGTCGGCCTGTCCCAGTTCGATCGCAAGCAAGCCGTTGCGTGCGCAGTTGCTGCGGAATATGCGGCCGAAGCTCTGTGCCAGGATCGCGCGTATGCCGAAATCGGCGAGTGCCCACACAGCGTGCTCGCGCGAGGATCCACAGCCGAAGTTTCTGCCGCTGAGGAGCATCGACGCGTTGCGGTATTCGGGCCGATTCAAAACGAAGTCGGGGTTTTCAGCGCCACGCTCCGTTCCTTCGTATACATATCGCGAGCCGGCGAACAGGCCGCCGCCCAGACCGAGTTTGCTGACGCGTTTCATTTCCCGCGAGGGAATGATCTGATCGGTGTCCACGTTGTCGATCGGCACCGGCGCGGCGACGCCGCGATGGCGCACAAAAGGCTTCATGCGGCGTCCTTGTCGTCGAGCATATCCCGGCTGTCGGCAATGCGGCCCATAACCGCGGCGGCGGCGACCATTGCGGGACTCGCGAGATGAGTCCGTGACCTGCGGCCCTGCCGGCCGCGAAAATTGCGGTTGGTGCTGGACATGACGCGTTCTTCGGGTCCGAAGCCTTCACCGCCCGCGTTGAAGCACAGCGAGCAGCCGGGTTCCCGCCACTCGAAGCCGGCGGCAACAAACACCCGGTCCAGTCCCTCTGCCTCGGCTGCCTGTTTGACGGCCTGCGATCCCGGCGTGCAGATGGCGCGGATGCCCGCCGCGACCTTGCGGTTTTTGAGTATGGCCGCGGCGGCGCGCAGGTCGTCTAGGCGGGCGTTGGTGCAGGAGCCGATAAACGCCGCGTCTATCGGCAGCCCTTTTAGAGACTGACCGGCTTCGAGGCCCATGTAGTCCAGCGCCAGCTGCATGTTGTCGCGGGCCTCCGCGTCTTCCGCCGCCGCCGGTAACGGCACGGTCTGGCTTACACCAACGGCGTGCTGAGGGCTCGTGCCCCAGGTGACGGTGGGTTCGATCTCGCCGCAGTCGACGCGGTACTCGAGATCGAAGCGCGCGCCTTCGTCGCTTTGCAGCTGTTTCCATTCCGCAACCGAGCGCTCCCAGTCCTCTCCGGCCGGCACGTACGGGCGCCCCTGGACGTAAGCGAGCGTTTTGTCGTCCGGCGCGATCAGGCCGGTAAACGCAGAGAACTCGACTGCCATGTTGCACAGCGTGAAGCGGGCATCCATGTCGAGCGCGGCTACCGCAGGGCCTGCGAACTCCAGGGCATAGCCCCGCGCGCCGGCCGCTCCGTAGCGGGCAATCAAGTGCAGGACCATGTCCTTGGCCGTGACGCCCGGCCCGAGGCTGCCGTCGAACCAGACCCGAAGCTGGCGGGGTTTGGTCGTGCGCAGCGTCTCGGTGGCGAGTACGTGTTCGCAGTCGCTGCTGCCTATCCCCCAGCCGATTGCCCCCAGCGCGCCCAGCGTACAGGTGTGGCTGTCCGGGCAGGCAACGACGAGGCCCGGCAGGGTTATGCCCTGCTCGGCGGAGATAAGGTGGGTAATGCCGTGCCGCGCATCGTTAATGTCGAACAAGGTAATTCCGGTATCCAGTGCTTTCCGCCGCATCGTGCGTATGAACGCCTCGCCGCCGGGCACCAGCGTCTTGTCGCCGCGCCCGGGAAAGGTATCGAGAATGTGGTCCATAGTGGCGAATACGTGCCGGGGATTGCGCACGGCGCGCCCGAGTTCCGCAAGCGAGGTCAGCGCGACGCTGCCCGTGCGCTCGTGCAGGAACACGCGGTCGACGTACACCAGCGACGACCGATCCGCGAGATCGCGGACCCGGTGAGTGTTCCAGATCTTGTCGAATAGCGTTAGCGCCACGCCGGCCGTCCATTGTTCGAGGTGCTTAAAAGTTATAATAGTATATCATTATGTCAGTCGTGGCTTGGAGGTTCGTCCCATGCGCTTTGGTTTTCTCTGCCGCCTGGCGGTCTTGTCGACGGCGCTTCTGGCGTGTCTAGGATATGCGCGACTCAGTGTAGGTGAGGGCCTCGGGCCGGTCACGCCTCGCGTCTGGCAGGAGGCCGTCGTCAGCGTCTCGGATCTCGACCGCAGCGCCCGCTTCTTCACGGAAATCGGCGGCTACGAGGTCAAATGGCGCGGCGCCGTAGGGCGTGGCGAACTCGAGGCGTTTGGTGTGCCCGCATCCGCGAGCGCAGAAGCACTGCTGCTAGGCCCGGCCGATGCGAGCGCCGGACTGGTTCGGCTGGTCCGCTTCGAGGGCGCCGGTCCGCGACAACCAATGCGGCCCGGGTCGCGCGCCTGGGACACCGGCTGCTACTTCAGTCTCATGGTACGTATGAAAGACATGCAGTCGGTCTACGACGATGCGATTTCGCTGGGCTGGTGGACCGAGACGCCGATTACCTATCTCGAATTCGGCGAGTCGAAGCTAAACGTCGTAATTTTCCAGGGACCGGACGGATTACAAGTGCAGGCCTACGAGCGCTTGTCGCCGGCATTGCCCGCCGCGGTTGGCGATTTCGAGCGCATGACCCGCCCCTTCAACATCATGCAAATGGTGCGCGACAGGGACGCCGCTTACAGCTTCTTTACCGACATATTGGGGTTCGCCACTTTCTACAACGGCAAGCCGTACGTCGCGGAGCAACCCGAGTACATGCCGCTCGGAATTCCCTACAACCTGACGACCTCGGTGCGCTACCGCGCGGGCATCGTCTATCCCACGCCCGGCGAGTTCGGCCGCATGGAGATGATCGAGATCATGGACCTGGACGGCCGCGACTATTCCGAGGGTTGCCGCGCGCCGAATCTTGGCATTCTCGCCGTGCGTTTCGAGGTCGACAGTCTGGACGAGCTTGCTGAGACGCTGCGTGTTCGTGGCGGCGAAGAGTTGGGCGGCATCGTCGATCTCGAACTCATGCCTTATGGCGGGTTTGCGGCCGTCAGCGTGTATACGCCGGACGGTGCGCTCATTCAGTTCATCGAGCGCGAGTAAACGGCCGGTCAGCCGCTCTTCGTTGCAGCGTCGGCTGATGCTGCAAGCAGCCAGCCGGCGGCGGCCAGCGTGCAGGCGAGAGCCACCAGTCCGGCTATCGGCAAAAAGGTGCCGGTGTACACGAGGCCGGCAACCACCGTGAATGAGCCGCTGATCACAAGCCCCGCGGCGGAGGACAGTCCCGAGGCCGTTCCGGCCATGTCGGGGTGATACCGGATCGCGCCTGCCATGGCGCCCGGTGTCGTCGTGCCGGAAAACACCATGAGCAGGAACAGCGGCAACATGATGGCGGCTTCCGACACCGGCTCGTCGAACGCAAACAGCAACAGCGTCAGTGCGGTTAGCACCGACAGCGCGACGCTGCCGTGCAGTACCCTCCGAGTGCCGATTCGTTCGGTCAGCCGGGCGCCGAGGGTCGCGCCAATGACGTAGGCGATCGCCATGAGTCCCCAGATGAAACCGAAGGTCTTGGAGCTCATGCCGTAGCTGTCGTAAAAATAGGCGGCGCCAACCGCGAGGAAACAGAAGAACGAACCTTGAATGAAGCCGAACAGGAAGGTGTTGCCGAGGAAAGGGCGCGAGCGCAGCAAGACCGCGTAGTTCTGCGGCAGCCGGCTCGGGTTGGGTCGTGGTTCGTCCGGCGAAAGCGTTTCGGGAAGACGTCGGAACATGGCGAGCAGCACCAGGGCGCCGATAGCCGCCGTGCAGACAAACAGCGAACTTACCGAGGCGTAAGTATCGAGCAGGCCGCCAAGTATGGGCGCAACCACTGGCGCCGCGCCCATCGCGGCGGCTATGTAGGACATGGCAGTGGCGAGCTCATTGCCGTCGCAGGTGTCCCGCAGGATCGCGCGGGCTGCGACCGTCCCGGCACTGGTGCCCACGGCCTGCAGGTAGCGCGCGGCGATCAGCAGTTCCAGCGTAGGCGTAACGGCGCAGATCAGGCTCGCAACGACAAAGATGACAAAACCCCACAGCAACACGCGGCGGCGGCCGAAACGGTCGCAGAAATAGCCCATGACCGGTTGCGCGGTGGCGAGCCCGAACAGATACGCCGAGATGACAAATTGTACGGTCGAGAGTGGCGCGTCATAGAGTTCGGCAATGCTGTTCATGGCGGGCACGATGATCGCCATGCCGAACGGCGACAGGCCGCTGGCGATACCGAGCAACAGCAGCGGAGGGCGCACGAGGCCGTGCGACGGCACGGCCGTATCAGCCGTCACGGTTTATACGTCGTGGCATTGCCGCCAGGAAGTCTTGTCTGGATCTTTAGCATTCAAATAAAAAGCCCGGCAGAGCTTAAGGCTCTGCCGGGCCGTGCCGGGTGGCGTCCGCTACCGCTGGCCGAAATTGAGCTTGACGCGCGCCTGCCAGAAGCCGGGCGGCGTGAAGTACGGAACGAACAGGAACGACGTCGTGTACACCTCGTTCGTGCAATTGCGGCACTCGACGATAACGGACCAGTCGTCGTCGGCGTCGGCCAGCGTGACGCCCGCGTTGAACAGCGTGCGTTGTCCGTTGCGGCCGAGGCTGCGCGTGCCGACGACGTTGTCGCCAATGTAGCGTGCCGAGAAGGTGGGGCGAATGACCGTACCGCCGAACCATTCGACCGGAATGTTGAAGTTGGTCGCGAGTGTTACGGTCGTGTCCGGCGAGCGTTTCGGATCCGCCACGTTGCAGTCCTCGTCGAAGGCAGCGAAGTCCTCGTTCGGTGTGGTGCAACCGCTCGGCAGGCTCACGTATTCGGCATCCTGCAGGCCTATCCCCAGGAATATCTCCCAGTTGTCGGTCGGCAGCGCCGTCAATTCCAGTTCGACGCCGGTGTTCTCGAGTCCGCCCGCGTTGGTGGTCAGGAAGCCGCCATCTGCGGTTGCCGAAGTCGTCTGCAGGTCTTCGAGATCGGAAAAGAACACAGTCGCGTTGGTGCGGACACGCCCGTCGGCCCACTCGGCTTTCAGGCCGGCCTCATAAGACCAGATGGTTTCCGGACCGAAGGGCAGGAAGTTCGCCGGGTTGCCTTCACGAGCGTTCCAGCCGCCGGTCTTGAAGCCGCGGGTTGCCGATGCGTAGGCTGAAATATCGTCGTTGAACTGATGCCGGTAGGCGATGCGCGGCGTGACCACGGATTCGTCCTGGCTGGTAGGTATGCCCGCGGCGATCAGCCCGGCGGTAGTCAGACCGCCGCCGGTATTGTCCACAAGCGTCACTTCCTTGGTTTCGTCCGTGTAGCGGGCGCCAATGGTGAGCGTACCGGCGTCGCCTATGGCGATATCCCCTTGCGCGTAGAAAGCAAAAGACTCAGTCGTGTTGCCGAGTACCCGATCTGCGAGCCTGACGGCGCCGAACAGATAGTCGGCAAAGTCGGTGCTGTTGTCCTCGTCGAGATAGAAGAGACCGGTTACCAGATCCACTCGATCGTCGAGGATCTTGCCGACCCATTTGAGTTCGACCGTGGTCATCTCGTGCTCGCCGTTGTTGTCGATCCAGAAGAAGTCGTCGCCCGTGGCGCCCGGGAAGTTCAGCAGAAAGTCCTGGGTCAGGTCGCGGTAGCCGAGAATCAGGCTGACGTCACCGCCCAGCGCGCCCCAGCTCAGGTCCGAGACGATGCTCGTGGTTTCGGTCTCGTTGCCGTAGTCCGACTTCTGCACTCCAACGCCTGCCGGGACCCCGGTTTGCGGCAGAGTGGTTGTCGTCGTCCGGTCGTCGTCATCGTCGCCGATCGAGCCGCGAACGAAAGCATCGTCGCTGGTCATGTAATCGAACGACAGATCCCAGGTAATCGTATCGGTGGGTAGAAAACGAAGCGCTGCGCGTATGCCCTGGTTGTCGCGGCCGTTGTACGACTGCCCGTCGTTCAGGTTGTCGAGCCAGCCGTCGTCTTCCTGATAGAAGGCGGAGAATTTGGTGAGGACACGCTCGCTAAACGGAATATCGATGGTGCCGCGGACAATCTGTTCGCTGTAGCGGCCGAAACCCACTTCGAAAAATCCGCCCAGTTCTTCGGCGGGCTTTTTCAGAATGACGTTGATCGCGCCGCCGGTCGTGTTGCGGCCGAACAGCGTACCCTGCGGCCCGCGCAGGACTTCGATACGCTCGACGTCGAAGAACGTGAAGTTGTTGGCGTTCTGCCGGGTAATGTAGACGTCGTCGACGTAGGTGCCGACGGGCGGATCGAAGGTTGCGATGGATTCGTCATTGCCCTGCGCCCGTAGGTAATACATGTTGGCCGTGCCGAGTCCCGTGTTGTTGCCGCCAAAAAGGTTCGGCACAACGTTGACGAGTTCAATAGTCTCGTCGATCTGCAGCTTCTCGAGCATCGTGTCACTAAAGGCGGAGACGGCTACCGGAACGTCTTGTATAGACGCTTCGCGGCGTTCCGCGGTTACGGTGATTTCTTCTAGCCGGCCTGAGTCTTCGCCGCCCGACTGGGCAAACGCCGTGGCTAGCGGCAGTCCTGCGACAGAGACTGCGGCACCGAAGCGCAAGAAGGGCAATAGGTATTTCATGGTGTTCCCCCGGAACTGATGATGTGCTAAGACTTATTGCTATGCTAATATAACATTTCATCGGCGCAACAAAACCACTAAATGTTTCGAAATGAATCTGCATATGCTTTCGAAACACGTCGAATGAGTTCTTTAGTTCCGCAATTACAAGCGTTTACACGTGCTTCGATGTTACGATTCAGTCCGTAGAAAGCGTTGCGGCGATGCAACATCGAACCTTTCGCGCGTATAGGTTTCGTCCAGCGCTTTCGAGGATTAACCTGTTCCTTTGCTACCAATAGGGGCGACACATGGAAACCCGTTTGCCGCACGATCTGGATCTTAAAAAAAGCGGATGGCATCGTGCCCGCGAGCGCTCGGTGTCGTCACTGCGGGCGTACGTGCTCAACAATCTGGCCGCCGAGCTGCGCGACGACTACGAATCGGAGGTGCTGCCCGCCCTCGAACAGGCGCCGGCCGACGGTGTTGCCGTCCACAAAGCCATGCGGCCGCGGCCGGCTTTCCGCTGGTACAGCAGCCTGCGCTGCACCGCGCAGGAACTGGTGTGGGGCACGGTTATCGATTCGATCAATCGGCAGGTGCCGGAAATCGAGCGGCGTGCTCAGCGGCTTGCCGGCGAGTCGTCCGTGGGCGGTACGCTCGAACTGGATTCATCCCTCGAAGCGCCCGATTACTATCGGGCGGTCGACGTGCACCTGATGCCGGGTAACTACGACGGCGCAAATGCCGATGCGGGCGTATTGCCGGGCGCGGTTTACGACAACGGTTTCAACGTGTTCGCATTCGGCGCGATGGGCAGGGAGCACAACGACATCGGCTGGTCGATGGCCAACTTCGTGAAGCTCAGGTTTCCCGAGCTGAATCCGCAAAAAATCGTCGACGTCGGCTGTACGATCGGACACAACACCCTGCCCTGGAAGCAGACCTATCCGGATGCGGAGGTATACGGCGTGGATATTGCGGCTGCGTGCCTGCGATACGCGCATGCGCGTGCTCGCTCGCTGGGTATCGAGGCAAACTTCCGTCAGGCAAGTTCCGATAAGCTGCCGTTCGAGGATGCAAGCGCCGATGTCGTGTTCAGCTCGATGTTTCTGCACGAGTTGCCGGCGAAGCACATTGCACGTTTCCTGGCGGAGGCGCACCGGGTTCTGCGTCCGGGCGGCGTGCTGATCAACATGGAGCTGCCGCCGAACGCGGCGCTCGAGCCTTTCGACGCGTTCTACCTCGACTGGGACAGTTACTACAACAACGAGCCGTTCTACAAGAACTTCCGGGATCAGGACTATCGTGCGCTGTGTACTGCCGCCGGTTTTGCCGACGACGCGTTCTTCGAAGGTGTCATGCCGAGATATACCTACGTCGCCAAAGAGGACTTCGAACGTGCGGTCGTTTCACCCGCCGGCTTCAACGAGGACACGGGCCGGCTCTCCGACGGCATTCAGTGGTACGGTTTCGGTGCGCGACGCTAAGTGGAAGGCTTTGTCAGGCAGCCCGTTAGTGTCGACTGGAGAGAGTGAATGACAAACGCGGTATCACGCGAGGTTAAGGGCGGGCGCTCGGCGTTCTTCGAAAACGCGGAGTCCGATCGGCTGCTGGCCATGCTGATGCAACTCGTCACCGAGCACTGGGCTCTTCGCGAGCGAGCGCTCGTGCTGGAGACGGTGCTCGTCGAAAAAGGCGTTTTGAGCAAGGACGAGCTTGATCAATACCGTGCGGACGAAGCGACCGACGCTGACTGGGATGCGATGAGTTTCGAACTGATACAGTCAGTGATAGAAGCCGGGCAGAACATCGAAAAGGCTTGAGCGCCCGGCGCCGGGATCAACAACAATAATAACGATTGGGTCGACGACATGGACTGGTATTCACTCGCCGTTTTCTTTCACGTACTCCTGTTCGTGTTCTGGCTGGGAACGGACGTAGGCGTGTTTCTTGCCGCCAAAATTTCAGAGCGCGCCGAGCTGAGCGTGGAGACCAGATCTACCGTACTGGGTCTCGGCATGGTGCTCGACCGTCTGCCGCGCTCGGCGCTGGCGTTGATCGTCCCGTCCGGGCTGGGACTTGCCACTGCGTCGGGTCAGCTTGTTGTCCCGCACGGCCTGCTGATCGGCGCCTGGCTGCTTGCCCTGGCATGGCTCGCGATTCTCTGGGCGGGTTTTCTGAACCCGCAGACGAAAACCGAGCAGCGCGCAATGCTGTTCAACTTTGCGATGAACGTCGTGCTGGCCTTTGCGGTGCTGGGAGCAGGGGTGTTCTTGCTGCTCGACGGCACCAGTGGCTGGCTCGCCTTGAAAGTACTGATAGTCGGTTTTGTTTTTGCCTGCGGCGTCACGCTCGACGTCCTGTTCAAACCGGCCGTCGAAGCGTTCGTCAAGATAACGATGTCGGGGGCCACCGACGAGCTCAACCGGACGTACTCCCGCGCCATTGGTCCAGTGTATATCGTGGTCCTGGTGATCTATGCGGCAGTGCTTGCCGCTGCCTGGCTCGGTATAGCCAAACCCGCATTCTAGAGTCCCGATAGGAGGCCGCCATGAAACGGATTGTTGTGTTGTTCAACCTGAAACCGGGCGTAGACGTAGATGCGTACGAGAGCTGGGCACGGTCTACGGATCTGCCCACCGTCAACGCACTGCAGTCGGTCGATCGTTTTACGGTGCACAAGGCCGTGGGCTTGCTGGGCAAGGACGACAAGCCGCCGTACGAATACATTGAAATTATCGACGTCAACGACATGCAGACTTTCGGCGAGAACGTCTCGACCGAGACCATGCGCAAGGTGGCCGGCGAATTTCAGGGCTTTGCCGATGCTCCGGTCTTCATTTTGACCGACGCGGTTACCTGAGTATGCCGCGGTATCCGGAACTGGCGGGTCGCGTGGCGCTCGTGACCGGCGCCGGCCGCGACGCCGGAATCGGTGCCGCCATTGCCGGGCGTCTTGCCGCGGAGGGTTGTCACGTAGTGGTTACGGATATTCCTCCAGACGACGGCAACGCCTCGGCGGACACGTCGGCGGCGGGCAGCGCCGACGCCGTTGCAGGGAGTATCGTCGACGCCGGCGGCAGCGCAATCGCGGTGAATTGCGACGTACTCGACGAGAGCAGTATCGACGCGGCGTTTGCGGCTGCCGACGAGCAGTACGGCGGGGTCGACATACTCGTGAATAACGCCGGAATCGGTTTCCTGATGTCGCCCATTGCGGAGACCAGCGCGGAGAACTGGGACCGCGTTCTCGGCGTCAATCTTCGCGGCGCGTTTCTCGCCACCAAGCATGCCGCAAAACGCATGATCGCCGCCGGCAAGGGCGGCCGGATCGTAAATATCGCGAGTCAGGCGGCGAAGTCGGGTTTTCCTTACGCGGCCGCGTATTGCTCCTCGAAGCACGGCCTGGTCGGGCTGACGCGGGTAGCGGCCATCGAGTTCGGCCCGCACGGAATTACGGTAAACGCCATTTGCCCGAACCATATAACGACGGGTCTCGGTGCATGGCAGAACAGTTTCTTCTCGGATGCGCTGGGCATGACGACGGAGGAGTACATGAGCTCCATGCGGTCGCGTATCCCGCTAGGCCGGCCGGGTCTCACGGAAGATATTGCCAAGATGACGGCGTTTCTGTGTTCCGACGAGGCGCATTACGTCACCGGCGAGGCAGTCAACGTCAGCGGCGGCGAAGAGATGCATTAGCATCCTTTGCGCAGTTAGCCGGAGAGCACTCAAGCGGCCGGCACGCACAGGCTCAGCAGTTCCCGAACGGAGTCGAGTTCATCGACGCGTGCAAGCGCGTTCGCAAGTTCGGCCGCCGGCACGCCGCTGCCGTCAACGCACAGCGCAAACTTCTCCTGCCGTTGCTGCCGCGAGAGCGGGTTTTCGGGGCTGCCGAGTGTATGCGGCACCTCCTGGCCGAGTTCGGAACCGTCTTTGAGCAGTACGCTTACGAATTGCGGACTCAGAACATCGGTACCGTGGCTCGAGTCTTCGATGAACTCCGTGCGAGAACCGAACGACAGCAACTCGGCGTCGGCTAGGCGCTCTCGTGTAAACGTGCCGGCATCGATGCGCCCGTCCCGCAGCAGACTCGGAATGAGGAACCCGAGGCAAAGCCGGGCGTAGTTGACGCTCATGCCCTTAAACGCGGGCCGGGCCACGAGCCGCTTGATCAGCGGCGGTACGGTCGCCCGTATGCGCTCGATGTCGCCGGGGGAGAACGAGTGCGTTTGCCCGAGACGCCGTAGAGCATCGAGGACGGCGTGCGCGGCGCGGCCCGTCGGAAAGGGCTTATGCGCGAGTTCGGTGATCCGCCAGGGCTTGCCCATGGCGCCGAGCCATGCCTCGAGCGAACCGCCGCGCTCGTAGAGTTCGAAGTACCCGAAAGCTCCGTCGAGCACATCGTGCGGAGCCTGCAAGCCGCCCTTTGCGAGGTCCAGACTGCACACGGCCGCGCGCGCTGCGGCGGCGATCTGCAGGGGAAGCGCAACGCTGCCCTCGACGTGTGCCTGCATCGTGCCGGCAAGCTGGCTGTAGGTAAAACCGAGTACGTCGCGGGCGGTGTCGGGAGCGACCTCGTCCATCCGGGCGAGCGCGACGGCCGCGCCCAGAGCACCGGCCGTGGCGGGCCTGAAGAAGCGCAGGCCTTCGCGGGCGGCGAGCCCGAGAGTGACGGCAACCTCGACGCCCACGGCGATACCGAGCAACAGCGCCTTGCCGCTCAGATTGCGATCCTCGGCGACCGCCAGCAGCGCACCGGTCATTACAGCCATGGCGTGCACTGTCGCGCCTTCGTGCAGCGGATCGAATTCCTGGCAATGCACTTGAAAGCTGTTGACGTAGGCTGCCGACGCCGCCGGCAAGCGCCGCTCGCTGCCGAGTACGCATGCCCGGTCGCCGCCGCCCCAGCCGGTAACGATGGTTCTGACGCTATGCGCCGCCGGATCGCGGCTGCCGCTAATCCCGACGGCAATCGCATCCGCAAGGAATGTCTTTGCTGCCTCCCTGGACGCGTCGGATAGATCTTCGTAGCTTGCAGCGCCGCTAAACGCGAGTAGCGAATCGACGCTGTTCATTGGCTAACCTGCCTGGCGGCTTCGCGACCGGCGATACGCCCGAGCGTCACCGCCGTGCACAAGCCCATGCCGGGCAGATAGCCCCATTCGCCCGGGCCCGATACCGATCTGGCGGCACCGCCGCCCGCGAACAGATTCGGCAGCGCCTGCCCGCGTTCGTCCGTGACCCGGGCCTGCTCGTTCACGAGCAATCCGCCCTGGGTGTGAAACAGCGCTGCGCCGACGCGAATGGCGAAGTAGGGCGGACGGAGCCGTTCTCCACTCTTGAAGCTGCGGCCGTATTCATCGGTCTGCTCCCGTTGCCCGAACTCGGCGACTTCGGCTAGCGTCTCGGTCAGAGCGTTTTCCGGGAGTTTGCAGCGGCGGGCGAGTTCGGCGATCGTACCTGCGGTTTTTGCCGCGCCGATGGCGTCGGCGTCCCGGTACTCCTGAAAGCGCGCCAGTGCGGATTCATGCAAGCGCTGATCGTAGACCATCCAGCAGATGCCGCCCGGCTGCTGCAGAATGGTCAGTGCCTGTCCGGAAATGTTGTCGAGTTCGTTTTCGAAGCGCAGCCCATCCGAATTCACCTGTATGCCGCCGCCGATCAGCAGCGTATGCGGAATCACGAGCGCCTGCGGATCGGCGAGCGAGCCCAGAGCCTGATAGGCGCCCATGTCGGCGACGGCGCCGCCGAGTGCCTGTCCCCATAGGATGCCGTCGCCAAGGTTTCCTTCGTGGCCGTAGTAGCGGGCGCCGCCAACTGCCGGCATGTGTTCTTTCACCATGTCACGGTTTGCGCCGAAGCCGGAGTTGGCCAGTATCAGCGCGTCGCAGCCTATCGTCTCTCTGTCGCCGTCCGGCCGTTCAATCTCGAGGCCGAGTACCCGGTTGTCGGCGTCCGCAAACAGCGTGCTGACGCGCGCGCCCGTAACAAGGTCGATTTCAGCCCTGGCTATAGCGGTCAGGAGAAAATTCAACAGCGTCTGGCCGGAACGGTCCTCCGGTGCGTGCAGCCGCGGCTGCCGGTGTCCCATGCCCGTCCAGGACGTTTCGACCGTCAGCGAGACGCCGTGCGAGTCGGCGAGCCACTCGACGGCTGGACCCGCCTCCCTTGCAACGAGAGCGGCGAGGGCTGGATCCGTCTGTCCGCGGGTCATGGCGTTGATATCCCGCTCCAGCGATTGCGCGGTATCTTCGATGCCGGCAGCCCTCTGCTGCCGCGTGCCTGCCGCACAAATTGCACCGTACGACATGCCTGTCGAACCGACGGGGTTGATGTCGCGCTCCAGGACCAGCGGCTCGGCACCCGCGTCGTGCGCAGCGAGCGCCGCAGACAGGCCGCATGCTCCGGCGCCCACGATGATCAGCGGTACGTGCAGCTCAAACTCATGTGATGTGACTCGCCGAACGCTCATTGACCTGCTTACGATTCGCGATTCGGCACAAAGTAGCGGCAATGCCCCGCCTTGGCAATCGCCTGAGCGCTGCGCGCACTCTGCGGTCGCCGCTGCATTCCACCACAAGTACAAATTGCGACAAAAAATTGCGCGACAGTCGGGCTCAAATCGCGCAAACTTGCGCTTAGACTGAACTTCGGACGACAGTCATGCGCCTGTTTCGCAGACTCCATGATCGCGTGGCGCCACCGGGACTCGAGTGGCGGTTGCTGCGCGCAATGCCGTATGCCGCCATTGCGGCCGTGCTCGTGCCGGCATCGATCGCGTTTGGCGGCCGTGTCTATGCCGGCGCGGCTGCGGTGCCGAATCCCGCAAAAACCATTACGACAATCGACATTTTTGCCTGGTCTCTTCTCGCGACGCTCTTGACGGCGGTGCTAACCGTTGCCATTGGCTGCGTCGTCGTGTGGATCATGAAAGGCCCCGCCTACGTTGCAGATGCCTATCCTGTCGCGCATGCCAGCAGGCCGGGCGACGGTCAGGCGTCCGACTAAACCCTGCCGGCGGATCGGCAAGGGTAAACGCCGTTCTTGTGTGACCCGTTTCACACTGTTTGCCAATGCCTTCGGCAATTCGGCGAAAGCCCGGTAATTGTGTGACACCACTACGCGCCAGCGGGGCCCGCAGGGCCTAATCTCGACACGTTCGACTGCTTTCGAGAGTTTGGTCATGAAAAAACTGCTGATTCTGGGACTGCTGGCCGCGGGTCTTGCATACGGGGTTGCCAAGTGGCAACTGCACAGCAAGGTCTCGAAAAGCATGGATCGGGTTGTCATGATGGCGTCGCCGTTCGCGAAGATCGAGTATGAGGGCGTCCGCTCGACCTTCGGCGGCGAGTTGACGGTCGAAGGGATACAGGTCGACTTCAACGATTTTCGCGACCCGCTGAACATCGATCGAGTGGGGATCGATACGGGCGGCTTTTTCGCCCTGTTGAAAATCTCGGATTTCGTGACGCTCAAACACGATAGCATTCCCGATTATTTCGGCTTTATCGTCGAAAACGCCCGCGTACCCGCGGATGCGGATTACTTCAGGACGGCCTACCGTTTCATGGAGGAGGCCAGCGGCCGCGAAATACCTGAGGATCCGCAGCTCACCTGCGCCGGCCAGTACGGGCTGTCGCCGGCGATGCTGGGCGACCTTGGCTATACCGAGCAGGTGTTTTCCATGCGTACCGGCTTCCGTCGGGAAGCGGCAGGCATCCTCGTCGATTTCGACATGCGCATCGACGATATGTGGGATGCCACAGCCAGTCTGGAGCTGGCCGGCAGCTTTACGCCCGGCCAGGCAATGACGGGCGGCTACAAGCCGCGCATGAGCCGCTTCCGGCTGGAGTACACGGACCGCTCGCTGAACGAGCGTATCCATGCCCATTGCGAGCGCAACGGACTTACCGCCGAGCAGATACTTAAGGCCCAGATCGACGCGTTCAAGCAGTACGGCGTCGATAGTGGTATCGAGTTCGACGAATACGTCATCGATCCGTATGTCGAGTTTCTGCAAGGGAAAGACACTCTCGTGATTACCGCCGAGCCGAACGAACCCGTGGCCCTGTCGCAGATCGATTTGTACAAGCCGAGCGACGTTCCCGCGCTGCTCAAGCTGGAAGCGAGTACCTACTAGATAGCCTTGCTAAGTGAGGTTGTCGAGCCGCGAGCCTGAGCGTGATGCCTGCTGCTGCGGTACACTGACGTTGTCGACGTCAGAGAATTCGAGCAATGCGAATCGTTGTGATCCTGTCCGCTTTCACCGCCTGTGTTGTTGTTCCGTCCGTTGCTTCCGCCGTTGAGTTTTGGGACTACAAGTTCGATCGCTGGTCGCAGGAGATTACTGACTGCGACCGGCTGGCTGCGCACGGCCGGGATCCAGGGCACGTCGGTCCGCCGGTGACCCGCGCCGAAATGGACATCGATGCGGCAATTGACGCCTGCACCAGCGCTGTCGCAAAAGACCCGAGCAATCCGCGCCTCAACTACCAGCTCGGTCGCGCGTATGGTTACGCCGGACGCGGCGAGGAAGCGATGCGGTACCGGCTGGTCGCGCTCAAAGCAGAGTACCCGCAGTCGCTGTTCGTAATTGGCTATCTGCATTTGCTCGGAGTCACCATTGAGCAGAATACCTGCCAGGCTTTGAGGCTTTGGCAGAAGGCGGCGCGGTACCGCCGCCTGGCGGCGCTCGTAGCCTTGCCGAGACACTACATGCGCGGCGATTTTGCCGCCTGCGGCGTCGAGATTCCGCCGGCCGAGTTGCAGGCCTACCTTGTAGAGGCGAAAACGCTAACCAGCGATTATTACGTCGGTATGCTGATCGAAGAGCTCGAAGCAAAAGTCCCCTGAGCGGATTACAGGCGTTGGCCGATGCTTAACCACTACTTGTAGAAGGGGGGGATATGCGCTACTTCAGAGTCTTTGTGCTGAGCGTGCTGTGTTTTTCAGTCAACGCCTACGGGCAGGGTCAGGACAGCAAGCCTTACGAGCGCGACTTTCAGGTTATCGGCGCAATGCTCGCCGGCGGTTTCGACAACGCGAACCAGAGCTATTTCGATCGCCGCGGTCAGCGCGAGACCAGGCACCGCCGTTTGCACCTCGACATCGTCGAGGTCAAAGGCCGGCCGCATCACTTCCAGGTGACGGCCAACTGGAACGACAAACCCACCGAGCCGGCGGCGCGTTATTCCTGGTCGCTGGCCGTCGACCATCAGGAGCGGGCTGTGGTGCTGACCAGCCGCTACTATCCACCGGGCGTCGATCCGGGTATTAGCGACTCGGCCAGCGCAGGCCCGTGCCGCCTGATCTGGCGCCGCAGCGCGGCTGAATTCGTCGCGGATGCGGCTACCGCGGGCTGCGGGCGCTGGGACCCCGCGCGCCTGGTTTTAAGCGAAGCTCAGCTTTGGTTGACGATCGCCGGCATAGAAGGCGGCGACTTTGCGCTGCACCGGGTGCGCGAGTTCGAGTGTTATGCCGACATACCGGGTGTCGGCGGCGGCCGCGCCGAGCCTTACGATCGCTACGACGGTTTGCGCCTGCACGACCGGGGCGGCCAGGTCTGGTTCGATTCGAAGGACGGGCGGCGGCTTGGCATTAGCCTGCTACTCGTCGACTGGCCGATCAACAATTACCGCGATGCGTTCGCCCGCGATTCGCTGGTGGTTTATCTCAGTGAAGAGACGGACGGCGAGCGCAAGGAACTTGGCTATGCGTTTACGGTGCCGGACGCCGACCGCATCGGGATTAATCTCAAGTGGCTGCTCGCGAACTGTTACATGCAGTCGAACAAGGACGTTACGCCGTTCATGTAGGCGTAGACAAGCATGAGCAACCGCGCGTTAATCGCCGAGCGTATGCCCGCCATGCTCAGGCACGAGGGCGTTTGGGAAGGGACCTATACGACGATCAGCAAGGCGGGTGAGATCACGGATCGGCACCGCAGCCGCGTGATCTGCGAGTTTCCCGACAGCGGTGAGATCGTGTATCTGCAGAAAAACCGTTTCGACTGGGATAACGGCGATACCTTCGAAAGCGAGTTTGGCGGCATTCTGGACGGTGACCGTATCGTCTGGGACAACGACCGTTTTACCGGCTATGGCTGGGTGACCAGAGACGACCTTGTCTTGCTGACGCTCGAGCGCAACGACAAACCCGGCGAGCACTTCAACGAAGTCATCGTGCTGTCGTCCGATGGGCGGCAGCGCGGCCGCACATGGCACTGGTTTCGCGACGGCGAGCTGTACCAGCGAACTCTGTGCGACGAGCACAAGCGGGGCGCCTAGCGCGAGCCGGCCGGGCTATTCGTCGCTGGCCGCAACGATTGCCTTGCCGACGTTCTCGCCGCGCATCAGGCGCGAGAACGCCTCGGCGGCGTTTTCGAGTCCCGCGGTCCGGTCTTCGAGGTACTGGATCTTGCCGTCCCGCAGCCAGGCGCTGACTTCCTGGACAAACGTATCCCGCAGGTCCTCGTGATCGTAGACGACCATGCCGCGCACGGTGGCGCGCGCCTTGATGATCCAAGCGGGGTTTGGTCCTGGCGGCATTTCCGTCGTGTTGTACTGTGCCATGAGTCCGCAGAGTACCACCCGGGCGCCCAGCCGCAGGCGCTCCATGGCCGCCTGCAGCGTGTCGCCGCCGACGTTGTCGAAGTACAGGTCGAAGCCGTCGGGACAGGCCGCGTCGAGCTGTTCGCGCAGGTCGCCGGTCTTGTAGCTGACACAGGCCTCGAACCCTGCGGTATCGGTCACCCAGGCGCGCTTCTCGGGCGCGCCCGCGATGCCAATGGCCCGGCAGCCTTTGAGCATGGCGATCTGACCAACCATGGAACCCACCGCGCCGGAGGCGGCGGATACCAGTACGGTATCGCCGGCGACGGGCTCGCCCAGTCGCAGCAGGCCGGCGTAGGCCGTCAGGCCGGGCATGCCGAGTACGCCAAGGAAGGTCGACAGCGGGCCCACGGACGGGTCGATGCGCCGCACGTCGTCTGCCGACGGCGTGCTGTAGGCCTGCCAGCCCGTATGGGCGGCAATCAGGTCGCCCGGCTCGTAGTCGGCGTGGTTGGATTCGATCACCCGGCTAATGGCTTCGCCCGCCATCAGGTCGCCGGGCAGGATTGCGCCGGATATGTGGCGCCCGCTGATCTTGCCGCGCAGATAGGGGTCGAGCGACAGGTAGATCGTCTCGCAGAGTAGTTCGCCATCGCCAGGGGCCGGCATGGGGCTCGTCGTGGTTTCGAAATCCTCGACTACCGGCGTACCTTCGCTCTGTCGCTTGAGAAGGATTCGCGTATTCTGGCTCATCGTTATTCCGCTTGTTCGGGCTGCTATAATGTTATATTAATAGAACATTTGCCGCGCCGCACGGATTAATTGTGCAAACTTCGGCAATACGCCGTACGACGCATACTGGATACCTGCCCGGGAGGCCGCCATGTCATTGGCCGAATCGCACGATAACAGCCTGATCGATCAGCTCGTTGCCGAGCTGGGTCAAGAGCACGTCCTGACCGACGAGGCGAGCTGCGTGCTCTATGCGCAGGATGTCTATACGAAATCGATGCCGGCCAAAGCGGTTATACGTCCGGGTTCGACGGAGCAGCTAAGCCGCGCGGTCGCGGCTGTGACCGGCGCCGGGCACGCGGTCATTCCGCGTGGCGGCGGCATGTCGTATACGCGCGGCTACGTGCCCGTGGAGGCCGGCAGCGTGGTCGTCGACATGCAGCGCATGAACAATATCGTGGAGATTAACGCCGACGATATGTACGTGACGGTCGAGTGCGGCTGCACGTGGAAAGATCTCAACGATGCGCTCGAGGGCAGCGGGCTGCGCACACCTTACTGGGGGACGCTGTCCGGCATTCACGCGACCGTCGGCGGGGGCCTGTCGCAAAACAGCATATTCTGGGGCTCGGCACGTTTTGGCACGGCGGCCGATTCGGTCATTGGCCTCGAAGTGGTTCTGGCCGACGGTAGCGTCGTCAAAACCGGCGCCGGCGCGCAGACCAACGGCACGCCGTTTTTCCGGCACTACGGTCCCGATCTGACAGGACTGTTTAGCTGCGATGCCGGCGCGCTCGGCTTCAAGGCCGTTGCCACGTTCCGTCTCGTGCCCGTGCGCGAACACCGCGATGCGGTGTCCTTCGACTTCGAGGATTATCCTTCGATCATTGGCGCAATGAGCGAAATAGCGCGCGCCGAGATTGCCGACGAGGTATTCGGCTTCGATCCCTATCTGCAGTCCGTGCGCATGCAGCGGGAAAGCGTCATGAGCGACGTGAAGAAACTCGCCGGCGTGCTCAAGTCCGGCAAGTCCTTGATGGGCTCTATCAAAGACGGCGCCAAAGTTGCGATGGCCGGCCGGGGCTTCATGGACCAGGTCAAATTCTCGATGCACGTCATGATCGAGGAAAAAACCGAAGCCGCCGTGCAGGCGGGCATTGCCGAGGCTCGCCGGATCTGCGAGCGGCATGGCGGCCGGGAAATCGAAAACAGTATTCCGAAGATCATTCGGGCGAATCCGTTCACGCCGCTGAACAACATGGTGGGCCCGAACGGCGAACGCTGGGTGCCCATACATACTCTGCTGCCGCATTCCAAAGCCCGGCAGGTGACCGAACGTACTTACGCCGTGTTCGAACAATACCGGGAGGAACTGGACAAGCACGGTATCGGCACCGGTTTCCTGTTTGCCGCCGTATCCACCAACGCCTTTGTACTCGAACCCGTATTCTTCACGCCGGACTCCCTGAACGAGATTCATCGGCAATACGTCGAAGACCACGTCTTGAAAAAGCTGCCCGGTTTCGAACGTAACGAGGAGGCCGCCAAGGTCACGGCGCGCGTTCGCCAGGCGCTGATCGACCTGTACGAGGAAGAGGGCGGCATACACATGCAGATCGGCAAGTCGTATCCGTACAAGCAGGGACTAAGCGCCGACAGTATCGAACTCGTCGAACGCATCAAGGCGGCCGTGGACCCCGCGCGACGGGTAAACCCCGGGGCGCTCGGACTGGACTAGCACTAACGCCGCGCGATGCGCCTCGTTCCGGTTTCTTTCAATTCCGATTATCGACTGGACACGGGCCCGGGCGGGTCCCGGCTGTCGGTCCAAAGCAATGAGGGTTCAGCATGTCTTTAAGAGCATCTCTGCCTTTTCTGGCGCGCAACGAAGGCGTATGGGAAGGCTACTACCGTTACTACGATCCGCGCGGCGAGAAAATCGACGAACACAAGTCACGCCTTATCTGCCGCGTGATCGAGGATCGCGATTATCATCAGACAAACGTCTATCGCTGGGCGGACGGCAAGAAAGAAACCCGGGATTTTCCCGCCGAGGTTCAGGGCACGCGTCTGGTTTTCACCAACGAGATCACGGGCTGGGCCGAAGCGGTCGATCTCGACGAACACAAGCGCACGATGATGCTGCACTGGACGCGCAACGGCGAACCCGATTTGTACCTCTACGAGATGATTCAGCTTAGCGACGACGGCGAAGCGCGCGCCCGGGTGTGGCAGTGGTTCAAGACCGACCGGCTATTGCAGCGCACGATCATCGACGAGCGTCGCGTATCGACGGACTGGGCGGCGTACGAAAAGCTGGATCCGGACTACGGCGATATTAAGGATTGATACACCGTACGGATGCTCAGATGAGGTGTAGTTTGACGCATAAGCTGGCCGATGAAGAGACCAAGGGGATTTGGTGTCATCACTGCCCACACCAACGTAAGCCGGGACGAATCATTGGCCCATGCGGCCCTTCTCGTTCTTCTTTGCTTTCTTAGCGGCCTTCTTTTCCTTTGCGGTCATGGCCGGTTGTTTCTTGGTCTCTTTGTTGCTCTTTTGTCCTTTGCTCATCGTTGTTTCTTGTCCTGTTTCTTGTCCTGTTTCGTCATGTTCAGGTAAACCTGTCCGCGTCTGCCGAGGCGCCGTTCGTTTAAACGCGTGACGATCTCTTCCACCGACTGCCTTACGGTTTCCAGGCTGCCTTGCTGGTAACCACGAATTGTGTTCGTGCCCTGCCCGATGACGTAGCAATACCAGCCAGTACCGCCCATATGCTCCGGCGGAGCGGTCGATTCCACCGATACGATTTGATAGTCGTCTTCAATCAAGCGAATGGCGTTCTATAGAAATACGTTTCACCGTGATCGACTGACGCCGATCGTACGGCCGGCGTATTGAGTGAAGTTGAGGCGCCCGATCGCGGCAGCAGCATCCTCGTCCCGCGCCATCGAGACAGTAGCAAAACCTTTACTCGATCCGGTGCCGGAATCTCTGGCTATTTCGACCTTATCGACCGCTCCGAACTTCGCAAACGTCGCTTGCAGGTCGCCTTCCAAAACCGTGGACGCTATGTTCCCAACATGTAGTTTTGTGCTCATGAATCCTCCCGATGAATGCAGGTCCGAAAATGGAGGATATGGGCTGTCGAAGCCCTTAAGCTCAATATGCGGGTAGCGTTGAGTGACCACTGTACGCGCAGCGTCCGTGAATGAACACGCCTTGACCCGGATACTTCGAAAATGACTTGTTGGCTGGGCAGATAACGCTTGCTTAAGCGGCATTAAGCTCTATACTCTGTCGAGCCTGTAAGTGCGCTCTTCACTATGCACTCCATTTCGACGTTCCCGCAGAAGTCTCTTCCGTAGTTCCTCGTCCTGTTTTTCATCAGTAATTGCAACACTTCCAGCTACACTGGCCCTTGGAAACGGGCCCATATTATTTTGATTAAACAGGAAACGACTATGTCAACCACTACTGGAACCGTTAAATGGTTCAACGAAGCCAAAGGCTTTGGCTTCATCGAGCAGGAATCCGGCCCCGACGTTTTTGCGCACTTCAGTGCGATCAAGAGCGAAGGTTTCAAAACGCTCGCTGAAGGCCAAAAGGTCGAGTTTACCGTTACGCAGGGCCAGAAAGGCCCGCAGGCGGAAAACATCGTCGCCGCTTAACGAGCCGGCGAATAAATCACAGGGCCCCGAGCCGGGGCCGTGTAAGAACCGAAGGCCATCTCGAATGAGGTGGCCTTTTTTTGTTTGAGAACAAATGCAAGTCGCGTAATGGCTCACAGCCCGACAACCAGCTCGGGCGAAAACCGTCTGCGCGAGAATTCGGACTGACAAGCACGAGGATCACACTCGATCCCGGTTGCGAAGATCTCTCAATCGCTCAAACACTTGCCTAAGCACCCAGCAGAGACCCTCTGAGGCGCGGAGCTTTTCAGATCGTAGTCTTTTTCTCGAGCCGCGCGATCGCTTCGAGCTGGCGCTGCATGAAGTGCGCCCGCTCCGGGACGATGTGCTCACCGCCGTTCAGCAAAGTATTGGGCGGATAAATGCTGTCCGCATACGCCGCGCTGAATAGTTCGAGCCGCTGACGTGCAAAGTAGTTGGGCATCCCTGGCCGTTGCCGATAAGCGCGAAGCGCCGCAATGTCGAGCGTTGCGTTGGCGGCCATGGTTTCTCCGCCGGATGCGTTGCACATGACGTTACCTTTGTAGTCGACAATCTTCGACATACGATCGGTAGAGGCGGGCGGCATGCCCGCGTTGTAGATACCGCCCGTATTCGCGGAGACGACGTAAACGAGGTTTTCGAGTGCCCGCGCGCGCTTGGCAATGTCTTTGGGCGTCAACTCGGGACTGGCAACCTCGCCGGTGGGATGCAGGATGACTTCCGCGCCGCGCAGCGCGTGCGCGCGCGTGATCTCGGGAAACAGAATTTCCTCCGAGGCGCAGCAGGCGAGCCGTCCAAGCTCCGTATCCACGACGGGGAACACGGCATCCAGACCGTAGATATCGACGTATTTGTCCCACACGTCGTGCGGCGTCGGCGCGAACATGGAAATGAGCCGCCGGTAGCGAAGGATAATCTCTCCGGTTGGCGCGGCGATAAAGCAGGTCTGAAAATACAGTCCGGGAAAGTGTTCGTCCGTCTCGTAGGCGTTGCCGCAGAGGTAAACGTCGTTCGCCTCGGCGGCTTTTGCCAGGGCAGAATACTCCTCGCCGCCCTCGCTAATGGCCGCCTTTTCCGCCCAGCCTTCGATCGTGTCGCCGAGCGGATAACCTGTCATGAAGTATTCGGGCAGTACGACCAGCCGCAAGTCCGAACCGACAAACGCCTTGGCCGAGCGGATCTGGTCGTCAACCCGCGCGATGCTCGCGAGCATTGCAGAGCGGACTTCGGCGTCCGGCAGCCGATTGACCGTATCGCAGCGCGTCTGCAGGGCGAGGGCGTTGTAGCGGTCGAGGCTCATGGCTCTAGTCTCCGGTGATCTCGGTGAGATACACGTGGCAATCGCCGGCCCCTTCGCGCAGCTTCTTGAGTTCAGCGTATTCCGGTGAGTTCCAGAAGGCTTTTGCCGCCTCCATGGACGGCCACTCCGACACGACGATCTTGCGTGCGTCCTGTTCACCTTCGAGCTGTTCGCAGGCCGCGCGCATGACGCGGTAGCGTCCGCCGCATTTGGCAACCAGCGCCGCCGTGTGTTTGCCGTACTCCATGAACCGCTGCGGATCCGTAATGTCCGCCTGAATGATCATGAATGCGCCCATGTTGTTAACCTCCGGTTCAAAAGCTGCAGATCAAATAAGGTGTGTGCCCAACGCCGCGCTGGCGAACAACCCCAGCCAGATTGCCACAACCAGGGGCCGCGTGCCGCCCAGACTCGCGCGGATGGCCGCGTCGTCGGCGTCCGTGCCCTGACCCTGAGCGATATGCGCAAAGGCAGGGCCAAACGGCTTGAGCTTGATCCGGACGAGCAGACCGAGGCCAACGAGGCCGCCGTAGATCATAAGCTTGAGCGCAATCCAGTAAGGCCATGCGAAGGCGCCCGCAAACAGCGCGGCGGCGCCAGTGCCGAGCAGCGACAGCGACAGGATCAGACGAAACCAGAAGTCGAAGTTCGTCAAGAGCGATTTGAACGGCGACGCGGCGGCCGCGTGCAGGTACAGCACCATACCGAGCCAGGCGACGCAGCCAAGCCAGATCAGCGTCATCGCCAGTGGCGATACCGCCAGCAGGTTGGACATGTAGGCAAGCTGCAGGCCGAGCGGCAGCATGAGGGTCATACAAATGCGCGGGATCTGATCGAGCCAGAACAGGATTTTGGCGGCAGCAACGCGAACCTCGGGTGAGTGCCTGGGGTTCGAGACCCAGTAGCTCGAGTGAAACACCCCCAGGTCGCCGCCCAGCCAGTAGGCGAAACCGATCAGGTGCAGGAACTTGATGAGCAAGTATTCGTTCATCCGCCGCCGTCCAGACTGTCGTTGATGTATTGCGCGATGCGCCGGGCACCGGCTTCGAAGACTGCGCCCTGGATGTCGTCCGCCGTGACCAGCGTCGCGCCGGCGATTGCGGCGGCGGCTGTCTTGCTGGCCTCCTTGAGGCCCGATTCGGTGGCGATTACGGTCGTGCGACCGGCGAGTTCGGCAAAACGCGTTACGCAGTCGTAGCTAAATGCCGCGACAAACGCGAGATGATCGTCGGGCGCCGCGCGCATATGTTCGACAAACAGCTGCAGCGATCGATCGAGGCCGGCGGCTTCGAGACGGCTGCTCACGTCGAAATCCCAGGCTGCGGACAGGCTCGAGAGTTCGGCTGTAACGGGCAGCGCCTTGCCCATCTTGACGCGCAGTTCCGCCTGCGTCTCGGCGTTGAAATAGGGCACGTCGCATAGCAGCAGGTGCTCGATGCTGTCACTCGCGAGCCGCCGCATCTCGACGCCCACGAGGCAGCCGGTGTGAAAACCCAGCACGTCGTAGGGCGGGTCGAAACCGAGGCTGGCGAGCGACTCGAGCGTTGCCCTTGCGTAGTCGGCGATGTCCGGCGCACCGTTCGGCACCGGGTCGGAGCCGCCATACCCCGGATAGTCGGGGGCGATAACCGTCCGCGCGGCGTTGAGCAGCGGCATGACGGTACTGAAATACAGTCCGCTGTACGGCGCCGCATGCAGGCAGACGAGCGGCCTGTTTGCGCCGTCGGCTGCAGCCTCTTTCGCGTCGAGCACGCGCATGTGTACCTGACCGGCGCTCGAGTTGCCGTAGATCTTGTGAATCGCCTTCATGCCGGCGCTTCCTTAAACTGCTGAGCATCGTGTTCGGCCTGATACAGGCGCCGCGCGTAGCCGATTAGAAACAGCACGGGTATGCCGTAGATCGCCACCGTCGCGGATGCAGCATAGTTCAGGTGCTCGTTGCCGAAGACGTAGTCCGACAGCGCGCCCACCGTGTTCGGTCCGAGTATCAGTCCGAGCATGCTGACGATCATGTAGTAGAGCGCGGCGGTCTGACCGCGGAACTGCGACGGCGTGATGTTCATGAGTGCCGTAACGGAAGTCGCGGTCGTGGTCGCGATGCCGATGGTGTTGAGCACGATCACTGCAAACGCGAGTTCCGGACTGGGCATGAGTGGAATAACGATGCCGGTCGGAACGATCAGCAGCACGCCGATTATCCCGATCAGCAGCGGCGCATCGCTAATGCCGCGCTTGTACAGGCGGTCGTTCATGTAGCCTGCGAAATTCACCGAAGCCGGCCCGATGGCGAGCAGCACGATACCGTTCCAAACGGCATACGTTTGCGGTTCCCAACCCCAGGTGCGCTGGAACATCGGCGCATAGAAAAATTGGCTGTAAGCGACGATGACCATTACGCTCGCGAACGAGATGCAGCAGCCGTAGACCTTCCAGTGCCGGCGGAAATGCCGCAGCGTGTCCCCGATCGATTGCCCGCCGGCGGCATCTTTGCTGAATTGCCGCGGCGGTTCCCGCAGCGTCAGCATGAGCGCGGCAACAAAAATTCCGGGCAGCCCCACGACGATAAACACAAACTGCCAGGGCTTGACGACACCGACAATCGGCATTGAGAGTTCGGGCACCGAGTTTGCCCAGACGAGTATGGTGGCGCTCACCAACGACGCGATACCGGCACCGAGCGACAGCGCCGCGGAATAGAACGCAATGGGCTTGCCGCGTTTTTCCCGGGGGAAGCTGTCCGAGATCATGGACATGGCGCACGGCCCCAGCGTCGCTTCGCCGGCGCCGACGGCCATGCGTGCCATAAACATCTGCACAAAATTCTTGGCGAGGCCGCAGGCGACGGTTGCCGCGGACCAGACCAGCACGCCGACACCGAGCATCCAGGTGCGGCGCGTGCGATCGGCCAGATACCCGAGCGGCAGGCCCATCGTGGCGTAAAAAATGGCAAAGGCCGTTGAGCCGATCATCGAGATCTGCAGATCGGTCAGTCCGAAGTCCGCCTTGATCGGTTCGATCAGCAGGCCGAAGACATAGCGATCGACGAACGACAGGATGTAGGCAATGGTCAGGATAACCACCATGTACCAGGCATAGGCGCTGCTCGGGTATTGCCGTTCGTCGCTTGTACTCACTGCGAAGACTCTGTTGCCGGGATACGGTAAATGACGATCAGGTTGCCGTCGTAGTCGACGATGCCGACTTCGCGGCCCTTGCGGCCGTCGTGGGTGAGCAATTCGCCTTCTTCGTACACGTGACAACCTGCCTTTTCCGCCGCAGCGACAACCGCGTCGATGTTAGCGACGTCCAGCACGATGGCGCTGCGCCGCGGCATGCCGGGTTCGGGCAGCGGCGAAGAGACTTCGGTAAGCGCCATGACCCGCGGCTGGCCGGGAGCGCTGAGCACTGCGAAACGAATGGTGTCGTCCGCATCGATTTCGAAGACAGGGTACGAATACGACGTCTTCTCGGAGTCCTTGGTAAACGCTACCTCGAATCCCAGCACGTCGCAGTACAGCTTGAGCGAGCGGTCGAGATCGCTCACCACGAAGTTGGCGCGTTGAAAGCGCACTCTGCTTTGTTCGGTCATTGTCCTATTCCTCGTCGTAAGGCCCGCGGCGGGCTCTGACCAGCGCCATGCCGGTATTGCTGCCGGAGTACAGGCTAGCCAGCGCATCCGGCAGGCTCTCGAAGCCGTCGAATACATGTTCCACGGGTTTGACCGCTCCCGATTTTAGCCAGCGGCACATGTCGGCCTCGGCGCGGTCGAAGTCGTCGACATGGTTGTAGATGAAGAAGCCCTGCATGAGCGAGTTGGTTCTGCGCAGCCGGGTGTAGTTCGTCAGACCGTAAGGCTCGTCGAGCAGGTATTCGGAGATGGAACCGCACAGCACGATGCGCGAATGCATGGCGAGGTTCTCGAGGCAAGTCGATAGCGTGTCGCCCCCTACGTTGTCGAAATACAGGTCGATGCCGTCGGGGCAGGCTGCCGGAATGGCGCTCGCGAGGTCGGCCGACTTGTAATCGATGCTCGCGTCGCAGCCCAGGGAGCGGATCAACTCGCACTTCTCTGGTCCGCCTGCAACCCCGACGACATAGCAGTTCATGGCTTTGGCAATCTGCACGACGTGCGTGCCGACGCCGCCGGCCGCTCCGGACACCACGACGACATCGCCTTCCTTGGGGCGTCCGCAGTCGACGAAGCCGAAGTAAGCAGAGAATCCGGTCATGCCGAGCGCGCTGAGCGCAACCGTGTAGCGCATGCCGACGTCGGGCACCTTGCGAAACTTTTCCTGCGCCGTGCCGGCGGAGACCTTGTAGGTTTGCCAGCCCGTCTGCCCATGTACGAAGTCGCCCACGGCAAACCCCGGGTGCCGCGATTCGACGATCTCCGCTACTCCGCGCCCGTGAATAACGTCGCCGATCGCGAGTGGACGTTCACCTGCAACGGCTTCTCCGCCCATGTACATGCGCATGACGGGGGCGAGATTGACGTAGTAGTTCTTCAGCAGGAACTCGCCGTCGCCGGGTGCGGGTATGTCTTCTTCCGTGTAGGCAAAATCCTCGCGAACGACATTACCCTGCGGGCGTCTCGCGACTCGCCACTGGCAGTTGCGGTCTTCCTTCACCGGATGGACCGCCGTTCACGCATCTTCGATGCGCAGGACTTGATTGCATTCGAAGAAGTAGCCGTCCGGGTCGAACAGCGAGACGCTCAGGAAGTGCTTGATGCGGCCGTCGTGCCCCGTGACCGACCACTCGTGCGGCTCGGCATGAATGCGCGTCCCGAGCGCACGCGCGGCCTCGCAGCTGGCGCGCGCATCTTCCGCTTCGACCACAAAGGTGGGGCTGCCGTAGCCGACGGTGCGCGGGATCTCTTCGGGCGCCGGCAGCGGCGGGTCGACCCATTGCAGGAGACCGATCATGCCGACCTTCGGGTCCTCCGCCTGCAGAATGACAAGGTGTGTCTTGTCGCCCGCCTTGCCGCAGGCGAGCCCGACGCCCGACAGCGTGAAGTCAGTGTCCATCCATACGGACAGGCCCAGCACATCCTTGTACCAACGTACCGACGCTTCGATATCGCGCACGATCAGCGTCGTGCGCTTGACGATGCTGGCCACGGTCAGTCGCGGACCGGCGCGGTGCGTTCCCCGTCGCGTACCTTCTTGTAGTAGATCCAGCTCGTCTCGTTGCGGCGCGGATCGTCGAGCGGCGGCGGCGCCACGTAGTCCGGATAGTGCTTCTCGATCTCCGCCTTCATCGTATCGGACATGTCGTCGAAGGAGTCGAGCTTGCGCCCGGCCGTGTGCATGTAGATCACACCTTCGCGCCCCTGCATCATCATCCACGGCAGCCAGTCGGACATGCGTACCCAGCCGACCTGTACTTCCGCCGTGGTCGTGTCCGGATCGAGCAGCGATTCCGTGTCGCCCATGAAGTTGAACATTTCAGTGGCGTGGTAGGTGCCGCCGATTTCCTTCTGGTACTCGCTCGCCAGCGGGTTGGGGTAGAACAGCGGGAAGGTGTTGGTCTGCCACCAGCGGTCGCCGAGGAAATCGCCGCGGAACGTGGACGGCTTGCCGTCGCGGCCGATCTTGTAGGCGGTAAAGTTGACCGGATCGTTGGCGACGTGCAGCACGTCGACCGTTTCGCCCGTCCAGGGGTTGTCCCAGGTGGACAGCACCTCGCCCGTAGCGGGGTCTTTGTAGAGCAGCAGCTCGCGCGATACCAGCTTGTAGCCTTCGCCGCGCTCGTCGTCGTTTACCGTCGAACAGGCGCGTATGTTCATGCCCTCGACCAGGAACAGGAGCCGGTCTTTCTCTCCCTGGCGTCGCGAGTAGGCGTTGCCGTGCCACCAGTAGGTAATGGGTTCGCCGTCGACGGTGGAGCAGCCGATTTTGCGGCCCATCGTCAGCGAGTCATCGGGATCCTTCGGATCGAGCTCGGCGGCGACAGGTGTAATACTTAGGGCCAGTAAGGCGAGCACTGACAATGCAGCGTTCAGGTACGTTCGCATGGTTTTCTCCCGCTGGGCGGCCGCTCACGGCCTTTGACTATATTGTTATATTAATAAGTCATTATGCCTCAAGCGCCACTGCAAGCCAATTGCCGGGACTACCTCAGGCGCGTTCCAGCGGACGAATGTCGGGCACCAGCAGCATCAGCAGCGCTGCGGAAACGATATGCAGGAACGCAATCATGAAGAATACGGGCTGGTATCCGGCACTCTCTATGACGATGCCCGCGACAGCGCCGAGAATGGCGGCACCAAGGCTTCCCACCGCACCGAATACGCCCCAGACGGTCGCGACCTTGGCCGCGGGGAACAGGTCGGCGGGTAGCGTAAAGAACACGGCGCCTTTTATCTGGATCGCGAACATGCCGAAACAGATCAGGCCGAGCGCCAGCATGCCCGATTCGGTCTTGACCGCCGGGATCGTCACGAGCACCAGCAGCGCGCCGAGCCAGATGACCGCCTTGCGGGCATAGTTGAGGGTCTTGCCCCGCTCGATGAGGTGGCTCGACAGCGCGCCGCCCGCCAGCGCGCCCAGGTCCGCCGCAACCCAGGGCAGCCAGGCGAACAGGGCAATATCGCGGAGGTTGAAGCCGCGCACGTCCATCAGGTACTGCGGCAGCCAGAACAGGAAAAAATAAAACGGAAAGTCGCTCACTAGCCGGGCGGCCATGAGTCCCCAGAATTCCCGGTACCTGAGCAGCGACAGCCAGGATTCTTTACTGACTTGCGGCGAACGCTGCTCGAGTATGAGGGCGCGCTCAGCCGGCGAAATGCCGGGATGGTCTTCCGGCAGGTAATACCAGCGGTGCCAGAGCCACACCCAGATCAGGCCCAGCGAGCCGGGCAGAATGAAGGCCCACTGCCAGCCCAGCGTTGTCATGACGAATACCGTGGCGGGCGGCGTAATGATTGCGCCCAGACCGGCACCCAGCATGAAAATGCTGACGCCCGTCGAGCGTTCGCTTGCGGGAAACCACTGGGCGACGGCTTTGGTGGCGGCCGGGAAATTCGCCGCCTCGGCGACACCTAGTAATGCGCGTAGTGAAAAGAAGCTCACGAAACCGCGGCCAAGGGCGTGCAGGATGGTTGCGACGCTCCAGAGCACTGCGGCAAGGCTAAATGCGCGCTTGGTGCCGAGCTTGTCGATGAGCGGCCCGGAGATGAGTTGACCGAGACCGTACGCGAGCAGGAAGCCGCTGGTGATAATCCCGTACTGTTCGTTGCTAATGCTGAACAGGTCGCGAACGATCGGCGCGACCACGCCGAATACCGAACGATCGATGTAATTGATCGTCGTAATGATCGCCAGCAGTATGGCGATGCGCCAGCGGTAAGGCATCAGCACTCCCCGAGCTTGCGCAAATCGAGCGCGGCAGCCGCAATGCTGGTGGTTTTGGTCTCGGCGAAAAAGTGCACGCCCTCGAAGCCACCCGTGCGGCCGATGCCGCTGTGCTTGTAGCCGCCGAACGGTGCGTGCAAGTCGCGCATCAGCGGTGAATTGATCCAGACGGTACCCGCGCGCAGCTCGCGGCGCGCCCTGAGCGCCGTGTCGAGATCCTGCGTCCACGCATAGGCGACGAGACCGAACTCGGAGTCGTTGGCGATCCGCAAGCCGTCATCGACAGTATCGAAGGGAATGACTGCGGCGAACGGCCCGAAGATCTCTTCCTGTGCGATCCGCGACGCGTTCGACTCGACCAGGAATGCCGTCGGGGACAGGTAATAACCCTTGTCGAATCCGGGCGCACGCCCGCCGCCGCAGATTAGCGTCGCGCCTTCCGCGCGTGCGAGATCGGCATAGCCCAGCACGCGTTCGTAGTGTTCGCGATAGCACAGCGGACCCAGCTCGGTGCGCGGATCTTTCGGGTCGCCGACACGTATCGCGCGGCTGCGCTCGGTAAATCCTTGCACGAAGCGGTCGAGTATCGAGCGCTGCACGAGAATGCGCGAACCGGCCAGGCACTGCTGGCCGTTATTCGAGTAGATGCCTAGCAGGGCGCCGTCGAGCGCAGCGTCGAGATCGGCCGATTCGAAAATGATGTTTGCTGATTTGCCGCCCAGTTCCAGCATGACCGGCGTCAGGTTATCGGCCGCGCTCCGCATGATGGCCCGGCCGGTTTCGGTGCCGCCGGTAAAGGCAATGCGATCGACGCCCGGATGACCCACGAGCGCACTGCCCGTGACGGCGCCACGGCCGTTCACGAGATTGACGACTCCGTTCGGCAGGCCGGCTTCGTGCAGGATTTCGACGACCCGAAACAGCGACGAGGGCGTGTATTCGGAAGGCTTCAGCACGCAGGTATTGCCGAGGCACAGCGCCGAGCTGAGCTTCATGGAGGCAAGCGCAAGCGGCGCGTTCCACGGTGCGATCAGCGCGGCGACACCGGCCGGCTCGTGGCTGATTAGCGTAAGGTAGTTGGGGATCTGCTCGAGCGTTTCGCCCGTATCGAAGCCGATCAGCGACGCTACGTACTCGAAATTCTGCTGCATGCGCGGTACATGGCGCTTGAGAATTTCATGCATTGGCAGGCCTGCGTCTTCGCATTCCAGGGCGGCCAGCTCGCTGGCATGGTCGGCGAGCCTGCGTCCGGCCTTGCGCAGCAAGGCTTGTCGCTCCGCCACCGGCATCCGTGGCCAGGGACCCTGATCGAATGCCGCTCGCGCAGCGGCTACGGCGGCATCGACTTCCACGGCGTCGGCCTCATGCAGGCACGCGTGCTGCGACTCGTCGTGAGGATTGACGACGGCAATGGTCTCGGCGTTGGCTGGGTCCGCCCGGACGCCGTCGATGATGCTTTGTAGGTGACGCATCGGGAGCTTACTCGCGCAAGAGAGTGTGAATGTCGATTGCCCGGTTGGCGCGCCAGCGATCCGTGCGTCGCAGCACGGCGCCGGTCAGACACAGGTTACTGCTGATAAGGCGATCCGAGCCCGCAAGCAGGGCCGTGATCGACGGCATGCCGGTGCCGGATAGCAGCGTGAGATGGGCATCGCTCTTATCGACGCGGCAGAGCGCCGCGTGGACTTCCGCATCGGTCAGTGCGTATATCGCGCGCGTGTCGTCGCCGACGTCGATCCGTTCGCAATGCGTCACTTCGAAGCCGAGATCCTGCCAGTACTTGACGGACGCATCGATAAGAGCCTGAGGATACGGCGCAAGGATGGCAATCCGTCTCGTTTTTCGCACCCGCAGCTCTTCGGCGATCGCCTGGGTTGCCGTTACCACGGGCAGGCGGTAATCACGCTGCGCCTGCTCCAGCAAAGTAATTTCCCGTTCGTGGCCGAGCAGATACGACGAGCCCGTGCAGGCAAACGCAAACGCCGCAATCGGCAAGTTGTCGAACGTGCCGATCGCATGGCCGATCTGCTCCAGGTATTCGGTGAGGCGCTCCGCAGACGTAGTGCCCGCACTGGTCAAACGCGTGGCGAGCGGCACGGCGTGCTTTTCGAGCAGACGGCGCAGTTCGATCTCGACCGTCGGGTTCGCTTGCGGCGTTGCAACGCCAACGTAGGGTAGTGGACTATTCGACACGAGCGGCCTGTTCGAGCGAAGCCAGCATGGAGGACTCTCTCAAGAACTCCCTGCAGCGTTTGGGGTCGGCCGCGATACTGCGGTGTTCGGCCAGCCGTTGATCCTGCAAGCCTCTGTCAGCGGCAAGCATACGCCGGCGGTTGGCCGCCGCCTGCGGAATGACCGCCCGGCTGGCGGCAAAGTGCCGCTGCCGGGAATAACGGTCCAGCAGTTTGTCGTCGGCGCCGGCGATCACTTGTGAGAGTTTTGCGGAGAGGTTGACCGCATCGTGAATGCCGCCGTTCATGCCCATGCCGCCGCTGGGCGCGTTGATGTGCGCCGCATCGCCCGCAAGTAATACCCGGCCGACCCGAAAACGATCGACGCAGCGTTCGTGAACCCGGTAGGGATTAACGTCCAGTAACTCCGCATCCCTTGCCTGCGGCGCAATGTACGCGAGCTGCTCGCGTACCTGCTCCTCGCCGGCCGCCGTCTCGAGATCGTCCACGCCGGGATACAGACTGGCCCGCCACAGACCGCGCTGCCGCATCAGGCTAAAGGGCCCGCGCAGTGACCAGCAGTAACTGACGTCGCTGAGCGCTTCGAGGTGCCGGTCGAAGCGGAAGGGAGTGGCGACCAGCACGGACGCGTGCGTGTAGGTCTTGCCCGCGTACTCGAGTCCCAGCGATTTACGCACGGCGCTGCCGGCGCCGTCTGCGCCAACGAGCCAGTCGCAGCGAATCGTACTGCCGTCTTCGAGTTCGACACTGACGTTCTCGTTGCCTTGCGTCGCGGCAATGACCCGCTGTCCGAATTGCACCGCTACTCCCAGCTCGTCGAGTTGCTCGAGCAGGAGTTCGCACAGGGTCTGCTGCGCGAGCTGCAGGCGGTAAGGGTGTGCCGTGTCGCCGGCAAGCGCCTGCAGGTCGAAAACGACGTGCTCGCCGGACTCGTGCTGGCGAAGCTGCCAGCGCTGCACCTTGCGGCCGGCATTGAGGAGTCCTGCACCGATACCAAGCTCGTCGAGCATGTCGAGGGTGGGCGGGTGCAGCGTCGAGGCGCGCATGCGCGGATCGATGCGCTCGGCCGCATCCACTACCGCCACGCTTATGTCGTGCCGGGCGAGCGCGAGCGCCGCCGTCAACCCGACCGGGCCTGCGCCGACGATGAGAGTACTTAACCGCAAGGCTTCAAGACCGCCGTCAAACGCTGCTCAAAGGCAGCGGTGTGCGGCGTCGCGATCGCTGTTTCTGGCCAAAACCCGTCCCCTAAACGCGGCAATTACACGCGAAATCAAAAAGTGCTATTGATATGTGTTTATATCCTTTCTTTTGTTATAGTATCCGCCGTAGGCGTCCAGCCGGCAACAGAAATCCGAAAATCCTAGGGGGAGAATTGGATGAGACACAGTCTAAAGCTCGCTGCAGTGGTGGTCATTGTGGCGGCAGGTTCGTTCGAAATTCGGCCCGCGCTCGCACAGGACGGAGCGGGGGCACTCGAAGAGATCATCATTACCGCCCGTCGCCGCGAAGAGTCGCTGCAGGACACGCCCGTGTCCGTGTCGGCATTCGGCGCTGACGACATCGTCAAGCGCGGCCTGCGTTCCGTTGAGGACATCGCCCGCTTTTCACCGGGCTTGAGCCTCGCCAAAGCTTTCGGCCGTTCAACGGACCGGCCTGTGATTCGCGGTCAGGGCAACGTGCTTGCCGGCGTGCAGTTTGGCGTCGAGTCGGGTGCGGCGTATTTTATCGACGGCGTTTATTACCCGGGCGATCTGTCTTCCATCGACATGTCGACCCTGCAGCGCGTAGAAGTGATACGCGGGCCGCAGGCGGCGCTATACGGTCGTAATACGTATTCCGGCGCGATCAATTTCATCACGGCCAGTCCGGGCGACGAGGTCGGCATGACGGCCCGGCTACGCTACGGTCAGGATGCCGATCAGGAAGCCGTATTCACCGTCGGCGGACCGATCACCGACGCGTTATCCGCCAGTCTTACTGGCCGCTACTATAGCTTTGACGGCGAGTGGGACAACATTACGACCGGCGGCACGGTCGGTGATGAGGAAACCACGTCCGTATTCGGCCGGCTCGATTTCACGCCAACCGAAAATCTAACGCTTAGCGCCCGGCTCAATTACCAGGAAGACGAGGACGGAACGCGGCCGTTCTTCCTGCAGCCTTCGGAATCCAACAACTGTTTCCCGGGCACTCGATCGAATGCGTCCTGGCTCTGGAGCGGCAGCAGCAACAACAATCAGTATTACTGCGGCGAGATCACCGCGCCCGGCGATACCGTTCAGCTCAACGACGGCCCGGTGGTCAACACCGTTCTGGTTCCGGGTATACCGAACCAGGCGCTGCCGGGCTGGCAGATTCCGCCAGCGGGCATCAACATCCCGGCGGGCGGCCAGCCGTACAGCACCAACACCGGCGTAGCATTCTCCGGCGTCGAGCGCGAACTGACGCTGTTTACGCTGCAGGGTGAGTACGAGTTGAGCAACGGCTTCACGCTGGTAGGGTCCGTAGCGGCCCGCAGCGAAGATCGCAGAACCGGCTCCGATTCCGATCACACGTCGGTCAACCTGCTTCCGGCGCCGGGCGCAGAGTGTGCCTTCTGTGCATCGGGCGAGGCCGAAGACGACGACTATTCCGTCGAGATCAAGCTGCGGTCTCCGGTTGACCGACGCCTCCGCTGGCTGCTGGGTGCTTTCTACTACGACCAGGAGCAGTCCATCGCCGATATCACCTTCACCGGTGTCGATCCGGTCGACGAAGAGGCGACCGTCGAGAACATGGCCGTGTTCGGCTCGGTCGAATACGACTTCACCGAGCAGCTTTCTGCAGCGCTCGAGGTACGCTGGTTCGATGAAGAGAAGGGGCTGACAGAAGACGTCGACACGACCACGCCCACTTCGTTTAGCAATGACTTCGATGAAATCGCACCGCGCCTTTCCGTCAACTACCGGCCGAACGACGACACGCTGATCTACGGCATCTACGCCAAGGGCTTCAAGCCGGGCGGTGTGATCGGTTCCGCGGGCGCCGTGCTGATCCCGCCAACCACGACCTACGATCAGGAAGAGTCGGATACCTTCGAGCTGGGTCTCAAGCGCACGGCGTTTGACGGACGTGTGACCGTTAACGCGGCCGTGTTCTTCATCGACGCAGAGAACATTCAGCTTACGACGCCGCTGTCGTCCACCGCGAGCGCCACGCTGACCTCGGTCGTTACCAACCAGGGCGGCGGAGAAACCTTCGGTATCGAGCTGGACGCCCGCTGGGCGGCTACCGAAAACCTGTTGCTCGGCATGACTTATGCGCTTGCCGACACGGAGTTCACCGAAGGTTGCGACGACTTCCAGTGGACGCTCACTTCGGGCGGCGGCGTGCTGCAGAACGCGACGGCGTGCACGGGCAACAACGTGAACGGTTCCGGCAACGGTTCGATCGTCGGCAACCAGTTCCCGCTGAGTTCCGAGAATCAGTTCAGTGCGTTTGCAGATTTCCGCACAGCGAGTTTCGGTAACTCCGAGTTCTTTGCCAACGTGTCGTACTCCTGGGAAGACGAGAAGCCCGTTCAGGTACACAACCAGGCATGGGTGCCGGCCGCAACGATCGTCGACCTGCGCCTTGGCTGGCAGACCGAGAAATGGGAAGTGGCATTCTACGGTCGCAACCTGACCGACGAGGACGCCCCGCAAATGGTCACGCGCTGGCTGCAGGATCCGTTGCTGATTACCAACGCCGGCGGCTTCTTCTCATCGCAGCTGGACCCGACCAATGCCGGCGCACCGGCTGGAGCCTGCAACAGCCAGGCTGGCCTGCCTTGCTCGACGAGTTTCCCCCGTGCGTTCTTCGGCGATCTGCGCCGCGGCCGCAACTTCGGTATCGAAGCGACCTTCCGCTTCGGCGGCGGCAACTAAGGCTGAACTCGAGCCGTGTTTTGCGGAAAGCCCCTGGAGACCCCAGGGGCTTTCTTGCTTTAGAGGGCAGCGATTCTCTGATCGATGCTATAGCGAAGCCCGGTACGTGCCCCGCGTTCGTCTTCTAGCAGGATCCTTCCGCCATAACTTCGATCGGCACCGTAGCGCCGCGATTGACGTACAGCGCCTTTTGCCGCAGAAAACGGCTCAGACCCGTCGGGCCCATGCGCGAGGCGCCCAGACCCGAGTGTCCGTAAGCGTTCTTCGGGGCCTCGAAAATCATGGTTGTCATGCCGGCGTCGTTGACGCTGACGCCGCCCGCGTTGAGCTGTCTCGCGACCCGCAATGCGTCTTCCTCGCTAGGTCCGAACACGGCGCCGGATAAGCCAAAGATGCTGTCGTTGGCGAGCGCCAGCGCTTCGGCTTCGTCGTTGAACGGCATCACGGGCATTACGGGTCCGAAGGTTTCCTCGGTCATGATCTGCATGTCATGGCCGACGTTGGTCAGCACCGTCGGCGCAATCCAGTAGCCGCCGTCTTTTTGCTCGACTCTACCGCCGGTGCGAACCTCGGCACCTTTGTCGGCCGCGTCGCGGAGATGCGCGGCAATGATCTCGGCCTGCTTCGCGAAGATCAGCGGACCGACGATACCCTTGCCCGGATCCGGGTAGCTGAGCGGCGTCGCTGCGGCTTTTGCCGTCAGCTTGTCAACGAACTCATCATGGTCGTTCGCGTGTACGTAGATTCTTTCCAGCGACTGACAGGCTTGCCCCGTAGCTGCAACCGATGCTCTTAGTATGGCCGTGGAGGCCCGCTCGAGATCGCTACCTTCGAGCACGATCACGGGATCTTTGCCGCCGAGTTCGAGGAACGCCGGAATGAACGCCTCCGCGCAGGCGGCGGCTACTTTCCTGCCGGTCGCCACGCTGCCAGTGAACGCCACGGCATCCACTTCGCTAATCAAGGCCGCCCCGCTGCGGCCGTCCCCCGAGATGAAGCGCAGCACCCGGTGCAGTTCCGGCACCGACTGGATGGCTTCACTCACGGGCGCCGCAAAACGCGGCGTGACCTCGCTGGGCTTGATGACGACGCTGCAGCCCGCAAGCAGCGCGGGCACCGCGTCGATGAACGACAGCAACAGCGGAAAATTCCACGGGCTAATGACGCCGAGCACCGGGTAGGGATCGAGTTGCTCCTGCAGCCTGACGTGCGGCATTGCGACCGAGGCTTTCTCCGATTCCGCAAGCAGGCCGGGCGCCAGCCCACACCAGCGGTCGATGCTGCCGGCAAGCCCCATGAGCTCGCCTTTGGCGAGGGTCATGCGGCCAGTGTCTGCGCTCAAGGCTGCGACTACTGACTCTTCGGCCGCGAGCAACGCGGCCTGAAAGCGCTTCAGGACTTCAATGCGTCCGTTGACCCCGAGCGTGTACCAGTCGCGCTGGGCCTCACGCAGCCCGACGACGAGAGGCTTTATCTCCGCGCCCCCGGCGACCGGAATCTCGTAGTCGAATTCGCCCGTGCGCGGGTTGCGAATCTTCAGTCTCTCAGTCATTACGCTCACATTGTTCGATGAAGTTCAGGATCTCTTCCGCCGCCTGTTCGGCAAAGGCGTTGAGAAAACCGTGGCCCCATTGCGGATAGTCTCTGCGCACGCCGTTCTGCATGACGGCATCCGCACGTTTCGAGGCTTCGTGGCAGTCGTCCGCCGGATTCATTACGAATACCGGCTGTTCGATCGCCGCGAGGCGCTCCGGGTAGTCGGGCGCGTAGGCAAACGCAGCCCGGTGGCCCCATTCGTAATCGTCGCCCGCGCGGAGGTTTTCCGCAAACGAATCCGCAGCCATCTCGAGGGTCATGCCGGGGCCGCGGTGCTGCAGCACGCGCTGCCACATGATTTGTAAGCGCTGCCCTTCCTCGTCGATCGGTATGGGTTCGAAAAAGGCCGACAGCGTCTCGAGTTCGTCGGCCGTAAACAGCGGCGCTGACAAACTGACGATGCTCCTGACGTCCGCGGGTCGCTGGATACAGGCTTCCACAGCTACGAGCGCTCCGGTATGGCAGCCCAGCAAGTGCACGGGCGTGTCGCACAGCGCGTCCACAGAGGTCCACATCGAGCGCGCAAAATCCGCGACCGTTACGTGCGGCGTCGCAGGCGGTTTGGCGGACTCGCCGTGGCCGGGATAGTCTGGGGCAATCACGACCCGGTCGCCGGCAAGCCAGGGCAGGATGTCCTCGTATGAGCGGCTGGACTTGGGGCTCATGTGCAGACAAACGAGAGGTGCGCGAACCGCTGTGTCCGGCGCCGCGATGCGGTAGTGAATTTGTCCGTAGTCGCCGTCGACGAATCCGCGTCTGACGGCGGGACGCCCGCTCATTCCAGCGGGTCCGTCAGGAGCTGGTTGAGTTCCACGACAAAACCGTCGGGGTCCGTCAGGACGCTCACCATGACGGCGATCTTGCCGCCGCCGTCGTAAGACGGGTATTCGGTGCGCGTGGGTTCGTACAGCACCCGCGTACCCAGCACGCTGCGCGCTTTGCTAAAGGTGCTGTCGAGATCGTGCGCGTTGAACAGCAGCACGGCGCTGCCCGTGCTGAACGGTGTGTCGCCCTGGTGCGCCGGCGGCGTTACCGGCTTGGTGTATTGCAGCAGGCCAAGCACGCCGACGTAGTTGTCATTGGCTCTCAGGAAAACGAGGCGGCGCGAGCGCTCCGCTTCGTCGTCCGTCTTCGCCTCGCGCGGCGTTCGGATCATGTGGTCGTAAATGACTTGCATGCCCAGCGCATCGCGATAAAACGCGAGCGACGCGTCGATGTCGCTGACGACGAGCGTCGTGCGTCGGAAGTCGATCGCGACCCGGTCCGCGTCGGCAACCGGCTCAGCGTGCGCCGGCCCGTGGCCCGCAACGAGCAGAATTATCGAAATAAGTGCTTTCAGAACAATGTGTTGCCTGATCATGACTGTCCCCCCGGACTGCCCTCCACAGCTCAGCGGCCGCCACTGCGGAAACCGCATATCACCCTAAAGGGTATTTTGTTATATCATTAAGGCAATTCTATCCGATTTTGCTCTGACGGGGGAGTCCTTATGGCGAAGAACGCGCCAACCGTGCCGCGTATCGACGGTGCCGTTTTTCTTGTGCTGGCTTACGACGGCCTGGGCAGCGAAGCGGCTCGCGACGCCGAACTCGAAGCCCATCTCGACTACGTCGAGCGTCACTACGAGCGCTATCTGGTCTGCGGCCCGCTGCGCAATCCGGGCGAAGAGCCGCTGATCGGCAGTTTTTTTCTCGTACAGGCCGACACGGCGGACGACGCCGAAGCGCTCGTCTCCGGCGACCCGTACGTCAAGAGCGGGATGTATGCCGAGATTCGCGTGCAGGAAGCGACGGCTGCGGGCGGGCGCTTCATGGGCGGCGTGATCTGGGAGTCGGCCGAGGCGATACGGGCGGCGGCGTCCTGAGTACGGCAAGAACACCGCAATAACGATAAAGACCCGGGGAGAGGTTCTATGAGTACTTACCTGTTTTTGAAGTGGGCGCACATCATCGCCATGGCGTACTGGCTGGGAGGCGAGTGGGGCGTATTCAACGCATCGCGGCCCATTACGAACGCCAAGCTGAGTCTCGAGGAACGGCATCGGCACATGGAAACGGCCTACCGCATCGACATTCTGCCGCGCACGGGAATTATCCTCCTGCTGCCGCTGGGTCTGCACATGGGCGCTATCGGTAATTACCATCCGCTCGACGGTGCGTGGATAACCGGCATGTGGGTGTTTGTCGCGGGCTGGCTGACGATCACTTATGCGGCATTCTTCAACCGCGGTACCGATCTTGGACTGACCCTGACCAAGGCCGACGAAGCCATTCGCTACGTGGTCATACCGCTGCTGATCGGTCTTGGGGTTTACTCGCTCGTCTCGGGCTGGCCGTTCACACAGAACTGGTACGCCGCGAAGGCCGCGCTGTACGGTGTTGCGCTGATCATTGGTCTGTTGCTGCGCTTCATCATGCGCGACTGGGTGATCCAGTTCCGCAAACTGGCAGCCGGACCCGATGCAGCGGCCGAAGCGCGGCTGGACAAGAGGCTGGCCTACGGCCGCGGCCTCGCGTACATATACTGGATTGTCATTGGCACGGTTGCCTTTTATGGCGTATTCAAGAATGCGGCGATAGCCTAGCTACGGTAGCGGGGCGCCGCATCACAACAATAAGGCAGACATAGACGATGGCATCACAGTACGCCGAGTTTCGTTTCGGCTGGCCGACCGTACTCGCGGCCGCAATCGGTATTGGACTCGGCATGTCGCCGCTGCCGTTCTATACGATCGGCGTCTTTATTGCGCCCTTCATCCAGGAGTTTGGCTGGACGGCCGGGCAGATCCTGTTCTGCTTCCCGATCTTCACGTTCGCCGCGTTGTTCATGAGCCCGCTGGTCGGCCAGTTGAGCGACCGCTTCGGGGCCAGACCCGTCGCACTCGTTTCGCTCGTACTGTTCTCATTCACGATGATGTCGTTCGCCCTCATGAACGGCAACCTGTACTACTACTACTTCACGTGGTTCTTACTCGCCGTGACGGGTGCCGGCACGCTGCCCATTACCTGGACCCGTGCGGTGACCAGCTGGTTCTTCAAGAAGCGCGGGCTGGCGCTGGGTTTTGCGCTGATAGGCACAGGCTTATTCGGTGTATTCGCGAAGCAGTACGCCTTCTGGCTGATCGATCTGGTCGGCTGGCGCATGGCGTATGTGGGCGTGGGCGCGTTGCCGCTCGTAGTCGCCTTTCCGGTTGCACTGTGGCTGTTTCGCGACGCTTCGGATCCCAAGGTCGCCGACAAGGTCGCGAGGATGGTGCGCGAAGACGTAAAACCGAAAGTCCGCTACGGCGGACTCTCGCTGGGGCAGGCCGCGCGTGACTGGCGCTTCTGGCTGCTTGCCTACGCGTTCGTGCCGATTTCGTTTGCCGTGGGCGGTCCGATCCCGAACATGGAAACCATCATGGGCACCAAAGGTTTCGACCCGGATCAGGCCGTAAACCTTGCGAGTCTGATAGGTTTTGCCGTGATTGTCGGTCGTGTGGCCGGCGGCTACATCATCGATCACTTCTGGGCGCCGGCCGTGGCGGCGATCATTCTCTCGCTGCCGGCCATCGCAACCTTCATGCTGGCGCAGGCGGAGTATTCGTTCCTGTTCGCGGCCATTGCGATTTTTATTCTGGGTATGGCGGCCGGCGTCGAATACGATCTCATGGCCTACCTGGTGTCGCGCTACTTCGGCATTCTGCATTACGCCGCCATCTATGGTGCGCTGTACGGTTTCTTCGCGCTGGGCGCGGGCCTTGGACCCGCAGTTTTCGGCTGGTCGTTCGACGTAACGGGGAACTACGACACCATTTTGCTGATTTCGTCGGGCTTGTTTCTTGCCGGTTCGATACCGCTGCTGCTGCTCGGCAAGTACCGCGACTATGAAGAGCCGCTTGAATCGGCCGACGAACGGACTAACGAACGGACTGAGAAACAGCCTTAGCGGTAACGGACCCTACCTACATCCCGACCAGCTCGATCAGCGTGCCGTCCGGCGCGCGCAGCGTCGCCGCTCGTCTACCGCCATAGACGGCAGAGTCGTAGGCGGCGGGCGGAGCGATCCAGAGCGACCGGTTGCGTTGCGTAAGCTCTTCGAAATCGGGGTGCAGAAACGTGCCGAGCGCCACACCCTGCGGCAGCTCACCGTCGTAATGCGGGCGCGTCGTCGCCTGCGGCGGCATTTGGTCGAGTTCCAGGAACACGTCTTTGCCGTGCACCATCGTCGAGATCGCGTGCAGCTCGTCGAGCGGCGTGCCGAACGCGTTGGCAAGCATCGTGTAGACAATCTCCATGCGCTCGCGGCCGATTGCAAAGTCGGCGTGGTCTTCCAGCCACTTTAACGAGGCGGCCATGTCGGAACAGGCCATCACGAGAATAAACAGGCGGTCGATCGGCGAGTCGGCGCGCGGCAGATCAAATGCAGGGAGGTCGTCGCGTATCTGCGTGAAGTAGACGATCTCCTGATCCGGGCCCTTGACCTGCATCGGGTAAATCGCCGGCAGTCCGTCGATTTCCCGGGGCGGCCCGATAATCTCGAACGGCGAGTTCTGCATGCGCTCGTCAACCTTGAGTACGTCTTCGACGCACACCTCGATCGCCGCCCAGCCGTAGGTTCTGAGCGCCTGGTAGTCCGGGTGAATACGGTTTTCGACGAAGCGGATGAAAATGTCGTGTCCGGAAGCCGGGCGAATGATCGCGTAGGGTTTTCCGCCGGCGCCGGGAGCGTCCCAGCTCGCCGCGAGTGCGGCGTCCAGCGTGCCGCGTTCCTCGACACTGTAATCCAGCCACTCGCAGTAGGTTTCGACCGAGCGGTCGAGGTCGGCCACGGACAGCGTGGCTGCGCGCATGAGTTTCACCAGAGAGTCTCCAGAAAGCGTGACGATTGCGCGAAGCGCGCTTTGCCCTATAAATGACTTAATGTTAGGCTTTTATGTCATTATCGGCAAGCTCGTCCTTATCGACCAGAGTGCGTGCTTGCCAGTGTTCTCAGCGCGAACGAATCGGGGGATAACATGTCGCAGCTGTCGCGCCGCCGTTTTCTCAAGGGAGCGGGCGGTCTGGCGCTTGCCGGGTCCGCGGCCGGCGCCTTCGCCGCATCGGAACGCGTCGTCGTCGTCGGCGCCGGGCTGGCGGGGCTTGCCGCCGCATACGACCTAGTCGATGCCGGATACGACGTCCTGCTCGCCGAACAGTCGGATCGTGCCGGCGGGCGAATCAAAACCGTGCGCGATGTATTCGACGACGGCGCCTGGGTTGACGTTGGCGGCCAGACCAGCGGGCCGGGTTACGCCAATTTCTTTTACTTTGCTACTCTGTTCGAATTGGAGTTCGAGCCGCAATCCGTGTTCCGCGGACGGCCGGAAGTCATCCTCGATCTTAAAGGCGATCGATACACCGCCAGTGAACTGCGAGCCGATCCGGAGCGTTGGCCCGTTGCGCTCACGGCTAATGAACGTCCGCTCGCGCCAATGCGCCTGCTGAGTCACTATCTTGGCCCGATCGCACAGCAGATAGGCAGCGTCGAGCGCGTTCTCGATCCGGAGTTCGCCGAATACGACCAGATGTCGCTGCGTGCTTTGCTTGCCAGCCAGGGCGCCAGCGACGCTGCGCTCGCGCTGATAGAACACACGCTGAACTACAACAGCCTCGAAACCGTATCGGGCCTGAGCGCGCTGCGCGATGCGACGCGGACTTTGTTCAGCAGCGGAGGGCAGGCGCTGAATATCAAGAACGGCAACCAGACCCTGACCGATGCGTTTGCCAATCGTTTAGGTGACCGGGTGCACTATCGCCATTCCCTGCAGGCGGTCGAACAGAGTCCGGACGGCGTCAGGTTACAATTCGAAACAAAAGACGGCCCGGAAGTGTGGGAGGCTGAGCGGGTAGTGCTGGCGATGCCGTTTACAGCCCTGCGCAAGCTCGAGCTGTCGCCGCGGCTGCCGGCAGCCCGGCGGGAGATCATCGACGAGCTGCCATACACGCAGGTTGCGCAGACATATTTGCAGACATCGAGCCGCTTTTGGTCGGATGCGGACAATGTTCTGGCCGTGTACTCGGACGGTCCACTCGAACGGCTATTTAATGCATCATCGAGGATGGCGGAACCGCGGGGCTTGCTCGTAAACTGGCTTAACGGTACCGGCACCGCAGCGGTACGCAAGCTCAGCGCGGAAGAACAAGCCGAGTTTGCGTGTCGCGAGCTCGAAAAAATCTGGCCCGAGAGCCGGAAGCTGGTCGAAAAGACCTATAGTAACGATTGGGGGAAATCATACGCTGAAGGCGCATACGCACATTACGCCCCGGGGCAAATGACGCGTCATGCCGCCGATATACCCAAGCCGATAGGGCGGCTGCACTTTGCGGGCGAACACACCGAGCTGGTTGCGCCCGGGATGGAAGGCGCGCTCACGTCTGGCCGCCGCGCAGCGCGCGAAATCGTCGCGAAGCTCACGGCGGGCTAAACGCCGCGAGCGGCTCACGAATACGATCTAGTTTACGTCACTGTAGAAAACGCAAGAGAACGTCACTTATGAAGAATAGAAGTCGAGTACTACTGCTCGTGTCAGCGGCGACGCTGCTGCCGTTCACGGGCGCTTACGCACAGGAAAGCGGCGCCGGAGCTATCGAAGAAGTTGTGGTTACTGCACGAAAACGCGATGAGAATCTGCAGGACGTGCCGATTGCCATTACCGCGTTTACCGAAACCATGATCGACCGCGCCGGCATCGAACGTCCGTCGGATTTCATTTCGATGATTCCCAACGTGACGATTGTGGACACTGCCAACGTCGGCGACACGCAGGTCAGCATTCGCGGCATCGTCTCCACACGCGATGCCGAGTCCACGTTTGCCTACGTCGTGGACGGCGTGTTGAGCACCAACCCAAACAGCTTCAACGAAGAGCTGGTCGACGTGCAGCAGATCGAAGTACTCAAGGGACCGCAGGGCGCGCTGTACGGCCGCAATGCCGTGGCCGGTGCAATTCTGGTGACGACCAAGGAGCCCACCGAAGAGCTGTCCGGCGAAATCAAGCTTGGCGCCGGTAATATCGGCATGCAGCGGATCGCCGGTCGCGTGAGCGGCGGTAACGAGACGGTTCGCGGCAGCCTGTCGGCCAGCTATCGCGAGCAGGATGGACACTTCACGAATCTCCTGACGGGCGCCGACGATGCCGTCGATTATCTGGAAGATCAGACGGTCCGCGGCCGCGTTATTGTCACGCCCAACGACAACCTGAAGCTGGACATACGCGCCGGCATGTCCAAGGTGGAAGGCGGCGCGATCAACTTCAACGCGGGCTTCGCGATTCCCGCGTTCGTCGCAGCTTTCGGCAGTCCCAATTTCGATGCCAACGTCAACGACGTGCCGTTCCGTTACGCGTTCAACGTGCCGGGGGAAAACGAACAGGAGACCGAGGACTTTGCCGTCAAAGCCGATTTCGGCTGGGGGGACATCGACGTCACGGCGCTCGTGTCTTACAACAACCTCGAAGAGTATCTGCTGTCGGACGGCACCAGCGCCACGTTTTACGGCTATGAGCTGACGCCCGCGTGCCAGGCCGATCGCGATACCCTCAACAATCTGCCAGCCGGCGCCGGCGGCGCCGGCCGCGACGATCTGTTCGGCGGCTTCTTCGATCCGTTCGGCGTGTTTCCGCCGGGCACCGAGTTCACGGGCGTCTACGGTCCGTACACGCCGACCTCGTGCGACGGCTATCAGTATCAGGAACGCAATCAGGAAGACATAAGCGGCGAGATCCGCTTCACTTCGCCGCAGGACCAGCGACTGCGCTGGATCGCGGGTCTGTATGCCGCGCAGATCGAGCGGCAGGTCGTAGTTGCCTACGGCGCAGACACGGGGCAGGGCTTCCTGCGTCAGCCGTACGTCGGTCCAACCGGCCCGAACCCGACCGATCTCCTGTTTGACGATACCTTCGACACGGACGTGATTGCGCTGTTCGGCGAGCTGGCCTACGACGTCTCGGACGTCTTCGAACTCTCGCTTGCGCTGCGCTGGGATCAGGAGGACCGCTCGGTGTCGAACAACGTGCCGAACGTGACCGCGTCGGGCCTAAACGTCAACACGATCCTCAATGGCGCGGTGCAGCCGATCAACCCGGGCTTCACCGCCAACCCTGGCGGCATACCCGACCGGTCGAGGACCTTCGATCAGCTGCAGCCCAAGCTGACGGCGCGCTGGTCCGCCGCCGACAACGTCACTGCTTACGCAAGCTGGGGCATTGGTTTTCGCAGCGGCGGCTTCAACAACCTCGGCAGCTCCGCGCTGCTGAACTTCTGGTTCAACGCGGGCAACGGCGGTCCGGGCGAGGCCGTCAACGCGCAGCTGCTCGTCAACGACGAATACGACAAGGAGGTCTCGAGCGCCTTCGAGGTCGGCGTGAAAACCACCTGGCTGGACAACCGCCTGCAGATCAATGCGGCCGTGTTCAACACCGATGTTGACGACAACCAGTTCTTCGAGTTCTTTGCCGGGCCATTCGGCATTCTGCGCGTCGTCACGACGATCGACGAAATGTACATCCGCGGCGTCGAGGCGGATTTCAACTGGCAGGCGACCGACAACTTCTCGCTGTTCGGCGGTTTTGGCCTGCTGGACTCCGAAATCGAGCAGAACAGAAACCGGCCGCTGTCGGTGGGCAACGATGCGCCGCAGGCCCCCAGCGAGACCTTCAATGTCGGCGGTCAGTTCGACGTAGCGCTTACGGCCAACGTCAGTTTGTTCGCGCGTGCCGACCTGCAGTACATTGGCGACACCTGGTTTCACACGCTCCAGGGCGAAGAAACGCCGACGATCTGGGATGCGTTCGGCCTGATACCCGATCCCGCCAGTCAGAACTTCTCGAATTCCCAGCGCGATGCTTACAGCACCGTCAACATGCGCGTCGGGCTCGAAGGCGACCGCTGGACGCTGACGGCCTGGGGACGGAATATCACCGACGAGAACTATCTCGAGGAAGTGATTCCCGCGCCCGAGTTCGGCGGTTCGTTCCTGCATGAGGCTGGGCTCGCCACTTACGGGCTCGACTTCAAGTACTCGTTCTGATTCAGCCTTGCCGATGACCGGCGCGTCGGACGGCGCGCCGGTTTTTCTTTTAAACTATATCGATGAGTGAAGCCCCCATCGTTGATCTCAAGGACAGCTACCGCGATGCTTTCGACGGCCGCCTGGGCTTCGGCGCGTCCCCCGCGCTGATACTGATCGACTTCGTGCAAGCCTACTTCGACCGCGACTGTCCGCTGTACGCGGGCGTGGAGGATGCGCTGGCTTCGGCCCTGCGCGTGCGCGACGCGGCGCGCCAAGCCGGTATACCCGTGTTCTATACCAACGTCGTCTACCATCCCGGCGGCGCGGACGGGGGCGTGTTTTTCAGGAAGCTGCCCGCGCTCGACGTTTTTGTCGCTGGCAACCCGCTGGGTGCGTGGCCAGAGGGCCTCGAGCCCGGCGACGATGAGCTGGTGATTTCCAAACAGTATCCCAGCGCCTTCTTCGGCACGAGTCTCGCGGCAACCCTGACCGCCGGCGGCATCGACACGCTGATCATTACGGGCCTCACCACCAGCGGCTGCGTGCGGGCAAGCTGCGTGGATGCCGTATCCAACGGCTTTATCCCGATCGTCGTCGCCGACGCCTGCGGCGACCGGCACAGCGATCCGCACGAGGCGAACCTGTTCGATATGAATGCAAAATACGCCGACGTCGTCGGCGAGACGGACGTCATCCAGCACCTGGAGGGTATCGGCGCATGAGTGCCCGGAAGATTCAGATTGTCGAGGTTGGGCCGAGAGACGGCCTGCAAAGCGAACCCGAGATTCTCGCCACCGAGGCGAAAGCGCGCTACATCGAGCTTGCGATCGAGGCCGGCATTCGGCGGCTGGAAGTCGCGAGTTTCGTACACCCGAAGCGCGTGCCGCAAATGGCCGACGCGGAGGCGCTGATCGAACGGCTGCCGGAACGCGACGACGTGTCCTACATTGGCCTCATCATGAACGAGCGCGGCCTCGACCGCGCGCTGGCGACGAAGATCGGGGAAATCGGCATGGTTGTCGTGTCGACCGATACCTACAACCGGAAAAACCAGAACGTGACGACCGACGAGTCGATTGCCGCGTGGCACGCCATTAGCCGGCGCGCGAAGGACAACGGCCTGCGGGCCAACGTTATGATTTCCGCGGCCTTCGGTTGCCCTTACGAAGGCGAGGTTAGCGTCGAGCGGGTAGTCGAACTTGCCGGGCAGGTGCTCGAATCGGAGCCCGCGGAACTCGGTATTGCCGACAGCATCGGCGTAGCCGTGCCGGCGCAAGTCACCGAATTGCTGGGGCGCGTCAGCGAGCTGACCGGCGATTTGCCGTTGCGCTGTCACTTCCACAACACGCGCAACACGGGCCTTGCCAACGCGCAGGCGGCCGTCGATGCCGGCGTGACCTATCTGGACGCCAGCATAGGCGGTATCGGCGGCTGTCCGTTCGCGCCTGCCGCAACCGGCAACATTCCGACCGACGATCTTCTGTACATGCTGGATCGGTCGGGCGTCGAAACCGGCGTCTCGCTCAGCAAGATTATCGACACCAGCCGCTGGCTCGAAGCCGAGCTCGGCCGGGGAATTCCCGCGCTGTTGCCGAAAGCCGGCATGTTTCCGAGCGGAGGGCAGGCGGCCGCCTGAAGGATGTGGCTGCGACGCGCATCCACCATCTGAACTTTGTCGTTCGGGATCTGGCCGCGGCCTGCGAACGTTTCGAGAAACGCCTGGGCATTGCGCCGTTCGACGTTGTCGAGCATGCGCCGCGGGGCGCGCAAATCGCCCGCAGCAGAATCGGGGAGTCCTGGCTCGTGCTGGTTTGTCCTTATGACGCCGATTCCGTGCCGGGCCGCTATCTGGCCAAGCACGGCGAAGGGTTTTTCCTGCTGTCCGTCGGCAGCGACGACGTCCCGGCGGATCTCGAGTTTCGCGACGGGATACTCGACTGGCGCGTTGCCGATCTCGGCGAGGTGTGCGGGGCGCTGCTGCAGCTCACTGACGATTCTCAATAAGCGATACTCAACAAGCGATACTCAATAGACAATTAGCCGGCGGCGCCCCGGGCTTCGGTAAAAAAGCGCTTCGTGGCATCGTCGGTCGGGTAAAACGCTTCGATCCGGAGTTCATCGGTAGTGATGTCCTGCGGCGTGCCGAACGTGGATATCACCGAAAACATGCTGAGCTTCAGCCCGTTCATATCGAGTTCCAGCGGCAGCACCGGCAGCAGGTTGCCGTTCGCCGGTTCGTTTTCGGGCATGGGGCCGGCCAGCTCGATGTATCGGGCAAAGCGTTCTTTGAGTTCGGCGTTCCCGGAGGCTATCGCTTCACTCCTCAATCTGCGCACGAACGCCGGTGCCGCCTGCTCCCAGTTGCTGATGTAGCCGCGCAGGCCTTCCGGGTGCACCGTCAGCAGTGCGACATTGAGTTCCTCGCCGCCGCCGATCCGGGCGAGCATGTCCTCCGATACGCCCGCGAACCGGAGCAGCCGGTCCGCCGAGCGGTTGGCCTTACGCACATTCCAGCTGCGGTCCACGACCATGGCCGGCAACGGCTCATGATGATCGAGTACGAGGTTCAGCGCGTCCAGTATCGGCGCCATGGCGGGCTCGTCGAGCTGGCTTTCGCCGTACACCGAAGCATAGCCCGCGGATTGCAACAGCCGGTTCCGCTCCCGTAGCGGTACTTCCATTGCTTCCGAGAGCCTAATGACCATTTCCCGGCTCGGCACGCTTTTGCCGGTTTCGAGCCAGCTCACGTGCCGTTGCGACACGTCGGCGGCAAGCGCCAGTTCGAGCTGCGAGAGCTTGCGGTATTGACGCCATTCGCGGCAGACCGTCTGGAAATCCTGTTGGCTTGCATTCGGCATGGGGAGTCTCCCGATGGCTTGATCGTCCATCTCAGTCGTTTCGAAGGCCCGGTTCAATGACCCCGGAGGTCATTGCTTGTAAACGGCCCTATCGCCAAGGATACGCCCGAATCCATTATTCGGAGCAATTCATGATCAATCGACGCAGCATCGCCATCTTCCTGCTGATCCCGTTCTCGTTGCTTACGGTCTATGCCGTCGCGGCAGTAGGCTACGTCGGGATCTTCGACTACCACCGCCATAGCCCGGCGGGCTGGCAGGTGTTTGCCGACCTGGTGATTGCCCTGGTACTCGTGCTGACCTGGCTAATACCCGATGCCAGACGCTCCGGCAGGGCCGTGTGGCCCTGGATCGTGGCGACGCTCTTCCTCGGATCGATAGGACCGCTGCTGTATCTCGCACTCTCGAGCGACCGCGCTGCGGCGCCCGCGGAAGCAGGCTGAGCGAGCGGACGACAACGCGTTACCAGGGCATGGAGCTCCCGTCGTAGGCGATAAAAGCGCCCGCGTCTGCGGCGGACAGGCCCGCGATTACCTGTCGCAGACCCGACACCGAGTCCTGCACCGAAACGTCGGCATGGGCGCCGCCCATGTCCGTTCGCACCCAGCCGGGGTGCAGCGCAACCGCGATAATCCCGCGCTTGCCGAGGTCGATGCCCATCGATTTCATGATCGAGTTCACGGCCGCCTTGCTTGCCCGGTAGCCGTAAAGGCTGCCGGCCTCGTTCAGGCCGTTGCTGCCGAGCATGCTCGACAGTGTCGCCACCACGCCGCGCTCCGCTCGTTGGAGTTTGTCCGCAAGCCGCTCGGTCAGCGCCTGCGGCGTAAACACGTTGATCTCGAAGACGCGCCGCCACTCGTCGCGGTCGAATGTGCCGAAAGACTGAAAAGCGAGTCCCTGCTTTTCGAAACTGCCTTCTCCCATGGTGCCGGCGCAATTGAGCAGCAGATCGACAGCCGGCGCGCCAATGTCCGCGACAGCGCCGTCGAGAGCGAGGTCATTCGTGAGGTCGGCCACGACCACGTGCAGCAGGCCTGTTGCGGCCAGCGCATCGAGGGCCTGTGAGGAGCGCCTTACGAGCGCATATACGTCCCACCCGTCCTGCACGTATTGCTGCGTGAGTTCGAAGCCAATACCGCGATTGGCGCCCGTGATTACTGCAACCGGCATAGACTGTCTCCGTTACGATACAGTTGACATGATGAGAGAAAACCAGCGCATTGTCATTCATGAACTCGGCGCGTCTTTTGCCGAGTGCACGTCGATAGTGAGCGAGGTTTGCGGTTCGCCCGGACCCGGCGAAGTGCTGATCAGGAACCACTATGCCGGTGTCAACGGTGTGTACGATCAGATGATGTGCCTGAATCGGGTTGAGCACACGACCGTCGTACCGCCGGCCGATACCGGCGTCGAAGCGGTTGGGGTTGTCGAGGACGTCGGCGAGGGCGTGCGGAAGAGTCGCATCGGCCAGGCCGTCGCGACGGTAAACGTGGGCGGTGCTTACCGCTACTGGCAGTGCTGTCCCGAGGACAGCATCATTCCGGTCGCCAAGCCGGACCCTGAGCTGCTGGCGCTTATCCCAAGCGGCGTATCCGCGTTTCTGGCGCTGTCGAAGGTAGGCAACATGACGAGCGGCGAGACCGTTCTGGTAACGGCAGCAGCCGGCGGTCTGGGCAACATCATGACGCAGCTCGCGCTGCGCGCCGGCAACCACGTTATTGCGGTCTGCGGCGATGGCCGAAAAGCGGCCTGGCTCGAGTCGATTGGCGTGCAGCGCATCGTTAACTACCGTTCCGAGGCGCTGCGGGAGGTTATCGAGTCGGAGTACCCTGATCGGCTCGATCTGGCGATGGACTCCGTGGGCGGCGAGGTGTTCGACGTGCTGGTCGACAACCTCGCGCCGCTGGGCAGGCTGGTTGTCTGCGGTTACACTTCGGACCGGCTGCCGACCGAGGCGGTACGGTCCGAACGCGTTTACACGAGGCTGTACTGGAAAGCGGCTTCTGTGCGCGGCTTTATGAACTACCGCTTTGCGGAGCACGCCGCAGCGGCGCGCTCCGAACTCGTTGCCCTGCGGCAGAACGGTAAAATACGCCCGTTAGTTGACGCGCGACGTTTTCGTGGCCTCGAAGACGTCGCCCGGGCAGTGGACTATCTGCTGTCCGGCGCTAACCTTGGCAAAGTTGTAGTCGATCTCAGGCCTTAGCGGAGAAGCCATGTCGAGCCTCAAGGATATTGTCGCCGAGCAGCAGCTAAGCCGCCGCGCCGAAGACGACCCGCTATTCTCGGCTCTGCTGGCCGAGCTGCTAATCCAGGCCGAGGAGGTCTGCGTGCTCCGGGATCGTCTCGACACCTGCGAGCTGTTGATCCGGGAAGGTCGGTCGCCGACCGCAGATGCCATCGATGTATATCAGCCTTCGCCCGAGATCGTGGCGGAGAGGCTCGCGCGGCACCGCGAGCATTTTGTGCAGGCCTTCGAGCGGCTGAGCGACGCTGGGCGCTAACGCTCCTAGGCATCCTCCCAGTCGACGACCTTGAGTTGCGGCCATAGCGACACCCAGCGCCTTACCTTGTCGGTATAGATAGAGCGCGTGATCTGGCGCTTGTTGGGTCTGACCGTCAGGCTCAGCAAATCGTCGAAACCAAAGGGTGCATAGGCCTCGAGCTTCTCACCGTCAGGCCGAATACCGATAGCCCCCATCGTGGTAGGAAAGGTCTCCATCGCCGACTCCGCCGATGTGTAGGCGTCGATCGGATAGCCGAAGCGGTCTTCGTACCACAGGTGCACGCGCGCTTCGTTTTTCACGTCGAAGCGCATGTTCAGGTTTGCATGACGACTGTTGACTCGACCGGCGTGCTCGTTCTCTGCTTCCTCACTCAGGTCATCCGGGTCGAAGTAGATGACGTCTACGTCGCTAATCCCATGCCGGGGCGCAAAACCGAAGGCGGTATTCCAATAGCTCTGGTACACGGCGCCCGCCACCAGCCAGCAGCTCGGGAGCTGCAGTTCCGCCCAGCCGTCGAGCACCGCCGACACGACCGGGTTGCCGCGCAGGGCGGATTCGAGTTTATCTGGGAGTGCCGCGAGCATGCCCGATTCTGAACCGTAAGCCGACCGGCCGCAATGTTCAGGTTTTCGACGTGCGGCAGCTCGCTGAGCGGCGTAACACACGTGGGCATCAAGGCGTCGGTTCGCCGAAAAACAACAACTCTGGAAAAAGGGGCCGCGAAAAAGGGGCCGGGTTTATTTTCCTTAGGTCTATTTTCCTTAAGAACGTAAAGGGTAGGAAAATAAACCCGGCCCCTTTTTCCGAACCCGACACCTTAGGGAAATAGACCTAAGGAAAATAAACCCGGCCCCTTTTTCCGTCGAAGAAAATAAACCCGGCCCCTTTTTGCTTTTTGATATCAGGGTGTCTGTTCTTCGAAGAACAGCAGCTCCGCCGTCGACAGGTTCTGCGAATCGACGATGAGGAGGGAGTAATTGCTGCTCTCTTCGAGATCGGCGCGCAAAGGTCCGGCAATGACGTTCTTGGTGCCTGGCTCCGTAACATAGATGTTATACGTATCGGCCTCTACCATCGTATAGCTAAAGCCGTTGCCGTACAGAATGCTCGAGTAGCTGGGGCCGATCAGCTGGATGTCCGTATCGGTATCCACGATGTAGACATCCAGAGTCTGAAACCGGGCAGCCGCCTGTAACAGCTGCAGGCGCGCGTGGGTCGCGATGGTGGAGCGGTCGTAGCGCTGCGTGACCACCTGTAGGTCACCCGGCAGTCCAATGAAATAGAGGCGGTTGTACGTGCCGGTAAAAGCGCTCAGGCTGAGTTGCGCGAGAAACACACCCAGGTTGTCGAATGGTGTTACGGCGAGGTTTAGAGTCCCCTCGTCGACTTCGATTTCCGCGGTGAGGTCTCCGAATGCCAGATCGTCGAACAGCGGCAGGCTGAAATCGTCGGAGTCGTAGACGTCGAGCGGGCCGGTACCCAGCGCGAGGTGAGTCGCGCTGACGACTGCCGAAGTATTGATATCGGCCAGCTCCGTTCCGGAGCCTATGAGCCGTACCCTAAAGTCTGCCGTTGTAAAGCCGCCGTCATCGACGAGGGTAACCAGCGTGCTGGTTGCTGCGGAGATGGAAAAAGGGTCGGAGGCGAAGAGGAGCGTGTTGGGATCGCCAGCCGGCGTGACGACCAGCTGATAGTCGCCCGCCGAAAGCTCGATGGCCGGATCGAATTCGGAGTAACTCAAGCTCGCTTTCGGCGTCGCCGCCACGGGACTCGTGCCCGGGTCTTCCAGATAGACGTCAACTGCACCCAGTACGTTGGAAATGTGGCCAAAAGCCACTTCCATGACGGTCACTTCGGTATCGTTGTCCTCCGCAGCCTCGATTTCCT
>JBCBSC010000021.1:0-86280 GCA_039819385.1 Pseudomonadota bacterium | reverse complement strand
GGTTGCGAAGATCCTCGAGTAAGCGGGTCTAGTTAAGAGACAACGGTAGCAATAGTGCGGCCGTGGCCGGCGCACTCCTGAAGGGAATGGCTCGCGGAGCTGCGCCTTATTTCTCTTCGGGAGCACACCGGCCACGACCTGATACGGCAGCGCGTTTGGGCGCGCTGTTAATTGAGCAATAGGAATAATTTAGTGACTGCAAATCAGAATATTCGCATTCGGCTGAAGGCCTTCGATCATCGGCTGATCGACAATTCGGCTCGCGAAATCGTCGACACGGCAAAGCGTACGGGGGCTACCGTGAAGGGGCCGATCCCGCTGCCGATGAAAAAAGAGCGGTACACGGTGCTGATTTCGCCGCATGTGAACAAGGATGCGCGCGATCAGTATGAGATCCGGACCCACAAGCGTCTGATGGACATTGTGGACCCCACCGACAAGACGGTTGACGCGCTCATGAAGCTCGAACTGCCAGCCGGTGTTGATGTCCAGATAAAACTCAACTGACGACCTGGCCGCGCCCTAAAGGTCAGTCCGCGTTCGACCGGGACGCGGAGACCGACATACGGGTGGGCGGACTGGGCGTCGACGTTCAGATCAAACTGAACTGATCGGCGGCGGCGCAGCGCGCCGCCCGTTGATCGTGCGGCCTTTAAGCCATTGATTTCAAGGGGGTTTGGAGGCAGCAAACAAAAACCGCAAAGAGCGCTTAAAAAAACGGCAAAAAAAGCCCGCGGAAGCCTTGCGGGCTATGCTTTTGGCGCTATAATTGCGGGCTCGCTGAATATGGCCGGGCCGGGAGTCGGCCATCGTTTGGCACCACGTCACAAGGTATAGCGCCCTGTGGCGTTTATTTTTCGGTCGCCAGGAAACCGAGGGCGACACGGCAAATCCCGGAGTTGCCGGCTGGAGATGGAATGCTCGAGCCGGGTGCAGGGTCAGCCACGGAGCTGATAGGGCAATCGCCCTACAAGCCGGCTGGCCCTTTCGCGTGTCTACACGGAACGCGAGATGAATGAATCAGGTGCCGCCAACCGTAGCGGTACCGCAGAAGACTTGATTTTTATATGCGTCAGCCAATCGTAGTTGCCGCGGAGTTTTGAGATGACAATGGGTCTTGTTGGCCGCAAGTGCGGCATGACGCGTGTCTTTACGGATGAGGGTGAATCCATCCCCGTCACCGTGATCGAGGCGCAGCCAAACCGGATTACGCAGGTGAAAACCGTCGAGACCGACGGCTATCGCGCGCTGCAGGTTGCAGCGGGCAGCGTTAAACCGTCGCGCGTATCGAAGCCCCGGGCAGGCCACTTCGCGAGCGCGAAGGTGGAGGCTGGCGATCTGGTCACCGAGTTTCGCGTGGAGGGCGCCGAAGGCCCCGTGGATTCCGAGGGCAATCAGCTCGAAGTCGGGGGCGAACTGAAGGTGGACCTGTTCGAGGCCGGCCAGAAGGTGGACGTCATCGGTACTTCGATCGGTAAAGGTTTCGCCGGCACCGTGAAGCGCCACAATTTCCGTACACAGGACGCAACTCACGGCAACTCGCTCGCGCATCGCGCGCCAGGGTCGATTGGCCAGAACCAGACGCCGGGCCGCGTTTTCAAAGGTAAGAAGATGTCGGGCCATATGGGCAACGTGCGCCGGACCGTGCAGAACCTCGAAGTGGTTCGCGTCGACAGCGACCGCAACCTGATTCTCATCAAGGGTGCCGTACCCGGCCACAAGGGCGGCCGCGTCATCGTTCGCCCGGCTATCAAGGCGCGGAGTTAAGGGAATGGCGATGAAGCTCAAGCTTGCTGACAGCGGTTCCGTCGATGTGGCGGAGAGCGCGTTCGGGGTCGATTTCAACGAAGCGCTCGTGCATCAGGTCGTGACGGCATACCTTGCCGGCGCGCGTGCGGGAACCAAGGCGCAAAAGAACCGCGCGGCGGTGCGTGGCGGCGGAATCAAGCCCTGGCGCCAGAAGGGTACTGGCCGGGCGCGTGCCGGAACGATCAGAAGTCCGATCTGGGTCGGCGGCGGCCGCACGTTTGCGGCGCAACCGCGTGACTACAGTCAGAAGGTTAACAAGAAGATGTACCGCGCTGCGCTGCGCTCAGTATTTTCCGAGCTGGTGCGGCAGGAGCGTCTCGTCATCGTCGAGGAGATGACGCTCGAGGCGCCGAAAACCCGTCTGCTGGCGGAAAAGCTCAAGGGCATGGAGCTGAGCGACGTTCTGCTCCTAAACGAAGCCTTCGACGAGAAGCTGTTCCTGGCAGCGCGAAATCTGCCGAACGTCGGCGTTTGCGACGTTGCGTCGATTGATCCGGTTGTGCTGATTCGTTTCGAGAAGGTGCTGGTGACGCTGCCGGCGTTGAAGCTGATTGAGGAGCGCCTGTCATGAGCCGGGCTTTGCGTCAGGAACGTCTAATGACGGTCATCGAGGGGCCGCATCTTTCCGAGAAGGCTGCAATTGCTGCGGAAAGCGGCAACCAGGTTGTATTCAAGGTTCGGACCGATGCGACAAAAGCCGAGATTCAGCAGGCTGTGGAGCTGCTTTTCGAGGTCAAGGTAGAGGGCGTGTCGGTGGTCAACGTAAAGGGCAAAAGCAAACGCTTCGGCCGTACGCAGGGCCGCCGTTCGGACTGGAAAAAAGCTTACGTGAAGCTGGCTGAAGGCAGTCAGATCGACTTCATGGGCGCGGAGTAAGGTAGAGAACTATGTCACTGCATAAAGCCAAACCGACATCCGCTGGCCGCCGCTTTGTCGTTGCGGTCAAGACGCCCGGATTGCACAAGGGCAAGCCGCATGCGCCGCTGCTCGACAAGAAGTCGTCGAAGGGCGGCCGCAACAACAACGGCCGGATTACTGTCCGTCACCAGGGCGGTGGCCACAAGCAGCGGTATCGCATCGTCGATTTCAAGCGCGACAAAGACGGTATTCCCGGCGTGGTCGAGCGTCTCGAGTACGATCCGAACCGCAGCGCGCACCTGGCGCTCGTCAAGTATGCCGACGGCGAGCGGCGCTATATTCTGGCGCCGAGGGGCGTAGCGGCGGGTACGCCGGTCGCAAACGGCGAAGACGCGCCGATCAAGCCCGGCAACGCGTTGCCGCTGCGTGCGATTCCGGTCGGTACCGTCATTCACAACATCGAAATGAAGCCTGGCAAGGGCGGTCAGCTGGTCCGCTCCGCGGGCGGTTCCGCTCAGCTTGCGGCGCGTGAGGGTTCGTATGTGACGGTTAGGCTGCGTTCCGGCGAAACGCGCCGCATACACATCGACTGCCGCGCTACGGTCGGAGAAGTTGGTCACGGCGAACATAATTTGCGCAAGCTCGGCAAGGCGGGCGCGAAGCGCTGGCGCGGCGTGCGCCCGACCGTTCGCGGTGTAGCGATGAACCCGGTAGATCATCCGCATGGCGGTGGCGAGGGCCGCACATCCGGCGGGCGGCATCCCGTGAGCCCGTGGGGCACCCCGACAAAAGGTGCCAAGACCCGGAAGAACAAGCGTACCGACGGCATGATCGTTCGCCGCCGCAACAAGCGCCGTTAAGAACCTGAGGAATTAGCGATATGCCACGCAGTGTAAGAAAAGGGCCGTTCGTCGATACGCATCTGGCGAAGAAGGTCGCCGAGGCGGCGAAGAAGAACGATCGCCGTCCGATCAAGACCTGGTCCCGCCGCTCGATGGTGTTGCCGGACATGGTTGGTTTGACGATCGCCGTGCACAACGGGCGGCAGCACATGCCGATACTGATTTCGGAGAACATGGTGGGACACAAGCTCGGCGAGTTTGCGATCACGCGCACGTTCCGCGGTCACTCCGGTGACCGGAAGACGAAATAAGTCGAAGGAGTAAGTGATCATGCAAGTTGCTGCAACTCTTCGATACGCGCGCGTCAGCCCGCAGAAGTGCCGTCTCGTTGCCGACATTATTCGCGGCAAATCGGTTGACGACGCCCTGCGTACTTTGACGTTTACGCCGAAGAAAAGTGCTCGCATCGTGAAGAAGGTTCTGGAGTCGGCAATCGCCAACGCGGAGCACAATCACGGCGCGGACATCGACGAACTCAAGGTTGCCACCGTCGAGGTGAACGAAGCTCCGACTTTCCGCCGCTACCGCGCGCGGGCAAAAGGTCGTGGCGCGCGCATCATCAAGCGGAACAGCCACATTACCATTCGCGTAGGCGACGAGTGAACTAAGGCTATGGGTCAAAAAGTACATCCAACAGGCATTCGCCTTGGCATCGTCAAGGACTGGGCTTCCAAGTGGTACGCGGATTCGGCGACGTTTCCGCTGTACGTGAAGACGGATCACGATCTTCGCCGCTTCATCAAGAAGAAGCTCAAGGATGCATCGGTGAGTCGTATCTCGATCGAGCGCCCCTCGAAGAAGGTCAACATTACGATTCATACCGCACGGCCGGGTATCGTGATCGGCAAGAAGGGCGAGGACATCGAGAAGCTGCGCATGGAAGTATCGAAGATGGTGGGTATGCCCATCCAGGACGTGCGCATAAACATTAGCGAAGTCCGCAAGCCGGAGCTGGATGCTCAGCTCGTTGCGGAAGGTATTGCGCAGCAGCTCGAGCGACGCGTCATGTTCAGGCGGGCGATGAAGCGCGCCGTGACTAACACGATGCGGGTCGGCGCAGAGGGCATCAAGGTCAAGGTTGGCGGCCGTCTCAACGGTGCAGAAATCGCTCGTTCGGAGTGGTATCGGGAAGGCCGTGTGCCGCTGCATACCTTGCGTGCCGACATCGACTACGGCTTCGCGGAGGCCCATACGACCTACGGCGTGATTGGCGTCAAGGTCTGGATCTTCAAAGGTGAGGTTTTCGATCGGCCCGAGCCCGTGGCGGCGGCGCCCGAGGCTGACGCGGCAGCAGGTGCTCGCTCGTAAGGCGGCATCGATTAAGGAACGAACATGCTACAGCCAAAACGTACAAAATTTCGCAAGCAGATGAAGGGGCGTAATCGCGGCCTCGCTGTTCGCGGCAGCACGGTGGCCTTCGGCGAATACGCGCTCAAGGCGACGGGCCGCGGCCGTATGACGGCCCGCCAGATCGAAGCGGCGCGCCGTGCGATGACCCGCTACATCAAGCGTGGCGGAAAAATCTGGATTCGGGTTTTCCCCGACAAGCCGATTACCAAGAAGCCGCTGGAAGTGCGGCAGGGTAAAGGTAAGGGCAACGTCGAATACTGGGTATGCCAGATTCAGCCTGGCCGTGTGTTGTACGAGATGGAAGGCGTTTCGGAAGAAATCGCGCGCGAAGCGTTCCGCCTCGCAGCGGCGAAGCTGCCTTTCGGGACGGCCTTTGTTACCCGGCAGGTGATGTAATGGAAGCAAGCGAACTCCGCAACAAGTCCGTCGCCGAGCTCAACGAAGAACTCGTTTCGCTGCGGCGTGAGCAGTTCAACCTGCGCATGCAGCAGGCAACGGGCGAACTGGCGCAGCATACCGAGCATCGTCGAGTACGTCGGGCGATCGCGCGTATCAAGACCATACTGGGCGAAAAACAGCGCTCGGCGAGTGAATAGAGATGAGTGAAGAGAAGAAAGCACAGCGCACGATTGTCGGTCGCGTTGTCAGCGACAAGATGGATAAGACGGTATCCGTCGCGATCGAGCGGCTGATCAAGCATCCGGTGTATGGCAAGTACATTCGCCGTACCACCAAGGTGCTGGCGCACGATGCGGCGAACGAGTGCAAACCGGGCGATCGCGTTGCGATTTCCGAGTGCCGCCCTGTTTCCAAGAACAAGTCGTGGGCCGTGGTTAACGTCGTCGAGCGCGCTGCTGACCGCTAGGTCGCCAGGCGAAAACAGTTTAGGAAGCAGTCATGATTCAGATGCAGACAGTTTTGGACGCCGCCGACAACTCCGGTGCCCGCCGCGTTCAGTGCATCAAGGTGCTGGGTGGATCCAAGCGCCGCTATGCCGGTGTTGGCGACGTCATCAAGGTGAGCGTCAAGGATGCTATTCCGCGCGGCAAGGTAAAGAAGGGCGAGGTCTACAACGCGGTTGTTGTGCGTACGCGCAAGGGCGTGCGGCGCAAGGACGGTTCGCTGATCCGCTTCGACGGCAACGCTGCAGTGCTGCTAAACGCTCGTCTCGAGCCGATCGGTACGCGCATCTTCGGCCCGGTCACTCGTGAGCTGCGTACCAATCGCTTTATGAAGATTATTTCGCTGGCGCCCGAAGTGCTTTGAAACAGCGGCGTTTACTGGAAAGCATATGAACAAGATCAGGAAAGGTGACGAAGTCATCGTGCGGACGGGCAAGGACAAGGGCCGTCGCGGTACGGTGCTGCAGGTTTTTACTGATGGCCGCGTGCTCGTAGAGGGCATCAACATCGCCAAGAAGCACGTCAAGGCTAATCCGAATGCGGGCGAGCAGGGCGGAATTCTCGATCGGGCCATGCCCCTCGATGCTTCGAACGTACTGGTCTTCAATCCGAAGTCCAAGAAGGGCGAGCGAGTGGGTTTTGAGTCGGACGACAGCGGCAACAAGGTGCGCGTCTTCCGGCAAAGTGGCGAACGCGTCGATATTTGACAGGATTCGAATGGCAGCACCCAGGCGCGAGCGCCCGGGGCTGTACTTGAGAGATACGAAACATGGCACGCTTACAGGAAAAATACACAGCGGAACTGGCGGCAGCGCTTCAAAAGAAGCTTGGCCTCGAGAACCCGATGGAGGTTCCGAAAATCACCAAGATCACCCTCAACATGGGTGTCGGTGAAACGGTTGCCGATAAGAAGGTGCTCGAGCACGCAAGGGCGGACATGGAAAAGATTTCCGGTCAGCGCCCGATCACGCGGCTTGCCCGCAAATCGGTAGCCGGCTTCAAGATCCGCGAGGGTTTTCCGATCGGCTGCAAGGTGACGCTGCGTCGTGAGCGCATGTATGAGTTCCTCGACCGGCTCGTGAACATCGCGATTCCGCGTATTCGTGATTTTCGCGGTTTGAACCCCAAGTCGTTCGATCGGCAGGGCAACTACAGCATGGGCGTTTCCGAGCAGATCATTTTCCCGGAAATCAACTACGACGAGATCGATACGCTGCGTGGCATGGATATTACGATCACGACTACGGCGCGGAACCCGGAAGAGGGGCGTGCGCTGCTGGAAGTATTCAACTTCCCTTTCAGGAAGTAAGCAGAATGTCACATCTACAGTCGTGGACTGAGATACAAAAGACGAGCAATACGACATTCGATTTGAGCATGTCGTAGAGACAGGAAAGACACACGAATCACCACCTATGGCTATGGGCCTAGGTACAAAACGAGCAAAGATTGAGATGGCAAAGAAATCAATGATCGAGCGTGAGCTGAAGCGCGAGAAGCTGGTCGCTAAATACGCGAAGAAGCGCGCAGAGCTGAAGGCGATAGTGCGCAACATCAACAGCAGCGACGAAGAGCGCGCGGTTGCACAGGCGAAGCTAAACGCAATGCCGCGCGATGCCAGCCCGACCCGGCAGCGGAACCGCTGCTCGATTACCGGCCGCCCGCACGGCGTTTATCGGAAATTCGGTCTGGGCCGCAACAAGCTGCGCGAAGCCGCCATGAACGGGGAAATTCCCGGGCTCACGAAGGCCAGTTGGTAGCAGGAGACTAGACGATGACGATGACGGATCCTATAGCCGACATGCTGACGCGCATTCGCAACGGCCAGAAAGCCCGCAAGCTGAGCGTCACCATGCCGGCTTCGAAAGCGAAAGAAGCGGTAGCGGCAGTGCTGCTCGACGAGGGCTACGTCGCAGGTTTTGCTACCGACGGCGAAGGCGCCGAGCGCGCGCTGACGGTTGAACTCAAGTACTTCGACGGCGCACCGGTGATCGAGCGCATCGAGCGGGCGAGCCGTCCGGGCTTGCGTATTTATCGTGGCAAGGAAGATTTGCCGCGAGTTCTCGGCGGCTTAGGCGTCGCGATCGTTTCGACGTCCGCCGGCGTCATGAGCGATGCCAAGGCGCGCGAGAAGGGTATTGGCGGTGAGGTGATCTGCGTAGTGTCCTAGGACACAGCATCACTTCTTTTAAGAGATTTAGAACGATGTCTAGAATCGCAAAAGTACCGGTTGAGCTGCCCAAGGGCGTCGAGTTCAGCCAGGCAGGCAACGTCGTCACGTTGAAAGGTGGCAAGGGCACGCTGCAGCTTAAGTTGAACCCGGAAGTAGAGCTTTCGTCGGGAGACGATGGACTCAGGCTGAGTCCGCGTTCCGGATCGCGCTTTGCGGTTGCCGTCGCCGGTACGATGCGGGCATTGCTTGCCAATATGGCGAAAGGCGTCTCCGAAGGCTTCGAGCGCAAGCTCGAGCTGGTGGGCGTTGGCTATCGCGCACAGGCGCAGGGCAATAAGCTCAATCTGACGCTCGGTTTTTCGCACCCGGTTGTGTACGAAGCGCCGGAAGGCATTACTGTAGCGGCGCCCAGCCAGACTGAAATCATCGTTAGCGGTGCTGACAAGCAGAAGGTCGGTCAGGTGGCCGCCGAAATTCGCCGCTTCCGTCCCCCCGAGCCCTATAAGGGCAAGGGTGTTCGCTACGCCGATGAACGCGTGGTGCTCAAGGAAGCGAAGAAGAAGTAATTCATAGAGCTAAACATCATGAAGCTGGATAAAAAACAGAACCGTTTGCGCCGCGCGAGAAAAGCCCGCGCCAAGATTCGCGAACTGGAGGCGAGCCGTCTGAGCATTCATCGGACGCCGCGTCACATTTACGCGCAGGTGCTGGCCGCCGACGGCGGGCGGGTTATTGCATCCGCGTCGACGCTCGAGTCGGAAGTCCGCAAGGGCGTCAAATTCGGCGGCAATGTCGAAGCCGCGGCCATTGTTGGGGCGCGCATAGCCGAGAAGGCGAAGGCTGCCGGCGTAGACACAGTTGCCTTCGACCGTTCGGGGTTTCGCTACCATGGCCGCGTAAAGGCTCTGGCGGATGCGGCCCGGGAAGCAGGCCTCAAGTTTTAGGAAGGATGAAGATGGCGTTGTGACGCCGTCAGGACCAGATTATGGCTAGAAATGATCAAACTCAGTCCGGTGACGATCTCATCGAAAAACTGGTGACCGTCAACCGGGTTGCCAAGGTTGTCAAAGGCGGGCGCCAGTTCGGATTTACGGCGCTTACCGTTGTGGGCGACGGTCAGGGACAGGTTGGCTTCGGCTATGGCAAGGCGCGTGAAGTGCCGATTGCCATTCAGAAGGCCATGCAGAGCGCGCGCAAGAACATGATTAGCGTCAACCTGAACAACGATACCTTGCAATACGCCATCAAGGGCCGGCACGGAGCGACGCGGGTATATATGCAGCCGGCGTCCGACGGTACCGGCGTTATCGCGGGTGGCGCCATGCGCGCCGTCTTCGAAGCGGCGGGTGTGCGTAACGTGCTGGCGAAGAGCTACGGTTCGCGGAACCCGATCAACGTCGTTCGCGCGACGATCAAGGCGCTGTCGATGATCCACTCGCCGCAGTCGATCGCGGCGAAGCGCGGCAAGAAAGTCAAAGAGATTGTGGCGTAGGCCCGCAGTCTGGAAACGTTAGACAAACGTTTAAGAGATACGAGCATGGCAAAGCCTAAAGAATTGAAAGTGACCCTCGTCAAGAGCAGGCACGGGCGGCTGAAAAGCCACAAGGCCTGCGTCGCCGGACTGGGTCTGCGCAAGATCAACCAGACCGTAACCGTCATTGATACTCCGGAAAACCGGGGCATGATCAATCGCGTGTCGTATCTGGTATCGGTAGAGGAAATCTGAAATGCGTCTCAACGATCTGTCACCTGCCAAGGGTGCTAAGAAAGTCGGTAAACGTCTGGGCCGCGGCCATTCCGCAGGCCAGGGCAAGACGTCGGGGCGCGGGCAGAAAGGTCAGCATGCGCGGTCCGGCGGCTATCACAAGGTTGGCTTCGAGGGCGGCCAGATGCCGTTGCAGCGGCGACTGCCCAAGGTTGGCTTCAATTCGCGCATGGCGCGTCTGACGGCCGAGCTGCGTTTGCACGAACTGGCGATACCCGCGGCGGACGTGATCGATATCGACGTGCTGAAGAAACTCAGGCTCGTGCCGGCGCACACGGAAAAAGTGAAAGTCATTCTCTCCGGCAAGCTCGACAAGGCGGTCAAACTCAAAGGCATCGCGGTGACCAAAGGCGCGCGCGAGGCCATCGAGAAGGCTGGCGGCAGCATCGAAGCTTAACGGGACACTAACGTATTCGCCGCGGTATCGCGTGCGAACTCTGGAATCGAAACATTGGCAAAGAAGCCCAAACAAAACCCGGCAGACGTCGCGAAGTCGGCGAGCAGACTGGCTGAGCTCAAAGCTCGGATCCTGTTTCTCGTCGGCGCGCTGATTGTCTATCGCATTGGTACCTTCATTCCGGTGCCGGGCGTTAGTCCGCAGGCGCTTGCCGATTTCTTCGATCAGCAGGCGAGCGGCTTGCTGGATATCTTCAACATGTTCTCGGGCGGTGCGCTCGAGCGCTTCGGTATCTTTGCGCTCGGCATCATGCCGTACATCTCGGCGTCGATCATTATGCAGATGGCGAGTCATATCGTGCCCAGTCTGCAGCAGCTTCGTAAGGAAGGTGAGCAGGGCCGCCGGGAGATCGTCAAGTACACCCGCTACGGCACGGTGCTGCTGGCGTCCTTCCAGTCCGTGGCCGCGGCTTCCTGGCTGCAGAGTCAAGGTACGCTCGTGATCAATCCGGGCCCGACCTTCCTGATTACGGCTTGCATTACGCTGGTAACGGGCACGGTATTCCTGATGTGGCTGGGCGAGCAGATCACCGAGCGCGGCATCGGTAACGGTATTTCGATGATCATCCTTGCCGGTATCGTGGCGGGCATACCTTCGGCGATAGGCTCTACCTCCCGTCTGGTCAGTCAGGGTGAGATGGCGCCGGCTACCGCAATCTTCATGCTCGTTGTCGGTATTGCCGCGATTATTTTTGTCGTGTACATGGAACGGGCGCAGAGGCGGATTACCGTCAACTACGCCCGGCGTCAGCAGGGCCGCAAGATGTTCGCCGCCCAGAGCACGCATTTGCCGTTCAAGATCAACATGGCCGGCGTCATCCCGCCGATTTTCGCATCGAGCATACTGATGTTCCCGGCGACGATCGCGCAGTTCTTCGGGTCGTCGGCAGGCGAGCCCAACGCCGTGCAGAGCGCGCTGCAGGTCATAGGCGCCAACCTGGGCCCAGGGCAGCCGGTTTACGTCCTGCTGTACGCGGTCATGATCATTTTCTTCTGTTTCTTCTATACCGCGCTGATGTACAACTCGAAAGATACCGCTGACAACCTGAAGCGGTCCGGCGCGTTTCTGCCAGGGATCCGGCCGGGGGCACACACAGCGGACTACATAGACCGCGTGCTGACCCGGCTGACATTCTGGGGCGCGATCTACATTGCCGGCGTATGTTTGCTGCCCGAAATCGCACGCATGTTTTTCCCGAGCATGCCGTTCAATCTGGGCGGCACCTCGTTGTTGATTCTCGTCGTCGTAACGATGGATTTCATGTCACAGCTGCAAGCGCATGCCATGAGTCATCAGTACGAGGGCATGATGCAGAAAGCCAACCTGCGTAACTACGGCAGGAGTGGCCAGACACGCTGACTACAGTCTGCGTTTATTGGAGAAGGCTCATGAAAGTTAGAGCATCAGTTAAAAAAATCTGCAGGAATTGCAAGATCATTCGCCGCAACGGAGTTGTCCGGGTGATCTGCACTGACGCGCGCCACAAGCAGCGTCAGGGCTAACCATAAGGAACACGCAAGTGGCACGTATAGCAGGCATCAATATCCCGTTGAACAAGCACGTCGTGATTGCTCTGACGTCGATCTTCGGTATCGGGAACACACGCGCGCGGCAGATTTGTGACGCTGCAGGTGTACCGCAGAATACGCAGGTGAAGGACCTTGCCGAGCCGGAGGTTGCAAAACTTCGCACGGCGGTAGCGAACTTTACCGTTGAAGGCGATCTGCGGCGTGAAACTTCGATGAACATCAAGCGCTTGATGGATCTCGGTTGTTATCGCGGCATCCGCCATCGCCGCGGCCTTCCGCTACGAGGTCAGCGCACCCGGACAAATGCCCGTACACGCAAGGGGCCTCGTCGTCCGATCAAGCGCTAGCCCGGGCACGGCGGCCCCGAACGCGATTCGGCAGGTCCCGGACCAATAGCGAACGAGGAAACAGACAGCGTAAGTCGCGGCGGTTGACGCCGCGATCAACGAAGATTGGAATTTGAGAATATGGCTGAGACCAAGAAAAAGAAGGTTAAAAAGCACGTTGTGGATGCGATTGCGCACATACATGCTTCCTTCAACAACACGATCATCACGATCACGGATCGCCAGGGCAATGCGCTCTCGTGGGCGACTGCCGGCGGCTGCGGTTTCCGCGGCTCCAGGAAGTCCACGCCGTTCGCAGCGCAGGTCGCATCCGAAAAAGCGGGCCGCACAGCGCTGGATTACGGCGTGAAGAACCTCGACGTAAAGGTGAGAGGTCCGGGTCCGGGTCGCGAGTCCGCCGTGCGTGCGCTCAACGCACTGGGCTTCCGTATTCAAAACATTGAGGACGTAACGCCGATTCCTCACAACGGCTGTCGCCCGCCCAAAAAGCGTCGCGTATAGAGGCTTAGATTACGATGGCAAGATATTTAGGACCAAAGTGCAAGCTGTCCCGCCGCGAAGGCACGGACCTGTTTCTGAAGAGTGGCGTTCGGCCGCTCGAGTCGAAGTGCCGCCTGGAGGTGCCGCCTGGCGGCGCCGCTCAGCGTCGGCCGAGACTTTCGGACTACGGTATGCAGCTCCGGGAGAAACAGAAGCTTCGCCGGATGTATGGCGTTCTCGAACGACAGTTCCGGAACTACTACAAGCGTGCGGCGCAGTTGAAAGGCTCCACAGGTGAGAACCTGCTGCGGCTCCTCGAGGGTCGTCTGGACAACGTCGTGTATCGGATGGGTTTTGCGTCCACGCGCGCCGAGGCCCGGCAGCTGGTTAGTCACAAGAGCATCGAGGTTAACGGCAAGGTCGTCAACATCCCGTCGGCTCAAATCAGCGCCGGTGACGCCGTTAGCATTCGCGAAAAGGCGAGAAAGCAGCTCCGTATTCAGAGCGCGATCGAAATCGCCGGGCAGGTAGGTTTGCCCGAGTGGGTTGACGTCGACGCAAAGAAGATGGCGGGCACGTTGAAATCACTGCCGGACCGGGAAGATATCCTGCCGGACATCAACGAAAACCTCGTTGTCGAGCTGTACTCCAAGTAGTCAGGAGGGTTGTACCCCATGCAGGAATCTGTACACGAATTTTTGAAGCCGCGCGTTGTCAAGGTAGCACCGGTCAACGATCTGCTCGCCAAAGTAACCATCGAGCCGTTCGAGCGCGGTTTCGGACACACGCTGGGTAATGCCCTGCGTCGTATTCTGCTGTCGTCCATGCCGGGTGCAGCGATCACCGAAGCCGAGATCGACGGTGTGCTGCACGAATACACGAGCATTGAGGGCGTGCAGGAAGATGTCGTCGACATACTCCTGAACCTCAAGCAGGTGGCGGTCCACATGAACACGCGCGACACGGCTGAGCTGCGCGTTTCGAAAAAAGGCCCGGGCCCGGTTACCGCCGGCGACATTCAGCTCGATCACGATGTCGAAATCATGAATCCGGAGCTGGTCATTGCCAACTTGACGAGCGTCGGTGAACTCAACATGCTGCTGCGCGTTGAACGTGGCCGCGGCTATCGCCCTGCGAGTCAGCGTCCGGCATTCGAAGAGCAGTCCGGTCCTATCGGTCGTCTGCAGCTCGACGCCAGCTTCAGCCCGGTGCAGCGCGTGACCTACAATGTCGAAGCCGCCCGCGTCGAACAGCGTACCGATCTCGACAAGCTGATTATCGAGATCGAAACCAACGGCACGATCGACCCGGAAGAAGCGATTCGTCGCGCCGGCAGCATCCTCAAGGACCAGCTTTCGGTCTTCGTCGATCTGCAGGGCCAGGAAGACGGCGCTGCCGCTCAGGCGGAGAATCAGGTCGATCCGATCCTGCTGCGGCCGGTGGACGAACTCGAACTTACGGTGCGTTCGGCCAACTGCCTGAAGGCGGAGAACATCATGTACATTGGTGATCTGGTCCAGCGTACCGAGGTAGAACTGCTGCGCACGCCAAACCTCGGCAAGAAATCCTTGACGGAAATCAAGGAAGTGCTGGAGGGGCACGGACTCGGTCTCGGCATGCGGCTCGACAACTGGCCGCCGGCCAGTTTGCGCCCGGAACACGAGCTCGCTCTCTAAGATACCCGTAGTCGGGACAGACTTAATCAGGACAGACACATGCGTCACAGAAAATCCGGCCGCAGACTCGGCCGCAACAGCTCACACCGCAAGGCGATGTTTCGCAACATGGCGGCGTCGATGCTGAAACATGAGACGATCAGGACCACGGTGCCCAAAGCGAAAGAGCTAAGGCGCGTCGTGGAGCCGCTGATTACGCTGGCTAAAGAGGACAGCGTCGCCAACCGCCGGCTTGCATTCGACCGCCTGCGCGACAAGGAAGTTGTCGGCAAGCTGTTTTCGGAGCTTGGCCCGCGGTTCAAAGACAGGCCCGGCGGCTACCTGCGCATCCTGAAGACCGGACCCCGGCCGGGTGACGCCGCTCCCATGGCGATAGTCATGCTGACGGAGCTTGCACCCAACGAGGCGGTCGTCGAGGACTAGCATCTTACGCAGGTTTGTAAAGCAGCAAAAAAAGCCGGGCAATGCCCCGGCTTTTTTTGTATTCGCATAGTGGCAACAGGCTCAGAATGTCCCCCAAACCGTCAGCAATAAAGGCCGAAGAAACAACGCTTTCGCTAGTCCTCGGCAGCGGCGGCGCGCGGGGCCTTGCGCACATTGGCGTCATAAGAGAGCTCGAGAAGGCGGGTTTCCGGATCGCGTCCATAAGCGGCTGTTCGATCGGAGCAATGGTCGGTGGCGTTTATGCTGCGGGTAAGCTCGACGAGTTTGAGGACTGGGTCTGCGCCATTCGTAAGGTCGACATCGTCAAACTGCTCGACATTGCCTGGGAAAAGAACGGGCTGATGAAAGGCGACCGGATCATGGACACGCTGACCGAGCTCGTCGGCGACCAGCAAATCGAAGATCTAGCCATCCCGTTTACGGCCGTTGCATCCGACCTGTCCAGGCAAAAAGAGGTGTGGCTCAGGAAGGGATCGCTGTTCGATGCCATACGAGCGTCGATATCGCTGCCCTTGCTGCTCACGCCCGTCGCTTATAAGGATTCGTTGCTGATCGATGGCGGCGTCCTCAATCCCGTGCCGATAGCGCCAACGCTGAACGACCGGACGGATTTTACCCTGGCCGTTAATCTTGGCGGCAGACTGAAGGAACCCTCCCGGAGCGCTCGCGCCGCGGTGACGGACTCCGAAGCGGGCAAAAGCGACGAGCGCTCGTTGCTGCACCGGAAGCTGGTGCAGTTCATCGGCGAGCTAGGCAGCTCTATGAGTGAAAGCGACACGAGCTGGGGGATGTACGACATCGGCAACCAGGCGTTCGACGTGATGCAAAGCGCGATAGCCCGGCATCAACTCGCGGTTCACCCGCCCGACTACGTAATAGAAGTTCCGCGAAACGCCTGCGGTCTGTTCGAAGTGGATCGGGCGCGCGAGATGATCTCGATCGGCCGTAACAAGACCGCGGCTTTGCTTGCGGAGTTAAGTCTCTAGCTTTCCGCTAACTGTCCCGGCTTCCCCTTCGCGGCGGGTAAGCCTGTCGATGAGCCGGCTTACGTATTCCGGTGAGCGCGTATTCCTGGCAAGCAGCGCGTAGACCGTAGGAACTACGAGCAGCGTGAACACCATAGAAAAGCTCACACCGAAGAATACGACGGCGCCTATCGATTGCCTGGACAGCGCGCCAGCGCCGCTGGCGAGCAGCAGCGGCACGGAGCCAAACGCCGTACACATGCTCGTCATGAGTACCGGTCGCAGTCGGGTCTTCGACGATTCGATAATCGCTTCCTGGAATTCTTGCCCCCGGTCCCTGAGCTGATTGGCGAACTCGACGATCAAAATGCCGTTCTTGGCGGCCAGGCCAATGAGCATGATTACGCCGATCTGGCTGAACACATTGATTGTCGCGCCGAACAGCTTCAGACCGAAGATTGCGCCGGTAATGGCGAGCGGCACTGTGGTCATGATGATCAGAGGGTGCCTGAAACTCTCGAACTGAGCGGCCAGCACAAGATAGGCGATGACCAGCGACAGCACAAAGGTCAGATAGATTGCCTGGCCCGTATTCTTGAAGTCGCGGGATTCGCCGTCGTAGTTGAGGCGTGCCGAGTCGGGGAGCTGCTCGTCGACAATGCGCTCCAGATCTTCAAGAGCAGCGCCGAGCGAGTAGCCCGGGTTGAGCGATCCGGAAACCGTGATGGAGCGCATCCGGTCGAATCGGCGCAGGTCGACGGGGCCCGCGCTCTCCGTCAGCGTGACGAGATTGGCTAGCGGAATGAGTTCGCCGGTGCGCTCCGAGCGGACGTAAATGCTCCTGAGATCGCTTGGCGTCTGCCGCCGCTCGTCGGCGCCTTGCAGTATCACCCGGTATTCTTCGCCGCGATCGATAAACGTGGTGACGATGCGGGAGCCGAGGATCGTTTCCAGCGTGCGTCCGACATTTGCGAGCGACACGCCAAGGTCCGCTGCGCGGTCCCGGTCTATGGATACATCGATCTTTGGTTTGCGTTCCCGGTAATCGGACTGAAGATTGGACAGCCCGGGGATCTTTTCCGCCTCGGCCATGACGGTGTCGCGCCACTCCGCGAGTTCCTCGTAGCTCGTGCCGCCCAGCACTATGCGCAGCGGCCGGTTGCTTTGCCCGAGACTCCAGGCGCCCGGTGCCATTGCAAACGCCTGCACCCCGGGGAGATCGGCAAGCTGCCGGTTCCAGCCGGCGACAATCTCCTGCGCAGAGCGTTCCCGCTTGTCCCAGACCTGCAGCGGCGACATGACCATGCCCGTGTTGACGTCGCCGCCGCCGCCCCAGCTGCCTGAGCGGGACAGTGCGCGCACCACGTCGCCCTTGTCCTTGTCGGCGAGCACAATACGTTCCGCTTCCTGTATGTACTTGAACGTGTAGTCGAGGCTGGCGCCGTCCGGGGCGGTCAGGCGTATCATTGCGAAGGCGCGGTCTTCGCGCGGCATGTATTCGAACGCTATGCTGCCGACGAGAGAAAGGCTCACGGCGAACACCGCCAGAGCGCCGCCGATCACGATCAGCGGCCGGCGGACCACGCGTCGCAACAGCGTTTCGTACAGATCTGCCAGCCGGCGGAAAAGACGATCGATAAAGTGCGTAAACGCGCTGCGGTGCAGCCGGTTGTCGTGGAACAGTTTGGTCGCCAGCATCGGCACCAGCGTCAATGCGATCAGGCTCGAAAACGCAACCGCTGCCGCCAGCGAGATTCCGAACTCGCCAAACACCGCGCCGATTCGCCCGGGCATGAACGACACGGGAAGAATGACGGCGATCAGCACCAGCGTCGTCGCGATGACCGCAAAACCGATTTCGCGGCCGCCGTTGGTCGCCGCGAGCAGCGTCGGTTCTCCGTTCTCGATTCGGCGCGCGATGTTCTCGAGCACGACAATCGCATCGTCGACCACCAGACCAATGGCCAGCACAAAGCCGAGCAGCGTCAAGGTGTTGATCGAAAAGTCCAGCGCGGCCATGACGATAAACGCGGCAATAATGGAAATCGGGATTGTGACGACCGGTATGATCGTGGCACGCAGAGTTCCGATAAAGCCGTAGATCACGATCAGCACGAGCAGAAGAGCTACACCAAGCGCTTTGGCGACCTCCGCAAGCGACGCCCGTATGAATATCGCATTGTCCATGTTGATCGACAGGTCGATATCCGCCGGCAGAGAGCTTTGCAGTTGCTCGATGCGTTCCTCGACATTGGCGTTGACCTCCAGCATGTTGGCCTGTGCCTGCGGAACGATGCCGAGCGACATGCCGGTAATGCCGTCCGTGCGCGAGAAACTGCGGACGTTCTCGGGCGCGAGTTCCACGTCCGCAACTTCGCTAAGGCGCACGAGGTAACCGTCACGTCCCTGCGTAAGTACCAGACTGTTGAAGTCTTCGACCGTGCGAAAACCCGTGTCGGTCCGCAAAGTAAACTCGCGCGCAGACGATTCCAGCCGTCCCGACGGTATCTGTATGTTCTCGCGCCGCAGAGCGTCTTCGATGTCCGCGACGGTCAAGGCCCGCGCGGCCAGCCGCTTCGGATCGACCCAGATACGCATGGCGGGCCGCCGGCTGCCGCTGCTGCGGACGTAGGCAACGCCGTCTACGACCGATAGCGCATCTACGATGAAGCGTTCCGCAAAATCGGACACTTCCATGATCGACCGCGATTCGCTCGACACGTTGATCCACATGGTCGACTGTGAATCGTTGTCCTGTTTCGATACCTCCGGTGCCTCCGCCTCGTCGGGCAGGTTACCGAGTACGCGGCCCACCCGGTCGCGAACGTCGTTGGCCGCCGCGTCGACATCCGTCTCCTGACCGAACTCGAGCGTAATGGAGGAGCGCTCGTCGAAACTGCGCGACGAGATCTTGGTAATCCCTGAGATTCCGGCAAGCTGATCTTCCAGCACCTGCGTCACCCGGCGTTCGACGATGTCGGAGGCAGCGCCGCGGTAATTAGTGCTGATCGATACGATAGGCCGCTGAATGTCCGGGTACTCCCGAATCGACATCGACAGCATTGACATGAGTCCGACGATGACGAGTATCAGCGAGATGACCGCGGCGAATACCGGACGCCGTACCGAGATGTCGGAGATCAGCATTGCTGGCTAGACCCCCGCACTGTTGCGGACCAGTGAAGTGCTCTCTTCCAGTGCTTCCACTTCGCTGCCGTCGCGAACCTTGTTGGTGCCTTCCGTGACCACCTGTTCACCGGCCGCCACGCCGTCCTGTATTACGACGAATCCCGGAATCCGGCGGCCAAGCAGCACCGGGCGCTTTTCCACGATACCGCCGCTGACGATGAACACGAACTGCTGCGAACCCTCCGGAACGATGGACTGTTCCGGCACGACGAGTACGTCACCGCTGTCGCGCTCGAGATCGATGGTCAAAAACATGCCGGGTTTCAGCGCTGCATCGGCGTTCGGCAGCGTGGCGCGCACCTGCACCGAACGCGATACCGGATCCAACCGGGTGTCCACGCTTGCCACCTTGCCCTCGAACACGCGGTCGGGAAACACGATGCTGCGGGCCGCGATCGACATGCCGTTCGAGACCACCGTCAGGAAAGTTTCGGGAACGGAAAAGTCGAGTTTGATGATGCTGACGTCGTCCAGCGTCGTAATAATCGTGGCAGGGTCGACATAACTGCCGGGACTGATTCGGCGCAAGCCGACCCGGCCCGTAAACGGCGCCACTATTCTCGTGTTCGCGAGACGCGCCTGTGCCGCCTGCACCTGTGCCTGATCCACCTTCACCCGGGCAAGTAACTGTTCGAGTTCCGCCGCCGAGATTACTTTGGACGCGGCCAGCGACTGGCTGCGTGTGTACAGACTCTGGCTCTCGGCGAGCGTGGCTTCGGCAAGTGCAAGGCCGGCCTCGATCTCGCTGCTCTCGAGTTCGATGAGCAGTTCGCCCTTTTCGACAATCTCGCCTTCCTCGAACGCTACCCGCGTCACGAGGCTGGAGACGCGCGGCTGAATCGTGATCGACTCGTTTGCCGTGGCAGTGCCCAGCGCTTCGATCTCGTCGACCAGCGGCTTCAGTTCGACCGACGCGGTTATTACTTTCGGCGGCGCGCCCCACGATCCGCGAGCGGATGGCGGCTGCTCCTTGGCGCATGCTGCGCACAGCAGGCAAAGCAGAAGCAGGCTGCCGGTCTTGTGTAAATTCTCGGGCATTGGTTTCTCGGACAGGCGGGGAGCGCGCAGTTCCCTATTGTACTCCGGTACCGCGGCGCTAGGTGCGCATAGATTGCGCTCGGGACTGTTACATTGTGTATCTGAGCCTTTAAGTATATGAAATATATTGGGAAACCATAAGGATCGGGAGGGCTTCACAAATGTGGAGATTGCTGCCGGGTGCGAACGCAGACTGTGAGTCCCTTCACAGTCCCGCCACATCCGGCTCGATACTGTAGGAGGATTCCAGTTTTCGGTGACACCTGTTTGAGTGACAGTAAGGCCCGCGAAAAGCCCTTTGACGATTGCATGATCCTATCGAAGGATGCCTTCGATCCCGACGCCGTGTTCCTGGACGACATCGTCGACGATCAGGTATTGCCTTACCTGAGCCTCGAGGTAGACGGACTTACGGACACGATCAGGCGGGACAAGGCCAGCCTCGAACTGCGACCCGACGACGTTGTGCCTGAAGAGCCCGAGCCTGCCGTACGCGAGCTGCCGAAGTCCAAGCTGGACCCCGAGCAACTCGAAGTCTACGGCTGGGAGTCGTCGCTGTGGCGTAAGCTCAAGACTTATCTGCGATTCTAACGCTTTGGCGCTGGCGCCGGGCTAAACCTATCGCGTACCATCCGGGCATGATTTTCAAGGACAAGACCGTCATTATCACGGGCGGCTCGGAAGGCGTGGGTGCGGCGACGGCCCGATTGTTCGCCGCTGCCGGCGCGCATCTTCTTCTGGTCGCGCGCACCAAGAAAACGCTCGAAGCGCTCGCGGAAGAACTGCGCGACGAAACGCGCGTCGAGATCTTTGCCATGGACGTGCGCGATCAGGATGGCTGCGCGAACCTGTTCAAGAAAGCGGAGTTCGAGTACGGGCGCGTCGATATCCTGATCAACAACGCGGGCTATCATGCACGCGGCCCGGTTGTTTCGGTAAAGCCGGACGACCTTGCGGCGATGATCGACGTAAATCTGCGCGCGCCGATTCTGCTAACGCGCCTGGCGCTGCCTTATCTGAAGGACTCGGGCGGTGCCATCATCAACGTCGGTTCGCTGGCCGGCCGCGCGCCAATACCGGGAAGCGCGGTGTACGCGGCCAGCAAGGCGGGTTTACGCTCGTTCACCTATGCCATTGCAGACGAACTCGCCGATAGCGGTATCAAGTTCGCCGTCGTCTCTCCCGGACCTGTCGATACGGGTTTCATCATGGCGGATATCGACGAGGTGTCCGACCTCACTTTTTCGCAGCCGCTCAGCACGGCGGAAGAGGTTGCCCAAACGGTACTCGATCTTTGCGGCAATTCGCTTAGAGAACAATCCATGCCGCCTTCGAGCGGTTTCCTGACGACGCTCATGTACCTCATGCCGTGGCTCGGCAAGCGGGTTCGGCCAATGCTCGAACGCAAGGGCGCGCGGGTGAAACGTGAGCTCAAGCAGAGGAAGGCCGGCGGCGGCGAGAGCTAGGGCAGCTCTGCACAGGTCGTCAAAGAAGCGGTCCGCCCCAAGGGGGGGATTCGGGGCGGACCGCCGGTGGGTGGTTTCTGCCAGCGAAAACCGGAACTGACCGAAACCTCGTGCAGCAGTAACCAAGCAGATTCCGTGCCAATTTCTTCGGGAATACGGACCCTGTACTTTACTGTTTTATAAGGCTTTTTTTTGCACCAACTTGATGCGCGGCCAAGCGGCGTTCGGGTCTGCACCCAAAGGGTTCATGCACTCGAAAGCGTGCACACGAATGACGCAGTCCAGACCCTGCCGAACGGCCTTCGGCTCAACCCAGGTCTGCGAATGCGTCGCGCGTGAGGTTTTCCGAACCGTTGCCGAGTACGCGAACGTTATCCTCGATGCGGATGCCTCCGAAAGGCCGGAGTTCGTCCACGCGTTTCCAGTTTACGTGGTCGTCGGCGTCGCTGCCCTTGAGCCTGTTGAGCAGCATGTCGATAACGTATAGCCCGGGTTCGACGGTGAGGACCATGTCTTCCTCGAGGACTCGCGTGAGCCTCAAGAATGCGTGTCCGCTCGGCGGGTCGATGCGGCCGCCGGTGTCGTTCTCCATATAGCCGCCGACATCGTGTACCTGCAGGCCGAGCAAATGGCCGAGACCGTGCGGGAAGAACGCCGACGTTACGCCCGTCGCGATCAGCGTATCGACGTTGCCGGAGGCCAGTTCGACATCGACCAGCAGACGTGCGACGTGGCGGTGGGTATTGATGTGCAGCTGCCTGTAGTCCGCGCCGGCCAAGACGTCGCCGACTATGTCCAGCTGCAGTTCGTTCATCCGGCTTATAAGGTCTGCGAAATGCGGGTCTTCGTAGCTGTACGTGCGCGTGACATCGGCTGCATAGCCGTGCACCTGCGCGCCCGCGTCGATGAGAAACGAACGCATGTGCGCCGGTGCGGATCGTTCGAGCCTCGTATAGTGCAGCGTAGCGCCGTTGTGGTTCAGGGCAATGATGTTGCCGTACGGGAGTTCGTTGTCGGCCAGGCGGGTCGCAGCACAGTAAGCCTGATGAATCTCGAATTCGGAACCTCCGCCGCGGAAACCTCGCTCCGCCGCGCGGTGCCCCAGAACTGCCCGCCGCGACGCCAGCCTAAGGCAGGCGAGTTCGTACTCCGTCTTTCGGCCGCGGGCGAAATGCAGAATGTTGAGCAGCGATTCGGGGTTGATGCGTTCGATATCGAAACCGAACGCCGGATCGTCCAGTTCCCCGAGAAAGACGCACTTTTGCCTTTCCGCCGGGAGGTGCCGGGCCGCTTCGGCAGTCTCGTGAACGATCCGGATATCGAAGTGTTCGGCCCAGTAGCCGCCCGGTTCGTCCGGCGTCGCATGCCAGTAGTCGCGGGGCTGGTAGTACACCAGCACGGGCTTTTGGCCGGGCGTATAGACGATGTAGGACAGCGGGTGCTCGGTCAGCGGCGCAAACCACAAGAAGTGCGGATTGGCGCGAAACGGGTAGTGCAGGTCGTCGAGAAACGCGAGCTTCGGCTCGCCGGAAAAAACCACCGCATGGCTGGCGCCGACGCGTTCGAGAGCGCTGTCGAAGTGCGCGGCAACCGCGTTGAGGTGTTCGGGGTACAGGCCGGCGAGTGCGGGGTTGTGGTCTGAATAATCGAGTTCCATCAGCGAATAATAGCCTTGCGGGCCTGCGGCCGCGAGCGCTTCCTCGACGTTCCGGCCGGCATTTTCAATTGACCCTCAAACTAGGCATTATTGGCGACCTCGTACCGCGGGGTCTCTCTAATGAAAGTAGCTTTCTATTTCTGGCTGATTGTTGTCGGTATGTCGCTTGGAGACTGGGCCATGGCCGAGACCTTACCCGGATATGATCGTGTGGCGGGCGCCGCCCACGCGTCGCGCTCGGAAGTGATCGCGCCGCATGCAATGGCTGCAACCAGCCAGCCGCTCGCAACGCAGATAGCGCTCGACGTGCTGAAGGCGGGCGGCAGCGCCGTGGATGCCGCCATTGCGGCAAACGCCGCCCTGGGGCTTATGGAGCCGACCGGCTGCGGAATCGGCGGCGATCTTTTCGCCATCGTTTGGGACGCCGAAAAGGGAGAGCTCTCTGGCCTGAACGCATCGGGCCGCGCACCGGAACTAATGACAATCGAGTATTTCCGGGACAACGGCATCGAGACGATACCCCGGTTCGGACCGCTGCCGGTCAGCGTTCCAGGGGCCGTGGACGGCTGGTTCGAACTGCACGAACGGTATGGCAAGCTGCCCATGCGCGACCTGCTCGCGCCCGCGATAGCCTATGCAGAAAACGGCTTCCCCGTGTCGGAGGTCATCGCGTACTACTTCGAGCTCAATGCGCAGCGGATGAGTGAATATCCCGGTTTCAGGGAAACCTACATGCCAGGCGGCAGCACGCCGCAGAAGGGCGAGATGTTCAGGAACCCGCGGCTCGCGGAGACCTATCGAATGCTTGCCGAGGACGGCCGGGATGCCTTCTACAAAGGCGATATCGCCCGGCGTATCGATGCTTACATGACCGAGCACGGAGGCTTGCTGCGCTACGCAGACCTGGCAGCCCATCGCTCGGAGTGGGTGAGTCCGGTGTCCACCACCTACCGCGGCTGGGAGCTCTTCGAATTGCCGCCGAACGGCCAGGGTATCGCCGCCCTGCAGATTCTCAACCTGCTCGAGGCCTACGACATCTCCGCAATGGGTTTCGGCTCTGCCGAGTACATCCATACTTTCGTGGAGGCGAAGAAGCTCGCCTTCGAGGATCGCGCACGGTTTTATGCCGACATGGATTTCGTCGACGTGCCGGTCGAGCGCCTGATCAGCAAAGACTACGCAAACGAGCGGCGCGGCCTCATCGACCCTGACAAGGCGTCGCTCACGCAGTCGGCGGGCGAAGCCCTGCTCGAGGAAGGCGATACGATCTACCTGACGGTCGCCGACCGCGACGGCAACATGGTGTCGCTCATTCAGAGCAACTATGTCGGCATGGGTTCCGGCATGACGCCGGGCGAACTCGGTTTTGTGCTACAGGATCGCGCCAACTCCTTCAGTCTGACCGAAGGCCACGCAAACGCGCTCGAGCCAGGCAAGCGGCCGTTTCACACGATTATTCCCGCCTTCGTGATGCAGGAAGGCAAGCCGCTGATGAGCTTTGGGCTCATGGGGGGTTCCATGCAGCCTCAGGGTCACGCGCAGATCGTCGTAAACCTCGTCGACTTCGGCATGAACCTGCAGGAGGCAGGCGATGCGGCGCGCATCAACCACACGGGTTCGTCGTCCCCGGACGGCAGCCGGATGAGCGACGGCGGCCTGGTTCGGCTCGAGAACGGTTTCAGCGCTGCCGTCCGCGAAGCGCTGGAGGCCAAGGGTCATACGCTCGGCGACAGCAATGGCAGTTTCGGCGGCTATCAGGCGATCTATTTCGACGCGGAAGAAGCTGTCTACTACGGCGCGTCCGAGGTGCGCAAGGACGGCCAGGCTGCGGGCTACTGACAGTTTATGACTCAGCAAATCTATCTGACCGGGATTACGACAACCGGAACCCCGCACATCGGCAACTATGTCGGTGCGATTCGCCCAGGTATCGCCGCCAGCAAAGATGCGACGAAACAAAACTACTATTTCCTGGCGGACTATCATTCGCTCGCGAAGAACGAAGACCCCGATCGCATACGCCAATCCACTCTCGAGATAGCGGCTTCCTGGATGGCGCTTGGGCTCGATACGGAGAACGCCGTGTTTTACCGGCAGTCCGACGTTCCGGAGATTCCCGAGCTGACCTGGATACTGCACGGCATGACCGCCAAAGGTCTCATGAACCGGGCACATTCCTACAAGGCATCGGTGCAGGCGAACAGCGAGAAGGGCGGCGGCGATCCCGACAAAGGGGTTAGCATGGCGCAGTACAGCTACCCCATACTCATGGCCGCCGACATACTAATGTTCAAGGCTACCCGCGTGCCCGTGGGTCGCGATCAGAAACAGCACGTGGAAATGGCGCGGGATATTGCGCAACGCTTCAATCATCACTACGGCGATGTGCTGGTGCTTCCGGAGCCGGTAATCGGCGAGTCCACGGCAGTGCTGGCGGGACTGGACGGGCGCAAGATGTCGAAGAGCTACAACAACACGATTCCGCTGTTTGCGCCGGAGAAGCGCTTGCGCAAGCTGATCATGAAAATCAAGACCAACAGCCTCGAGCCGGGTGAGCCCAAGGATACTGCGGACAGTACGCTGTTCGACATCTATCGGGCCTTTGCGACCCCGGATGAGACCGCGGCCGTCGAGCGCTCGTATGCGCAAGGTATCGCCTGGGGTGAGATGAAACAGCGGCTCTTCGAATACATCAACGCCCAGCTTGCACCGGCGCGCGATGAGTACGAACGCCTGGTAGCCGATCCGGCGCTGGTCGAGGCAGAATTAAAGCGCGGAGCAGAACGCGCCCGGTCCGTCGCGGCACCTTATCTCGCCGAAATCCGCCATGCGATCGGCGTGCGGCCGCTGGCGTGAGTTGACGATGCGCGATGAGCGATGCGTGGAAAGCTCTGGACAAGCTCCGCGCCGGCAACGCGCGATTCGTTGCCGGTGAGTCGAGTATTCGCTTCGACGAGTTCCTGAAAGCGAGGGACAGGCTTGCCGCGGCGCAGCCGCCGTTTGCCGTCATCCTGGGTTGTTCGGACTCGCGCGTGCCTGTCGAGCCGATCTTCGACCAGGGGCTGGGGCGCCTGTTCCTCATTCGAATTGCCGGGAACATTGCATACCCGTCGCAGCTTGGCAGCGTGGAGTACGCCGTGAAGGCATCGGGTTGAGAACGCGAGTGAGTACTATCGAGTCCGAACTTTTCGAAACGCCCCGGCTTGAGCTGCTCAAGGTCTGCGAAGAGGATGCGCCGCTCTTGCTCGCGGTGTGGAACGACCCGTCCTTCATCGAACATGTGAGCGATCGCGGCATTCGCACGCTGGAGCAGGCCCACAAAGCAATAGTGCAAGGGCCGCTAAAGACTTACCGCGAATACGGTTACGGCCCGTACAAGATGCTGCGCAAGAGTGATGGAGAGGCGCTCGGCATCTGCGGTCTGTTCAAGCGCGACTACCTGGAGGACCCTGATCTCGGCTACGCCGTGTTGCCCGGTTACCGCGGCGCGGGTTACGCCAGCGAAGCTGCCCGGCAGGTGCTGGTCATAGCGGCGATAGCGTTTGACCTGCCGCGCGTTAAAGCGCTCATTTCGCCGGATAACGCGGCTTCGATTCAGCTCATCGAGAAAATCGGCTTCAAGTTCCTGCGCCGCTGCAAAACCGACGAGAACGAAGATGCGCTGCTATACGGTTTCGAGTTCGATGGCGGGAGCGCGCCTTGAGGGACTTTCTGATGAGTGAGGGTACGCGGACCGGACTGTACTTCGGCGCGAGCTCCGGCGTGATTACCACGCTCGGGCTGGTCGCCGGACTGCATGCAGGAACCGAATCGCTGCCGGCCGTCATGGGCGGTATTCTGGTCATTGCCTTCGCGGATGCGCTGTCGGACGCGTTGGGCATACATCTGGCCGAGGAATCGAACCCTGATTCCAGTACCGAGCGTGTATGGGCGGCCACGCTATCGACATTCGTCACCAAGCTGGTGTTTGCGCGGAGTTTCGCGGTGCCGCTGCTGCTGCTGCCGCTGGCCGAGGCGGTCTACGCGTCTATTGCCTGGGGTATGCTCGTGATTACCGTGTTGAGTTATCTGCTCGCCAGAGCGCAATCCGCGAACCCGCTGGCCATCATCGCCGAACATGTCGGGATCGCGGGCCTCGTTGTGGTTCTGTCACATTTGATCGGCCGCTGGGTTGCGCAGGTGTTCGCTTGAACGCGCGCAAGGACTCTGCTGACTGGCGCCAGCTGCGGGAATTTCGCGGCGTGGACCTGCTCGCGTCCTACATCGTGGGCTGGCAGCTCGACGCCGATCGCCTGGAGGTCGATATCGACCTTCAGCTAAGCGCCGAACACCCTTTCTACGAGACGCCGCGGCCATCCGAAAAAGGCTGCATTCGCGCAGCCGTGATCGAGTTTCCCGGCTGCAGGTCGATTTCCCGCCGCGGCGACGATACGCCGGCGGCCGGTATCGAAGCGCTGGTCGCCGAGCTTGGGCATGGGGCGGTGGAATCGTTTCGCGTCTATGATGACGGCGTTTATGAGATCGAGGGCGCCTTCGGCCGCGTCGTCGTCGACGCCGGGCGCCCGGTGTTACGCCTCGCCGGCAGATAGTGGCCGAAAGCAGTCGATGAGCTTTTGTCGCCGTGTAAGAACAACAGACTGAGAGAACAGCATGCACGAAGAAATCCAACATCCCTGCGTACAGCACAAGCTCGCAATAATCCGCAACATCGAAACCGGTCATAAGCGCTTCCGGGAACTGGCGACGGAGATTACGCAGTTCCTGTGCTACGAGGCACTGAAGCAGGTGAAGACCCGCGAAGTGACGGTGCCGACACCGGTCGCGGAAGCCAAATGCCGGAAAATCGACACTGACATCGTGGTTGTCCCCATCCTGCGCGCGGGAGTGGGTATGCTCGACGGCATTCTGGATCTGTTGCCGACCGCGCGGGTCGGTTTTGTGGGTCTGTATCGCGACGAAGAGACTGCGCAACCCGTAAGTTACTACGACCGGTTGCCGCCGCAGACGCGTGGCGGGACCTGCATCATCATCGATCCTATGCTGGCGACGGGCGGCTCCACCAACGCGGCGATCGATTTGCTCAAGCAGAGCGGCGCAACCGACATCGTCGTCATCTGTATCGTGACCTGCCCTGAGGGTCTTGCGGCCGTGGAGAAAGAGCATCCTGACGTCACCGTATACACGGCGGCCGTCGATGAACGGCTGAACGAGCGCAAGTACATAGTCCCGGGCCTTGGGGACGCTGGCGACCGGCTGTTCGGCACCAGCGCCTGATTTTCGCCGCGAGGCGTCGTATCATGCCGCTAAGAGCCAGTCCGGGAGTCCGTCTTGGCAGAACTCAAAACGCGGCCGAACAAGACCAGCGTCAGCGCGTTCGTCGCCGGAATCGACGATGCGCAAAAACGCAGCGACGCGCGGAAAGTCGCTTCGATGATGCGCAAAGCGACGGGTGCGCGCGCCAGGATGTGGGGCGCCAGCATCGTCGGCTACGGCGTTTACGAGTATCAGCAACGGTCGGGACAGCCGGCCGAATGGATGCTGACGGGTTACTCACCGCGAAAGCAGGCGCTCACGGTCTACATCATGCCGGGCTTCGAAGCGTTTGCTCCGCTCATGAACAAACTCGGCAAGTACAAGACCGGCAAGTCCTGCCTGTATATCAAGCGGCTGGGCGACGTGGACGAAGCCGTGCTCGAGAAGCTGATCGAGGGCTCCGTAAAACTCATGCGCAAGCGCTACAAGACCCGCTAGGCCGTTGAGCGACACTATCCGCAGTTCCAGACTCACCGGCACGGAGCTCGTGGTCGAAACGCGTGACGGGATCAAGGTCTACGATTCACGGTTCCTGGTGGCGGCGCTGCTGGTGTATGTCGCGCGCGGCAGCGGCAGGATCGAGCCCGAGGAGTCCGCCGAAATGATTGGCCTCATAGAGGCGCATTTCAAGATTCAGGGCGCCGAGTCGCTCAGCCTGTTGACGAGAGCCATTTCGGAGATGGCCGACGACCCGGAGTTAGCGGGAGAACTGGCGAAGCTCGGGCAGAGTCTCGCGGACTCCGAGAAAGAGGATATTGCCGTCATGGCGCTCAAGGTGATCGCCGCGGACGGCCGGCGCGAGTTCGCTGAGATGGAACACTTCAACGCGGCGCTCGCGGCGATCGGTGCCAGCCCCGAGGTCATTCATCGGGCCTTCGACCGCTACTTCTCCGAAACCATGCCCGGGCTGTAGCTTCGGGCGGTCCGGCCCGTCATGTTCGGCAACCGGTGGAGCACGCCACTATGCATCGCAGTCGCTTTGGCGGGATCATCATAGACTGTAGTACGGACGACCCGGAGCAGGCCGCGGATTTCTGGTCAGCGGCGCTCGGCTATCCGAAGGCTGTCAGGACCCCTGGTTCGCAATACGTGGCTTTGACGTCACCCCGGAACGAGACCTACGTAGAAGTGCAGGCAGTCCGTCACGCCAGCCGCGTGCACCTCGACATCGAAACCGACGACCTCGAAGCGGAAGTCGGGCGTCTCGAGCGGCTGGGCGCCAGCAAGGTCGCGGCGGTGGGAAACTGGGTCGTAATGCAGGCGCCGAGCGGCCAGCGATTCTGTGTCGTTCCGGTCGCGAACGAGCACTTCGACGCGACGGCCAATACCTGGGAATGATCGTGCTGAGGCGGGCAGCGCTGGTAATGCTCGCGCTGGCGGCGGCAGCGGCAGGGTTTGCGCTGCTGTTTCCGGAAGCAGCAACGCAGCTTGCGATTGCGGGAGAGCGCGCCCGCAGCGGTTTCGAGCATCGCAGCCTCGCTGTCGACGGGACGGAATGGTACTACCTGGAGGCCGGCCCCATAGACTCAGAAGCCGTCGTGCTCGTGCATGGTTTCGGCGGCGACAAGGACAACTGGCTGCGCTTCGCAAGACATTTCAGCGAGCGCTACCGCGTCATTGCACTCGATCTGCCGGGCTTCGGGGAGACGACGCGCGAACCGGATCGCGACTATCGAATCCCGGCTCAGGCGGAGGCGCTGGAGGCGTTACTCGCGGCGCTCGATCTCGAGCGCTTCCATCTGCTGGGACACTCCATGGGCGGGCACCTCGCGGCCTATTACGCGCATCGCCACCCGGCCGATGTCGCCACGCTGGCGCTGGTTACCAACAGCGGTCTGGACAGTCCCGTGCCGAGCGAGCTGCAGGAACTCGTTGCAAGCGGCGAAAGCCCGCTGATACCCGAAACCGAAGCGGAATACCGGCGTCTCGTGGAGTTCGCGTCTTTCGAGCCGCCGTTTATTCCGTGGCCCGTCAGCAAGGTATTGGCGCGCGAAGCCGTCGCCGCGGCCCCGTTCAAACGGCGGATTCGCGACAGCCTGCTGGCTGACCGCAGTGCGCGGCTCGAGCCGCTCCTTCCCGAGATAGAAATGCCCGTATTCGTGCTTTGGGGCCGGCACGACCGGCTGCTGGACGTAACCATCGTCGACGTAATCAAGACGCTGGTGCCGCATGCGCGGAGCGTCATTCTCGAGGATGCGGGCCACCTGCCGATGCTCGAGCGGCCGGCTGAGTCCGCGCGGCACTATCTCGAATTTCTCGACGCGCGCTAGCTTTGCCGGGGCGGTGAGAGAACCCATCCCTTCGCGCTGCTCGAGAATGATCGCGGTGTGTTTTGTTGTCCGGCGATGCTGTTTCGACTCACATTCAGGGATATTTCCTGTTGCTCCCATAGTGGGAGAATGATACCGTGCATCAATGAGGGTTATTGCAAAATCCCGACTGCGGAGGTTTTGGGAAAGCAGCCCCAGGTACAAAGATGCAAGGAAGCAAATGACGGAATGGTACAATTTTTGTGTTGCGGCTAAATGGAGTTCGCCGCATGAACTGAAAGCCGATTTACGCAACGCCAGCGTTCTCAAAAACAATCGTGTTGTCTTCAATATTTGTGGAAACAAGTACCGAATCGTGGTGCTCACTGACTATTCGCGACAAGGAATGCTTGTTCGCTTTGTTGGAACACATGAGCAATATGATGAGATAAAGGACATCGAGCACATCTGAGATTGATTATGAGATTGAAGCCAATCAGAAACGATCGTGAGTTGAATCGTGCACTCAAGCGCATCGATGAACTGTGGGGTGCAAAACCCGGCACGCCCAGAGGCGACGAGCTGGACGTTTTGATGCTGCTTGTCGAGAAGTATGAAGAAGAATATGTTGCGATCCCGAACTCGGATCCGGTCGAGGCGATCAAGTTTCTAATGGAACAGAATGACCTGTCGCGCAGAGATCTCGAGCGCTATATCGGCGCTAGTGGCCGTGTTTCCGAGGTGTTGAACAAAAAGCGCAGTCTTACATTGCCTATGATAAAGAGGCTGCATAAGGGGTTGAAGATTCCCTACGACAGCCTGATTCAATAACCGCCGACTCCCGTCATGCGTAGCGGAGCTACAGGAACACCCGTTCGCGTCGCTCGGTTTTCACAGTAAGCACGTTCCGGCGCGCCGCGGCTACTCAGCGCGGTCCGCATCCAGAACGTCTTTTTGCGCCTCCAGATCCCCCCAACGCTCGACGCGGGCCTCGAGCAGCGCCTCGACGGCTTCGAGTTCCTTGAGGCCGGCCTGAACCGCATCGGCGTCTTCTTGGTAGAAGTCGGGTGAGGCGACCCGCGCCTGAAGCCCGGCAAGTTTTTCTTCGAGCACCTCGATCTCCGCCGGCAGGCCGTCGAGTTCGCGCTGGTCCTTGTAGCTGAGTTTCTTAGGTCTGCGGTTGTCGCGCTGTTGCTGTCGCCGCAGTTCCCGCTTCGCCGCTCGCCCAAACGGACTGTCGGTCTCGGCAAGACGCCTGCCCTGGCGAACCCAGTCGGAGTAGCCGCCTACGTATTCCCGTATCCCGCCGTCTTCCTCGAACACAACGGTGCTGGTGACGATGTTGTCGAGGAAACTCCGGTCGTGGCTTACCGCGATCAGGGTGCCCTCGTATTCGCACAGCCGCTGTTCGAGCACTTCCAGCGTTTCTATGTCGAGATCGTTGGTGGGTTCGTCCAGCACCAGCAGGTTGGCGGGCCGGGTGAAAAGCTTGGCAAGTATGACGCGGTTGCGCTCGCCGCCGGACAGGGCCTTGACCGGAGTGGTGGCCCGCTTCGGCGAGAACAGGAAACCCTTGAGATAACCCACGACGTGCCGGTCTTTGCCGTTCAGCCGTATGTACGTCCGCCCCTCGCCGACGTTGTAGGCAACGGATTTTTCCGGATCTAGCGTTTGTCTGAGCTGATCGAAGTAGCCGATTTCGAGATTCGTGCCGTGTTTCAGCGTGCCGGTTTGCGGTTCGAGCTGGCCTAGCAGCAGCCGCAAAAGCGTGGTCTTGCCGACGCCGTTGTTGCCGATCAGGCCAAGCCGGTCGCCGCGCATGATCTTGATCGAAAAGTTGTCGATGATCTTGTCGTCGCCGTAACTGTAACTCACGTTACGGGCGCGAATGACCTTGCGTCCGGACCGATCGGCTTCCTCGATGTGGATACGCGCCTTCTGCTCGACCGAAACGCGCCGGGCACGTTCCTCGCGCATTTTGTCGAGCGCTCTGGCGCGGCCTTCGTTGCGGGTCCGCCGCGCCTTGATGCCCTGGCGTACCCAGACCTCTTCCTCGGCAAGCTTCTTGTCGAAGCGCGCGTTGGCGCTTGCTTCGTCCTCCAGCGCTTTCTCCTTGCGCCGCAAATAGTCTTCGTAGCTACCGGGCCAGCTAATCAGCTTGCCGCGGTCTATTTCGACGATGCGTGTCGCGAGCTTTCTCAGGAACGTTCGGTCGTGGGTGATAAACAGCACGGACCCTGGCCAGGCATACACCCGGTCTTCGAGCCACTTGATAGTCGCAATGTCCAGATGGTTCGTGGGTTCGTCGAGCAGCAGCAGATCCGGTTTTTGCACGAGCGCCCGCGCCAGCGCTACGCGCCGCCGCCAGCCGCCGGACAGCTCGCTCATGTTCTTGTCGGCCGGCAGATCGAGTTCGGTAACGATTTCGTCTACGCGTTGCTCGATGTGCCAGCCGTCACGTGCGTCGATGCGTGCGTGTAGCGCCTCCAGGCTCGACAGGCCGGTCTTGTCCAGTTCTTTCGCGGACTGGTCCTCGTATTCCCTGACCAGCCGGGCGACGGCGTCGAGCCCGCCACGAACGAATTCGCGAACCCCGGAGCTTCTGGCTGCGGGCAGATTCTGCGCGAGTTCCGCGACGACCAGATCGCTTTTCCTGGTAATCTCGCCGCGATCCGCATCCAGCTCGCCCGAGATCAGCTTGAGCGTCGTGGACTTGCCCGCGCCGTTGCGGCCGATCAGGCATACCCGCTCGGCTGCCTCGATGCGAAGCTCGGCGTCATCCAGAATTTTTTGCTCGCCGAACTCGACACCAAGCCCGGCAAAACGAATCAGAGACATTGGACTCAGGAATCCGCAAAAAAGGCAGGGGCGGAAGGATACACGCAACGGTGTGGCGGGCGTCAATGCGGTAGCATTGCCCGCTTGACGGAAACCCTCTGGAGCGCGTCCTCGAGGAAGCCGGGAAACGAGAAAGACGAGAGACAAGAGACAAGGAACCCGAGTGTCAGAAAAACGCTTCGAAGACCTGGAGGTGCGGCTCGCCTATCAGGATCAAATGCTCAGCGAGCTGAACGATGTCGTGACGCGTCAGCAGGCGATGATAAGCGCGCTCGAGCGGCGCCACGAGCGGCTGCTGGAGCGCTTCCGCGCCGTGCTCGAGGAGGGCCCCGGCGCGGACGAAGGTTTCGAAAAACCACCGCACTATTAACCCGCGGCGAAGCTCGAGTGCGTTGTGTTCATTCAGGCGCCACGGCCAAATGTGAAGTAGGCGTCCAACAGGCAGGGGAGATCGGCATGGCAAATTCCAAGACAATTCTGGCGGCACTGCTGCTGTTCCCGGTCATGGCCATGGCGAACGATCCGTACGTACCGCCCGTGCTGGAGGAATGGACCGACTGGGTGCTGCACGGCCAGGAATGGCGGACCTGCCCGATGCGCTACGACGCAAGTTCGGCCAGCGCGGAAGGCCGCATTTGCAGCTGGCCGGGAACGCTTGCGCTCGAAGTGACGGAGCGCGGCTTGAGCTTCAGCCAGACCTGGACCGTATACGGCAAGCCGCGGCTAGTCCCGCTGCCCGGCAGCGTTCGTCACTGGCCGGGTTCGGTCAGTGTGGATGGCCGACCGGCGCTCGTGCTTTCCCGGAACAATGTCCCCGCCATCGAGCTTGCGCCCGGCGAACACAGGGTAAGCGGCCGTATGCGCTGGGAAGAGCGGCCGGGCGTTATTCAGGTGCCGGCACAGCTCGGTCTGATCGAGCTCCGCGTCGACGGCCGCCGCATCGAGTCCCCCGAAGTCGACCGCGACCGCCTGTTTCTGGGACAGCGTGCGTCCGCGGCGGCCGTGACCCAGGACGCTCTGGACACAAAAGTCTACCGCTTGCTGGTCGACGAGCTGCCGGGCGAACTCGTCACCCGGCTGCGTATCGACGTGTCCGGCAGCGTGCGCGAGGTCCTGTTCGGTCCGCTGTTGCCCGAGTCGTATGCACCGGTCTCCCTCGGCGGCCAGCTCCCCGCCCGCTTCGAGCCTGACGGCCGGCTGCGTGTGCAGCTGCGTCCCGGGCGCTGGCAACTCGAGCTCAAGGCGCGTGCGCCGGGTAGCGTCGATGCGCTGACGGTTCCAAGCGGCGGGAGCAATCTGCCCGACAGCGAAATTCTGAGCTACCTCGCCGTTGACCGTCTGCGGGTTACGGCGCCCGAGGGTCTCGTCCCGGTTGACCCGACACGCGTCGACGTGCCGAACGAGTGGCAGAGTTTTCCCGCATTCCGACTGACGGAGGGCGATGAACTGACCATCGTCGAGCGCAGTCGCGGGATCGTCGACGTGGCCAACACACTCTCGCTGAACCGGCGGATGTGGGCCGACTTCGACGGCCGCGGGCTCACGGTAAGAGACAGGATTACGGGCGAGATGCTCGAAGACTGGCGGCTGGACATGCAAACGCCGTATGAGCTGCAGTCCGCCGAAGTGGATGGACAGCAAATCCTGGTAACCGAGGGCGCGGACGATGGGCAGCGGGGCGTCGAGATACGCCAGCCCGCCGTGCGGCTCGAAACGCTGGCGCGAACCGAGGACCGCGGCGCAATACCGGTTAGCGGCTGGGATACGCGCTTCACGAGCATACAGACCGAACTCAACCTGCCGCCCGGGCAGCGCCTCCTGGCGGCCCCTGGCGCCGATTCGGCGAACGGCAGCTGGCTGCGCGAATGGCAGCTGTTGGATATCTTTCTGCTGCTCATTATCACTGCGTCGGCATGGAAGCTGCTGGGACGGAGCGCCGGTATCGTTGCGTTCGCGGGCCTGGCGCTCAGCTACCACGAAGCGGGCGCGCCGTCCTGGCTGTGGCTGAATCTGCTGGCGACCGCGGCGCTGCTGCGCGTGGCGCCGGCCGGGAAGCTCAGCGCCGCGCTCAAGGGCTACTTCTTTCTCGGCTTGTTGAGCCTCGTCATCGCGCTGCTGCCGTTTGCCGCGGATCAGCTGCGCGCGGGCCTCTATCCGCAGCTCGATCGCGGGCTCTACTCCGCGCCCGGGTCGCAGTCCGGATCGAGTGTGCTGGGCAGTGACATGGCTACGGTCCCGCCGGCCGCTGAACCGGCCGCGCTGGAGCGCCAGGCGGTCCGGCGTGCCGGCGAAGCGGCAGATCTCGTGGAAGAGCTCGTCGTGGACGCTCCGGCCCTAGCGTTGGCAGCATCCGTATCCAGTCAAAAACGCTTCGCCCGCTTCGAGGCGAACGCGCTCGTGCAGGCCGGCCCCGGCGTGCCGGAATGGCGCTGGAACAGCTACCGGCTAGCCTGGTCGGGCCCGGTCGAGGCCGGCCAGACCCACCGGCTCATTGTCGTCCCGACCTGGCTGTTATCAGTCTGGCGCTTCGCGGCCGTGCTGTTGCTGGCCGCCTTTGCGGCGTTCCTGTTCGCCGAGGCTTTCAATCGCCGTTTGCGCCTGCCTGGCGGATCCGGGTTCGCGGCGGCGAGCGGCGTTGTTCTCATTATGCTCGCCGGCGGCGGAGCTCTGGCTCCGGCACCCGCCGGCGCCGAAATTCCGGATCCGGCGCTGCTGGGCGAACTCGAGCGGCGGCTGACCGAGCCGCACCCTTGCGAACCGCGCTGCGCGGACATTGTATCCGCCCGGATCACGGTCGAGCCCGCGGCGCTCGCCATCGAGCTCGGCATCCACGCGAGCGTGGACGTTGTCGTGCCGGTGCCGGGCCTGAGCAAGGACTGGACCCCGTCGCGCGTGGCGCTCGATGGCGAGCTCGTGGACGGCGCGGTTCGCGACGGCGGCGTCCTGCTCGTGCCGGTGCCGGCCGGACAGCATCGGCTGCTGTTGTTCGGCAGCCTGCCCGAGCGCGCCAGCGTCGAGGTCGCGTTTCCGGAGAACCCGCGCACGGTCGAGATAACGGCCAGCGGCTGGTCGTATTCGGGCCTCTCGGAGGGGCGCCTCATTGCGGGCAGCCTGACGCTCGAGCGCGAGCGGGAGGAGAGCGAGCCGCAGCGCGAAACGGTCTGGGAGAGCACCCAGTTTCCGCAGTTCGTCCGCATTAGCCGGCGGCTCGACTTCGGCATCGAATGGGGCGTGACGACGACCGTACAGCGCGTGGCACCGGCGACCGGCGCCATCGAAATTGACGTGCCGCTGCTCGACGGTGAGTCCGTGCTGGCGGAGTCGCTCGAGGTCAGGGACGACATCGCTACGGTCACCATGCCGCCCGGGCAGAGCCTGGTTCGCTGGGAGTCGACCCTGCCGAGTACGTCGCCGCTCGAACTCACGGCGCCCGACGGCAGCGAGGCGGAGGAGGTCTGGTACGTTGCCGCGGGCAGCGTCTGGCATCTGGATTTCGACGGCGTGCCGGAGAATCTCGGCGACGCGCGGGCGTCGGACGCGCGCGTGGCGGAGTTCAATCCGCGGCCGGGCGAAACGCTGCGCATTTCGGCGCGACGCCCGGCGGCCAGTCCCGGGGCGACGATTGCGCTGGATTCGCTGCGGATGAATACCAGCGTGGGCCGGCGGCTCGCCGAGACGGGAGTTTCGTTTCACTACCGGGCCACCCGCGGCGACCAGCACGTCATTCAGCTACCCGAGGGTGCGGAGCTTACGGCGGTCATCGTCGACAATCGCCGCGAGCCGCTGCGGGCCGTGAACGGCGCACTGACGCTGCCGATCCTGCCGGGCACGCATCAGGTGCGCCTCGAATTCAGCGAGCCGCGCGCGGCAGGCTTCGTGACGCGCTCGCCGGCGCTCGATCTGGGGCTGCCCGCGAGCAACGTCTCGCTGACGCTTGCACCCGAGCGTAATCGCTGGCTGCTGTTTGCCAGCGGGCCGGCGCTGGGTCCCGCCGTGCTGTACTGGTCCGAGCTGGTTGTGCTGTTCGGGCTGGCGCTGCTCCTAGGGCGGGTTTCCTGGACGCCGCTAAGAACACCGCACTGGCTGCTGCTGGCGCTCGGTTTCAGCACCTTCAACTGGCCGGTGCTTGGCCTCGTCGTTGCCTGGCTGCTGGCGACCGGTGCGCGAGAGCGCTGGCCGCTGGAGCTCAAGGGCCTGCGCTTCAATGCCCTGCAGGTCGGCTTTGCGCTGCTGACGCTGGCGGCGCTGGGGGCGATACTCGTGAGCCTGCCGGCCGGCCTGCTGGGGCAGCCCGACATGCACGTGGTAGGTAACGGCTCGCGTGCCGGCCTGCTGAACTGGTTTGCCGATCGCTCGCCAGGGGCGCTGCCCACGGCCTCGTTCGTATCCCTGCCAATGTGGACTTACAAGGCGCTAATCCTTGTGTGGGCGCTCTGGCTGAGTTTTGCGCTGCTGCGCTGGCTGCCCTGGGTATGGAAGGTGTTCGCGCGGGACGGGCTCTGGCAGAGCATGAAACGTCGCGGTGCTGGTGTACCTCGTCGTGAATAATCGGCCTTACACGCGTGCGAATTTTTGTGGCTGGCAAGGCGCGGTGACGAGCAATAGCACCGCTATTGCGAGGAGCCGCGACGCCGCCAGATGCGAAAAGGCGCCGCGTGTAAGGCCGATTATTTATGACGGGGTGCACTAGGCCAGAAACCACAGCCCCGTAAGTGCAAACGCGGCGATCAGCAGCGTCTGCAGCACCATTGCCGCAATCGGCATTGGGCCGACTTCGGCGAGCGCCTTCAGCGAAGTCTTGACGCCGAGTGCGGCGACGGCGGCGAGCAGGCACCAGCTCGACAAGGGCGTCAGAACGGCGTGCGCCTGCGGCGGTACCCAGCCCAGACTGTTGACGACGACCAGGGCGACAAACGCGAGCAGAAAGCCGGGTACCAGGGGTTCCCGGCGTGTACCCGAACGTTTGCCCTTCGCGAACAGCACCGACAGCGTCAGTACTACCGGGACCAGGCATGCCACGCGCATGAGTTTGACCAGTGTGGAGGTCTCGGCCGTTTCGGGCGAAATGATGTAGCCCGCGCCCACCACCTGGGCGACGTCGTGGATCGTGGCGCCGAGAAAGACGCCCGCGGTCTGATGATCGAAATGCAGATACGTTACGAGTACCGGATAGACCACCATTGCCACGGTGCTCAGCGCCGTCACGGCGGCAACCGTCAGGATCGTGTTGCGCTCGTGGTGTTTGTGATCGGGCAGCACGGACGATATGGCAAGCGCTGCCGACGCTCCGCAGATGGCGACGCTGCCGGCGGACAGAGCGGAATGATCGTTGCTGAGCCCGCAGGCGCGGCCGATCGCCCAGCCGCCGAGCAGCGTAACGAAGACGCCGGCGAGCACGAGCGCTACCACCGCGCCGCCCAAGTCGAGTACTTCGCCGAAGGTCATACGCAGGCCCAGCAAGGCCACGCCGAGCCGGAGGACGTTGCGGCTGGCGATTCGAATGCCGGCCTGAAAGCGTTTGTCCTCGCACAGGAAATTGAACGCCATGCCGAACAGCAGCGCATACAGCATGGCAGGCCCGCCCAGCCGCTCGCTGACGAAGCGTACGGCCAGCGCAATCATGACGGCGAGCATGAGTCCCGGCAGCGCTGCCGCCGCCCACTGTTTGCTGTTGTGCATATCCCCGGTCGTTGGATCCAGCCGCTGCGCAGTCTACTCGCGACCGCGGCCGGCTGCCACGCCTTGCTTATGAGCGGCTGTCGTTCGTATGATCGCGCGCTCTTGTCCCCTTAGGCCCGGAATCGACCGCATGACCGCAATCAGGCGCTGTGCCTACCTCACGATGAGTTCGCTGACCGACTTCGTCAGCGATGCGGATGCCAGCGTGCCGGCAATGGCGGCGCTCGGCTGGGAGGTCGAATACGTTCCGTGGCGCACGCCGGACGCGGACTGGAATCGTTTCGACATGGTCTATTTGTGTACGCCCTGGGACTACCAGGACGACCCTGACGCCTATCTGGCCGTGCTCGAAAACATCGACGCATCGAAGGCGCTGCTGGTCAATCCGCTCGATACCGTCCGCTGGAATCTCGACAAGCGCTATCTGCGCGATCTCGAACGGCAGGGCACGGCGATCGTGCCGAGCGTCTGGCACACGGGCTGGTCCGCGGATATCGTCGATCGCGCGTTCGACGAGTTCGCCGTCGAGCGCATCGTTCTGAAACCGCAGGTTGGCGCCAACGCAGATTTTACCTACGTGCTGGACCGGCACGTCTGCCGCGACAGGTTCGAGGAACTCGCCGCTGTGTTTGCCGACCGGCCGCTGTTCGCGCAGCCGTTTATCGCATCGATTCAGACCGAGGGTGAGTATTCGCTGTTCTATTTCGGCGGCGCCTACAGCCACGCGATCGTCAAACAACCGGCAGCCGGCGATTTTCGTTCGCAAGAGGAGCACGGTGCCGAGATTAGCGGCGTCGAAGCGGACCCTGAACTCGAGCGGATCGCATCCGCGATGCTTTCCCGCCTGCCTTTGCCGAGCGTATATGCCCGCGCCGATTTTGTCCGCGGAGCCGGCGACGAGTTCCTGCTCATGGAACTCGAGCTCAATGAGCCCTCGCTGTATTTTCGGGTGGATTCGAGTTCGCCGGCGCGGTTCGCCGCGGCGCTCGACGCCGCGTTTTCGGCACAACGCTAGCCGGCTTTACGCTTCCTCGCGCGCGTGTTCAACAGCGGTTTGAGAAATTCGCCCGTGAACGAGCCGGGCGTTGCCGCCACGTCTTCGGGCGTGCCGCTCGCAACGATGGTGCCGCCGCCGTCGCCGCCCTCCGGTCCGAGATCTATGATCCAGTCCGCGGTCTTGATCACGTCGAGATTGTGTTCGATGACGACGACGGTATTACCTTTGTCGCGCAGACGGTGCAGGACGACCATTAGCTGCTCGATATCGTGGAAGTGCAGGCCTGTCGTCGGCTCGTCGAGTATATAGAGCGTGCTGCCCGTGTCGCGCTTGGACAGCTCGCGCGCCAGCTTGACCCGCTGCGCCTCGCCGCCGGACAGCGTCGTTGCGTTCTGGCCCAGGCGTATGTACGACAGTCCTACGTCCATCAGCGTCGTCAGCTTTTTGGCAACTACCGGTACGTTCTGGAAAAACTCGTTGGCGTCCTCAATGGTCATTTCCAGAACTTCGTGGATGTTCTTGCCCTTGTAACGGATCTCCAGCGTCTCGCGGTTGTAGCGCTGTCCGCGGCAAACGTCGCAGGGCACGTAGACGTCGGGCAGGAAGTGCATCTCGACCTTGAGCACGCCGTCACCCTGGCAGGCTTCGCAGCGCCCGCCCTTGACGTTGAAGCTGAAACGGCCGGGCATGTAGCCGCGCGAACGCGCTTCCTGCGTGCCGGCGAACAGCTCGCGAATCGGCGTGAACAGTCCGCTATAGGTGGCCGGGTTGGAGCGCGGCGTCCTGCCGATTGGGCTCTGGCTAATGTCGATGACCCGGTCGATGTTGTCGAGGCCTTCGATCGCGTCGTGCGGCGCGGGATTCCGGTTGCTGCGGTTCAGCAGGTCGGCCACGGCCTTGTACAGCGTGTCGTTGATCAGCGTCGACTTGCCGGAGCCCGAGACGCCGGTTATGCAGGTCATCAAACCGACGGGTATCTCGGCGTCGATGCCCTTGAGGTTGTTGCCGGCGGCGCCGAGCACCTGGATCCGGCGCTCGTCGGGCGCGTGCCGCTCTCCCGGCACTTCGATGCGGCGTTTACCCGAGAGATACTGCCCGGTTAACGACTGCGGGTCTTTTTGCACCTGTTTCGGCGTGCCTGCGGCGACAACGCGGCCGCCGTGCACGCCGGCGCCCGGCCCGAGATCGACAACATAGTCCGCGGCGCGGATGGCGTCTTCGTCGTGTTCGACGACAATGACCGTATTGCCGATGTCGCGCAGATGCTCGAGCGTGCCGAGCAGGCGCTGATTGTCCCGCTGGTGCAGACCTATGGACGGCTCGTCCAGGATGTACATGACGCCGACGAGTCCCGAGCCGATCTGACTGGCGAGCCGGATGCGCTGGGCTTCGCCCCCCGACAGGGTGTCCGCGCTGCGGTCCAGCGAAAGATAGTCGAGACCTACGTCGGACAGAAAGCCCAGGCGGTCGCCGATTTCCTTGACGATCTTTTCCGCAATCGTTGCGCGCCAGCCTTCGAGTTCGAGGCCCTCGAAAAAGGCCCGCGCGTCGCCGACCGACAGGCCGGTCACTTCCGGCAGCGCGCGGCCGGCGACGAACACGTGTCTTGCCGACTGATTGAGCCGCGTGCCGTCGCAGTCGGGACAGGCCTGGCTGTTCAGGAACTTCGTGAGCTCCTCGCGAACCGCGTTGGATTCCGTTTCGCGGTAGCGCCGCTCGAGATTCGGGATGACGCCCTCGAAGCGATGCAGTTTCTTGATCTGCAGGCCGCGCGAGTTCGCATAGTTGAACTCGATCTTCTGTTTGCCGCTGCCGAACAGGATGATCTTCTGCAGTTTTTTGGTCAGCGACTCGAACGGCGCCTCGATGTCGAAATCGTAATGCGCCGCCAGACTCTGGATCATCTGGTAATAGTAGGTAGTCTTGCGGTCCCAGCCGCGGATCGCGCCGCCCGCGAGCGACAGCGAAGCGTTGACCACGACCCGCTCCGGGTCGAAGAACTGTTTGACGCCGAGGCCGTCGCATGTGGGACAGGCGCCCGACGGGTTGTTGAACGAGAACAGCCGGGGCTCGAGCTCGGTCAGGCTGTAGCCGCACACGTTGCAGGCGAACTTGTCCGAAAACACCAGCGGGGCGCGTTTGGCATCGTCCATCCAGACGACCCGCGCGACGCCGTCGGCGAGCTTGAGCGCCGTTTCGAACGACTCGGCGAGCCTGAGCCGCAGGTCTTCCTTCACCTTGAAGCGGTCGACTATCGCCTCGATCGTATGTTTCTTGCGGAGGTCGAGTTCCGGCGGCTGATCGAGTTCGTAGACCTCGCCGTCGATGCGGGCGCGGACGAAGCCCTGCGCCATCAGGTCCTGCATGAGCTGGACGTGTTCGCCCTTGCGGTTGTCGACCACGGGCGCCAGCAGCATCAGCTTGCTGCCCTCGGGCAGCGCAAGCACCTGGTCCACCATCTGGCTGACCGTCTGCGCTTCCAGCGTGGTGTCGTGCTGCGGACACTTGGGTATGCCCGCTCTCGCGTACAGGAGTCTCAGGTAATCGTAGATTTCCGTTACCGTACCGACCGTCGAGCGCGGGTTGTGCGAGGTGGACTTTTGCTCGATCGAAATGGCAGGCGACAGGCCGTCGATATGATCGACGTCCGGCTTTTCCATCATGGACAGGAACTGCCGCGCGTAGGCGGACAGGGATTCGACGTAGCGCCGCTGTCCTTCCGCATAAATCGTGTCGAAGGCAAGCGAGGATTTGCCGGAGCCCGACAGCCCCGTCAAAACGATCAGCTTGTCCCGCGGCAGGTCGAGATCGATGTTGCGAAGGTTGTGCGTGCGTGCGCCGCGGATGTCGATGGATTTCATGGATGTTTACGTGGGGTTCTTTTGCTTGAGGGGAACGGCGACCAACCTGCTAATATACGCGGCTGCCGCTACGCGCTGCAAAGCCGTTACATACGGATACAGCCTGCCCGCCATCGCCCGAGAGTCGCCGCCAACGGTTTCCGAACAACGCGTATGAATATCGACAAACTACTGATTTGGGACCGTAATCCCCGTTTTCGAGGCGCCTGGTGAAGACCGCCGAGCGGGGCTTTTTTGCGGGCTTTAGCGGCGCCGAAAAACGTCTCGTTTTTCTGGCCGCGCTAATCGCGATGCTGCGGATGTTCGGCGTGTTTGCGCTGCTGCCCGTGCTGAGCGTGTATGCCGCCTCGCTCGACAAGGCGACGCCGCTGCTGATTGGCCTTGCCGTCGGCGCCTACGGGTTGACCCAGGCCGGCATGCAGATCCCCCTGGGGATGCTGTCGGACCGCATCGGGCGCGTGCCCGTGATCGCCGCGGCATTGCTGCTGCTGGCGGCCGGCAGCGTCATGGCGGCGGTCAGCGACACGATTTACGGCGTCATTGCGGGGCGTCTGTTGCAGGGCGCCGGGGCCATCTCGGCAGCGCTGGTGGCCTACATTGCGGACGGCACGCGCGAGAGCGTGCGAACCCGCTCGATGGCGCTGTACGGGATTGGCTTCGGCGTGGCGTTTATGGTGGCCGTGATCGCGGGCCCTGTCATCGCGGCGCAGTTCGGCGTGCAGGGCGTTTTCTGGGGCGCGGCGATCGCCGCGCTGCTCGCTGTGGGAACGCTGTTCCTGCTGCCCGCCGTGGAGCGGCCCAAACGGCGCGCCGCGGCCAGTTTCTCGCTGCGGCCCGCGATCAAACCCGAGCTGCTGCGGCTCGACCTGTACGTTTTTCTGCTGCACGCGATTCTGACCGCCAGTTTTGTTGCGCTGCCGTTCCTGTTCAGCCAGCGCCTCGAGCTGCCGATGACCAGCCACTGGACGATGTACCTGGGCGCGCTGCTGGCGTCGCTGGTCGTGACCGTGCCGCTGATCGTCAAGGACGACCGGCAGGGCAAGACCGCGTATCTGAGCTTCGCCGTGGGGCTTATTCTGTGCGCGCAACTGGTGTTCGCGTTTGCCGGCTTTTCGACGCTGGCGGTCGCAGCGGGTCTGGCGCTGTTTTTCGGCGGCTTCAACTTTCTCGAGGCCGGTTTGCCGGCGCGTCTTTCGAGCAAGGCGGTGGAAGCCGAGCGCGGCGCGTCGCTGGGGGTTTTCTCGACCGCGCAGTTTCTGGGCATATTCACTGGCGGACTTCTCGGCGGCCAGTTTCTAACGGCCGGTACCACGGGCGTTTTCCTGCTGTGTGCGGGACTGGCCGCGGGCTGGCTGTTGCTCGCGGGCACGGCCGGCAGTGAGGAATCAAAGGCCGTCGCCGCCGACCAGTGACGGCCAAAACCCTTTGATGCGCGGAAAAATCCCTCTGGCAATCGGGGCTTTAGGCTCTACAATACTGATCCCTCGCCATTGCCGCCTTGCCCGCCGCCGCCTGTTTCGAACCGCGCGCGAGCACAAGCAGGCTCAGGCGAAACGGTGCTGGCGGCAGCGCTTCCAGGTGATTGAGCCTCAAGCCACGCGTGCTCAAGTTACAGAAAACGATTTACAGAAAACGATTTACAGAAAACGATTTACAGAAAACCGATTTACAGAAAACGATCCATAGAAAACAACATAACAGGAGCCAACATGGCCCGCGGAATCAACAAAGTCATTATCGTCGGCAACTTGGGTCAGGACCCGGATACGCGTTACATGCCGTCAGGCGGCGCCGTCACCAACTTCACGGTGGCCACCAACGAATCCTGGAAAGACAAGCAGACCGGGGAGCAGAAAGACCGGACGGAGTGGCACAAGGTCGCGATGTTCGGCCGTCTGGCCGAGATTGCGGCGGAATATCTCCGCAAGGGCTCGCAGGTGTATGTCGAGGGCAAGCTCAGGACGCGCAAATGGCAGGACCGCGACGGTAACGACCGCTATACGACGGAGATCGTGGCCGACGAGATGCAGATGCTCGGCGGCCGTGGCGGCGGCGGTGGTATGGGTGGCGGCATGAGCGGCGGCAGCGGCGGCGGAGATCCCGGCCCGGGCAGCTCGCCTCCCGCGCGCAAGCCGGCACCGGACGACTTCGACGACGATATTCCTTTTTGATATAAGCGGCCGACCGCCCGGTATTTCCGCGGCGCGCATGGCTTTTGTTAGCCTGCGCGCCGTGTCACGTTAGGGTCCCAGGCCCGAACGCTGCCAGGTTCCCGCGCGCTCTGCGAACTCTGCGCCGGTCATTGCACATCCGAATTCGAGGAGCCCTACAATGGGAGCGTTCAAAGCGCCGCACGGCGGCGAGCTGAAGAATCTGTACTTGCCCGAGGCGGAGGCCGCGGCCGCCAGAGAGGCGGCTCGGGATTATGTCTCATGGGATCTGACCGAGCGGCAGCTCTGCGATATCGAGCTGCTGTTGAACGGCGCATTTTCGCCGCTCGAAGGTTTCCTGAATCAGGCCGATTACGAGTCGGTCTTGAACGACATGCGCCTGACCTCCGGCGTTTTATGGCCTATCCCGATCAATCTGGACGTCAGCGAGGCGTTCGCGGAGACGATTGTCCCGGGTGACCGGATCGCTCTGCGCGACCTCGAAGGAGTGGCGGTCGCCACGCTCGAGGTTGGCGACGTTTATCGCCCCGACAAGGCGGCCGAGGCCGAGGCGGTGTACGGCACGCCGGACGAGAAGCATCCCGCGGTGCACTACCTCAACAACATTGCGCATCCGGTTTACGTAGGCGGCCGTCTCGAGGGTATCGAAGCGCCGACCCACTACGACTTCAAGCACCTGCGCGACGGGCCGGAGGAACTTCGCGCCCGCTTCAAGAAGCTGGGCTGGCGCAAGGTTGTCGCCTTCCAGACCCGCAACCCCATGCACCGCGCGCATCAGGAGCTGTCGTTGCGCGCGGCGCGCGACGTGGAAGCGAATCTGCTGATTCAGCCGGTCGTGGGCATGACCAAACCGGGCGACGTCGATCACTACACGCGTGTGCGCTGCTACGAACACGTCATCAAGCGCTATCCCGAGCAGACCACCATGCTGAGCCTGCTGCCGCTCGCCATGCGCATGGGTGGACCGCGCGAAGCTTTGTGGCATGCAATCATTCGCAAGAATTACGGCTGCACGCATCTGATCGTCGGCCGCGACCACGCAGGGCCAGGCAAGAACTCGAAGGGCGAAGACTTCTACGGGCCTTACGATGCGCAGGAACTCCTGAAGGAACACGAAGAAGAACTCGATATCTCGATGGTGCCGTTCCGCATGATGGTCTACGCGGAGAACCGCGCGCAGTACATTGCGGTCGATGAGGCCACCGATGACGACCACGTTCTGAACATCTCCGGCACGGAGCTCAGACGGCGGCTGGCCGAAGGCCTCGATATTCCCGACTGGTTCTCGTTTCCGGAGGTGGTCGAGGAGCTGCGGCGCACGCATCCGCCGCGGCACGAGCAGGGTTTTACGGTGTTTTTCACCGGCCTGTCGGGCTCGGGCAAGTCAACGATTGCCAACGCCCTCATGAGCAAGCTCATGGAGGTTGGCGGCCGCAGCATTAGCCTGCTCGACGGCGATATCGTGCGCAAGAACCTGTCCAGCGAACTCGGCTTCTCGAAAGAGCACCGCGATCTGAATATCACGCGCATTGGCTACGTCGCCAGCGAGATCACCAAAAACGGCGGCATAGCGATCTGCGCGCCGATTGCGCCGTACGCGGCCACGCGCAGGATCGTCCGGGAGACGATCTCGCCGGTGGGCGGCTTTGTCGAAATCCACGTGGCCACACCGCTCGAAGTCTGCGAGGCGCGCGACCGGAAGGGGCTCTACGCCAAGGCGCGCGCCGGAATCATCAAGGAGTTCACGGGTATTAGCGATCCGTACGAGGCGCCCGAGGCCCCCGATATGCTGATCGACACGACCGAAATCAGCCCGGATCTCGCGGCGCACCGGATACTCGTCAAACTGGAGAGTCTGGGCTATATCCGCTAGCCCGAGCGGCGTCCGCCAGGGCTTGCCGAATCGGGTAAACTAGGCGGCTCGCCCGAGCACTGCTCAGGAATGGATACGTGACCAAAAAGCTCTACATCAAGACCATGGGCTGCCAGATGAACGAGTACGACTCGGACAAGATGGCGGACGTCCTTCGTGCGTCGCACGGCTACGAACTGACCGACCGGGTCGAGGATGCCAGCCTGCTGCTGGTCAACACCTGCTCGATTCGCGAGAAGGCGCAGGAGAAAGTGTTTTCCGAACTCGGCCGCTGGCGCATGCTTAAGGACGCCAACCCGGATCTCATGATTGGTGTCGGCGGCTGCGTCGCCAGCCAGGAAGGCGAGGGTATTACCCGTCGCGCGCCGTTCGTCGATCTCGTGTTCGGTCCGCAGACGCTGCATCGCCTCCCGGAGATGCTCGAGGAGCGCAAGGCAAAGCGGCGCTCGGTCGTCGATATCTCGTTTCCCGAAATCGAGAAGTTCGACCGCCTGCCGGAACCGCGCGCTGACGGACCCACGGCTTTTGTCTCGGTCATGGAAGGCTGCAGCAAGTACTGCAGCTTCTGCGTCGTGCCGTACACGCGGGGCGAGGAGATCAGCCGGCCCTTCGACGACGTCATTGCCGAGGTCGTACAGCTTGCCGAACAGGGCGTGCGGGAGATCAACCTGCTAGGCCAGAACGTCAACGCGTACCGTGGACCCATGCACGACGGCTCGCTCGCCGATCTGGCAACGCTCATTTACTACGTAGCCGCTATCGACACCGTCGAGCGAATTCGCTTCACGACTTCACATCCCGTCGAGTTTACCGACAGCCTCATCGACGCTTATGCCGAGGTACCGAAGCTCGCCAACTATCTGCACCTGCCCGTGCAGCACGGTTCCGATCGCATACTCGCGGCCATGAAGCGCGGCCACACGGTGCTCGAATACAAGAGCAAGATTCGCCGCCTGCGAAACGTGCGTCCGGACATTTCCTTGTCGTCCGATTTTATTATCGGTTTTCCCGGCGAAAGTGACGCAGACTTCGAGGCGCTCATGAATCTGGTTGCGGAACTGGGCTTCGATCAGTCGTTCAGCTTCGTGTACAGCGCGCGGCCCGGAACGCCCGCCGCGGGTCTCGCCGACAGCACGCCAATGGATGTGAAAAAACAGCGGCTCAGGATTCTTCAGGAGCGGATCAACCAGCAGGCCATGGCGATAAGCCGGGCGATGGTTGGCAGCACGCAGCGCATTCTGGTCGAAAAGCCGTCAAAAAAAGACCCGCGTCAGCTTGCCGGCCGTACCGAGAACATGCGCTGGGTCAACTTCGACGCAGACCCGTCCTACATTGGCTCGATGGCCGACGTTGTCATTACCGAGGCGCTGCCGAACTCGCTGCGGGGCCGGCTCGTCGGCAGCCGTGCCGCGTAACGGCAACAGCGCCGAATCGCTTTGGCAAACGCTTTTCATGCCCCGGGCATCGCGGTACCCTAGCCAGAATGATTTCGGGTTTGTCCTGTCTTGAATACACGGCCGCTGTCGGCGCGTCCTTCCGCGCAGCACAGACAATCGCGGCCTTTGCCTTTCCGGTGATGCGTACTTGAGTGCCGTAGACGTTTCGCGCGACGTGGTTCTCGAGCCCGCCGACAATCGTCGCCTTGCCAATCTGTGCGGTCAGTTTGACGAACACCTCAAACAGATCGAGGACCGGCTCGACGTACAGATTGCCAGTCGCGGCAATCACTTTCGTGTGACCGGAGACCCTGGTGCCGCAGAAACCGGCAGTCATGTCATCGAATCGCTGTTCGACATGACGCTGCGTGAGCGGCTGGATCCGCAGCGGGTGCACATGCTACTCGCGGAGACCGTAATGAATGACGAAGTCGCTGCTGAAACGGGCGCCTGGCGTACCGACGGAGAGGTTCCGGACGGCGACGAGCTCAGCATCCAGACGCGCCGCAAACTCATCCGCCCGCGCGGTGTAAATCAGTCGAACTACATCAAGAGCGTGCATGCGCACGACCTCGCTTTCGGCATTGGCCCCGCCGGCACGGGCAAGACCTATCTCGCGGTTGCCGCGGCCGTCGAGGCGCTGGACAACGAGGAAGTCAGACGGATTGTGCTGGTGCGCCCGGCGGTCGAGGCCGGCGAACGGCTCGGCTTTCTTCCGGGCGACATGTCGCAGAAGATCGATCCCTACCTGCGGCCAATGTACGACGCACTGTACGACATGCTGGGCATGGAGCAGGTCACCCGCCTGATCGAGCGCAACGTGATCGAAATAGCGCCGCTCGCTTTCATGCGCGGACGTTCGCTCAACGAGTCTTTCGTTTTGCTGGACGAGGCGCAGAACACGAGCGTCGAACAAATGAAAATGTTTCTGACCCGGATCGGCTTCGGTTCCCGCGCCGTCGTCACGGGCGACATCACGCAGATCGATTTGCCGTCGGGGCAACAGTCCGGCCTGCGCAACGCCATCGATATACTCGAAAACGTGGACGGCATCGGTTTTACCTACTTCACGCCGCGTGACGTCGTGCGCCACCCTTTGGTCAGGCGCATCGTCAGGGCTTACGAATCCGCCGAGAGCAGCTGACCTGACCGGCTCACAGGCACAGCGCCGAATTCGCGTCGAGGTGGAACGCGGCGGGGCGACGGACGGCCCCGGCAGCGAGCGGATCGCAGGCTGGGTGAGCGCCGCACTCGAGGCGGTCGAGTGCCATCCGGCGCGCGATCTCGACGTCGCCGTAGTGCTGGCGGAAGCCGCCGACATCAGGCGTATGAACCGCGATTTTCGCGGCAAAGACAAGCCGACCAATGTGCTGTCGTTTCCCGGCGGTGAACTCGCCGGACTGCCCGGCGACGCCGCTTTGCTGCTCGGGGACATCGTGTTGTGCCCCGAGGTCATTGCCGCCGAGGCCGGGCGGCAGGCGAAAGCGCCGGAGCATCACTGGTGTCATCTCTGCGTGCACGGCGCGCTGCACCTCGCCGGTTACGATCATGTCGAACCCCAGGCGGCGTCGGCAATGGAGGCCGTCGAGCGCAAGCTGCTGGCGGGTTTCGGCATCGCGGACCCCTACCTGCCCGTGGAATAGCTCGCGCAGGCGGTATCGGCCGGGCGAAGTCTTGCGCTACAATGGCAGGCCGCCGGCGCGCGAGCGCGGGCTTTATTCTCAACTAAGGTTCGATGAACGACAAACCACCAAGTACCGGCGGCACAGGCAACACCGGATGGTTCGCGCGGCTGCGGCGCGCGCTCAACGGTGAACCCTGGAGCCGCGACGAAGTTCAGGAACTCCTGCTGCAATCCGAAACCTTACTCGACGCCGACGAGAAGAGCATGCTCGCCGGCGTGCTCGGCGTGGCCGAGACGCAGGTGCGCGACGTCATGATTCCGCGCTCGCAGATGGTCGTGATCGATATCGAGCAGAGCTTCGACGAGATGCTGTCGGTGATCGTCGAATCCGGACACTCGCGTTTCCCCGTGATCGGCGAGGATCGCGACGAGGTGCTCGGCGTGCTCCTGGCAAAAGACCTGCTGCGCTACTCCGGCAGCGATCAGGCCAAAGACATATCGATACGCCGTCTGTTGCGCAGCGCGTCCGTGATTCCCGAATCGAAGCGGCTCAACGCGCTGTTGAAAGAGTTTCGCGACAGCCACAATCACATGGCAATCGTCGTCGACGAGTACGGCGGTGTCGCCGGGCTGTTGACTATCGAGGACGTGCTCGAGGAGATCGTCGGCGAGATCGACGACGAGCACGACGCGGAGGAGGTCGCTTTCATTCGGCCGGACGGCGAAAAGGACGGCAGGCCCTGCTACGCAGTGCGCGCGCTCACGCGGATCGACGATTTCAACGAGTTCTTCGAGTGCGGGCTCAGCGACGAGGAATACGATACCGTCGGCGGGCTCGTCATGCACGAACTCGGCCGCCTGCCGAGACGCGGCGAGAAAATCGAAGTCGGCGGATTCCGCTTCGCCGTCACCAAGGCCGACAAGCGGCGCATCGATTCCCTTCAGGTACAGCGGCAGGCTGGCTAGATGGAAGAGTAGTTCGTGGAACTGAAGGGTTCTTTTCTGCAGTGGCCGGCCGACCGTCCGCTCCTGAGCCGCGCAATTGCCGCGTTTCTGGGGGTACTGTTTACCGCCGGTTTCGCTCCGCTGGGCCTGTCGCTGCTGGTCACGGTTGCCCTCGTGCCGTTGCTCTACGTATTCAACACGGCGGCGCCGCGCGACGCGGCCGCACACGGATTCTGGTTCGGCGTCGGCGCTTTTCTGTCCGGCACCTACTGGATCTATATTTCCGTCGTGGGTTTTGGCGGCGCGCCCTGGTATACGGCGGTGCTGCTGCTGTTCGTGCTGGTCACGATCATGGCGATCTATCTCGCGATCGCCGGCTGGCTGGTCGCGCGCCTGTCCTACGGCGAACCGTGGCTGCTGCTCGCGGTGGCACCGGCTGCCTGGGTGCTGATCGAATGGCTGCGGGGCTGGCTGTTCACGGGCTTTCCCTGGCTGGCCGTGGGCTACGCGCAGTCGGACTCGTGGTTTGCGGGCTGGGCGCCCGTACTGGGCGTGTACGGTGTGTCGTTTATGGTGCTGCTGTCGGCCACCGCGCTGCTCGTCGCGCTGCTGAGCAAGGGTAAACAGCGCGGCATCGCCGTAGCCGCGGTCGTTCTGCCGTTTTTGCTTGGCGGAGTGCTGACATGCGTGGAGTGGACTGAGACCGCGGGCCCGCCGCTCAAGGCGACGCTGATTCAGTACGGTATCTCGCAGGATCAGAAATGGCTGCCGGAAATGCTCGAGCCGACGCTCGGGTTTTATCGCCGCGAAACGCTGCAGGCGCGCGACAGCGATATCGTCCTCTGGCCGGAGGTGGCGATCCCGTCCGCGAACGATCTCATGCAGCCGTACATCAGCGCACTCGAGGGTGACGCACGCGCTGCCGGACAGAGCATCGTGTTCGGGATTCTGGAGCGCGAACAGGACCGCGGAGAGGTCAGGACGTACAACGCGATGTTCCTCGTCGACGGCGACAAGCGGCAAAGCTACCGGAAGCGTCATCTGGTTCCCTACGGCGAGTATTTTCCGGTTCCGCAGTTCATCCGGGACCGTTTCGACATGGAGTACATCCCCCGCACCGACCTCGTGCCGGGCGCCCCGGAACAGGAGCTGCTGCTGCACGGAGAAGACACTCCGCTGGCGGTTGCGATCTGTTACGAGGATGCCTACGGCGCGGAGCAACTGTATGCGCTGCCCGAGGCCAGGCTGCTCATCAACGTGAGTAACGACGCGTGGTTCGGCGATTCGATAGCACCCATGCAGCACCTGCAGATAGCCCGGATGCGTTCTATCGAGGCGGGCCGCGAAAGCCTAAGGGCGACCAGCACCGGGATTAGCGCTTTCATAGGCCATCGCGGCGAACTGCTGGAAACCGGCGCCCAGTTCGAGCCTGTGGTGCTGACGCGCAGCGTCCAGCCGCGTAGCGGCGCGACGCCGTACGTGCAGGTCGGCAACTCGCTGATCGTCGGGATCTGTCTGCTGCTGCTCGCCGCGGCCTGGCTCAGGGTCCGCGGCGGCTTCTGAGCGGACAACAGCCGTCAGCTTCTGGCTGCGCCGGCCGATCTCTTGCGGTACGCTTCCGCCTTTGTCCAAGTCTTCTATAGCGGTTTGCCATGAACACCCCTTACAACCCGGCCGAAGTCGAGCGCGTCGCGCGCGAGCACTGGGAGTCCAGCCGAGCCTTCGAGGTTCAGGAACAGGCGGATAAGACCAAGTTCTATTGCCTGACAATGTTCCCTTACCCCAGCGGCAAGCTGCATATGGGGCACGTGCGGGTGTTCACGATCAGCGACGTCATCGCCCGCTATCAGCGCATGCAGGGCCTGCATGTGCTGCAGCCCATGGGCTGGGACGCCTTCGGCATGCCGGCGGAAAACGCGGCGATCAAGCGCGGCGTTCCGCCCGCCGCCTGGACTTACGAAAACATCGACTACATGCGCGGCCAGCTCAAGCGGCTCGGTTACGCGTACGACTGGACTCGCGAGGTGACCACCTGCCGGCCGGAGTATTACCGCTGGGAGCAGTGGCTGTTCACGCGCCTGTTCGCCAAGGGTCTCGTCTACCGCAAGAACTCGGTTGTCAACTGGGATCCCGTGGACCAGACCGTGCTGGCCAACGAGCAGGTCATCGACGGCCGCGGCTGGCGTTCGGACGCGCTCGTCGAGCGGCGCGAGATTCCGCAGTGGTTCATGAAGATTACGGCGTACGCCGACGAGCTGCTCGCGAAGCTCGATGAGATGCCGGGCTGGCCGGATTCGGTCAAGACGATGCAGCGGAACTGGATAGGGCGCTCCGAAGGGGTTGAACTCGCCTTCGATGTGGAGGGAGAGCAAGAACCTCTGGTCGTCTACACGACCCGGCCGGATACCCTGTTCGGCGTCACCTACATGGCCGTCGCGGCCGAACACCCGCTCGCAAAAAAGGCGGCGCTCGACAACCCGGAGCTTGCGGCCTTCATCGAAGACTGCAAGAAGACCGATGCCGCCGAAGCGACGCTCGAAACCATGGAGAAGAAGGGGATGCCGCTGGGTATTAGCGCGCGGCACCCGCTGACCGGCGACGAGGTGCCGCTGTGGGCGGCCAACTTCGTCCTGATGAGCTACGGCACGGGCGCCGTCATGTCGGTGCCGGGACACGACGAGCGGGACTGGGAGTTCGCCAGGAAACACGATCTGCCGATCACGCAGGTGATCGCGCCCGCCGACGGCAGCACGATCGACATTGACGAGGCTGCGTACACGGAAAAAGGCGTGCTCGTCAATTCAGGGGACTATGACGGGCTCGATTACGACCAGGCGTTCGCGGCGCTTGCCGATCACTTCGAGAACACCGGCCGCGGCACGCGCAAGGTTAATTACCGGCTGCGCGACTGGGGCGTTTCGCGGCAGCGTTACTGGGGCACGCCAATACCGATCGTCTACTGCGACGATTGCGACGCCGTGCCGGTACCCGAAGATCAGCTACCGGTGGTGCTGCCTGAGGACGTCGAGTTCACCGGCGTGGGCTCGCCGCTCAAGGAAATGCCCGAGTTCTACGAAACCACCTGCCCGAACTGCGGCAAGGCGGCGCGGCGCGAGACGGATACTTTCGACACCTTTGTAGAGTCGTCCTGGTACTACGCACGCTACGCATGCCCGGACAACGACAGCGCGATGCTGGACGAGCGCGCCGGCTACTGGCTGCCGGTCGATCAGTACACGGGCGGCGTCGAGCACGCAATCCTGCATCTCCTGTACGCGCGTTTCTTTCAGAAGCTGCTGCGTGACGAAGGACTCTCCGCGGCGGACGAGCCGTTCACCAATCTGCTGACTCAGGGCATGGTGCTGAAAGACGGCGCCAAGATGTCGAAGGCAAAAGGCAACACGGTCGATCCGCAAGCGCTGATCGACGAGTACGGCGCGGACACCGTGCGTTTGTTCATGATGTTTGCGGCGCCGCCCGAACAGGCGCTGGAGTGGTCGGACGACGGCGTGGCCGGTTCGTTTCGTTTTCTGAAACGTTTCTGGAACGCGGTGGCCGAGCATGTTGCCGCGGGTGAGGCTGCCGGGTTCGATCCGGACGGGCTTAGTCCCGCGCAAAAGGATCTGCGCCGCAAGACACATCAGACGATCGCCAAAATCAGCGACGACATAGGCCGCCGGCAATCGTTCAATACCGCGATCGCCGCGGTGATGGAACTGCTGAACGCCGTTACGCGCCATACCGACGACACGCCTGTCGGGCGCGCGGTTGTTCGCGAGGCGTTGGAGTCGGCTGTCCTGATGCTGTCGCCAATGGCGCCGCATATCTGTCATGCGCTCTGGCAGATGCTGGGCTACGAGTCCGACCTGATCGACCAACCGTGGCCGCAGGTTGACGACGCCGCGCTGGCGGTCGATCGAATCGAGCTCGTGGTGCAGGTCAACGGCAAGCTGCGCGGCCGTATTTCGGTTGCGGCCGACGCCGATCGCGACCTTGTCGGGCAGCTTGCGCTCGACGATCCCAACGTACAGCGGTTTGTCGAGGGTAAAGAGGTGCGGAAGACAATTGTCGTGCCCGGGCGGCTCGTCAACATTGTGGTGTAAGCGGTGAACCCTCGCATCCCGACCTTGCTCGCGCTCCTGTTCAGCCTGACCCTGGCCGGTTGCGGTTTTCAGCTTCAGGGCGCCGTGACGGTGCCCGCCGACATGCAGCGCACTTACGTCGACGGCGTCGACCGCTACAGCCCGTTTTACATCGAGCTCAGTCGAAACCTCGACGCGGCCGGTGTCGAACTGGTGGACACCGCCGCTGATGCCACTGCCGTGTTCTCGGTGCTGTTCGACGATACGGGGCAGCGCGTGCTCTCGGTGTCCACGCGCAACACGCCAACCGAATTCGAGGTCTACTACACGATCGAGTACGCGCTGGTCAGCGAAGACAAGAGCCTGCTGGAGCAACAGGACCTGACCCTTACGCGCGACTACACGTACGACGAGACGCTCGTGCTCGGCAAGTCGGACGAGGAAGAGCTGCTGCGCCGCGCGATCGTGGACGATCTCGTGCGGATCGTACTTAGGCAGATCTCGACGCTCTGAATCCATGGGCAGCGCCGACGTCCTTACGGTCAGCGATATCGGCGAAGCGAAGCTGGCCGCGCTGCTCACGCGCTACGGACTCTGCCTGCGCCGCGTTGCCGCGGGCGCCCGGATCCCCGGCAGTTACTGGGGCGATCGGGAGGCAGGCGTGATCGGACTCGACGTGCTGGTCCGTCCCGACACCCCCGTGCACTCCGCGCTGCACGAGACCTGCCACGTGATCTGCATGGACAAACCGCGCCGCGACTCGCTGGTTTGCGATGCGGGCGGCGACGATCTCGAGGAAGCCGCGGTTTGTTATCTGCAAATCCTGCTGGCCGACGAACTGAGCGGCGTAGGGCGCCTGCGGCTAATGCGGGACATGGACGCCTGGGGCTACAGTTTTCGTCTCGGCAGTACGCGGGCCTGGTTCGAACGCGATGCGGACGACGCCAGGGACTGGCTGGTCCGGGAAGGCCTGGTAAGGATCGCGGCCAACGCGACGCAGCCTACATTTGCTCTGCGATCCGTTTAGAGCAGCGTCGGATTGGGCGCGTCGCCGTAGACTTCTTCCGGGTCGAAGACCTTTTCGGTATCCGTAAATTCGAGTTCGACATCGCCGTTGCTTTGCCGGCCGCTAAACTCCTTGCCGGTCGGGACGCGGCGGTAGAAACAGCTGCGATAACCCACATGGCAGCTGGCGCCGCCCTCGACCTCGACACGCAGCCAGATGCAGTCCTGATCGTCGTCGATCATGAGTTCGCGCACGTGCTGCACAAAACCGCTGCTCGCACCTTTGTGCCAGAGGACCTGCCGGCTGCGGCTGAAGTAGTGGGCCTCGCCGGTCGAGATCGTCAGCGCCAGCGCCTCGGCGTTCATGTAGCCCTGCATGAGGAGTTCGCCGCTGTCGGCATCGGTAGTGACGACGGTAATCAGGCCTCGTTCGTCAAATTTCGGAGCGAGATCGACGCCTTCCTCGACCTGCTCGATGGACTGCCGAGCCTTGAACTTGACGCTGTTGTCGGCCATGTGCGCGTTCCGGCGTATCTATTACGGGTCGGCGAGAATACAGGGCATCGCCGCGTGCGGCAATATTGGTATCATGAACGCTTTGCGCGCGGCGCCGACCGCGCATACAGATATTTTCCACGAGCACAGTATTTATGAGCATCGCACTACACGACACCCGCCAGGGCAGGAAACTGCCTTTCGAACCTCTGGTCGACGGCGAAGTCACGATGTATCTGTGCGGTCCGACCGTCTACAACTACGCGCATATCGGCAATGCCCGGCCCGCGGTCGTCTTCGACTTGCTGGCGCGGCTGCTGCGGCGGCACTACTCGCTGCGGTTCGCGCGCAACATCACGGATGTGGACGACAAGATCAACAAAGCCTCCGTCGAGTCGGGCAAGCCGATCGATGAAATAACGGCTCGTTTCATTACCGCGTACAACGAGGATATGGGCGCACTGGGCGTGCGGCCGCCGACGGTCGAGCCGCGCGCGACCGAACACATTGCGGAAATGATTGCGATGATCGAGACGCTGATCGGCAAAGGCTTCGCCTACGTGGCGGACGGTCACGTTCTGTTCGACGTGAGCGCCAACCCGGACTACGGTTCGCTGTCCAAGCGTAACCTGCGGGAGATGATCGCGGGTTCACGGGTCGAAGTTGCGCCTTACAAGAAGGCCGCGCACGATTTTGTCCTGTGGAAACCTTCGACGCCCGAGCTGCCCGGCTGGGAGTCGCCCTGGGGACGTGGCCGGCCGGGTTGGCATATCGAATGCTCGGCCATGGCGGCGAAGCATCTCGGCACCACCATCGACATACACGCCGGCGGTCAGGATCTGGTATTCCCGCACCACGAAAACGAGATGGCGCAGTCAACCTGCGCGCACGACGGCGCGCCGTTTGCCCGCTACTGGCTGCACAACGGATTTCTGTCCATCGATCATGAGAAAATGTCGAAATCGCTCGGCAACGTGGTGCTGGTGCACGATCTGATAAAAAGCTTCCCTGGTGAGGTCATCCGGCTCGCGCTCCTGAGCGCGCACTACCGCCAGCCGCTCGACTGGTCCGACGACACGCTGTCGGCGGCCAGGCGCATGCTGGATCGCCTCTACGGAGCCGTGCGCGGCATCGACGTGCCTGCCGACGTGCTCGCGGCCGCCGAGCCGCCCGCCGCGCTCGTGGCGGCGCTCGAGGACGATCTGAACACGCCGAAAGCCATGGCCGAGTACTTCGCGCTGGCGCGCGAGCTCAACAAAACGGGGGACGACAGCGAGCGCGTGCGGCTTGCGGCCGCGATGTACGCGAGCGGTGAGCTGATGGGTTTTCTGAGCGAGGACCCGGATGCCTGGTTCGCCGGCGAGGATACCGGCGAGTACACGGCTGACGACATTAAGGGCCTGCTCGAAGAGCGCAAAACCGCGCGTTCGAACAGGGATTTTCAGCGTGCCGACGAGATCCGCGACACGCTGGCCGCCGCGGGTATCCAGATCGAAGACGGCGCTGAAGGAACCGTCTGGCGCAGGAGCGCTTCATGAACGAAGTTGCGGCGGCCCAGGCCGAGGTCATCGAGGAGTTTGCGTTCTTCGAAGACTGGATGGATCGCTATCAGTACCTGATCGATATGGGACGGAGGTTGCCCGAGCTGCCGGCGGCGGACCGTATCGAGCCCAACAAGATCAAAGGCTGTCAGTCGCAGGTATGGATCGTCGCGGAAACCCACGGCGAGCGCCTGCGCTTCCGCGCTATCAGCGACGCGGCGATCGTGTCCGGTCTGATCGCTCTGTTGTTGCGGATCTACAGCGACCGTCTGCCTGCCGAGATTCTCGAAACGCCGCCGGATTTTGTACAGGCGCTAGGGCTCGAGAGCCATTTGAGCCCGACCCGTAGTAACGGCCTGGCTTCGATGCTTAAGGCGATTCGCGGATTTGCTCAGGAAGCGCATCGAGCTGCCTGATGAGTGCAGCCTGATGCACAGCCGCGCAGCTCACTGGTCGGTTCGACCGCTCATTGCGGCTGTGAAGTTTTACCGGCTTGCGATATCGCCCTGGCTCGGGCGCCGTTGCCGCTACGAGCCAACCTGTTCGAGCTATGCCATAGAGGCGCTTGAAGTTCATGGTTTGCTGCGCGGCACGCGACTGACCGCGCGCCGGCTTTCGCGTTGCCACCCTTGGGGCGGCAGCGGCTGGGATCCCGTGCCCCCTGTGCCTTCGGCCCCCGGGGCTTCGCCACGGGCTGCCGTCAGTGATGAGGAGGCTCTGTGAGCCCGGCCGGTCTCTTGAGCGAATTCAGCTACCCGCTGCGGCACTTGACTCCCCTCGTAACCCTGGTGAGTTTCTATTTGTTGTGGCTGCTCGCGAACCGCGCCGGCATGTTGGGCATATGGCTAATGATAGCCATCCTGCCAGCGATGCTGCGCTACGCGCTCGGAATGCTGGAGGCACGCGCGCGCGGCCGGGATCCGGCGCCGCCCGGCGTGGAGCTGTTCTCTCTGACGAGCGAAGCCTGGAGTCTCTTCCCGCTGGTGCACGTCGCTCTTGCCATCGGTCTGGTTGGTCTGGCCGATCATCTGGCGGGCTTTGGCGCCGTGATTGTCGCGGGTATTTTCCTCGCCGCGGTAATACCCGCATCGTTTGCGGTCCTGGTCGTAACCCGTTCGCCGCTCGAGAGTCTCAACCCGGCGACGCTGGTCCGCGTCATCGGCAAACTCGGTATCGATTACTGGGCGGCGCCCGCCGCGGTCTCGCTCATGCTGCTGCTGCTGAACAACGTCGACGTCTTGCCGCGCTGGCTGCACGCGTTCGCGGACCTGTACCTGCTGTTTGCGCTGTTCGCCGTGATCGGCGGCGTCATACGGCCGCATAATCTGTTTGCCGAAGTGGATATCGAGACGCCGCTGGAAACGGAGCCCGCAAAAGTCCTGAGCGACCTGCAGCGGGAGCGGACCGGCATATTGAATCATGCCTACGGTTTCGCAAGCCGCGGCAACGTCGAGGGAGCGCTGCGCCACATCAAAAGCTGGCTCCGGTCCGACGAGCCGTATCCCGGTGACGCCTGGCCCTGGTTTTTCGAGGCCATGCTCAAGTGGGACGAGTCGTATCCGGCTTTGAAGCTCGCCCAGTCTTACCTCGACGTGCTGCTCGCGGCCGGTGAGCAGCGCGCCGCCGCCAAACTCATGCTGCGCTGCCGGCACATCGACGAACGTTTCAGGCCTAGTGCCGAATCCGGCGATGCCGCGATTGCCGCCGCCCGAGAAGCCGGTAACGTGGAGCTAGAAAGCTGGCTTACTCGCGCCTGACGGACTGCTCGGTACTTGCCAGGTCCACTCCCCGAGAGCGCGCGCTGAAAGCGCAGGAATTCGTCGAGCGGCCCGCTGAGGCGGTTTCAGCCCTGCCGTGCTCGTGCTAGCCTCTCGAGCTATGAACAAGAGTCTGCTCACCATCCTTCGCTGTCCGGTAACGCACAAAGGGCTCTCGCTTCTCAAGCGCGATGCGCTGGAGGAACTCAACGCGTCGATCGGCAAGGGCGAGATTCGCAATCGCGACGGCGACGCCGTTGTCGAACCGCTCATGGAGGCGCTCATTACCGACGACGGCAAGCTCATGTATCCGGTTACCGACGGAATCCCCGTGCTGCTCGAGGGCTCCGCTATCGTTGCGCCCGGCCATGCCTGATCCGCGTCCGGCTGCGCTTGTACTCGCCGCTTCTGACGGTATCATCGAGGCCTTATGAGAATGTTTTTCACCGCGTGAAGATTCACGCGAATCAGCTCTCGACCTACCTCAAGCGGGGCCTGGCACCCTGTTACCTCGTGACCGGCGACGAACACTTGCTCGTAGCGGAAGCTCTCGACGCAATTCGCGCGCGCGCGCGCGAGGAAGGTTTTACGTCGCGCGATCTGCACGTTGCAAGTCCGGGTTTCGACTGGAGTTTGCTACGCGATGCCGGGTCCAATCTGTCCCTGTTCGCTGAGCGCTCTATCGTGGAACTGGTACTGCCGACCGGTAAACCCGGCAAAGCCGGAGGGGCGGCGATTGTGGATCTCGTCGAGCGTCTGCACCCCGATACTCTGCTCATCGTGACGGGGCCCAAATTCGATCGCTCGGCGGGCAACGCGAAGTGGGCGAAGACTCTGGACGGTGCCGGCGTATCGCTCCCCGTCTGGCCGATCGAACGCCGCGAACTTCCGGCATGGATCGACCGGCGCATGAAGGCGGCCGGACTCGCCGCGGAACGAGACGCCGTCATGCTGATCGCGGATCGGGTCGAGGGAAACTTACTGGCCGCAAGTCAGGAGATCGAAAAGCTGCGGCTGATTCTGGGTGAAGGGGCCGTGAGTACCGAAGCGGTGGCCGACGCGGTCGCCAACAGCAGCCGTTTCGACGTCTACAAGCTTGCCGATGCCGCGTTGGCGGGGGATGCGGCGCGCGCGCTCAGGGTGCTTGCCGGCCTGAGGGCGGAAGGCGTGGAACCCGTGCTGGTCGTGTGGGCGCTGACGCGCGAGCTGAGGACGCTGGCACGGCTCGCCGAGGCTACGCGGGAGCGCCGCGACCTTGGCGCGGCAATGCAGAAAAACGGCGTTTGGCGGAATCGCCAGGCGCTGGTGAAGAGCGCGCTGAGCAGACACTCGCTGGGCAGCACCTACCGCCTCCTGAAAACCCTCGGGCGCGCCGACGCCATGTCGAAGGGTCAGGCGGCGGGCGACCCCTGGCAGCGCATCAGCGAGATCGTCGTTGTGCTCGCCGGCCGCGTCGGAACGCAAGCCGCATGAGCGTCGACCCTGGCCAGGGCGCGGCGCCTTGAAGCCGATCGGCGTATTCGGCGGTACTTTCGACCCGATACACTATGGCCACCTGCGAACGGCGTTCGAGATGCTGCAGGCGCTCGACTTCGGCGAGGTACGCTTCATACCCTGCGGCGATCCGCCGCACCGAGGCGGCACGTTTGCATCGGCGGCCGAGCGTTTCGCAATGGTCGAGGCGGCAACGGCGGGCCAGCCGGGTCTGGTCGTCGACGACAGGGAGATCAGGCGCAGCGGGCCGTCATATTCGGTCGATACGCTAGAGAGCCTTCGGCAGGAATTTCCGGCGCAGTCTCTGGGACTCATTCTTGGAATGGACGCGTTTTTGAACCTGCCCGGCTGGCACCGGTGGGATGATATCCTCGATCTTGCGCACATAGTGGTTGCCCACCGGCCCGGATGGCGGGCACCCGATTACGGGCCGCTGGGCGAACTGCTTGCCGAGCGCGGCACGCACAAGCTGGAGGCGCTGCATGCGGCGCCGGCGGGGTTGGTGCATATTCATGCGGTTACCCAGCTCGAGATCGCGTCGACCGACATACGCGAGCTCATTGCGATAGGCCGCAATCCGCGTTTCCTGATGCCGGACTCGGTCATCGAGGTGATGCGGGAGCTGGGTTGTTACGAATAGCCCGTCCGAGTACGGGAAACAGAGCGGAGGCCGGCGGACCGGCAAAGGAGATCGTAATCTCACGATACAGAGCAAGAGGTTTTTTGGAAGTATGACTAACGAACACCTGAACAGCGAAGAGTTGAGCGACCTGGTTGTCGAAGCGCTGGACGACGTCAAGGCTCAGGACATCGTAAAGCTCGACGTGCGCAACATGACCACCGTGACGGACTACATGATCGTGGCGAGCGGCACGTCGAACCGGCATGTCCAGGCGCTGGTCGACAACGTCGCGGAGAAGGCCAAAGCGGCCGGACACCGGCCGGTCGGCGTCGAGGGCGAGGCCGGCGGCGAGTGGGTGCTGCTCGATCTGCAGGATGCGCTCGTCCATGTCATGCTGCCGAAAGTGCGCGAGTTCTATAACCTGGAGAAACTCTGGTCGCTGGGGCCGGCGAGCGGCGCCGCCGCAAGCGAACAATAGTGCCCTGTGTGCTGACCGGATAATCAGGACACCGGAGCGGTCGTGCATATTCGTATTCTGGCTGTCGGCGACCGGCAGCCGGCATGGGTCGATGACGCCTTCGCAGGTTACGCAGGGCGGCTGCCGCCCGTCTGGCGCTTCCGGCTCGACGTGCTGGCCGCGGCGAAGCGCGGCAGCCGGGATCAGCCGGACCGGGCGCGAGCTCGCGAGGGTGAGCGCCTGCTCGAAAAAACCGCCGGCGAGTTTCTGATTCTGCTCGATGAGCGCGGCCGGAGCCTGTCCAGCGTCGATCTGTCCCGCACGCTGGCCGACTGGCAGCACGACGGCCGTAACCTCTGTTTCGTAATAGGCGGCCCCGACGGGGTGAGCGATCCGGTGCGTGAACGCGCGGATTTCTGCTGGTCGCTGTCGCCGCTGACGCTGCCGCACGGTCTGGCGCGGGTTCTCTGCGTCGAACAGCTGTATCGCGCCTGGTCGCTGACGGCCGGGCACCCCTACCACCGTGCCTAGCAAGCTGCTTTTGGCGTCGGCGTCGCCGCGGCGCAGCGACATTCTGCGAACCCTTGGTCTCGAGTTCGAGCAGCGCGGTGTCGACCTTGACGAGACGCCGTTGCCGGGCGAGCCCGCTGATGCCCTTGTGCTGCGCCTCGCGCGTGAAAAGGCGCAAGCCGCGGCCGCGGCCGGGCAGGTGGTGCTTGCCGCCGACACGGCCGTAGTGCTCGACGATGAGGTTTTCGGCAAACCCGCCGGCCGTAGTGACGCGCTGGCGATGCTGGCACGCCTTTCGGGGCGGGAACACACGGTGCTGACGGGTGTTGCGGTGGTCGCGGGCGGCGAACTCGCCACGGCCCTGTCGCGAACGCGCGTGGCATTTCGGGAAATAGGTCGGGACGAGGCGCTGCATTACTGGCAGAGTGGAGAACCCCGGGATAAGGCCGGGGCCTATGGAATCCAGGGTTTGGGAGGCGTGTTCGTGAGTCATGTGAGCGGCAGCTATTCAGGGGTCGTCGGCCTGCCCGTATTCGAGACGGCGAGACTGCTCCGCGACGCGGGCATATTCGAGTTTCCGCAGGAGCGCGAGGCACGGCAATGAGCGACGAGCAGCCGAAAGAAGAGATTCTGGTCAACGTGACCTCGGGCGAGGTCCGTGCGGCGCTGCTCGAAAACGGCGTGCTGCAGGAGGTTTACGTCGAGCGGGCGGCGCGCCGCGGCGTCATCAGCAATATCTACAAGGGCAAGATCTCGAGAGTGCTGCCCGGCATGCAGGCGGCGTTCATCGACATTGGTCTTGCGCGCACGGCTTTTCTGCATGCCTCTGACATTAGTCGTCCGGCTGACGGCGAGGCGGCGGCTGAGGACGAGCTGCCGAATATTCGCGACCTCATACGCGAGGGCGACGATCTGCTCGTGCAGGTCGTCAAGGATCCGCTCGGCAACAAGGGCGCTCGTCTGACGACCTTCATTACGCTGCCGTCGCGGCATCTGGTGCTGTTGCCGAAAGGGGACGCGGTCGGCGTATCCGCGCGCATAGAGGACGAGACCGAGCGCGAGCGGCTGCGCGCGCTGGTTGCCGATCTGCTTGACGAGTTCGGTCTGAATTGCGGCGCAATCGTCCGCACGGTTGCGGAAGCCGCCGGAATTGACGCTCTGCGCGCCGATCTCAAGTATCTGGTCAGGCTTTGGGAGGTCGTTCAGGAACGGTGCAGGAAGGAGGGTGTAAAAACACTCATCCACGAGGACTTGTCCCTGCCGCTACGTGTGCTTCGCGACATGGTGACGAGCGACGTTGATCACATACTGGTGGATTCCGCGCAGGATTTCGACGAAATGTCCGCATTTGCTACAACCTTTCTGCCGGGTGTTGAGGATATGCTGGAACTGTATCGTCGCCGGCGCCCGATTTTCGACCTGCACGGCATCGAGGACGAAATCAAAAAGGCCCTGGAGCGGAGTATTCCCCTCAAGTCCGGCGGCTATCTGATCTTCGATCAAACCGAGGCGATGACGACCATCGACGTCAACACGGGAGGCTACGTAGGGCATCGCAATCTCGAGGAGACCATCTACCGCACCAACCTCGAAGCGGCGGTAGCCATCGCCCGGCAGCTTCGCCTGCGTAATCTCGGCGGGATCATCATTATCGATTTCATCGACATGGAGGAGGAGGACCATCGCGAAAGCGTGCTCGCGGCGCTCGAGCAGGCGCTGTCCCGCGATCACGCCCGTCATCAGCTAACCCCGGTATCGCCGCTAGGGCTGGTCGAAATGACTCGCAAAAGAACTCGCGAAAGCTTGCAGCATATTCTCTGCGAAGACTGTCCAAGCTGTGAAGGACGCGGTTTTGTCATGACCGTGGAAACCGTCTGTTTCGAGATTTTCCGCGAAATCATCCGGCAGCTCAGGCAGTTCGACTTCGATGAGTTGCTGGTCCTCGCGCATCAGGACGTTGTCGAGCTGCTGCTGGACGAGCAGGCTCCGGCGCTCGCCGAACTCGAGGAACAAACGGGCAAATCCATTGGCCTGCAAACCGAGTCACTGTATCTGCAGGACCAGTTCGACGTGGTCCTGATGTAGTTTAGTTGACGCGGCACGGCATGCAAAAACTACTGAAACGACTGATCAAATTTCTGGCTTACACGCTGGCCGGCGCGGTTATCCTTCTGGCTATCGCCGTTGGTCTGTTTCGGCTGTTCCTGCCGAAGCTGCCGGAGTATCAGGACGAACTCAAGGCCTGGGTCAGTCAGACGATCGGCGTGCAGGTCGAATTCTCGGGCATGGATGCGCGCTGGGGCCTGCGTGGTCCCGAACTCAATTTTTACGACGCCGAGCTGATTCGGGAAGACAGCAACACGCGCCTGCTGGCCGCGGAAGAGGTTTCGATTGGCGTTGCGACGCTCCGGCTGTTGCGTGACCGGACTGTCGTCGTCGACCGGATCAGCGTTCGCGATACGTCCATTGAGATTCGCGAGCGTGACGACGGAAGCTGGTGGGTGCAGGGGGCGCCGGCCGACGAACTGCTGGCCGCCAGCCGGAATCCGGCGGCGCCCGGCGGATCGATAGAGATCGTGGGCGAGAGCATCGAGCTGATACTGCTGCGCGCGGGAGAGCAGCGGCCGGCATTTGTAACCGTATCGCAACTTAACGTAACGCGGGACTCGCAGCGGCTCGCGATCGATGCAGACTTGCGCCTGCCGGAAGCGCTGGGGCGCGAGCTGACTATCGCCGGAACGCGGATGAGCGACGTCGGGCCCGAGCAGCGGCAATGGGACATTGTCGTTGCGGGCAGGCAGTTACGGCTTGCAGGCTGGGCCCGCCTGGTAAGGCCCGGCGATGCGCCGCTGCAGGCGGGAGCCGGCGATCTGGATATGACGGTTCGCTTCGGCGACGGCCGGATTCAGCGGGTGGCGGCAGACTTCGCCTTCGCGGACGTTCAGGCTGCGGCGGACGACGCTCAGGCGTTTGCGGCAAGAGGTCATCTCGAGTACCGCGAAGACACCGCGGGCTGGCTGCTCGCGTTTAACGACTTCGCGCTGTCGACCGGCAACGGCGATTGGCCGGTTTCGTCGCTGCGCGTGGAAGCCGGAGCCGCCGCCGACGGCACTATGAGAACGTTCGACGTTCAGGCTGACTACCTGAATCTCGGCGATCTCGCGCTGGCTGTACCGTGGCTCGGCGAGGAGCAGCTTGCGCTGGTCAATCGATTCGAACCCGAGGGTGTGCTCGAGAATCTGACCGCGAGTTTGAGCGGTCTCGATACCGAGCGTCCGGCTTACGCGCTGGAGGCGGCCTTCGAGAAGCTTGGCTTTGCGCCGGACGGCGCCGTTCCCGGTGTCGGCAATCTCCGCGGCAGCATTAGCGCGGATAACTCCCGCGGTTTTCTGGAGATCGACGCGCAGGATTCGAGCTTGCGCCTGCCGCGGCTCGTCAGCGAAACCGTTCCTTTGGACACGTTGACCGGCAAGGTGATATGGCGGCATAGCGACGAGCGGCTTACGGTTCTTTCGGACAGCATTACGTTTAGTAATCCCGGGCTTTCCGCGAACAGCAGCTTACAGTTGACGATCGGGGCGGACACCGGGCCGGTCATCGATCTGTCCTCGACGTTTAGCATTGTCGATCTGGCAGTCGTCAAGGCTTACCTGCCGGACCGTCTGCTCAAGCCGAAACTGTATGACTGGTTCCAGAATGCGCTCGTGAGCGGCCGCATAAGCTCGGGTACGGCACGGCTAAACGGGCCGCTCGCGAAGTTCCCGTTCGACAACAACGAGGGCCGCCTGCTGGTCGAGGCGAGGATTCAGGACACCGAATTCAAGTATCTTCCGCAATGGCCCGCCGCCGAGCTGATCGACGTCGATGCCGTGCTCGACAATAGCCGTTTGTACACGGTGAGAAACCGGTCGACGAGTACGGGCAACAGCATCGTCAATGCCAACGTCGACATTCCCGATCTGCGCGAGCCCGTGCTTACGATCGAGGGGCAGGCGACCGGAACGCTGGAGACCATTCGGCGCTATGCAAACGAAAGTCCCCTGGCGAAGCTGTTCGCGGGCCAGCTCGATACGATTTCGGTCGCGGGTGTTGGTTCGCTCGAACTGGATCTAACGGTGCCGATCAAGCGTGCGCGCGAGTTCGAGGTGACCGCGAGAGTCGAGACGGAGGACGGTACGGTGTCCGTGCCGGGCCTCAAACGTCCGGTCAACGGCGTTGCAGGCGCTGTGATCATCGAGAAAGACTCGATCTCGAGTGACGCACTGCGCGGCAGCTTCCTCGGGCGGCCGGTGACTTTCGAGCTGCAGCCGGCGCCCGCCGACATGTTGGGCTACGGCATCGTTCTCAATGCTTTCGGCAGCGTCACGGCCGAAGGTCTTATCGAGGGTTTGGGCGTGCCGGGTGAGGGTATACTCGCCGGCGCGACCGAGTACACGGTAAGCGTTCTGTTTCCCGATGCCAATGCGGAGGCCGGGCCCGCCGAACTTACGGTGGAGGCGAGCAGCGACCTTGTCGGGCTCGGGTTTCTGCTGCCGGAACCGCTCGCCAAAACCCGCGAGGAGCCGCTGGCGTTTGCGGGCTCAATGCACCTGGCCGCGGGTGCCGCGGCCATCGAGACCAGCGGCGGTATCGACGACGATCTGCGCTGGCAGCTGAATTTCATCAACAGCGGCGGCGCATGGGATCTCGATCGCGGTGTTTTGTCTCTGGGCGGCGATCCGCCGCCCGCGGCCGACACGCGCGGTCTGCACATTCGCGGCGAAGCCAGCGACGTTGTCTTCGAGGAGTGGCTTGCGCTGGGCGACTCGGAGAACGCCGAGACCAACATCCTCGAGCGCCTTCGTTCCGTCGATCTGAAGGTGACGAATCTGCGCCTGTTTGGTCAGCACCTCGTAAATCATCAGGTGCGCCTCGACCGGAGTGCGCGTGACTGGCTGGTGCAGTTCGACGGCGACGACGTCAAGGGTTCGGTATTCGTACCCTACGACCTCGACGGCGGGCGCCCGGTGGTGATGGATATGGAGAGATTAATACTGCCGGGCGATGCAACCGCCATTCCCGGACAGCGTCCCCGAAGCGACCCGCGCGAGCTGCCGTCGCTGTCGATCAAGGCACAGGAGTTCGGTCTGGGCGACCGATCGTTTGGCGCGGTGGAGGCCCAGCTCGCGCGCGTCGAGGGCGGCTTGCAGAGCCAGCGCATCGTCGCTACCGACGATACTTTCGACATCGTCGCCGAGGGCAGCTGGCTCGCCAGCGAGGAGGATACCCTGGGTTCGCGGACGGCCGTAACCGCGACCCTGACCAGCACCGACGTGGCGGCAACGATGTCGCGCCTCGGTTATTCGCCGGGCCTCATCGGAGACGATATGCGGGTGTTGCTCGACGTCGACTGGTCGGGTGGGCCGGCGGGAGACTTTCTGCCGACGCTCGACGGCGACGTGGAGGTGCGGCTGGGCGCGGGGCAGCTCGATGAAGTGGAGCCAGGGGCGGGCCGCGTCTTCGGATTGATGAGCATCGTCGCTCTGCCGCGTCGCCTGTCGCTGGATTTTTCCGACGTATTCGGCGACGGTTTCGCGTTCGACAAGGTCGAAGGCACGTTTCGTCTCGACGATGGCGATACCTACACCTGCAATCTTTCGCTGGAGGCGCCGGCGGCCGATATCGCCATTATCGGCCGTGCGAGTCTGGCTGAGCGCGACTACCAGCAGACAGCGATGATCAGCGCCAACGTCGGCAACGCATTGCCCGTAGTTGCGGCGGCGACTGCAGGACCCCAGGCCGCCGTGGCCGTGCTGATCTTTTCGCAGATCTTCAAGAAGCCGCTGCAGGGCCTGGGGCAGGTGTACTACGCGATCGACGGCTCCTGGGACGACCCGGAGCTTACAAACGCCGACGCAGAGCGGTTCGCGGCCAGCGGCGAACTCGCCGGTTGTCTGCCGGAAGGCCAGGAAGCGGCGGCGGAGGCCCGCAGCGAATGACCGATACCGCGCCGCTTGCTGCCGCCGTGCAAATGCAGAGCGGTGACGAGGTGGCCGCGAATCTCGAGCTTGCGGACGGTTTGCTCGCCGAAGCGGCGGCCCAGGGAGCGTGTCTTGCGGTCTTACCCGAAAACTTTGCGCTGATGCCAAAACGCTCGCGGCAAAAGACTGCGGCTGCCGAAACCCCGGGTCGCGGGCCAATCCAGAGTTTCCTCGCCGAAGCCGCCGTGCGGCACGGACTCTGGGTTGTCGCCGGCAGCCTGCCTCTTGCATCGCCCGACAGCCGCAGGACCTACGGCGCAAGCCTGGTGTTCGACACGCACGGCGAGTGCCGTGCCATCTACCGGAAAATCCATCTGTTCGACGTAGACCTTGCCGATAGCGCAGAATCGTATCGTGAGTCACGCAGCATGTATCCGGGCGACGAGCCCGTTACGCTCGATACGCCGCTCGGCACGCTGGGCTTGAGTATTTGCTACGACCTGCGCTTTCCGGAGCTGTACCGCGAGCTGGTCGATGCGGGCGCCGAGCTGTTTACCGTGCCTGCCGCCTTCACGGAGACGACCGGCCGGGCGCACTGGCACACGCTGCTGAAAGCCCGCGCCATCGAAAACCTGGCGTATGTCATCGCGCCCGGGCAAACTGGCGTGCACGCCGACGGCCGCAGTACCTACGGACACTCGCTGATCGTCGATCCCTGGGGCCGTATTACCGCTGAGCTCGATAGCGGCAGCGGCGTTGCGGTAGCAGCGATCGATCTTCCGAGCGTGCGGAAACTGCGCCGCGAGTTTCCGGCGCTTGCCAACCGACGGCTGGCCAGCCGCCGGCCACCTGACCAGGGTTAACGGCCCTGACACAATGGACCAGACTGTGAGCGCAAACTCCTCTGCATCGACCGCGGTCGATATCGTAATGAATACCATGCTGGAACCCGCCGGGCTGGACGAGCGCACGCTCGGTGCCGCACTCGGCAACGTGCTGACGGGTTCGATCGACTATGCCGATCTGTATTTTCAGGTCAGCCGGCTGGAGAGCTGGTCGCTCGAAGACAGCATTATTCGCGAAGGCAGTTTCAGTCACGATCAGGGTGTCGGCGTGCGGGCCGTCAGCGGTGAGAAAACCGGATTTGCGTATTCCGACGAGCTCCTGCTACCCGCTCTGCAGCAGGCAGGGCGCGCGGCGGGCGCCATCGCGCGGGCGGGTAAACAGGGTACGGTCCGCGCCTGGCAGCGGCAGCCGGCCGCGGCGCTGTATCCGGCGCTGGACCCAACCTTAAGTATCAGCGACGAGCAGAAGACAGCGCTGCTCAGCCAAGTCGATGCAGCGACGCGCGCGCTGGATCCGCGGGTGGAGCAAGTGAGCCTTAGTCTGAGCAGTAGCCAGGACCTGGTGCTCGTCGCAGCCTCCGACGGTACGCTCGCGGCGGACGTGCGCCCACTGGTTCGTTTCAACGTCAGCGTAATTCTCGAACACAACGGGCGCCGCGAGCAGGGTTATGCCGGCGGTGGCGCCCGCTCGGATCTCAGCTATTTTCTCGACGGCGAAACACCGCTCGAGTATGCGCGCGAGGCCGTCCGTCAGGCCCTGGTCCAGCTCGACGCCATACCGGCGCCGGCGGGCAGCATGCCGGTTGTGCTCGGCCCCGGCTGGCCGGGCGTGCTGCTGCACGAAGCGGTCGGCCACGGGCTCGAAGGCGACTTCAATCGTAAAGGAACTTCCGCGTTCAGCGGCCGCATCGGCGAAAGCGTGGCGTCCGAACTTTGCACGATCGTCGACGACGGCACTCTGCCGAATCGGCGCGGTTCGCTGAGCGTGGACGACGAGGGCGTACCGGGACAATACAACGTGCTGGTCGAAGGCGGCGTTCTCAAGTCCTATCTGCAGGACAAGCTCAACGCGAGGTTAATGGGCGTCGAACCGACGGGTAACGGCCGGCGCGAATCTTTTGCCCACATCCCGATGCCGCGCATGACCAACACCTACATGCTCGCGGGGCCGCACGATCCCGAAGAAATCGTGGCGTCGGTGGACAAAGGGCTTTACGCGCCCAATTTCGGCGGCGGGCAGGTCGACATTACCTCCGGCAAGTTCGTCTTCTCCGCCAGCGAGGCCTATCTGATCGAAAACGGCAAGATCACGGCGCCCGTGAAAGGCGCCATGCTCATTGGTGACGGGCCGGAGGCTTTGACGAAGATCTCGATGGTAGGTAACGATCTCGAACTCGACAGCGGCGTCGGAACCTGCGGCAAGGAAGGACAGTCGGTACCCGTCGGAGTAGGGCAGCCGTCACTCAAGATCGACGAGCTGACGGTTGGCGGCACGTCCTGAAACGCCGATCGCTTGACATAAGCTCGGGCGTCTAGGATTTCTCACAATGCTCTGTGAGCCAACGCACTCAATTTCGTTCCGGCATTCGCTAAGCTGTTGGGCGTCTCTCAAAGGAATTGTTTCAATGGCTTTCGACAACACAATTACAGAGCACGATCTGGACAGAGAAGGCCAGGCATTCGTCAGTAGCTTCAGGAATGTGGATATCGAACCCGATCTCGCCGTCGATGGTTTGTCCGATTCGCTGCTCGCGCGATTGTTGCGTTTGTTCAGGCTGGCCTGAGCGACGGGCCTGCCGTAAAAACGCTTGTGCAAGCGCTTGATGCGCCTCGAAAACCCGGCCGCGCGCCGGGTTTTTTGTGTCTCAGGGGCGCTTAAGCGGGCTGGACTGAGCCTGATTCGGCCGACACAATGGCGGACCTTCCCCGGAAGCTCGCACGCAGAGTTTTAGCTTATGTGGATTTCCAAGCCTCTCTACGAAAGCCTGCCGTACTTCTATCTGGCCGCCGGCGTTATCTCGCTCGCCGCGGCAACCTATGTGAATCACGGTTACTGGCCTACGATTTGTCTGGGTATGGGCGTGCTTTGTATCGCGGGCGGTTTGCTGGTGCTCTACAAACGGCGGGAAGCGCGTAAGGGCAAGCGCGGAAGACGCGGTAACTAGAACTTATCTCTGAGCCGATCGTGTCCGCGTTGCGGCGCGACCTAGATGGCGCTTGCTTCGTCGTCGTTCAGCGAAGCGTTGGCCGTGTCGTCGTTGTCCACGGCAACGCGAAGATCGTGATACACGAGCTCGTGTACTCCCATTGAAACAACGTCGCCGTCCTGCAGCCGATGTTTCTTGACCTGCTTGTCGCCGACAAAAATTCCGTTGGTGCTGTTGAGGTCCTGAATGACAGCACCGTCTTCGTCGCTCAGGAGCTGAGCGTGATGCCGGCTTACGAACTTGCTCTTGATGTAAATCTCATTGTCCGGTGAGCGGCCAATGATTACCCGCCCGAGCGGAAAACTCTGCGTCGAGAGCGTTTCGTCGTCGGAGCGAACTTCGATACGCGTAACCGGCGGCTCGGCACCCGGCGTGAAAATCGGCTTGCCGAGCTGGGCGAACACGCCTGTATTGTTCTCGTGTTCTTTCCAGTTGAGCTCTTTCACGGCGGCCCAGATATCCTCCGCCGAGACCACGTCCTTTTCGTCCGCGAAGGCGCATAGCAGCGCAGTGTCGCAGAGCGTGTTGATGAGTCTGGGCACTCCGCCCGTGTAGCGGTGAATGGCGTCGAAGCTGTCGTCGGCAAATAATTCGTTGGGCTTGCGGCCGGCTATCGAGAGCCGGTGCTCGATGTACTCGCGCATTTCCGTGCGATCGAGCGGACCAATGTGAAAACGCAGGCGCACACGCTGCACGAGCTGCTTGAGACTGGGTGAGTCCAGCGTGTCCTTGAGTTCCGGCTGGCCGGCCAGGATGATCCGCAGCACTTTCTCCTTGTGCGTTTCTATCCCCGAGAGCATGCGCACTTCCTCGAGCACTTTCTTGGACAGATTCTGCGCCTCGTCAACGATCAGCACGACTTTCTTGCCGTTGGAGTACTGTTCGATAAGGAACATATTGAGCATATCCAGCAGCTCGACTTTGTCCTTGTTGAAGGGCTTGAAGCCGAACTCGGTCAGCACCGCCTGCAGGAACTCCTTGGGGTTTAGCTGAGTCTGCGATACGACGGCGTAGACGATGTCCTCATCGAGTTCGGCAAGAAAGGACTGCAGCAAGGTTGTCTTGCCGGAGCCGATCTCGCCCGTGATGACCACAAAACCGTCGGCGAGCCAGATGGTTGACTCCATGTAGGCTTTGGCGCGAGCGTGCTGCTTTGACCAGTAGACAAAACCTGGATCGGGCGTCAGCCGGAACGGTTGCTCACTCAGCTTGAAGTGCTCTAGATAGGACATATCAGCCAGTCTGTCTTGCGGGACCGTCGAATTCCGGCCAAAAAGTGAGTTTACCCGCAATTCACGGGTTCGGGCTATTGGACAGTGCCGAACTCAAACGTCGATCCTGTCACACTTTGCGCAAGTCGGCCGAGCCGTGCGTCCCGTTCCGCGGCGCTGTCGGCGATCAGGGTCATGTGACCGAGCTTACGGCCCGGCCGCGGCGATTTTCCATAGTCGTGCAAAACGGCCCCGCCGGCATCCGCGTCGCGAGCGGCTGCCGGAAGCTCGCCAATGAGGTTGAGCATGCCCGCGTGGCCCTTGAGCGCGGGCGCGACGGGCGTCTGCCCCGTAACGGCCAGAAGATGGTTGGCGAACTGGCTGACGCTGGTGCCCTCGATGGTCCAGTGGCCGGAATTATGGACTCGCGGAGCAAACTCATTGGCGAGAATGCGCCCGTTCAGGACAAACAGTTCCAGTGCGGTGACGCCTACGTAGTCGAGGTGTTCGAGCATGCGGCATACCGCTGCCGCCGCCTCCCGTTGCAGCTCCGGCGCCTCCACGGGCGCGCGCGAGTAGCGCAGTATTCCCCCGGCGTGATGATTGTTGGTCAGCGGATATACGGTGGTTTCTCCACCTATACCCCGCGCGGCGATCGCCGAAACCTCATAGTCGAACGGGATCCATTGCTCGGCGATCAACGCGCTGCCGCCCAGCTGTTGCCACGCTGTCTCGAACTCTTCCTCATTCTGTACGAGGAACTGGCCTTTGCCGTCATAGCCGAGACGCCTCGTTTTCAGCACCAGCGGCAGACCCAGCTTCTGCGCGGCCGCCAACAGATCTTCCAGTCTGTCGACGGCGTGCCATTGCGGTAGCGCAATATCCAGCGATTCGAACAGACGTTTTTCGCTCAGCCTGTCTTGCGCCTGCCTGAGTGCGTCCAGGGGCGGATACACAGGGCAAACGTCGGCGGCGACGGCCAGAGCGTCGACCGGCACATTCTCGAATTCATAGCTCAGGACGTCGCAGCGCTTCGCAAGCTCGAGAATTGCGTCGGTGTCGTCAAACGCAGCCGCGAGGACCGGTCCGGCGCTGGCGGCGGGAGGCGCGGGTGAAGGATCCAGGAACTCACAGTCGATGTTCAGGGAGTGCCCGGCGTAGCCCAGCATTTGCCCAAGCTGACCGCCGCCGATGATACCTACACGCACTGCGCTTACCCGGCCGGATTCGGGCTCGCCAGCACTCGTTCAGTCTGCGTCTGGCGGAATTGGTCGAGAGCCCCGGCAACCTGTTCATCCTCGTTGGCGAGAATCGCGGCAGCCAGCAGCGCGGCGTTGATTGCGCCCGCCTTGCCGATGGCCAGCGTGCCAACGGGCACACCCGCCGGCATCTGTGCGATGGACAGTAGCGAGTCCTGTCCGTTGAGCGCTTTCGACTGCACCGGCACGCCCAGCACCGGGAGACGTGTTTTGGCGGCCGTCATGCCGGGAAGGTGCGCCGCGCCGCCCGCACCCGCGATGATGACTTTGAGACCCCGGGCCAGAGCGTTCTCCGCGTATTCGAACAACAGATCGGGCGTGCGATGTGCCGAGACAACCCGGACCTCGTGGGCGATGCCGAGTTGCTCCAGCATTTCGCTCGCGTGACGCATCGTGTCCCAGTCGGACGTCGAGCCCATGATGATGCCTATGCGTTTGCTCATTGTTATTCCGCAGTCCTCTTATTGTCGTTGCGCTTGTTGTTGTACTTGCTGCCGCTCTATTGCGTCGTGGACGATTCGAAACAGCTCACGGCGCGCAGTTTTACTGCTTTTCTCGCTGCGGCTTTGCCGGAGTCTCGTCATTACATCCCGCAGCGCCCGCTCGTCCGCTGCCGTCGCGTCAACGCAAGGCATGAGTGCTGCGCTACCTTCGTCGAGCAGCCGGTCACGCCAATCCTCGGCGAGTCTGAAGCGCCGTTTCTCGGCGATGCTGTCCGATTGAAGTTCGGCGAGCGCGCTTTGTATCGCCGTGGCGTCAGCCTGCCGGAGCAGTTTCGCGATGAGCTGACGCTGACGGCGCAGGGCACCATGAGCGCGCATTCGCGAGGCGGCCTCGACGGCGTCTCTCAGCCGCTCGTCGAGCGGCAGTTGATCGAGGTTGGCCGGCGCGAGCGCGATCAGTTCCTGGCCGAGTGACTTCAGCGCCTGATCCTCCCGCTTCAAAGCGCTTTTACTGGGTTTTGGGTCCTGCACCGGCTAAGCTACCTCGCGGATTTCCCAGGCTCTCATTCCAGGGCTCGAAAAGGGCAGCGGAGTCTACCACGGGGCAGCCGTTCGCCCCAGCAGCAACGAGGGATTATGAACGACCTGAGTACGAGCGAAATGAATCTGCAAGCGATAGTCCGGACGGCCCTCGACGAGGCGAAGAAACTCGGCGTCGACGAGGCCGAGGTGGCTGCGAGTCACGATGTGGGTTTGGCGGCGACCGCGCGCCTCGGAGAAGTGGAGAATCTGGAATACAACCGCGATCGCGGGATTGGCGTGACGGTATACCTGGATCGTCGCAAAGGCAGCGCAAGCACGTCGGAGACCAGTCCTGAGGCCGTGCGCGAGGTCGTTCGAAAAGCCCATTCGTTCGCCCGGTTTACCGCGGCGGACGAACACAGCGGTCTCGCCGACGCGGACCTCATGTGCAGCGACATCGTCGAACTGGATCTCGACCACCCGTGGGAACTCGACGCCCAGCAAGCTATTGAGCTGGCGATACGCTGCGAGGCGGCCGGCCTGGGTGTCGACAAGCGGCTGAACAATTCGGAAGGCGCAACCGTCGCCCGCAACCGTTCGGTAAGCGCCTATGGCAATAGCCACGGTTTCTTTGGCGAGTTTGCGAAGACCAGCCACAGCATTACCTGCGTCCTGCTGGCTGAGCAGGGCGGTGAAATGCAACGCGATTACTACTACAGCGCCGCACGCTCGGCTGCGGAACTCGAAGCGCCGGAGGATATCGGCCGAGAGGCAGCGCGGCGAACGCTATCGCGTCTTGGCGCGCGCAAGCTTGCGACGACCAACGCGCCTGTTCTGTTCGTTCCCGAGTTGGCCCGTGGCTTTGTCGGCCACGCCGTCAGCGCTTTGTTGGGAGGCGCTCAGTACCGCAAGGCCTCGTTCCTGCTCGATGCCCGCGGCGAAAAGCTGCTACCCGATTTTGTCGATATTCTGGAACAGCCGCATATCCCGCGCGGAATGGCGAGCGCGGCTTACGATGCCGAAGGCGTGGGTACACGGGATCGTCCGCTCGTGTCGGCCGGCGTAATCGAGGACTACATATTATCGAGTTACTCGGCACGCCGACTCGGCCTCGAAACCACGGCGAATGCCGGCGGTCCGCACAATCTCGTGGTGTCGGCAAACGCCGGCGATTTCGAGTCGCTCGTAGCCGAAATGGGCACAGGGCTGATCGTCGAAGAACTGATCGGGCAGGGCGTGAACACCGTAACCGGCGACTACTCGCGCGGCGCGGCGGGTCATTGGGTGGAAAACGGCGAGGTTCAGTATCCCGTCCACGAGGTCACCATCGCGGGCGAACTTCGTGAGTTGTATTCCCGCGTCGAACGCATCGGCAGCGATCGGGACTTTCGTGGAGGCGTGCGCTGCGGCTCCTTGCTGGTCGGCGAGATGAAGATCGCCGGAGCCTAAACGGTGTCTAAAAAGGGGCCGGGTTTATTTTTTGGAAAAAAATAAACCCGGCCCCTTTTCTACCTGACCCCTCATAAAAAACGCCCCGTAGCCGGGGCGTTTTTCGTTTACTTCCAGAGCGACGCTCGCAGGCATCCGCTCGTCATTCCGTTTGCGGATCTACAGGAAGGTTACTTCGCCCGTCGTGATGTCGTACATTGCGCCGACGACCTTGAGCTTGCCTTCCTTTTCGAGCCCGGCGATGACTTCGCTCTTCTCACGAATGTCCCGGACCGTAAGGCGAACGTTCTCTTCGGATACCTGATCGATGTGCTTTGCCGCACACACGTCTGCGTTGGGATGCTCCGTCTGGACCAGTTCCACGGCGGGGCGGATCTCGGTAAGCAGATGCGTCAGGTTACCCAGCTTGACGTTCTGGCAGGCACCGCCTACCGCGCCGCAAGAGGTGTGACCCATAACGACCAGCAGCTTGGTGCCGACTGCCGCCGTGGCGAACTCGAAGCTGCCCAGCATATGAATGTCTTCGATATTGCCCGCAACCCGGCCGACAAAGACGTCACCGATACCCTGGTCGAAAACGATTTCCGGCGGAATTCTCGAATCTAGGCAAGAGAGGATTGTGGCGTACGGCTGCTGGCCGCCACCGGTCTTTTCGATCTGCTTCGCAAAATCCTGATTCAGCGTATTGCCGCTAGTGAACCGTTCGTTGCCGGCCTTGAGCGCCGCCAGCGCTTCGTCCGGCGTTGTAATTTTCGATTCGTCTACCTCGAACGCAAAAGCGCTGGCGGTGATGAGTAACAATGCACTGGCAAGGATTGCTTTCATGGTTTTGCTTCCTGATTTGAAACTGAGCCGCACCTTATACGCGGCCCAAATGCTAAGATCCAATCGAAATTGGAGGCCAAATAGTTCGATAAAACCGAAGTAAAAGAACGTGTCCGATTTTCCTGTACCCCACGGGGGCCGGGGCTTCTAGCGATTTTTGTCGTTTTCCGCCGAATCGAGCAGGTCGGACAGGGTCCGGTCGCTAATCGTACCCGTAACAGCCGCATCGAGGGAGTCTCCCAGAGCGGCAATATCGGGTTCCCAGTGCGGCTCCGAGTAGGAGCCGGTCTCGCCGTGCTGCCTTACGACCGCGAGAATTTCGTTCAAACGAATGCGATTGATGTCGCGTCCGGGTATTAGCCTGTCCCGCTCGGTGACCGAAACGAGGCCCGCTTTTTCGAGCCCGGTCAGCACCGGTGCGAGCGTTATCGAGGGCATGCGCAGGCTGGTGGCCAGGCTGTGTGCGGTTTCGTTCGTATTGGCGCTGCGAAAAGCACGGCCGATCAGAAACATGAGATTGAGAGCGAGACGCTCGCGCATGGCGTTGGAAAGCCGCGGTTCGCGCCGGCCGATTCGCAGGTAGGCGGGATTCTGATGGTAATAGGCGACCTGTGCGCCCAGCAGCAGCACGATCCAGTTCAGGTACAGCCAGATCAGCGCCGCTATCGCGACGGCGAAACTGGCGTAGATTGCCTGCTGATTGGCCGAGTTGGCGATGAACTGCGTGAATATCACGCCAACCGTCGCCCACAGAAAGCCGCCGGTAAGTCCGCCGATGATCGCGGAAGTCGCTCTCACACGCGTGTTCGGCATGAACACGTAAAGAAACGCAAACACGGCGGCGACCAGGAGGTACGGCATGATCTTGCTCGTCTCCTCGAGCGCGAGCCGCAGGGTTGCGTATTCGGAGAGCTCTTTTTCGATGGGTGCAATCATGCCGAGGGCGGCAACGATGGCCAGCGGCCCAACCAGCAGAACGACGGTGTACTCCGAGAAGCGCCTGGCGAAGCTTCGCGGTTTCGATACGGACCAGACGTAGTTAAAACTCTCCTCGACCTTCTGCACCATCGAGATCGCCGTATAGACGAAAAATGCGAGCCCGATACCGCCGAGCACGCCGCCGTTCACGTTTTCGACGCGCAGCATGATCTGGTCGGTAATCTCGACGCCTTTCCCGCCGAGCGGTTCCAGGAACACGTACATTTGCTGCTTGAGGTCTTCGTGTACGCCAAAACCCTTCAACACCGAAAAACTGAAGGCGAGCAGCGGCACGACCGACAGCAAGGTCGTATACACCAGGCTCATGGCGCGTAAGGTGAGCTGTCCCATGAAGACGTCGCGGAGGATCGCGTACAGATAGCGCAGTAAGGTAGCGCCGATGCGGCCGGGCAGGCCGTGGCGTTCGAGTGTGTCGCCCCAGATAAACCGGTCGATACGTTCCTCGACGCTCAAAGACAGTGTGTTCCCATCGACAGCCATGCCCGGATTGTACCGATTTGCGCGGTGCGGGCGGCTGGATATTGGTCACAGCTTTCACCACAATGCGGCTCGGCTTATGGAGAGACCATGAAAGGCGGCACGGGATACGCGGAGCGCATCGTCTGTCTGACGGAAGAGACCACCGAAACCCTGTATGCACTTGGCGAGCAGGACCGGATCGTCGGCATTTCGGGCTTTACCGTGAGGCCGCCCCGCGCCCGCAAGGAGAAGCCCAGGGTTTCGGCGTTTACCAGCGCGAAGATCGACAAGATCCTCGACCTGAAGCCGGATCTGGTGCTCGGTTTCTCCGACCTGCAGGCCGATATCGCCGCTGCGCTCGTGCGTCAGGGCGTCGCCGTGCACGTGTTCAATCACCGTTCGGTCGAGGGGATATTCCGCATGATCCGGACTCTGGGCGCGCTGATCGGCGAACAGCTCAAGACCGAACGCTACGTCGATGAGCTGGCTGCAGAGGTCGCGGCAATCAGGAACTCGGCGGCCAAGCTTGCCGCGCGGCCAAGCGTGTACTTCGAGGAATGGGACGAGCCGCAGATCAGCGGGATCCGCTGGGTTTCGGAGCTGGTCGGGATAGCCGGCGGAGACGATGTCTTCCCGGAACTTGCGGAGCAGTCGCTCGGCAAGAACCGCATAATTGCGGATCCGCTCGAGGTTGTGCGGCGCGCCCCCGACATCGTCGTCGGTTCCTGGTGCGGGAAGAAATTCCGGCCCGAGCGCGTGGCGGAGCGGCCCGGGTGGTCCGCACTGCCGGCCGTGCGCGACGGTGAGATACACGAGGTGAAGTCCGCGATCATTCTGCAGCCCGGTCCCGCGGCATTAAGCGACGGGCTTGCCGAACTGCACGCGCTGTTTAGCCGCTGGGCGGCTCGACAGGCCTAAATCCGGGCGGGGCCCGTCAGCAGGCGATAGGCCTGCCGGTACTTGGCTGCGGTTTTCTCGGCGACGGACGACGGCAGTGGCGGCCCCGGCTCGCTGTGGTCCCAGTCCAGCGTGTCCAGGTAATCGCGCACGTACTGCTTGTCGAAACTGGGCGGGCTAATGCCGACGCGATAGCGTTCCGCGGGCCAGAAGCGCGACGAATCGGGCGTCAGCACCTCGTCGATGAGGTGCAGGCGCCCTTCTCCGTCGAGGCCGAATTCAAACTTGGTATCGGCAATGATCAGGCCACGCGCCGCGGCATGTTCGGCAGCGCGCTGGTAAATTTCCATGCTGGCATCGTGTACCTTTTCGGCGAGCTGGGTACCGATCAGGTTCTCGACATCCGCGAAGCTGATGTTTTCGTCGTGCTCGCCGGCTTCGGCTTTGCTGGCCGGGGTGAACAGCGGCGCAGGCAGCCTTTCAGCCTGGCGGAGCCCGTCCGGCAGGTCGATACCGCAGACCCCGCCGTTCGCCTGATAGTCACGCCAGCCGGAGCCTATCAGGTAGCCCCGCACGACCGCTTCGACCGGTAAGGGTTTCAGCCGCTTGACGACAAGCGATCGTCTTCGCAGGCGGTCGCACAGCGTTGCGTCGTCGAGTACGTCGTCGACGACAAGCTCGGTAAGCTGGTTGTCGATTACGTCATGCATCTGGTGGAACCAGTACAGCGATATCTGTGTGAGCAGCTCGCCTTTTCCCGGTATGGGGTCGGGCAGTACCACATCGTATGCCGAGAGGCGGTCGGTCGTGACGATCAACAGGTGCGAATCGTCGACGCCGTAGATGTCCCGCACTTTACCGCGGCCGAGCAAGGGTAATTGTGCAATGGACGATTCGAACAGAGCGTCTTGCGATGTCATGTTTGCCTGGAACCTGTCTCGAGCTGAATCGTGGCCACGCCGGCGGCAGCTTTTTGCCAGCCGGGCGCCAAGCATCATCCTAGCAACAAAGCGCGCTGGCAAGCGCGCAATGCGGTCCGGCAGACGTTAGGATGTCGCTTCGGGACAGGAGCGGAGTTCGGGTGTACTGGGGCAAGCTTGTTGGCACTTTGCTGGGCGCGGCTACGCTCAAGCCATGGCTGGCGCTGCTTGGCCTGATTCTGGGCCACCAGTTCGATCGGGGCTTCAGCAGCCGCTTCCGGGCTTTTTCCGATGCCGGCGCAAAGGCCGGCAGTCTTCCCGAAGCATTTGTGCCGGCCCTGTTTCAGGCGATGGGCCATCTCGCCAAGGTGGACGGGCGCGTCAGCGAGGAAGAGATCCGTGCCGCGCGTTCCGTCATGCACCGCCTGAATCTCGGGCCCGCGGCGGTGCGCCGGGCGATAGCCGATTTCGAAGAGGGCAAACGACCGGCTTTCCCGTTCGCGGCAACGCTCGCGCGCCTGCGCAGCGATGCGCTCAGGCGTCCCGAACACAGGCTGCTGTTCGTTCGTTTGCTGCTCGAGGTTGGCCTGTCGAAACCGCGTATGCGCGCCGCGGAGCGGGCCTTAATCTGGGAGGCGTGTACTGCCTTTGACATTGGCCGTGTCGAACTCGCGCAGCTCGAAGCGATGCTGCGCGCACAAAAGAGCTTTCGTCAAACACCCGCGGGCGATGCGGACCGCGATCGCGTGAGCGCAGCTTACAGCTCGCTGGGTGTCCGGCCCGACGCAAGCAACAAGGACATCAAGACGGCTTATCGCCGGCTCATGAACCAAAGCCATCCGGACAAGCTCTCCGGGAACAATCCCGATGCACAGCAGCTTGCCGCCGCCGAACAAAAGACGCGGGAAGTCCGCGCGGCTTATGAACTGCTCAAGGCGCGCCGCTCGATACGCTGAAGGGGCGCCCGCTGCACGCGACTGTCGCCCGTGCAGCGCCTCAGGTACATTGCGCGGATACGGAACTACCGGAGGTACCGTTGTGGAGCCGCTTATTGCCCCTTCCATACTCTCGGCCGATTTTGCACGGCTTGGAGACGACGTTCGCGCGGTGCTCGATGCCGGGGCGGACATTGTGCACTTCGATGTCATGGACAATCATTATGTGCCGAACCTGACCATAGGCCCGATGCTCTGTGAAGCGTTGCGCAATTACGGCATCACGGCTCCCATCGACGTGCACCTCATGGTGGAGCCGGTCGACCGGCTGGTGCCGGATTTCGCGAGGGCCGGGGCCGACTACATTAGTTTTCACCCTGAGGCGAGTCGTCACGTGGACCGGACGCTCTCGCTGATCAGGGACAGCGGCGTCAAGGCGGGGCTGGTGTTCAATCCCGCAACGCCGCTCGGCTGGCTCGAGCACGTGATCGACAAGGTCGACATGGTCCTGCTGATGTCGGTGAATCCCGGTTTTGGCGGTCAGTCGTTCATTCCGTCCTCGCTGCCGAAGCTGCGTCAGGCGCGAGAGATGATCGATGCAAGCGGCCGGGAGATCCGCCTGGAAATCGACGGTGGCGTCAAGGTGGACAACATCGGGTCTATCGCGGCCGCCGGTGCCGATACCTTCGTCGCCGGGTCGGCCATCTTCGGCAGCGATGACTATGCGGCGACGATAGCGGCAATGCGCCGCGAGATTGCCGCAGCCTGATACCGGCCGGGGTTCCGGACAGCCGGGGTTCCGGATGACGCCGGGGTTCCGGATGACGCCGGGGTTCCGGATGACAAGTAGACGCTAGAGTTTGCGGTTCGGTCTGGCGCCGTAAACTACGATGGTCTTGCCGCTTGCCGATACGAGGCCCTGCTCCTCGAGTACCTTCAGAACCCGTCCGGCCATTTCGCGGGAGCAGCCAACGAGGCGGCTGAGTTCCTGACGGCTGACCTTGATTTGCATGCCGTCGGGATGCGTCATGGCGTCGGGTTCGTTGCAGAGATCCATGATGGCGTGCGCGACCCGTCCCGTAACGTCGACGAATGCGAGGTCGCCGAGCTTACGGTTGGTGCGGTCGAGCCGGGTTGCGAGCTGGGTGGCCAGTTCGAACACGAGTCCAGGGCTTTCGCTGGCGATCTGGCGGAAGCGCGGGTAGGTCATTTCGGCGATTTCGCATTCCGTTCGCGTCCTCACCCAGGCGCTGCGCGTCGGCTGTTCGTAGAACAGGCCCATTTCGCCGAAGAACTGACCTTTGTTCAGGTAGGCGAGCACCATTTCGTTGCCGTCCTCGTCTTCGATCATGACTTCGACCGAGCCGTCGACAATGTAGTAGAGCACGTCGGGCAGGTCGCCGGCGTGGATCATGACGGTTTTCGAAGGAACGGTGCGTACCCGGCAGTAGCTCAGAAAGCGGTTGATCGCAGGTACATCGCTCAGGGTTTTTGCGTTTGTTTGCATAGTTGTTAGGCCCCTAATCGCTCAAGCGCCCTTCTTTTAAACCTTTTTTCTTAGAAGGGCAAGCTAAGTCCGTGTTTTTTCTGAAATCATGCGGCTTGCGGTCGGTCACACCCAGTAAGCCGAGCGCGTCATTACGCGCGCAGTGAGTCGCATTAACTGCCGGACGGGCGGTGGCAGCTCGGCGGCACCGGCGGCGCGCGCGTTGTCGCCGTGCTCCTGTTCTTCGTCGCGCATCTGGCGAACGATGGCACGGCTTCGCTCATCGGATTCCGGCAGACCGTCCAGATGGCTGTCCAGGTGTTCGCAGACCTGACGTTCGGTTTCGGCGATGAAGCCAAGGCTCCAGCGATCGCCAAGCAGGCCGCTGATTGCGCCAATGCTGTAGGCGCCCGTGTACCAGATGGGACTCAGGCGGCTGGGGGTTTCGCCGAGTTCGGACAGCCGCTGCTCGCACCAGGCGAGATGATCGAACTCTTCGACGGCGGCAGCCTGCATTTGGGTTTCGACGCTACGGTCGCGCGCCACGGTGGCGTGTCCCTGATAAAGCGCCTGCGCGGCAACCTCACCGGCGTGATTTACCCGCATGAGTCCGGCTGCATGACGACGCTCGGTATCGCTCAAATCGGCGTCAGGCACGGCATCGCCGGGGTAGCTGCGGGTAGCCTGGCCCGCGGGCGCTGCGAGTGTTCGCAGCGCGTTGTTGGCGCTGGCGAGCAAGCGATCGAGCGGGGTCAGGTTCCGGGTACTCATCGCTGAAGTATACCGTTAGTCTGCCGTCCGGTAGGTAAAAACTGGCCGTATCTCGCTGCCTGACGCTATACTCCGCGGCCGCCCGAGCGCGGGCACGCTATTTTTACCGTTTTGTAAGGAATCTCCATGTTGTTTCGTGTTGTACTGATCGTTCTTGCCATGCTGCCAGCTGCCACGCTGAGTGCGGCCGAGGACGAAGGCCCGTTTAGCGGCACAATTAAATTCGGCTTTCTCGGCACCTCCGGTAACACTGAAACCTCGAGTTTGAATACCGGCGCCACGCTCAGCTATGCGAAAGGCAAGTGGGAACACGAGGCTACGGGCTCGGCGATCACTTCGGCCGAGGATGACACGACGACCGCCGAAGCCTACGAGGCAGGCTGGCGGAGTCGCTGGGACATGACCGAAAAAGACTTTCTGTTCGGCCGGCTCAACTGGCGTAAAGACCGCTTCGGCGCGTTTGACACGCAGTTCTCGCAAACACTCGGTTATGGCCGCCGCTTGCTGACCGGCCCGGTGCATACGCTCAATGCCGAAATTGGTGCTGGTGCTCGTCAGTCGGATGACCAGTTCGGGGTCGGAAGTGACGAAACCATACTGTTCGGGGGGCTGGACTATCAGTGGCAGTTCAGCGAAACGGCGAGCTTTCAGCAGACTTTCGCGCTGGAAGCGGGTGAAGACAACACGTACATCGAGTCCAAATCGTCGCTGTCGGCGACCCTGGTCGGCGCGTTGAGCCTGGTGGCCTCGTACACGGTGCGCAACAACAGCGACGTACCGGCCGGCACCGAAAAAACCGACACCCAGACCGCGATTTCGCTCGAGTACGGTTTCTGATCGGGCGGGGCGCCGCGAGAGCGGTGGGCCGCATAACTTAAACCGTTGATTTAAAAGCAGGACTTCGCGCGATCGGGCGCGGAGGTCTGCGCCCGTACAAGGTTTGCACTGGGCCTGCCGCTCAAGTACAATCTCGCGCCTTTCGCCCGTCCGGTAAGCTCGACATTCGGACTGCGGGCAGGGCTTGGGCCGGCTGCGGCAGGTGAGCGGCGCGCCAAGACTACAAACATATTCCCGACGGAAAAATATAATGAAGACGTTTTCTGCCAAACCAGCAGACGTGCGCAGCGACTGGTATGTCGTTGATGCTGCAGGAAAAACCCTGGGCCGGCTAGCGACTGAAATCGCCCGCAGGCTGCGCGGCAAGCATAAGCCCGAGTACACGCCGCACATCGATACCGGCGACTACATCGTAGTCGTGAATGCGGAAAAGATCCGCGTCACGGGTAACAAGCTCAAGGACAAGATGTATCACCGGCACACCGGCTACATTGGCAATCTGAAGTCGACATCGCTGCAGAAGCTGCTCGACGAGAAGCCGGAGCGCGCAATCGAATATGCCGTCAAAGGCATGCTGCCGCGCGGACCGCTGGGCCGGAAGATGTTTTCCAAGCTCCGCGTTTTCGCCGGACCCGAACACAGCCACACGGCACAGCAACCCATTCCACTGGAAGTAAACGCCTGATCCCCGGGCGCCAGGACTAGACTTATGACTGACACGCATTTCTACGGCACTGGTCGTCGCAAAACATCGACCGCGCGCGTTTTCCTTCGCCCCGGCTCCGGTGCGATTCGCGTCAACGACCGCGATCTCGACATCTTCTTCGGCCGTAAGACGGCTCAGATGATCGTCCGGCAGCCGCTGGAGCTAATGAACCTGACCGACAAGTTCGACGTGACGGTGACGGTTAGCGGTGGCGGTACGACCGGTCAGGCTGGCGCGATTCGCCACGGCTTGACGCGCGCGCTGATGCAGTACGACGAATCGCTGCGTTCGCCGTTGCGCAAGGCGGGCTTCGTTACCCGTGACGCGCGGGAAGTCGAGCGCAAGAAAGTGGGTTTGCGCAAAGCCCGCCGCGCGACGCAGTACTCGAAGCGTTAAGCTTGTGCCCCGCTTTTGGGGGATCGTCTAGCGGTAGGACTGCGGACTCTGACTCCGCCAACCCAGGTTCGAATCCTGGTCCCCCAGCCAAAAACAAACGGGTCCCGACAGGGACCCGTTTTTTTTCGGCAGGGGAGCCGAGGATGAGAACCTCAAGGTTCGAACCGAGGCGCGGAGCGCCGACAGACGACGGAGCG
>JBCBSC010000020.1:0-87042 GCA_039819385.1 Pseudomonadota bacterium | reverse complement strand
CGCCCGGAGAACGACGACATCACCAGAACCAGTACGCCCCGGGCTTACGGCAATAATTGAGCGGCCACGAAGAAGATCCAATCCATACTGCAAGTCGTTTTCGGCCGCTTCGCGCTGCGCCGTCTACGGCAACGTTTCTCCATCCAGATACTCAGTGAGCGCCGGATCGTCGCCCAGGCGACCGCTCGGCGGCTCGTCGAGGAACCGTCTCCTGTAAGCCCCGGGCGTTATCCCCTTCGTTTCCTTGAACTGTCTGGAGAACTGCGCCGGACTGGTAATCCCGACCTGATAACCTACGTCGGCAACCGCAATGTCCGGCAGCAAGAGCAGCTGGCAGGCTCGTTGCATACGTCGGCGGTTGATTTCTTCCGGCAGCGTGCGGCTGGACCAGGCGCTCCATTTGCGCCGCAGCGTACGTTCCGACATTGCACACGCATTCGCAAGGTCGGTAACGCGTAAAGCCTGATGAAGCCGGCTCTCTATGAGTTCTTCGACTTTGCTTTTTTGCAGGTGATCGCTGTAAGCCTCCTCCGACATGAGCGCCGAGGTCGCCAGGGCCGAGATTACCTGCCGAATCAACAACAGGGAGGCGTCGTGGTAGTACTTGTCCTGCCGGTAGCCCGCATCCCGCCTGACGAGCTGCGTTACGTGTTCGAACAACGGGATCAGGTGAGACTGGCCGGGCAGGTGCAGGCGGTGATTGAGCAGAAAGTCGGCGACGGAGCGCTGGCTTAGCGACGACTGGCCGTGTCCGGTTTTTGCACCGCGATGCTTCACGATATGAAACGACAGGAAATAGAGCCGCAGATCCTTCGACTCGACCGAACGGATTTCGTGGTACACGCCGCGATCGGCTATGAACAGGTCTCCTTTGCTCAGAGCGAACACCCGGGACCCGTGCTCGAACTCCCCGCTGCCGGAAATGACAATACAGGGCTCGTAAAACGAATGCCGGTGAACCCGATTGCGGACTACCGATTCGAAAGAGACATAGCGGGTCTGGCTATAGTTCACACGATGAGCTTGGGTCTGCTCCATACTGCCGAATTTAGCAACTTGGCCGAAATAGTCAATTTCTTGACCGAATTTGGCGTAGCCGCGGTTGCGCGGGTGCCGCACAATGACAACCTTCAAACGATCTTTGGCAGAGGAGACCAGCGTGGCAATCGCGGCGGATCGGACAACCGATATCGAGGCCTTTTTCGACGAGAACGGCTACTACCATGCGTACAACGTCTATCCGGAAGAGTCGCTGCATTGGATGGAAGAAGAATTCGACCGTATCGTCGCGCAGCTGGAACAGAGCGGAGAGCGAATCAATGCGCGATGGGACAGCGAGCATACGGATAAACTGGACGGCGGCACGTCGCGAATAATTCATACTCACAACGTGCAGCGCTACTCGGCACGCTGGCTGAAGGCGCTTACGCAAACGCGTTTTCTCGACATCGCGGAGCAGATCCTGGGCCCGGATATCATTCTGCATCACAGCAAGTTGTTCCAGAAACCGCCGAAAGAAGGAGCGCCGTTCCCCATGCATCAGGACTGGTCGTACTTCCCTACGCGCTACGACAGCATGATCGCGGGTATCATCTTCCTGTCGGATGCGGACGCTGAGTCGGGCGGGCTGCGGGTCTATCCCGGATCTCACAAACTCGGTCGCCAGGAAAACTCTTCAGGGCGTACGTCTTCGGATCTGCTTACCGAATATCCGCTTGAAGAGGCGTATCCGGTCAATGCGAAACGAGGTGATGTCCTCTTCTTCAGCTACTTGACGCTGCACGGCTCGACGCCAAACCGCTCCGACCGAAACCGCAAGACTGTTCTCGCGCAATTGCACAGCGGCAGAGACTTTGTGCTGTCAAACGGCGGTCATGCCCACGTCAACGAAAGCCTTGTGCTCAGGGGCTGGAACCACTGCATGAGCAGAAATCTGGCGAAGGCGTAGTCACCTCGCTCTTCTGAACGACGCGGCCCGATAGCGGATTACGCCTGCATAGACATCGCTTGCATCGACTTACGCGGTAGAATCGCAGCGATGGCGAAGCGCAAAAAAACCGACGTACGGCGTCAGCGATTTGTGCCGCAAGCCGTAGATCCACAGAAACTGCAGCATTTTCTGGGTGTCTACGAGCACGGCAACTTCGGCCTTGCCGCAGCCGCGGGCAATGTCACACAACAGGCAGTCAGCAAAGCCGTCGCAAAGCTCGAGCACGAGTTGGGCGTTCCACTGTTCGAGCGAACGCCTCACGGCGCCGTGCCGACGATCTACGCACACACGCTGGCGCGGCGGGCAAAGATCATTACGTCTGAATCGCGTCTGGCCATGGCGGAGCTAAGCGCCATGCGCGGATCGACTGCGGGTTTTGTGCAGGTTGGCATTGGCTGGTCGTTTTTCCCCCGCATTGGCCCCGACGCTATCTCGCATTTTCGACGCCAGCGGCCGGGTGTCGGCTTGCAGGTTGTGGGCGGCACGTCGGCGGCACTGTACCCGCGTCTCGCCAGAGGAGAACTCGATCTTGTCGTCAGCGCACCGCCTACGGAGCTCAGACCGGATCCGGCGATTGATACCAAAGTCTTGTACATCGAGCACGATGCCGTAGTGCTGCGTGCCGAACATCCGTTAGCCAGGAAAGCCACCGTGAGCCTGAGGGATCTAAGCAAGTGCACCTGGCTGGTTGCCCTGTCGCTCCCGGATCGGTGGCACGCGATCTGTGCGGCCTTTGCAAACCATGGCATCGAACCGCCGGTCGATGTCATCGATCTGGACTCCTTGAGTTTGGCCAAATCGATGCTGATCCGCGACGACTATGCGTGTCTGCTGTCCGAAGAACTGGTGGCGCCCGAACTGAAACGCGGGCTGTACAGCGCGTATCGCCTGGACGAGCTACCGCTCAACCGGCCCGCGCTGTTGGCCACGCGTCGTGGCACCAAACTGCAGCCGGCCGCCAAAGTACTTGGCGATGCGTTCGAACGCATATGCGGCGAGTATTATCCCGCCTAGCCGTGATGATTCGCGAAAAAGGGGTCGAACCGCAATTCTTGAAATCAATCGGGCGCAAACCTCGGTTCGACCCCTGGTATCTGGCACTCTCTCATGGCAATCGCAATTCACTTAGCCGAGAATCAGAAGCTGCGGATTCGTGTGGCCGAATGACCGCCTCTGACTGCCGTTCCACTTGACCAGTTTCAAAAGTACATGTCGTATGTACTACCCGGTTAGGAGATAGAGAGCGAGATGCCCGAAAAAAAGTCAGACGATTACTATGTTGATCTCCCCGAAGGTATTTCGAAGCGCGAGATAATGGATTTGGTGGAAAGAGCGGCCGCCCGTTCGGGTCTATATATCTCGCACATTGGAGGCTATTCCCACAAGAAGTACCCGAACTCAGTTCATTGGCACTTCAAAAGAGATTCGAAAGAGCGCGGTTTGTTGGACGCCACTTTCTGGGACGTCAAATCTCTGTTCTGGTTGATGATTCGCCACAGTGAGCCGCAGTGGGTCAAGGATATGGTGCCGAAGCTACTGAAGGCGCTCCGTAAAGAGGTCAGGCAACTCTCTGGTTGATCGTCAGATATCGGGGTCTGACCCCGATTCTCTGAGATCTGATAACGAGGGGCTGCTATACAAAGCAGCCCTGAGCAAAAAATAGGCGTTGTATACCACTATTGACCCAAATGAGATTCTGAATCTAACTTGTACCTTCACAAACCGTAGAATTTTGGTCTTGATGTGCGATTCAACGCTCTGAGGTGGACGTTTTTACCTGCCGTCGCTGTACACAATTTTGAGGAATGGTTGACGATACCGTACTTCCCTGACGAGGGTACGACCTTCAATTCTGGACTGGCAGCACCGCCGTGGCAGGTTATGGAGATCGCACTTGTCATAGTAACTCTCCTTCCATCTGCAATAATTATCTGGGCAGCAACCGGACTGCAGCGCGTTCACAAAGATTGGGCAATATGCTGGCTCGGCTCAATATTCTGCGCGAATGTGTTCGTACCGCATGTTGCCGCATCAATCCTGACCATGGGCTATACGCCAGGAGTAGCATCGGCGATCGTCCTGATTTTGCCACTATGCCTGCTGCTATTCAGGCAAGCGCTGGTCGAAAGACGTGTTACGAAGCTTCAACTTGCAGGCGTGTTTGTGATTGGTGCCATTTCACTACCGCTGCTTATTGTCTTGTCCTTTCACGCTGCGGAATTGTTGACTAACATTTAGTCAACGGCAGGGGGCTACGAAAGCCGCTGTCTCCTTCTGGCCGAAAGCAGTAGTTAACTTGGTTTGGGGTAGAATGACGGCTTCTGATCCACGCCGCCTCTTCGAGTTTCGGGGAATAATATCGGGGTCTGACCCCAATTCTCTGACGTTTCCGCGGAAACAATTCTAGAATCTACTTTAACTTCCATCGGTAGCGGGGACCGCACTTCGGTGGACTCGCGGCTGCTTCTGGCCGAATAGGCGTCCGCAGCTGAACGCACGCTATTTGGGATTCTGGTCATCGTCTACAGTCTGCTGTTCGTTTTCGACTAGCACCACCGTCTGTTTCTCGCCGTTTTTCGACCGTCGCCGTGGCATTGTCAGTACCTGTCGGGCGGCTGCTATTGAGAGAAACAGACGTTTGAGGTGCGAACCGGGCTGACAGGTCTGTCCGCTAGCAGGCCCATCCTTCACAACCATTGGTTGTCGCGTTTGCCGTTTTAGTCGTTGGCGAGACTCCTGCCCCTGAAACCATACTGATTCCTTTTATGCGGTGGCCAATCTCCGCCACGTTGAAAGGATCGGTTCCGGCCATGCCCAATGTCCAAATTCGAGGCCCAATCTTATCGGTGAACGATCTGCTCGATCACCAACGATTTTTTGCTGAGGCGCTCGCAATGGAAGCAACGGCCGCAGCACGGTTGTCCCCGACTCACGCAAGCAGTTTGCTGGGACTCCACGAACACGCCGTGGAAACGATTTTCTACCAACGCACCCCGACAGACTTCGGCGTACGACTATGGTGCATCGATCCTCCGCATGAGGAAACAGTCCGCACGCCGGAACGGGGAACGGATCTCGATGCACTGAAGGTCATCGATTTCTATGCGCCGGATTTCGACGAGTCGATCCGTACCTTGGGCAACGCGGGCTATCCGCCCAAGGACGAAACTGCCCGCTACGCACTGCCCGAAGGCGATTTTCTCGAAGCACACTTCTGGCGGCCCGATAACGTGGTGTGCGCTGTCATTTCCGGACCTCGCAATTTTTTCGCCAACATGGTCACAACGGTGGATCACCCGTTTAGCGAACCGCAGAGCATTTCAGCGCCGGTCAGCGACGTCCCGGCCGTCGTCGAGTTCTATGAAAGCGTGTTTGGGTTTTCCCAGTTACATCGATACGAGTTCTCGAACCCCAGCTTCGACGCCATGGTTGGCGCGGACGAGCCCTTGAATTTGTCGGCGATCAACATCGGCACGGATTTGCGGGCGCCTTACCTCGGGGTAATCGACTACGGCAAGACTAACGGCGATGGCAGGTCCTTGACCGGCCGCTCCCGGCCGCCCATGCGCGGCCTGATCGGTGTGGAGCTTTTGGTGGATGACCTGAGCCCGGTCCTTGCTGCCGCTCATAAAAACGGCGCGGACCTTATCGCCGGGCCCAATGCGCTCGCGTATCCACCGTACGGAGAAATTCTATCCTGCCTTATCGAGGGACCGCACGGTGTCGTGCATCACGTAATCCAGAAGACTACCAGCTAGAACATTTTGATCCGGTTCGGATCAGGGGGAATTGTCATGAACATTGGGAAGTGCAGTCAATACTTGGTCCTTACGGCAGCGGCGGTGCTTGCCAGTCTGCCGGCGAAAGCACCCGCGCAGGGGCTCGAAGAAATCGTGGTGACCGCGCAGCGGCGCGCGCAGGATATCAGCGACGTACCGTTGGCCGTGTCCGCCTACACGCCCGAGGCGCTCGAGGATCTGCAGATCAAGAGCGCGGTCGATCTGGTCGATTTGATTCCGAATCTGCAGGGCGGCAACAACACCGCGCTCGGTTCCGCAACAATGTATTACCTGCGCGGACAGGGACAGGACGAATCATTCCCAACCTTCGATCCGGCGGTTGGTACCTACGTCGACGAGGTATTCGTCTCCCGGCAGAACGCCAACAACTTCAGCTTCTTCGATGTTGAGCGCATCGAGATTCTCCGCGGCCCTCAGGGAACCTTGTTCGGCAAGAACAATACCGGCGGCGCGATCAACATCATCATGGCAAAACCCACCGACGAATTTGGCGCCTCGATCGAAGCCGGATTCGGCCGCTTCGACCGCCGCAGCATCCGCGGTTCGGTCAATTTGCCAATCAACGAGCAGGCGAGTGCGTTGCTGAGCGCCTTCTACGTGGAAGACGACGGCTGGGTGGAAAACACGGTGACGGGAGAGGACCTGAACGCGAAGGACGCAACGGGCTTTCGCGGCGCTCTGGTGCTCGACCTTACCGACCGCATCTCGTGGTATCTCACGGCGGACTACGTCGACGACTCGCAAACCAACATTACGGGCACGCTGGCCGGCGACGACGTCGTCTCTACGTCTGTACTGTCGCGCGGTCTCGACGCCGTATATCCCGGGGTGATATCCAAAGCCCCATACGGCAATTCCGCGGAATCGTTCAACTTCACTTCCAATCTGAGTTGGGGAACGGAGTTCGGCGATTTCAATCTCATTGTCGGCAGCCGGCAGCTGGATCAGGACTTCCTCGTCAACTTCCCGCTACCGGACTTCGGCGCGTTCCTGCCAGACAGCCCGGAAGACGTGTTCATCATCGACAATCTGGGGGAATACGATCAGGTATCCGTTGAATTGAAGTGGGTCAATTCCTTTTTCGACGATCGGCTCAATCTGGTATCGGGTCTGTTCTACCTAGATGAGGACAACACGACGGATGTCGCGGCGCATTTTGCGTCGGCAACACCGTCTCGCGACCGGATCATAGGGAATACGACGGAGAACCTGGCGATCTATGCACAAGGCGACATTGCGTTGTCCGATCAATGGACTGCGACCGTCGGCCTTCGCTTCACGAGCGAAGAGAAAGAGTTCGAGGTGACCGATAACCGCCCCGTCGGTGACATTACCGATCTGACGAGCGCGAATCTGGACGGGCTGGGCATACCCAGAACAATCGACGAGGACATCGTGACCCCGCGCTTTGCGTTGAGCTACAAACCCTCGGACAGCGCGATGTTCTACGGCTCGGCAACCCGCGGTTTCAGAACGGGCGGCTGGAACGCGCGGGGCAACACGGCGGCAGGACTGCTGCCGTTCGAATCCGAGACGGCATGGTCTTACGAACTGGGCAGCAAACTGCAGCCGAGCGACAAAGTGGGCTTCAATGCCACGGCGTTCTTCCTGCAGATCGAAGATCTGCAAATCAATACGTCGACGGGCGGAGGCACGTTCCTGATCGGCAACGCCGGTGAAATGGAGAACCTAGGATTCGAAATCGAACTTTTCCTGCAGCCGACAGATCGATTCAGCGCCTTTCTGGCGGGCGGCCTTCAGGACGCGGAATACAAACCCGACGCCGCCGAGATCGCTGCGTGCACGATACCCAACGCCGCGTTTGGGGCGTTCGACGAAAACTGTAACGTCGCGGAGGTCAAACGCTCGCCGGACTGGTCAGTTTCATTGGGCGGAGCCTACGACATTCCGATTGCTTCCCTGCGCTCCACGCTACAGTTCCGCGCAAGCTTCAGCGCCACACCGGATCACATTACGACATCCAGAAACCGCGGGCCCTCCGGCAGCTATCAACTCTTCAACGTCGGAGCGGAACTAAGCGCAGACGACGGCGCATGGAGCGCCGTTATCGAGTGTGCAAATTGCGACAACGAACGCTACGTGCAATCTACGTTTGGTTCCGGTGACCTGTACTACAACGTACCGGGGCGCTGGGAGGCGCGCTTTCGCTATAATTTCGGCGGCCGACGATAGCGACTACGTCAATCGACGGGGTTTCCCGCCTCATCGACGTACACCAGCGGCGCCGGCCCCATACCGCGAATCTCCACGATCACCTCTTCGTCCATGGCGCCGTCGTAGTGAGGCGCCATGGCAGGATGCTTCATGTAGCTGCCGGCGCCCAGCGGCACGCTGTTTTCCTTGTCCCGGACGGTCCCCGTTCCGGTATACCAGGTTCCCGAGATTACCGTGACATAGCGGGTGTTGGGGTGGTAGTGCGGCGCACTAAACGTACCCGGCGCGAATCGCGCGCGAATTATGTAGTAGCCCTCGCCGCCGGGATCTCCTTCGAGCACCGCGATCTCGAGCCCGGGCTCCAGCTCGGTCCACACCAGATCCTCGGGCGACAAACGTACGAAACCCGCACCGTCGTCCGCAACCGCTGTGCATGCAGTGAAGAGGATCAGAGCTACGATCAAGCATAAGACCTGCGAAGTTTTCATCGCTTGCTCCCGTGGCCGATATCAGAATCTGGCGTTGATGCCAAACGACATGTTGCGGCCGTTGTAGTTCGAGTTATCGAGATAGCGGTTGCTGCTGCCAAAGGTGCGGCGCACGATGGCCTTGTCGCCGCTATCGGTGATGTCGGCGGCGCGGAATATCAGACGCACCCTGTCGGTCAGATCGTAGTTGAACGTTACGTCGAGCGAGTCGTAGTCCTGTTCGTAGATACTCTCTTGAAACTGCGAAAACTCAAACAGAAAGTCGTCGCGATACGAGTAGGCCAGATTCGCCTGGAATCTCGTGCCCTGATACGTCAGTGCCGCGGTGCCGATCGTGCCCGGCGCGTTGAAGAATTCGACGTCGTCGCGGCCGTCGAGACCGGAATCCGCGCTGCTATCCTGCAAGGTCAGGTTGATATAGGTGCCGAACCCGCCCCAGAACCCCTCGAGTTCGGTGAACTGCCGGACGACGTTGAGCTCGAGCCCGTAGACTTCGGCAGTCTCGCCGTTGACGAAGGTCTCGACATCGCCGATATCCAGACCGGCCAGCCTTGGATCGTTGGCGAATTGCGACGCGTCGCCGTCGCTCTCCGGAGCGTCGTCGTTGAAAATGAAATTGTCGATCGTCTTGTAGAACACGTTGGCCGAAATAATGCCGATGCCGCCGTAGTAATACTCGACGCCAAAATCGAGGTTCCAGGCGAACGCGGTCTCGAGGTCCGGGTTGCCGAGGAAGATGTCCGCCGTACCGTCTTCGATGGCGATCTCGGTCGTGCCGGCGATGAACTGAAACTCGGGACGCGCCAGAGACGCAAACACGGCGCCGCGGAAGATCAGTTCGTCCGACGCCCGGTAGTTGATCTGCAGCCGCGGCAGCACGTCGATGTAGTCCGACTTGGTGCGGATGGGCGTTAGCGTTTCAGTGCCTGCATCGTCGTCTTCGATCAGCTCCAGATTCCTGACCGACACGTTGGTCTGCTCAATGCGGACGCCACCGATGAACTCCCACTTGTCGACGTTGGCCTGCGCCATGATGTAGCCCGCAAGTATGTCCTCGGTCGCGGAATAGGTGTCTTCGTCCAGCGGAATCGAGCCGTCGTCGATGTAATCGTTCTCCAGTGTGCCGTCGGCGACGAGGCCAAAACCGATTTCCCGCCAGTTGCCCAGCGTGCCCTCGTCGATCGCAAAGATCGGCCCATAGGGCGAACCGATATCCGAGAAACTCACATCGGCGCCCCGGAATCCGTCTTCCTCGAACAGCAGATCGCCGGCCGCGTCGAGGACATTGGCTTCGAACAGCGAGCGCTTGGATTGCTGAAACTTCAGGCCCATCTTGACATACTGCAATGCGCCGGAACCCGAGGTGTCGAGCGTCGCGTCGAACGTGAAGGCCGTCTTTCTGTCTTTCGCCGTGTCCTCATCTATGTCGTTGCCGCTCAGGGACCAGCCCGACGAATCCGCAATAGCCGCTGCGTCGGCCGGATCGAGGACCGGCGACGGAAACTCGTCATCGGAACGGTCCCAGAGAATCGGACTGGTACTTAGATCTTTCTCGAACGATAACTCATAGTCGTTGGGCTCATCCCGAATGCCCTCCGAATAGCCTGCCGAATAGTCGAAGCGCCAGCGGTCGCGCTGCGTCTCGCCGATCAGGTTGTAAGACTGCGACCGAAATACGGATTCCTCGTATTCGCCGTAGATGCGGGCGGTATAGCCGCCCTCCGGATCGAGCACACCGCCCTGATACAGCTCATCGTCGTCACCGACGAAGAAAATGCCCCGGTTGAGTTCGAAGTCGTTGAGGCGATTGAAGCTGCCCTTGAACGTCAACAGGGTATCCTTGGTCGCCTGCAGGCTGATTGCAGTATTGACGCCGATGTTTTCCCGATCGTTATCGAACCGCAACAAGCCGAAGTCGTAGACTTCCGGCGTGTTGCCGGCCCCGATAGGATCGTCGTCGTCCTGTTCGATGCGGGAGACCCAGTCTTCGTCGTTCAGCAAGCCGTAGCCGGCGGTGCTGCGGTCACTGTACGCAGCCGATACCAGGACGCCCCAGCGATCGTCCGGACCGAAGACGGTCGCGAAGGTACCGGCAAGCTTGCCGCCCAGTTCGTCCTGAAAGTCGTTGTAGAAACCCTCGGTCGTCACGTCGATATACAGCTCGTTGAAGTCGAACGCCGTTGCGCTGACCAGTTCGACCGCGCCGCCGATGCCGTCGCCGTCATGATTCGGCAGCAGCGTTTTGTTGACGATGACTTTCGACACGGCTTCGACCTGGATCACGTCCAGAGCCACGCGGCGGTTGTCCTCTTCCTGCTGTGCGACATTCATGCCGTTGAGCTTGAAGTTATTGAGCCCGGAATCCAGCCCGCGAATGGAGACGTAGCGGCCGTCGCCGGCCTTTTCTTCGCGTTCGATGGAAACGCCGGGAATGCGCCGCATCGCCTCGGCGATGTTGCGATCCGGAAAGCGGCCAAGCTGATCCGACGAAATAATGTTGGAGATATTGTCGTTGGTGCGCTGTTCGTTCAAGGCAGACGCCTGCGCCCCGCGAATACCCGTCGTAACGATTTCGTCCAGCGTGTCAGGTCCGATCTCGATCGTGACGGAGAGCTGCTCGCCGTTCGAAACCGTCACCTGCTCGACTTCGGGATCGAGACCGATATAGGACAATTCGACGTTATAGGTTCCGGCCGCGAGATTGCCGAAACGAAAAGAACCGTCGCTATCGGATGACGTCGTTGCGCCGGTTTCTCGCAATCTGATCAGTGCGCCCGAGAGATAGTTTTGCGCGCCAGGGTTTACGACACGTCCCTCGATGGAAGCCGTATCGCCCTGCTGCGCGTACGCGGGAACCGTGACTGCAATCGCAGCAAGTAAGGCTATCGCAAACCAGCACAGGCAACGGGTGATTGAGGGCGGATGACGATGTCCGGCAGGGCGAACGTACGTCGAATCGTTGGCAAACGTCATGGTGTTATCCCCGGGTTTTTGCCTTCGTGCTCGTACTCAGGCTTTTGGGGATACTATATCGGTGAGTGGAAATTTCAAACAAAATTGATCGAATGTTCAGCGAAAATGTTGGTGACTTGCTGAAGTCTTGTCAGTAAAAATGCCTCCCAAGTCATTGTCTAGAATAAGAAATTTTTTCTGGAGAAATGAGACTCCAGTTGTTTTTTTGCTTGGATTAAGTTTTTATTACACAAGAGTTCAGAGCCCTGGCGGGACGGCAGCGGCCTCGGAAAGCTCACTCGATACCGGCTCGACGAGATCGCGATAGTGCCGCCAGCGGCCTACCGACTTCGAGTAAATCGGCTGCCGCACCTGCCAACGGCTGGGCGTGGTAACAACGCGTTTTTGCTCGTAAAACCGGAGGCAGCTGTCGTCCCAATCGCAACCGACAAAGTCCAGCAGCGCACGCGAGGTGCCTTCGGCATCCGCGACCATGTCTTCGTAGCGCAGATCGAATATCGGCAGCGGCAGAACCTTGCGCCAGTGAGCCATCAACCGACTGTAGTCTTTGTAGTAAGCCGCAAAGTGCCTCGGGTCTGAGGCGAAACCGTGAGCGCTGTTGAAGTCCTCCACGAAGCACGACAGACAGACATCGCGTGGATCGCGCCAGCAATGCACGATCCGGGCCGAAGAAAACAGCAGCGCGATCAGGCCGAGGTAGAAAAAGTTCTGCGGCATCTTGTCCGTCACGCGCAGTGCCGTCGTCGACAACCGATCGATCTCGGCAAGGTAGGGCTTCGCCAGCGCTTCGACCGTCGACGGCTGCATGCTCGAGGCGCCGCGTGGAAATGGGGCGGGCACTTGCGCCAGAACGCGAAAGTCGGCGGCCACGGCACCGAAGTACGGCAATTCGCCGGCACCGGCGATTCGTGGATGGCTGCTGAGTATTTGCTCCGTCAGCGTCGTGCCGGTTCTCGGCATGCCGACAATGAATACCGGACGTTCATCCGCCAGCGCCGCACCGCTCAAACGCTCGAACAGCGGCCGCACGAATACGTCACAGATGTCGGTCACTCTCGCTTCGATGGCCCTGGCGGAGAACGTTCGCCCGTCGGCCTTGATCTCGTTTGCACGCCTGAAGTGCGTCAGCGCCCGCGGGTAATCGCCGTTACGGTCATGGTACTTGCCAAGGCCATAGTGCAGCTGCGCCCTGCCCTCGGCATCGATACCGTCAACACCGAGCAAGCGCTCCGCGGCATCGAGGTGCTCCCGGCGCACGCAATCGGTTTTCGACGCGATAATCTTCGCCAGCGCCCGGGCGTCGTTCGGATCGTCCTGCAAGGCTTGCAGATACGCCCGCTGCGCCGCGTCGAAGTTGCCATTGTCTTCATGTACCGCCGCGAGATTCCGCCTTGCCGCGCCGTAGGCGGGAGCCAGCTTTAGCGCACGGCGAAACACAGCCTCGGCCTGTGCGCTTTGCCCGATCTGCTTATAGGCAATACCGAGATTGTTCAGCGCAACAAGGGAGCCCGGCTCAATGTCGAGTACCTGTAGATAGGCATCGATCGCGGCGGCAAAATCGCCGCGCTCCTTGAGTGCGTTGGCGAGATTAAAAGCGGGCGCCAGCAGTGTACGGTCCAGCTGCATCGCCTGCCGATAACAAGCAATCGCACCTTGCAGGTCTCCCAGCCGGCGGCGGGCGGCGCCTAGATTGCTTAACGCGCCGATATGTCCCGGCTCTAGCGCCAGAGCACGCGTCAACAGGCCTTCGGCAGCACGCGCCTGCCCGCTTTTCAGCAGCGCGGCTGCCTGTCGCCGGAGTTGTGAGGCCGAGAGATAGCGATCGATGGTCACAAATCGATGCTACGTTCCAAGTATGGTCGGTGCAAGCCGAAACATCAGAAAATTGGCTAAACAATCATTCAGTTTTTGTAGACATCCGCAAATAATATTGCGAGTATCCCGGTTCCTAAAAAAACGAATCGGGGAGCAATGACTTGAGCACTTCCAAAAAGTCTGGCGACCAGCCTTGCACGTGGTCTGCCCTGTTGGTTTCCTCCGCACTGGCCACCGCGCCCGCCGTCGCTCAGACCGTATCCCAGGCAGACACTGGCGATGCCCGCGATGAGGAAACGATCGACGAGGTCGTCGTGCGCGGTATCGCACAGACTTTCCGCGACAAGGAATCCAATAGCGTTACAGGCCTGAATACCGCGCTCGCCGATATTCCGCAGGCCGTCTCGATCGTCTCGGAGCAGATGATGGACATGACGGCTTCACGCGGACCGGCGGACATTGCGGATCTGACGCCGGGCCTGAACCGCAATGGAACGGACGTTGGCGCCGGCACGCTGCTGTCCTCCCGCGGCTTCGAGGTCAGCTTTCGCAACGGCCTGAAAATCAACGGGCTTGCGGTCATCAACCAGTTCACCCTCGACTATGCCGCCATCGATCGCGTCGAGGTCGTGCGCGGTCCCAACTCCATCATCTACGGCCAGAACGACTTCGGCTCGGCGCTCAACACGGTGTTGAAAGAACCGCTCGACGAGTTTCAGGGCACAGTATCCGTCGAAGGCGGCGACTTCTCTTTCTATCGCGGCGAGCTGGACGTCAGCTCGCCGTTCGGCGACTCGGGCAAAGCCAGCGGGCGCCTGATCCTTGCTTACGAAGATGCCGGCAGTTTCACCGAGCTAACCGGATCCGATCAGTTCGTCATAGCACCCAGCGCCCGGTTCGGCCTGTCCGACGCCACGGAACTGACGGTCTGGGGCTACTACCAGCAACGCGACCAGGCGCCGTACACCGATGGATTCGGCGCCCTGCTCGACCCGGACACCGGCGACTTGAGCATTCCGGACGTACCCGACTCAACCTATCTGGGCGCCACCTGGAACAGTGCCGATACGGAAGTTGCGCTGGCCATCGCCGAACTGGACCACGATTTCGATAGCGACCTGGGCCTCAAGGTTCGCGGCGCCTACATCCATTCGGAACAGACGATCCGCAGCGCCTTTCCGATCATGGCCTATGACGAACCCGACGAACTGGGCGACGTCGTGCTCTACAACTACGGACTCGACGAGGAATTCGATATCCTCGTCGCCGAAGCCAGCCTGGACGGTCAGTTCGACGCCTTCGGTCGGGAACAGTCCTGGGTCGTCAGCACCGACGTCCGCTTCATCGATAATCCGCAGACGGAACTGGACACGGAGATATTCGACGATCTGTTTCCCGATGCGGTCACGCAAAACATTTTCGACTTCGACCCCACCGCCTACGGCACGGCTCCCCCGGACGCCGAGCCGATCTTCAGAAACGACGACCAGGAACGTATTATCGGCGCCAGCGCCGTCCTGCGGCTGCGGCCGACCGACCGCCTGCAACTCCTGCTAGGCATGCGCTACGAGCACCTCAAGTCCGAAGTGGACGTGGACGATATCGAAGGCGGCGAAGCGTTCCTCTACGAAGACTCCGACAGCGAATTCGATTTTCGCGCCGGCGCAGTGTACTCGCTCAACGACTCGCTCAACGTCTACGGCAGCTACAGCGAAGGCCACGAATTCAATCTGGACGAAGACTTTTTCGGCCGCCCGACGCCGCCCAGCGAACGCGGCAGGCAGTGGGAAGCCGGCCTCAAGGGCGAATTACTCGACGGCGGCCTGAGCTATGCCGTCACGGCCTTCACGATCGAACGCAGCGATCAGGTACTCAGCGACCCGAATCCTCTGGCGGCAAACCTCGGCACCTCGTTCATCGTACCGTCGCAGCGCAATAGCGGTTTCGAGGTCGAGATCATCGGCGAACCGCTGCCCGGCTGGAACGTCGCTGCGTCCTACGCGTATCTCGACGTCGATATCCGCAACATCAGCGACGAGGACTTCGCCGAGGCCGAGGCGGCGCTGGAAGCGGCGGAGAACGCCGGCGACGACGACGCAATCGAGCTGGCCGAAGACTTCCTCGAATCGCTCGGTGAAGCCGACGCGCGCGCCGGCAACCGCACCGGCAACTCACCCGAACACGCGTTTTCGCTGTGGAACACCTACGAGTTCCTCGAAGGCCCGTTGCGGGGATTCCGTTTTGGCGCCGGCTTCATCCGGGTTGGCGACCGCGAGGCGGACGACGTAGGCTCGGTCACGCTGCCGGGCTACAGCCGCTTCGACCTGACCGCGGGGTACATTGCCGAAGAATGGGAAGCCGTGCTGACCGCAAAAAACGTGACCGACGAGGAGATCTACGTATCGAGCTTCAACGACACGTTCGAAGGCTGGCTGTTCGAACAGCCGCGTCAGGTGACGCTGCGCTTGACCAGGCGATTCTGACCGGGCAACGGCGTTTTCGCGGCATGCCGGCGCGAAGCGCTGCGCGCGCTAGCGGCGATACCGGAGCGTCCGAATGAAACTCGAAGTACCCGTCAGAGAGCTGGGCCCGGTCGCCGCAGAGCCCCTGGCCGAGGCGGTGCTCGGTTCTACCGAGGCACACTGGCGCGAGGAAACGCTGCGCCAGGAGCGTTTCGAGCAACATCACGATACCGAATCGCTGATCCTGTGCTTCTGCGATGGCTGGCCCGAGCTCGTCATGCAAAAAGGCAGCGCCTGGGATCGTTTGTACCCGTTCGCAGCGCCAGTGATTGCCGAAATACTTGCCCTCGGCTACCCGCGCGGCGGCAAGGTCGTGCGCCTGATGGCGGCAAAACTAAGGCCGGGCGGCCGGATTGCGCTGCACGCGGACACGCACCCCTCGTTCGGCATCGGTCACCGCATTCACGTCCCGCTGAAGACCAATGACCAAGTCGAATTCATCGTTGACGGGCAGCGGGTTTGCATGATGCCGCTGCATGCCTACGAAATAGACAACCGCCGAAAACACTCGGTCAGCAACGGCGGCGACGACGACCGCATCCACCTGGTCTTCGACTACGTGCCGCCGCAGTTTCTCGATGACGGTAAATCCGTCCCACAATAGCCGTCACATGCACGGGCCGCGTGCCGATCGCATCCTCAGGCGTCGGAACGCAGATACCAGTCAAACTCACGCGCCGACAGCTCTTCGAGAAACGCATCCAGCTCGAGGCGCTTGGTAGCGGCATACAAAGCGCAATAATCGGCACCCAGGTATGCCGGCAGAATCGCGGCGTTGTCGAGTGCGTGCAGCGCGTCGAACAATCGTAACGGCAGGCCGTCGTCCTGCTCCTCGCAGGCATTACCCTCGCTGGCGGCGGCCGGCACGAGGCTCTTTTCAATGCCGTGATGCATACCCGAAAGCAGCGCGGCGAGCGCCAGATACGGATTGGCATCGGCGCCGGCAACCCGAAACTCGAGGCGCCGATCCTGTGGCTTGCCGCCTGGGACCCTGAGCGCTACCGACCGATTGTTGTAGCCCCAAGAGCGCGATATCGGCACGAACAGACCCGGCTTGAAGCGGCGATAGGAATTGATGTTCGGGGCGTAGAACGCCATCGCCTCGGGCATCGTTTCGAGCACCCCCGCCACAGCGTGCCGCAGCGTGTCGCTGCCGCGCTCGCCACCGTCGTCAAACGCGTTGTTACCGTCGGCATCGAGCAGACTGACGTGCCAGTGCATGCCGCTGCCCGCACTGGCCGCGTACGGCTTGGCCATGAAGGTGGCGCGCAAATCGTGATGCACCGCCGCACGCTGAACCAGCTCTTTCAGCAGGACAGCGTGATCCGCCGCCTGCAGCGCACTGTCCACATGGCGAAGATTGATCTCGAACTGGTCGCCGCCGTATTCCGTGTTCAGCGCGGTCACCGGCAGGCCAAGTTCGCGGCATGCCGTCACCACGCTATCCGCGTACTCGCCGAAATCGTCGAGCTGCGCCAGGCCCATGAGCTGCGCACTCTCATGCCGGCACCCGGCGACAGGCGATACGGCTCGCCGTGGCGCACCGTTGCCATCTCGTTCGCGGTCGATCAGACAAAACTCCAGTTCGCAGGCGACCACGGGCTGCAGGCCCAGCTCGTTGAACCGGGCGGCGACCTTCGCCAGCAGGTTCCTCGGCTCCAGCGAGCTTTCCGTCCCCGTGGTGTCAAGGAAACTCACCGTGACCTGCCCGCGCGGCGGCTGCGCCCACGGCAGAGCGATCAGCGAATCCGCGAGCGGCCTGATCAGTACATCGGGGTCGCCGTCGCTGACGCCGCGCCCCAACGGATCCATGCAACTGCCGTTGATGGCCAGCAGCAGCATCGATCCCGGGATTTGCAGACCCTCCCGGAAGAGCTGCCGCGCATGGGCGACCGACAGCCGTTTTCCGCGGATAATGCCGCACATGTCGGGGAACACGGCATCGATGGATTCGATCTCCGGATGACCCTCCAGAAAGCGCTCCAGATCGCCGGCCGCGGCAAACTTGTTTGTTGTCATTCGACGATACCTCCAGGCACCGGACAGGGATCGGCCCGCTGCATAACAATCGGCTAATCGGCGAAGCGCAGCAGCGCGTCCCGCTGCACCGACAGCCAGACACGCTCGCCGCGTGCGGGCAGCCCGCCTTGTGCACCGACGAAGTTCCGCAAGGCAACGACCAGTGGCGTCTCGCAACCGTCTACCGCTACTTTCAACTGCGACTGATCGCCCCAGTACGAAGCGCTGACAACCGTCCCGCAAACGCAAAAGTCCGCGCTTGCGGACGGCTCGGGCGATAGCTGCAGGCGCTCCGGCCGGACGGCTACCGTGTGCGCAAGTCCTGGAGTCTCGGCCGCGAGCGCTGCATCGAATTCGATCCGGCCGAAGCCCGCGACGCTGACGGCGGCGCGGCCGTCGGGGCTTAGCTCGTCGGTTACGGCGCCGACAAAATTCATGTCCCCGATGAAAGCGGCAACCTGACTGCAATTGGGCCGCTCGTAAATCTCCAGCGGCGATGCGATCTGCAGTATGCGTCCGCTGCGCATGACGGCGATGCGGTCCGACATGGACAGCGCTTCCTCCTGGTCGTGTGTCACCAGAACGAAGGTAATACCCACCGACTGCTGCAATTCGCGCAGTTCGTATTGCATCTGTTCGCGCAGGTTCTTGTCCAGTGCGCCAAGCGGCTCGTCGAGGAGAAGTACCTTGGGATGCCGCACCAGTGCCCGCGCCAGCGCAACGCGTTGCCGTTGTCCTCCCGACAGCTGATCGGGCCGGCGCGCCTCCAGACCGCCGAGCCGCACGGCCTGCAGCATGTCGGATACGCGCTGCTCCCTCTCCGGTTTCGGCAGCTCGAGGTTTCTCAGGCCGTAACGAACATTGTCGGCAACGTTTAGGTGCGGAAAAATCGCATAATTCTGAAACACCATGTTGCAGGGGCGGCGATAGGCGGGAACCTTGTCCATGCTGTTGCCGCCGATCGACAGGCTGCCGCTGTCAGCCTGCTCCAGCCCGGCGATCAGCCGCAGGGTCGTTGACTTGCCGCAACCGGAAGGTCCAAGCACCGAAAAAAATTCACCCTGCCGTATGCTAAGGCTAATGCCGTCGAGGGCGACAAAATCACCAAAGGTCTTTTTCACGTCGTGCAGTTCGACCAGAGGAACCGTTGCAGTCATGGTGCATCTCCTGCGGCAGCGTGTCGCCGCCGAAACCACTCGGCAAACGCGACCACGATAAACGAGACCACGATGATCAGGGTGCCTAGGGCCAACGCGCTGGGCAGCTTCTTGGGAAATCGCAGCTGCCCCCACAGATAGACCGGCAAGGTGGGTTCGCTGGACGACAGGAAGAAGGCGATCAGGAACTCATCGAAGGAAATCGTGAAGGTCAGCAGGAAACTGGCGACGATGCCCGGCAGAGCGAGCGGAAACACGACGCGCCAGAATGTCTGCCAGGGCGTTGCGCCGAGATCGAGCGACGCCTCTTCGAGCACCGTGGCAAAACCTTCGAAACGCGACATCAGTATCGCCACCGCGAACGGATAACAGATCAGCATGTGCCCCAGTATGACGGCCCACTTGCCGAGCCCCAGCGACGCCTCGTTCAAGACGACCAGCAAGGAAACGGCCAGAATCAGCTCCGGAATCACCAATGGCAGCATGATCAGGCCGACAATGGATTTGAAACCGCGCAGCCGGCCGCGCGTCAGCGCACGTGCGCTGAGCACACCCAGCGCGGTACTGAGTAACGCGGTGACAACGGCGATCTGCACGCTGTTGGCCAGCGCCGCCAGAATCGACGGGTCCGCGGCCAGCTCCGCATACCAGCGCAGCGTGAACGCCTTCAGCGGGAAACTGATGTAGTAGGAGTCGTTGAACGAAAACAGCGGCAGGATCAGTATCGGCAGGTAGAGATAGAGCAGGTACGAAGACGAGAACAGCATCCGCAGACGCTGGCCGAGATTACGTCCGGTACTCACGCAGCAATCCTCATTAGCGAATGCTCGCCGACAAGCGCCGGGCGGCGAAGACGAACAGCAGCGACAGCAGCGACACGCTAACGATCGATACGACCGACACCGCGGCGCCCAGCGGCCAGTTGTTCGCCTTGCCGAACTGCGCCTGGATCAGGTTGGACACCATTAGCCCGTCCGGCCCTCCGACCAGTGCCGGCGTAATGTAGTCGCCAACCGTCGGAATAAAAATAATGACGGCAGCGGCCATCACACCCGGCATCGACAGCGGCAAGGTGATTCGCAAAAAGCGCCGCACCGGGCCGTCGCCCAGGTCGGCCGCCGCGTCGAACAGATTGCGGTCGATCTTCTCCAGCGACAGATAGATCGGCAGAATGGCGAAGGTTGCCCAGGCATGCGACAGGGTAAGAACGACCGACAAGGGGTTATACAGAAGAAAACTGAATGGCTCATCGATAACGCCGAGCGAAATTAACCCGGAGTTGATCGCGCCGTTCCAGCCCAGTACGACTTTCCATGCGAATACACGCAGGAGATAGCTGCTCCAAAATGGCAGCGTAATCAGGATCAGCCAGATCAGCTTGCGGTGGCGGACGTCGAATGCAACGAAGTAGGCGAGCGGGTAGGCAAGCACAATCGTGATTAGCGTTACGCACGCTGCAATGCCGATCGAACGCAATAGAATTCTGGCGTAGCCGGGTCTTTCGAGCAGCTTCTCGTAGTTGGCGAGGGTAAACGTCGTATCGAGATCGCCGTAGCCGGACACACTCCAGAAGCTGGCGGTCACCAGCAGACACAGCGGTACGAGTAGCGCTCCCGCGACCAGAATCAGGCCTGGCGATAGCTGCAGCCAGGCGGCCGACGGTCGCGAGATCCGGGATGTGATGGCGAAACCTGGCGCTGGCGCGCTGCTAGTGGGCTGCTTGATAAATTCGTACACTTTCAGAGCGGACAGACGGCGTCAGTACAAGGCGCGAGTTGTGGGCATAGCACCGCTATGGCCGCAGCTCGCAACGCCGTAGTGGCGCCGTCTGTCCGCTCCCTACGGGCGGGCGCTGCCGGCCCGCTGGACGGCGTTACGCCGCTTGCCAAGGGCTCGCCATTGCCGGCGCGACGTGCCTTGCCAACGACCCGGCAGCACCCGCTGAAAGCGTACGAATTTATCAAGCAGCCCACTAGTTTCGTCATCGGCCGAACGTGTCAGTCAGTCGCCGGCGCGACCATGCGATGCCGCGGTCCGCAGGACCGCCCGTTCGTCATCAGGCCGCATTCGAGTCCAGCACGCCTTCGCTATCGAAGTGCCGTGGAAAAACGCCGGCGAGATAACGAAAACACATGGCCTTGCTGCCTTCACGGCTGAAACTCTTGGGGCTTAGCATCAGGTCGCGCCACAAAGAATCGATCAGAGCGCCCAGGGCCCGCGCGACAACCTCGTAGTCGATGCCGGTGTAGCCGCCCAGTTCTGCAATGGCCTTAATGCGCTCCTCCATCACGGTCGAAAAACTCCGGTCCCAACCGTTACACACCACCGTGTAAGTCGGCCGCGAACGTGCCTCGCCAAGAAACGCGTACCAGACAGCCACCTTTTTGCGTGTACAAACGCGCGGATGAAAATCCGATTCGACCAACGCCGCGAGCTGCGACACTGGGTCCTGATCGGCCTTCTCCAGGGCCCTGTTCCAGAACGCCGCATACTCTTCCGAGAGCTGCTCCAATGTCGCTATCAGCAGCTTTTCCTTGCTGACGAAATGAAAATTGACCAGCCCGCGGGATACGCCGGCGCGCTTCGACACTTTTTCCAGCGTTGTTTCCGCGAAACCCTGGGAGGCGATGGAATCGATCGTTGCATTGATCAGATCCTGACGCGTCCGGTCGCGTCGTTTCACTCGAGTCGTCGCTGGTTTGGTTGCCATATCCCGGCCTCTCACTGCGGAAAAAGGCCTAGATTGTACAAGTTCTTCGGTTGCTGCATCCATTTACTCTAGGTCTTCCAATTTTCGCCGTTGCCGCATCGCCCGCCACCCGGAACTTGGCTAAACAATTGTTCAGTGATTGTGGACAATTTGCGTGTAAACTGCAATCATTCCATTTCGTTTCATTGAACGGATGCTCAGTAAACTGCGAAGCACGGTCGGCTGCCGCAGAACGACGTCAACACGGGTCCGTAAGGACCTTGAGCCACGGGAGTTCACAGTGAACAGAGACACCAGAGCCGAATACCCGCGCGTCCTGGGCTGGCGCAAAACGCCGGCCTTGTTGCTGGGCGTGTGCGGCCTGACAGTCTGTGCTCAGACGCTTGCGCCCGCCGCTCTGGCCGCGGCGAATGAATCGATAGAGCATCCGGTCGCTTTTGTCTGGGCGGGTTACGACAACCCGTCTTTCTATCCGCCTTATGTGGACAAGTACGGCCGCCCGCCGGACTTCAGCCTGTATGGCGACGAAGAGGAAGCGCTGCAAAAGATGCGCGCGGGCTATCGGCCGGACGTCATGCTGCCCTGCGCCAACGTAGTCGATCGCTGGAATCGGGCCGGCGTGCTCGGCACGATCGATACGGCGTTGCTGGAACACTGGGACGACGTGATTCCCGCGCTGAAAAACGCCGCGGGCGGAACGCTCGATGGCCGTCGCGTCATGGTACCGACGGACTGGGGCGTTACCTCGGTTATCTATCGCACCGATATTGCACCGGAATACGTCGGTAACGAAACCTACGGAATCCTCTGGGACAGCAAGTACAAGGGCCGGCTGGCAACAATCGACAGCCAGGTCGACGGCGTCTCGGTCGCCGCGCTGTATGCGGGACTGGACCCATTCGACCTGTCGCTCGAAGAGATCGAACAGGTGCGCACTCTGCTGCAGGAACAGCGCGCGCTGCTGCGCATGTACACCAGCGACAATACCTCCATCGCGCAAGCGCTGGCCAGCGGCGAAGTCGTTGCCGCGCTGGGCTGGAGCACGGACTACGCCAATCTCAAGGCCGAAGGCGTGCCGGTAGCATTCATGAATCCGGTCGAAGGACGAATGGCCTGGATCTGCGGCGCGGCCATACATGCCGAATCTGCCCATCGCGAACTGGCGCATGAAGTGATCGACGCCATGCTCAGTCCCGAGGGCGGTGCCTTCGCGATTCGCGAAAACGGCACCGGCGTTGCGAACCGCAAGGCCTTCGATCTGGTCGACCCGGAACTGCTCGTGAGCCTTGGGCTGGATCAGGACCTGAACGCGGTGTTCGAAAGCAGCGTCATGCAGCGGACGCAGCGCAACGCCGATGCCATCGCCGTCATGTTCGAGGAAGTCAAACTCGGCCTCTGACGGCAGGCGAAAACCCTAATAAAAACCCTAATTGGCAAGCCCAATCAAAAACCCCAGGCAAAACAGGAACATTATATGCAAGCAATTGATCGACAACGTATTCGGGACCTGCTGGCGCGCGAAACAGCCGCCTTCGAAACCGCCCACCCGACATCCAGACAGCTCGCGCAGGAATCCGCGCGGCATTTTCTCGCAGGCGTACAGATGCCCTGGCTGGTCGAGTGGGAAAGCCCGTTTACAATTTTTGTCGACAAGGCCAAAGGCGCGCAGATTACCGACGTCGACGGCAACGACTATGTCGATCTTTGCCTCGGTGACACTGGCGCAATGTTCGGCCACTCTCCCGACGTTCTGGTCAGCGCGGTTCGCGACGCCGCCGATCGCGGTTTGACCTATATGCTGCCGACCGAGGACGGCGCCCAGATCGCGGCGGAGTTCGAACGGCGTACAGGCTTGCCGCGCTGGTCGTTCACACTGACGGCGACCGACGCCAATCGCTTCGCCACACGGATCGCAAGAGCCATCACCGGGCGCTCGAAAATCCTCGTTTTCGACGGCTGCTATCACGGCACGCACGATGAAACCCTGGCGCGGCTGGACAACGGTGTTATCAATCCCCGCGAGGGCAGCGTCGGACCGCCGGTGCCGCTGGAGCAGACAACGCGCGTCGTCGAATTCAACGACAGCGCCGCGCTGGAGGAAGCGCTGGCGCACGGCGACGTCGCCTGCGTACTCGCCGAACCCGCGCTGACCAACTGCGGCATGGTGTTGCCCGACGACGGCTTCCACGACGAGCTGCGCGCCCTGACGCGCAAGCACGGAACGCTATTGATCATCGACGAGACCCACACGATCTCGTCCGGTCCGGGCGGCTATACGCAGGCCTTCGGCCTCGAACCCGACATGTTCGTTCTCGGCAAACCCATCGGCGGCGGCATTCCCGCCGCGGTGTACGGGGTTACCGAAGAAATCGCAGCGCGCTTCGAAGCCCTGCTCGACCCGGCGCACCCGGTCGTCGTCGGTATCGGCGGCACGCTGTCCGGCAATGCGTTGTCGTTACGCGCAGTGCGCACGATGCTCGAAAACGTCATCACCGAGAAAAACTACCAGTACATGTTCGGCATCGCCGAGCGGCTCGAGACGGGTATCCGCGAAACGATAGACAGCTACGATCTGCCCTGGCACGTCAGCCGCATGGGTGCGCGCGTCGAATACGGCCATACCGTCGCTCCGCGCCGGACCGCGCGCGAGGTCGAGGAGACAACCGACGGCGAGCTGGAGCAGCTGCTGCATCTGTACTGCCTGAATCGCGGCGTCATGATAACGCCGTTTCACAACATGATGCTGACCTCACCGGCGACGACCGCGGACCACGTCGATCGCCACAATCGCCTGTTTGCCGATTGCGTTCGGGAACTGACGGCACCGCAACTGGTGGCTGCATGACTCACAGCACAGCGTGCCCGGGCGGCACGGCACGATGACCGCGCACTACGATGCGATCGTCGTTGGCGGCGGACATAACGGCCTGACCTCAGCGGCCTATCTCGCACGCGCCGGAAAGCGCGTGTTGGTGCTGGAAAAGCGCTACACGGTGGGCGGCGCGTCCGCGACCGAGGAGTTCGCCCCTGGCTACCGCAATTCGAGCTGCTCGTTTGTCGTCGGCTATTTGCGTCCGAAGATTATCGAGGAACTCGAACTCGCGAAACACGGCCTGACGATCAAACAGGTCGAGAACGAGTTCTTTGCGCTGGATGACGACAGCTACATGCTGCTGACGGGCAACGCAGAGCACGACAAACGGGAAATCGGCAAATTCTCGGCGCGCGATCACGACGGCCTGGAAAGCCTCCGGGCAATGCTGACGCCGCTCAGCGGGTTCTTCGCCAAACGCATGTTGCGCCCGCCGCCGACCTCCAAAAACGGTTTGCGCGACTGGCTCGAATGGGCCCGCATGGGCATCGACCTGTTCCGGCTCGGCCGCAGGGACCGCTATCGCCTCGCCCAGGCCATGACGCAGAGCGCGGGCAGTTTGCTGGACCGCTATCTCGAAAGCGACGAGGCCAAACTGCCGTATGCGTTCGGCGCCATTTCCGGCAACATGAACGATCTCGACACGCCCACCACTGCGTTTCGGCTGCTGCACGGACAGCTGTGCGAGGTGAACGGCGTTGCCGGCGCCTGGGGCTTGCCGATGGGCGGCATGGGCGCAATATCCGATGCGATTTGCAGCGCTGCCGTCAGCCACGGTGCCGAGGTACGCACCGACGCGCCGGTGCAGCGCATACTGATCGAAAACGGTGTAGCCAAAGGCGTCGAACTCGGTGACGGCGAGCACATCCATGCCAGCGCGGTGCTATCGAATGCAGATCCCAAGCGCACCTTTCTCGGGCTGATCGATGCCGAGCACCTGAACAGCGAGTTCCGTGACGATATCGATGCCTACCGGATGGAATCCGGTACTTTCCGAATGAATTTTGCAATCGGCGAGCTACCGAACTTCCGCTGCAAACCCGGTCTCGAAGCCGGCCCGCAGCACGAAGGCATGATCTACGTGCTGCCCTCTATCGACTATATCCGCGAAGCCTTCAACGATACGCGCTCCGGCAACTGGTCGCGGTCGCCCATCATCGAGGCCGTTATCCCAAGCGTGCACGACGACTCGCTGGCGCCGGCCGGGAAACACGTGATCAGCCTTAGTGCGCGCTACTTTCCGCGCCACCTGTCGGGCGGCAGAAGCTGGGACGATTGCCGCGACGAAGCCGCCGACTGCATTATCGACACGTTCACCCGCCACGCGCCCAACTTTCGCGATTCGATCATTGCGCAAACGGCGTTATCGCCCCTGGACCTGGAGCGGGAGTACGGACTCACGGGCGGCGATATTGCGCACGGTCAGTACGAACTGAATCAGCTGTTCACCATGCGGCCGCACCCGGACGCCGCCGGCTGCACGACGCCGATCAAAGGCCTCTATATCTGCGGTGCCGGCACGCATCCGGGTGGCGGCGTGTCCGGCATGCCCGGCTACCACGCCGCGAAGCTCGCGCTGCGTTCGCTGTAAACAGGATCGTCAGATATCGGGGTCATGCCGCCTGAGTGCTGACGCGAGGATACTAGCCGGACCGATACGCGGCCGCTGCTACGCAGGCTCCGCACTAGGGTCCCGTTTGGTTAATTCCTTGACCCATTCGCCGCGGATTTTCGCGCGTTGCGGCTCCTCGCAATAGCTCGCTCACGCGTCGCCGCGCCCTACACGACGTTGCTGGGCACTGGTCAGAGGCGTTGTTATTGCCTGCTAATCCTTCGAAACCGACGCAACGCAAAAGGCAAACCAAGAAATGAATACCGTAACTATCATAATTCTGGTGATATTGGGCTGGGTAATTGGCCTCATACTCTTGGCTTTACCCGCGTGGCTCCTATGGAATTGGCTGAAGCCAGTAGTCTTCGAAGTTCCGACACTGTCAATTCCGGAAACCGTGGGGCTCTTGACATTGGCGGGCTGCTTCCTGCGTGCACACGGAATTTTCACTTTCAAATGGCCCAACTAGCCAATTCAAGACACGTCTATCGAACCAATGGTCTTTTGATGACGTCTAGTATTGGCTGGCCACAGGATATGGAGACGAACGGCGCCCTCAATTTGCAAAAGCAGACAACTTCTTTTTGTCCAAGCCTGATAGATCAGCGAAAGTGCAAATAAAAGACCTCGAAGATTCCACAGCCCACCTAGCACATCCGCCGGAAACACATTTCTTCGTGACAAAGTCTGCTCCGTCGTCCGGAATCGGTGAGAGCTCAAAACGATCAACAAGCTTTGCCTCCAAGTCTTCGTTCCTGCGCTCCTCATCAAAGAGCGGCTTGAAATGGACGATGTAGTTTCGAAGTCCAATCAGCGTCTCAACGGCAGCGTACGGCTCGGAGTCCTGAATGAACGGCTCCATGCCTAGCTGAGCTAGCGCTGTTTGGTATTTGTGCAGAATGGGCTTTCGCTCGAGGCCGTTCTTTCCCCAAAAGAACTCATCGAACTCGCCATCCACTTTCTGAAGAGGGCTGTTGGTTTGTAAATACAGCTCATTAATCAACGATTCCAGTGCTGCAACGGAGGACATAATTGCAGCTGACCAATAGATACTGATCTCTTGCCAAAAGTTTCCAAGAGCTTGCCCGGTGTGCTCCTTTTCGACCCCAGCGGTCTTATCTGCGAATTCACTGGCAGCAGCAAAGTGTGTTAGAGCGAAATTAGAAATTACGCGCCCCGTACCGCTCGCTTGAAATCCGATCGAAGTAGATCCACTCAAATTACCAGCCATTGCGCAGACCCAATAGTCTCGTAAGGATTTTGACTGACAGCTTTTGGTCAGAAACGGTCATGACAACTCAAATGACGAATGCGTCTGGAAACGTCCATAAGCGGACACACAGAATCCAGTAAGGTCTCAGACTATTGGCTGCTATTTGCATAAACTAACTTTTGGCGGTCACAGATAAGTGTAGTGCCCGAGTTTCTTAAGTCTTTAAGGCGTCCAGCTGACACACGGGTCCATTGGGACGTACCATATATCTCGTACCTGAGTATCGTTACTGTGCGGTGTCGGGTCTGCGTCACGCACGCGAAAGGTTGTTGGGATATTCACTGAGTTACCGAAGATCAGAGCATGCTGCTTAGGCAAAGATGGTAAGCGCCTCAGCACCGTCTCGGAGATAAATGGTGTCATCTGTCTGATCTGCGAGAGATCATCAGGATTCTGGATACGGTGAATAATAAAATTGCTACATTGTGAAAGAACGGTTTTGGATAATTCACTCGGTCTCTGCGATGCCACAACCAGAAAAGCACCATACTTCCTCCCTTCTTTTGCGATCCGTTGAAACGTGATGCCTGCATCAATTGCAAACCGACTTGGCTTCTCCGAAATGTAGCGATGCGCCTCCTCCAATATCAGGTGAACCGGCATCGCATTTCGTGGATCAGCACGGCGCATGCGATCAAAGATCAGTCGAGCAACAACTGCTGATGCGAGTTCAACGATCTCATCAGAAGCATCGTTCAGATCGATTATGCAGATTTGACGCTCTTTCTTATAGCGCTCACTGTCGAGCACAATCCCGAGCAAACGATCCACATATTGTCTCGGTTCACGATCATGGTCTTCTAGTGCACCGACGTCAGCCCGTAGAAACTCATAATCAGGGTTATCGATCACGGACTTAAGACGTGTAACTAACTGCGAACAGTACTCTCGAATCTGCTTGTTACCGTTCGCTTCTTCATAGAAGAGCGCAAGGTCGAGTGCGGCTTGCAGCCGCTCGAAGGAAAAGGGAGCATTCGCGTAGCCCGGAAGAACAGGCTCATCTTGTACGTGCTCATTCAGAAGCTCCAAAAGCGCATCATATCTATTCGACGAATCTTGTCTTGGCCCATCCTTAAACTGACCGAAATCAATAGTGAGAGATGGAGACACCGTATCTTTCGAGATTTCATCAGTGGAGAACGTATTTAGCAGAGCCAGGATGCGATCCACCTTGCTTGGAGAACTAGCATCGCTATGCAAAATCGAAAGAATGATCTTTGCTAGGACATGATTGCGGATTTCATCGAGATTGTTCTTAGCCGCATCGCCTCCAGGTGTTTCTTGGAACAAAGTTGTCAAGCCTAGTGCGGTACGTAGTGCAGGGAGCTGCGACCTGTCACTCGCCCTCAATAGCAACGCCCATTCATCGACACTCATGAACCAGTGAGGTAGCTTGAATCTATCCTTGATTTCCGCGTCTCGCCTTTTTGTCGGAGCGTCATGGATCGGCATATCCGGCTCACATGCCTTTAGATAGCAGGATTTAATCCAACCCGGCATGTTGTCCAGCGCTCGCCGATATTCACCGTTCACGTCGAAGATCACGAAGGCTGAACCCAGCGCAGCAAAGGCCTCGGGCTTCGCCAAGACCGACTGGAAGATTGAAGCAACAGTGCAAGATTTTCCGCTGCCAGTATTCCCAAGCACGGCAACATGACCGCCAAACAATTCATCAAGCCTCGATTTAACGGGATAGCCTTTAAAGACGGCGGATGTGCCGATTTCTATGGTATGGGGAACAGTACCCCGCTGGTCTATACCACCAGCGTCTCTCTTTGTTTCGAGCTCAGACGGATGTTCAACATTAAAGATGCGATCTAGATCTTCGTCGCGCGCATAGAGTGCATCCGCATAAAGCGGCGGGAATGTCGAGACACCAAACCGAAAACTTCCACCCTGCATCGGCATAGAGCCTACCGGAACCACGTCAAGGAACTTAGCGGAAGAGGCTTTGTCCATTTCAGTTTGCTTAGGATCGGAGGATGTGCTGTCTTTTTCGCGGAGACCTATGACTTCAAGAACGACATACTCGGCCTGCATAGGAACCATAAGATAGGAACCAAGTGTTGCGACATAGTGGATGTCATCGAATCCGACGATAGTGAAGTTATCGCTACCCCTATGTAATTCAACAACTAAATGGTCAGCCGATACGCTGACAATCTTTCCGATAGCACGGTTGGCGTCATCCCTCGCCACTTTTTCTATCCTGCTGCTTGACAATAAGCGTTTGCAACGCTTTTTCTATGGACTGGTCAATCTCATGATCTGCGCTCGTGGGAATAAGATGGTTCACGATGCCGTCGAAGTAATGGGCTTTCAGGCCAGCTTTCTGGCCTTCGCCCCAAACGAACCAGACGCGTGGATCACCTAGTTCGGCCAGCTCACGCGTGATGTCGCTTGTCCCGGGATCAATGAAGGCTATGAGCCTGAAGCTAGGCAATGAGAGCCCTTGAAAAATGATGTTGTTGACGTGCTCGTCTCCAAAGCTGTATCCCATGATAATCAGGACGCTCTGATCCTGTACAACCTGCCTCTGGAATTCGCGAAACATATCTGAGTATGGCGATCCAAAGCTTGCTGTCTGCTTCGACGGGGTCGGGTAAATCATGACTCGATCTGTGTGTGGATCAAGCGGCGTGTGCGACTCTCGAATAGGGAAGAGACCTTTTTCCTCTTCAGTCCAGTTGACAGAGCCGTGTAGCTTGCAGAAGTGCACAAATCCATCGACGGCGGCCCAACGGCGCGAAGTGATGTCCAGCTGTTCTGCTAGAGCAAGCCTGTAGGTGGCAGGATTGAACCTGCGCTCTACGGTTCCAGAGAAGCCGTTGGAGTAGGGAATGCCAGAGCGATCCATCGCAAATTCGTTGAAGAGATCGTAATTCGTCGTGAATACCCACGGCGGGGCAAGCCCGCGCGAACGCGTCGCCAAGGACTGGTAAAAACGCCGATAGTGCGCAACGACGCTTTCATCACCATCGAATGAGGGGCCCGTAGTGCACTTGTACAGGACGAACTTTTTAACACCTGTAATAATCTGATCAACCAGACCGGCAACCGAACTCAGTTCATCTTTGTCACTTGTTTTGCAGAAATGATGCGCGTTGATGAGAATTTCCATCATACGCTCAAGATTGCCTTTCACCTCATCACTGGCAAGATCGATGCCGAGCTTATCGCAGAGTTCAGCCTCTTGCGCAGAGCTAACAAAGCCTTCTGCACCACCATCCTCGGCGAGCAACGATTGAAATTCTTCTGCCAGGAACGTCATCGTTGGAATTCCTAGCTCATCGTTGCCATGTCTAAGTGAAGAACAACCCGATCCAATTAAGAAGGATAGATTTTTGGCTCCAAAGACTTCCGCCATCTGCCGCTGGATGATGTCAGCTCTGTCCTCCCAAGAACTTTCATCCTTGAGCTTTTCGAATTCGTCACGGTTTCCCTTCAAGAATTTCATATCAATATTTTGACACCTTGATGCAATATGGCGTAGTCACTATTGAACTCGTGCACAACGCCTTCGAATCGAAGCCTCTTGTAGAATTCGACCAAGGCGCCTAGCGATCGGCTCGGGAGTATTGACATCGCATAATCGTATTGTGGCATTGCGAAATTCTCTTCCGCTGTAGTCGTTTCTTGCCGGTGGACAGCCGGCTGCTTCGGGTCAATAGTCGCTTGCAGTGATCGTAACACGCGACCGTCCGTTCCAAAGCGGAAAGGGACGGTTCAGGGCTGGTTTCACCTGACCCTTTCTGTGCGATCAGATCTGAGCAATCGTAACCGGGCACTCCAAGATTGACTACGCGTATACCCAATTAGGGAGTAATTGATCGGTAAGCTCTTTTGCGCAGATTCTATGAAATAGCGTTGTTTTCTATGCCAACCGCGGCATGTTTCGGAAATACTTTCGCCCTTCAATCCGATGCTAAACAGGCCACCACTATGTGGGTATGTGTCAGATTCTGTGGATAAAACGGTCGCGCCGCACAAAGTGCGAAACTCTTCTCTTGATGCGAATCCGACGACAGCGTATCCGTTGAGCTATTTGAGCTTCAGCTTTTCTTTCAGAGTTTTTTTGCACGGCGTTTCGAATGTGACCCACAGATCAAATCGTCAAAAAGACTCAATGCTAAATCAACGAAGAAAATCAAGGCGCGATAGGTATTGAAGCTCTCGCCGCTTCAATTTTTTTTCTGCGAGCTATGAGAGTTGTATCTACTTCGAGGGATGCTTCACGACAGAGCTCCCACAGTAGGAGGAAGCTCGATGTCGCCGTTACTGCTGGCTGAAAAAGTCAGAGATGATGTTGGCGAAAACGGCTAAGTGCCATGCCGAATGATCGCCTAAATCTTGATAGGTCCTTGTCCGGCATCGTTGACGACGGGGAGTTCAGCACTCAACTCGATACATCGAATTGCCAGAAGAGAAATCGCTTCCACCCAATCCAAGCTAGAGGTTCTGTACAAACACATAGCAACCGACCCTGTAACGATGGATAAGACGTTGGAAAATCACATCGCTGGATTGCAGAGACGAGTCAACGTGCTCTCAGACGCGGTGCGTGCAATTAGGCAGCGGCAGAGACTACCTATAAAGGGATTCGCTGATACCCAAGTCGACCTGTTTTCCGAAGAACTCCGCAGGCTATTTTGCGGAGATATCACCAGTAACCTTCGGCCGTACGTTCACGCGATGGTCAACAAAATAACAATCCGCGGGAATGAAATCCGCGTCGTTGGCAGCAACTTGGAAACAGTTGAAACTGTCTCTCAACATAAATGTGGCCGGGCACCGATTAAGGTGTCCAGTCACGTAGCAGAATGGCGCACCTTGCCAGACACGAAAATCCGCTGCCGACTGGTGCCAACGAATTAACCAAACGGGACCTTAGTCGTAATTTATGTAGAGACTGCCTCTCCAATGCGGGTCCAAACGCTCTTGGTCTGCAAATAGGAATACAGCGTGGCGAGGCAATTGTCGCGCGCATTGCCTGACTGCTTGACGCCGCCCCAGGGCATCGTCATGTCGGATTCGTTGATCGTGTTTAGCCAGACGACACCCGCCTGAATGTCGCGCGCCATGCGATGTGCCTTGCCGAGATCGCGGGTGAACACGCTCGCGGTAAGGCCGTAGATAGTGTCGTTGGCGATGCGCACGGCCTCATCCTCCGATCGCACTCGAATAACGGCCGCGACGGGCCCGAATATTTCCTCCTGCGCAATCCGCATGCCGTTGTCCACCTCGGTAAACAGACCGGGCTCGACGAAGTAGCCGCCCTCGATACTCTCAGGCACCACCCCTCCAAACACCAGGTGAGCGCCCTGCGCCCGTCCGCTGTCCACGTAGCCAAGCACGGTCTGCTGCTGACGTTCGCTCACCAGCGGTCCCAGTGTCGTCTTCGGGTCGAGCGGATCGCCCGGCACGTAGTTTTGCCGCGTCAGTCTTTTAAGTTTTTCGACAAACTCGTCATGCACGCTGGCATGCACCAGCATCCGCGAAGCCGCGTTGCAGACCTGTCCGGTGTTGCCGAAAATCCCGTGCATCGCGCAGTCGACGGCAAAATCGATGTCTTCGACGTCGGCGAGCACGATTTGCGGCGATTTACCGCCAAGCTCGGTTGCCACCTGCTTCAGGTTGCTCTTGCCGGCGTAAATCAGCATCTTGCGACCGACCGCAACAGATCCGGTAAACGCGATCTTGGCAACCTGCATGTGCCTGGCCAGCGCCTTGCCCGCTTCGCCGCCGTATCCGTTCACTACGTTGAAAACCCCCGGCGGTCCGCCGGCTTCGACAAACAGCTTGGCCAGCCGGGTCGCACTTAGGGGCGACTGTTCGGACGGCTTCAGGACCACGCTGTTGCCGGCGGCAAGCGCCGGCGCAAGCTTGCCGACCGCCTGCGTCAACGGAAAATTCCACGGCGTGATTGCGCCCACGACGCCCATTGGCTCGTGCAGAATATAGTTGAACGCCGCGGCATCCGTGCGCGTCACTTCACCGTTGATCTTGTCGACGGATTCGGCAAAGAAGCGCAATATGTCTGCCGCTTCCGGCACCTCGACCTCGAACATGCTGCTGATCGGCATACCCATATCGAGCGTATCCATTAGCGCGAGGTCGCGGCCGTCCTTTTCGACCGCGTCGGCGAAGTCGAACAGAATGCGCATGCGGTCCCGCGGCGCCATGCGCGCCCAGGCGGGAAACGCCTTGCCGGCCGCGGTTACGGCAGCATCGACGTCTTCGCGTGAACCTCGCGCAGCCTGAACGTGTGCCGCACCGGTTGCGGGATTCACGACGTCGAACAGGCGCCCGTCCTGCGAGGCAACGGACAGACCGTCGATGAAGTGCTTACCGTCGGCCCGCAGCGACTGCGCGCAGCGGTGCCAGTCGATTCTCGCTTTGCTATTCACGCTAACTCCCGATCACGCCGCCGTCATCGCGCGTGATCGCAATGACCGAAGGTCGCGGCGGCTGTCCCGGCGCGAGACCGGGCCATTGAGTAACGGAAGCCTGCAAATTGCCCGCCTCCTCGCCGGGGTGCTGCACCGCCAGGAACAGCGTGCGTCCGTCCGGCGTAAATGCCGGACTGCAGCACTCGGATTCCAGCGCGGGCAGATAGAAGCGCCGGCTCAGGTTACGCTCCGGCCCTTCGGTCTGCATCGCGTACAGCGCATCCCGGGCGCCGTTGCCGTCGTCGGAGCAGACCCAGAGGCGGCCCAAGGGATCGACGCTCAGGTTGTCGGGGTCGGTGAAGCGGCTCGTTTCCGCCGTATCGGGATGGAACGGCGCCGCATCGGCGCGGTCGCCGCAGAGCACCAGCAACGACCAGTCGAAGCGTTCTGCCGCATAGTCGCGAACGCCGTTGGCTTCGTTGCCGTCGGCGGCGGCAGACGGTGGTAACAGTTCGAGCATATGGCCGTATTCGTTGTTGGCACGCGGGTTCGGCGCGGAGACCTGATTGGCCTTGCGATCGCGGTTCTGCGTCAGCGCGAGGAACAGGACACCAGTGAGAGGATTGCTGACAAACCCCTCCGGCGCGTCCATTGGCGTCGCGCCGAGAAGGTCCGCCGCCCTGCGCGTCTGAATCATCACGTCGCCGTGATCCGTAAAGCCGTTGGCCGGTGTCAGCGGTCCGTCGCCGAATCGAATCGGCAGCCAGCGCAGCGTGCCGCTGTCGTCGAATTGCGCGACCGAGAGCGTTCCCGCGTCGAGCAGATCGCGGTTTGCAGCGCGATTGTCAGGGTCGTAGCGACCGTCGCTGACGAAGCGGTAGATGTACTCGAACTCCCAATCGTCCCCCATGAATACGACGACCCGCCCGTCGCCGTTCAGCACCGTATGTGCGCCCTCATGCGCGAAACGACCGAGCGCCGTACGCTTGACCGGCGGGCTGCCGGGTTCGAAGGGATCGACCTCGACGACCCACTCGAAGCGATTCGGCTCGTTCATCTCCTGCTCGAAGTTCAGCCGCGGGTGGAAGCGCCCCCAACCGTATTCGCCGGTCTCGCTTTGCTCGTCGTAATAGTAGCGTTCAAGATGCGCCTTGTCGGGCGACTTCTCGTAGTCGCCCGCGAAAAAGTCCGACGAACCTTCTTCGCAACTCAGTACGGTTCCCCACGGCGTGATGCCGCCGTTGCAATTGTCATGCGTGCCGATAACCGTTTGTCCATCAGGGTCGCCGCTGGTCTGCATGCGCGGATGCCCCCGGGCCGGGCCGCTAAAGTCGATGGGCGTGAACATCGACACGCGCCGATTGAAACGGCTGTCTCCGACGACTCGCCACTGGTCGCCTTCGCGTTTGACTTCGAGCACGGACAGTCCAACCGCCGCCATCGTCACGTCCACCTGCTCGCGCGTCATCCTTGCCGCCGCCGAGTCTTTATCGAGATCGTCCCACATTAGCCACGGCAACGGATATTCGTGATTGACGACCAGCAAGCCGTGTTCCGAAGCGCTAGCGGCCGGATCGATCGGTACATACGCCAAGTGATCGTTGTTGTAGCCGAACTGACGCCCGGCCGATGCCGCGGTCTGCCGGGCCGGGTCAAAGGCCTCCGCGTCGGCGTGCAAGGGATCGCCCCAACTGATCAGTATGCGTCGGGAGTAGCCGGGAGGCAGTACGTCTTCGGCGACCGTATCGTAGGGCACCTCGGTGAAGGTCAGATTCGAGCTCGATGGAGCCGATGAAGCTTTGGGTGAGGACTTGGTCACCGGTTCGGCTTCGCAGCCGGCGAGCAGCACGGAGGTCGGCAGCGCCGTTGCCGTCATCGCACCGGCCAGAAAATCGCGCCGGTCGATACGGAGGTTCAGAATCTGCCGGATATCCGCCTGCGCGGTCCGCGGTCGTCGGGGCCGCGAGCTGCCCTTGTCGTTGCTGACGCGGAATTCGTCCGACTGGCCCGGCTCGCGATGTAAATCCTGTTGGTCATAGTCGCTCATACCTTGCTGTCTCGTACTCTTGTGTCGATCGACGTCACGGCGGAATGTGCGGCGGCAAACGCGCCCTCCATCCAGCCGGCCCACAGACTGGCGATGTCGCCGGCGAAGAACACGCGCCCTTCGGGTCGAATGATGTCGCCGTAGATCGCCGTGACTTCCTCGCTGTCGTCCGGCTCCCAGGCCGGCCATGCACCCCAGCTATAAGGCACCGTTCGCCATGACAGTGAAATGGGCTCCGCAAGCTCCCGGCCGTAACCGGGATGCACCCGGTCGGTGCTGAGTCTGGCGGCGTCGGCTCGCTCGGCGGGCGACATCTTGTGCCAAAGGTGGCCCACCTCGCCGTCGTTGTAGCTGGTAACGATAATTCCGTTCTTCGCGAAGAATTCGCTGCTTGGATACCAGATCTGTTCGATGTCCCGCGTCGTGTAGGAAACGCCGCCGTAGATACCGAGATCTTCTTCCCACCAGCGGCGGGACTTCCAGGCAAGCTTGACCGAGTTTTCGTAGTGCTGGCCTTTCTCGATAGCCCGCTTTTTCAGCGCAGAAAAATTGTTGCGGATGTACTTGTAGCCGGCAAAAGGGATGGTGGTAATGCAGTAATCGGCGCGTATCGTCGCCCGCTTGCCGAGGTGGTCGAAGCCGAAACGGTGCGGCACGGTTTCCTGCGGCGCGGCAAACACCGGCAGGCTGCCCGGCTCCGTTTGCCGGTAGACCACCTCAACGCCGTCGTCGCCGTTGACGATATCCACGACCGTGCAGTTGGACTTGACGACGCCCTGCTCCAGTTGATCGGTAAACGCCGTGACCAGCCTGTCCATGCCGCCGACCGGTTGGAACATCGTCGCCTGGTGGCCGAAGATGTCGTCTTCGCTGAACATCCAGCCCCAGAATCTCGCATCCAGCAGATCGCGGAATGCCAGCGGCTCGCGTTTCCTGCCAAAATCCATGCCGGCGGCGGGAAAGCGCGAATAGCCGGCGCGCGAAGAGCCCGTATAGCGGCCGTCTTTGCTCAGGTCGCCGAAGTCCTGCAGGAACTCGAGCAGCGTGGCCTGATCGTCGTCGCTCAGTTCCTGATCCAGCGCCCCTTGATGGACACACTTGCTGAGCAGCTCGGCAACATAACCGCGGGTGTCGTAATGCAGCTGACGATTCTCGATCGCACGGCCGCCGAACGCATTGTCGTCCTGGTAGCGGGCCGCGCGATTGGTCGTGATCTGCACCTCCAGCGGAATCGAGAACCGGCGGCAATAGTGCAGCACGCGCCAGTGTTGTGAGGATATCCGCGACGGGCCGGCGTTGAAGTACAGGCCGTCGCCCCACTTGCAGGTCTGCCTGACGCCGTTGAGTTCCTGCACGACGTCGCCGTTGCGGATGGTCCGGTTTCTCCCACCGCTGCGATTGGATGCTTCCAGGACGGTGACGCGATAGCCGGCACGTTCGAGCTCGAACGCCGCGGCAAGACCGGACACGCCGGCGCCCAGCACAACAACGGACTTGCCGTTGCCGGAGCCGGGTTCCAGCCGCGGCAAACCGGTGTGCGGTTCTTCCGACGGCAGCATGCCCAATGCCTGCATCGAGACGAACGCCGCGCCGAATCCCATTGCGCCAACGCGCTCGATAAACTGCCTGCGTGTGACCGTCATTGTACTGTCACCGTTGCTCCTCGTTGCCGCGCAAAGCGTAAGACGAAATGCGCTTCTTTAACCAACCGCTGTGCGCGAGCTGCTGCAAGGCCGCGTTGATGTCGGCAAGTTTGGCGGCATCCACCGTCAGCTTGCTCATCTGCAGCCGGTAGCTCCCCGCGCCAAACGCCAGTGGATGAAACTCGACCTCGTCGGCGACGCTTGAGCGCAATGCCAGCGCTGCGCCGACGTTGATCTCGACGAGAAAACCGTCGATGTCGCTATCCAGAAGCCGCTGCAGATTCTCTCTTTCGCCGACGCGGGGTCGAATCTGTTCGGCGTACTTCGAAAACAGGGCTTCGAATTCCGGCTCGTAGGTGTCATCGGTGGTCTTACCGAAAACCAGGCCGCGCTGCAGCACTTCGTCGAAGCTTTCACCGGCGAATGTCCGGCTGCTACCCGCACGCAGCAGCAAGCCAATGACTTCGTCGCGGTAGCTCTCCGAATACCAGGACCAGTGAGAGCGGTCTTCCTTGTAGCCGGTACCGACGGCCATGTCTTTCTCGCCGGTTCGCAGCGCCGTCAGGACATCGCTCCAGGCCATCTCCTCGAACGTCAGGGAGCAGCCGATAATCTTCGCCACCTCGGTTACAACCTCGATGTCGTAGCCGACGGGAAGGGCCCCACCATCAGAATACGAGTAGGGCTCATAGGGATCCCAGGCCACTCGCAGCTCGCACGGCACGCCGGCACCGGTAGCCGCCAGAGTGCCTGCGTTTGTGCTGGCTGCGGAGTCATTCCACGGGCCGCAGGCTGCGAGCGTAGCCGCCACGACAACAACGATGATTGGTCTGGCAATCACTCTGACGACTCCGGTGATGCCCGTTGCAACATCGGTTTGCCGCTCAGCCCGCATAGTGTTTTCGTCGCGCCATGGTGAACGCCTCTTCGCCAACCCCTGCCCATCGCATGGCATTGTCGCGGGCCTTGGTAAAACTGGCGTGAATCTCCCGCGTCAAGGCATCCGCATCCGCGATCTCCGCTACCGCCTCATCCGCGGCGACGGCAATGGCCGCCAGAATAGCCGCATCGAAAGGCTGCGGTTGAATATTGTGCTTGTCGTCGAAGAGCGTCAGTGCCTCGGCGTTTCTGACATTGAATTCAGTCAGGGAACGAATGTACTCCGCTGTCGTTACCTCTCGAAGAATCGCCTGCAGGCGTGTGTCGAGACTGCGCCACAGATCGAGATTGACACCCAGCGCGAGTAAACCGCCCGGTTCGTGAAAACCCGGGTAATAGTAGCGGTCGGCGGCCAGGTGCATGCCCGCCGCAAGGTCGTTCCACGGACCAACCCATTCGGCCGCCTGCAGAGTGCCTTCTTTCAGGGCCGCCTGGATCTCGCCGCCGGCCAGCTTGACCGGCACGGCACCGAGCTTGCTCAATGCAACACCGCCTAGCCCGGGCATGCGAACTCGCAGGCCCTCGAAGTCCGAGATATCGCGGATCTCACGCTTGAACCAACCGCCCATCTGGGCACCGGTGCTCGTGCACGGCAGAGGTTTGACGTTCGCCCGGGCCGCCAGCTCGTCCCACAGAGCCTGACCGCCACCATGCAGCAGCCACCCGGCCATCTCGATCGCGGTCATACCGAACGGTATCGCCGTAAAGAAATTGTAAGCCGGCGATTCTTCCTGCTGATAATAGTCGGCGGAGTGGTAAAGGTCCGCGTCGCCGGCCGCCACTGCGTCGAACACGTCGAACGGACCCACCCTTTCTCCCGCGGAGAACACCTGCACTGCGATCTCGCCGCCTGTGGCTGCCTCGATTTGTCTCGCGACTCGGTGGGCGCTGGTGCCCAGACCCGGAAAACCGGCCGGCCACGACGTGAGCATTTTCAGCCGCAGTTTTGCTGACTTTGCCTGCACGGCCGGCGCAACGACCGACCCGAATGCACCCCATCCGCTGGTTTTGAGGAAACGGCGTCTTTGCATGCTGCCCGCTCATCCGAAACGACGGTGCATTATGGCCGCTGATAGCTTAGCCGTCCACTTTGTTGAACGAACATTCAGCCAATTTTCAGGCGAACGACAAAAACTGGCTCCAAGCTAAATCGCTTACAGGCCCCTAATCCGAATGGCGCACCCGGACCGATTAATCGCGGCACCTTGCGGATTTCTCGAGAAGCCAGCTACGGAAAGCCACTGCAGCGTCCGACAAAGACTCGGTAGAACGGCAACTCAGGAAGTAGCTTTCAACACCGGGCACCTCTACGTCCGGCAAACAAGGCTCGAGACCGTAGCGCTTAACGATGACATCCGTAGCTGGCGACCGGGCAAGCGCGATGCCGTAGCCGCTAGCCGAGAGCGCTAATGCAAGATCGGTTCGATCCGTTATCGTGAATCGCGCGTCGTCCGGATCGATGCCCAAGCTATCGTAGAGCCGAAACCAGCCCGCGCGGTGGTCCGCAATTTCGATGAGTGTGAAGTTCGACAGATCGGCGGCTGCTTCGATCTCACGGCAGACTTCAGGCCGTGCAACGGGGTAAAGCCGCTCACCGAACAAGAGATCGCGGTGCGTCCAGCCGGCGTCCGTCTCGCCGAATACGATTGTGAGTTCCACGTCGTCGCCGGCATCCACCGACGTTGCCGAATCAGACAGGAGGTGGACGTTAATTCCCGAATGCGCCTTACGAAATTCAGACAGCAAAGCCGATAGCCACGAACAAGCCAGTATCTGCGTGGCGCGAATAGTCAGAGGAACCGTGTCTGCAGTCCCAAACAAGGTCGCAGCCCGAATTTCGACGGACGCAAGGGCATCGCTGACGGTCGGCCAGAAAGCCCGGCCGGCGTCGGTCAGCTTCACGTCGTGGGCACCGCGCAAGAACAGGGGCTTGCCGGTGTAACCCTCCAGCGACTTTATCTGCTGACTGACCGCCGCAGGGCTCATGTTCAGCAGTTCCGCCGCGCGCGCAAAGCTTTGGGTTCGCGCGGCCGCCTCGAAAACACGGAGCCAGTTCAGGGAAGGAATACGTCGTTTCATAGCCAATCAAGCATAAGCTGACCTAAGTCTGGGAGGCAATTTTTATCGTTTGCCGGTGCACGGGCGGACAGCCATCATGCCCCGGACTACGGCAGGGGCGAGACCGGCTAATGCAAATCTCACAACAAGAGATCGAGGCTTATGAACGGGACGGCTGCCTGTTTCCCATCGATGTTTTTAGCAAAGCTGACGCATCTCGCTTGCGGAGCGAGCTTGAAAGTCTGGAAGAACGCGTTAGCGGCAATCGCGAGCGGCAGGCCATGCTCAAGAACAACTCGAACTGGGTTCTCCCCTGGTTTGACGCACTCGCAAGAAACAGACGCATACTGGGAGCCGTGTCCTCGGTAATGGGGCCGGACCTGCTCGCCCTGAACGTGGATTTGTTCGTGAAGGAACCGCGCACGAAGGACTTCATCAGCTGGCATCAGGACCTGCACTACTGGGGACTCGACTCCGATGACGAGGTGACGGTGTGGCTGGCTCTGTCGCCCGCCACGGCGCAGTCAGGCTGCATGCGCTTCCTGCCGGGCAGCCACACAGCGGTAGTCGAGCACAAGGACACCTTCGAAGACCGCAACATGTTGAGTCGTGGCCAGGAACTAGCCGTTGATGTGGACGAGGAAAAGACGGTTAACGTCGAGCTTAAGCCGGGCCAGATTTCGCTACATCACGGCCGTATGTTTCACGCATCCGCGGCCAACCGGTCGGACGACCGGCGAATTGGCATTGCGATTCGCTACGTACGCCCTAGTGTCGGCCTCGCAAAGGACGGCGAAAAAACCGGCGCGAGCCTTGTTCTTGGCCATGACGCTTGCGGTAACTTCGATCTCGTCGAGCCACCGCAAGCGGAATTCGAACCCGCAGCGGTGGAAAACTGGCAGCGTCTGCGCCGAATCGAAGAGAAGATACTGTTTGCGCCGTACCCGCCGAAGCTCTCCTGAGCGCTAGCCTGGATTATTCACGAATGCGCTCGCGCCCTTCTTTGATCTTTGTTCGCACAAGGAATTTTCCGCCCTCGGAAATACACCCCGATATTCCACTTGGCCGGAAAATTCCTTGTGCGAACAAATCCCAATTATCGCGACGATTCGTGAATAATCCAGGCTAGTACTTCATGTAGACCGTTCTTTTTTGCAGATAGCCTTCGATACCGTAGATCCCATCCTCACCGCCGAGCCCGCTGAGCTTATGGCCGTTGTGATAGCCCTGAATATAGCCAACAATTCCTTTGTTCAGGAAGATCGTTCCGGTTTCCATCCTCTGGATCGCATCCATATAGATTGAAGGGTTCCGGGTCCACAGATACGCCGATAGCCCGTCCGGCCGCGAGTTGGTAATAGCGAGCGCCTCTTCGTATCCTGAAATTCTTACGACGGGCAGGACCGGGCCAAATATCTCCTCCCGAACCGCGGCGTTTTCGGCGCTTGCATTCAGCAATACCGTTGGCTCGTACCAGTTGCCGTTTTCGAACGCTTCGCCTGCGGGGCGTTTGCCGCCCATCGCCAACTCGGCGCCGCCGCCTACCGACTCCTGGACGAGCTTGTCGATCCGGGCGAGCGCTTCGGGCGTAGCTATCGGCCCCATACCGGCATTGCTCATGGGATCGGCCGGCTTGATGCCCGCCACCCGCTGCAGCAGCTTGTCCGTGAATTCATCCGCTATTGATTCTTCAACCAGGACCGACTCGTTGCAGATACACACCTGACCGCAGTTGGCGAACCGGGCCACGGCCGCAGCTTCTACCGCCTCATCAATATCGGCATCTTCAAGCACGATGAATGGCGCTTTGCCCCCCAGTTCCAGCGACAGAGCGGCCATGTTCTTCGCCGCCGCCGCGGCAATTGCTTGGCCTGCTCTTATGCTGCCCGTTAGCGTGATCAGCCGTGTGATAGAGCTTTCCACAAGCGCCGCGCCAACTTCAGCGCCGGTGCCCGTGAGCATATTGATCACGCCCGGCGGAAGGTCCGCGTCGAGAGCCACCTGGCAAAACTCGGCAGCGGTCAGGGGCGTTGCTTCGTGCGGCTTCAGCACCATAGTATTGCCGGTGACCAGCGCAGGCCCGGCCTTGCGGCCAATCAGTGCCAGCGGATAGTTATAGGCACACAGCCCAACGGTTACACCGTAAGGGACCTTATGAATGTAAAGTTGCTCGTTCGGCAAATCTGACGGAAAGATATCCCCGCGGATACGGCGGGCCGCTTCCGCTGCATAGGTCATGTAGCGAATGGTGTCGGTCACTTCGCCGTCGGCCTCAGCGAGCGTCTTACCCTGCTCGGCGACCAGCAGCCGCTTGAATAGCTCGCGCTTCTCCTCAAGGCCCTCGGCGATCTTATAGAGGTAACCCGCACGCTCGATCGGCGGCAGCATTTGCCATTCCTTTTGAGCGCGAGACGAAGACTCGAGCACCCGCTGCACATCGCCGCCTGTGCAAGCAGGCACTTCCGCAAAAAGCTGCCCGGTCGCCGGATTCTCTACAGCCATGCGGTCACCGCTGGACGAATCGATCCATTCGTTATCGACAAAACACTTGTAGTAGTCCATCAGTTGTCGTCCTTTTGGTTCAGTAGGTAGCCCGGCCACCCGACAGATCGAAGACCGCACCCGTTGAATACGAGCAATCCTCGGAACACATCCACGCCACCATGGCTGCGATTTCCGTGACCTGGCCCATGCGGCCCATCGGAATCTTCTCAAGCATGTAGGCAATCTGCTTCTCGGACACATCGGCCAGCATTTCGGTTTCGATGACCGCGGGTGCAACGACGTTGACGCGAATATTGCTGGCTGCCAGCTCTTTACCGAGGCACTTGGTCAGGTTGATAACGCCGGCTTTCGAGACGGAATAGGCGGACGCGTTCGGGTTGCCGTCTTTCCCGGCCATGGACGCGATGTTCACGATACGGCCGTAGTCGTTAGCCTGCATGTAAGGCACAACGGCTCTGCAGGTATGAAAAATGCCGTCGAGATTGACCCGCTGAACCTGCCGCCAGACATCCAGCGGATAGTCGACCAATGCGGCGTTGATACCCGCCACGCCAGCACTGTTCACAAGCAGATCGATTTTCCCCAGGCCCTCGGCTGAGGCCGACGCCGCGGACTCCACGCTCGCGTAGTCGCCGACATCGACACGGCGGCTCTCGACCACGCCAAGGCCCGAAAGCTGTTCTCGTGCCGTTTCGAGATCGCGCTCATTGATGTCCCACAGGGAAACCGCCGCACCGGATTCAAGAAACCGCCGGGCGATCGCCAGCCCCATGCCGCGGCCGCCCCCGGTGATAATCGCGTTGCGTCCCGCCAGATCAATCGTATTCATTGTTCCTCCACGAAAGTCTTACAGCGCCACGACTTCCTGCGCCTGCTCCCCGAGTTCGTCGATCCCCAGGGTCACCCGATCACCGGTCGTGAGCCACACGGGCGGCTTCATTCCGGCACCTACGCCGGGTGGCGTCCCCGTGCTGATAAGATCGCCCGGTTCGAGCCGCAGGAACTCGGACAGGTAGCTGACGATCGTCGCGCAGTCGAAGATCATCGTCCGTGTATTGCCGGTCTGCATACGCTGTCCGTTTACGTCCAGCCACATGTTCAGGGACTTCGCGTCATCCACTTCGTCGCCGGACACGATAAACGGGCCGGTCGGGCAGAAGTTGGGGAAACACTTGCCTTTCGCCCACTGCCCGCCACGCTCCAGCTGCCACGCGCGTTCCGATACGTCGTTAACCAGCGTGTAGCCGAGCACATGGTCCAGCGCCTCGTCCCGCGAAACGTTCAGGGCTGGTGTGCCAATGACAATGCCAAGTTCGACCTCCCAGTCCAGCCGGGTCATCTTCTGCGAGTAGAGAATGGGATCGTTCGGCGCACAGAAGGTACCGGATGCCTTGTTGAACAGAATGGGCTCGTCGGGGATATCCATGCCGGCTTCGGCCGCGTGATCCGAATAGTTCAAGCCGATGCAATAGATGTTTCTCGGCCGGGTCAGTGGCGTGCCGATACGCGCACCGTCGGCGCTCACTTCCGGCAACGCCGAGAGATCAGCATTCGCCAGCTGCGCCCGCAGCGTCTCGATCGTCTCGGGCGTGATGTCCGGGACCAGCGAAGATATATCGCGCAACACCCCGGATGTATCAGCCGCGCATGGCACTTCCGATCCCTGCGGTCCTACTCTGGCCAGTTTCATTGCTCCTCCTTCCAGTGTTGTTGTCCCCACCAGGTCGCCGCCAGCGGCGCGCCCGCTACGAAACTCTCCGCACCCAGCGCATTCTGAATACGCAGACACTCGTTCCACTTCGCCAGGCGTTCGGAACGCGTAAACGAACCCACCTTGAGCTGCCCGCAGCCAAGACCCGTGGCGAGGTGGCTTATCGTCACGTCCTCCGTTTCTCCCGAACGCGCCGACACAACGGCACGCCAGCCGGCGTTACTCCCGGTTTCGAAGGCTCGAACGGCCTCGGTCAGCGTGCCGACCTGATTGACCTTCACGAGTACGGCATTACAGGCGCCCGCGGCGGCGGCCCGCGCAATAAGGTCCGCGCGGGTTACGACGAAGTCATCACCGATAATCTGGATGCGATCTCCGAATCGCCGCGTGAACTCGATCGTGCCCGCTTCATCGTCTTCGCCCAGCGGGTCTTCAATCGAGGCGATTGGATAATCGTCGATCCAACGGCCAAGCAGGTCGATGAGCCCGCCGCTATCCAGTTCCCGGTCTTCGAGCGCCAAGCGATAAAGTCCTTCCTGGCCAAACTCGGAGGCCGCAATATCCAGCGATATGACGACGCGTTCGCCCGGCTTCTCACCGGCCTTCTCAATTGCCGCGACCAGCGTTTCGAGCGCTTCCTCGTTGCTGTCAAACGCGGGCCACCACCCGCCTTCGTCCGCGACTCCGGCGAGCCGTCCCTTGCTTGCCATGATGTCGCCGGCCGCAAAGTAGATTTCGTTCGTAACTTCCAGCACCTCGTCGAAACTGGTAGCGCCGGGAACCATGATCATGAAGTCCTGAATGTCGACGCGACGGCCCGCGTGAGCGCCGCCGCCGAAGATCTGGATCTCGGGCAGCGGTATCGATGGCGTACGCTGATAGTGGTCCGCTATGTGTCGCCACAGAGGTTTGCGGCAATCCGCCGCGGCGGCGTGCATGAGTGCGAGAGATACGGCAACCGTTGCGTTACCGCCGAGGTTTGTTTTGAGCGGGGAGTTATCCAACGAGACGATCACGTCGTCAAGCGAGTCCTGGTCGGCAACGTCTTTACCCACCAGAGCCGGCGCAATTATCTCCGTTATGGAGGCCAGCGCGCCGGATACGTTCATGCCCCGGAGAGATTCACCACCGTCCCGCCGGTCGATCGCTTCCCTCGCTCCCCTCGATGCGCCGGCCGGTGCAATGGCCGATCCGGTGACACCGGAATCGAGCGTCACTTCGGCCTCGACGGTTGGGTTACCGCGGGAATCCCAGACTCGCCTGGCGAGGATGCCACTAATTTTGCTCAATGAGCTCCTCCCCAACGGCGTTCGTAACTTCCGACAAAAGCTCCTCCAGAGAAACTGGCGCAGCTTCGATCATTCGGGTTGCGAAGTCCCTGATTCTGTCGCTCGCCGGTTCGCTGAGATACTCAACCGGCGACTTTCCATCGACGCGGGCCAGCATCAAAGCGGGCAGTAGCCTGCAGATCCGGGCCTCCAGAGCGGCTGTCTCTTCCCAGGCCACATGCGCGGCATGCGCAGCCCAGAGGTTCTTTCCTTCCTGACGCAACACCTCGACACGGTCCGGCATGTGAAAGGCTTTGAGAAGCAAGTGATTGAGGCAAAAGGAGACGTCGAAAGAAGGATCTCCCATCGTTGCGCACTCGGCGTCCAGAAACACCGGCTGGCCGCCGCGAAACAAGAGGTTCTTTGGGCTGACGTCGCCGTGTACGAGCACCCGGTCGTTGTGCTGTAACGATGCGATCAGGCGCCGCAGCGGCGTCGCCAGCGCTGTATGCACACTGGCGACAAACGCGAGATAGGGCTCCAGCCTGAGCGCGTAAAAGTCGGCCTGGTTTTCGAACGGCGCGCGATCGAACGAACTCTGCGCCGTCAGCGCGTGCAGTGTCCCGAGCACTTCGCCAAGCTTGTGCCCTTCGTTCCTGGATGGCTCGCCGCTGAGCAACGCCTCCTTCCACAGGTAGACGTCGTCGCCATGAATAAACTCCATGGCGAAACCGTTGGCGTCGGTATCGTGTCCGTACACCGCGGGTGCACAGTCCGGAACGGCACGGCCGGCGACCTCGAGCCATGCGTACTCCGCCGCGCTACGGTCTGGCGGCGCTTGCCAGTCTATGGCAACCCGCAGTTTTTCGAGGGCAAACTTCGCACAGATGCGCCGACCGCGAACGTCGACCACGGCAATATCGGAGGCGACGCCTCCGGTCAACGGCGTCACCGATCGAATATCCGAAGCGTTACCCAGACCAAGCGCCTCTATGAGCGCGGAGCAGCGTTTTTCGAGTTCTGACTTCATCGGCAAGTGGGCGGCACGTTACGGCTTCCGCCGCTGAACGAGATCCGCCGCTGGGCCTGCTTTGCAAGACTGTGCATACCGTCTTCTTGCTTGTAGCGTCGACAGAGTGAGTCTTTAGCTTGTCGCAACGCAGTCCGCAACTCGCTCACCGGGTTCCTCACGCGCCTGCGTGACTTCGTGCGGAGCAAGCAGGTCCCACTCGAACTCCACGCCCGTGCCAGGTTCGTCCGAGGCCACGGCCCGGTGATTCTCGATCACCAGCGGCCGCTTGGTAAACTCGTCGATGGGAAAACTGTGCACCTCGAGCCAGCCCGCGTTCGGCTGCGAAGACACCAGACCGACGTGCAGTTCCTGCATGCCGTGCGAACACACCGGAATGCCACACTCTTTGGCCATCTCGGCAACCCGCAGCCAGGACGTTATGCCCCCGCAGTTCGAAGCATCAGGCTGAATGTAAGATAGGCCCGCACGATCGAACGCATGCCGGAACTCGTGGATCGTATGCAGGTTTTCGCCCATGGCCAGAGGCACGCCTGTTTCTGCTGCGATCCGCGCGAAGCCGTCGTAATCGTCAGGAATTGTAGGCTCTTCGAACCAGAGAATATCCTGTGCCTTGAAGGCGTTGGCTGCCTGAATGGCATGTTCTACCGACATGGAATAATTCGCGTCAACCATGAGCGCAACATCCGGCCCGATCAGCTCGCGAACCGACCTCACACGATCGATATCTTCCTCGAGGTCTTCTTTGCCAACCTTGATCTTGACCGCGTTGGCTCCGTATCGCAGGTAGGAATTGATATTGTCGAGCAAACGGACTTTCGAGAAATTCAGATCTATGCCGCCTCGATAGGCTTTGCACGACCTGTCTTCGCCGCCTGCAACACGCCAGAGCGGCTTCTCCTCACGCTTGCACAGGATGTCCCAAAGAGCGATATCGATCGCCGACATGGCGAAGGCCGCGATGCCGCCTCGACCCACATAGTGAATATGCCATTCCAGCAATTCGGCAATACGTGCGGGACTGCTGCCGTCCTCGCCCAGTAATGCAGGCACGAGGTCGTTGTCGATCATGCACTTGATGGCCGCGCCGCCTCGACCGCCAGTGTAGGTATAGCCCGTACCGCAGCTTCCGTCTGCAAGTTCTACCGTTGCGGTAATCAACTCGAAATGGCTGTGATCGCCGTGCTTCGCGTCTGACAGGATCTCTGCCAGGGGCACGTTGAATAGCCGCGTACTGATTTTTTTTATCGAACTCATATGCATGTCTGTAACGGTCGTGGTTTCACCAGTTGGTAAAAGAGCCGTCAGGCTTTTTCATTCTGGGCGCCTCCCAGAACTTGAAGGTCTGCCTTGCAACCTCTTCTTCATTCACGTCAACGCCATGACCTGGCGCATCGGATACGTCGTACACGCCGCCGGCTTCGTTGGGCGAATTAACGAACAGCTTGTCGCGGTCCGTGTTGTCCCTCGACTCGTATGGCGACACTTCGCACCAGGCAAAATTGGAAATCGCAGCGGAAAACTGGATAGTTGCGGCGGAACAAATCGGTCCGAGCGGGTCGTGCGGCATGACGTCGATGTAATGCGTTTCGGCCGACGATGCGACTTTCATCGCCTCGGTGAAACCACCGACGTTGCAAACATCAATGCGCGCGAAACTCGTAATACCCTGCTCGATGTAGCGCATGAAATCCCACTTGCTCGCGCACTCCTCGCCAATGGCGAACGGCACCTCGACCATTTGCCTGAGCGTTTCATAAGCTTCCGGTGTCTGGTGGCGGATCGGATCTTCAATGAAGTCGATCGTGCCGGGGGGCATCTTCTGGCAAAACGAGGCCGTTTCGGCCACCGACAGGCGGTGGTGATAATCGATCCCCAAGACAACGTCATAGCCGATTTCCGCCCGCGTCTCCCTGAGTACGGCCGCCGCATCGGCAACGGACCTTCGGATATCCAACTCCGTCACATGATCTACGGAACCGAGTTCGCCCGCCGTTGTTCGGATAACCTTCCAGCCGGCGTCGACGAGTGCCCGGGCATCGGCGACTAGCGTTTCGTCAAAAGGTTTTGTCGTCGTAATAAAGCAGGGAATCTGCTCACGCTGTTTACCCCCCAGCAAACGGTGAATCGGCACGCCCAGTGATTTGCCGGCGATATCCCACAAGGCAATATCGATGGCGGATATCGCCCCGGTCAGCACCCGGCCGCCCTCGAAGTACTGACCGCGATAGAGCTCCTGCCAGATCGCGCCAATATGCGTTGCATCCTGCCCGACGAGAAACTCCCTGAAATGCTTGATGGCCCCAATGACCGCAAGCTCACGGCTCGACACACCCGACTCACCCCAGCCGTAAATCCCGGCGTCGGTTTCCACCTTGACCAAACAGAGGTTGCGATGGCCAACCCAGACCGGATACGCCTTGATGTCCGTTATTTTCATTGCCGCAGCACCTACTTGATGTCCTCGGACCGGCAAAGTAGCGCCGAAAGCCCGTGATCCGCAACGATCTCGGCGCCGTAAATGGCGCTGGCCCTGTCGGACAACAGAAAAGCCGCCGTTGCCCCGATTTCATCGACGGTTGCATAGCGGCCACTGGCATGCATCGCGGCAAAACCTGCCGCCAGATCCGGACGCGCCTCGACCATTCCGGCAACGGTTTCGGTGTGCGTAAGACCAGGGCTTAGCGTATTGACACGAATACCGTGCTTGCCGAGACTCCAGCACATGGCGCGGGTCATGGCAGCGACACCGCCCTTGGTGGCCGCGTACATCTCGTATCCCGGAATGCCGGCCGCCGCGTGATTCGATGCGATGTTGACGATGGCGCCGCCGCCTTGCTCCTTCATTAGCCTTGCGGCTTGCTGACAAACGAGGAATACGGACCTTAGGTTCGTACTCCAGAGGCGCTCGAGATCCTCCTCGGGGAATTCGAGAAAGTCGCCGTCGAGCGTCAGGCCTGCGTTATTCACGACGCCATCGATGCGTCCGACTGTTGAACCGGCCGACGCGAAAAACTCGCGGACCGACTCCTGCCGGCTTACGTCCAGTGCTACCGCCTGAATTCTTGATGGATCATCCGTCAGGTTACGCGTTGCGTCAGCAACCCGCTCGAGACCTATGTCCGACACAACAAGCGACGCACCTTCATTGACGCATGCGCGTGCAATGCCAAGCCCTATCCCGGCCGCGGCCCCCGTAATCAGAATGCGTTTTTCACTGAGCAGCTCGCTCATGCCGCCAATCCCCGTACGCCGGATAGCTCGCGTTCTATCTGTTCGATCGTCTTGTTCTTTGTCTCCGGCAATATCCGCGACAGTATCAGGAGCCCGGCAAACACACACCCGCCGTAAAAGCTGAATATTTCGGCGGCGCCCATATTGTTCAATTGCCAAGGGAAGAACTGATTGACGAAGTAGTTAACGACACTCGTTACGAGCGCAAAACTGGGAATCGCGATACTGCGCACGTAGATCGGGAATATCTCGGAAAACAATACCCACATGATCGGCCCGATCGAGAAATTGAACGCCGCGATGAAGCTGACGATCGCCACGAGAATAGCCGTGGAATTGAGCTGCGCCGCGTTTTGCAGCAAGACACTCTCGTTCGCTCTCAGCTCGCCATCGCCGATTGCGTCGCGCACCGCGGCCTTGAATGCAACGTCGCTATCGAACTCGGCTCCCATGACCGGCCGCAAATCCTCCAGACTGACGTTGGCGCTCAGATTCGGGGCCACCTTATCGTCAAGCACGTACGTCGCTGTCGAGAACAGCCAGGCGCATGCCGCCAGGCTCAATCCCGCCCAGGTCAAACCCAGCAAGGTCATTGGCCGCCGGCCCACCTTGTCGATCAGCAACAGCGCAAGCACGGTAAACACGACGCTGACCAGACCGACGACTACGGCCTGAGCGAAGGCGGCGTCGGTTCCGATGCCCGTCTGCTCAAACACCGTTGGCGCGTAAAACAGAATGGAGTTAATGCCGGTAATCGGCTGGACTATGGCGATCGTCAGGCCCAGCCACAACGCGGTACGCATACGCGGATGGAACAGATCGGCGAGCTGTGCGCCGACCGACTTCTGCGCGTGCCCGTGTTCGGCGCTGGCCTGTATCTCGATGATCGCCGGTTCAACACGACCGGCTGGCAGCAGCCTCTCCAATACATTCCGCGCGGACTGCACATCACCGGTTTGCACGAGCCAGCGTGGACTTTCGGGTATTTGCAGCAGTAGCAAGAGCCATAGCAACGCCGGCAGAATTTCGATACCCAGCATCCATCGCCACGTGTAATCGACGATGCCGACTGTCTGCACCCACTCGGCCCCTGAAGCCGATGCCTGCAAGATGACGTTGTTGGCGAAGTACGCGGCTGACAGTCCAATGACAATATTGATCTGGTTCATCGACACGAGTTTTCCGCGCATCTCCGACGGGGCGATTTCTCCAATGTACATCGATGCCAGAGACAGCGACGTAAACGCAAGGCCGCCCAGAAAACGCGCGGCAACCAGCGCTTCGAAGTTCGGAGCAAGCACCGAAGCGATAGCCGACACAAGATACAGCGACGCGATAATCAGCAGCGCTTTCCGACGTCCCAGCCGGGCCGCGATATGCCCGGTAACCAGGAGGGCAAAAATGACACCAAATCCCGGCGCGCTGACAACCGCTCCAACCTGCAGGTCTGACAGACCAAACTCGACCGTCACAAACCGGACGGTGCCGGAAATGAGTGCTGCGTCCAGGCCGAAAATAAATCCGCCCAGAGCGACGATAAAAGCATACCGGAATGCGGTCGCGCGCTTACCCATGAGGGTCTCTTCGATACAGGTTCGATGAATTATACATACCTCGCCCAATATTGTTAACAATTAAATATTTACAAATCACGTTTTGCCGAGGTACACTATCGTTTCGCGGCGTCACGCTGCGCCAGATCCCGTGTAGTCTTCGAAACCGGACCGACTGATGCCTTCCCATCGACTTAACTCCCTCCTCGAGACGGCGCCTGTCATTGCGATCTTGCGGGGTATTGCACCGGACGAGATCGAAGCGGTAGCCGCGGCCCTGATAGAAAGCGGAATCAGAATTATTGAGGTGCCTCTGAATTCTCCGTCGCCCTATCTGAGTATCGAACGGCTGCGAACGGCGATCGGAGACGATGCGCTATGCGGTGCCGGCACCGTATTGACGGCCAAAGCTGTCAGCGAGGTCGCCAAGGCGGGCGGACAGCTGATCGTCAGCCCCAACACGGATGCGAACGTAATTGAGGCGACGTCAAAGGCCGGGCTGGTTTCGATCCCTGGATGCATGACGCCCAGCGAAGCATTCGCGGCGTTGAAGGCCGGCGCCGACGCACTCAAAGTATTTCCGGCAAGTGTTGTGGGCACCGAGTACTTTAGCGCGTTGCAGTCCGTTCTGCCGGCCGGCGTTTCGCTGGTCGCAACGGGCGGCATATCCCCTCACAACATTCGAAAGTATCGCGATGCCGGAGCCAGCGGCTTCGGAATCGGCAGCGATCTGTTCAAACCCGGAAACTCGGCCGGCGAGGTATCGGCAAAAGCCGCGTCGCTCGCCGCGGCTTTAAGCAACCCGAAGTAGATCATGGTGGAGAAAATGAAAGCCGCTCAATATGTAGGTAAACAATCATTTGAAGTGATCGCCGGCGCCAAAGTGCCTCCCGGGCCGGGCGAAGTCCGCCTCGACGTCGGATTTGTCGGTATCTGCGGCACGGACATGCACATTTACCATGGCGTCATGGACCAGAGAGTCGGGCCACCGCAGGTCATTGGCCACGAAATGTCGGGCGTGATTGCAGAACTCGGCACCGGCGTTAAGGACTTCGATGTCGGCGATCGGGTTGTCGTTCGTCCGCTGGACTACTGCGGTAACTGCCCCGCTTGTGACGCCGGCCACAGTCACATCTGCCACAATCTCAGGTTCATGGGTATCGACTCGCCCGGCGCTCTGCAGGGCTCCTGGACCGTTAAATCGAGAACGCTGCACAAGCTGCCTTCGAACGTGACCATGCAACAGGGCGCCATGATCGAACCGCTGTCCGTTGCCTGCCACGACGTCGCCAGAGCGGGGCTCAAGTCGGGCGAGAAAGCGGTAGTGCTTGGCGGCGGCCCAATCGGACAACTTATCGCTCAGGTTGCCAAAGGCATCGGCGCTGGGGTCATGCTGTCGGAAGTCAGCGACGTGCGCAGGGCATTCGCCGAAGACAGTGGCGTCAGGACGATGAATCCCGTACGAGACGATATCGCGGCCCTTGTTGGCGAGTGGACCAACGGCAAAGGCGCCGACGTCGTGTTCGAGGTGACCGGCGTCGCAGCCGCCGTCGAGACGATGACGGAGATCGCATCCGTGCGCGGCCGCATTTGCATGGTCGCAATCCATTCCGCGGCGCCGCCCGTCAACCTGTTTCAGTTCTTCTGGAAAGAGCTCGAACTCGTCGGCGCCCGCGTTTACGAAGCTGCTGACTTCGACACAGCGATTGCCCTGGTCGCAAATGGCGATATCGACCTGGACCCGTTTATTACGTCGGTATGCTCGCTCGACGACGTTGCCTCGGCTTTCTCGAGCATGGACGGCAATCCGGCCGGCATGAAAGCCTTGATCCAATGCAGCTCAACAGAAACGCCGGGGAACTAGACGATGTCGACTCTGTTTGATCTCACCGGCAAGACGGCCCTGGTAACGGGATGCAAGCGCGGCATCGGGAAAGCGATCGCATTGGGCCTGGCGGAAGCCGGTGCCGACATCATGGGCGTTTCGGCAACGCTTGAAACAAGAGGCTCGGATGTGGAATCCGAAGTTGCTGCCATCGGACGCTCGTTCACAGCCTATCGATGCGACTTCGGCGATCGGGAGCAGCTCTACGGATTCATCGAGAAAATCCGTGCGAACCACGGTGCGCCGGATATTCTCGTTAACAACGCCGGCACCATTCTCCGGGCGCCGGCGGCTGAGCACAGCGATGAATACTGGGACCGGGTGATTGAGGTCAACCTCAGCGCTCAGTTCATTCTCAGCCGCGAACTGGGCAAAGACATGCTCGGAAAAAAGTCGGGCAAGATCATCTTCACGGCATCTCTGCTGTCCTATCAGGGCGGCGTCACCGTGCCAGGCTACGCCGCCAGCAAGGGTGGCCTGCAGCAGCTAATCATGGCGCTCTCGAACGAATGGGCCGGCAAAGGCCTGAATATCAACGGCATTGCGCCCGGCTACATCAAAACCGACAACACCGAGGCATTGCGCAACGACGAGGCGCGCTATCGCTCAATCCTCGACCGAATCCCGCAAGGTCGCTGGGGGACACCCGATGACTTCAAAGGCCCCGCGGTGTTCCTTGCATCGGGCGCGTCGGACTACGTCAACGGCAGCATCGTACTGGTCGACGGCGGCTGGATGGGCCGGTAGCCGTGCCAAACGAGGCCTACCGAATATTGGCTTTCAAGGCCGCGGTAACTCTCCGTGTGTCATCGGCGCGTAGCGCATCCACGATTGCCCGATGCTCATCAACGCCGTCCTCCGGCGAGTCGATCCGCTTGTAGTTCATGCGCATGCGCAACACGACCGGGTACCACAGATTGACCAGCTCCTGGCCGCCGGCTTTTTCGACGAGGTATTTGTGAAACTCGATATCCGCTTTTGTCACCGCGGTGAAATCGCGGGTTTCGAACGCCGTTTGAAACTGGTCGAGAATGTAGTCGAGCGCCTCGAAGTCTTCGTCGGTCATTAGACCCTTCAACTGCTTGGCGGCATGGCTCTCTATTCGCCGCCGAATGTCAACCATCAAAGACTGAAGCTCCGGCGACAGCATTTCGCTGACGGACGCGCCGACGTTGCTCCTGGTAACGAGCAAACCTTCTTTGGTGAGCTGCAGCAGCACATCGCGTATTGGCCCGCGCGAAACCCCGAACCGGGTCGCAAGGCCCTGCTCGTTCAGCTTGGTGCCGGGCGCCAGTTCTCCGGCAATGATATCCGACCGAAGCTGATCCGCGATCTGATCCCGGATGGGGACAATTTTTTCGCCTGGACGCATAGACGATGCACTCTCATGGCTTGATGATCAGCGAACTAGATTAAGGTAATTGTTGACAATGTACAATAAGCGAGTGCGCCCTGGCACAGCCAATTTGGGAGATCCCCGGCAATGCAGATAATGAGAAGCTCATCCTCCCGACACGATGAAGCCGGCAGTCACTTGCTCTCGGGTAAGGCGCTGCTGACTCTGCTACTCGCCGGCTGCGGCGCCGCCGATCCAGCGACCGTCGACAGCGAGATCCAACCTGAAGGCACGATCATCCTGATCGAGTCGTTCGAAGCCGATTCGTTGCCTGAAGGCGTTAGCCTGGTAAACGCAGCGGGCGAGCTGCAGGCGCGCGACGCAACAGACGGTGAGCAGGCCCTGACGGTTCGAATGCATTCTTCGCAAAACGCGTTTACCGGCGTTTCACTCATCCCTGAGCGAGCCTGGGACTGGAGCGAATACACCAACTTCAGCCTTGCGGTCGATCTTGCCAATCGAGGTGAGGTATCGGCGCAGGTTTATCTGGACGTGGAAGACGTCGCGGGAGACGTAACCACGCGCAGCGTCAGCGTGCCGGTTGGAGCTGCCACCACCTACTATTCGAAGCTCGAAGGCCACGATCTCGGCCGACCCGACGGCGATGCCAATGTCGAGCTGAATTTTCTTTCGGGCCTGCGTTCGAACCCGCCGACCTGGTCAAGCGACGCAACTCAGTTCGTTTCGCTCTGGGGCGCCAAACACCTCAATCTCGAGGGCATCGTCCGCGTTACGCTTAGCGTGCAGAACGCGCTGCGCGACAAACAAGTCACGGTAGACAACATACGCCTGATCGCGAATGGCACGATGGACCCTGCGTTTCTCAACGATATCGTCGATCGCTACGGCCAGAATGCCAGGCGGAATTTTGCCGGCAAGATTCACTCGGACGAACAACTCCTGGCGCAGCGCGACCGCGAATATAAGCAGCTCAACGGCGGCCGCCCGATGCCGGATCGTTCCCGCTTCGGCGGCTGGAAGGCAGGCCCTCGTCTGGACGCCAGCGGCTACTTCCGCACGGAGAAGGTAGACGGCAAATGGTATCTCGTAGACCCGGAGGGCTTTCTATACTTTGCAACGGGGCTCGATATCATTCGACTGTCCAATTCGACAACGATGACCGGCTATGACTTCGATCCCGCTCGCATCCAGCAGCGCAGTGCGGATGACTTTACGCCAGAGGATTCCGAAGGCCTGAACACGGTCTCACCTGAAGCAGTCCCAACCCGCAAGCTCGTATCGCAAACCCGCGCGGCCATGTTCAACTGGCTGCCGTCATATACCGATCCGCTCGGCAATCACTTCGGTTACCGGCGCGAGGCCCACTCCGGCCCGCTGCAACACGGGGAAACCTTCAGCTTTTACAGCGCCAATCTCGAGCGAAAGTACGGCGAAGAAACGCCCGGCTCTTACCTGGATGCCTGGGAGGAAATCACGATAGACCGGATGCTGAGCTGGGGTTTTACCTCACTCGGCAACTGGACGGATCCGCGGTTCTACGATCAGCAGCGCATTCCCTTTTTTGCCAACGGCTGGATCATCGGCGATTTCAAGACTGTCTCTAGCGGCGACGATTTCTGGGCACCTTTGCCCGACGTATTCGATCCGGAGTTCGAGCGGAGGGCCATAGCCACGGTTCTGAAGATTGCCGAGGAGGTTAACGGAAGCCCGTGGTGCGTTGGTGTGTTTATCGACAACGAGAAGAGTTTCGGACGGCCGGAAACCAACGAGTCGCGCCTGGGAATTGTGCTCAATACGCTCGGCCGGGACGGCAAAGACGTACCGACCAAGCGCCGCTTCACCGAAATCCTGCAGGCGCAGTACGACAGTATCGATGCTCTCAACGCGTCGTGGAGCACAAGCATCGAAAGCTGGGAGTCGTTCTACGCCGGGATCGAATCGTCCATCAACACCGATGCTCAGCTTCAGGACTACTCTGCACTGCTCGGTGCTTATGCCGGAAAGTACTTTGCCGTGGTCAACGCCGCGCTAAAAGCCCACATGCCCGACCATCTCTACCTTGGCGCCCGCTTCCCTGACTGGGGCATGCCGATGGAGGTGGTACGGGCCGCAGCCAAGCATGTCGACGTCATGAGCTATAACTCCTACAAGGAGGGTATCGGCAGCTATCGATGGGGCTTTCTTGCCGAGATCGACAAACCCAGCATCATTGGCGAATTTCACATGGGCGCCAGCGATTCCGGGTTGTTTCATCCGGGCCTAATACACGCGGCCGATCAGGAAGACAGAGCGAGGATGTACCAGGAATACATGCAGTCCGTCGTCGACAATCCCTATTTTGTCGGTGCGCATTGGTTCCAGTACATCGACTCACCGCTCACCGGCCGCGCTCACGACGGCGAAAACTACAATGTGGGGTTCGTCAGCGTGGCTGACGTTCCGTATGCTCCGATGGTCGAAGCCGCAAAGTCGTTTCACGGCGGAATGTACGATCGTCGTGCACGGCTCAAGGCTTTGGCAGCTGACTGATGTAGCGCTCCTCGGGCAAACCGCGAACGGACGTCCTGAACACGAATACATCGCCCGCCTGAGGCTGCGACCGCAGGCGCCGGTCGGATAATCCGTAGCGGGCGGTGGTGACATAGAGATCCGCAAGATCGCGGCCGCCGAACGTCACACAGGTAGTGTTGGATACCGGAAGCTGCACGACCGCGTCGACACGCCCATCCGGCGCATAACGAACGACTCGTCCTTGCCCCCACTCTGCGTTCCAGAGAAAACCGTCTGCATCTACGACCGACCCGTCGGGGCCTCCTGCCTCCGGCGTTTTGCAGAATCGCCGCTTCTTGCCGAGTGTGCCGCTCGCCGTCCGAAACTCGAACGCGACAATTTCCTTGGTAGGCGTGTCCGCAAAGTACAGGGTTTGACCGCCCGGCGACCAGCAGAGGCTGTTGCTGATACCGATGCCGTCGAGGTGTTTGGTGACTTCACCGTTTGCATCCAGGCGGAACAATTCGCCGGAGAGTCCGTCTTCAGGTCGATTGCCTGCGTTGTCGATCAAGGAGCCAACCCAGAAGCGGCCCTGCCTGTCTACCCGCCCATCGTTGAGGCGGATGCTTTCCGGGTGATCGATACGGTACAGCCATTCATAGTCCGCGGTCTTTCGGTCAATGAGCGCCAGGCCGCTCTGGAATGCGCAGATGAGATCGTCGCTGTTCTCGATCAATGCAAACGAGCAAAGATCTTCGTGCACTTCGAGGCTGCGGGTTTTTCCGGACCGCGGGCAATGGGAGTAGAGCGTGCGACCGGGCATGTCGGTCCAGAGTACGCGCTGCTTTCGATCGTCCCAAAGAATACACTCTCCCAAACCATTGGAGACGGCAATTGTTGTCTTCAAGCTAGCGATCACGAGCGGTCCACTGGCTGTCATGGGCTTGCGGCCGGCGCCGAACGAATAAGGTGAAAAACGGCATCAGGAAGACCCGTACAGCGTATTGGGAAGCCACAGCGCTATCGCGGGAAAAACGCTAAGCAGCATGAGTACGACCAGCAGCGGCACGAGGAACGGAACGGTGGCCCTGACGCATTCGTCGAACGGAGTCTTCGAGACTTTCGCCAACACGTAGAGCACTATTCCGACCGGCGGCGTCAGCAGCCCGATCATCAGGTTGAGCACAAAAACAATGCCAAGATGCACGGGATCGATGCCAACGGCCAGCGAAACGGGGAGCACCAGCGGCGCCAAGACCGTAATGGCAGCGATCGTCTCCATGAAGAAACCCACCATGAAAACCAGCAGCATGATCGCCAGCAGGACGACGGTGCGATTATCGGTCATCGCGAGCAGTCCGCTGGCAATGCCCTCGGCCACCTGGTTGGCGGTCAGGACCCAGGCGAACAAGGCTGCCGATGCAACGATCATCAACACGACAGCCGTCGTTTCGATCGTAGCAGTCATGGCGGCTGTTACCGAACGCAGGGTGAGCGAGCGTAAGACGAAGAAGCCGACAAACAACGTGTAACCGACGGCCGCTATTGCCGCTTCCGTCGGGGTGAAGACGCCCAACACGATACCGCCGACGACAATAACCGGCGCGAGCAGCGGTAGAATCGCGCCACGCGCCGAACGGGCCGCAACTTTGAAAGAAAATCTGGCATCCGGCGTAAAGCCTCTGCGCTTTGCGATCCAGTGAACCATGAACATCAGAGAAGCCGCCATCAGCAGCCCCGGCACGATGCCGGCGGCGAACAGCCGGCTAATGGACACCTCAGCGATCACGCCGTAGATGATCAACGGTAAGGAAGGCGGGATGATCGGGCCAATGGTTGACGACGCTCCCGTTACGCCTACCGCAAACCCCGGATCGTAGCCGGCATCCCGCATCGCCTTGATCTCAACCGCGCCAAGACCGCCGGCATCGGCAACCGCGGCACCGGACATGCCGGCGAACACGACGCTGGCGCCTATATTCACGTGACCGAGTCCGCCGGGCGCCCAGCCGATAACGGATCGGGCAAACGCAAAAATTCGCTCGGTGAAACCGGATGCGTTCATGAGGTGCCCGGCGAGAATAAAAAACGGCACGGCGATCAGCGTGAAACTGTTAATGCCGTTGATCATCGTGTGGATCGCCGCCACGCTTGCGAGCCCTTCGCTCGCGAAGTAGACGAGCGACGCCAGCCCCAATGCAATATAGATGGGCGCGCCGATAGCGATCAGCGTCGCCAGTAGAATCAGCACCAGCACGAGCAGCGTCATACCGACTCTTCGGCCGAGGCGGACTGTTCGATTCCGCGCAGAATCTCGTCGCTGCTCTGGCGATACCGCCGCCGCAGCCGCAGCAAGGCGACCAGTACGGCAGCCAGCAGAGTCAACGCCACGAAACCGTAGACGACGTTCTTCGGAAGATCGACAGATGTCATTCGCCGGTCCGCGGCAAACGTTAGCTGAACACTCAGGACAGCGATCCAGATGTGGAACGCCAGCACGATGACGTCCGTGAACAGAGCCAGCGGTTTGATATCGACTCGCGATATCTTCCGATACGCCCACTCGAGAAAGATGTGTTCTCCTTTATGCAGCACGTTCACCGAACCCGCATACGCCACGCCGATCAGCAGGTAGCGAGCGACTTCCTCCGTCCAGGCGACGCTATCGTTCAGCACATAACGCGAGAGAAACTGCAGAAGCACAACCGCGCCAAGGCAGAGAAACAGAATCAGCGACGGCCACTCCCGCCAGCCGACCACGGGTTTCGAAGCTCCGCTCACGGTGTGCCCAGCGCCTCGAGGCGCTTGAGGTAGCCGGGATCGAAAGGATATTCCCGCTCCTCGAACTCGGCCTCCACGGCCGCGCGAAACGCGTCCCGGTCCGCGACGTTGACCTGTATGCCCCGGGCCGAGAACCAGTCGATTAGTTCCAGCTCGCTGGCCGCGATAGACTCGGAGGCACGCTCTGCCGCCCGCCACAGAACTTCGTGAAGCACTGCCCTGTCATCCGGGTCGAGTTGATCGAAGCTGCTCTCGGACACGAGCGTCAACAACGACGGCACAATATGCCCCGTTAGATTGATGTGCTCCTGAACTTCATGGAATCGTTTGAAGCGAATGGTTGTCAGCGGATTCTCCTGAGCGTCGACAACGCCCTGCTGCAGCGCGAGATAGACCTCGGCAAACGGCATCGGTGCCGCGTTGGCCCCGGTCGCCTGCGGCAGGATCAGGAACATGGGCGCATTGGGAACGCGTATTTTCAGATCGCGCATATCCTCGGGAACGATAATTGCCCTGTTAGCTGTCACATGGCGAAATCCATAGTAGGTCAGACCGAGTACCCGCGTGCGCGTCGCTGCGCCAAACTCCGCGGCTGTCTCTTCGAACAAGGGCGAATCGCGGTACGTTTTCCAATGCTCGAAGCTCTCTATCGAATAGGGAAACTCTGACAGCGCGATCGGCGGGTAGTCGTTCGCAACAAAGGATGCGCTGGTGTAGATGATGTCGACCGCGCCCAGGGACAGCGATTCGTTAATCGCACTTTCGTTACCGAGCGCCGCCGCCGGGTATACGTTGATTCTGAAGCGCCCGTTGGTCCGCTCCTCGAACTCCTCGGCCGCGTGCAGCGTTTCGCGATGGTAGGGTGAGCTGACTTCGTAGACGTGGGCCAAACGCAGTGTTTGCGTATCCCTATTGCCCCAGAACAATGCCAGCAGTATCGTCGACACGATGAGCAATGCCACGGCGATGGTGAAGCGAGGCATAGTCAGAACCACCGGCGGCCGGGCTTGCCGTACTCACGCTCGAGTTCTTGCGTCCACTCATTCATTTTTGACCTGATGTCGCAGGAATGCATCAGCGAAGAGCCTCCCCCGATGCGATCGCGAGAAACCCCGAGAAGGCGGCCGCCGCCCCATCGGTGCAACGACTCCGCAAGCCCTGGCTTTCCAGCGCCATTTGAAATTTCTCACAGAGCGACGATACACCGATCAGTTCGACGGAGCCCGTCTGCCCCGTTTCCACCAGTCCCGTTGAGACCACGTCGGAACCTATCAGCAACCCGGAGAGGAAGCTGTGTGTATCGCCAGACCCGGCCGGATCCCGCAGGGACCTGGAGCGAGCTGAAAACAAGGTGTGAAGAATTTGACCTTCTGAACGCGCGGCCAGACCGATGCCTTCGAGAAACGCTTTCCGATCGAATTTGTCCTCGTCCGGTGCGGATGATTTCACCAGGACACTGTGCTTGCTCAACAGCGAAAAAAGCTCTCCGGTCGGCGACGTAACGAAACGCTGTAACTTGCCCTGATCCACGCTCACCCACTTGGTGTGCGTACCCGGCAAACAGAGCAATCTCTGCGATTGCGCGTCGTCCCGGTATCTCCTCATCCAGCCGACAACCTGTATCTCCTCGCCGCGCATGACGTCGGGCTGGCCCAGTGTATTGGTGCAGGCAACACCAGGAACGATTGCGACGCGGTGGCCACGCTCTTCGAACGTCAGGAGATTCCCGGCGATCATATCAGGGCTCGTGGGACAGTCCTGGTAAGGCGTTTCCCGCCAACCCAGCGCCGACCCGATCATGCCCCCCAAGAGCAGATCGAGTTTGCCGTGCTTCGCCGTCCACCCGGCAATCAGCTCCAGCAGAATCTCCGCGGGGTGGCGTTCCATTCGGGTAATGCCGGGTCCGACAAGAATTTCAGCATCGTTGAGAATTGCATCGGGCGCGGAGCAGAGCATTGCGCGCATGTGCGTAGTACCCCAGTCGACGGCGACAAACGGGTAGGCTATCTTCATCGCCGTCTACTCGCCGGACCGCGGCTGCAGCTTTAGGCTCATTAGCGTGTCGGTTGCCGTCAGAAACAGGGTCCGTTCGTCCGAGGATAGCGTGCAGTTGGCCGTTGCCCTGTCGGTGTGAATCATTGCGAGCACGCGGCCATCCGGGGAGAACAGCCAGACACCGCCTGGCCCCGTAGCAAAAACGGCGCCGCTCGAGTGCACTGCCATGCCGTCCGGGTATCCGTGTCCTCCTGGCTCCGCTTTCGCGGCCGTTGCGTCGTAGAACACACGTCTGTTGTCGACCGCGCCGTCGGGCAGAAGGTCGTAGGCAAGCCATACTGGGTTTTCGCTATCCGATACGGCAACGTACAGCACGGTCTCGTCGACGGAAAGACCGATACCGTTCGGGTAGTCTACGCTGCCGTCCAACAGCAGAAGCGTGCCATCCGGGTCGAGGCGGTAGATACCATGGAACGAAAGTTCCATTCGTTCGTCGTCAGCTCCTTTGGCCAGCCCGTACGGCGGATCGGTGAAATACAGACTGCCGTCGCTGCCGAATACGCCGTCGTTAGGACTGTTTAGCCGCAGACCGTCGTATGCGCCTGCGAGGGTATCGAATTCAGACTTCGGCGTGCCAAGCTCTGAGCGCATCGCGGCCACGCGCCGATCGCCCTGCTGCAGCAGCACCAGTTTCCCGTCACCGTTCAACAGCAGACCGTTGGAACCCTGCCCATAGTCGCCGTCCTTGAGTCCGGTCGCGCCAGACTCGTTCAGATATGTCGTCGTACCCACTCCCGGCACGTACTTCAGGACTACGTTGTTCGGTATGTCGGAGAACAGCAGATAATGTCCATCCTCTACCCACAGAGGGCCTTCGGTCCAGCGATAGCCGCTTGCCCTTACGAACACCCTGGGGTCCGGATTCAGTATGGCCAACGCCGACTCGTCAAAGACCTCAACGTAACCCGCGGCAATGTTCTGCTCCGGCTGCGTATCCGGAGCAGCCGATGCACTCATCGCCTCGCACGCCGCAAGCAGGAGCAAGAAGACCAGGAAAAACCTTGCAGATATTGTCATCGTTACCGCTCTATCTCAATTTGCTCGATTTTCCCAACCAGAAACAGGAACGAGAACGCGCCCAGGCCCGCGAGACCGGCAATGAAAACGAGTGCAGGCTTAAAATCCCCACCGGTAACAAGAAAACCAATGACAACCGGAACCGTTACCGCGGACAAACTGCTCACGAAGTTGAAAGCACCTCCCACGAGACCGATCAGCCGCGGCGGAGACAAGAAGGAGACGAATACCCAGGCTATGGACGATAAGCCGTTTCCGAAAAAGGCAACCGAAAGACAGACGATCACCCAAACCGTGTCGTCTGTATAGTTGGCACCCACGATTGCGGTCGTTAACAGCATGCCAACGACAACCGGCGCTTTGCGGGCGAATTCATTGGAGTAACCGGATCGAACCAGATAGTCAGAGCAGAACCCGGACACCAGCACGCCCAAAAACGCGGCCAGGAAAGGCACGGATGCGAGGAAACCCGATTTGACGAACCCGAGGCCGCGATACTCCGCCAGATAAGTGGGAAACCAGGTAAGGAAGAATATGAGTGTTCCGCCGAGGCAAAACTTGCCAATGTAGATACCCCAGAGCTTACGGTTGGAAAACACGGTAACGAAATCCGCCAGCGTAAGCTTCACCCCAGCCTCTCCATGGCGCTCCCCTGTGTCGCCGCGCTCGCTGTTGATGAACTCAAGCTCTTCCGGGCTAATGCTGCCGTGATCCTTCGGATCGCGGTACAGGGCATACCAGACGACGGCCCAGACTATGCCGACGGCACCTGACACGATAAACAGGCCGCGCCAGCCGAACGCATCCTGAATTAGCGCGAGCACCGGCAGCAGAAACGCGAGCCCGATAAACTGGCCCGAGGTGTACACGGCGATTGCGGACGCCCGCTCTTGCGGCGGAAACCACTGGGTCGCGATCTTGTTATTGCAGGGGAACGACGGCGCTTCGAAAACGCCGATCGCCATGCGCGCGCCGACCAGCGCGGCAAACGAGCTGACGAGCCCCTGCACAATCGTCGCTGCGGACCACGCCGTCAGCAATATCGGGTAGAGGATACGGATCTTGACCTGGTCAACCAGAATACCGCCCGGAATCTGCAGCGCGGAATACGTCCAACCGAAAGCGGAAAAGATCAGGCCCATCTGGACCGGGCTTAGAGACAGCTCATCGGACAACGCCGCTGCGGCTACCGAGATATTGGTCCGGTCCATGTAATTGATGATTACGCTGACGAACACCAGTCCGAGGATGTGAAACCGCTTACGCGTGGGCGCGGCGCCCCTCGCCTGCGCCACCGGTTGAAATGGCTCAGCCCGCGGCTGCGAGTCGTTCATTCTTGAGGCTGATTAGCGATTGCACATGCCCGATCGACGCAAGCAGCAGATAGCAGGCCTGCAGATAACCCTTATCGTGCAGCTCCTTCAAACTACCGGCATCCAGTTCGCTGAGCTTCTCATCGTTGACGGTGTAGAGACCCTCGTAACTCTTTTCCTCACCGTCGGCAAACGTCACATTAAGCTGCGCCGGCTCCAGCAGATCCCTCTCCGCGAGATGCGCGATAAACGCATCGGTCGATTTCATGCCGGCCATCAACTTGGCGAGCATCTTGCTAACCGCCTCCAGGTAGGGACTCCAGCGCCCGTCGTCCGTGAACAGCGCCTGCCCCTCATTCGCCTGCACGCGCTTGCTATCGATATCGATCGTGATAACCGCGTTCTCCGGGTTGGCTTGCTCGCCGGCATCCGTCTCGAGACCCACCATGAAGGGTTGGCGTCGAACATGGAGCGGCACGTAGCTCGCGCGCCATTGATTTTCGCTCAGGTAGAGGTTCTCACCCGGTTCGAAACCCAGCAGCGCGTACAGCCCAAAGTGTCCGGTTTCGGCGTCTTTGATCAAAGCGACAGGATAGTCAAGTACGAGGCTCTGCAGTTCGTCCGCGATAACGGGAACAATGTGAACGTTCTCGCCATACAGCGCGCCGCGCTCAGTGACGACCCGTAGCTGACGATGATCGCTTGCGTCTAATACTGTTGGACTGGCCACGCCTGACTCCTGTGCTGCGCGCTTTATCAAACTCTCTGTAAACCGTGCTCGTGAATCTTGTTCAGGAGTTCGCGATTAGTCGGCAGCGAAGCCCGCAGCTGTTCCGTTTGCCGTTGATTGCTCTGGAAGTGCTTATGTGCAGCTTTCCTGCTGCTCTCCGACAGTCCCAGGTGACTCGCCTCGGTTTTGAAACCCATGCCGTACAAAACATACTGATAGCTGGCGGCCGGGAAGACTTCCACCGCTCGATCGAAGTCGTCATGCCAGGGACTCTGATGACGCCATAGCGTCATGAGTTCCTGAAGGCTGTCCGGAACCGAGTCCGGATTCCGGTTATCGGTCCAAAATTTGTTGTCGGTTCGGGCGCTGAGTACGTAGTGCAGCTTCAGGAAATCGATGATGCGCTCCCAGCGGTACAGAAACGTCTGATTGAAGCGCTTCGCAACGATTTCCATCGCTGCACGGGTCGCCGGAAATTGCTCCGCGATCATGCGGGCGGAAATCTCCACCAGCAGCAACGCCGAGGCTTCCAGGGGCTCGAGAAATCCCGCCGACAAACCGACCGCGACACAATTGCCTTCCCAAAACCTTTGCCGATGTCCCGGATTGATGGGTATCTTGCGAAACTCGAGTTCGTCGACGCCAGCCACCGTAGGGCGCAAATAGTCCCGCAATTGCTGCCTTGCGCGCTCTTCACTCGTGTGCGCACTCGAGAAAACGTGCCCAACGCCACGCCGTGTAGACAAGCCGATATCCCAGATCCAACCGGCATCCTGCGCGGTCGATACGGTATGCGACGCGATGTCACTGTCCCCACTCGCGTAGGGCACCTGGACAGCAAGCGCGGTATCGACGAACAGCACATCTTTCCGCGAAACGAACGGCACGCCGAAGTGCTGGCCCAGCAGCAAAGACCGGAACCCCGTGCAGTCGACAAAAAGGTCTCCCGCGACCTCACCTTTTTCTTTGCAGGCAACGGAGGCGATATCACCGTTCTCGCGGGAATTGACATACGTCACGTCATCCAGCACATGACGCACACCCAGCTCACGTACGCAGTGATTCTTGATGAACTCCGAGAATGTGCCTGCGTTGAGATGATAGGCGTAATTCGCGATACCGGCGTATTCCGGCGTCGTGATCTGTTTCGGCGCGAGACCTTGCTCGCAGACAGCCTCTTGCGGACAGACCGCTTCGGAAAACGACTTGCCGTTACTGCCGCTTAACCAGTGCGGCACCAGATTAGTGTCCTGAAATCCCTGCGGCAGAACGAGAGGATGGTAGTAATAATCGTCTTCTTCGCCGGTCGTCCACTTGGCAAACTTCGCGCCCTGCTTGAACGATGCATTGCACTCGCGAATAAAGTCCGTTTCGCGAATACCCATGTCGCGCAGCGTTCGGCGCATGGTAGGCCAGGTGCCCTCACCAACGCCGATAATGGGGATATTCGGTGACTCGATCAGCGTCACAGAGAAACCCGCGTTGCATTCCGCCTTCAGTTTTGCCGCAATCGTGCCCGCCGTAATCCAGCCGGCAGTACCCCCACCGACGATGACGACCGACGAAATTTGATGAGTCATGCCCAACCTCTGCAAAGACGAAGGCCCGTTATCCTATTCCTCAAACGAAAAGGCCGCCACTTCCGTGGCGGCCTGTTTCGGTTTTCACACGGCAATCGGGGGGATACACCGTGCAAAAGACGGCCGCTATTCGAACGCGGCACGAACGCCAATGTTGTAGCGGGCGCCGAACTGCTCGGCATCGATCAGTTGTTCCGGGAACCGGGCATGCCGCCGGACGGTTTCCTCGAGGAGGTTTAGACCTTCGACGAATACCGCGATGTTGTCGTTGACCTGATAGCCCACGTTGAGATCCCACTGGCCGTAGGCCTCGGTAATGATCGGCTCCCCGTGGCCGGCAAACATCAGGAGAAAATCGTCGCGCCAGTTGTACGCCGCCCGCACTTGCCAGCGATTGTCTTCGTAGAAGCCAATCAGGTTCGCCGAGTCGCTCAGACCCGCCAGACCTTCCGCCGAATCGAAGTTGAACGGATCGAATTCCGCGCTGCCTTCGACTATCGTGTAGTTGGCGATAACGCCGAAGCCTGAGTCACCGAACATATGCTGGACATTGAACTCCCAGCCGTCGATTTCCTCGTTGCCGAGGTTGCCGGTCGTCGAGACGTTGAAGATCGCAACGGGGTCGCCGGGCTGGCCCAGACAGGCGTTATTGGGCGGCTCTGCGGGATCCGGGCACCCGGGTCGCGGATTGATACTCGGATCCGTCAGCGGATTGCCGTCGGCATCGAGAATCGGGCGCTGCTCGAACGTGCTCCCGAAGAAGTTATCCACATACTTTCTGAAATAGCCGATCGACGCGTAGCTGCCCGCCTCGTAGTACCATTCGAGCGCCAGATCGAATGCATCCGATTCCAGCGGCAACAGGTTCGGATTACCCTGGGACGCGTCGAACGGACCGCCGGGACGCGCAACGACGTTCGACGTTGACGGGAACAAAGCCTGCACACTGGGCCGCCCTATCGTCCGCCCGTAGGAGAAGCGGCCCACGAGCTCATCCGTAATGTCGATGCCAAAATCGAAATTCGGCAGGATCGATGTGTAACTGCCCTCGAGTCTGTTCGGCGTCACTTCCGTCGTAAACCGCGGTTGCAGCTCCGCGGGGTTGCGGAAGTTCAACGCGGTAATACCCGGCTGCAGCGAGAAGGTGCTGACATCGGTCTCCTCGAAGCGAACGCCGGTATTGATCTTGACGGGCATGCCGTTGAATTCGGTATCGAAATCCAGCGAGACAAAAGCGGCGAGGGTCTCCTCCGTAACGCCGTCGATGGTCGGAGGGTTCAGGAAGAACTGCCCTTGAGCTTCGACAAGGTCAACGAACTCGTTGGCGCTGTAACGGCCGACCAGCGGGAACAATCCTGCCGCACCGCCGCTGAACTCGTCGCCCGTATCTCCGATAGGCTCGAAGGAAAGTCCCAGGGTGCTCAAGTCGATGTCTACGAACGAGAAGGTACCGTTGTCCTCATGATCGGTTTCGTACTCGGTGTAGGCGATGCCGAAATTGATGCGTGACAGGGCGCCGCCGTCGAGATCTTCCCACTTGCCGTCGAGCTGGAGCTGCGTGACGGTGTTCTTGATCCGCTTGCCGCGCTTCTGGTAGAGGTCGGATACGATGTTGGCCGGGTCGTATACACCGCCCGCGAATCCGGAATCGTCGAAAGTGACGCTGGGAATCTCGCCGGCAAAGTCCACGTCCACTACTATGGGGCTGTTTGCCGGGTTGTGCATGTTGGTGATGGTCTCGGCAAAATCGCCATCCGGGTTCGATTCAGCCGTGGATCGGTGGGCGTCGAAACCGAAACTGAGCGATTCGGTGGCCTCCCAGGCGAGGTTTAGACCCACCGAGTCATTTTCGTTGTTTGACACAAACTCCCAGGCCCAGAAGTCCAGATCGGCCGGCGTAAACGTCGCTGACGTCAGGCTGCCGTTGCGGTCGGCCACGGCATTGGTTGGGTTATCGAACCAGAGCCCGTGTCGGTTCATGTCGACAACTTCGTCGAACCGCGAGGCAGTGTAGTCAAGTGTCGCTGTGAGGTTGTCGGTGGGCGCAAACTGAAGTACCAACTGGCCGTTCTGGCGCTCGCGCTCGTAGTCCCAGACGTCAACTTCCAAGGTGAAGGGTGCGAACGTAGTTTGTTCGGGATTGTTTGCCGTGTCGATTGCACTGGTATCCATCCCGAACAGGTTTTGCCGCCAGCTGCCGAGCTGGGTTCCGATACGATCCTTGCGGCTGTCGCGCTGGGAGTGGGACAGCGCCAGAAGGATGCCGAATTTGCCGTCTGCGAAGGTCTGACTAATCATGCCCGACACTTCCGGCGTTGCGCTGTCGCCTTCTTCCACACTGGTGTCGAGGACGGCTCTTGCGCTGAAAGACGACTGAAATCCGGGGAAATCGAAAGGCTTTGCGGTCTTCAGGTTAATCGTCGAGCCAATGCCGCCGGAGGTAACGTGCGCTTTACCTGTCTTGTAGACTTCTACGCCGGACACGGTTTCCGGCGCGATTTCCTGAAAGTTGAAACTTCGCGGAATACCCTGCGATCCAAGCGACGATGCCGAGGGCATCTGCCGATTGTTGAGGGTAACGAGGTTGAACTCCGGACCGAAGCCTCGAACAGTTACCTTGTTGCCTTCGTTGTTGGACCGATCGATGGAGACGCCAGTGATACGTTGCAGCGATTCAGCGAGGTTGGTATCGGGAAACTTGCCGATGTCCTCCGCGGATATCGCATCCACGACACCCGTGGAGTTCCGCTTGATATCCATGGCGCTGGTCAATGAGCCGCGAATGCCCTTGACGACTATTTCTTCGAGTTCTTCCTGAGCTGCGGCTGTTCCGCCTAAAGCCAAGGATACGGCGGCGGCGACCGCGGTTACGCGGCGATTCGTGAGTCCCATTGATTGTCCCCCCCTGAGAACGGCTTTGGGTTTGTAGCAATAGCCTAATCATACTGGTGAAACATAAATTGTCAACAATTTACTGTTGCCAATATCTGAAATGGGGTGCGTTCGAACCTCCAGCTCAATGGACCAGGTAAGTCGTTGTTTATAAATGTCTTTACGATACGTCTTCTCAGCAAATACCCGGCCATCAGAGGTATCGGCGAACGGATACAAAGCGCTTTCAGCATGCAGATACATTGCTGATTGCCCAACAGCGGCTTGGCGGGCGTTTGCTGGCTGACCGTGAGAAGAAGCCCCGCTTCGGGAGTGAAGCCGCGCGGCAAAACCCTCATTCATAGCCGTTGGAGAACCGCTTCGGATACAGGCTTGAATTGAATGCCTTCGCGGCGTCGACCATCTCCGGGTAAGGGATATCCGTTGCGGTGACAAAACCGACGTTGTACCCCTCGCCGTCGAAAGCGCGCCCGGTTATGGGTGAGTCGACGTACTGGAACCAGTGCGCGCCCACCATGGAATCGAGGGCGGCGACGCTTTCCATATAGTCGATGTACATTTGGGCACGATCTTTCTGATCGTCCGCCTGCACCAGACCCGGGTGGAACAGGCCGGTGTCGCGCGTGGCGCCAATATGAAACTCGCCGATAATCGTGGGCAGATCGATCTCTTCGAGAAATGCCCAGGCGTGCGGCTGCATGCCCTCTTCGTAGATATTGAAACTCAGAACATCGGAATATTCGACGGCCGCCTTGATGGTTTCGTCCGGCATGCCCCAGTTCGCCATCCGCGCACCCATATAAAGGTGGTTCGGCAGGATTCTCTCCAGGGTGTCGTGAACCACGGTGAAGTATTCGTTGGACAGTAGTTCGAGCAAAGTCGAAATGTCTTCGATGGCCTGCGGCGTGTAGTCCGGCAGCACGACGCTCGCGCGAACGTCGTCCCAGCCGTCGAAGGCGGTATTCCAGCGTTCGTTGAGGACGCTTATGGACTCATAGGTATCCTCCAGGTAGTCGGCAAATGCAGCCTTCGCAGGGCTCTCACCGGCGTTGTTGGACAGCGCGTCGAGAATCACGCCATAGCGGTGCTCAACCGTACCGTCGCGAAAACCCCAGCTCTTTTCGTTATCTACGAAGACGCCAACGCACCAGGGTGAGCCTTTGATCTCGTCAGCAATGACGCTAATCGTAATCTCGGCGCGCCGCACGAATTCAGGGTCGAACGGATCCGGCATCGGCGCCCACACCTCGTGTTCCGAAGACAGCGTTTTGAAATCGCCGATTATCCAGCCGTTCGCAAAGTACGGGACTTTCTCGTTGGGATAAAAGGCCGGATCCACCCAGTTGCCGAACGAGGTAAAACCCCAGTCATTCATGCGCGCCAGAGTCACCTCCTCCCATTTGCGCACGTAGGATTCGGGTTCGGTTTCGCCGTATCGCCGTTCCAGGTTCGCGCGGTAGAAACTGAAGGTCTCGCCGCCGTCCAGCGGCCCCATGATCGCCGAGCGACGGAAGCTGTAATGATCGGCCAATTCGTCGTCGTATTCTGGCAGCCAGTTGAACATCTTGTGACGCAGCTCGGAGGAGATATAGCGTGTCTCGAGCACGTCGTCCGGTACCCTGACTATCCCAATCGAGTCCTCGGGCGTCACCTCATCGGGATCCACGTAGCGCACGGATTGGTCGCGAAAATCAACTCCGGTGAAGGTCGTCAAATTAGCCATGCGCACGTTGGCAAGACCGTTCGAGAAAAACAGATGCCCATCCGGGTCCACCAGCCACCACTTACCATCCACCTTTTGCGCGCGGAAATAGCCGGTTGCTTCGAGCTTCGGTCCATCCTTCCAGCCACCGAACCGTGACCGGTCCCGCATCAAACCGGACTCGGCAAGAGCTGCAAGTTCATCGTTGGCCGCCTGCCTCAACTCTTCCAAAGAGTGAATTTTGGCTGGAAAGTCGACCTTTGCGTTTTGCCCGAACTCATCGACGATACCCTCGAGAAAAGACAGATCATGTTCCGGGTTGCGGCGCAGCCGAAGGTTGTCGACCACCAGCGATTTAGCACTGATATTGCCGCGCACATTCAGCCCGATCTCGGCGACGCTGCCGAGGTCCATGTTCTTCTGACCGTAGCGCCAGTTGAACATCTCGTCATCGGTTTCCCAGTGCGGAGGATTCTCCCGCTTTGCGGTTTCGAGCTTGGTCACTGGCCCATCCAGGACGAAGAAATAGGTCCCCGATTGCCCGGCGGGCACATTGATGCTGCGGTTCGCCGTGATGGCGCGATTGCCCATGACATCCTCGGCTTTGCCGGTGGCACTCGCCAGCGATACATAAAGCTGTGCCGACTTCTCGCCGGTATTTTCGATATCGATCGCAAAATGGAAATCACGCAGATTGCTCCAATCCCAGGGTTTTTCCGGCACCAGCCTGATGCCGGACCAGTGCGCATCGGGCGAGAAACCAATAGCAAGGGCATTGCCGCCGGCGGGCGCTTCGACAAGCTCAGCCGTTGCCTCGAGCAACTCGGTTCCCTCGGGCAGCTCGCTACTATTGAAGTCGTACAAAACCCGAAGCACGTCGTAGTCGCTGTCAGCGTCTCCTTGTTCGCTGGCAGACCTGTCGCTGGACGAATCGCAACCCGATAGCGTCACCAAGATCATGCAGACAATTGCGAGCTGGAATTGGGAAACGAATTTTCCGTTGAACATGAGTGACTCCTTGGCTAGGTCGATCCCGTTGCGGCCGGCCGTGCTACCGCAGAGCCAACCCTATATGGTGTTTCAACAACGCCGCATCACAAGAGCGTGCCGTGAAACGAACTTGCTCATTGAATCGATTGTGTCCACCGCCGCGCTTTATCGATGGACGAGCGACAGCTCGATCGAGCCGGTCGCGGAAGGCAATCTACCATGATTGTTTATTGTTGACAATTTCACATCTGGCAACTGACAACTACACGTCGATTTGTGACGACTGACGAATTCTTGAGTGGCGCCAACGGAAACAAAAAGGGCCTGCAGGTCAAATCACGCGTAGACCCTTCCAGCCTTGACGATACCTGGCTGCCGGACTGCTCCGGACACGGAGGCTGCCGCCCTCTGCCCTGTTACGCCGCCTAAGGGGGTTCGCCACACACCCCGCGTTACGGCGAGAGCTGCGCCTTCAGGGCCCTGGCCTCAATGGCTTCTTTGTGCTCTTCACCCAGACCGTCGAGCAGCACGGGCAGTCCCCGATCCAGATCGCTGAGAGCGCCCGCCGCGTCACCCCGCGATGCGCGAATCTCCGCGCGATGGACATGCGCCCGGCCAACATCGATGCTTTGCGAAGCCTGCCCGATCGCTCGCGCCGACAAGCGTGCGATCACATCCGTGGCATAGCCTTCCGCGAGAACAAACTCGCCGCGCGCCTGATGCACGGAGGCCGCCTCGATCACCGTGGAAATCAGCTGCCGGCCCCGCTCGGCGTCGGGATAACCCAACTCCGCCAGCATCCGCTTGACCGCATCGAGCGCAAGATCGAGGTCGCCCCGCTGCCGGTAGGTTCTAATGCGAATCAACTCGCCCGCACGGGTCACGCCGGTGTCCGCCGATTTGTCCTGCTCCGCGTAACGACGCAGGCTGTCCAGATAGTCAATAGCCTGGTCGAATTGTCCAGCGGCCAGACTCGCGCGCGCCAGACCCAGGTCGCTGATCGCAACGTTGCGCAAGTCGCCGGCCGAACCGGCAAGCTGCCTCGCCTCCTGAAAGATATCCGCTGACTCCGGCAAGCGCCCCACCCGCGCCAGCGTTCCCGCATATTGATTCAATAACGAGGCGGCGCCTCTTTGTCGATACCCGCCAGCCCGAGCGCGGTCAACGAGATCCTCCCAGGCGGCAAGCGACTCCGGCAATCGACCAATAGCGTTTAGCAGGACCGCCCGGTTTGACGCGACGCGAACATACCCCAGGGAGTTGCCTCGGCCGGCATCCTCTAGCAGTGTCAAAGCCTCGTCCAGCGTATCCAGCGATTCCTGCATCCGCCCGGCGTCGAAATAGACATGCGCGAGGTAGCCTAACAACGGGCCCTCGATATCCACCGACACACCGGACTGCGAAGCCACGAGCGTCTTTGCCTCCTGCAGGTAAGCAAGCGCCTCGCCGGTATCGCCCGCCTTCGCGGCATCGCGGGCGAACATACGCAGGCAATCGACGCCTTCCTCCACGCCCGGAGAGTCCAGTGACAGGAACAGCTCTTTTCCTTGCAGGAAGTAATCCCCGGCAAGGGCAGAATCTCGCGGCGCAACGACCGCATTCAGCCGGCACAGCACAGCGGCTTGCAGCGCTACGTCGCCGTTGGACTCGGCCACCGACAGAGCCTGGTGCAGCAGCTCGAGCTGCTTGTCCGTCTCGTTCAAGCGCCCGTAGCGGCGCGCAACTTCATAGAGCGTATACCCCATGAACGCCTGCTCGAGACCGTACTGTTCCTGCAGCAACACCGTGCCGCGGTCCAACAGCTGCAGCGACGTCATTGGCGTTGCGTCGAGTTCATCGATCAGACCGCCGAAAAACTCGTTGCTGGCGCGCGTGCGTTGTTCCTGCAGCAACACGGCATCGCGCTGTCGCTCGGCTTCCCTGGCCTGGCCAACCGCGAGCACGGTCGCGGCAACCAGCACTGCAATACCGATAAAGCTTGCGGACACGGCCGGCAGATTGCGCTGTGCAAACCTTGTGAGTCGATACATGGCGGTCGGCTCCCGGGCATTTACGGGCCGGCCTTCCAGATACGCACGCAGGTCGCTGGCAAAATTGTCGATCGATGAGTAGCGGTCCTGAGGCTCGCGCGCGAGCGCTTTGCCCAGCACGGCATCGAGGTCGCGATGCACGTCAGCGGATAGCCGGCTGGGCGGTGCCGGCACCGTATTGCGTGCCCGCTCGATGGTCTCGGCAATACTCAGGCCGTCGTAGGAAAGCGGCAGGTGCCCGGTAAGTAGCAGATACGTAAGCGCACCGAGCGAGTACACGTCGGTCGTCACATCGACGGCCTCGCCGCTGAGCATCTCCGGGCTTGCAAAGGCGGGCGTGACCGGACGCTGTGCGTAGTGCGTCACGGCATCGGCCAAGCCGTCCGGTTCGAGAACCTTGGCAATACCGAAGTCGAGCAGACGCACACGCCCCTCCGACTCGACCAGCACGTTGCCCGGCTTCAGATCGCGATGCACGACCAGGTTTCGATGGGCGTACTGCAACGCCGCCGCGATATCGAGAACGAGCCGCAGACGCTGCTCGACCGTTTGCCCCTGCTGCTCGCAGTAGACATCAATCGCCTGTCCGTCGACGTAGTCCATGACAAAATACGGCACACCGTCGTCGGTCACGCCTCCGTCGAGCAGCCGGGCGATGTTGTCGTGAACCAGGCGCGCGAGAATCTTCCGCTCTTGCAGAAAGCGCGCCCGCGCCCTGTCGCTGTCCATGCCCAGCGGCAGCAGTTTCACGGCGGCGCGTTTGTCGAGTTCCTCACCCGCGTGCTCGGCGAGATACACGCTACCCATCCCGCCGCGGCCTATACAATCCAGCAGGCGCCAGCGGCCGATCACCTTGCCCTGACGTCCGGCCTCCTCGTCGTCGACCAGGGCCGACAGGCTGACGCGTTCCACGATGGACTCGAAATAGTTCGCGGACTGATCGGCCGCCGCAAGCAGGGACGATACTTCCGCGAACAGTGCGTGATCGTCGGCGCATTCACGGGTGATGTACTCGACCCGGCTGTCCGGGTCCAGCGCCAGCGCCTGGTCGAAAAGTGTGTTGGCCCGTTCCGATACGAACATGATCAGCCTGCGTCCGGCGCATGCACCTCGCGATAGATCCAGGCGCTCACCAGGGCCCAGTCGCGCTTCACGGTTGCAGGCGAAACACCCAGCGCGGCGGCGGTTTCGTCAATCGTCATGCCGCCGAACACCCGGCATTCGAACAGCCGGCAGTGCCGTTCGTTCTCGGCTTCGAGCCTGGCAAGCAGCTTGTCGATGACCAGCAGGTCTTCCAGAGTGTGGGTATCGACGCCTGCGATACCACTAAGCGTAAGATGCTCGGCGCCGCTGCCGCGCTTTGCGCTGGCCATCCGTTCCGCGTAGTTGATGAGAACCTGGCGCATTGCGCGCGACGCGGTCGCGAAGAAGTGGCCGCGATCTTTGAAGTCGGCCAGTTCGGTACCGGCGAGCTTGATATAGGCTTCGTTGATGAGTGCCGAGGTGTCGAGCGTATGATTCCCCGACCAGCGCCGCCGCTGCAGCCGCGCGATATCGCGCAGCTGCCGGTAGACGGATTCGAACAAGGCATCGCTTGCCTGTCGATCGCCACCCGCAGCCGCGGCCAATAGCCTTGTAATCTCCGCTGCGCCGTCCAACCCCAGACCTCGCCCGGCAACCGCTCCGGCAACGCATGCCGGGCGGTCGTTTGAGCAACCTTCACGGTCTCGAAGCTTAGCACGAGCAAGGTTCCCTACGGTGCGATATAGCGCGTTGCGCCAATCTCGTCGATGTTGTTGTAGTACCAGATAACCAGCGCGTTGCCCGCACTGTCCATGCCGATATGCGGCTCCAGGGCGGTATCGTTGAGATCGTCGTCGTCGATCTGCTCCGGCGGACTCCACAGGCCGTCGCTGGCCGTGTAGCGGCTGGCGCGGATGCGTGAATCGAATTCGCCTGGAGGCGCGATGTTCTGCGACCAGACGACAATCGCGTTGCCGTTGTCATCCGCGGCGATACCAAGACCCGACGAGAGCGGATTCGCACTGCCTTCGACGTTTTCGAGCAGCACCGGCTCGCCCCACGTGCCCGCCGCGCCGTCATAGCGATTGGCATAGACATCGTAGACCGCCGTTTCGACCTGTAGAAACCACGCGGCGAAGATTGTGCCGTCGCCGCTTTCGGCGAATTTCGGCAGCACCGCATCCTCGCCCGCCGAAGCCTGCACGGACCCCAGCGACGCCCAGGAGCCGGCAGTCGGATCGTACACCCACAACTCGACGACTTCCTGAGACTGATCGCCGAACTGGCCAAACACCGCCGGCCGGCCGTCGCTTAGCATCGCCACATACTCGTTGCCGGCAAATGCCAGCTCCGGAATCAGCGTAGCCCCTCTCCAGCTGGCGCTCAGCACGTCGTAGTAGTCGAAGTACTTGCCGTTCAGCGCCGGATCGCTGAAGGTTTGCCGCCAGTAGATGAAGATATTGCCGGCGGCATCGATGTCGATCATGGGCTCACGCGCGTCGCCGGTATCGTCCATCTCGCCGAACTCGTAGGCGCCCCAGGTAGCGGTCGAGCCGTCGAAGCGATTGCGCAGTATGTCGGCGGGGTCGAAGTTATTGCGGGAACTCTCCCAGGCCAGGGCCGCGTCGCCCGCGGCGTTGCCGGCAAGATCGAGGAAAAACCCACCCTCGCCGCCGGCACTTTGCTCGACCCACGAGCCGCCGGGCGTGTAGAGCGAACTGTCTACACTGCCGGCGGTTACCCAGGCCGCCAGAATCCGGCCGTTGTCGAGCATAGCCACCCGCGGTGCGCGCTCGGGCATAATCCTCAGTGCACCTACCGGTTCCGGCGTCTGCCATGCGCCGCCGGAGAACCGGGTCACCAGCACGTCGTTTTCGAAGGTAGCAATATTGGTTGGACCGGGAAAGACGACCGCCGCGTCGCCGTTGGCGCTCATCGACAGGCTGTGAAAACTGAAGCCTGCGCCGAGCGTCGTCGGCGTCTGCCAGCCGGGCGTTCCGTCGTCGTTGACAATGGTGCCAAGCGCAAGCGCGCCGGTCACCACGGCGTTGGTCGATATGTTGGACAACGACAGTTCATAAGTCTCGTCCGGCTCGTTGTCGGTATCGGCGAGAACCGTTACCGGTATGTCAATGCGTGTTTCACCGGGCAGAATCTGTAGCGAACCGTTCGCGGCGAGGTAATCTTCGCCGGCCAGCGCGGTGCCGTCGGCCGTAGCGAAGTCGAAACTCACGGCGTTCAGGGCCGGTCTGTCCAGCACGACTGAAAACACCTGCTCCGTGTTGTCCGTATTGCCTTCCTCGCCGCCGGTATCGGCAACGCTCAGGCGCACCAGCGGTTCGTCGGTCTGTATTGTGCCGGTCGCAATGCTGCGGGCGAATTCCGCACCGCCTGTCAGGTTGGTCAGGCGCACGCGGAACGACTCGTCGTCCTCGGAGAATGTGTCGCCTATCGCGCTCACGGTAATCGTGGCGTTCGTCGTGCCCACCGGCAGGCTGATCTGGCCGCTTGCCGCGTTGTAGTCGGCGCCGGCCAGTGCCGAACCGTCTTCGGTCGCGAAATCAGCCGTCACGATGCTCGTGGCGGCTTCGTCGAGCGTAACGGCGAACACGAGGTCGGTCGTGCCGCTGTCGCCTTCCACCGCCGCAGCATCGAGGATAGTTAGTTGCGGCTGCTCCTCCGATGCCGGATCGTCATCGTCGGCAATGGTTCCCAGGATGACCGATGCGGGAACCGCCACGGCGGGAGTAACGTTGCCGATCGTCATGCTGAGAGACTCGTCGTCCTCGCGCTCGGTGTCTCCGTTGACCGTCACGGGCAGCAGTACCGACGTCGTGCCGGCAGGAATCGTAAGCGTCGTCGAAACGTCCTCGTAGTCGACGCCGCTGCTGGCGGTCAGCGGCGCAGTGCTTGCCTCGAACGTCAGGTCCTCGCTCAGCGCCGTGTTCAGGAGAAACAGGAAACGCAGCTGCGTCGTTCCAGTGTCGCCTTCGATGACTCCGGCGGGCTGAAGGTACAGCGTCGGCTCGTCGCCAGGCCCGTCGTTGTCGAGCAGCGTGGCGAGGGCAATGGGCTGATCCAGTACCGCCGGCCCCTGCAGTTCGCTAAGCGTGACCTGAAAGCCCTCGTTCGGCTCTACGGTCGTGTCGCCAAAGGTCTCTATTGGAACCGTGGCGCTGTCCGCGCCCGCCGGAATAGTCAGCGTAGTTCGGGCCGCGGCATAATCTTCGCCGGCAACGGCCGTGACGTCCCCGGTCGTGTAGGTGACAGTCAGTTCCTCGGTAGCTGGAGCGTCGAGAAAAATCGGCAGCGCGAGCGTTCGCGTGTCGCTATCCGCCTCGGTAATACCCGCGGGGCCCAGCGAAACCTTGGGGAAATCGTCGTTGACGATGAGCCCGGTGGCCTCGTCGACGGCAATGCGGGCGTTGGGCGATGCGTTCAGCAGGTTGACGACAAACAGTTCGTCCGGCTCGACGTTCGTATCGCCAATGATGTCTATGCTGAAACCCGCGGCGACATCACCTTCGGCGATCGTGGCGGTGCCCGTGACCGCCGTATAGTCGTCGCCGGTCACAGCCGCTGCATCGGACGCCGCATAGTCAACGCTTATATCGCCAAGGCCGGGGAGGTCCAGAGTGATCTCGAAATCCATGCTCGTGACACCCGCGTCGCCCTCGATCAACGAGACTGCGGCAATGCTCAAGAGCGGGAAGTCGTCATTGACGATCGTGGCGACTCCCTGGCTGCGGGCGAGCGTCGCGCTTACCGGGTTGGTCAACTGCAGACTGAAGGTCTCGTCGGCCTCTATCTCGGTGTCGCCGGCAACGGGCACCGAGATCGTGGCGCTGGTCGTTCCCGCGCTGACGGTCAGCGTACCCGATACCGGCGTGTAGTCGCTTGCATCCGCTGCGCCGTCGATAGTGGTGTAGTCAACGCTGACGTTGCCTGAAGCCGCCGCGCTGAGCGTGACCGTGAAGACCAGGTCCTGAACCGCGGCGTCGCCCTCGTTCAGGCTGACATCGTCGATCGACAAGCCGGGCTCGCCGCTCCCGCCTCCCCCGGCCGGGTCGGGGGAACCGCCCCCTCCGCCACCGCCACAGGCAGCCAGGGTTGTCGCCAGGAAAAGCAGCGCGAGAATACGGTAGTGGGGGCTCATAGTCTTTGCTCGATTGGTGTCCATACCCTGAACAACCGGACCGGCGGCAAAAGTGGCTCATCGCAGATCACCGCGGCGTACGACAGGCTTGGCTACCACGGCATGACAAGCGTCGAAAGCGCTGGACGGAATGCAGTGGGTGGGACGTGAACGATCGAATAGACTACCGGTCTACGTTCACATATCGAATACACACAGGTACCTTACCTATGCTCAAATCACTCGGAATCGTTTTTCTGCTTTCAATGAGTACGTTCGCAATGGCCGACGAACCGACAAGGTCTATTACCGTTAACGGCACCGGAACCGCGGAAGTGGAGCCCGACCGCGCGACGATACGCATGGCGATCGTCGCCCGCGACGCAGAAGTCGCTACGGCCCAGAAAGCGGCCGCCGAGGTGAGCAACCGGGTGCTCAAGATGACCGATCGCCTGGATATCGACCGGGACGATGTCGATACCACCGGCGCCTCCGTCCGGCCGGAATACCGGTGGAATAAGGATGAAAACAGACAAGAACTGCTTGGTTACGTCGTCGAACGGCAGATGATCGTACAGACCGACGATCTGGAGAATCTGGGCGCTATCGTTGAAGGGGCAGTCAGCGCCGGCGTCAATCAGGTGTCGCCTCCTGAGCTCGGTTCCAGCCGCGGCAAGGACATCTACCGCGATGCGCTCCGCGCCGCGGCTGAAGACGCTAGGGCCAATGCCGAAGCGCTCGTCGACTCGCTCGGCACCCGCCTCGGCGAGACGATCAGCGTTAACGCCGGCGCGAACACGCCACACCCGCCGATGCCCCAGACACGCGGTATGTACAACGTGGCGGCGGACGGCGCTCAGGTCGAAAGCTACAACGCGGCGGATTTGAGCTTCACGGCGTACGTCAACGTCGTTTTCGCATTGGAGGACTAATCAGGCGACGCGCCCTGCGCTCCGGTCCAATGGCGTCACGACATTGGGAGGAAGTACCACCTCGAGGTTCCTCAACCCTGACTGTGCGGTGTATCGACGATTAGCTAATACCAGTCTCGATAACCACCTTGCCATGAGCGCGCCGCGGCTCCCTCATGTACCGGCACGCCTCAGCGTACTCATCCATCGGATAGACACGATCTACGTTGGGTGAGAGGTCGCCCGAAGCCAGGGCCTTGTTGAGCCACCGAATACCTTTGGCGCACATCTCGTCGTCTTCCACATAGTTGAACAACGAATACGCCTGAAAGAGCGCGTTCGACTGAAAGAGTGCGGCATACGGAATTTCGGGAAACGTGCTGTCGAGCATGCCATAGAAAAAGATCCTGGCGTTTTTCGCGAGCGCGCCGACATAGTGGGTCATCATTCCGCCGCCGATCGCGTCGAATGCCGCATCGATGCCACGGCCATCCGTTAGCTCTTTAAGCTCCTGATCGAGTCCTTCGTATGACGAAGCGGTCACGATGACGTGATCGGCGCCGGCGTCCTGCAGGTAGGACCGATTGTATTCGTAGCGGGTAGTGCCGATCATCGTGGCGCCAAACAGCCGGCCTATCTCGAGGGCAGCCGTTCCCGCCGTGCTCGTTGCCGCGGTCACCAGAATCGCGCGTCCGGGCGCTGCTTTGGCAAGCTCCACGACGGGATAGTAGGCAGTGAGATACTGCATCCATATGGACGCGCTTTCCGCGGCGCTCAGGTCGGCAGGTGCCCTGGTCAGATAACGCGCGTTGACGATTAGCGATTCGCCGCTTGCTCCGCGATTGTCGTAGAAATGCGGCAGCGTACAATAGCGCTCGCCGACCTCGATGTCTTCGACGCCCGGACCTGTCGCATCTACGATGCCGGCCGCCTCCATGCCGATTCTGGCGGGGAAACTCGAAAAACTGTACGAGTACCGGTCTTCCATGAGGTCCATGTCGCCCCAGTTCAGAGCGAACGCTTCGATCCGGAGCCGAACCTCTCCCGGGCCGGGTTGTTCGTCGGGAAACTCTTCCAGGCTAAGTCCTTCGAAGCCGCTGTAGTCGTTAATCACCCAGGCTTTATGCATTTTGTTCTACCTCAGACGCTCTCTTGCCAAATAGCAGACTGCGCGCTATGCCGGTTTTCGCGATCTTATCGCCGAACGAACGAATAAAGTAAATATACTTAAAATTTTAACTATTACAACGTTTTTAGATTTTGGCCTATTCGTTGCCTGAGCAAAAAGCAGGTGATAGAACCGCGTTCACGTCCCGCCCTCCTCTCGCGCCAGGACAGCCCCTGCGCAGCGGCCGCCAACAACAACCGACACGGGTGACAAGCAATGCAAGACACGCCCTTTCCACGACTTACGGTATTGCTCTTGACTATCTTTCTTGTCTTGCCGATTAGCGCCGCCGCGGATGACGCGCTGTATCTCACGGCGGGCAGCATGATCGACACGCTAAACGGCGAGACCGTAGCCGACCCTGTGATCGAGATCAGGAACGACCGCATCGTATCGGTCACTCCGGGCGGCTCGATACCAGTTGGCGCCCGCACGATCGACCTGGGCAACGCGACGCTGCTGCCCGGCCTGGCCGATCTGCACACGCATCTGACTTACTCCGTCACCGACTTCGGCTACGAGTCGCTAGCCGTGTCCGATACCGACGCGGCGATTCGCGGCGTACAGAACGCGCGCAAGACCCTACTGGCGGGTTTCACGGCCGCGCGCAATCTCGGCGCATCGGGATACGCCGACGTGTCGCTCAGAAACGCGATCGACGACGGCCGGGTGCCGGGGCCGCGGCTGCAGGTATCGGGCCCATCGATCGGCATTACGGGCGGCCACTGCGACGAAAACAGGCTGCCCGCCGAATACGGCGCCCGTTCCGGCGGGGTTGCCGACGGACCCTGGGCCGTCCGGCAGAAGGTCAGGGAAAACAAGAAGTACGGCGCCGACGTGATCAAGTTCTGCGCGACCGGCGGCGTCCTGAGCAAGGGCACCAACCCGGGCGCACGCCAGTACACACTCGAGGAAATGCAGGCTATTGTCGACGAAGCGCACAGGCTCGGCATGCAGGTCGCGGCGCATGCCCACGGCACCGAAGGCATCCTGTTCGCCATCCGCGCCGGCGTAGACTCTGTCGAGCATACGAGCCTGATGGACGACGAGGGTATGCGCCTTGCCCGGCGAAACGGCACGTTCCTGTCCGTAAACGCATACACGCCCGTCTACATGCTGGCGAGCGGCGAGGAGGCCGGGATGCTGCCCGAGTCGCTGGAGAAAGCGAGGAACCTTGCGGAGAAGCGATTCGCCACGTATCGGCGGCTCATTGCCGCCGGCGCACGCATTGTCTACGGCTCAGACAGCGGCACCTACCCGCACGGCGACAACGCAAAGCAGTTTTCGGTCTACGTCGATCTCGGCATGACGCCGTTGCAGGCCATCCGGTCGGCAACGACCGTCGCCGCTGAGTCGCTCGGCTGGGCGGGCGATATCGGCGCCATTGCGCCCGGCTACTTTGCCGACATTATTGCGGTCGAGGGCAACCCGCTGGACGACGTCAGCGTTCTGGAAAACGTGAGCTTTGTGATGCAAGGTGGAAAGGTGCACAAGATGGCGCCATAAGCCGGCGGTGAGGCTATTCGGGACGAGTTGACGCTAATTGAGATATACCGGCCAGGCAACAAAACAATAAGCGTGCCGATCTGATGCGATCGAAAGCAGACTCATCGCCACCGTTCTCAGCGTATTCACTCACATCTGGTATCGTCATAATATGTGCGAGCGTAATCTGGCCTGTGCCGGGTGCGTCTTGCTACGATGCGCAGGTTATCATCTGCACACGCAAACCGTTCGGAGATAAACGATGAAAAAGATCTTGCTGCCGTTTCTTTGCCTGTTCTCGACGCAGGCCGTTGCCGGCAACGTCATGGAGCTCTTGACGCGCGATATGAGCGGCAAGGAGCTCGAGCGTATGACTTCTTACACCGAGGGTACTCGCTCGCGGATGGACCAGACCGGCGCGGACGGCTCTTTTTCGATCATCTTCCTTGATGACGAATTTCTGTATCTGGACCACGCACAGAAGAACTACATGGTCATGGACGAAGCCATGCTCGAAGGTGTTAGTCAGCAGATTAACGAGGCGATGAAGGAGATGGAGGCGGAACTCGCCAATCTGCCGCCCGAACAGCGGGCCATGGTCGAGGAAATGATGAAAGGGCAGATGGGCAGCATGGGAGTGAACACGGAAATACCGGTCCTCGAAATACGCAATATCGGGTCGGACAGCTACCAATCCTACGACTGTACGCTCGTTGAAATGCTCGAGGACGGGACCAAGATCCAGGAGATCTGCTCCGTGGATTTCTCCGAGGTCGACGGCTCCGGGGAACTGCGCGATTCGTTCATTCGCATGGGAACCCTGCTGAGCAAGCTCTATGATTCGATGCCGTTCAACGGAGAGGGGATCCGCAACCCGATGGAGATGCTCGACGAGATGGAGGGCTTTCCGGTGCGCGCGGTTGAGTTTGAGAACGGCAAGGCCGTGCGTGAAACTGTTCTTGAATCGTCGGAGGAGAAGGATATCGACGGAGATATGTTTGAGCTGCCTTCCGGGTACTCGCGTATCGACCCTTTGGCGCCGTAAGCTCCGGCAGAGCAATGCGCGTTTGATTCGAAAGCCTGAACGAGCGCCTTCGCGCGAAAAACAAGAGAGCCAGGCACCGCCAGGTGATTGGCTCTCCTGTCAATCGCAAGAGTCTCTCGTATCGAAGCCAGCGGAATGCGCGATCGTTATACTGCAGGCGTGCAGATCCGCGACCACCACCAGCGAGCCATAGACCGCCTGACCCGCGCCTACCGCGACGACCCGCGTTTTCGCGGACTGATAATCGGGGGCTCCGTCGCCAAGGGCTGTGCCCGCGAGGACTCGGATGTGGACTTCCTCATCGTCGCGACCGACGAAGCGTTCGAGAGACACCGGGCCGCACGCGATCTGTTTATCAACCGCAGAGACCTATGCGACTACGACGGCGGTTTCGTCGACGGCAAGATTATTAGCCTCGCGTTCCTTAAGGACGTGGCGGAAAAAGGTAACGAGCCTTCCCGCGCCGCGTTCGAGGGCGCCTTCGCCGCCTACTCGCACGTTGCAGAGCTCGACACCTTACTACAGCGCATCCCTGTCTATCCCGCAGCCGGGCACGATGAGCGCGTTAGAGCCTTCTACTGTATGGCGTTCATGCAGCATTGGTTCATGCATGAGGCCGAACGCCACGGCAACCGTTACACATTGGTCCGCGCTGCCAGTCAGCTTGCGCTCTTCGCCGGCCGCCTAATCCTCGCACACAACCGTAGGCTGTTCCCGTACCACAAGTGGCTGCCCAGGGCTCTTGAATCGGCGCCCGAAAAGCCCGACGATTTGATGTCACGCTTCAATGACTTGCTCAATGAACCCCGTGGCGACCGCGCCACTGCCCTGTTCGAACTGGTCCGGGATTTCCGGGACTGGGGTGTTAGCGACCTCGAGGCTTACACCTGGTTCATGACGGATGTGGAATGGAGCTGGATGTCTGGCAGGACACCTATCGAAGACTGGTAAGTTCTCTCGAGCTGGATTGCAGCACTCCAAAACGAAGCTGCCAGGCGCTTTGGCAGTCCGCGGCGGCGACGCCGGTTTCCGCCTGCTTCTCTCCGCTACTCGCCCGAAAATTCGCAGGCAAACGTCAGTCCGTCTTGCATGGCATTATCGATTCAGACGACCCATTGCGATACTTGCCTGCGGCGGAGGCTGCGCGTCGAGTCGATTTCCGTCTCATTGTGCCCACTGAGCCGAACGGCCGTTCCTACAGGAACGCTCATTCGCTACGCTTTGCCACACAGGTTTTGTGCAAGGCTCAGGAAAACAGGAGTCCGCCGTTGATATCGATACTGGTGCCCGTGACGAAACTCGACCCGGACGATGCGAGATAAAAAACCAGGTCCGCAACCTCTGTTGCAGCGCCTTCCCGGCGTAGCGGCGTGGCCGCAGCGACGTTGCCGCGTACCTCGTCTTTCGTGAACACGTCATGGAACGTCGTGCTAATCATTCCCGGACAGACGCAGTTAACGCGGATGCTGGAAGGCCCCAGCTCCTTTGCCATGGCACGAGTAAACGTCATCACGGCCCCTTTTGAGGTCGCGTACGCAGATGCGCCAGGACCGCCCCCGTCGCGGCCGGCCTGCGACGCGAAGTTGACGATCGAGGCGCCCGCTTTCATGTGCGGCACGACCGCCTGGGTGGTCATGAACGTGCTCGTCACGTTGAGCCTCATCAAGCGATCGAAAAACTCGTCGTCCATCTCGGACAGGGATTTTCGCGCCACGAGGCCTCCGACGACGTTGACCAGCACGTCGATCGAATCGCCGAATGCTTCGCGGGTCTTGCTGACAAGATTCTCCACATCCGATTTGGAGGTCATGTCGCCGGCGACAGCGATTGCCGTACCGCCAGCCGCTGCGATTGCCGCGACCGTATCTTCTCCGTGTGCCGGGTTGCTGAAGTAGTTGACGACAACCCTGGCGCCCTCGGCCGCGAGTTTTTCCGAGACGGCACGTCCGATGTCTCTGGCACCGCCAGTAACGATTGCTACTTTTCCTTCGAGGGTATTCATTTCGTTTTCCTTGTATTTCGCGTTACGTAGAACCAGCCGAGGGCGGATTAAGAGGTTGAATTCGACCGCAGAAAGTCCAGACCGAGGCGACGGACAGGATTGCCAATGCGGCACCGACCGCAAACGCCGGTGCATAACTGTTCACGGTAATAACGGGGATCAGGAAGTTCAGGCCGACGACTGCAAGCTTGGCGGCAGTACCCGCGTAACCTGCTAGCGTGCCGACAGACTTACCGCTGTAGAAGTCGCTGGGCAGGGTTTGGATGTTACCGACGGACGTCTGAAATCCGAACAGAATGGCGGCCATGAGCAACACCGCGAACAGCGGCGTCGCCGCCTTGATGGTCATCAGCAGCGAAACCAGCATGATCAGACCACCCAGACCGATGACGAACTTTCGCGCCTTGTTGACCGTCCAGCCTGCGCTGATTCGGTTCTGCGCCAGCAGCCCGCCAAACCAGGCACCGAACATGGCGCCAACGTACGGCACCCACGCATAAAGCCCGATTTCCTTTACGCCGAAGCCGTAGGTCTCGGAAAGGTACAGCGGCAGCCAACCGACGAAAAGCCACCATATGGGGTCCAAGAAAAAGGAGGCGAGGATGACACCCCAGCTTTCTTTGCGGGACAGGATCTCAGCGGAGCCCGGGGCGTAAGTTGCCACCTCG
>JBCBSC010000019.1:0-94746 GCA_039819385.1 Pseudomonadota bacterium | reverse complement strand
ATTGATGAGTGTCCCCGTTTGAGCCCGATTGATGGGTGTCCCCGCTCGCCTGTCCCCGCTCGCCTGATCATCGATGTCGTCGCCGGCCGCGCTCCGTTATGCGCGCCAGAGCGGCTTCGAGCCGCGCGGGTACCGGCGGGCTTCGATAGCTGACGATCGGCTACCGCGGATCCCACGCATGCGTGATAATGATCTCCGGCGAAGGCACGCGCCGGACGCGTGTCGATCCGGACGTTTCCTGTCCGGAGCGGATCTTTGCGGAGTAATGCCAATGCCCAAATCAGATACGATCAACGAACTGTGTCCATGGTCCGGCGATCCAGTGCAGGACGATTCGACGATGTTCTACCGCGGCCATCTGATCGGATTTTGCAATCCCGGTTGTCGGGACAAGTTCGCAAAAGCGACGACGCTGTTCGACGGACTCATCGACGCACCGGATCGTGAGACACGCGATGCCAGCGGTGAATAGAGAGGCGATGCGCTTACCTGAGGCCGCCCTGGCTGACGGGTCCGTTTCGGGTGCAGCCGACATCGGCTAAGATGGCGGCTTGCAGACAGGAAGCCGTGCACGACGGAATGGAAAGCCCAACACGACAAATCGAGCCGAGCCTGCTCGACAGTCATGTGCATTTCGTCGATCCGTCGCGGCCCGAGGGGCTCGTCTGGCCGGCGCCGGACAGTCCTCTGTATCGTCCTGCGTTGCCGTCGGATCTCGCGGCCGTGTATGGCGGGCGCCCGCCGTCGGGTTGCATTGCCGTTGAAACGAGCCGTCGGGAATCGGACGATCGATGGTTGCTGCAGCTGGCCGCGCGGGAACCGCTCGTCCGCGGCGTGGTTCTGAATTTGCAGGCAGATCTCCGCGACTTCGAAGTGCGGCTCGAGAATGCGCTTGAGCACGACAACTTCGTCGGTATTCGATTGCGGCCGATTGCGGACTACGATTTGTCGAGCGGCCTGCTGAAAGACAACCTGCAGCGGCTGGGCGATGCGGGTAAGACGGTTGAGTTCGGCGCACGATCCGGCGCTCAGAAAGCCGGGTTTGAGCGACTGGCGAACAGCCTTCCCAACCTGCTCTTCATCCTCGATCATGCCGGGCATCCCCCGTCGAGCCCGGATGCATCGTTCTGCGCATGGCAGACCGGTATCCGTGAGATCGCGCTGCAGCCGAATACGGTCTGTAAAGTCACAGGGATTGCCGCGCGCAGCGAGCGAATATTCGCTCGCTTGATGGAGACCTTCGGCGAGCGCCGGCTGCTGTACGGCAGCAATTGGCCCGTATGCGCGCTATCGGCGCAGGAGATGACGGCAAATCTCGCGTGCCTGACCCGTTTTGCGGGAGACGCCGCAACGGCGTTGTTCTCGGCAAACGCCGAGCGGGCATACAGGCTCGACGAAGCCGCTAAAGCTGCGGCAGCCGGTACTTCCGGAGTATCCCCGTGAGCTCGCGGCTCGCCCGCTTGCGATGCTCGTAGTGGACGTCGCGCGCCGTTTGCCAGTCGCCTTCCTCGATGGCCTTCAGAACGCGTTCGTGCTCGTCCGCGGAAGCAAACGGTTTGTCGCGCAGCCTGAGCGTGACCATTCTTGCGCGGTAGCCCTGATCGCGAACCGTATTGGCCATGCTCGCAAGCCGGCGGTTGCCGCACAGGTCGATCAGCGCGCGGTGAAATCGTTCGTCGGCCGCGGCCCACGCGTCGAGGTCGTTGTCTTCGAGTGCGTCGACCATGTCCCTGGTCGCGGCTTTCATTGGCTCCAGTACGTCTGAGTCGGGCTGTCGCCTTGCAAGGAGTTCGGCCGCCATGGACTCGAGCGACGTCAACACGTCGTAGATTTCCTGCATGTCCTCGGCGACAACGGGTACGACCTTCATGCCCCGCCGTGGAATCAGCTCGACAAGACCCTCGTGTTTGAGCTGGATGAGTGCTTCGCGCACCGGCGTCCGGCTCATGCCCAAGTCTTCGGCGACGTCTTTCTCAAGCGCCTGATAGCCCGGAGAATAATCGTTGTTGAGGATGCGCTGCTTGATCTGTTCGTAGGCACGCTCAACCAGCGACGTCCTGCTGCGTCCGGTTTGCCTAAGCCTGCGTGGTGTCGATGCGCTCATCTCATTCGCCAGTGCCAGTGCACCGGCGCAATTCCGGCCACGGGCGCTTCGAAACTCATGATATGCCTGCCGAGCAGGCAGCCCAGATAAGATAGTCGCCTTTCCGGGCCACCGAAAGCAATGCTTGATGTACTTCCGAGCCGCTCGCTCCTGATGCTGTCGAGGTGCGAACGGCCCATGCGGCCGCTCTGAAACGCCGCTTCGACGGTTTCGAGAAACTCCGTCTCGACGTCTTCGAGCAGAACGGTCTGCCTCCCGTCCGGCGTTACTCTGACCACGCGGTTGCTGACCAGGCTGACGATCCAGAAGCCGCCGGCCTCGTCGAAACAGAGGCCGTCGGGAAACGTACCGGGCCCGTATTCCGTCACGGTTTCCCTCGGGCCGAGCCCGCCGTCGCTTCCCAGACGCATGCGCGAGGTGCGCCGGGCAAAGGTTTCGTTGACGTACAGCCAGTCTCCCGACGGGTGGAGCTGCACTTCGTTCGTGTAGCCCAGCCCGTCCGCGACGATTCTCGCCCCTTTGGCGTCGACCAACGCAATGAAGCCATCGCCGACGTCCGATCGGTACGCGTTTGCGCGGGGTTCCGCCCGTGTGCTCACCGTAATCCAGATCCGCCCGCTGCTATCGGCCAGCACATAATTGGTAGGCGGCAGCGGCACCGAGTCGAGCTGCGTCAGAAAGGGTCGCACCGAGCCGTCGGACGCGAGCTGCCAGACACCGCCATCGTCGCCGAGATTGGCCAGCAGAAAACTGCCGTCCTCGAGCAGGGCAATGCCGTTGGGTTTGAGATCGACGGGTGGCTTGCGCGCCAGAATGCGCGTCTGGCGTCCGCGCGGCGGAATCCGGCAGACGCCGCCGGCCCAATCGGAGACGTAGACAACGCCGTCGGACGTGCAGAGCACACACTCCGGCCGGTTCAGGTCGCGGCCGATTTTATTGAGCGCCGCAAGCTCGATGGGCGCAATCGGTTTCATGACCTGCCGGATGCGGGCGAGCGGCGAAACCTGAGTTCGTCAACGTCGTCGGGAATGTGGCCGCCGAATAGCAGGCTAAAGACGTAGCCGACGCCAAAGGTAAGCAAATGGCCCAACACGCCGATCATGATGGCGTTCATCTCGAAATTGAAGCTTCCGAGGTCGAGGCTGCGCGTGTTGGGTTCGGTTGTTACGCCCCAGATCGTAAACAGCAGGCAGGCAAGGATTCCGGCATAACACCCGCGACGGGTTGCCCTGCGAGTCAGGAAACCGAGCGCAAACACCCCGAGCGTCCCCGCAGAGACTATGACCGTCACGACGAGCGCCTTCTCCGCGACGGGCGTCGAGTTTTCGGTCGGTATCATGAGTATGCCAATGTACGCGGCCGCAGCGCCGGCGAAGAGCACGACAAGCCGGCCAACGACAAGCTGTAAGCGGTCCGAAAGGTCAGGCAGGAAGCGCTTGAAGTAGTCCCGCGTGGTCACCGTTGCGATGCTGTTCAAATCCGAACTGATCGAAGACATCGACGCCGCCAGAATGGCTGCGAGTATGAGCCCGATCAGCCCGGTCGGAAGATAGTTGACGATAAAGTGCGGCAGTACATGGTCGCCGATAGCAGGCGCCTTGGCGCCCGATAGCTGGTAGAAACCGTAGAGAAAAGCGCCAATGAGGTTGAAAGCAATGAGCACGGGCACTGAAAGCAGTGCGGCGATCAGGGTGCCCCGCAACGCCTCCCGGTCGGACTGCGCGATCAGATAGCGCTGCACCATTGCCTGGTCGCAGATGTAGCGCCGGCTCCACTGAATCGCCATGGCCGTTGCGAACATCCAGATCGTCCGGTCTTCCGGGTTGTACAGGCTGGCGACCGACAGCTCGGTGGAGCCCAGGCTGAACTTGCCCGCGTCCCACGCCGCCGCGGCGACTGCGAACGGCTGCTCGAGTTCCGGCGCAAACAGCAGGCGGACGAGGATGGCGGCGCCGCCGACCATTAGGAACACGCCTTGCACCACATCGGTATAGACCACCGCAGTAATCCCGCCGAACAAGGTATACAGCGCCGTAAACAGCGCAATGCCGACGATAACCCAGGCAATGTCCCAGCCGGTCATGACGTTAACGGCGATAGACGTAGTAATGAGCGCGACGCCAATGCCGAAGGTGCGCGACATCAGGAAGCCGAACGAGGTATACATTCGCCCGCCAAGGCCGAACCGTCGGCCAACGAATTCGTACGCGCTCATGCCGACCACGCGGCGATAAAAAGGCACGATGTAGATGGCGACCAGGATCAGCACGAGCGGCATCACCATGAAACCCGGAACCAGAATCATGCTCTTCTGGTAAACGATGGCGGGGTGGGCGACGAGCGTGTTACTGCTGACTAGCGTCGCCATCAGCGTGAAGCCGACCACCCACTGCGGCATTTGCCGGTTTGCGAGAAAGTACTTGAGCGGCGTTTCCTGCCCGCGCGAGACGGCAAGGCCAATGGTGAGCACCGCTGCCAGGTAGATGGAGACTACCGCATAGTCAATCCAGGTCATGAGCCGGCCGCCGTGTCATGCGTCCGCGCCGGCATCCACCGCTTTGAAAACCGCATCCCCGATTTCGACTGTGCCCGCGTCGCCGCCAAGCTCGAAGGGTAGCAGTTCGCCGCCGGCAAATGCGGCGTCTACCCCTGCGAATATGAGTTGCGCTGCGTTCCCGCACGCCTTGTTGCCGTGTTCGCGCCCCAGCCATTCGAGCATCATTGCGGCGGACAGGAAGGTGGCCACGGGATTCGCTATGCCCTGTCCGACAATGTCGGGCGCGCTGCCGTGACACGGCTGAAAGACTGCGTGCTCGTCACCAATGTCGGCCGAGGGCGCCATGCCCATGCCCCCCATGAGCCCCGCTCCCACGTCGGACAGGATATCGCCAAACATGTTTTCGGTGACCAGGACATCGAAAACCCAGGGCTGTTTCACCATCCACAGGCCAACCGCATCGACATAGGCATGATCGGCTTCCACGTGCGGATGGCGAGCCGCACACTCGTCGAAAATTCTCCGAAAAAAGGCAAACGAGCCCAGCACGTTGGCCTTGTCCACGCAGGTCACCTTACCCTCGAGTCCGCGCATCTTCCGCTCCGCGGCCAGCTCGAATGCGAAGGCAAACAGGCGTTCGCTCGTGGGGCGGGTGATCTCCAGCGTATCTCTGGCGATAACGTCGTCGATGAGCTGGCAGGCGTTGCGGGATTTGAACAGGCCCTCGGTCGATTCGCGGACCAGCACAATGTCGAGTTCGCTGGCGCGCGGATCAGCGAGCGGGGTCGGTAACCCCTTGAGCGTACGAATGGGCCGCACGCCGGCATACAGCTCGAGTTTCTCGCGCAGCTCGAGCTGTGGCGCGATCTCGGTGCCGTCAGGATAACGAATGCTCGGCAAGCCCATCGCCCCAAGCAGTACGGCATCCGCGGCTCGCGCCGCGTCGAGCGCCGCGTCGGGGAGCGCCTCGCCGGAGCGGCTGTAGTGAGCGGCGCCTGCCTCGAGGTCCACGAAGTCGAGTCCGAAGCCGCCCGTTTCGGCCGTGACGGACTGCAGCAGCCTGATCGTCGGCGCAATGACTTCCGGGCCAATGCCGTCGCCCGCCAGGACGGCGATCCGAAACCTGGGTTCTGTGCTCCCGGGTTCTGTAATCCTGGGCTCCGTACTCATGGCGAGCTTCCGGGCCGGGTCCAGGTACCGACCGTCTTGGCCTCGACCCAGGGCTTCACGAGCCGATCGAAAGATTTGAAGTGATCGCTGTCGAGGTGCGCTTCGAACGCGGCGGCGCTGCCGTATATCTCATAGAGAAAAAAGCTGGTTCCGTCGTCGCTCGCGACCAGCACGTCGAACGTGTGGCAATCGGCTTCGAGACGCAGCGAGTTTTCGGCCTGTTGCGTCACGGCTTTCGCAAAATCGCCAGCCCGCTCGGCATGGACGACAAAGTTAACGGTTACGACATACATGGCTCTACCTTCCCGTCGCGGGTTTTCAATTCGGAAACCTCCGTTCGAGGTCGAGAATGTGTTCGGTCGTGAGCTGATTCACGCGCCGGTCGGCGAGCAGGCAATGCAGACGTGCGGCTTCTTCGAGCTCTTCAATTGCAAATACGGCTGCGTCGACGTTGCTTCCCGCAACGACCGGGCCGTGATTGCCCAGCAGGATCGCGTGGTGCTCGGCGGCGACTGCTTCCACCGCATGCGCAAGCTCACGGGCGCCGGGCGGGAAGTAGGGCAGGACTTTGAGCCTGCCGATCTTCATGACGAAGTACGGTGTCAACGGCTTGATCGGGGGCTCGTCCGTCGGCGTGCACAGGCATGACACAGCTACCGCGTGCGTGCTGTGCAGGTGCACGACGGCATTGGCTGTCGTTCGCCGGGCATACATTGCCGCATGCAGGAAAGCTTCCTTCGACGGCGCGTCGCCGCTTATGTGATTTCCGTTGAGGTCGACCTTGGACACACTCGCGGGGTCCAGCCGTCCCATGCAGGAGTTGGTTGGCGTGATGAGTATCCCGTCGCTCACCCGGGCGCTGATATTGCCGGAGCTGCCGGGCACGAAGCCGCGGGCATGCAGCGACTGGCCGTGCATGACTATCGCTTCGCGCGTCGCCGCCTCGCCCGGATGCTTCACGGCAGCAGGTCCAGTGCATGCTGGAAAAAGTCCGGCCGGCCGAAGTTGCCCGACTTGAAAGCAAAACAAGCGGGCTGCGGCCGGTCGGCTACCAGCCACGGGACACCCGGGTCGATCTCTTCGCTTACCCGGAACTCCTGGATGCCAAGCGCTGTCGCTACCGCGCCCGACGTTTCGCCGCCGGCAATCGCAAACTTGCGGATACCCGCATCCCATAGCCTCCGGGCCACATGAGCGAGCGCGGTCTCGATCAACTCGGCCGACTCCATCACTCCGAGCGCCTGCTGAGTCTTGCGCAGTTCGCCGGGCTCGGTGGTCGAATAGACGAGAACGTCACTCTCGGCCGAGGCTGCCACCGCTGCATCCGCGAGCGCCTCGCCGGCATACGGGTCGTTGTAAAGCAGTGCCGGATCCAGCACGAAGGATGCCGCCCGCTGTTCGAACAGTGCGACCTGTTGCCGGGTTGCCGCGGAACAGCTGCCTGCAATGACCGCGGCATGGCCAGGCAAGGCGGGCATGCCGCGCGGCGATTCTTCCGTGCCGAGGAGGCCCGCATTCCGCAGGGCATCCGGCAGGGCCCCGCCAATGCCGGAGCCCCCGGTGATAAACCGGCGGTCGACCAGCGCTGCCGCGATCGTGTCCAAGTGCTCGTCGTCGACAGCGTCGATACAGACGTAGCGCTTACCCTGATGGCGTTTCGCATCGAGCGCAACGCCGATCGCCTCCGGCCCTGCTTCGACCGTTTGCAGTTCGATGTTAGCGCATTGTCCGGGTTTCGTTTGCGCGTCCATTAGCGACGGCAGGAACGACTCCGTCATTGGCGTCAGCGGGTGCTCGCGCATGGACGATTCGGCGAGCGGCACACCGTTGACGTACAGGCTGCCGTCACGCACGGTGCGTCCGTTCGCGGGGAAAGCGGGCAGGAGTACGGTTTGCGCCTCGCCCGTCAATTTGAGCAGCGCATTGCTAACCGGCCCAATGTTGCCCTTCGCCGTCGAATCGAAGGTTGAGCAGTACTTGTAGAAAAGCTGTCGCGCCTGCTTCGACAGAAGTCGGTTTGCGGCGAGCGTGGCCTCGGCAACGGCCGCCTCCGCGGCGACGGTGCGTATCTTGAGAGCAATGACGACCGCTGGCGTGGACACTCTCCAGTCCGCTTTGGGGACACCCAGAAAAAGGCTGGTCGGCATCCCGTTACGGGCCAGCATGAGCCCCATGTCGCTCGCTCCCGTAATGTCATCTGCTATACATCCGAGCAGCAAGTTCATGATTTAATTGCTGTTTGCATCACTGAGGCGTACACCGCTTCGTCCTTTGACAATTCGGGAAATAACGTATACGTTAGTAAGTACGTTGTCAAATGCGTAGTTGCCACACTATACCGTTCTCAAATTGGGGGGAATCCGAAATGGCCACACAACGCTTGTTGCTCTTGAGCCTAATGAGTCCGTTGCTCATACCGTTGTTCGCGTTCGCGCAAGACGAGGATGACGAGACGGAGATCATCGAACTCATCGAGGTGATAGGAGAAGCCGGATATCGCGCAAGCAACGCGAACAGCGCAACGGGGCTAAGCATTCCCCTCGACGAACTGCCGGTCAATATTCAGGTCATCACCTCCGACGTCGTCGCCGACTTTCAGCTGCTCTCACAGCGCGACGCGCTGCAGTTTCACGCCGCGGCCGACGACAAGCGCATTCGCGGTTTCAATTCGGGCGAGTTTTTCCGCAACGGTTTCATTCACCTGAGCGATACGCCCGGTTACACAATAGAGCGGCTCGAAATCATCCGTGGACCCAGTGCAGTGCTGAACGGTCCGGTCACGCCTGGCGGCGCCGTCAACATCATCTCGAAAAAACCGACGATCGATGCCGACTTCGGTGAGATCGGCAGCTACTGGGGTTTCAGCGGCAGCGACCGGGACAACCGGGGCTTCAACGCCGACTTCAACCTGGGTTCCATTGGTGTCGAAGGAGCGGACGGGCCGCTCGGCGCATTTCGCTTCGTCGGGGGTTACCAGGAAGACACCGGGTTTGGCTCGCGGGCCAATAACGAGTCCTCGTCATTGCTGCCCATGCTCGAATTGCGGCCAACGAAGGATACGGTGATCAACCTGGAGTACTACCAGTATCGTATCAATACCGACCGGACGGACCGTCCCATGGGCGTCGAACTTACGATACCCGGGCCAACCGCAGGTGAAGAGATCCCGCTGGCGCTCGCCTACGGTATCGATCCGCGGTCGAGCTGGTTCGGCGAAGACACGGACATCGAAGAGTCGCTCGACGACTACACGATCTCCGTGGCTCATCAGTTCGGCGACAGTCTGCTTGGGCAGCTTGCCTACAACAACCACAGCCGCGATTTTGTGTTCGGGCCGGGCAACCGGCCGCGTATCGATATCTTCTACCGCATGGTGCTCGACCCGCTCGCAACGCCAGGGTCGACGAACCCGGACGATTATTCGCTGCGCCGTCTGACCGAAAACCTGTCGCTCGAGAACGATATCGACCAGGCCACCGCATCGCTGGCCTGGGTGTCAGACGACAGCAATCATCAGTTCGTCGGCGGCATTCACGTCTACGATCAGAATGCGCTGCTCGAGATACAGCGGCCGCGCCCGGCCGACGATCTCGGCACCTTCTACTTCGATTTCTTCGATCCGGGCAGCATCGATACCGACAGCCTGGCCTTCAATCAAACGGGGACACCCATCGTTTGGGCGACCGTGCTGAAACGCGTCGAAACCGTGGAACTCAACAACGTGTTTCTCAACTATCACGGCAGTTTCATGGACAAGCGGCTGAACGTCCTGCTTGGCCTCACGCACAGCGACATCGAGATTGCGCGTGGCGATCCCCGCGTCCAGCCGCTGGTCATGACGACCATTGCCGACAACAGCGAGTTGCTGCCGCAGGCCGGTTTTGTATTCGATCTGACCGACCGCTTCGCCGTCTACGCGAACTACTCCAAATCCCAGCTGCCCGATGTCAACGACCCGGACTTCAATACCGCACCGCCTGTCCGCATCGGCGAACAGGTCGAAGTCGGCATCAAGTTCAGCCTGTTCGACGACCTGCTCGACGCGAGCATTGGTTACTTCCAGATCGAAGAAGAACTCGACGGAGAAACGACCCGCGATGCCGAAGCGGACGGTTTCGAAATCGACGCGTCCCTGTCGCCGTCCGACTACCTGTCGATCGTGTTCAGCTACGCGCACGCCGACACGGAAGTGAAGGCAAGCTCCGATCCGTCGCGAATCGGCGATCCTCTCGTCGACGAAATCCCCAACAAGGCGGCCGTCTGGTCGATCTACGAGTTCAACCCGGGTCAGACGCGCGGCCTGTCGGTCGGCGGCGGCTTCATCTGGACCGACGAACGGGTTCGACCAACGGCCGGCGCCGCTCAGGCGGTCAAGAAACTCGACGGCGAAGTGCTGCGCTTCGATGCCGAAACCCGGCTCGATCTGTTCGCAAAGTACGCGCTCGATAACTGGGAATTCTCGCTCAATCTGCGCAATCTCACCGAAGACGTGAACTTGAGCAACAACGTGCCGCGCGTGCCGCTGCAGGGTGGCGTGCAGGCAGACGGCAGTCCCTACGTATTCTCGGGCGACATGGAGGTTATGCTCGGCGTGCGTTATCGCTACGAGTAGCCCGCTGGCGGCGCCGCACTTCCAGGATAAGGGAGGGTGAGCAGAGAAGAGCGTTCGGTGTTGCCGGCCGCTCTTTTTTTCGGCCCTTGGCACTGACTGGGTTACCCTCCGTTCTCCCACGGCAGGAACACCGTGTTCTTTAGCCGCAAGCGAGGGCGCAATGACGGTACGGCAGATTCTTCTTTCCCTGATTGTTCTACTTGGCAGCGGCATGTCGGCGGCGCAGACGTCCGCAGATGGAGCTGACGACCGACTGGATCGGCAGCTCGCCGAGTTTCGCGAATTTGTCAGGGATTTCCGCCGCGAGAAGAAAATTCAGAGCCTGTCCGTTGCGGTCGTCAAGGACGGTGAAATCGTCTTCGCGGAAGGCGTTGGCTGGCAGGACCACGATGCCGAGGAGCCGACGACGCCCGCAACCTCGTATCTCGTTGCGTCGATCAGCAAGACTTTTACTGCCGCAACGCTGCTTGCGATGGACGCTGACGGTCACATCGATCTCGACGACCACTTCACGACTTTGAGCGACTGGGCCGGACGCTGCGAGTGGCTTGCCGGCAGCGGGATCATCTTCGGCGGCGGCACGCTTGCCGACGGCACCGTCGTCGAGCCCGTGCCTTGTGACCGGCCCTTCAGCCTGCGTCACGTACTTCAGCACCGCGTACAGGGAGAGCCCGGCAGCAGCTTTCTGTACAACCCCGTCGTCTATGGCCGTTTGTCGAACTGGATCGAGGAAAACACGCAGCGAAGCTTTCGTGACTGGATGTACCAGTACGTCATCGATCCGGGCGGACTCGACTCGCTCGCGGCGGGCTGGCGCGATCCGGGCAAGGGTATTGCGCTGACCCACCTTGCGCCGCCGTTTCGTTTCGACCCGGATGACAGCGACGGCATTGCCTCGTCGCCGTTGCCGAATCCGGAGCTCAATGCCAGTTCCGGCATCATTGCCAGCGTGCTGGATCTCGCGCAGTACTCCATAGCGCTCGATGAGGGCAGGATACTGTCGGCCGAACTCCGCGAGCGCATGTGGACGCCGCCGACCGGCGCGGACGGCAGTCCCGCCCCTTACGCGTACGGCTGGTACGTGCAGGACTGGCAGGGTCACCGGCTCGTCTGGCACGGAGGCTGGTGGCCGGATGCGTATGCCGGAATGCTGCTCAAGGCGCCCGACGACGGCGTTACGCTGGTGGCGCTCGGCAACACGGACGGCCTGTACTGGGGCAACGAACTCAACCGGGCCGAAATCGACAAATCGCCGCTGGCTGCGAAGTTTTTGAGTCTGTTTGTCGCCGAGCCGTAGCGGCGCGCCTTGGCCGCAAGCCTTTATGCGAGCTGTTTGCCTTCGGTCTCCGGCAGAAACAGCGCGGCGACGAAGGTGACGGCGAGAAAAGCGGAAATAAACGCCACCGTTTCGAGGAAACTGCTCGTCGCGAGCATCGCGCCAATGACAACGGGGGCCAGCGAGTTGGCGACGCGCTGCAGCGACACGCCCCAGGCAACGCCGGGGCCGCGCGTGGGCGTGTCGTAAATCTCCGCCATCCAGGTGTTCCACACGCCCCAGGCGCCCAGGCTGAAGAACGACAGCGTGAAGTTCCAGACGTACATTTCGGTCAGCGAGGCCGAGTTGGCGAACGCAAAGCCGGCGAGCGCCGCGATGAAGACGTACGAGGTCATGACCTTCTTGCGGCCGTAGCGGCCCGTCAAGTAACTCGCCGAGATATACCCCGGGAACATGAACAGCGCGGACAGGGCGATGAACCCGAGCCCTTCGGGCGCGCTCAAGCCACGCTTTGCGAGCAGCGCGGGCATCCAGGTGGCGAGCGCCCAGTAACCCCAGGAAAAGCAGAAGTTGATGAGCGACTGTATGAGCGTCGTTCTCAATCGGCTGCGATGGAAGATCGCGAGTAGACCATCCGACTCACCGCTGTTTTCCGGTGCGGCCACGGGCCGCGGTTGCGCGGCCGCGCACGCCAGCCGTCTGATTGCATCTTCCGCTTCGTCGAGACGCCCCTGACCGGCAAGCCAGTAGGGAGACTCGGGCACAAGGCGGTGTATCGCAATCGCCCAGAACGCCGCTATGGCGGTGAATCCAACGACCGCGCGCCAGCCCGTGTCCATTAGCAGGGCGCTGACGCCAACCGCGGTCAACAGCCCGATCGGCCAGCCCGCGGACAGGTATACGGTGGCTTTGCCGCGCGCGCTGACCGGGATCAGTTCCTCGAAGTACGGGAAGGTAATAACGAGGGCGCCGACCAGCACGATACCGGCTACGAAGCGTACGCCCCACAGCACTTCGAACGAGGGTGCAAACGCGCTCGCGATCGGGAACAGGGCGTACAGGCCAATGCTCGCGACAAGACAGCGCTTGCGGCCGTACTTGCTGCTGAGCTGGCCCCATAGCAGGGCGCCTGGAATCATGCCGAGGAACAGCGCGCCGATCAGCGAGCCGATCTGGCCGGTATCGAGGCCGAACTCTGCGGCTATGGAGCCGCTGGCGAAGATGATGATCATCATCTCCCAGGACTCGATGACAAACGCGACAAACAGCGTAAGCCCCGCTAGCCAGTGGGCTTTGGTCAGCGGCATGTCGTCGAACCATTCGCCGACCTGCCGGGCTGCGGTTGATCGTGTTTCAGTTGCGGTGGCCATGCGCGTCTCCGTCGGTCGCAATTAGTGGGCAACAGCCGCGGACACCGGTATTGGCGTGTCGAGAATTTCGCTGTCTTCCGCGTGTCCGAACAGACGCTCAATACAGTCGAGCCCGTCGACGACCTCGCCGAATGCTGCGAAACCCATGCCGTCGCGCTGCCGCGCGCCGCCGAAGTCGAGCGAGGGTTCGTCCCGCAGGCAGACGAAGAAGCTGCCGTAGACCTGGCCGGGTTCGAAGCGGGCGGCCGAGACCACGCCCCGCGTGTGTGTGAGCCCGCTGCCCTTGGTATGTTCGTGCGGTATGCGCCGCCTCGGCGCCTGCATGCTGTCCTCGCCGCCGAACTGCACGATGTGAATGTGGCTCGAGTCGTTCGGCGAATGATTGCGCGGCGCGACGATGCGAAACACCTTCGCCGGCTCGAAAAAGCCCGCCTCGGCGAGTTGCAGAAAGTAGTTCGCGGTTTGCGGGGCGCGGTCCTGAAGCAGCCGTATCCGGCACGGGCCGTACGGCGTATTGACGTTCAGGATCGGCAACGTGCTGCCTGGTGCTGCTTGAGCGGGCCGGGCCGATGCACGCTTGGTGAATACACAAATGACTCGCAGTGGACTTCGCGCGTTTCGCTTACGCGTCTTTGCTGGCGGGAAACAGCACGGGTGTGCCAATCCAGAGTACCCGTGCCGTTCGATCGCTCTTGTTGGTCACCGAGTGATCGACCTGTGTGTTGTAGTGCGCACTGTCCCCTTCACAGAGCGTGAACACGTCGTCGCCGATCGTATGTTCCACTTCGCCCTCGAGGATGTAAAAGAAATCCTCGCCTTCGTCGCGATGCACGACCGGCAGACTAATGCCCGGTGGGATCTCCATCAGCAGCACGTTCATGAGCTGGTTGCGGATTTCCGCGTCGAGCCGCTGATAGGTCACTGGCGAATCGATGTCGATGTATTCGGGTTTGTCGGCCCGTCGCACCAGCGATTTCGGCGAGGGCGGCGTTATGAAATAGTGGATATCCGTGTCCAGCGCCTTCGCGATGTTGATCAGCGAGACGATGGACGGCGTTGCCTTGCCGCGCTCCGCCTGAGACACGAACGCGGCCGACAGCTCCGCCTTGTCGGCAAGTTCCTGCAGCGTCATGCCCAGTTCGGATCGCCGCGCCTTTAAGAGTGTGGCGATCGAGCGGCGGACAGGATTGGAGGGTTTGGCGCGTGCCATGGGCGAGTTTGACCTTTATTGGTTTGGGGTTAGCAGGTCTTGAGGCTTGCAGCAGCCTCGGAATGTAAGCGCCGGCATTCGAATTGTCAAAAATCATTGCAATAGTTAAAAAATTAAGTATTTTAAAGATCGTAAACCGGGAGAAGTCTCGTACCGAATATCGAATTCCGTTCGGCTGCACCGGGAAATTGCCTAAATCAACGAATGTTCGGGGGAACAAACATGATCAGTCCTGTTTTACGGCGGAGTCTGCCGGTCTCTGCTGCGTTACTGACAATTGCCCCGCCGGCAGGCGCCCAGGTTCCAGCCGAGAGCGGTTCCGCGGCGCTCGAGGAGATCACCGTGACGGCGCGGCGGCGTGAGGAGAGCATTCAGGATGCGCCTTATGCGGTCACCCCGTTTACCGAGCAGCAGATACGGGACGCCGGCATTCGGCGAACCGAAGACTTCATTGCGCTGACCCCCAACGTCACGATTGCGACATCCCAGGGTATCGGCACGAGCTTCCTGTCGATTCGCGGCATTACGCAGGTCCGTAACGGCGAGGCGCCGGTGGCAACCATTGTGGACGGCGTGCTGCAGTTCAGCGGCATCCAGTTTCGCCAGGAGCTGTTCGATGTCGAGAGTATTCAGGTCGTCAAAGGGCCTCACGGCGCCCTTTACGGCCGCAACGCAACCGGCGGCGCAATCATCATCAACACAAAACGGCCCACCGAGCAGCCGGACGGCTATTTCTCGGTCGGCGCGGGTAACGGCGACGAGTATTCTTTCGAAGGCTCCGTTGGCGGTCCCATCGGCGGCGACACGGTGTTTGGCCGGCTGTCCGCGAAGTACATCGATCGCGAAGGCTATCTCGACAATATTACGCGCAACGAAAAAGCCGATCGCTTCGAAGACCTGACCTTACGCGGCCGCGTGATCTGGGAGCCGACCGAGAATTTCAGCGCCGACTTTCGCGCCAGCCTGCAGCAGCATAAGGGACGCGGCATCGGCTTCCAGTACCAGGCCGTCGACATTGCGGCCGACGGTATTACGGCGACCGGTTTCGGCACCGACACGGGACCGATCGACGCGAACAACGTTCTCCCCGTGCGCGACAACAACATCGATACCGGCGAGCGGGACATGTTCGATCTCGCCGTCAAGCTGGACTGGGAAACGGAGTTCGGCACCTTCACCTCGGTCAGCAGCCTGACCGACCTCGAGGACTGGTCGGATTCGGATCAGTTCCCGTACACCAACGCCCGCAGCTCGCCGGCCCTGTTCGGTTTCGACGGCACTCAGACCGGTTTCTTCGATCTGACCGCCTTCAGCCAGGAGTTCCGCTTCTCGTCGCCCTCGGATCAGCGCGTGCGCTGGGAAATCGGTGCTTACTACCTCGACTGGGAACGTTTCGTATCGCTGTCCACGGGCACCGACACCGGGCAGGGCATTATTCGCCTCGAGCGCGAGCCCACGACCGATCCCCGGAACCCGACGACGTCTTTCCTCGCTGACGACAACAACAACGAGGCAACCGCGGTGTTCGGGCAGCTGGCTTTCGACCTGGCCGATCAGCTCGAACTTTCGCTGGCGCTGCGCTACGACGAAGAGAAGCGGGTGCAGGACGTGTCGCCGCTGCAGTTTCCGGCGGGTGTGCCTGGCGCGCGAAACAGCAGGACCTTCAGCGGGACGCAACCGAAAATTACGTTTCGCTATCAGCCTACCGACAGCTCCAACGTCTATTTGACCTGGGGCGAAGGTTTCCGCAGCGGCCAGTTCAATCAAAACGGTATTGCTGACGTCGCGGCCGGCGTTGGCCTGATCGGCGTCTCGGATGTGGCGGATAAGGAAGAAACCGAGTCCATTGAAATCGGTTATCGAGGCCAGTTCGCCGATGACCGCGTGCGCGTCTCCGCGGCCGCATTCTCGACCGACGTGGAAGGTCAGCATTTCTTCTCGTTCATCGGCGCCATCAGCGCGCAGATATTGACGAATATCGACGAGGTTGAGCTGCAGGGTGCCGAGTTCGACGTCACCTGGAGAGCCAGCGAGTATCTCGATCTGTATTTTGCCTACGGTTATACCGACAGCGAGATCAAGGCCTACGTCGTGGATCCGACCGCGGTGGGTAACGATGCTCCGTACGTCGCCGAAAACACCCTCAACGCCGGCTTCCAGTACGAAGTGCCGTGGAACCTCGGCAATACGTCGCTGTTCACGCGCGTCGATTTCGAACGCCGGGGCAGCCAGTACTGGGACGTCCTGAATTCGACCGAGCGGGATGCACTGAACTTTCTCAACCTCCGGGCAGGCGTAACCGACAACGACGGCAAGTGGTCGGTCATTGCGACGGTGAACAATGCAACGGACGAAATCTATAATTCGGAGTGGGTGGCCGGCGGCTTCTCCGCGCGCGCTCCGGGACGAATCTGGAACGTCGAATTCCGCTACAACCTGTTCTGATCGATGAGCCTGTCTCTATGAGCAAGTACCGAGTATCCGCCGATATCGGCGGGACGTTTACGGATCTGGTCGTGCAGCCGGACGACGGTCCGGAATATGTCGGCAAGGTAGCGACCACGCCCGGCAACCCGGCCGAGGGCGTGATCAACGGCGTCAAGGGGCTCATCGAAGATGCCAGCTCGATAGACTTCTTCGTCCATGGCACGACCGTTGGACTCAACGCATTTCTCGAGCGCAAGGGCGAGCGTGTCCTGCTGATCGCTACCGCGGGCGCCGGCGATTCCTATACGATCGCGCGCGGCGACCGGAAGTCGCTGTACGAGCTGCAATACAGCAAGCCCGAGCAGCTCGTGCCGCGGCGGGACGTGCACGAGGTGCGCGGCCGCATGGCCTGGGACGGTAGCGAACTCGAGCCGCTCAACGAGCAGGATTTCGTGCCGGTTATCGACAAGATCCGCCGCGAGGGTATCGACGCCGTCGCGGTATGCCTGCTGCATAGCTATGCATATCCGGAGCACGAGCGCCGCGCACGGGAGATTCTTCTCGAAGCGCTGCCGGAGCTGTCGGTCTCGCTGTCGCACGACGTTGCCCGGGAATGGCGCGAGTACGAGCGGGCATCGTCCGCCGTCATGAACGCGTACGTCGCGCCGGTCGTATCGCGCTACTTAAAGAGCCTGCAGGAGCAGCTCGCGGACCGGGGGCTCGAAACGACCGTGCACATCATGCAGTCGAGCGGCGGCGTTACTACGGCGGACACCGCGCGCCGCAGTCCCGTGTTTTCGCTGCTGTCGGGTCCGGTGGGCGGCACGATCGCCGGCACGTCGATTGCCGAATCGAGCGGGCGGCCGAATCTGCTGTGTGTCGACATGGGCGGGACGTCGTTCGACCTGAGCCTCGTGATCGACGGCAAGGCCAATACCACGCTCGAAACCGAACTTGAGGGCTTGCCGCTGCTCATGTCGATTGTCGATATTCAGACCATCGGTACCGGCGGCGGGTCGGTTGCATGGCTCGAAAACGGCGCCATGCGCGTCGGTCCGCACAGCGCCGGATCGGTGCCCGGTCCTGCATGCTACGGCCGCGGCGGCACCGAGCCCACCGTGACCGACGCCAATCTGCACCTCGGGCGGCTGGGCACCGGGTCGTTGCTGAGCGGTGCAATGACGCTCGACCCGGAAGCGGCGGAAACGGCTATCGTCAAGCTCGCGCAGCAACTCGACATGGATGCCGTGGCGTTCGCCGAGGGCATACTGACGATCTCGAACGCCGCGATGGCGGACGCCATGCGCACGATCACGGTGAGTCAGGGTGTCGATCCCCGCGAATTCACGCTGGTGGCGTTCGGCGGCGCGGGACCAATGGCCGCTGCATTCCTTGCTGAAGAACTCGATATTGCGACCGTACTGATTCCGCGCTTCCCGGGGACTTTGTCCGCCTGGGGCATGCTGCAAACCGATCTTCGTCACGATCTCACGCGAAGTTTCTTCCGCGCCTTCGACAAGGCCGATCCGGACGAGGTCGAGCAGGTGTTCGCCGAGCTGGAAAAAGAAGGTACGGCATCGGTCGAGAAAGAGGGCGTGGCGAGCGACAACATCGAGTTTCAACGCAGCGCCGACATGCGCTATCTCGGTCAGGAGTACACGATTAACGTGCCGGTCGGGAGCCCGGCCGACATGCAGCGCCTGGTGGAAGGATTTCACGCGGCGCACGAACGCCGCTACGGTCACTCGAGCCCCGCCGCGCCAATAGAATTCGTGAATCTGCGCGTCGCCGCTATCGGCGTGTTGCGCAAGTTCTCGGCCGACGAGTCAGCGGCATCGCAGGCGACCGACGAGCCGCTCGGAGAACGCAATGCAATCTTCAGCGGCGAGACCTTCGCCACGCCCGTATATGCACGCGATGCGCTTAGTACCGAGTTCGAAATTGACGGCCCCGTGATCGTGGAGGAACAGAGCGCCACGTCGGTCGTGCCGCCCGGCTGGCGGCTGTCGCTGGACCGGCAGGGCAGTCTCTTGCTTTCGAGAGGAGCAACCGCATGAGCGCCGTCGACCCGATCACCACCGAGATCATTCGCAACGCGTTCATATCGATTGCAAACGACATGAATGCAACCCTGATTCGTAGCGCGTTCACGCCGGTGATCTACGAGGGCAAGGACTGTTCGGTCGCGCTGATCGACGACCGCGGCGAAGTGCTGGGTCAGTCGCTGGGCCTGCCGCTGTTCCTCGGCAATCTCGAAATCTGCGTCAAGCTGATTGCGGAACAACACGGTTGGGACTACTTCAAGGACGGCGACGTCTTCTACATGAACGACTCCTACCTGACCGGCACCCATCTCAACGATTCGACGATCATCATGCCGATCTTCTGGCAGGGGACCCGCGTGGGTTTCGCGGCGTCGCGGGCGCACTGGCTGGACGTGGGCGCCAAGGACCCGGGCACGCCCGTCGATTCGCACGAGATCTATCAGGAAGGGACGCGCTGGGGCCCGACGCGGCTGTATGACGGCGGCGCGCCGCGCGACGACGTCATCGATCTACTGCGGCGCAACAGCCGCTTCGGCGAGGCGACCATTGGCGACATGAATGCGCAGATAGCGGCGGGCCGCACCGGCGAACGGCGCGTGCGCGCGCTGTTCGACCGCTTCGGCGCGGAGACGATTGCTGCTGCGCGCGATGAGATATTCAAACAGACCGAGCAGCTCGAACGCGACGCCGTAAAAGCTCTGCCGGACGGCAACTACGAGGCGGAAGGTTTTCTCGACAACGACGGCCTCGGCAGCGATCCCCTGAAGGTGAAGCTCAAGCTTACGGTGGACGGCGATGGGCTGGAGGTCGATCTGACGGGCTCCGCGCCGCAGGCCCGCGGTCCCGTGAACTGCGGTATTACCCAGACGATCGCCGCCGCCCGCGTTGCTTACAAGCTGCTGATCTGTTCGGACGTGTCGCCAAACGGCGGATCGTTCAGGCCGCTCAACGTAACCGCTCCGGAACGCACGATCTTCTCGGCTCAGGAACCTGCTGCCTGCGGCTGGTATTTTTCGTCGCTGGGTTTGCTGATCGACTTGCTCGTCAAAGCTCTCTCCCCGGCACTGCCCGACAAGGCCGCCGGCGCGCATTACGGCGACTCCATGGTGATTACCGTGGCCGGTGCCGATCCGCGCAACAACGACGAGTTCTATCTCATGATCGAGCCGACGACGGGCGGCTGGGGTGCATACGACGGCGGTGACGGTGCGAGCTCGCTGATCAACAACGTCAACGGCAGCTTCAAGGACCTTCCAATCGAGGTGTTCGAATCGAAGTACCCGCTGCGGCTGTCGTCCTACGGCATTCGCAAGGACTCCGGCGGCGCGGGTCGCTACCGCGGCGGCAACGGCACCTACCGTGAGTACGAGGTGCAGTCCGATTCCGATCTGTTTCTCTGGTTCGAACGATCGGTAACGACGGCCTGGGGTCTGTTCGGCGGCGGTGCCGGTTCGGCGCCAAACGTCGTCATCGAGCGCCCGGGAGAAGAGCGCATGGAAGCACTCAAGATCAACGGTGTGCCGGTACCGGCCGGTACTCGTATTCTGTCACTGACCGGTGGCGGCGGGGGCTATGGACCGGCGATTGAACGCGACCCGCAAGCCGTACTGGACGACGTCATTGACGGCTACGTCTCGATCGAGGCTGCGGCTGGCGACTACCGGGTAGCGATTACCGGCGACGGCGGCGACTACAATATCGACCGGAACGCGACGGTCAAACTTCGCCAGCAATCGTAAGCGCTACTCCAGGTACGGCTTTGCGAGTTTCGCGAGTCAAAAAAAAGGGCCCCGTCGGGGCCCTTTTCGATACTGCAACAGAATTACCTGGCGGCAGGTGCGCCGTCCTAGAAGCCCGCCGCGTAGTCAACGCCGACGTAGAAGTAGCGTCCGACCGCGCTGACCGGGAAGAACGTCGCGCCAATGTCCGGCTCCCGATCGGCGATGTTATTGATACCGCCGTAGAAGGACCAGGTTTCACTCGGGTCGTAGCGTACCTGAATATTCTGCACGAGCTGCTCGTCATATTCGACGAACTCGGGAGCTGCGATATCCGGGTTGTTCTCGATCGCCTCCCGGCTGAACCGCAGCGTCTTGTCGAACCAGTTGATCGCGTAGTTCACCGACAGCGGCCCGCGGTTCCACAGCATGTTGAACGCGGCCTGATACTCGGGAACCTGCAGCCCGTTTGACGGGGACGATTCGCCAACGTCCGAGTCGGGGTCCGCGCCCGGCAGGTTGACGAAGGTCAGGTCCTCGAGCTTATTGCCGATGATGCGGAAGTTGAAGGTGCCGATGTTCGCGCCGATGCCGAAGTTTTCCGGATCGAACAGGTAGTTCAAGGTGATATCGAAACCCTCGGTCCTGAATTCCGCGACGTTGACCGACTGCTGCGTGAAGCTCGTGATGCCGCCGGTGGTCTGATCGCGTTCGATCAGCCCGCAGAACTGGTTGTCGAGCGTCGGCAGGTCGACGCAGAGATCGGAGGCCACCTGCGGCGCCGCCGTATTAATGGCGTCGGTCAGCTCGATTTCATACCAGTCAACCGCAATCGTGAAGTTCTCGATGAACCGCGGGCGGAGGATCACGCCTACGGTCAGCGTATCGGCGACCTCTTCCGACAGATTGGGGTTACCGCTTAAGGTACCCGCGATGCTCGCCGAGTTCGGATCGACGAACGTGCCCGGGTCGACGCCGAAGCTGTTCAGGAGCTGTGCGCAATTGGCAGCGCGGAACTCGGTGCCCTCGTCCAGTTCGGTAATGTCGCAAGGATCGGAGATGAAGCGGAAGGTCTGACCGCCCGGATCGAACAGCTCGCCGATATTCGGCGCGCGCGTGGCTTCCGCAACGGTTGCCCTGAAAGTAATGTCGTCAATAGGGGACCAGACGGAACCGATCTTCCAGGTGGTGGCGTCGCCAATCGTCGAGTAGTCGGAATAGCGGACCGCCGCATCCACCGAGAGGATCTCGGCTCCCGGCGCGCCCAGCAGCAGCGGCACGTCGATCTCGGCAAAGACTTCGCTGACGTCATAGTCGCCGCGCTCGGGACTCAGGACATTACCAAACGTAAGTCCGAGCTGATCCTCGATCGGCGGGTTGCTGCGGCTTTCTTCCTCGCGCCATTCGAAGCCGCCGGCGTAGCCGATCGGGCCCGCGGGCAGTTCGAACCAGTTGCTCGAGTCGCCGGAAAGATAGGCCTGAAAGACGTGCTGCGTCAGCTTCGAGCGGGAGAGGCTGTCACCCATGATCCAGGCAGCCGCTTCGGGCGAGACCGCGTTCGTGCCGAGAATGTTCAGCGGTACGCAGCCGCTGTTCGCTCCGGGCGTAAACGAGCCGGCCCAGGTGCCCGGCAGCGGGTCGTAGTCGCCGACCGGGAGATTCGACGGCTGCGCCGACGGATCGAGGTTGGAGCGGCATACGGCCTGGTTGGTCGCCGGATCGATGACCGCGTCGAGCGCCGCCGCGAAGCGGTCGTTGAAGCGGTTATTGGAAATGTTGTTGTCAACCTCGGTTTCGCCGTACACATACGAGACTTCGTAGCGCAGGTTGTTCGAGATATCGCCCTCGGCGCCAATGACCGTGCGAATCGTGTCGCGGGTGATGTCCTCACCGCGTATACCAAGATCGAAGTGATCGCGCGACACGAAGTAGGCACCTCCGAAATCGCCGGCCGCGGCAGCCGCTGCTATGTTGGGCGGCGTGAACGCGTAGTCGGGCTCTATCTGCAGGAAGAAGTCGAAGGTCGGCTGTGACACCGTAAACGCTTCGGTGCGCGAGAATTTGACTTCGCTGAACACGCTAAACGCGTCGGAGAAGTCGTAACGCGCAAACACGTTGGTCGTATAGCGTTCTTCCTCCGGCAGCAGATCGCCGACGAACAGATCGAGCGGGGTGCCGTCACCGCCCTGCTGATAGAAGGGGGTGATGAAAGGGATGGTGCCGGGATCCCACACTCCATCGTCACCGTTGAAGTCGACGACGCTGTCGTTGTTGACGTAGACCGCGCCCGCAACGGCGGAGTCGAAGAAACGAATGTTGCCCAGCGGAATCTGATCCGGCACGTTGGGATCGTCGCCGTTTAGCTCTGCGGGATTATCGACAAAAATCTGCCGCGCACCGCCGCCCGCAAAATCGCGGTCCAGCGCATTGAGCCGCTCGTCGCTGTTGTATTCGAAAGAAGCCGTAATGTTGCCCCTGCCGCCCGCGAAGTTGGTGCCAGCCAGAAGGCTGAAGCGCACGTTTTCGGCATCCGATTCGCTGGACTGACCGGCGCGAACCCGGGCTCGAATACCCTCGAAGTCTTTCTTGAGAATGAAGTTCACAACCCCGGATACGCCGTCAGCGCCGTAAATAGCCGATGCGCCGCCGGTCTGGACCTCGACTCGGTCAATCAGATCGATCGGTATCGTGTCCACGTCGACCGCGGCGGAGCCTGGCAGCGCCGCAACGTGGCGGCGGCCGTCGACCAGGATCAGCGTACGGTCGATACCTAAGTTGCGTAAATCCAACAACGTCAGGCCGGTGCCGCCGATAAAGGCGTTGGAACCGGCGGCATCGTTGCCGTCGAGCGATCCGGTCAGCGCCGGCAATTCCTTCAGGAAATCCGTGACGTTGGTGGCCCCGGCAAATGCGATGGCCTCCGAGTCGACCGAGACGACCGGGTTGGAAAAGGCGTAGTCCGGTTTTTGAATACGTGAACTGGTAACGATGATCTCTTCGAGACCTACCTCGTCTTCCGCGTCATCCTGAGAGTAAGCCGGTCCCGCAAGGAGCGAGAGTGCCGCCAACAAGGATACGCTGCAAAGCCCGCGCTCGGACCAAGCTGATTCCCACATGAGTTAAATCCCCTATGCAAAGCAGCGGGTGTGGGACACGGCGAATCGGCTCGTGACGAGCGGCAACAGCCATTCGCCGTCGAGCGTCAACCAGCGTGCTCCCCCGCCCGCAGGTTTATGTGGCAGCAATGCCACATGTCAGTGATGCCACGCTATCAATGCTGTTTACGGCAGGGAAAGACAGTTTGGTTATCGTAGAGCGTTGCTCGACGCTTGGTTATTTAGACCGGTTTCGGTCAGAGTGGGTATATATTCAGGGGTAAGAATCAAATGGTTGGAACTTTTGCCGCTCGCGTAGAAGCAATGGAGTTCGCGCCGGGCGATTTTCGCGAGCAAATCGTGTCTGCCGGTAGTACCTTGGGCGCGCCCCGACGAAAAAACAAGAATCATGAATAACCTGCTCGATATCCTCGAAAGATCCTGGCCGCTGTTGCTCACCCTCGTTCTGGTGTTTTCGCTGCTGAGCGCAACGAACTGGTTTCTGCGGCGCCGCTGGAGGAGCGATCCCGAGGCGCAGTTCCGCTTCCAGCTCATCATGCTGTCGCTAAGTTTCGCGGGCCTGCTGGCAGTGGTTGTTGCGCTGCCAGTCAACGACGCCCTGCGCGGACAGCTCCTGAGTCTGATCGGGATACTTCTGAGTGCCGCGATCGCGCTGTCCTCGACGACCTTCATCGGCAACATCATGGCCGGCATCATGCTGAAGATCGTCAAGAATGCCAGGCCCGGCGACTTCATTACGGTTGCCGATCTCACCGGGCGTGTCACCGAGATGGATCTCCTGCACACGGAGATACAAACCGAGTTCCGCGATCTGGTCACGGTGCCCAATCTGTACATGGTGACGCAGCCGCTCAAGGTCGTGCGCGCGTCGGGAACGATCATCACCGCGGAGGTATCGCTCGGTTATGACCTTGCCCACTCCCGGGCGAGCGAGGTTTTGTGCAGGGCGGCGGACAACGCCGGGCTCAAGGACAGTTTTGTGCAAGTCAGGGAACTCGGTGACTTTTCTATTCAGTATCGCGTGGCGGGCCTGCTCGAGGAAGTGACCAGTCTAATATCGGCTCGCGCCGCGCTGCGGGCGGCCATGCTGGACGCGCTGCATGCTGCCGGCATAGAGATCGTGTCGCCGAGCTTCATGAATACCCGCGCCATTGCCGACGACGTGCGAATCATTCCGGACGCCGTGCAGCCTGCGAGGCGCAAGCAGAGCACCAAAGCGGAGGACATAGCGTTCGACAAAGCCGAACAGGCTGCTCAGATCGAGAAACTTCGCGCGGTCATCGAGCAGGTGAACTCGGAGCTGTCAGCGGTACAGTCGGAGCAGGAGAACGACGAGCAGCTTGCGCGGGTCGCCGAACTGGAGCAACGCAGGGAGCGCCTCCTGCACGAGCTGGAGACTCTGGAGGCGGTCGTTCGCGAGGTTGAAATGAAGGATAAGGGCATGCCGGCTGCCGGTCCGGAATGACCGCATTTCGCAGCGCTTTCCGCGGGCGTGAACCGGTTACGCCTACTCGTGTGAACCATGCCCGGTTCGGCGTCTGCCGCTCTTGCTAAAATCCGCGCCTTTGTTTAGCCAAGCGATCCTCCTTGAAGCGCACCTTACTATTCGTTACGACGCTCCTGTTCGCGTTCCCGGCATTCGCCTGGTGGGACTGTGCTTGGGACTACCGTTTCGCCGTCGACATTGCGCCCCCGCCAGGGCCTCCCTTGACGGACTACGAGGTTCGTCTCGACCTGAACGCCGGCCTCGTGCCGGCCGAATTCGACTGGAGCAGCGGAGGCGACGATCTGCGCGCGATCGATCAGGACAATCTCACCGAGCTCGTGTTGTTCGTCGAAAGCTGGGACGAGTTTGCCGAAACCGCCACGGTTTGGGTGCGCGTCCCTGTGCTTTCCGCCGCGGGGAGGCGTATCTATCTGTACTTCGGCGGCCCGGCAGGCACGGCCAGCGCGTCGTCCCTGCTTACGTTCACCGAGACTGGACTCAGGTTCAACACGCGTAACTCAGGGGCAGATCCAGTGAACCGCGCGAGCGCGGAGGCCGCGTTCGACGCGGCGGCTGTCAATACTCCCGGATACGGTTGCGCAATCATCGATTCTTACACGGGCGTCAGCAATCGCAGTCTGTTTGCGCCGCCGAATCGCAACACGAACATCGCGTTGTTCGCGGAGGCCTTTTTTGAGGTCAGCGCCGCTGACGCGGGCGTCTGGGAGTTTCGTTACGGCGCGGACTTCGGGCGCGGCGGCGGTTTATACGTAGACGACGTGGCGCTCGAAGAGGCCTGGAACACCGACCTGTGGTGGGCCAATAACTGGAATAATGCCAGCGAAGTGCTGCAGGGTTCGATCAGTCTTTCCGCGGGCTCTCACAACATCCGCATCATCGGTTTCGAGGGCTGTTGCGACGGCGGCCTGACCGCACAGTTTCGCCGCCCCGGCGGGGCATGGCAGGCGCTGGCCGTTGCCAATCTGAATCTCGTCAGCCGCCAGTGTCCCACATCGGCGGAACCCGCCCTGAGTTTTGCGGCCGGTGAAACGGCAAACTGCGCGGTGCTTGGTGTAGAGCGGTCTTCGCAAACCCTGTTCGATCCGGTCAACAACGCCAGCAACCCAAAGGCGGTACCTGGCGCGCTCATGCTGAATCGTATCGAGCTTACGAATACCGGCCCCGGCAGCGCCGACGCGAGTTCCGTGGTGATTACCGAGGCGATCGCCGTTGAGTCGCGGCTCCGGGTGATCGATTTCGACGGTGCGACTGCCGGGCCATTGCAGTTTGTAGACGGTGCGCTTGCAAGCGGTCTTACCTATAGTTTCGTTTCACTGTCCGATCCAACGGACGATCTGGCGTTCTCCAACGACGGCGGTCTGAGCTTTAACTACACGCCGGTTCCGGACGTCAACGGTATCGACCCTGCCGTGACTCATATACGGATTACTCCGCAAGGCGTGTTTCAGGCCGCGGGCGCCGGCGGAGTTCCGGCAGCGAACTTCCTTTTTCAGACCGGCGTGCAGTAAGAACGCGGCGGCGCTACGCCGAAGCGCCGTAGAGCGTTGCTTCACGGTCGAATCGCCATGCGCGATCGATCTCCACGATGCCGCCTGCCTGCGCGATTGCGCTTGCACAGTCTTCGAGTTCTATCCTGCCGAGGTCAAGCTGTGCGAGCACCCAGGCCACGGCCGATTCGCGCCTGCGCCTGCGCTTACCGGACAACTCCGGCCAAAGCAGTGCGGCCAGTACGTGTAGCGGTCGTTTGGACGCCATATCTTCCAGTCCGTTCTCCTGGAGTATCCGCTGCCAGGCGCGGGGGTTCTCGCAGACGGCCAGATACAGGCTGGCGGCGATGCGGATATTTTCGCGTGCCGAGTGCGTCTGCCGGGCCTTCGCCGCAGTCAGCATGCGCCCTGGATTCTCGCCAGTATCGTCGTTGCCCGGTTTGCGCTCCGCCGCGCTGCCATTGCCAGTATTGGGAAGCAGGTCGAAAATAAGATGAATGCGCGGATGTTCGGAGTCGTTGCGTGCGCTGTGGATTGCCTTGTTGTCGAACCACCAGAGTTCGCTCACCTGCATGCGTATTCGTTCGCCACCCGCCTCGAGCAGGCTTCCCCCGGTACTTTGGAGGACCAGGTGATAGCGATTCCGGATCCGGTAGTAAGCACCGCGATCCGAGTGTGGCATGACGCGCGCGCCCGCCGGCAGCAGAGCCAGCTTCGCCCGGCCCAAAGTCCCGTCGAGCTGTTCGGCGAAGTCGTGAAGCGTCGCGCTTGTCCTGGCAAAGTCACGCGAGAGCGTCGTCGGGCGGCTTTCGTGGACGTCACGGCGCCGTCTACCCATGATTCGCGATCGCCGCAGGCCGCGCAGCGGTATCGACGTGGTTTCCGCCTGCACTCTCGCTCGGGCCTGCCGGCCGGTTTGTTCCGTCCATGCGGCTGCATGCTGCGAAATCTCCTCGAGAATTCCGCTAACGTCGTGTCCCGAAGCTATCTGGGCAAAATGCTGCATACTGCATTGCTCATCGAAAAGCGTCCTCTTAACATCTAAACCCGAAATCCCGAACGAGTCTCGTCGAAAAAACCGAATGGCGGACCCGAGTTTTCGGTAGCCGGCTGGTTGCCGTTGGCGGACCCGAACAGGCTCCTGCTTAGCGCATCAGGGATTTCATCTGCTCATCGAAAGACGGCGTGGCGCCGTCGTCGTTGGTCGGCTGCAGTTCCATGGTAACGATGCGCATTACGCGGCGGATGTAGTCCTGCCGTTGCCGATCGCGCTCGGCCAGGGCCGCGTCGTCAAACGCCAGTGCGTCGAGCCGGCCGCGCGACAGGCGGCCTTCGGACTCCAGCAGCCGCTCCAGCGCATCCAGACGATCGCGCGTGACGGAGAGTTCACCGAGCAGACTTACGACGATAGCCATGAGCTTGTCCGTGGCCGGGTCGTGAAAGTATTGCGGGCGCTTACCCTTGGCAACGCGCCGCACACGTCGCTCGCTCATTTGATGCCGACCAGAGTCGGCCACTTGAAGCCGTGCGTATTGTAGGCGTGGTTGATACCCGTGTAAGGCGGGGCGCCGTCCATTCGAGTCTTGTCTGCGTCGAAGCCGGCCTCCACCGCAAGCGCCGTGAGATCCACATCGGTCAGGTATGCAGCGAATACTTCGTTGTTGTTGTAGACCTCCCACTGCGACATGAACTGGCCAAACGGATCGTGTCCGCGCGGCACGTCGAGATGCAGCATGATCCCGCCCGGCTTCAGCAATCGATAGCTTTCGCGAACGATGTTCCCGAGCGCAGATTTAGAGGTCTCGTGGATCATGATGTGCGACAGGACGAGATCGAAGGACCCGGCTGCATAACCCGTACACTCCGCGTTCTTCTGGGCATAGTGTACGGGTAGTCCGGCAAGCTCCGCTTTTGCATGAGCATAACGAAGACAAGGCGCGGCGACGTCGATTGCATGCACCTCCGCATCGGGGTAGGCCGCCGCCCACGGCAAGGTGCTGTTGCCGACCGTGCAGCCCATATCCAGAATACGCTTCGGCGCCGCACGTTCGAAGTTGTTCTCGAAAAACTTGATCATCGCCATGCCGATACGATCGTTCTCCGGCCCCAGTTCGCCATCGATATAAATCGGCAGGCCCGCCTCGTAAATGGCTCCGGCGGCGACATCGTCGTCCGTCAGTTCGGTGTGGTACGCGCCTGGCTGCAAGTGGATGTCGTGCGCTGTGTGGTAACGCGGAACGGGTAACTCCGGGTCCAGTTCGAGCGAACCTCCGGCCGGTCTCTCGGCTGCGATTTTCAGCGTGCGTTCGATGAGTTCGTCGAGCTGCCGCTCTGTGGGGTCGGCCACCGATTCCCACATCATCTCCTGGCTACGCCGCTGCATGGCGCTCCAGAACTGATAGTAATCGTTGGCCAGCATGGCACGGCGAACCTCGTGATAGTCTTCGAAGGCTTTGCCGTTCTCCCGCTCGTGAACCGGCGCAACCTTGTTTTCATAAACCTGCCGGATGCCCGGCATTACGTCCTGCTTCAGATAACGGCGAAAGTCGCGCACGAAGTCCTGCAGCGACTGTTCGTCGTGCGTTGTCTGCGGTATTAGCGAAGTGTCCGGCATGCGTTCGTTTCCCGTCTCTGTGCTAGCGGACGATCCTAACATGGCGCTTGCCGCATGCCGCCGCGGCACAGCTGCCCGGCCGCGTTTTCCGCTGTCTTCGCCTCGCTCCGCACCCGGGTTCCGGGCAGCGATGCGAGGGCCCGTATTCGGACGAAACACCCTTGTTCTGCCGCTGCAATTTTATGTCAAGTTTCCGATTTAACCGCTTTCGTTCGGAAGCTTGTCAGTTCGTCTGTTTGTCCTTTAGTCTGTTCGATACGATGACCAGGGACAGCGACATCAGCCGTCTGCTAAGCGATTGGCAAGGTGGCGATATGCAAGCTCTGGAGCGGCTGTCTTCCCTCGTGTACAAGGAGCTGCGGCATCTTGCGCAGCGGCAGGTGGCGAGCGAGTCCCCCGGTCGCAGCTTGCGACCGAGCGTGCTGGTCGACAAAGCTCTTGTCCGCATTGCGGACGGGGAAGTCGACGATCGAGAGCGCAAGCATTTTCTCGTCGTTGCCGCACGCTTGATGCGCCGCGTATTGGTCGATCAGGCTATGAGCGGGCGACGAGTGAAACGCGAAGAAGGCGCTGCTCCGGTTATGCTGCTCGAGGTGGACGACTCGACCGGAACCGGTTTCGCGCAGTTACCCGTTCTGCAACTCGATCACGCGCTGTCGAAACTAGCGCAGTCGGATCCGCGAATGGCGGAGTCGGTTGAGCTGATCTATTTTGGAGGACTGTCGATCGACGCCACCGCCAGGATCGTCGAGATCTCGCCCGGCACTTTGTACGAAGACATGCGGTTTGCGAAAGCCTGGCTCGTCAACGAGATGGGTGAGTAAGCGCCGGCAAGCCACACCGGAACGCCTGGCCAATGGGTCCAAATGGAGACCCCTGTCGTTGCGCAACGCAGCGTCTGTGGTTATAACTGGGTTCGAGTACCGCCCGAAGATCCGGAATGCCGAACCGCACTGCAAATCGCCTGCTCGACAAACTGCGCCGCCGCACGGCGTGGTTCTTTGTCCTGTGGTTTGCGGTCGGCCTGCAGCCTTGCGCGGTCGCGGCGCTAAGCGAACTCGAGTGCCCGCACTGCCCGGATGAGATGACGGCGCCTTCGGCTAACGCCCATGCCCATCACGCTCAGTCAGAGGATATGTCCGGTCATGCGCATGCGGCAGACGGAGCGTTGGAGGACTGCGACAGCGGCCCTTCGGACTGTTGTGAAACCGATACCGCTGCCGTAGACGGACGAAGCCAGCCGCCGGCGCCCAAAGACATGGGCGATACGGCTGAGCTTGCGCTCGTATCCCTGCCGTCCGTCATAGCCTACAGCCCGGCCTTCGAAGCACGGCCGGATCCGCCGCATGTGGCGCGCCCGGTAACGGGTCCGCGCCTGCACCTTATTCACTGCGTTTACCTGGATTAGACAAACCCGGCACTAAACCGTTTTTCCGGTTTTTTTCCGAGGAGTTTGTCTAATGATTCTGTCAGTCGGGCCTCTGCCCGAAGTTATCCGTGTCTTGTTCGGCACGTCGTTCGTGCGATTCCGTCGCGCGTGTCTCACTGTCGTTCTGCTGGCTGGCGGCGCCTGCGCCGCGCTAGCCGCCGAGCCCGCGCCGCTCAGTCTTGTCGAGGCCGAACGGCTGGCGCTCGAAGACGAGCCGGGCGCAAACGCGCTCACCGAGCGTGCCCGGGCGCTCGAAGCTGCGGCGGATGCCGCCGGTGCTCTGCCGGAGCCTCAGCTCAAGGTTGCGCTCAACAACTTTCCCGTAGAGTCCGGCGGTTTTTCGACTGAAGGCATGACCAGCGCTTCACTCGGTCTGCGGCAGACGTTCCCACCCGGGGCTAGCCGAAGGCTGCGCAGCGAGGAACTCGATTGGCGCGCGGCGGCGAAGTACGAGGCGGCCGGCGCCCGCCGCCGGGCTGTGCTAATGGCCACGCGCAAGGCCTGGCTCGCGCTGTACTACTGGCAGCAGGCCGGCGTTCAGGTCCGCGAATCGCGGCCGTTTTTCGAAGAGCTCTCGTCGGTGACGCGCTCGCTGTACTCGGTCGGCCGGAAAAGCCAGCAGGACGTGCTGCGCGCGGAACTCGAACTCAGCCGGCTCGACGACCGGCTCATCACAATCGAACAGCAACAGGCGGCTGCGCGTGCGCGGTTTGCGCAGTGGGTGGGTCGTGCTGCGTCCCGGCCGCTGGCCGAGCGGCTCCCGGAGTGGGAAGCCGTGCCTACGCTAAGCGATCTGGCCGAGCGCTTGCCCCTGCACGCGATCGTGAAGAGCGCCGATGCCGAAATCGCGTCGCGAGCGAGTGCCGTTGACGTTGCCACTGAACGCAGGAAACCGGGCTGGGCGCTCGACGTCGGCTACGCGTATCGGGAGGGCAGTTTGCCGGCCGGAACGCCGCGTTCGGATTTCCTGAGCATAGGGGTTACGTTTGGCCTGCCGTTCACGCGCAAGCGGTCGATCGACAGTAACTTGCAGGCAGCCCTGAGCGAGCGCTCAGCCGCTGCATCGGCGCGGCAGCAGCTTCTGCGCGAACTCAATGCCGAACTTGCCGCGGAACATGTGCGCTTCACACAGTCGAGCCGGCGGGTTGCGTTGTACGAGCGGCAAATCCTCGCCGGCGCGCGCGAACACGCAAGTGCTGCGCTCGATGCCTATCAGAGCGATACCGCGGATTTCGCCGACGTCATGCGGGCGTACATCGACGATCTCCAGACCCGCACCGACTACATCGAACTGAAGGTGACGCGGGCCGAGAGCTACTCGGCGCTCGCATACCTGGGAGGGTTCTGAGATGCGCAACACCTTACTTACCGCGCTACTCCTCGTGCTGGTTCTCGTTGCCGGAGTGTTGTTCGGCCGGTTTATCGCACCGGATTCCCCAGCCGGCGACCCCGCAGCGGGTTCGGCGGAGCGGCAAATCCTCTACTGGGTTGCACCGATGGATCCGAACTTTCGCCGCGACGCGCCCGGCAAGTCGCCAATGGGTATGGACCTCGTACCCGTTTATGCCGACGAGGCGGGCAGCCGGCCGGGTGTGGTCTCGATCGACCCTGCCATTGCCAGCAATCTTGGCGTTCGTACCGCCACGGCGGAACGCAGTTCGCTGCCGAGAATAGTCGAGACCATGACGCACGTCGCGTACGACGAAACCACGCTCAAGCATGTGCACACGCGCGTCGAGGGCTGGATCGAGACGCTGGACGTTTCGGCAGCCGGCGACCCGGTTCGGCAAGGCGACCTGTTATTCGAGCTGTATTCTCCGACGCTGGTCAATGCACAGCAGGAATTCCTGTCGGCGCTGCGGAGCGGCAACGCAACGCTCCGCGGTGCATCCCGCGACCGGCTGGCCGCACTCGGCATGACCGGCGCCGACATTGCAGAACTCGAGAGAGACCGCAAGGTAAAGCAGCGGGTTCGCTTTGTCGCGGAAACAGACGGCGTGGTCGCGATGCTGGGCGTTCGAAACGGGATGTTCGTGACGCCCGAGACGGACGCGCTCTCGATTGCGGCGCTCGACTCGGTGTGGGTCTTTGCCGAGGTGCTCGAGCGGCAGGCGACCTGGGTTGCCGCGGGTCAGCTTGCCGAGCTTCGTTTCGAGGCATTGCCCGGCGAGCGCTTCGAAACGCAGGTCGAGTACGTTTACCCGGAAGTCGATCCGATAAGTCGAACGCTCAGGTTGCGCCTGCGCGTCGAGAACCCGGGGCGCGCGCTGCGCCCGAACATGCTGGGCCGGGCCCGGATAGCAGGCCGTGCAACCGGGCCGATCGTGCACGTACCGCGCGAGGCCGTGATCCGCGGTGGCCGCGGCAGCCGCGTCGTCGTTGCGCTGGGTGACGGCCGCTACGAGTCCCGCCGCGTATTGGCCGGGATCGAATCGGGCGACCGGCTCGCCGTTCGCCGCGGCCTCGCGGAAGGCGAAACCGTAGTCGTGTCCGGGCAGTTTCTGATCGATTCGGAGTCGAACGTCGATACGGCGCTGTCCAGGATGGGCGGCGGCTCCGCCCTCGATGGTGAGCGGGAAGCCGCGGGCAAAACGCCATGATTGCGCGGCTGATACGCTGGTCGATCGGCAATCGGGTGCTGGTGCTGATACTCGCGGCAATGCTGACCGCCTGGGGCATCCATGCGCTACGGACAACGCCGGTCGATGCGCTGCCGGATCTTTCCGACACCCAGGTCATCGTCAAGACCTCGTTTCCGGGCCAGGCGCCGGAGCTGGTCGAGCAGCAGGTGACCTATCCGCTGACGACCGCCATGCTGTCCGTACCCGGGGCGAGTACCGTGCGCGGCTATTCGTTCTTCGGCGACTCCTACGTCTACGTGATTTTCGAGGACGGCACCGATCTCTACTGGGCACGCTCGCGGGTGCTCGAATATCTGAATCAGGCCGCCGCGGCACTGCCCGCGGCGGCCGTGCCGGCGCTTGGGCCGGACGCAACCGGCGTCGGCTGGGTGTTCGAATATGCGCTGGTCGATCGCAGCGGCCGTCACGATCTTGCCGAATTGCGCAGCCTGCAGGACTGGTTCCTCAAGTATGAGCTCAAGAGTCTGCCGGGGGTCGCCGAGGTCGCGACGGTCGGCGGGATGCAGCGCCAGTATCAAGTGGTGGTGGATCCCGACAAGCTGCGGCTTACCGGTCTGACGCTTGCCGAGCTGCGGCGCGCCATCGAGCGGAGCAATCGCGAGGCGGGCGGCTCCGTCATCGAGATGGCCGAGGCGGAATACATGGTTCGCGCCAGTGCCTATATCGAGGGGCTCGACGATCTGCGCGGAGTACCGCTGGCGACCAATCCAGCCGGTACGCCGCTGAAGCTCGGCGATGTCGCAGAGCTGCGGCTGGGGCCTGCCATGCGACGGGGTATTGCCGAGCTTGACGGCGAGGGGGAGGTCGTCGGCGGTATCGTCGTGATGCGTTCGGGTGAGAACGCCCTCGCAACGATCGACGGCGTGAAGACGCGCCTGGCGGAACTTCGCAGCGGCCTGCCCGACGGGGTCGAGATTGTCGTCACCTACGATCGCTCCGGCTTGATCCTGCGCGCGGTGGATACGCTCAAGAGTACCTTGCTCAAGGAGCTGTTGATCGTTGCCGCCGTCTGCGCCGTGTTCCTGTTTCACCTGCGCTCGTCGGTCGTGGTTGTCCTGAGCCTGCCGCTAGGTATTCTCGTCGCGTTTGCCGTCATGCAGCTCCAGGGGATTAACGCCAACATCATGTCGCTCGGCGGCATAGCGATTGCGGTTGGTGCAATGGTGGATGCCGCGATTGTCATGATCGAGAACCTGCACAGGAGAATGGAGGACACGCCGTTGACCGGCGCCAATCGCTGGCGCGTGGTCGGCGACGCGGCTGCCGAAGTCGGGCCGCCGCTGTTCTTTTCGCTGCTGATCATTACCTTGAGTTTCCTGCCCGTGTTCACGCTGGAGGCGCAGGAGGGCCGGCTGTTCTCGCCGCTTGCGTACACGAAGACCTACGCAATGGCGGCGGCGGCCGGCCTGGCGGTAACTCTCGTTCCCGTGCTTATGGGTTATTTTGTCCGCGGCCGTATCAGGCCGGCGGAAGAGAACCCCGTGAATCGCTGGCTGGTGCGGAGCTACCGGCCGGTGCTTGGCATCGTGCTGCGCAATCCGCGCGCGACCTTGCTGATTGCGGCGCTGGTGGTGACGACAGGCTTGTTTCCGGCGTCGCGACTTGGCACCGAGTTCATGCCGGATCTCGACGAGGGCGACCTGATGTACATGCCGACCACGAGGCCCGGTATAGCGATCGACAAGGCGCGCGAACTGCTGCAGCAAACGGATCGCCTGATCAAGTCCGTGCCGGAGGTGGCGCGCGTGTTCGGCAAAATCGGGCGTGCGGACACGGCCACCGATCCTGCGCCGCTGACGATGATCGAGACCGTAATCCAGCTCAAGCCCCGGGAGGAGTGGCGCCCCGGTCTGGGCATCGACGACCTGCGCGAGGAGCTGAATCGCGTCGTTCAGGTTCCGGGGCTGACCAACGCCTGGGTCATGCCGATCAAGACGCGCATAGACATGCTTGCAACCGGCATCAAGACGCCGCTTGGCATCAAGATAGCCGGCCCGGATCTGGCCACGATCGAGCGGCTCGGTTTCGACATCGAGGCTATGATTGCGGACCTTGACGGCACGGCGTCCGTGTATGCCGAGCGCGTCACGGGTGGGCGTTACGTCGACGTGGACATCGATCGGGCGAGTGCCGCGCGCCACGGGCTGAGCGTCGCGGACGTACAGGACGTCGTGCAGCTCGCGATCGGCGGTATGACCGTCACGCAGAGCATCGAGGGGCTGGAGCGCTATCCGGTCAACCTGCGCTACCCGCAGCGCTACCGCGATTCGGTGCAGCAGTTAAGGCTGCTGCCGATCGTGAGCCCCGGCGGTGCGACGCTGGCGCTCGCCGACGTGGCCGCCGTCGGGGTCAGCGACGGGCCGCCGGTAATCAAGAGCGAGAACGCGCGGCCCAACGGCTGGGTTTATGTCGACGTAGCCGGGCGCGACATCGGTTCGTACGCGGCCGAGGCGCGCGAGCTGATCGAAACCCGGCTGGATCTGCCGCCGGGATACTCGGTGACCTGGTCCGGTCAGTACGAATACATGCAGCGGGCGGCGGCCCGGCTGGCGGTCGTGGCGCCGTTGACCGTTGCGGTTATCGTCGTGCTGCTGTACCTGGCTTTCGGGCGTTTTCAGGAAGTGCTGCTGATACTCGCGACGCTGCCGATGGCGCTGCTCGGCGGCGTCTGGCTCCTGTATGCGCTGGATTACAGTTTGTCGGTGGCCGTCGGGGTTGGTTTCATTGCGCTCGCGGGTGTTGCCGTGGAAATCGGCGTTGTGATGCTCGTGTATCTCAATCAGGCGATCCGCCGGCACGCCGAGGCTGCGGTCGGACGCGGTGTGCCGATGGCCGCAAAGGACGTGGCGGATGCGGTGATCGAAGGCGCGGTGCTGCGCGTGCGGCCGGTTGTCATGACCGCAGTGGCAACCGTGGCGGGACTCCTGCCGATCATGTTCGGTACGGGCACCGGCTCGGAGGTCATGCGGCGCATTGCGGCGCCAATGGTGGGCGGCATGCTCAGCGCGCTGTTACTGGCGCTGCTGGTGTTGCCCGCCGTGTTTCTGCTCTGGCAGCGGCTCCGTGTAGCGGCGCTGCCCGCCGCAAGGGATAGCTGACGGGAAGGCCTGCGCTGCTTATTCGTCGGCGCGGATATAGAGGCCTTCGAACCAGAGTGTCCAATCGTCGGTTTCGGCATCGTGGATTTCGAAACGCTGTACTACGCTGCCGTCCGCTTGCGGGGTCCAAATTCCCCGGAACGGAGTCTTCGATTCCTGGGCGTAGTTGTAGAGCGAGCCTTCGAGCAGCATGGCGCCCGATTCGTCGAGGCCGCCCGTGTAGTCGATCGAGTAGCCGTTGGCCACCCAGACCTGCCGCCACTCGTCGGTGACGCTGTTGTAATAGTTGATCGAGAAGCCGGCGCTACCGCCGGCGCCGCGCCAGTTTTCCTTGATGAGACAGTCGCCGTGGTGTTTGCTAATCGAGTTGTCGCCTGCGAACTGGCGCTGGTCGTCGTTGGAATAGACTTTCCACTCGCCGACCCAGAAGTCGAAGTCGCCGAAACCGGCCGCTTCGCTGCAGGCCGGAGGCGGAGTGCCTGTTTGTGCCTCAGCTATCAGTGCCGCCCCGCCAGTGACGATGGCCGACAGAAGTAAAGTTACTTTGTGCATGATGTGCCCCTGTTCCCGCTTAGTCGCTGGTCTGTCGTTCTTTCGTATCTGCGTTTTCGCCGGCGCGCCGGTAGCGACCGTCGAACCATGTCTTCCAGCCTTCCTCCGCGGTGTCCCGCTGCTCGGCTAACTGCCTGACCGTGCCGTCTTCACGGGCTGTGAAGCGCACTCTGAAGTCGCTGATCTGTTCGCTCTGAAAATAGTGAATTTTCCCTTCGAGCAGAACTACGCCGGGCTCCAGTTCGCGGCCTTCGGTTTTCACCGTGTAAGCATCCGAAACCCAGAACATTTCCCAAGTAGAACTGAGCGGGTTGTAGTGGCGGAGGCTGTAGCCATGTGTGCCGCCCATGTTAACCCAGTGTTCGCGAATCACGCAGCCGCCCGCGTCCTTGCTGATGGTGTTCTGGCCTACCAGCCGCTCGCCTGCGTATACATCCCAGTGCCCGATCCAGAAATCGAACTGCGCAAACACGGGGCTGGAGTCACAGTAGGATGCCGGGCCTTCCGAGGCCGATGCAATGCTCGCGCAAAGCGATCCGGCAACGAACGTGGCAGCCAGTGTTTCTAAAATTCTCATCGAACGTCGCTTTGCGTGAATCGAAAAAGCGGGGCGGCCCCAAGCTCACTAATAGAATCAAACTGCATAAGGGAAATGTTTGTTAATCAGTAAAGCCGAACAAGGGTAAGGTGGACCGCCCCGCTGAATGAGCAGTCTATCGAAAGCCCGAGCGGCTGCTGACTACAAACTGTGCGTTAGCTTGGCACCTTGCGTTCGTTGTGGGCGTTTTCCGCCGTTCTTCGTGCAGGTACCAAGTACGGGGTCAGAAGCTCCGTTGCGGTGGCAAAGAAACCATCGAAGGTCGGCATGGTCGTAAGTTGTAGAAAAACACATGAGGGAAAAACGCCATGCGCAATCCGGACCAGAAGGCTGCGGGCGATATCGATAACTATGACATGGCCATCCTGGCTGCGCTGTCGGACGACGCCGAGCTGACCACCATTGAGCTGTCGAAGCTCGTGCACCTTTCCCGAACCGCCGTATCGCGGCGGATTACCAGTCTGCGGGACCGAGGTGTGCTAGCGCCTGCCCGGTACGACGTGCACTACGAGAAACTCGGTTTCGCGATTCGCGCATTCGTGTCCATCTCCGCGCCGGATGCCGATTCGTTCGAAGTGCTGGATCGGCTGCTCGGGAAACCCGAGGTGTTAAACGTATCCGTGGTCTTGGGCGACGAACTGCTGGTCGTCGAAATCGTCGCGGTCGATACCGCGCACCTGCACCAGTTTCTGACCTGGGTTCACGACACTGGCCACTCGGAGACCAAGGTCATACTGAAGAAGCACCGTTCTCCCATCGATTTCAGAACGCGCATGAAAATGGTCGAGAACGTACTCGCGAACCCCGATCCAAGGCTGGTCTCCGCCGCCGAATAGGCTTGGAATTACACGGCGGGGCAGCCTGTACGTTTTTTGCCGCAACTCCGCACGGTATGTGCTCTGGCTGCCGCCCATAAGCTCGCTCTGCAATCGTTATAGCGGGCATAGCTCCCTACGATAAAAGCTTACAAACAGCGTGGGGAGCACGTAATGAAATTCATCCTGAACTTTGGCGTTCTTGCGCCATTGTCGTTGGCGGCTGGACTGCTGACGGCTTCGCCCTTGCTTGCGCAAGAGTCCGATACCTCCGATGCGGGGGAGCTCGAAGAGGTGATCGTTACCGGCAGTCGTATTCGCCGTGACGGTTTCCAATATTCGGCACCCGTCGAGATCATTGGCGAAGACCGGATCGACGCCATCGGCACGACGAACATTGGCGATTTCATCCAGACCATTCCGCAGAGCGTCGCCTCGGTCAACAACGCCAATTCGGCATTCTCCGTATCTGTCAGCGGACAGAATCTGACCAGTCTCAGGAACCTCGGCACGGCGCGAACGCTGGTTCTGGTCAACGGCCGCCGCTTCGTCTCGGGCGTTACGCCGAGCGTCGGCTACGGGGTCGATCTGAACGCCATACCGACCGCCATGATCGATCGCATCGAAGTGCTGACGGGCGGGGCTTCCGCTGTCTACGGGTCGGATGCGGTCTCCGGTGTCGTCAACATCGTCCTCAAGGACGATTTCGAGGGCATCATGGTCGAAGGCCAGCTCGGTGCATCGGCCGAGGGCGACATGAACAAGGAGGATATCTACCTTACCTTCGGCGGCGAACTGGGCGACGGCGGCAACGCCTGGATGTCCCTGGGCTATTCCAGCTCGGATTCGCTGTTTGCCCGCGACCGGGACTACTCGAATACGGATCTCATCGGCTTCGACGCCGACGGCGATGGCCTGGCCGAGTCGGAGGCATGGCTGGGTTCGAGTTTTGTCCCGGGTGGTCGTTTCGGCAACAGTACATTCGGGCAGTTCAACGGTGACGGCACGCCGTTTGTGTTCGGCATCGCCGACCGGCCGAACTCTCAAGCCTTCAATCGCGCCGATTTTCGCACCATCTTTTCGCCGGTCGACCGACGTTTTGCAAGCGGGGGACTCGACTTTCCGCTGGCGGACAGGACTTCGCTGATCGGTGAGTTCACGTTCGCCGTTGTCGAAACCGAGACGGAGCTCGAGCCGTTTGCGCTCGACCTGAACAGCAACATCTGGTTCACGGATCGCGGTGGCCTGGGTGGGCTGGACGTTGCGACACATCCGCTGGTCCCGCAGCTCCTGCGCGACAATCTGCTGGCCGTAGGCGTCACGAACCTCAATCAGCTCGGTGTCAACGGGACGGCCCGCCGGCTCGTCGAATTCGGCGAGCGCTTCTCGAACTATCAGCGCTCGACGCTGCGGGGTTTGGTCGGTGTCGAGCACGAGTTCGAGAACGGCTGGATGGTGTCGGGCTACTACAGCTACGGCCGCACCGATTCGGACATATCGGCCAACGGCCAGATCAATGTCGAGCGCGCCGCGCTTGCGCTGGACGTCGAGCAGCTTGCGGACGGTACGGTTCGCTGCCGCAACGACCTTGCGCGCATTCAGGGCTGCGTGCCGTTCAATCCGTTCGGCGTGGGCAGCATCGACGCGGCTCAGGTCGCCTACCTGCAGCTGCCGACGGTGCGTAAGAGTCTGGTCGAACAGGAGGTCGTTAACCTGACCGTGTCCGGCGACACGGGGCTGGAGCTGCCGGGCGGCAGCATTGCGGTGGCCTTTGGCACCGAATACCGTGAAGAACGCGGCGCCGATACGCCGGGCGACAGCGTGCAGCAGGGCATTACGGCCGGCAACGCGTCCGCGCCCACCGACGGCAGCTTCGACGTACTCGAGGCGTTCGTCGAGTTTCAGCTTCCTCTGCACGACCGCATCAACCTCGACGCGGCCGCCCGGCTGGGCGACTACTCGACGGTGGGCAACGAGTTTACCTGGAAGCTGGGAACGGACATCGAGGTACTCGAATCCCTGCGCTTCCGCGGTACCGTATCGACGTCCGTGCGCGCGCCCAACGTCGCCGATCTGTTTTCCGGCGCCGGTGAGACATTCGTGACGATAACGGACCCCTGCAACGGTATCGATGCCACGACGGCCGGCAACATCGCCGAGAACTGCCGTTCGATTCCGGTCATTGCAGATCGGATCGCCGATCAGGGCTCGTTTACGCTGACCCAGGTCGAACTGCAAAGCACCGGCGGCTTTCTTGTCGGCAACACGGACGTTGACAGCGAAACGGCGGATTCGTTTACGGCCGGTCTCGTCTGGCAGCCCGATTTTGCCAATCGTCTTTCCGCGTCGCTCGACTATTACAATATCGAAATCGACGACGGTATCGCCATTACGCCACGCACGGTGGTGCTGCAGCGCTGTTTCGACGTCGCTCCCTCGGAATTCGATCCCACCTGCGGCGGCCAGGCTCGCCGGGACTTCGGGCCGAACGCCGGGGCGCTGATCGAGGTCGATTCGGGTGTGAACAACGAAAACCGCTTTGAAACGTCCGGCCTCGATTTGCAGGTCAGCTACGGTTTGCCGATTGGCCCAGGCGATCTCACCGCGACGATGTTCTACAACTACCTGATCGATTTCGACACCATCGGAATCTTCTCCGGCGACGTCGACAAAGACGCAGGTGAGGTGCTGTTCCCGGAGAACCGCATTGTACTCAACGCGTCTTACGCCCTTAACAACTGGCAGTTTGCCTGGCGTGCACGCCTGTGGGATCGGGTAAAGGACTCGAACACGCCTGAGCTTACCAACGAAAACTCCGGTCTCAACGCGCCGTTTGGTCCCGCGTTGAACGAGATTCCGACCTACGTTTACCACGACCTGTCAGCGGCATATCAGGCGGACAGCTACTCGATTCGCGTAGGGCTCAACAACGCATTCGACAAGCAGCCGCCGCAGCTTACTCAGGGTAGCCAGTATGGCAACACGGGTACCAACGTGGCGGCCGAAGCCTATGACCCGGTTGGCCAGTCATGGTACGTGCAGTTCACCTACACGCCATGATCGAGCAATAACAGGAACAAGACAGGCGTAGCACTGAGCAGGGGGCCGAAGGCCCCCTGTTTTTTTTGCGCTTAGCTATCCCGCATGCGGCTGATAAACGCGTCCGCCTCGTCGATCGCGAGCTGCATATCCTTGATAAGAGCGTCGACCTTGCCTTCGAGTGCCGTCGCTTCGCCGCGCAGCGCGTCCAGGGCCTGCGCGTTCAGGCTGTGTTTCAGGTACAGGACGTTGTCGTTGAGTACGGCCATGACCGGATCGACCCGCGCGCGGGCCGTCTGCATGCGCGCGCGCAGGGCCGTAAACTGCTTGCGCGAATCGGCGAGCTTCTGTTCCTGATCCCGGCGCAGCGTGGCGCTGCTGTACTGTCCGAGTTCCTCCTGCCACTCCTTGAACAGGTCCCGGCTGACGTTGTCGATCGCCTTCAGGTGGTCGTCGAGTTCCCCGATGGCATCGCGCGAGCGCTCGACTTTCTTGTTCAGCGCTTTGTACTGCCGCTCGAGGTTGCCGCCGTCCTCGCCAATCAGCGTGTTCAGCTCCGCATAGGCCTCGACCAGTTCTTCTTTGGTTTCTTCCTGCGAGTCGCGCGCATCCTCGACGCGGTCGACCAGGATGTCCCGCTTGTAGATGCCGACTTTTTCCAGCGCTTCGTATTTCACAGTGCTGCATGCGGTCAGCGAGACGGCGGCGATCGAGAGCAGCGCGCCGCCGAGGCGGGGTATCGTGACTGGCGAGTTCATGGCGGTTCCTGACCTGTTGCCGGTTTTCGGAAGCCGCTTAAGGTAAAGCGTTTCGCCTGACGGTGCCACCGTTACGCCGCGCGGCCCCTAGCTGGTACAGTGTCCCGATCGCAGGGAGTATGTAATGGATTTTGAGTTTTCGGCCAAGGTTGAAGGGCTGCGCGAGACGCTGAACCGTTTCATGGACGAGCATGTCTACCCGAACGAGGCGGCCTTCTGGGAAGAAGTGGACGCCGGAGATCGCTGGGAGACGCCCGCGTTGCTCGAGTCCCTGAAACCAAGGGCGCGAGACGCCGGTTTGTGGAATCTGTTCCTGCCGCAGACCTACGGCGACTACAGTCCCGGTCTCAGCAATCTGGAATACGCGCCGCTCGCGGAAATAATGGGGCGCGTGACCTGGGCATCCGAAGTATTCAATTGCAGTGCGCCCGATACCGGGAACATGGAGGTGCTCGCGCGCTACGGGTCCTCGGCGCAGCAGGAAGAATGGCTGCAGCCGTTACTGAACGGCGAAATACGCTCCGCATTTGCCATGACCGAACCCGACGTGGCCTCGTCCGATGCGACGAATATCGAGACTTCGATCGTGCGTGACGGCGATGAATACGTCCTGAACGGCCGCAAGTGGTGGATCAGCGGCGCCTGCGGCAAGAGCGCCAAGGTAATGATCGTCATGGGCAAGACGGCGCCGGACGACCCCAACCGGTATCGGCAGCAGTCGATGATACTCGTGCCGTTCTCGGCGAGCGGCGTCAAGGTGTTGCGGCCCATGCGCGTGTTCGGTTACGACGACGCGCCCGAGGGCCACGCCGAAATCGAGTTCGACAACGTGCGGGTGCCGGCGAGCAATCTGCTCCTCGGTGAGGGCCGAGGATTCGAGATCGCGCAGGGACGCCTTGGCCCCGGCCGCATTCATCACTGCATGCGCTTGATCGGCGTTGCTCAGCGGGCGCTCGAGGAGATGTGCGAGAGAGCCGAGTCGCGCGTCGCTTTCGGCCGGCCGCTCGCCAAGCAGCAGTCCGTCCGCGAGGATATTGCCCGTTCCGCCTGCGAAATCGAGCAGGCACGGCTGCTGACCCTCAAGGCGGCAGACCGGATGGACAAAGGCGGCAACAAGGCGGCAAAAGACCTGATCGCTATGATCAAGATCGTGGCGCCGGCGATGACCTGCCGGGTACTCGATCGCGCCATTCAGATTCACGGCGGCGGCGGCGTTAGCCAGGACTTTTTTCTGGCCCGGGCGTATGCACACGCGCGAACGCTGCGGCTCGCCGACGGCCCGGATCAGGTGCACATGATGCAGCTCGGCCGCAATCTTGCCGCCGCGACGGTCAAAGTCTGAATTCGTGGACAGCGACGCTCAGCAACTGGATACGGCCGGCCTCCGCGTCTATCTCGAGACGCACGTGGACGGCTTCAGGGGGCCGCTGACCGCCGAGAAGTTCGCCGGCGGACAGTCCAATCCGACCTTCAAGCTGAAGGCTGCGTCCGGCGTGTATGTGCTGCGCCGCCAGCCGCCCGGCAAGCTGCTCAAGTCGGCGCATGCCGTAGACCGCGAGTATCGGGTCATTCGGGCGCTGGCCGATTCTTCCGTCCCCGTCCCTAGGGCGCTGCACTTGTGCGAAGACCGCGACGTGATCGGTTCGATGTTTTACGTCATGGAGTACTGCGAGGGACGCATTTTCTGGGATGCCGCGCTGCCCGAACTCAACAAGACGGAACGCGGCGAGCTTTACCTGGAGATGATCGAGGTATTGGCCAACCTGCACCGCCTGGACGTCGGCGCCGTCGGGCTTAAGGACTTCGGCCGGCCCGGAAATTATTTCGAACGGCAGTATCAGCGCTGGAGCGGTCAGTACCGGGCATCGGAAATCAAGCTTATTGAGCCCATGGAGCGGCTGATCGAATGGCTCGGAGCAGCTCTGCCCCCGGACGACGGCAGAGTAGCCCTCGTGCACGGCGATTATCGGCTCGACAATCTCATTTTCGACTTCGAACGGCCGCGCGCCATTGCGCTACTGGACTGGGAGTTGTCCACGCTCGGGCACCCCTATGCCGACGTGGGCTATCTCTGCATGCAGCTCCGAATGCCGCAGGGTGTGGGCAACATGTCGGGTCTTCGCGGCAAGGATCTTGCGGCGCTTGGCATACCGGATCAGGACAGCTATCTCGATGCATACTGCAGGCGTATGGGCATCGACCGCATCGACAACTTCAACTTTTACGTCGCGTTTAGCTTTTTTCGCCTTGCCGCCATCGTGCAGGGGGTTGCACGGCGTGCCGTGGAGGGGAATGCGTCGAACGCGGACGCCGCGGCCCTGGGCGAGTTTGTCGAGCCGCTCGCAGAGCTGGCGCTCGAAGCCATCGACCAGTGAGGCGCTGCGCCGGGCGGTCGGTTTGTATCTGCTTGTATCGGTTGTCCCGATTGCTTTGAATTCGACGACCCTAGCGCCGATAGTAGCCAGCTAGTTTTCAGGGGAGTATCCAATGCCGGTTCCATTTCAGAAAGTCTTCAAGCGCCCGGGTATACGGCGCATTCTGTTGCCGTTTACTCTTGGGCTCTTGTTCCTGCTGGTTGTGGTCGCCGTGCTGTCGGTCTGAACCGGCGGCTGACGAAACTCAATGCAGCCTGCTGGCGTCTATCGCTACACATCCATAGCAAGGCCGGTAGATCCGCGCTTCCCGAGCAACAAGGCCGTACTGTTTGCCGTGCCCGCCGCGGCACTGCTCGCCGCGCTGCTGAGCGCCCTGGGCTTGAGTCAGTCGACCGGGGTGGCTTCCGCCGCGCTTTCGACCGCGCTTGCGGCTTTTGGCGCCTGGGCCCTTACCCGGGAGCTTTCGCCCGATGACGATCCGGCGGCCTTCATTAGTATGGCGCTCGCGGTCGCCGCTCAGCTCTGGCTGGGCACGGCCAGCGTCCTGCCGGTATTCGTGGCGCTGGTTCTGGCGCGAGTCGTCAACCGCTCCACCGGTATGCACGCGCGCTGGCTGGATTCCGTTCTCGTTACCGGCTTCGTGATCTGGGCGATGAGCAAGCTCGCGGATCCGCTCTTGGGCGTCGCCGCCTGCATTGCGTTTTTCCTCGATGCGTCGCTCGCTCGTCCCGCGCGCTTTCAGCTGCTATTCGGGATGATTTGCCTGATAGCGTCCATGGCGCTGGTGGTGCAGGACGGTGTCGCAATGCCCGCACTGGCCGACGCCGAAGGTATTGCATTCTGGCTTGGCCTGGGAATCCTCTCAGCCTTCTGCATACGCTTGCTGACGACGGCGCGCCTTATCTCCGTGGGTGACATGTCCGGCTTGCCGCTGAATACGCCCCGCGTACGCGGCGGGATGTTCGTAGTCGCACTGGCGGCGGCTCAAGCACCTGTTTTGCATGGAGAATCGGCTATGAACCCCTTGTTGTGGGCCTGCCTGGCCGGGACGGTTACAGGCGCCGTGGCGAGAACGCTTGCACACCGGGCATAGAACCGCGGGATCTTAATCCTGCGCTTAGCGCGTAGGGTAATTAAAGGTGGAGATAAAGCCGTACTTGCAATAGCATCCCCGTAATTGAGTCATTCTATATAAGGAGAACAACATGAAGAGACTTGCGTTATGGCTATCGGTCCTGTGCGTACTGTCGGTTGCTGCCTGCGATCAGCAGGGCGATGCGGAAAGCGCCGGCGAAGCGGTCGACGAGGCGGTTGAGCAGGCCAGCGATGCTGCTGACGACATGATGGATAGCGCCAAAGACACTATGGATGCGGCCAAAGACGGCGCCGCCGACGCGATGGACGAGGCTGGCGATGCGGCTGACGCCGCGATGGAGGAAGCGGGCGACGCCATGGACGACATGCAGGATGCCGCTGAATCCGCAGCGGACGACGTGGCCGATGAGATGGACGACGCAGCCAAAGCTGCCGAGGAAAAGGCCGAAGAGCTGAAAGAAAAAATGGGAGAGTAGGCGGAACGCCTGTTGCCATCGCTTCGGCAACCTTCGCCCGTAAGCATCAAAGGCCTCGCGCTAAATAGCGCGGGGCCTTTTTTATTGCAGCGCCGCGTGCTGCGGGGCTTCTGCGCGCTGCCGCTCCGCCGGCGACAATAGCGGACACGCATCGCCGCGCCACCGCCAGCCCGTTACGGTGCCGCCGGCGTCGACGGCCAGCGTTCTCTCGCAGATCGGCCTGGCCGAAGTGCCCGTGTTCCGCCAGCCGGAATCCGCCGCATAGTCGTGCCAGACGAGCAGCGTCTGCTCTTCAAAGTGCGTTTGCAGGTCGGGCTCGCCCCATAAGGCGATGGCGCCGGCAGCCTGTGAGCCTTCGAACGCAGCCATACTGTCGCTTAGCGATTTGCCCGCGGCACATGCCGTAATCAGCATCGAAACGCCTGCCATAAATACCGACTTCTTTGTCATTGCCGGACTCCCTGTCCTGAATAGTCTCGTTATCCATCAACGCCTTACGGCGGTATCCGGTTGACCCTGGGTTATAAGTATTTGTTATATAGCCCGATTCTCCGGGGCCAAGGCACAAATTGAAACGTTTTTGTCATTTTATCTATACAAAACATTCTGTATAGTTTCGGCCGTGGGAAGGCATCCAACAGCACGTCAGAAAGTAATGGACGCATCGCGGCATATAGTCTCGGAGCGTGGCGCCGGCGCGCTTACCTACGATGAGATTGCCCATGTGAGCGGCGTAACGCGTGGCGGAATCACTTACCACTTCCCCACCAAGGAATCGCTGCTTCGCGCGCTGGTCGAACAGGATCTCGAGCAGTGGCAATCCATCGAGGAGGAGCTGTGCCCGACACAGTGCTCGGCCGAAACCGCCGAACTGTTGGGCTTCCTGCGTGCGCATACTCACGAGGACCCCGAGCGGCGACGTTTTGTGACCGGCATGCTGAGCGCCGTAATGCACGACCCGCCCATACTCGATCCGGTGCGGGCGCACGAAAACGAGCGCCTTAAGGATGTGGAGTGGACGGATCGAAACCTTGATCGTGAGCTGCTGCGCATGGCGGCGATGGGCTTGTTCTGGTCGGACGCGTTTGGTTGCCCGCAAATGGATAAGGAGCTGCGCCGCATGCTGGTGGCAAGGCTCGAAGCACGGGCGCTCGAGTGGTCGAACTCGGGCGACAGCGACGATAACGACGACTATGACGACGAAGATAGCGGCGGCAAGGCCTGAATACGCGGTCCTGGCGAAAAGAGACATTTAAAGAAAGGCAAATCTGATGCGGTACCAAAAAAACAGCCTCGCGCGAGTGCCGAGGTTCATAACCCTATGTCTGGCGTCGCTGGCGATAAGCGCCTGCGGCGGCGGTGGCGGCGGAGCCAACGGGGAGTTTCCGCCGGCGGGCGTAGGCGTCGCCGAGGTTATCGTCAAACCCATCGTCGAGTGGGACGATTTCACGGGGCGAATCCAGGCCGTCAACACGGTGCAGCTGCAGCCGCGGATTACCGGCTATCTCGACGACGTGCATTTCGAGGAAGGCGCGGTGGTCGAAGAAGGCGACCTACTGTTCACGATCGACGACCGTGAGTACCGCGCGACCGTGGCGTCACAGCGTGCCGACGTCGCGCGGGCCAGGACTCGCGTCGATCTGGCGGAACGGGATCTCGCGCGCTCCGAGAAACTCGTCGCCGCCCGCGCGGTATCGGTGGAGGAGCTGGAGCAAAGGCGCGGCGAGCTCGAGCAGGCCCAGGCGGACTTGCGCGCGGCCGAGGCTGCGCTCGACGTGGCGGCATTGAATCTCGAGTTCACGCGGATTACTGCGCCAATCACCGGGCGTGTCGGCGAAGCGATCGTGCGGCCGGGCAATCTCGTTACGCCCAACGGCTCGGTGCTGACCACGCTCGTGTCGATAGACCCTATCCACGTGGTCTTCGAAGGCGACGAGAACATCTATCTCAAATACCAGGCGCAGGCGCTTGCCGGCGAAAGGCCGAGTTCGCGTGACGCGCGAAATCCAGTGAGGGTTGGGCTCGCCGGCAGTGACGATTTTCCGTTTGCCGGCGAGATGGACTTTGTCGACAACAGTATCGATCCGTCCACAGGTACCATCCAGGGCCGTGCCGTGATACCGAACCCGAGCGGCTTTCTGATCCCGGGCCTGTTTGCGCGCGTCCGGCTGCTCGGCAGCGGCGAGTACGAAGCCGTGCTGATTCACGAGGCGGCCGTGCTCACCGATCAGGACCGCAAGTTCGTGTACGTCGTCACCGACGACAACACGGCGGTGCGTCGCGACGTGGTACTCGGGCGCGAAGTGGAAGGTCTAAGGGTTATCGAAGAAGGCTTGAGTGCCGGCGAACGAATTGTCGTCAACGGCGTGCGGAAGGTGTTTTTCTCTGGCGCGCCCGTGGCTCCGAGTGTCGCCGACATGCAGAATCCCGGCGCGGCGCCGGCGGCTGACGCGCAGGCGGGCGGCGAAGGATGAATCTCTCGCGCGTTTTTGTCGACCGCCCGATCTTTGCGGGTGTGCTGTCGATCTTCATCCTGATTGCGGGCCTGATATCGATTCCGAACCTGCCGGTTGGCGAGTATCCGGAGGTCGTGCCACCGACGATTCAGGTGACGGCAAGCTATCCAGGGGCAAACCCGAAAACGATTTCCGAAACCGTGGCGGCGCCTCTCGAGGAAGCCATCAACGGTGTGGAAAACATGATTTACATGAAGTCGGTGGCAAGCTCGGACGGTCAGCTGCAGGTGCAGGTGACCTTCAAGGGCGGCACCGACATCGATCTTGCGTCCGTGCAGGTGCAAAATCGTGTGGCCACCGCTCTGCCGCGTCTGCCCGAAGCGGTCAGAGCGCTGGGCGTAGCGACGGCCAAGTCCTCGCCGAATCTCACGATGGTGGTGCATCTGACGTCGCCGGAAGGCGAATACGATGGGACCTACCTCGCCAACTACGCCAACATCAACGTCAAGGACGAGCTGGCCAGATTGACTGGCGTGGGGCAGGCGCTGATTTTCGGCGCCGGCAACTACTCGATGCGGATCTGGCTGGACCCGGAAAAGGTTTCGTCGCGCGACCTGACGGCGGACGACATTATCGGCGCCATTCGCGAGCAGAACATTCAGGTCTCCGCCGGTATCATCGGCGGGCCGCCGCAGCGCGGCAGCAGCGCCACGCAGTATTCCCTGAGCGCTCAGGGACGTCTCAGGACCGTGGCCGAGTTCGAGGACATCGTCCTTAAAACCGGCGACGCGCCCGGCTCGGTGACGACGCTCGACGACGTGGCAAGGGTGGAGCTTGGCTCGCAGAGTTATTCGCTGCGCTCTTATCTCGACAACAAGGAGGCCGCGGCAATACCGATTTTTCAGTCGCCCGGTGCCAATGCCATTGCCTTGTCGAACTCGGTACGTGAGACCATGGAGGTCCTGGCCGAGGACTTTCCGCCCGGCATGGACTGGGAGGTGGCCTACGATCCCACGGTATTCGTTCGTCAGTCGATTTCCTCCGTGGTCTCGACGCTGCTCGAGGCGGTGCTGCTGGTTGTCATCGTCGTAGTGCTGTTTCTGCAGACCTGGCGCGCGTCGATCATTCCCCTGCTGGCCGTTCCCGTATCGATTATCGGTGCGTTTGCGGTGCTCCTGCTACTCGGTTTCTCGATCAACGTGTTGACCCTGTTCGGTCTGGTGCTCGCAATCGGGATTGTCGTCGACGACGCGATTGTCGTGGTGGAGAACGTCGAACGGCACATCGAGATGGGCAAGTCGCCACGGGATGCGGCGCAGGATGCGATGAAGGAGGTATCGGGCCCGATTGTCGCGATTACGCTCGTGCTGTCGGCCGTGTTCGTGCCGCTGGCGTTTCTCGAGGGCGTCACTGGCGAGTTTTACCGTCAGTTTGCCGTGTCGATCGCCGCGGCGGTGCTGATCTCCGGGTTCAACTCGCTGACCCTGTCGCCGGCCATGGCGGCCGTCCTGCTCAAGCCGAGCGATGCTCCGGTCAATACCACCGGCAAGATCATCAACGCGCTGTTCGGCTGGATTTTTCGGCCCTTCAACCGTGTGTTCGACCGCGGTGCGAAGGCGTATGCGCAGAGCACCGAGAAAAACCTCGGCCGCGGTGCGCGCCTGACCGTGATCTATTTGCTGTTGATCGGCGTTGCCGTGATGGGTTTCCGGGCGGTGCCGGGCGGTTTCGTGCCGACCCAGGACAAGCAGTATCTGTTCGGGGTGGCCTTGCTGCCCGAAGGTGCGACCATCGATCGCACCGACGCGATGCTCAATGAAATGACCGCGATCGCGCTGGCTACGCCCGGTGTCGCCAACTCCGTGTCGTTCCCTGGTTTAAACGGCGTGCACTTCGTCAACACGCCGAACATCGGTACGATGTTTATGGGCATCGATCCGCCCGGCGATCGCGATGCCACGGCAGCCGAGATCGCGGCGCAGCTTTCGGGCGCGTTTTCGGCGCTCGAGGAAGGGCTCGCGTTCGCGTTGATGCCGCCGCCGATACTTGGTCTTGGCAACGCCTCCGGCGTGGAAATGTACATCCAGGACAAGCGGGCGCTCGGTTTTGGCGAATTGAATCAGCAGACGCAGGCGATTGCCGGCGCGCTCCGGCAGACGCCGGGTTTCGATCCCTACTCGGTGTTGAGTTCGTTTCAGTCGAACGTGCCGCAGCTCGAGGCAATCGTGGACCGGCGCAAGGTCAAGGAGCAGAACCTAAACCTTACCGATGTGTATTCCGCGTTGCAGACGTATCTGGGTTCCGCATACGTCAACGACTTCAATCTGTTCGGCCGTACCTATAGCGTGTACGTGCAGGCGGACGCCGAGTTCCGCGACGAAGTGAGCGACGTTGCCCTGCTGCGGGTGCGCAACGCCGAGGGCCGTATGATTCCGGTCACGAGCGTGCTCAATGTCGAGCAGAGTTACGGTCCGGACCCGGTCATTCGCTACAACGGCTACCCGGCCGCGGACCTGTCGGCGGGGATCGACCCGGCGCAAATGTCGTCGCAGGAAGCCCTCGGCGTCGCGCGGAGTCTGGCCAATGCGACCTTGCCGAAAGGCATGGGCTTCGAATGGACCGGGCTTACCTACCAGGAGGCGACTCAGGGCAACACGGCGTTGCTGGTGTTCCCGCTGTGTATCCTGTTCGTGTTCCTGATTCTCGCGGCGCTGTACGAGAGCTGGTCGCTGCCGCTGGTCGTGATCCTGATCGTGCCGTTATGCCTGCTTTCGGCTATCGCCGGCATCTGGACGATCAACGAGATCCGCGGGCTCATGTTCGGCCTGCAGATAGCATCGGGCGCGATACCGCCGCCGCCCATGTCCGTGCCGCCCGTCGTGATCGATAACAATATCTTTACGCAGATCGGCCTTGTCGTGCTCATGGGTCTTGCCTGCAAGAACGCTATTCTCATCGTCGAGTTTGCCCGCGACCTGGAACTCGCGGGACGCAGCATTCTGGAGGCGGCGATCGAATCCTGCCGTATTCGTCTGCGCCCGATTCTCATGACGAGTTTCGCATTCATTGCGGGCGTCGTGCCGCTCGTATTCGCGTCCGGCCCGGGCTCCGAAGTCCGGCACGTGATGGGCATCACGGTCTTCTTCGGCATGCTTGGCGTTACGTTCTTCGGTCTTATCTTTACCCCGGTATTTTATGTGCTTATTCGAAATCTCGAGGAGCGCAGAAAAGCGCGCAAGGAGGCAAGCCATGCGCTGGCTTAGTCTGTCACTCTCGTTAGTAATGCTTACGGGCTGCGCCGTCGGCCCGGACTATGAGCCCGCTGCAGCGTCGCTGCCGGAGGCTTTCGTGCATGCGAAAGCGGACGGGGACGACACCGCGGCGCCCGTACAGGGCTTGTGGCAGAGTCTCGGCAACGAGGAGCTGACGCGCCTGATCGATCTTGCGCTGACGAATAACACCACCATCGCTCAGGCGGTCGCCACGATGAACGAGACTCGCGCTTTGAGTGGCCAGGCCGTCTACAGCCTGTTGCCGACAGTAACCGTCAACGGTGAGCTCGAGCGCAGCAGGCCCGCCAACGAGGATCCGTTCGCGTTTCCGGGTTTAGGTGTCGTCGAACGTTATCGAGCCGGCTTCGACGCCGAGTGGGAGATCGACTTGTTCGGCAGTCTGCGGCGCCGGTCCGAGTCGTTTTTCTATCTGGTGGATGCGGACGAGGCGACCGTGTACGCCGTGCAGCTCTCGATCGTCGCGGAGGTTGCGCAAACCTACTTCCAGTGGCTGGGCGAAAGCCTGCGCCTCGAAATCCTTAAGGCTAACGTCCGGAATCAGGCGGAGAACGTTGCGATTCTCGAGGCGGGCCTCGAAGCAGGACGCGGCACGGCGTTCGACGTGGCGCGCGCGCGCGCCATCGAGCGTCAGATTGCGGCGAGTGTGCCGACCGCAGAAGCGGCCGTGTTCAGAGCGGAACAGCGCTTGAGCGCGCTGACTCGCGTTCCGGTTGCCGAGCTGCGCGACGATCTCAAATCGCCGAGCGATTTTCCGGCCTTACCGCCTCTTGTCGCCGTCGGCACGCCCGCCGACTGGCTGGCGCGGCGGCCCGATGTGTACGCGGCCGAGCGGCGGCTCGCATCGGCTACCGCGAATATCGGCGTTGCGACGGCTGAGTTTTATCCGAAGCTGAATCTCGTCGGCGATTTCGGCTGGACCGGCACTCAATCGTCGTCTATTGGCGATAGCAATGCGGAGCGCTGGCGCGTTGCGCCAGCCATATCATGGCGAATTCTGGACATCGGCCGTGTCAGGCAGGAAGCGAAAGCGGCCAAGGCCCGCGCCGCTGGCGCGCTTGCGGCGTTCGACGAGGCCTGGATTACGGCACTCGAAGAAACCGAAAACGCGCTGGCTAACTATCGGGCGGCCACCGAACGTGCAGCGCGGCTCGAGGAGGCCGCCCGTGAAGCGCGCGAGGCATCGCGGCTTGCGGAGTTGCGCTACGACGCCGGGGCCGACAGTTTTCTGGCCGTGCTCGATGCCGACCGGACGCGGATCGATCTCGACGACCAGCTGGCGCAGGGCCGCACCGATCGGGCGACGGCGTTGGCCGCTCTGTACAAAGCATTGGGCGGCGATTTTGCAGTGGCCGCGAGCAAGCGGTAGCGTAGCGCCTTGAAGGGTATCCGGCGTTCTGCTTTGCGGCGTTTGATGCTGACGGCTTACATACGAGGCAGCGCTACCGTCTAATGCACGCTCACGAGATTGTAACGCTAGGCGCTATCGCGGCTGGCGGTTTTGCTTGCAGCTGGCTCGCGTGGCGCCTCAAGCTGCCAGCCATTCTGTTTCTCCTGACCGCAGGTATTCTCGCCGGCCCGGTTTTCGGGCTGCTGCATCCGGATGAGCTGTTTGGCGATCTGCTGACACCCATTGTGTCGCTGGCCGTCGCCATCATCCTGTTCGAAGGCAGCCTGACCCTCAAGCTGTCGGAGATTCGCGGGCACGGTTCCGTGGTCCGCAATCTCGTGACAGTCGGTGTCCTCGTGACCTGGCTTTGCAGCGCGCTCGCGGTCTGGTGGGTACTCGACTGGGATCCGCTGCTTGCGGCCCTGTTCGGCGCTATCGTCACCGTGAGCGGCCCCACTGTCGTGATGCCGTTGCTGCGTGCGGTACGGCCGAACGCCAACGTCTCGAGCGTACTACGCTGGGAATCGATACTGATCGATCCGCTGGGCGCAATTCTGGCACTGATCGTGTTTGACGTGATCGTTGCGCTGAACACCAACGACACGCTCCTGCACGTCGCTCAGATAGTTGGGGTCATCGTGGCGACCGGCTTCCTGCTGGGCGCGCTGGGCGGCTGGCTGTACGGCCAGCTGTTGAAGCGCCGGCTGCTGCCGGACTTGCTGCGGGACTATTCGGCGCTGGCCGCCGTGCTGGCCGTGTTCGCCGCTGCCGAAGCCGTGCAGGGTGAATCCGGTTTTCTCGCCGTAACGGTCATGGGGATCTGGCTCGCGAACATGCGTGGCGTGAATATCGACGACATCCTGGAGTTCAAGGAGAGTCTGACGCTGCTGCTAATCGGCGGCCTGTTTATCATTCTTGCGTCCAAACTCGATATCGATGCGCTACTGGCGATAGGCCCGGGTGTTGTTCTTGTCGTAGTGATTCTGCAGTTTGTTGCCGGGCCTATCCGGGCCTGGATCAGTGCGTTGGGCAGTCCGCTCAACTGGCGGGAAATCCTGTTTGTAGGCTGGGTGTTTCCGCGCGGGATCGTAGCTGCCGCCGTGTCCTCGCTGTTTGCGCTGCGCCTCAGGGATTCCGGGTACCCAGGGGCGGAGCTGCTTGTGCCGTTGGTCTTCAGCGTCATCGTCGGCACCGTTGTCATCCAGAGTCTAAGTACACGCCTGCTGGCCCGGCTGCTCGGTGTCGCGGAGCCCGAACCCGAGGGCGTATTGGTCGTGGGGGCAAATCCTTTCGGGCGGCTGGTCGCCGCGGCGATCCAGGACAGCGGCAAGCAGGTGCGTATAACCGACTCTCACTGGGCCAGTATCCGCCGAGCGCGCATGCTCGGGTTGCCGGTTTTTTACGGCAGCCCGGTGTCCGGCTATGCCGAAAACGAACTCGATCTTGCGGGCCTCGGCAACTTGTTCGCCGCTTCGCGGCAGCCGGGCCTGAATGAACTCTCCTGCGTACGCTTCGCGTCCGATTTTGGCCGCGACCATGTATTTACCACCAATACGCGACGCGACAGCGGTCACGAAAAACACAGCGTTACGGGTGAACTCAGCGGCCGGGTGCTGTACGGCGACGAGTACACGGTCGAGGATCTGGTTGCGCTTGTCCGCGGCGGAGCAAGCGCCAAAAGGACCGCGCTGAGCGCTGAGTTCGACTACCCGGCGTATCGAGCGCAGTATCCGCAGGCGCTGCTGCTGTTCGCGATCGACAAGACCGGCCGGCTGCGGTTTCCGGCCGCCGACGACGTTTTTTTGCCTGAGCCGGGCTGGTCGATTACCGCGATGCTGCCGCCCGAGTCCGGCTGATTCAGCCGGGCCCGCGAGTTTCGAACAGAATCCTGAGCACTACGTAGCTCAGGTAGGCCAGTAGCAAGAGTGCCCCGGCAGCACGTCCGAGCCGTGCCTTAGCCAGGAAAAAAACCGGCAGCAGCAGAGCGACAAGGCCCCAGGAAACAGCCAGGTCGGCAACGCCGCCCCTGGGGATCGTCACCTCGGTAATCACGGCGCTGGCGGGTAGTACGATCAGTGAATTGAAGATGTTCGAGCCGACCACGTTGCCCAGAGCAAGATCGGCCTCCTTGCGCAGCGCGGCCACGACGGAGGTTACGAGTTCCGGCATGCTGGTACCGACCGCGACGACAAACAGGCCAATGACGGTTTCCGAGATATCGAGCCGCTCGGCGAGCGCGACGCTGTAGCGAATCGTGAGCTCACCGCCGAAAAACAGCAGTACAAAACCGGCCAGTACGAAAAACCAGCAAAATCTGGACGTTTCCGGAGCGCGGGCCAGGGGGTTGTCTTCGATTTCCCCCGTGATCGGATCGCCGCTTTCGACTTTGAAGACGTCCATTGCGTTGATATAGAAGAACACGCAAAAAAGCAGCATCAGAACAACGCCCTCGGAGCGGCCGATCATTGGCGCCGAGTTCTCGAGCACGCCGTCCAGCGCCATGACGGTCATGATGCTGGTTACGAGGATCAGGAGCGGTATTTCGCGCTTTACGAGCTGGCTTTGAATGGCAATTGGCGCGATCAGAGCCGTAACGCCGAGGACAAGGCCAAAGTTGCTGATGTTCGAGCCGACGACGTTGCCGAAGGCAAGATCGGTTTCTCCTTTGAGCGCACCGAAGACGTTGATAATCAGCTCAGGCGAGCTGGTGCCGAAGCCGACGACCGTCAGGCCAACGACAAGCGGCGATACGCCCAGACTGCTCGCAATCTCCGATGCGCCGCGCACGAGCAGCCCGCCGCCAAGTACCAGTAGAACAATGCCGGCGACCAGTCCGGCAAACGCCAAAATCATGCAAACACCCCGCTACCTGTGGGCGACAGACTAACCTCTCGGCGAGCAACAATTAAGTGCCGGATAACGAACGGCGGCCAGACGCGTCCGGCGCGACTTGCAGCCGGCGGTTCGCCCATGCACATTGTTTGTACACACAGTGTCTGGCGGACGAACGAATGGCTACTCCTGCTACGGATATCGAACCCTGGAAGCTGCTTCGCAATTGCCTCGATCGCGACGACCGCGAAGCCGCCGAGGCGTTGCTCGCGGAACTGCCGCCCGAGCAAACCGTGCGCGTACTGTTTCGCCTGTCGGCGGAGGATCAGCAGCGTTTGCTCGCGCTGGTGCCGCCCGAGAATGCCGCCGAACTGCTACACGACATTCCGGACCGGCATGCCGCCGATCTAATCGATCACCTCGATGCGGAGGCTGCCGCGCACATTGTCGACGAGCTGCCGAGCGACGACGGCGCCGACCTCCTGGGCTCGCTGGACCGGGAAAGCGCGGAGGCTATTCTCGGCGAAATGGATCCCGGGGCGGCCGGAGAAGTACGGGAACTCATCAACTATCCGACCGACGTTGCCGGCGGTCTCATGGAGCTCGAACACTTCGCGTACCCGGAAACGATCTATGCCCGCGACTTCATCCGCGATGTGCGTGAACGGCGCAAGGAAATCGAGCAGTTGCCCGCACGCCTGCTATTGCTCGACCGTCTGGGCAAACCGACCGGTGCGGTACATATCGAAGACGTGCTGCTGGCAAACCCGGAGTCCGCACTCGGTACGGTATCCGAGGCCGTGCACACCTTGCCGGTGACGGCGAATCTCGATCAGCTGGAGGACTATTTCGACGAGTATGAAACCCCCGGCGCGCCGATTGTGGACGACGCCGGCCGGCTGCTCGGTCGCGTGCGGCGACAGGACTTCCAGGAAGCGCTGGCCGATCGCGCGTCGAGCGACCAGCTCAAGGTGCAGGGTATCGTCAGCGGAGAGGAACTCCGCGCCATGCCGGTAGTCGACCGCTCGCGCCGGCGACTGTCGTGGCTTAGCGTCAACATCGTTCTGAACATCATTGCGGCCAGCGTCATCGCCATGTTTCAGGACACCCTGGCGGCGGTGATCGCGCTGGCCGTGTTTCTGCCCATCGTTTCCGACATGAGCGGTTGCTCGGGCAATCAGGCCGTTGCCGTGAGCATGCGGGAGCTGACGCTCGGCATCGTCCAGCCCCGTGACGTGCTGCGCGTCTGGTGGCAGGAGGTGTCGGTCGGGCTGCTGAACGGCGCGGCCCTCGGCACACTGCTCGCCGCCGCGGCTTATCTCTGGCAGGGCAGCGCGGTGCTGGGTCTGGTGGTCGGTGTCGCGCTTGCGGTGAATACCGTCATTGCGGTGTCGATCGGCGGCTGCGTGCCGCTTTTGCTCAAGCATTTCAAGGTCGATCCCGCGGTGGCTTCGGGCCCGGTGCTGACGACCGTAACCGACATGTGCGGCTTCTTTCTCGTGCTGGGGCTTGCCACGCTGTCGCTGCCTTATCTGATCTAGGCCAGGGGGCAAGCGCTTAGGCCGGGTTTTCCTCCAGCTCGATCAGCAGCTCGCCTTCCGCGACCTGCCGGCCGGCGGGACAAAGAACGCGGCGTACCGTCCCCGCGGCCGGAGCATGTACCTGATGCTCCATTTTCATGGCCTCGAGAATCAGCAGCGTGTCGCCCGCGGCGACTTCGTCGCCCGGGCCGACGTTGACCGCGACGACCGTGCCGGGCATTGGCGCTTCTAGAGAGCCTTCGGCGGTTTTGTGCTGGCCGGCCACGGATGCCAGCTCGACCAGTTCGACGTCCGCGTAGTCGATGCCGAGCCAGACCCGCTGGCCGTGCCGGTGCGGCGCAACGGTGGCCGTGTGCGCCTCGCCGTCAATGGAAAAGCGTACCGTCGATGCCGTGAGTTCGTCGAGTTCGACGGCAAGCTCGGTTCGTTCGCCGGGTTGAGCGTTCTCGCGGCGTTCGGCTGCGCTCGCGCCGTGCTCGACGACGGCAAGAATGCCGTTGTCGGCGGAATGCGAGAGGACCAGCACACGCAGCCCCTTCTCGTCACGCACGCCTAGTGTGGCCCGGTCGGGCTGATTGCCCCGCCAGTTCGTGAGCGCGAGCCAGGGATCGTTGTGTTCGGCTCGCTGCTGCGTGTGCCAGAGGGCGGCGGCAATGCCTGGCGCGAGACCGAGATCCGTATCCGCAAACAGCGCGTCGGCATGCTCTTCGATGAAGCGCGTCGATACCTCGCCCGCAGCAAACGTCTCTTCGCAGGTGATGGCATGCAGGAAACGGGTGTTGGTCTCGAGCCCGGCCACGCGGGTTTGGGTCAGCGCGTCCCGCAGCGCATCGAGTGCCGACTTGCGATCGACGCCGTGCGTAATGATTTTGGCGATCATGGGATCGTAGTGAGGTGACAGAGTCTGGCCTTCCTCCACACCATTGTCGACGCGTGCGTCGACGGGCAGTTCGAGGTGACTCAAGGTGCCGACGGACGGGGTAAACTGTCTGGCCGGATCTTCCGCATACAGACGCGCTTCGAAGGCGTGGCCGCTCCGTGCAATGTCCCGTTGCGGGGCGGGCAGTCCTTCGCCCGCGGCGATACGGAGCTGCCATTCGACAAAGTCCAGGCCTGAGATGGCCTCCGAAACCGGGTGCTCGACCTGTAGCCGCGTGTTCATCTCCATGAAGTACACGCCACCGTCACCGTCGTAAAGAAACTCCACCGTGCCGGCGCCGCGGTAGTCGATGGCCTGGCCGGCGCGGACACCGGCCGCCAGCAGGTTCTCGCGAACGCGCTCGTCGAGCCTGGGCGCGGGTGCTTCCTCGATAATTTTTTGGTGCCGCCGCTGTATCGAGCAGTCGCGCTCGAAGACGTGAACCACTTCGCCCCGACCGTCGCCGAAGATTTGCACTTCGAGGTGCCGCGGCCGCTCGAGGTACTTCTCCAGCAGAAACCGGTCGTCACCGAAGGCGGATTGCGCCTCGCGTTTGCCCGAAGTCAGCGCCTCCTGCAGATCGCGGGCGTCGGTTACGAGACGCATACCCTTCCCGCCGCCGCCGGCGGAGGCCTTGAGCAGTACCGGATAACCGATCTCGTCGGCTTCCTTGGCAAAGGTCTCAAGTGACTGGTCTTCACCCTCGTAACCCGGCAGTACCGGCACGTCCGCGGCCTGCATGAGCGTTTTTGCCGCGGATTTGGAGCCCATGGCGCGAATAGTCTCGGCCGTGGGGCCTATGAAGGAGATACCGGCCTTTTCCAGGGCTTCGGGGAACCGGGCGTTCTCGGAGAGAAAGCCGTAGCCCGGATGGACGGCATCGGCGCCAGAGTTCAGCGCCGCCTCCAGCAGCTTGTCGATCCGCAAGTAGCTTTCGCTGGCGGCTGCCGGCCCGATGTAAACGGACTCGTCGGCGATCCGCGTGTGCGGTGCGTTGCGATCGGCATCGGAGTAAACGGCAACCGTCTTTATGCCGAGCCGCTTTGCCGTCCGCGCAATGCGGACGGCGATTTCGCCGCGATTGGCGATGAGCAGTTTACGAAACATCGTGTCGCCGGATCCTGGAACTCTACATGCGGAACAGGCCGAAGCGGGTCGGCTCTATCGCTGCGTTGAGACTTGCCGAAATCGCGAGACCCAGCACGTTGCGCGTTTCCGCCGGATCGATGATGCCATCGTCCCACAGCCGCGCCGTTGCGTAGTACGGACTGCCCTGTGCTTCGTAGTCGGCGCGCGTTGCGGCCTTGAATTCCGCTTCGTCTTCGGCCGGCCAGTGACCGCCCTTTGCCTCCGTGGCGTCCCGCCTGACCGTTGCCAGCACGTTGGCGGCCTGTTCGCCGCCCATGACGGAAATCCGTGAATTCGGCCAGGTGAACAGAAACCGCGGCCCGTATGCGCGGCCGCACATGCCGTAATTGCCGGCGCCGTAGGAGCCGCCGATAATCACTGTGAACTTCGGCACGTTGGCCGTGGCGACGGCCGTGACCAGCTTGGCGCCGTCTTTGGCGATCCCGCCGGCTTCCGCGGACTGGCCCACCATGAAGCCCGTAATGTTCTGCAGAAACACGAGTGGAATTCCGCGCTGGCAGCACAGCTCAATGAAGTGCGCGCCTTTTTTTGCGCTTTCGGAGAACAGAATGCCGTTGTTCGCGAGGATGCCGACCGGATGGCCGTGAATATGTGCGAAACCGGTTACGAGCGTGGCGCCGTACAGCGGTTTGAACTCATCGAACACCGAAGCGTCGACGATGCGTGCGATGATCTCGCGCACGTCGTACGGCTTGCGGATGTCGGCCTCGACGATGCCGTAGATTTCCCGGGGATCGTAAGCGGGCGGCGCGCTGTCCCGAAGCGTAAGGCGTCCCTGTTTGTGCCAGTTGAGATTGGCAACGATGCGGCGGGCGATACCGAGCGCGTGATCGTCGTCGTCGGCCAGGTAATCGGCAACGCCGGAGCGGCGGGTATGCAGATCGCCGCCGCCGAGCTCCTCGGCCTCGACGATCTCGCCGGTTGCGGCTTTGACGAGCGGCGGTCCGGCTAGAAAAATGGTGCCCTGGTTGCGGACGATGACGGCTTCGTCGGCCATGGCGGGAACATACGCACCGCCGGCCGTGCAGGAGCCGTGCACCACTGCAATCTGCGGGATACCGGCGGCAGACAGTCTGGCCTGGTTGTAGAAGATCCTGCCGAAGTGCTGCTCGTCGGGAAATATCTCGTCCTGCATGGGCAGAAATGCGCCGCCCGATTCCACCAGATAGATGCAGGGCAGGCGGTTTTCGAGGGCAATCGTTTGGGCGCGAAGATGCTTCTTGACCGTCAGCGGGTGATAGGTGCCGCCCTTGACGGTCGCATCATTCGCGACTATCACGCATTCCACACCCTCTACGCGGCCGATGCCCGCGACAACGCCCGCCGAGTGCAAGGCTCCGGAGTAGACTTCCCAGGCCGCAAGCTGGCCGATTTCAAGGAACGGCGAATCGCCGTCCAGCAGCCGGTCGATACGTTCCCGAGCGAGCAGCTTGCCGCGCGCTTTATGCCGTTCGGTGTAGCGCTCGCCGCCATGCTCACACACCGTTGCCGCTCGCGTCCGCAGCTCGTCGACGAGCGTCTGCATGGCGTCGCGGTTGGCCGCGAATCCGGCCGACGCGGTGTCGATCGATGAAGAATACGGTGGCGGAGAGCGTTTCGGCATGCTGCTGGTCGGATCTCTTGTAAGTCGGCGCATCGTAGATAAAGCCCCTGCTAGGGTACATACCATAAGGTGTATATCCAAAACCGCGCGGGCCTGTGCGACTGTTACACCACGGACACCGCTCCGTATCTCTCAAGGTCCCCAATACTGCACAGGAACTCGCATGCGTCGCACCGCTGCCGGGCTAACGATGAATTTCGGACTGCCCGACGAAATCGAAGAAATGCGCAACATGATCGCCCGCTGGGTAGCCGACCGGCTGGAGCCGCGTGCGGCCGAAATCGACGCAAGCAACGAATTCCCGCGCGATCTGTGGCCCGAGCTCGGCGAGCTGGGGCTGCTGGGTATTACCGCTGACGAGGAGCACGGCGGCAGCGGACTGGGTTACCTGGCGCACTGCGTTGCGATGGAGGAGATTTCCCGCGGCTCGGGTTCGGTCGGTTTGTCGTATTCCGCGCACTCGAACCTGTGTGTCAACCAGCTGAAGCTCAACGGCAGCGAAGAGCAGAGGCAGAAGTATCTGCCCGCGCTGTGCAGCGGAGAACATCTCGGAGCGCTGGCGATGTCGGAATCGGGTTCCGGGTCGGATGTCGTTTCCATGCGGCTGTCGGCAAAAAAGAGCGGTGACACTTATATATTGAACGGCAGCAAGATGTGGATCACCAACGGCCCCGGCGCCGACGTGCTGGTGGTGTACGCAAAAACCGATCCTGAGGCCGGCTCGCGCGGCATAACGGCGTTTATCGTCGAGCAGGGGTTCGCCGGCTTTTCGACGGCGCAGAAACTGGACAAGCTCGGGATGCGCGGCTCCGATACCTGTGAGCTCGTCTTTGAGGATTGCGCCGTGCCGGCTGCGAACATGCTCGGCCAGGAGGGCGCCGGCGCGCGGATTCTCATGAGCGGGCTCGACTACGAGCGTGCGGTGCTGGCCGCGGGCCCGGTCGGCCTCATGGAGGCCTGCATGGACGCCGTCATTCCATACGTACACGACCGCCAGCAGTTCGGCAGCCCCATTGGCCGTTTTCAGCTGGTACAGGGCAAGGTAGCCGACATGTATTCCACGATGAACGCCTGCAAGTCCTACGTTTATGCCGTCGCGGCGGCTTGCGACCGCGGCGAGACCACGCGACAGGATGCCGCTGCGTGCATCCTGTACTCGGCGGAGAAAGCCACCCAGGTCGCGCTGGACGCCATCCAGCTCCTCGGCGGTAACGGCTACATCAACGAGTACCCGACCGGCCGCTTCCTGCGCGACGCGAAGCTCTACGAAATTGGCGCCGGTACCAGCGAAATACGCCGTATGCTGATCGGCCGGGAGCTGTTCGAAAACAGCGTCTGAACAAATCGCGCTACACTTTAAGGTCTTCGTCCAGATAAAGGTTGCGTCATGCCCGGTCTGTATTTCCAGGAGTTCGAGCAAGGTCAGGTGTTCGAGCACGGCATTCGCCGCACGGTCACCGAGACCGACAACCTGTTGTTCACCACCATGACGCACAATCCGGCCGCGCTGCATCTCGATGCCGAATACTGCAAGGACACCGAGTTCGGACAAATACTCGTTAACAGCCTGTTCACGCTGTCGCTCATTGTGGGCATTTCTGTGAACGATACGACGCACGGTACCACCGTCGCGAACCTGGGTTTTGGCGCCGTCAGTTTTCCGAAGCCCGTATTCATAGGCGATACCCTTACCGTGCGTTCCGAAGTGAAGAAACTTCGGCCGTCAGAATCGCGGCCGGGGCAGGGTGTGGTCACCTTCGAGCACTCCGCGAGCAATCAGCGCAACGAAGTGGTGGTCGTCGCGGAACGCGCGGCGCTGATGCTGGGCAAGCCCGGGTCTTAAGCCCCGTTCATGCCGTTCGCCCGGAACGGAGTCGTGCCGGCTTCTGGTAGCGGCGGGTGAGCCTGCGTATGGCAATGGTGCCGATGACCGGCGCGATCACCCAGGAGACGACCTGCCATTGGCCCGGCAGCAGGTCGGCGAGAACCCGCGAGCCGCCGAATGCGAAAAACGCCGTGTAAGCGCCAATACCCGAGCCGATCAGGCCGCCGAGGTGGGCAACCAGCCGGTCGCTGCGGGTGAAGCTCTCGATCCGGGTGTCGCGAAACATGCCGACCGCGCCCGAGATCGATATGCCGCCGAAAATGACGAGCAGCCACTGGGTTTTCAGAAGTCCAAGGCCGCCGACGGCAACGCCGAGAGCGCCCAGGGTAAGCAGCAGGCCGCGATGCAGCGTGTTCCTGATGGCATCGGGCTCATGCCTGACGCGTAAAGCCGCGAGGCCATGCCGGATGCTCGTGAATACCAGCACGGAGAGCATCAGCAGAAACAGGGCGAACATGCGAAACGCCTCGGCGAGCTCGATGGCATCTTCAGGATCTAGCTCGAGCCCCGGCCGCCGGATACCAATAGGGTCGGCCAGAACCATCACCGAGGCCAGAAAGGCTGACACGCTGACGAAGTACATGGCGTAGGTATAGAGTTTGCCGGCCCGAACGTGCAGGGCGCTGCCCTTTTTCGCGACGATCGGGATCCAGAACAGTACCAGCGCAATAGCGCCAACGAGGATGTGGGCGTTAACCAGAAGGGTGTGCAAAGCGTTCATGTCGGGCTCCTTGTGTATGGCCGTCAGATTACGAATCGGGGCCCGGAGCCATAAGTGCCGCTGGTCATCAATCGAAACCGTGACTTTTGGCCTATGGCTTCGATCTTCCGCAGCGGGGAAAATGCAGGTATGGACAAACGTAAACGAGCGGATCTCTTGTACCGCGGCGCGGGGCTTCTCACCTGGGCCCTGATCTCGGGGCTGGCGCTGTATCTCGTCATCGCCGGTTACGACGGTGACCGGGCGGCATTGCCGCAGTACGTGGTGCTAATACTCACGAATCTCGTCGGCATGCAGCTGGCGATGCGTGGTTCGCGCCTCGGTATTGCCAGCCGCCGTCTGCTGCACGGCGTTCAGGCTGTGAGCGCGCTGCTGCTCGCATGGATACTGCCCCTCGACTTCTCGCCCATTTATACGATCATCTGGATTGCGCTCGTTCCCGCTCTGTATTCGACGCGGACCAGCTGGCTGCTGTTGCTGTTGGTAATGGCGAGCTGGTACGTCGTCATGGGCTTTGGCTGGGGATATCAAAACCCCTGGGTTTCCGTGTCGCTGTACGGCACTTTCCATTTGTTCGCACTGCTCTCGTCACGGACAGCCATCGAGGCGGAGGAGGCTCGCGACAAGGTCGAGCTGCTGAACAGCGAGCTGGTCGCGACCCAGCACCTGCTGTCCGAGGCGTCGCGCCAGAACGAGCGCACGCGGATAGCCCGCGATCTGCACGACCTGCTCGGACATCACATGACCGCGCTGACGATCAAGCTGCAGATCGCCGAACGCCTGTCCGAAGGCGATGCCAAAACCCATATTGCCGAGTGCCGCGCTCTGTCGCGTTTGCTGCTGGCTGACGTCCGCGAGGCGGTCAGCGCGATGCGCGATGAGAGCGGCGTGGATTTCAGGCAGGCGATCAACCTGCTCGTGGAGAAGATTCCGCAGCTCGACATCTCGCTCGACATCGAGGACGAACTCGAAATCGACGACGTCGAAATTGCCGAGTCGCTGCTGCGCTGCATCCAGGAGGCTGTTACCAATACCCTGCGGCACGCCGGCGCCAGCCGAAGCTGGATTCGCGTCTGGCGGGAGGGTGACAGCGTCAACCTGGAAATCCACGATGACGGCAGGCGCGGCGGCGACCTCGTCGAAGGCAACGGGCTTACGGGCATGCGCGAGCGTATCGCGCATCTGCGCGGGACGTTCAAACTCGACACCGTCAACGATGCACTGAAGCTCAGTGTCTCGATCCCACTGGCGGGTGCCGCATGACGATTCGAATTGCCCTGATCGACGATCAAACGCTGGTCCGCAAAGGTATTCGCGGCCTTCTGGAGCTGTCCGAGAAAGTCGAGGTTGTCGCTGAAGCGGACGACGGCAATCAGGCCGTCGAACTCGTCGCAGCGCACGCGCCGGACGTGGTGTTAATGGATATGCGAATGCCGCGCATGAGCGGGGCGGACGCAACCGCTGCGTTGTCGGCGGCCGGTCATGAGGTTCCAGTGATTATCCTGACGACCTTCGACGATCACGAGCTGGTCCTGGAAGGTATTCGTGCTGGCGCCAAAGGTTATCTGCTGAAGGACGTGTCCCTCGAAAACCTGATCCGTGCCATCGAGTCGGTTGCGGCGGGCGAGACGATGATTCAGCCTGCGATTACCGAAGCGTTGCTAAAAGGTTTGTCGCGCCAGGAAGGTCAGTTCGAAAGCGCTGAAATCCCGGAGCCGCTGACGCCGAAGGAGACCGAGGTTATCCGGCTCATGGCGGGCGGTTACAGCAACCGGGAAATCTCCGAGGCTCTGCACAAGTCGGAGGGCACCATCAAGAATCACGTATCGAATATTCTTGCGAAACTGGGCGTGCGGGATCGCACGCGGGCGGTTCTGAAGGCGATTGAGATGGATGCCATTTAGAGGCCGATAATCTATTTTGTGCGTTTGTCCTTGACATGCCTCTGTGAGAGGCTCCGTCGAATCCGATCGACGATCAGTGGAGGGCGATTTTCCGCCGGGAGCGCGGCAACGCTTTCGAGGTCCGGATTGTCGAGTACCGCTTATCAGGCCGCACGAATGAGGCGCGCTATGACCAGACAGCCAAAAAATCCGTTCCATCCAGGTGAGATCCTGGGCGAGGAATTCCTCGAGCCGGGAGGGCATACACAGGCAGGTTTTGCAGAGGAAATCGGCTGGACGAAGGCTCGTTTGAATAGACTTATCAAGGGTAAAAGCCGTATCACGGCTGCAGCCGCTTTGGATTTGGCTGACGCGTTGGGTACTTCACCGCAACTGTGGATGAATCTCCAGGCCACTTACGATCTGGACAAGGCGGCGAAGGCGCGGACAATAGCCTGAGTTCGTCGGTCTTACCTTAAGCCGTCGCTTCGAACTGAATCTTTCGGATACCGGATAGGTTAGCCGACTTTCTCGCTTGCCAAAGATCGAAATTGTGCTGCATGGCTAACCAGCTTTCCGGCGAACGGCCGAGTGCTTTGGACAATCGCAACGCCATCTCGGGGCTAATGCCACTACGTTCGGCAACAATCCGCGCCAGAGTCGATGGAGCAACGTCCAGACTGTCAGCCAAAGATCTAACGCTAATGTCGAAAGGCTGAATGTACGTCTCCCGGATGAATTCACCCGGGTGTGGGGGATTATGCATGGTCATTAGTGATAATCCTCATAGTCCAGTAAGTATGCGTTTCCATCTCGAAATTCAAATGTCAGGCGCCAGTTGCCGGTGACCCGAATCGACCATCGGTCTTTCGCACGCCCCCTGAGAGGGTGTAGCCGATAGCCGGGTATATCCATGTCGTCAATGACTTGTGCGGTGTCGAGGGCCGCCAACTGTAATCGAAGTCGGTCAGCATGCATGGCCTGAATACCCGCTTTCGTTCCCGTCTCGAAATATCTACGGAGACCTTTGTGCTCAAACGACTTGATCACTGGCTAATTGTAGCTTGTTGCGCGTCACGCAACAAGATGAGCTTGCGCACGTGTTGTTCCGCCCGAAACAGGAGATGGGCCCTTATGGGGCGTTGGTTATGCGCATCCTGACCGGGGAAACGCTCACTTTGAATCGTCTGCCCTCGAGGTAATCGATTCCAATCTGCGGAAGGCTGCCTTTTTGCCATCTATTCAATCCCTTGACGATTAGCCATTTCCCAATTTCCTTACTTCGAATCTCGTTGCATTCTCTCCAAAATGCCGGAGTTATCGACACGCAAAACTGCTCATTACCGGCCAATACCAGAATGTCCTGCCAATCTGGCTTGAAAATCTCGTCACGGATTCTCTTGGGAATATTCAGGCCAAAACCTGCGCCAGTCGCATGATTCGGTTGACCGTTCGTTCAAGTCGTTGTGTGGAAAGTCGTCACGGTTCCTTGGTTGATGTCTTACGATTTGGCTCGATCGCGACGCCAGAAGTGCGCCATCTCTGATTCAGACCCGACCTGTCACCGGCACCAGCGCCCCGGTGACTCCGCTCGCTTTCGGCGAAATCAAGAATGCAATCACCTCGGCCAGTTCCGTCGTGCTGACCCACTCCGCAGGGTCCGCATCCGGCATATCCTTGCGGTTCGCCGGCGTATCGATGATCGAAGGCAGGACGGCGTTGACCCGAACGCCCTTGGGCTTGAGTTCCTCGGCCAGCGCTTCCGTGAGCCGCATGACCCCGGATTTGGCGGCCGTGTAGGCGCCCATGCCGGCGCCGGCCTTGAGCGCCGCGGCCGCTCCCACGTTGACGATCGAGGCTGGAGACGTATCGAAGTGCTCGAGCGCGGCGCGGCAGGCGTTGAGTGTGGAGCGAACGTTGATGTCGAACATGCGCTCCCAGGTTTCCGGATCGCCGTCCGCAACGGTCTCCCAGGCGAAACCGCCGGCGATATTGACCAGCGCGCCCAGCGGGCCGGATTCCGCGACGGCGGAGCTTAAGGTTTCGCGCACGGCCTGCGGCTTACCGAGATCGACGCCGCCAAACGCAAGCGTCAGGCCTTCGACAGAACTTACCGAGTCGGCGATATCGAGGCCGGTTACCGCGTGGCCTGACTGACTCAATACCGCGGCAACTTCACGGCCCAGTGCGCCCGCCACGCCCGTGACGATGACGTGCAAGGCTCTAGTCCGCCTCGTAGCGGCGGCGTTCCAGTGCCGCCGCGATGCGATCGGCAAGCGCCGTGTCGCGGGACGTCAGGCCGCCCGCATCGTGTGTCGTCAGCGTAATGCTGACGCGGTTGTAGACGTTGCTCCATTCGGGATGATGGTCGAGCTTGTCGGCTTCGATGGCGATCTCGCTCATGAAGCCCCAGGCATCCGCGAAGCTTGCAAAGCGTAGTTCCGCGGACATCGAGCGGCTGTCGTCCGCAAGTGTCCAGCCGGGTTTGGTGTCTGCGAGCTGCTCGATATCCGAGTCGCTGAGCGTGTCGGGCATGAAGGTTCCTGCTGTGTGGCGTCAAGCCTTGTCGAGAAAGTAGCGGCGCGTGCCCTCGTTGAGCACTTCGTCGCCGCTTACGAGTTCGTGTGCATCGTAGTCCGGCTGGTCCCTGACTTCGGCGTACACGTCACCAAAATCCTTATAGCAGGTTTCGAGCAGCTGTTCGAAGCTGTCGATAACGAAGTAGGTCTGCTGGAAATCGTCAATGATGTGCCGGGTCCGCATGATGCGCGCTAGATCGAAACCAACCCGGTTGGGCGAATCGTCTTCGAGCGCGAAGACGCTCTCGCGCGGCGACGAGAGTATGCCCGCGCCGTAGATTCTCAAGCCGGCTTCGCTCCGGATCAGTCCGAACTCCACGGTGTACCAGTACAGCCGCGCCAGGTTCTTGAGCTGCCCGAGTTCGAGCGCCCGGTTGCCGCCGCGGCCGTAAGCCTGCATGAAGTCGCCGAATACCGGGTTGGCGAGCAGCGGCACGTGGCCGAAAATGTCGTGAAAAATATCGGGCTCTTCGAGGTACTCGAATTCCTCCTCGGGCCGTATGAAGGCGCCGGCGGGGAAGCGGCGATTCGCGAGGTGATCGAAAAAAATGTCGTCGGGAACCAGATCGGTGACCGGCACTACGCGCCAGCCCGTCATCTTCTCGAGCCGGTCGGAGAGCCTTTCCATGTCTGGAATGCCGGATTCGGAAAGTTTGAGGGCATGCATTGCGGTCGTGAATTCGTCCGCGGCGCGGCCCGGCAGAATCTTGACCTGGTTTTCGAACAGGCGGTCCCAGCGATTGTGTTCCTCTGGCGTATAGGTTTCCCAGCGCTGGTCGATCGTGTAATCGGCGTTGCGCGGAGAGTCGGCGTAGCGATTTTTACCGCTTGCAGCTTGAGCGGAGGCGGCGAGCATGGCGAATCCTTGGGTCCTGGACCTGAGCGTTTAAAGCCGACCCGGATGACGGCTTCATGACCAGCTTAAGGCGATATGCGCAAAATAGGTGTGCATTTACGCCACGTTTTCGCGGATAATTGGGACAAACCGGCTACCAGGCCCAAGAAAATGATACAAAGTACTCAAGCTTTGCGTCTCAGCGACGCCGATCGGGCCGTGCTGAGAGCCATTCAGACCGATGCGTCGAAAACGGTGCGTGAACTGGCCGACGAACTCGGGATGTCGTCGTCTACCGTGTCGCGGCGGCTGGCCGAGCTGGAGCAGGCTGGCGCGATCGAACGCCGGGTCGCTCTCCTCTGTGCGGAGCGCGTCGGTTTTCCCGTCTGCGTGTTCGTGCTGGTCAATCTCGTCGATCACGCACAAGACACCCGCCGGCAGTTCGAGTCGCTGGTAAAAAGCACGCCGCAAATCCTCGAATGCTTCTCCGTGACGGGAACACACGATTACACGCTAATACTCAGGACCCACAGCGTGGGCGAGTTCGAGCACATCCTGATGGAAAGAATACTGGCGCACGATTCGGTTGCGCAGGCTTCCTCGCAGATCGCGCTGCGGCAGCACAAGTACTCCACCGCCTTGCCGCTATGATTCGCTAACGCCGTCCAGGGACAAAAGAGATGAAAGAAAAACTTGCAATTACCGCCTACGAGGTCGTCGAGGAGCCAATGACGTTGCGCACCGCCGACCGGCGGCGCGATTGGATGGACGAACTGCCGGAGCGTTTCGCTTACCGCTGCCTGCCGCTCGCGATTGCCAATCAGATGGGCTGGGAAATACTAAACCCGGTCGGTTTTACGGCCCGCTGGAACGGTAGAGAGGGGCTCGATGCGATTCGAATCCGCTTCGACGATGCGCCGTCCGATTTGATCGGCTCACATTTTGGGCACGGCGTGCTGACTTTTTCGCTGGGTTATCTGTTCCGTACGAGCAAGGCCCACAACCTCTGGGTGAAAGGTCCCGCCAATCGGCCGAAGGACGGCATCGCGGCGCTCGAAGGTGTCATCGAAACGGACTGGGCACCGTTTACCTTCACGATGAACTGGCAGTTCACGCGCAAGCGCCACAAGGTTCGCTTCGAACGGGACGAACCCATTGCGACGGTGCTGCCCTACCCGCGGCACTACCTGGGCAAGTTCGAGCCTCGCTCGAGGAACCTGAACGAAGACGCCAAACTCTACCAGCAGTACGTGGACTGGCGGGAAGACCGCCTGCGCTTTAACGAAGACCTGAAGAAAGCCGGATCGGAAGCCGCCGAAGAGGGTTGGCAGCGGACTTATATGAAAGGCGAGGACCGAACGGGCCAGACGTTTGCCGGGCATGAGACCAAGCTCAGAATCCGGGATTTCAAGCGTTCCTGAAGCGCAGGGAGGCAACGTTGTGATCGTCGTCGAGTTCGATGCACGCGTCCGCCGTCCCGGGCAGCAGTTGCAGACAGCTGCGCGTCAGCCTTTCGTAGTGGCCGATGAAGCGGGCGATCTCCGCGTCGCTCATGCCCTTGCCCGTTGCCGCAATGAGTTTATGCTCCTGCAGTCCGCGCCAGCGCAGCACCGCTGCAAGGCCGGGTACCTGCAGGAACACTAAAGCATCCAGTTTGTCGTACAGCGGTTCGTAGCGCAGAGCCAGCTGCTCATTCACCCACCGCCGCCAGCTGCCGTCCGGATCTTCCGTGGCTTCGAGCGCATTGATTGGCGCCTCGAGCTCGGCACCCGTCTGTGCCCGCGCACCTATGCACCAGCCTTCGAGCAGCACGAAGTCCGGACTTGGGGCGGCTTTCCGCCAGCGCTCCGCGGGCAGCCGGTCGTCGCTGCCCTTGTCGAACACGGGTATGCGCAGCTCCCCGCCCGATTCACCGAGCAGCGCCTCGACAGTTCCGGAGAGGCCGTCGATATCGTGCGTGCCGGGCACGCCGCGGGTCGCCAGTAGCGGATGAACGTGCTCGGCGAGTTCCAGGCGCTCCGACTTCGACACGTAGTAGTCGTCCAGCGACAGCACGCAGGTCCTGCGTCCATAGCGTTTCTCGAGCGCTGCGGCGAGATAATCCGAGACGCTCGATTTGCCCGTGCCCTGCGCGCCGCTTATGCCGATCAGGCGCAAGCCCGAGTCATTAAGCCAGCCGGCGAGAGTGTCGAGATGCACGCCTGCTCGTGCGTGCCACGAGGCGGGCAGAGATCGCGCACGAACGAAGTCGTCCACCCAGCCGTTGGCCGTAGCCATTAGTCGAATACCTTTGCGTGTCCCGGCGTCGCGCAGCCCGTGTAGCGTGCCGAGCCGAGACTCATTTCTACTTCATGCGAGTAATAGGCGCCCGACATCGTGTCGTAACAGCCCACTTCGGAGAACCGCGCCGTGAGTTTGGAGTCCGCGCCGTCAAACTCGAAAATTCGCATGCTTACACGCGTACCGCCCTGGAATTCCGCGGGCGCCGGTAGCATGGCTGAAGTGAGCGTGGCACCGTCCGTGCGTATCTTGAGCTGCCAGCCGGGTTCGTTACCGGTACCCAGGAAGAGCACTCGATCTAGTTCCAGCGTACATCCCGGACCTTCCGGTTCGGCGCGAAACACCTCGGTGATTTCGAGTGCGTTTTCGAACGTCGCGCCCCCCGCGTCGAGTACTTGGCTATCGGCTGGTTCGTTCAGCCAGCGGCCCCCGACGTCGATGAACACGGCTTGATCGGGCGCGGAGGCAAGCCGCTGCACCAGGTCCTCGACGGACTCCCGCTCGATCCTGTCGACAGGCCAGCCTTCGGTCTTGCCGTCGCAGCTCAGAAAGCTGCGTTCGCCGCCGTTCCAGATCAGGTGACCGGCGACTCGCGTGAGCGGCCCGGCATAGTGTTCGTCGACGACCGCAAGGCCCGCCGCACCGAGGGCGTATTCGCGCCTCACAAGCTGGGTCGGGCAACAGGCCGGATCTGTCGGGCCGGGGGCCAGCAGGGCCACGCGGACACGTCCGTTCTCGACCGCGATTGAGCGAATTCGGATGCGATCGCCCAGCCCCGCCGTAGCGACATGCTGCAGCGAATCGGCCTTTTCGGTCAGCGCGGCGAGATGAAAGAGGACGCCAGAGCCGCTGTCGGTCACGAGCACGACGACCGTTTCGCTGATGCCGTCGCCGTCGAGATCGCCCGCGGCCGTATGCTGCTTCGACAGCAGGACCGACGGCGCCGCTCCGGCACCTTCGCCGGAAGGCTCTCCCGCGTACTTCCCGTCGCGCAGGGTGACGGGATCCGGGAAACCCTCAAGGCCGGAATAACTGGCGTCGGCAGGCGTCGGTTTTGCCGCCGGAGCCCCGGCGCCCGGCGAGGCTTGCGGTTCGCAGCCCGACGCCAATAGCGCTATCGGAAGGAGGGCGGTTAGGACAAACGGGCGGGCCGGGCCGAAGATCGGACGGCGGGTTCGGCTACTCTCGGATACAGGCATGAACTAAACTCTGACGCAACAGGACGAATCGACGCAAAAAGGGATCTGTGGGAGGCGGAGCCTGGCAGTACGCCCGGGCGCCGGCCCAAGGCGTAATCCTAAAGCGAAATACCGGCGACGCAAACCGCTTCCGCCGCCACTGAATGCATGGGGGGACGATGAACAAACCTTGGCTTGCGCACTACGGCGACCGCATTCCTCACGAGATCGATGCGGACCGCTATCAAAACGTCGTAACGATGCTGCTGGAAGCGGCGGAGAAATATGCCGAAAAGCCGGCTTACGCGAGTTTCGGCGGTACCCAGACCTACGCCGCCGTTCGCGACCTGGGCCGCGATTTCGCCGCCTATCTGCAGAGTGAACTCGGTATCGAAAAAGGGGACCGTGTTGCGGTCATGTTACCGAACATGATGGCCTTCCCCATTGCGATGCAGGGCATACTTCGCGCGGGCGCGGTCCAGGTCAACGTAAATCCGATGTACACGGCGCGCGAACTCGAGCATCAGCTCAACGATGCCGCCGTCGAAACGATCGTCGTTTTTGCGGGCTCGACGCCTACCCTTGCGGAAGTGCTCGAGAATACGCCGATCAAGACGGTGATCGTCGCACAGCTGGACGACTTCGTCGGCCGCGGCGTGCCCGATGCGCCGCAGGCTTCCGGTCTGGAAAACACGGTACGGTTTACGGACGCCGTGGCGGCCGGCGCGGATTTGCCCTTCTCTCCACCCGAGATCGCGTCCGACGACCTCATCTTTCTGCAGTACACGGGCGGCACGACGGGCTTGTCGAAAGGCGCGATGCTGACGCACAGGAATCTGGTCGCCAATGTCCTGCAGTTCGAGGCTTTCGCCAATGACGGCGTGAACTATGGCAACGAGGTCGTCATTACGGCGATTCCGATGTATCACATCTTTGCGCTCATGGTGAACACGCTCTCCTATCATCATTTCGGCGGCACCTCGGTACTGATTACGAACCCCGCCGACATGCCGGCGTTTGTCGAGGAATGGTCCAAATGGCCGGTCACCGTGTTTTCCGGCGTCAACACGCTGTACAACGGTTTACTGCATACGCCCGGTTTCGCGGAGCTGGATTTCTCCAGGCTGTCGCTGGCCGTCGGCGGGGGTGCGCCCGTGCAGAAGGCCGTGTCCGACAAGTGGAAGGCGGTTACCGGCAAGCACATAAAAGAGGGTTACGGACTTTCCGAAACCTCGCCCGTTTTGACGATGAACCCCTTCGGCATGGAAGAGTTCCTGAGCAGTATCGGCATTCCCTGGCCCTCGACCGACATTTCGCTGCGCGACGACGAGGGCCGCGAGGTGCCGCAGGGTGAGGAGGGCGAGCTGTGCGCGCGCGGGCCTCAGGTAATGAAAGGCTACTGGCGGCGGGACGACGCAACAGCCGAAGTCATGACCGGCGACGGCTATTTTCGCACCGGCGACGTGGCCGTAATGGACCCCAACGGCTTCTTTCGCATTGTCGACCGGAAGAAAGACATGATTCTCGTATCCGGTTTCAACGTGTTTCCGAACGAAATTGAATCCGTGGTGGCCGCGCTGGACGGCGTGCTCGAGTGCGCGTGCATTGGCGTTCCGGACGAGCGCACCGGCGAGGCGGTGAAGCTGTTTGTCGTGAAATCGGACGAGACGTTGACGGCCGAGGCCGTGGAGGAACACTGCCGCGAAGCGTTGACAGCCTACAAGGTGCCAAAACAGATAGCCTTTATCGACGCGCTGCCCAAGTCCACGGTCGGCAAGATATTGCGGCGGGAACTCCGGCAGCTATAGGCGCAGGAAGCTCGTGCGGCTCAACAGTAATAAAGGCGGGCGGCTGTTCGTCGTCCTGGCGGGTTTTTTCCTTACCAATGCGCTGCTTGCCGAGTTCGTCGGCATCAAGATCTTTGCGCTGGAACCGACGCTCGGCGTCGAGCCGTTGAACTGGAGCCTGTTCGGCCAGACCGGGACGCTGAATTTTACGGCCGGCGTGCTGTTGTGGCCGTTCGTGTTTGTCATGACCGACGTCATCAACGAATACTTCGGCCGCCGCGGGGTTCGCTTCATTTCGTTCCTGACCGTCGGCTTTATCGTCTACGCGTTCGTGTTTGCGTTTGCGGCGATCAACGCCGTGCCGGCGGAATGGTGGATCGGCGCATACCGCGAGCAGGGTATTCCCGACATGCAGGCGGCGTTTGCGGGTGTGTTCGGCCAGGGCCTGTGGGTGATCGGCGGCTCGCTCGTCGCATTCCTGATCGGGCAGATTCTCGACGTCAGCGTCTACCATCGCGTGCGCAAGCTGACCGGTGAGAGGATGATCTGGCTGCGGGCTACCGGGTCTACGCTCGTCTCGCAGCTCGTCGACAGTTTCGTCGTGCTGTACATCGCGTTTGTCATCGGCCCGCAGAAATGGAGCCTCGACCTGTTCTTCGCCGTCGGGACGCTGAATTACGCCTACAAGTTCGCGATGGCCATCGCCATGACGCCGCTCATCTATCTGGCGCATGCGCTTATCGACCGCTATCTGGGAGACGAGGCCGACGCAATGAAGGCAGCGGCGGCCGCCGATCGCTAGCCCGCATCCGTCACCGATTCGCGGAATTCCCGGGCAGTGATTTGTTCGCACGACGGATTTTCCGATCGAGCGGAATACTGGCTGTATTTCCGAGTGAGGAAAATCCGTCGTGCGAACAAAGGGCAAGCGAGAAACCGCGCAATCGGGGACGGATGCGGGCTAGGCGTTGTCTGTCGCCGACCGAATTGGTGTAGCCTTCTCTTCCCGACGTACGAACACAGCGGAGTATCAGGTGATGACGGGTCTGGAATTGCAGGACGATTCGTTGCTACGAACGGATGCATGGGTTGACGGTGTGTGGATCGCTGCCGACGATGGCGGCCGGCTCGATGTCGACAACCCGGCAACGGGTGAGACGCTGGCGAGCGTCGCCAATTGCGGCGAGGCTGAAACGGCCCGCGCCATACACGCGGCCGAGACGGCGCTGGTGTCCTGGCGGCAAAAGCCGGCGAAAACACGCTCGGCGTGTCTGCGGCGCTGGTACGAACTCTGTATGCAGCACCAGGAAGACCTTGCGCGGCTGCTGACCGCCGAGATGGGCAAGCCGCTCGCGGAATCGCGCGGAGAAATCGCCTACGGCTCGAGCTATATCGAATGGTTCGCCGAAGAGGCCAAGCGGGTTTACGGCGATACGATTCCGGCGCCCAGCGGCGACAAGCGGGTGGTGTGTATCAAGCAGCCCGTCGGCGTCGTGGCGTGTATTACGCCCTGGAACTTCCCCAACGCGATGCTGACCCGCAAGATTGCGCCGGCGCTCGCGGCCGGCTGCACCGTGGTGTGCAAGCCGGCCAACGCAACGCCGCTTTCGGCACTTGCGCTGGCCGAACTCGCCGACCGGGCCGGAATACCGGCAGGTGTAATCAACGTCCTGACCGGCAAGACGCGCGAGATCGGCGGAGAGCTCACGTCCAACCCGGCGGTTCGCAAGCTGACTTTCACGGGCTCGACCGAGGTCGGCAAGCTGCTGATGGAGCAGTGCGCCGGCACCGTGAAGCGCACCTCCATGGAGCTCGGCGGGAACGCGCCGTTTATCGTCTTCGACGACGCGGATCTCGATGCGGCCGTGGCCGGCGCGATGATCTGCAAGTTTCGCAATGCCGGCCAGACCTGCGTCTGCGCAAACCGGATTTTTGTGCAGGACGGCGTCTACGATGCGTTTGCGCGCAAGTTCGAAGCGGCGATCGCGGGGCTCAGGCTGGGCAACGGCGCCGACGACGGCGTGGACTTAGGCCCGCTGATAACGACGGAGGCGGCCAACGACGTGCTCGAATTCATCGAGGACGCGACGGCCAAAGGGGCCGAGCTCGTGACCGGCGGCAAGCGGGCGGCAAACGGCGACAACTTCATCGAGCCGACCGTGCTGGCGGGGGCCACGCCGGAGATGCGGGTGTTCAGCGAGGAGATCTTCGGTCCGGTCGCGCCGCTGTTCCGTTTCAGCACCGAGGACGAAGTCATTCGCATGGCCAACGATACCAACGTCGGGCTTGCGTCCTACTTCTATTCGCGCGACATCGGGCGGGTCTGGCGCGTTGCCGAAGCGCTGGAGTACGGCATCGTCGGTATCAACGAAGGCATCATATCCAACGAAATGGCACCGTTCGGCGGCGTCAAGGAATCCGGCCAGGGCCGCGAAGGCTCCAAATACGGGCTCGACGACTATCTCGAGATCAAATACCTCTGCATGGGCGGCATCGACGGTTAAGCATGCAGACGATCCCGCTAGGCAACAGCGACACGGAGGTCTCTCGACTGGTCTACGGCTGCATGCGGCTGGTCGGCGACGGCAGCGCCGGGCAGCGGGCACGCGGCAAGCGGGCGATTCTTGCGGCCGTCGATGCCGGTTATACGATTTTCGATCATGCGGATATTTACGCCGGCGGGGAGTGCGAAAGCCTGTTCGGTGAGGTGCTGGCGGAATCGCCGGCGCTGCGGGATCAGCTGTTTATCGTCAGTAAATGCGGGATTCGTTTTGCGGGTGATCCTGACGAAGACGCTCCGCAACGTTACGACTTTTCCCGTGCGCATATCGTACGCAGCGTCGAGGCTTCGCTGTCGCGGCTGCGCATCGAGCGGCTCGACCTGCTGTTGCTGCACAGGCCGGATTATTTGTTCGACGCCCGGGAAGTCGCGGCGACGCTGGTCGAACTGGAGATGTCCGGCAAGGTGCGCCGTTTTGGCGTCAGCAACTTTTCCCCAAGTCAGGTATTGCTGCTCAACGCGGCCTGCGAGCTGCCCATCGAGGTCAATCAGCTCGAGATCAACCTGCATAGAACGGCGGCACTGACCGACGGCACGCTCGATCAATGCCAGCGGCTCGGTATGACGCCGCAGGCATGGTCGCCACTTGCGGGCGCCGTGCCCGGTGTCGGGGGCAAACGCTTCTCCGCCGACGATACGGCGCGCATCCGCGCCGAACTGCTTCGTCAGGCAAAGCGCTACGGGGTAGAGGACTGGCTGATCGCCCTGGCCTGGCTGCTGCGGCATCCCGCGCGTATTGCGCCGGTCGTAGGCACGACGACACCTGAGCGTATACACATGGCCGTAAAGGCGCTGGACGTGGACTACAGCCGTGAAGACTGGTACCGGCTGCTCGAGGCGCGCAATGGTCATCGCGTTGCCTGACATGTTGCGTTGTTTGCCGATTCTCAGGCGGTCCGCGTCTGTCCGGGGACTGCCACTGCCCGCCGTTCTCGTACTCTCGTTCGCCGCCAGCGCGGCGGGCAGTGCCGGTGACGTGATGGCCAGTGACTCCACGGCCGTCGACGAAGTCTACGAACGGCAGCGGCCAAGCCGCGACGGCATCGGCAAGGTATACATGGGCCGCGAAATCTCCCAGGTCATGGGGCATCGCGGCGCGGCCTGGCTGGAGCGGCCGGCGCGTGAACGCGAGGAGCGAACGGACCTTCTGATCGCGAATCTGCCGCTTACCGATTACGACGTCGTGGCCGATATTGGCGCCGGTACCGGTTACATGAGCTTCGCCATCGCCGAGCGCGTGCCCGAAGGCAGAGTTCTCGCGGTCGACATCCAGCAGGAAATGCTCGATATCGTGCGCGCCCGGATCGACGCCGGTGCGCCGGCCAACGTGGAGACGGTGCTCGGCAGCGAAACGAATCCGAACCTGCCCGCGGAAAGCGTCGATCTGATCCTGCTGGTCGATGCCTATCACGAATTCTCCCATCCGCGCGAAATGGGTCTTTCAATGGCGGCAGCGCTGCGGCCGGGCGGACTGCTCGTGTTGATCGAGTATCGCGGCGAAGATCGCTCGGTACCCATTAAGCGTTTGCACAAGATGACCGAAAAGCAGGCGCGCCGTGAAATGGCCGCCGTGGGTTTGCGCTGGGAGCGCACCGAAAGCTTTCTGCCGCAGCAGCACTTCATGCTGTTTCGTAAGCCCGAATAGGCTGGTTTTCACCGTGACATAAATACTGCGTATTTGACGCAGGCCCCAGTTTCCCGTTTCCTTAAGCCTTTTTGGCCGCCACCCGGACCCTTCTGCCATGACCGATAAGCCAGTTCGACAGCCGAACGAAACCCGGATCAGCCGTTTCCTGCACGTCGTCGAATGGCTGGGTAACGCGCTGCCGCACCCGGTCACGCTGTTTGCCCTGTTTGCCGCGGGTGTCGTGGTCTTAAGCGGGATCCTGGGCTTCTTCGAGGTCTCGGTTATGGATCCGCGGCCGGAAGGGGCAAAAGGCCGCGCGGACAACGGGCTCATCGAAGTCGTCAGTCTGCTGAACGCCGAGGGCCTGCGCCTGATCGTGCTCAATCTCGTCAGAAACTTCGTCGAGTTTGCGCCGCTCGGGACCGTGCTCGTTGCGCTGCTCGGCGTTGGTGTCGCGGAACGCTCGGGCTGGCTGACGGCGCTCATTCGCGGCATGGTGCTAAACGCACCGCCGAGTCTCGTGACCGTCATTGTCGTGCTCGCGGGTGTCCTGTCGAATACGGCATCGGAAATGGGCTATGTGGTGCTCGTGCCGCTCGCCGCCGTCGTGTTCTATTCCCTGGGTAGGCACCCGCTGGCCGGGCTGGCGGCGGCATTCGCGGGCGTGTCCGGCGGCTACAGCGCGAACCTGCTTATCGGTACCGTGGATCCGCTGCTGTCCGGCATAACCACGGAGGCCGCAAGGCTGATCGATCCGGAATATACGGTGGACGTCAGCGCGAACTGGTTCTTCATGATCGCAAGCACGTTTCTGATTACGGCGATCGGCAGCTTCATTAGCCTCAAGGTTGTCGAACCGTCGCTCGGTGCTTACGAGGGTACGCCCGAAGGGCTCGAGGACGACGAATCGCACCGCATGGATCCCCTGTCGGCCAAGGAAAAGCGCGGTCTCTGGAATTCGCTTTGGGCGACGCTCGCCTTTGCCATCGTCATGCTGCTGCTCGTGTATCCCGAAGGCGCGGTCCTGCGCAATCAGGAGACCGGCGCCGTGGCGGGCTCGCCGTTTTTGAGGGGTATTGTCGCCGTCATTTTCGTCTACTTCCTGCTGGTCGGCATCGTCTACGGCCGCACGGTCGGCACGATCCGCAACGACCGCGACGTCATCAACGCAATGGCGCACGCCATGAGCACGCTGGGTCTGTACATTGCGCTGGTATTTTTTGCCGCGCAGTTCGTGAAGTTTTTCGGCTGGACCAACCTGGGTTCGATCACCGCCGTTGCCGGCGCCAGTTTCCTGCAGGGTATCGGGCTTACGGGGCCCATCGTGTTTTTCCTGTTTATCCTGGTCTGTGCGTTCATCAACCTGATGCTCGGTTCCGCCTCCGCGCAGTGGGCCGTGACGGCACCGATTTTCGTGCCGATGCTCATGCTGCTTGGATACTCTCCGGAGGTCATTCAGGCGGCCTATCGCATTGGCGATTCGAGTACCAACATCATTACACCAATGATGAGTTACTTCGGTTTGATCATGGCGTTCGTGGCGAAGTACGAGCCCAAGGCAGGGGTTGGGACTCTAATAGCCATGATGCTGCCGTACTCCGTAGCGTTCCTGACCATCTGGTCGGTGTTCTTCTTTCTATGGACGTTCGTGATCGGTCTGCCGGTCGGTCCCGCGTCGCCTACTTATTACACGCCTTCCTAGCGCTAGCGGGTGTCAGGCGCCCGCTATTCCGACTGCAGGGCAACCACCGGATCCATGCGGGCCGCCGACAGCGCCGGGTAGACACCGAAGCCGACCGCAATGCCGACGCATACGGCAACGGCCACGACAATGACGATGACCGACCAGGCTACCGCCCAGCCCGCAAAAGCTGCAATGGCATAAGCGAGCACAACGCCGAGCAGTACGCCGATCAGCGCGCCGATCAGCGCAATGACCATGGCCTCGACGAGAAACTGCCGCACGATATCGTCCTCGCGAGCGCCGATCGCGCGCAGCAGTCCAATCTCCGATTTACGTTCCATGACGCTTGCGAGCATGATGTTCATGATGCCGATACCGCCTACCAGCAGCGAAATGCCGGCAACTGCAGACATGACGATCGTAAAAATCTGCTGCGTCTGCTGGTGCTGCGCTAGCAGTCTGGCCGGCACCACGATCTGATAGTCGTCCTGCTCGCCGTGGCGCCGCGACAGCAGGTGATCGATGGCCTCCGCGGCTTGCCCCGGCTCGACGTTCGAGGCAATCCGGATTTTCAGCTCGTCGAGTTCGGCGCTCAGGTCGTCGCGCTTCAGGCGCGCGAGCCCGGTTTCGAGCGGCAGATAGACATTCCTGGATTCGCCGCCGATTTCGCGTCCTTCGAACTGATTGTCATCGAGCTGCCGGTCGCGCAGCACGCCGACGACCGTAAGCCACAGATGATTGACCTTGATCCGCTTGCCGACCGCATCGCCGTTGGGGAACAGGTCGGTCGCCGCGCCGCTGCCGAGCACGGCAAGCTGCGCAAACAGCCGATTGTCGGTTTCGTCGAACACGCCGCCGCGGTCTGCGTCGAGGCTCGACAACTCGAAGTACGAAGGGCTGACGGCATAGACGTTCGCCCGGCTTTGCCCTTCCCTGGAAAACAGCGACCAGGTGCGAAAATTGCGGCTGCCGGCCCAGCCTTCGGCAAAATCCAGCGTGTTCGTGACGGCCTCCGCGTCGCGAACGTTGAGCCCGGCCGAATACTTGCGGACCTCCTTGAGAGTATCGGAATCGATACTCCGCGCCTCGACGATCAGGTTGCGCAGCCCCATGCCCTCGATGAGCTCCAGCGCCTGCCGCTTGCCGCCCTCGCTCACGGCGAGCATTGCAATGACCGCGCCGACGCCGAACACCATGCCAAGCAAGGTCAGAGCCGTGCGCAGGCGATGATGCGCGAGCTGACCGAGTGCCTGCCGTACGTCCAGGCTGAAGTTCGTGAGGCGTGAATTCACCGGTCGTATCGCTACCCTGCGTCGGGAGGTGCAACGAGACTCAGGCGGTCTCCGGATTCGAGCCCGGCCAGTATCTCCACGAGGTCCGGACTTCGCCGCCCGAGCGTCACCTCGCGGCGTTCGGTGCCGCCGCCGGTCAGCACGTAAACATGCGCACTACCCTGGGCACCGTACACGGCCTGCGCAGGGACGACGATACCGTCGCTGACCGATCCAGTGATGATCTCTGCACGTAGCTGACTGCCGACCCGCATGAGTTCCGCGTCAACTTCGTCGATGACCGCCTCCACGCTGAAGAACTTCTGCGGATTGCTGCGATTGCGAGGGCTCGCGACGGGCGATACCGACTCGACCACGGCCGTGAACTCGCGTTCGGCCGCCGCGTCGAGCTGCACGCGCACCGCCTGACCGCTCAGCAAACCGACTGCATCGTTTTCCGGCACGAACAGGCGTGCCTTGACCTTGCCGCGAATGGGCAGGAGGCCTATGGGCATGCCGGGGAACACTCGCTTGCCCTTGCCGATTTTTTCGCCCCAGGGCGTACGGGCATAGACCAGCGTGCCGTCGGCGGGGCTGCGTAACTCCATCATGTTGAGCGCCATGTCCTGCTTTTCGAGTTTGGACAGTTCTCCCTGGCGTTCGGCGCGAATGAGGTTCTGCTCCGCCTCCGTGCGCTGATCGAAGGTGTCCGCCTGCCAGTCGAGAAAGGCGGCCTGCACTTCGAGGTATTCGAGGTCGGAGAGCGCGTCGATGATTTCGTTGCGGCTGAGCAGGCGTTCGTCGACCGTGGCGAAGGTTTCCGAGATATCGCGTTCGCCATCGACGCGCAGCGCCTCGTGCCCGATTCGGGCCAGCTCGACCTCGCCCGTGCGTTCGGAGTCGGCCAGTTTGAACTCGGACTTCGCGACGGCAAGCGCGCTGCTTTCGCGATCGAGCTGGATCTGCACGTCGTCGAAGCGTGCAATGACCTCGCCTTTGCGGATATCGGAAAACTCAGGTGCGATCCAGGCAATATTGAAGCCCATCCGCACGGAACCGGGCAGCGCAATCGGCAGGGATTCGGAGGCGACGATTTCGCCGCGCGCCGGCACCTTGAGTTCGATGTCCTGCGCACGGGCCTTGATGCTAGGGCCGGAAGACGCGGCGCCGCCGCAGGCCGTGAGCAGCGTCAGCAGTGCCGCCGCCGAGAGCCAGAGTCCGAGGCGCCTCATAGTTTCACCTCTTCGCCGGCGCTAAGACCGGACGCGACGATCGTCTGGCCCGCGGTCGCGCGGCCAAGCACCACGGGCCGCCAGCCCGAGCCGCGGACGGTTACGCCGGGTTCGCCGTCGCGGTACTGTATCGAGCTGTCGGGTACGGCAATGGCGCTTTGTTGAGTATCGACGACTATCGACACTTTTGCGGACATGCCGGGGCGCAGTTTCGCAAGCATGCTTTCCGGGATGCTGATCGTGACGTCGCGAATCATCGCTTGCGTAAACCGCGACTGGCGGCGGACGATGCTGGCGACCGACACGACCTTGCCGGGCATGATCGAACCGCCCGCGGCATCGACGCTCAGCACCGCGTTCTGTCCCACGGTAATCGCGGCCGCTGCGTATTCGGGCACTTCGGCTCGAACGATCAGCTCATCCTTGTTCGCGAGTTCAACGACGACGATGCCCGGATTAACGGATTCGTTGACGTCCAGTTTTTGCCCTTCCTGGTTCGTGCCGACGATCACCAGCCCCGGGCGCGGCGCGCGGATCGTGAGCGACTCGAGCTCTCGTACAGCACCTTCGAGCTTGCTCTCGAGGCGCCGGATATCCGCTTCGAGTTCCGCTCGCTTGGCATCGCGCACGCTCACCACGAGATCGCCGCGTAGCAATTCGCGCTCGTACAGCCTGCGTGTCAGGTCTTTCTGTTCAAGCAGCTTCCGGTACTCGAGTCCCGCGTAGACATCCGGGCTAACCGCCGCCATGCGCTCCGCTTTCTCTTTCTCGCTCTTGGCCTCGGCAAGCGCGACGCGGGTTTCCTCCTCTTCCCTGGCCTGCGCTTCGAGCAGGGACTCGAGTTCCGAGCGTTTTGCGTTGAGTTCTCCGGTCACCGTGCGGACGCGGTCGTCCGTAGCGCTCCCGTCGAACTTCGCGAGCACGTCGCCTTCGGCAACCAGTGAGCCCTCGCGAGCCAGCTCCGTGATCGTAATGCGCCAGCTCCGGCTCGGCGGCGGCCCGAACCGCAGCGCGTCTCTGGAGGACACGGTGCCGCTGGCGCTTACCGTGACGGGCCGGTCGGCGGTGTGTACTTCGGTCCATTGCTGGGCGTTAACCGGCATTGCACAGGCGGCGACGGCGAGCCAGCACAAATGCCGTACAGCGCGGTTCATTGACCGGGCTCCCTGTCGCCGATCGATTTTCTGACGGCGCCCATGACGCTCATCCCGGGCATGAGCAGTTCGGGAATGCCCGCCACCGGGCTGGCGAGCACTTCGAAGTAGCCGCTGTTGCTCCAGTCTTCTTTCGCAACGGCCTGGCTGGAGGCCCAGGTGACGCTGGCTGCGAAGGGGTTGCCGCCCAGTGCGTCGGCGACGACCTCGATATCCTGTCCGGTGCGGACGTCGAGTATGTCGGCTTCGTGCACCCAGAAGCGGATTTGCAGATCCTCCCTGCTGGCGATCGACGCAATGCCAAAGCCTGCGTACAGGGTTTCGCCGGGAAAAACTTTGGTACCGGTAAACGGGTTATCGCCGTAAATGATAAAACCCGATTTTTCGGCGCGAATCGCCGTGTTCTCGAGTGCCTGACGGAATCGCGCATAGTTCGATTCCGCCTGCCGGACCTCGAGCGCCGTTTCGGCAATCACATCCTTGAGTTCCCGCCGTTTGTTGAGCAGTTCCGCCTCGCGTCGCACCAGATCTTTGCGCGCGGTCTCGAAGTCGAGCTGATAACGGTCGTAGTCGATTTTCGGAATCGCGTGCTCCGGGATGATTGCATCGAGTTCCGTCAGCCGAACCTGCGCCTGTGCGCGGACGAGTTCGCTTTCGGCGTCCATGACTTCGAGTCTTACCTCGTCGACGCGGCGTTTTGCGGAGAACCGGCTCTTGTCCAGATTGGTGCGCGCCTCTTCCTCTTTCTCGATGAGCGTGCCGGGATCGAGGCGCACGACAACGTCGCCCGTTTCCACCCGGGTGCCCTCGGGCGCCATCCACTCGATCTGCCGCTGCCAGCCGCCCGGCAGCGACGGCATTTCGATGGTCTGGGCGCGGCCGTCTTCGACGACGCCGGTCAACAGCGGCTCGGCCGCGAAACTCGCGGTTGCGAGCAATGGCAGGGAGGCACTAGTGAACGCTCGAATCATGCTCTATTTTCCCGTCCCGCATTCGAATCAGCCGCTTCGCGTGCGCGGCGATTTCCTCTTCGTGAGTGACCATCAGAATAGTCTGCCCGTCGCGATTGAGTTCGGCAAAAAGACCCATAATCTCCTCGGAGGTTCGACTGTCGAGGTTGCCCGTGGGCTCGTCGGCCAGCAGTAACGGCGGCGCGTTGATCAGCGAACGGGCGATGGCAACCCGCTGGCGCTGGCCGCCGGAAAGCTGATTCGGCCGGTGATCGAGGCGGTCGTCGAGCCCCAGGCGGCTCAGCAGAGCGACACCCCGCTCTCTGGCGGTCGCCGATTCGCGTTCCGAGTAGCGCAGCGGCAGTAAAACGTTCTCCAGCGCCGTCATGCGCGGCAGAAGATGAAAGCTCTGAAATACAAAGCCTATCTTCTGGTTGCGAATCCGCGATAGTGCGGCGTCGTCCAGTTCCTCGACGGTAAGATTGAGCAGTCGGTAACGGCCGTCGTCGGGTGTGTCCAGGCAGCCCAGAATATTCATCAGGGTGGACTTTCCCGAGCCGGACGGACCCATCACCGCCACGAAATCGCCTTCCTCGATGTGCAGGTCGACGTTGTCCAGGGCGTGTACCCAGGAATCCCCGACGTGAAAGCGTCGGCACAGTCCGGTCGTCGTTATCATTCCTGTATTGGCAGCCTGGTTCACGATTTAGTTCCGGAATACTCATTATGACGGCAATCGTTCGCGCTTTGTTACCGGGTGCCATCGGGTGTCATCGGTCGGGCGGCGCGCTAGAATGCGGCGCCTTATTCAGCTTGGATGCCGCCAATGCGCACTCGGATTACACAGCTCTTCGACATTCAGCATCCCATTATTCAGGGCGGCATGCACTATGTCGGGTTCGCGGAAATGGCGGCGGCGGTATCGAATGCCGGTGGCCTCGGCATCATTACGGGATTGACGCAGAAGACGCCTGACGATCTTGCGCGGGAGATTGAGCGCTGCCGGTCGATGACCGACCAGCCGTTTGGGGTCAACGTCACGTTTTTGCCCACCGTGAAGTCGCCGGACTATCCGGGTTACCTGCGCGCGATTATTGAAGGCGGCGTAGCCGTAGTCGAGACGGCAGGCAACAATCCGCAGCAGGTGCTGCCGCCGCTCAAGGACGCCGGCATCAAGGTAATCCACAAGTGCACGTCGGTGCGCCATGCGCTCAAAGCCCAGCAGATCGGCTGCGACGCCGTTTCCGTGGACGGCTTCGAGTGTGCCGGACATCCTGGCGAAGACGACGTTCCCAACTTCGTCTTGCTGCCGCGGGCCGCGGAGGTTCTGGATATCCCTTTTGTAGCGTCCGGAGGGATGGCCGACGGCCGCAGTCTGGTGGCGGCGCTTGCGCTCGGCGCCGAAGGGATCAACATGGGTACGCGGTTTATAGCGACGACCGACGCGCCCGTGCATCCAAACGTCAAGCAGGCTCTGGTCGATGCCGGCGAACTGGATACCCGTCTGATCATGCGCGGACTGCGCAACACCGAGCGCGTGCTCAGCAACGATGCTGTCGAACGCCTGCTCGAGAAGGAACGCGAACTCGGCGACCGCCTGAGCTTCGAGGATATCTTCGACGAGGTCGTCGGCGTCTATCCGAAAGTCATGACCGACGGCGAAATGGACGCGGGCGCATGGTCCTGCGGGATGGTTGCGGGCCTGATCAACGACATTCCGAGCGTCCAGGAACTCGTTGATCGCATCATGCTGGAGGCCGAGAACATCATCCAGGGACGGCTGAGCCGCACGCTTGCCTGAACTTTCTGACGCTGTTTTTGCCGGCGTTCGACAAAGCCGCGGATAGCGCCCGGCAGTGCCTGCGTCTTAACGTCTCTCGACGGAGTCGCGCATACGGCCCAGGCAGTGCCCGCGTTCTTATAGACTAACGACAAAATCACGGATGCCGTTCAACAGCATCTGCGTCGCGAGAATCACGAGTATCATGCCCATCAGGCGCTCCAGCGCGCGCGAACCCTTGGTGCCCAGAAACCGCAGCAGCCACGGCGAAGCGACCAGCAGCAGCGCGGTTGCTAACCACGCCAGAAACAGGGCCGCGCTCCACTCCAGCATGCGTCCCGGCTCTCCGGAGCTGAGCAGCAGCAGGATAGCGATGGTCGAAGGTCCCGCGACGAGCGGCACGGCGAGCGGTACGAGGAACGGCTCTTCGTCGCTATCGATATCGCTGCCGCTGTTGCGGCCGGGGAAAATCATGCGCAGCGAAATAATGAACAGCAGGATGCCGCCTGCAATGCTGAGCGAAGACTGACTGAGGCCCAGAAAGCTCAATATAGCGTTACCCGCGAACAGAAAGCCCAACAGGATCAAGAGTGCCAGCACCAGTTCGCGCACGATGATGCGCATCCGCCGCGCGGCATCGCAGTTGGCCAGCACCGAGTTGAAGACCGGCACGTTGCCGAGAGGGTCCATGATGAGGAACAGCGTCACGGCGGCGGACGCTACATCTTGCCAGTTCACTGGAAGTCCTTTGGGTTTGACTGGGCGCGGCTATCGCTGCGCGGGGGTGAACTCTACCCAAAAAACGCCGCGAAGATCACCCGCTTCGAATCCTGTCGCCCGGTCGTCCGGATAGTGCTCGTCGATCTCTGCCTCGAGTTCCGGCGGCAGCGCCGGGCCGTGGCAGGCGAGACACAGCGGCTGCATGACGATGGGCTCCACGTAGCCGCGAACACCGTGCTCGAGTTCCGCGGTTAACGGCGCGCGCGCGGACGGATTACCGAGATACCGGTCGATTACGGCTTCGAGCCACTCGGGCGCGGCATTGGCCGGGTTGCGCAGCCGGTGGCTGCTGCGGCCGAGGCGAAGATTCTTCGTGGAATAACTCTCGGCGAGCGCGGGCGCCTCGAGCCGGCAGTGCTCCACGGCACTCAGCGGGGAGTCGGCGAGCCCTTCCATGAGCGCCGTCTGCAGGGCTTTCTTGTATGGCTTGAGGACCGCGGCGCCTTGCCGGGCCGCTCGCTCAGCTTCGTTCGCATAGTCGGCACTGGCCGGCGGGCCGGCGAACGCGACGAGCGACAGTGCGGCGATCAGAAGCGTAAATCGAAACATGCCGAAGGTCCCCCGCCGTTCTCAGGCCGCGTCGTTGGCATGATTCCACAGCAGTTCCGAGCGATAACCGGTTCGGCAGTAGCCCAGAACCTGCCCGCTCGCGCCGGAGAGGATATCCGCCATTCGGACGACGTCCACTTCGTCGACGCCGTTTTCGATCGGGATGTGATGAAAGCGCAGGCGGTGTCTTGCCCCGGCTGCCGCAAGTTCGGTAAACGACGGCTGCCCCGGTTCTTCGTCGTCGGGTCTATGGCAGACGACGTCGGTGTAGCCTGACTCGGCAAGTATTGCGAGATCGTTTTCGTCGATTTGTTCGGTAACCGAATAGGTTGTACTCAGTTTACGCAGCTTCATGGTATTCGAGCCTCCGGTTACGTGTTCCGGCCAGTCGTTCGAGCCAGTCGTTCGAGCCAGTCGTTCGAGCAAAATGCTCGAGACCTTGCGCACAATCACAGGGTGTCGATCGGGATCTTGAAATACGCAACGCCGTTGTTTTCCGTTTCGGGCATTCGCCCGCTCCGCATATTGGCCTGCAGCGAGGGCAGAATGAGTGCCGGCATTCCGAGTTCGGCGTCGCGCCGCTGCCGAAATTCGACGAACTCGTTCTTGCCGATACCGCGGCGTACGTGCAGGTTGCGGTCTTTCTGCTCGGCAACCGTGGTTTCCCAGCGAAACACATCGCGGCCCGGTGCCTTGTAATCGTGACAGAGATAAAGCCGTGTTTCGTCCGGCAGCGATAGCAGGCGTTGTATGGACTCATACAGCGTACCGGCACTGCCGCCGGGAAAGTCCGTGCGGGCCGTGCCGAAATCCGGCATGAACAGCGTATCGCCGACAAAAGCCGCGTCGCCGATGAGGTAGCTGACGCAGGCGGGCGTGTGCCCGGGCGTGTGCCATACGCATACTTCCATCGAGCCGATCGTGATGCGTGCGTTGTCTTCGAACAGTTCGTCGAACTGACTGCCGTCGGCTGCCAGCGCTGGCGTGTTGAACACGTCGCGAAAAATACCCTGCACATCGGCAACGTGTTTGCCGATACCCGTGCGGCCGCCCAGCGCTTCCTTCAAGTACTGCGCAGCGGTCAGATGGTCGGCGTGCACATGGGTTTCGAGTATCCAGTCAAGCCTGAGCTGCTGGTCCTCAAGATAGTCGAGCATGCGGTCCGCCGAGTGCGTTGCCGTGCGGCCGGAGGCCGCGTCGTAGTCCAGCACCGGATCGATGACGGCCGCCGCGCGGGAGTCAGGGTCGGCGACCACGTAGCTTGCGGTAAACGTGTTTTCGTCGAAGAAGGCCTGAATGACGGGGCTCTGCATGGGGCTGTACCGGTGCGGGTTGAACGAGAGTGAGGTGAACGCTGGCGGCGATGATTGATAATATTCGTATATTATGAAATTATAATATTCACCGAAGCAAAATAGTCAATAAGTAATTGTCGTTACGAACAACTGCAGACGAGGGCGCGCGCGCCGCGGTAAACCTCGAGCGCATGCGGGAAGCGGCCGGTGCAGCCAGCGCGCTCATGAAGACCCTGGGTCACGACGGCCGCCTGATGATTTTGTGTCATCTTGCCGAGGGCGAAAAGCCGGTGCATACACTGTGCGAGCTGACCGGTTTGTCGCAGTCCGCGTTATCGCAGCAGCTGGCGCGCATGCGGCGCGAAAATCTGGTCGCAGCCCGGCGCGACTCGCAAACGGTGCATTATTCGCTGTGTTCGGGCAAGGCACGCCAGATCATCGAAAAACTCTACGAGCTTTATTGTCCCGACTGAAATTGGTGTGGCTATCAGTGTAGTATTTGCCCCGACGTTCCGGCCGCCTGGCGCCGAGCGGTCAGCAAAAGCGCAAAACTCACAGCAGCGACAAATCAAGAATAGCTAAAGACTTAAGGGGTTTCGGGGGATGGCGGGAGCTTCATCAGGCGGCGGACAGACATGGTCGTCCGGCTGGACTTTCATACTGGCTGCGGTCGGCGCGGCTGTCGGCCTGGGCAATATCTGGAAGTTTCCCTACATTGTCGGCGTCAGCGGCGGCGGGGCGTTCGTGCTCATCTACCTGGCGTGCGTTCTGCTGATAGCGATACCAATACTAATGGGCGAGCTGCTGATTGGCCGTCTGGGGCATCACAGCCCGCCGGTGGCGGCGCGCCGCGTGGCGGAAGACTCGGGCAGGTCGGCGAACTGGTCCATCATTGGCTGGATGGGCCTGATCGTGGGCTTCCTGATCGCCAGCTACTACAGCGTCATTGCGGGCTGGACGCTCGCCTACATCGTCAAGGCGCTAAACGGCTTCGGCGGTGTGGCCGTAACGGAGGTTGCGCAGCAGTTCGACTTGCTGCAGGACGAGCCGCTAACCATGGCGCTCTGGCATACCGTGTTCATCGTCGTCGCAATGCTGATCGTTGCGCGCGGCCTGCATGACGGCATTGAACGGACCGTCTCGATCCTGATGCCGGCGCTGTTCGTGATGCTGCTCGTGATGATCGGATATGCCGCCGTTGCGGGCGACTTCGGCGCCTCGCTCAATTTCCTGTTCAGTACCGACTTCTCGAAGATAAATGCCGACACTGTGCTCGTGGCGATCGGTCAGGCGTTCTTTTCGATCGGGGTTGCGATGGGCCTCATGCTCGTCTACGGCGCATACGTGCCGAAGAGGATTTCGCTGGCGCGTTCCGCGGTCATCATTGCGCTGGCCGATACGCTCGTCGCGGTGCTTGCAGGCCTCATGATTTTTCCCCTCGTATTCGCCAACGGTCTCGATCCCGCGGACGGACCCGGACTGATCTTCAGGACCTTGCCGACCGCGTTTGCCGCCATGCCGGGCGGGGCTGTCTTCGGCGCGCTGTTTTTCCTGCTGCTCGCGTTCGCGGCGATTACTTCGATCATTGCGCTGCTGGAGCCCGTTATCGCCTTCAGCGAGGATCGCTGGGGCATCTCGCGCGGCCTCGGCTGCACGGTGTTCGGTTTTCTCGCGTGGGCCGTCGGGCTCGGGACGGTGCTGTCGTTCAATGCGTGGAGCGATGTGGCACCGCTCGGCATGTTTGCGGTGTTCGACGGTATGACGGTGTTCGATTTGATCGACTACTTTACGGCGAACATCATGATGCCGCTGGGCGGAATCCTGATCGCGCTGTTCGTCGGCTGGCGCATGCGCCCTGAACTGATTCGCGAGCATCTGGACTTCGGTGGGCCGGTATTGGGCCAGGTCTGGTTGTGGCTCGTGCGCGTCGTCGCGCCGCTCGCCATTCTCGGCGTGCTCATCACGAGCCTGAACTAAGCGCCGACGAGGAAAGGCATCCGGCCCGGTCTGGCAGGACCTCGCTACTTCGCGGCCTTGCGCGGGGTAACCCGCAGCAGCCGGCCGTTGCTGCCGTCGGTCAGCAGATAGAGATAGCCCTGAGGGCCTTCGCGAACGTCGCGTATGCGTTCGCCGATCTCGGCGAACACGATGGCCTCGTCCGCCACGCGGCCATTGCGTACGTCAAGCCTTCGAACGTCCTGGCTCTTGAGCGCAGCAATCAGCAGATCGCCGCGCCATTCGGGAAATGCGTCTCCTCGATATACGGTCAATCCCGCCGGTGCGATGCTTGGGCTCCACACCTTTTGCGGCTGCTGCATGCCTTCGAGTGCGGTATAAGGGGACACGGCCGCACCGCTGTAATCCCGTCCATAGGTGATGGCCGGCCAGCCGTAGTTGCCGCCCTCATCGATAAGATTCACTTCGTCGCCGCCGCGCGGCCCGTGCTCGTGCAGCCAGATCCGGCCGCTGGCCGGGTCCACCGCGATCCCCTGGGGGTTGCGGTGGCCGTAGCTCAGAACGAACGCGGCCGCGCCGCCCAATGCGGCAAAGGGGTTGTCCGGCGGCGCGCTGCCGTCCGGATTGAAGCGCAGCAGTTTGCCGAAGTGCGTGTTCAGGTCCTGTGCGGCATTCCTCCGATCGTAGCCGTCGCCGACGGTCAGCAGCAGAGTGCCGTCCCCTAGAAACGCCATTCGTCCGCCGTAGTGATGCGCAGTGTTTTTGTCTGCGGCGGCGCGCAGGATCACTTCGCCGTCGGTAAGGGTTTTGCCGTCTAGCCGGCCGCGGAATACGGCCGTGCGGTTCTCGCGCCGGTCGCCGTCCGCGTAAGAAATATAGATCAGCCGGTTGCTGGCGAAACCAGGGTCGATCAGTACGTCGAACAACCCACCCTGACCCGCTACGTAGGTGGACGGCACTCCGGCGACCGGCGCGACCTCACCCGTTTCGCCGTCGCGGCGCAGCAGCGCACCGGATCGTTGCGTAAACAACAGGTCCCCGTCGGGCAGAAAAGCAAGGCTCCACGGATGATCGAGTCCGCTCAGCAATTCCTCGATGCGATAGTGTGAACGCTCGTCCAAACGCTCATCGGACGCTGCCGCCGTCATTGCCGTGCCAACGAGTGCCGCGAGCAGCCAGCCGCGGCGCAGCGGTTTGACGATCCTCGAGTGTGCAACTGGCATGCGGCCGTTTTCCTTCTGCTGTTTTTTGTGTCCGGGCCGCGGCAGTATACCCACGGTATGCTCACAGGAGATCCAGGCAATGCGACGTTGGCTGCCGGGCTGGTTAACAGCCGTCGTACTGACTTACATCGCCGGCAGTATTGCGATGACTCAGCTCGTGCTCTACGACTTGTCGACGCTCGGGGTTGCGGTGGACATTCGAACCCGTGTTGCCACCACGCTCGGCGATCTGGCGGGCCTGGTCGGCTCTTACCTGCCTTTGCTGGCGATCGCTCTGGGCGTCGCCTTCGTCGTCGCCGGCGCTTTGGGCCGGTTGCTCGGCCGCTCGAACGGATTTCTGTATCTGCTTGCGGGCGCTCTCGGCGTTGCGGCACTGCTGTGGATACTCGAGCTGGTGCTGGGGCTCAATCCGCTGAGCGGCGCGCGTGGCCGGTCCGGTTTCCTGCTGCAGATGCTGGCGGGGCTCTGCGGCGGTTATGTCTTCAGCCGTTTCATGGCGCCGCGTGCACACGGCAGTAGCGGCTGAACGAGCACAAGGGCCCCGATCGGCGTCAACGCGGATTGACGCAAGTTGCGTAAACCACTGAATTACAAGGCCCGCGGGCTGCGCCACATGGGTTTCCCGGGCAACCGGGCACACCGCGCCCGGCGCACTGTTGTTTTTTCCCGTCTGTTGCAACCGCACCACACACCGGCTTATTCCACCACGGAATAAGCGCCTCAAGTTGGTCGTGCACGTGACCTCCGATTGCCCCTATTTTGAGGGGTGGCTGCAGAATATGCTGTTTTTCATGCGTTTAGGGTGTCTCTAAATGCCAATTAGTGCGCGAGGGTCTGCTTATGCCAAAGCGGTTCCAAAGCGTCACTTTTCTGCTACAATCCGCCGCACAAGCCGCTAAGCGTCATTTTAGAAACGCATGTCGGCGAAAAGAACAGGGGGACAAACACGTTAGATGTTTGCTCCTTGGGCTTAAGACAACGAGACCTACAACTCGCCATTAAACGAGGAATAGAAATGCATAAGGGAAAACGAGGGCCGCTGGGACGTTCCGTCCTGAGCGCGGCCGTGGCTGGCGTGCTTAGTCTAAGCGCCATGCCGGGTACCCTGCTTGCTCAGGAAGAAGCCGACGAACTGGAAGAAATTCTGGTCACCGGTTCGCGCCTGACGCAGCAGAACCTGGTCAGCCCAACCGCTGTAAACGTGCTGGATACGCAGACGATCGATCTGTCCGGTGCGGTAAACATGTCAGAACTCATCCGTACGCTTCCGGCTACGGGCGTATCGACGCTGACAACCACGAACTCCAACTTCCTGGTCAACTCTTCGGGTATCAACACCGTCGAACTGCGTAACCTGGGTGAAGACCGTACGCTGGTCCTCGTCAACGGCCGCCGCTTCGTCGCCGGTGTCCCGGGCTCGCAGCAGGTTGACTTCAACGCCATTCCCGCTGCATTCATCGAGCGTATTGACGTTGTGACGGGTGGTGCTTCGGCCGTTTACGGTTCCGACGCTCTGGCCGGTGTCGTCAACATCATCACCAAGACGGACTTCGAAGGCGTACAGATCACGGGTCAGACCGGCCTTAGCGACCGCAACGACCTCGAAGAGCACACCGTGTCCATCACCGCCGGCCTGCCGTTCGCAGACGGCCGTGGTAACGCGATGTTCTCGTACACCTACGAAGACGAGAAGGGCCTGTTCGCAAACGAACGTTCGCAGACCGCAACGGACGGCGCCAACCTGGCGTTCTTCTCAGGCGATTTCGAGAACGACTTCACGCAGGACTTGATTCCGTTTTTCTCGAGCTTCTCCGAGTTCGGCCGGATCGACATTCCCGGTCAAGCCAACGACTACGTCGTGGACGCCAACGGCAACGTGACATCGTTCGTTTCGGACATTCACGGTTTCAACCGCCAGGGATTCCGTGCGTTGCAGGTACCGCTCGAGCGTAACCTGCTTGCGGTAAACATGAACTTCGACTTCTCCGAGAACCTGCGCCTGTTTACGGAAGCGACCTACTCGAGCGCCGAGTCTCAGTCGTCTCTCGAGCCGTTCCCGCTGGAATCCAACGACATTTTCGGTGACAACGCAGCACAGTGTGACGCCGCGTCCCTGACCTGTTCGTTTGGTATTGCGGGCACCAACCCGTACGTACCGGCGACGATGCTGCAGCTGGCTCGCGAGGCCAACCCGGGAATTGCCGACGAAGATCTGCGCTTTGGTTTTGCACGCCGCATGACCGAGCTGGATCAGCGCGGTGCGTCCAACCTGCGTCAGACCTTCCGCTACGTGCTGGGTGTCGAGGGTGATTTCGGCAACGGTTATT
>JBCBSC010000018.1:0-100789 GCA_039819385.1 Pseudomonadota bacterium | reverse complement strand
CAAGGCCTTCCAGAATGCCCTCGAGATTCGAGAGCGACTCGCCCGCGCCGAGCCCGACCGCGTCGACTACCAGCGCGATCTCTCCGTCTCCTACAACAAGATGGGCGACCTGTATCGAGACCTCGGCCAGGGAGAAGCCGCCCGCAAAGCCTTCCAGAATGCCCTCGAAATTGCCGAGCGACTCGCCCGCGCCGAGCCCGACCGCGCCGACTACCAGCGCGATCTCTCCATCTCCTACAACAAGATGGGCGACCTGTATCGAGACCTTGGCCAGGTTGAGGCCGCCCACGACGCCTATAAAAAAGACCTTGAGATCGCCGAGCGACTCACCCGCGCCGAGCCCGATCGCGCTGACTATCAGTGGGATTTGGTCGTGTCACTCGTCCGTTTCGCTGACCCTGCACTTTTGGGCCGTGCGCTTACAATCCTGCGCACACTCGACGACGCCGGAAGCCTCAACCCAGACCAGCGAGATCTGATCACGCGGCTCGAAGATCAGTTGGCGCGTAAGAGCTAAGAATGCCGCGGGCTTAACTGCCGCCGGCATACCGATAAGCGGCAAATAGTCCAGCTCCGGAAGTCAGATACGGGAGCTCTACGCTCATCCCCAATTCGATGATGGCGCACGGCCGCGGCGTCACGCTGATCGGTCTCTGTTCGCAGCGCGGAGGAGGCTTCGTGGCAACCCGTCAGGAGGCGTCCGCAAGCTCTGGAATCGTGCGCCGCAAACGCAGATACATAGTCAAATAAATCGCCATCGCAACCAGCGACGCCGTTGCGCACATGATAAACACGCCCCGATAGCCGAACCCGGCCGCCAGTATCGACGCCGCGATGTTCGGCCCGACAATCTGCCCCAGCCCCTGCGCCCCGGGCATTAGCGCCGCAAACCGCCCGGAGTGATCGACGTTCGCAACCGTCGCCATCTGGTACACGTCGATGAATATCCACAGGAAATTGAAGGCGAACAGACTAATCACGATGTTGCTGTCGTTGATGCCGTTGGCGAGCATGGCGACAATCACTGCCTGTACGATCAGGGTTACCAGCAGTGGACGGGCAAGACCGTAACGCCGGCTAAAGACGGTTGCGAACAGGCAACCCAGCACCGAAAAGAACGCGGTCCAAACGAGCACCCTGCCCACCCACTCGGGCGATGCTTCCGACGCAACACTCGCGAGTTCGATATAGGTCCAGTAGGCGCCAATATTGATATAGGTTACGAACATCGCCGCCAGCACCAGCCACGGCACGTACGCGGGCACGTGACGATGCTCGATGCGATGACCCGTCTCGTCGTCGCCCGCATCGAGTTCGACGTCGAGCGCCTTGTCCGTCGGCCGCCGCGGCAGCCAGCCGAGGAACAGCAGGCTCAGCAGGTAACAGACAATGAACACCAGATAGATACCGTTCATCGACAGCTTCGGCAGGAAATACAGTTCGAGCGCCTGCGAAAACGCAAACGCGAACAGCGCCAGGTTAAACGCACGCGCCGGATTGACCGTAGCGCCGAGCGTTGCGACGGCAACGGCCGTATAGATGCCGCTGCCGATGCCCGCAACGAGACGCAGCCACAGGACCTGCTCGTACTCGACCGTAACCATGCACAGCGCGTTGGCCGCAACCGCGAGCACGATGGCAAAAGCGACCAGCCAGCGCCGGTCGACGCGTGCGATCACTATCGCCGCCAGCACCGCGCCCAGCGACAGACCGCCGAGATCCGCGCCGGCAACCCGGCCGACCTCGACCTCCGTAAAACCCAGCAGATTGACCCATGCTGTACTGATTACCGGAATACCGACGAGCACGCCGTAGCCCACCAGCACCATGTACAAACCCAGGCTTATCGAACGCCAGCCGTCGAACTCCGTGTACGTTCGCTTGAGCGCCGTTCCCGGGGTTTCGGCGGCGCTCATATCAACAGGCTTCGGGCGGCGTCGCCGAACGGTGTTCGGGGCTGTAAAAGGGTTTCGTGCTCACGCGGCACGGCTCCCACGCCGAATGCCATTTGAGCTCGCGCTGATAATCGATGCGCGCCCAGAGCGTGTCGGGAAAGCGGCCTTTCTTGAGCTCGATGTCGGCCAGCGCGAGATTCGCCTTGAGAATCGGCGACCAGACGGCCACCTTCACTTCGCCGATCTGCCTGCCCCGCTTGCGCGCATAGATAAACGCCTCGCCGACGGGTTTGTTGCCGTCCACGACAAGCTTGGTCAGACGCCGCCGCGGGGGTGCGGCTTTCTCGGCCATGAGTGCCCGGCGGCCGGTGAAATGCCCTTTATCGAGGTTCACCACCCAGCTCAAGCCCACCTCGTAAGGCGAGCGGGCGTAACCGTCGCGCACGGTCGTCTCGGCGGTGTTGAAGTCGAAGCCCGGCATGATGAAGCCGGCCTCCACGCGCACCATCTCCAGCGCATCGAGGCCAATGACATGGATGTCGTACAGGCCCTGTATCGCAAAGACGGCATCCCACAGGGCCAACGCATGCTCAGGGGCTACCCATAGCTCGTAGCCCAGATCGCCGGTATAGCCAGTGCGGGAGACGGTGACGGGTATGTCGCCCAGGCGCGTTTCCCTGACGTCGAAAGGCCGCAGCGTGTCCAGCCCCGTCACACCCGCGGCAGTCAGAACCGAATACGAGGTTGGGCCCTGCACCGCGAGCGCCGCAATCTCGTGAGTCTCGGTTTCGATATCCACGTCGAATCCGGCGGCGGACAAACGCAGCCAGTCGAGCTGGTGATGCTGGCTACAGAGTCGATAGTCCTGCTCGCCGAGCTGAAACACAGTGCCGTCGTCGATCAGCTTGCCTTCGTCGTTGCACCACACGACGTAGCTAACGCGCCCGGTCCTGAGTTTCGACAGATCGCGCGTGAGCAGGCGGTCGAGAAACGCAAGCGCATCGCTGCCGCGTATCCGGTACTTCTCCATGGGGGTCATGTCCATCACGGAGCAGCCGCTGCGAACCGCAAAATACTCCGTAGACAGGTTGTCGACGACACGCGGCACCTTGTAGCTGTTCCACGCAGTCCAGTTTTCGGTCTTCGACAGCGCCTCTATCCGCCCGGTAAACGGCGTTGTCGCCAGCGCAAGCCGAAAGTGTTGTCTGTCGATGCTCACCGCGACACGTCCGTCTCCAGAATTCGCCACGCCGCGTTTTGTCCGGGCAGGCCCGTAAGATCGCCGCCAGGATGGCAGCCGGCACCGCAGAGATAAAGATTTTCGACGGGCGTGTCGTACTGCGCCGCGCCGTGGACGGGCCGCAGCATCAGCGACTGATGCAAGGCGAGTTCTCCGTGATGCCAGTGCCCTTCGCCGGCCAGATAACCGGCTTCGATATCGGCGGGCGTCAGGCACTCGTGCGCGACGATCTGCGACCGGAGCCCTGGCGCATAGCGTTCGAGCAGCGCGATCAGCGTGTCGAACAGCGCCGTCTTGCCGCTTTCCCAGCCGGCTTTGAGTTTGTACGGAATGTACGCCACGTTGACGGACATGACGTGCTGGCCGGCCGGCGCCAGATCCGGGTTGTTGACGCTCGGTAACGTGATCTCCAGCACTGGCTCATCCGAATACTCGCCGTACTTCACGGGATTGAAGGCACGTTCGACATAGCGCATGGACGGCCCTATCAGGAATCGCCGATCCGGCTGAGACGCCTCTACCCCGTCGAATGCCGGCAATCCGTCGAGGCCCAGATGCAGTTTGGCAACCACCCCTGCGCCACGTATCTGCGCCACGCGACGGGCAAACATGGCGTCGAGCCTGGGCGCGCCGACCAGCGACAGGAAGGTCGTACGCGGATCGGCGCTCGATACGATGCACGCAGCGGTAAGCCGTTCGCCATTCTCGAGCACGACACCGCCCGCCCGGCCGTTTTCGACGACTATGCGCTCGACGCGGGCGTCGCAGCGAATGGTGGCGCCCGCGCTTTGCGCAGACTGCGTAAGCGGGGCGACGATGTCGGATGTGCCGCCGTCGTACAGCACCGGACCGCCGTTGAGCTCAGCCGCCAGCCGCGTCAGCCAGGTCAGCACGCTGCCCGGCGTTCGCGGGCCCATCCCGTTGCCCATGACGGCATCGACGGCGATCGCCGCCTTCAGGCGCTCGTCGCTAAACGTGTCGTTCAGCAGATCGAAAATATTCATGCCGGCTACGCGCAGAAACTCGCCCATCTTGTCCCGCCCCAGACCGAAGCGCAGATCCCAGCCCAGACGGGCCAGCGTACGTTTGTCACGGCTGTCCGAATCCTTGAGTCGCGGCGGCCGGTTCTTGAGCACCGGTCGAAGCACCTTGGCAAACTCGAGATATTGGTCGCGGAACCGCGGATACTCAGCGGCATCCTGCCGGGACAGCGATTCGCCCGATACGCTATTGCCACCCAGCGTCAGAGGTCCGGCGGAGCGGTCCAGCACAACCGTATCGGCAGGCTTGCCCGGCACATAGCCGAAACGCTCGAGCTCCAGTTCGCGGCACAGCGTCGGACTCAGGGGATAGCTCCAGTGCGCAAGGCCGGGCAGCCGATAGTGCTCGCCGAAGCTGCGTTTGGCGGACAGGCCGCCGGGCTGCGGCGCAGACTCAAGGCAGATTACCTGCATACCCGCGCGCGCCAGATACGCGGCACAGGTCAGGCCGTTATGGCCGGCGCCGACGATGATGACGTCTGCGGTGTCAGTCATCGCGGTCAATCATCCGTGTACCCGGCCGGTGTCGTGTCGGGCCGCTTGAGGTCTTTGAGGATCTCGCGCGCGGCGTTTGCGCCCGGTGCACCCATGACTCCGCCGCCCGGATGCGTCGAGGATCCGCACAGGTACATCCCTTTGACGGGACCGCGGTACTGGGCATAGCCGGGAAACGGCCGGTTGAACAGCAGCTGGTCGAAAGTCAGTTCACCCTGGAAGATATTGCCTTCGGTCAATCCAACTTCGTCTTCGAGTTCACGCGGTGTGCGAACTTCCGCGTGCAGCAGCAGATCCTTGAAGTCCGGACTGTAGTCCGCAATCTGGTCGATCACGACCTGCCCGAAGCGGGCGCGTTTTTCCTCGGTCCAGCCGCCTTCCGGCTCGACCGGGCAGTACTGCACAAAGACACTCATCATGTGTTTGCCGGGCGGGGCCAGCGTGGGATCGTACTGCGAGGGGATGAGCGTGTCGGTGTAGGGGTCCGCCGACCAGCGATCGTCCTTCCAGTCGTCGTAGGCGCGCTCGAGGCGTTCCAGCGTGTCGGTGAAATGCATATGGCCGAGCGTCAGAGGCGAGCCTTCCGGGAGAGCCGGAAAGGTCGGCATACCGTCGAGGGCAATGTTCAGCTTGCCGGACGAGCCGCGAATCTTGAAGCGCTCCGCGCGTTCCTTGAGTTTCGGCGGCACGTCGTCCGCATCCATGATGCAGGTAAACGTGCGCTTGGCATCGAGATTGGACACCACGATCTTTGCATCGAGCTCGTCGCCCGATGCGAGTACGACGCCGGTCGCCCGGTTGCCGCGCACCTTGATGCGCGTGACCTCGGCGTCCGTGCGGATCTCCCCGCCGTGCGCCCTGAAGGCCGAGGCCAGGGCCCCGGACACGGCCCCCATGCCGCCGCGCGCGAAACCCCAGGCGCCGATATTGCCGTCAACGTCGCCCATCGCGTGATGCAGGAGTACATACGCCGTTCCCGGCGAGTACACACCAAGCCCGGTGCCGATAATGCTGCCGCCCGAATAGTGCGCCAGGATCGTTTCGTTCTCGAAGTAGTTCTCCAGATACTCGGCTATCGACATCGTAAAGAAGCGGATGAACTCGTAGAGCTGGGTTTCGCTGAGCTGGTGGAACTTCTTCAGTAAGTGCGCGAACTCGAAGACGTCCCGGGGCTTCAACGAACCTGGGTCGGGCGGCGTGCGCAGCAGGAAACCGCGAATCAGCCTGCACCAGCGCAGTACGTCGGCATCGAAGCGAATGGCGGCATCCGCGTCGCGCCGGCTGTGACGCCTGAGCTCGCGACGGCGTATGTGCGGATTCTGGTAGCTGCCGAAGAAGTCGCCGTCCTGTTTGAAGGTCATGCTGCTGACCAGCGGGATGACCTTGAGGCCGTGCCGGCCGAGATCGAGCGCGTTGTAGATTTCGGACCGGAACAGGCTGCAGACGTACGAGCAGTTGGAGTACTTCCAGCCGTCGTACAGCTCGCGGCTAACCGCGGCGCCGCCCGTGTACGGATTTTTTTCGACGACGAGCACTTTCAGCCCGGCTTTGGCGAGAAAAGCGGCGTTGACGAGCCCATTGTGGCCTGCGCCGATGACGATGGCGTCGAAGTTCACTAGGCGGTCGCGATTCCGGGATCGAACAAAGCGGTTCAGGCTAGCTCAAGACGCGCGGCGCTTCTGCGGAGCGTATAGGCCCGGTAGTTCCGGATTGACCGCGGCCTCGACAATTTGCGACATAGTTCGAATTCGATGCTTGTTTACGCAGGAGCCCGACAATGCCCGAAATTTCCGTGCAACACCAATGCGCGTCGCTTACCGACCTTGTTCCCGCGGAGTCCTTCGGGGTTCCGGTGGGCGATCTGCCGGAACAGACGGATTCGGGTTTCTTCGAGGCGGGTAACCTCGTTGCGGGCACCTGGGAGTGCGAACCCGGTAAGCTCGAACTCGATCTCGACATCACGGAGTTTTGCCACCTCCTCAAGGGCCACTGGCGGCTGACCTCCAAATCCGGGCAGGTTACCGAGGTCAAAGCCGGCGATAGCTGGATATTTCCGAAAGGCTGGAAAGGCACGGCGGAAGTGCTCGAGACCGTACGTAAGGTCTACATGATCGTGACATGAACGCGTAAGCGCCAGTGCGGCGCCGGGAGTCCGGACAGACATGAAATCGCAAGATAAACGTCTCGGCATGGACCGCGGCATCACCCGGCGCGACCTTCTGCACGGCGTCGGAGCCTTGGCCGGTGCAAGCCTGTTACCGGGCAAAGCGCTCGCTGACCGGATGCTTGCGCTGGAGCAGGGCGCTCCGTATCCGCCGGCCCTGACCGGGCTGCGCGGCAGTCATCCCGGCTCTTTCGAAGTCGCGCACGAGCTTGCCCGCGACGGACGCCGCGACTGGGGTCCAGTAGTGGACAAGGACGACGGCGTCTACGACCTTGCGGTTGTTGGCGCGGGTTTGAGCGGGCTTGCCGCCGCGCACTTCTACCGCAAGGCACATCCGAACGCCCGCATCTTGCTCCTGGACAATCACGAAGACTTCGGCGGCCATGCGATTCGCAACGAGCTTGGCGCCGGTGGCCGTACGACTATCGGCTACGGCGGTTCGCAAACTCTGGAGGAACCGTCGAGTTATCCAGCCAGCGCGAAGAGTCTGCTCGACGATCTCGGCATCGACCTCGATCGCTTTTACGAGGCGTACGACCGGCGTTTCTATAAGCGTCACAAGCTCGGCGGCGCGACGTTCTTCGATCGCAAGAACTGGGGCGTAGACAAGCTCGTGCCCTACGACCTCGGCGGTCTCAGATACACTTTGCCGCTGGCCGGACGGCGCGGATCGGTCAAGGCTGCCGTCAAAGCGATGCCAATGAGCGAGGCTGCGCGCGCCGAGATGCTGAGCCTGCTAACGGCGGATTACGACGCGTTTCCCGGCAAGACCGTTGGCGAACGCCTGGAGATCCTGGGCGGCATCAGCTATCGGACCTACATAAGCGATTACCTGGGTGTGACGGAGCCTGCGGTATTCGCCGCACTGCGGCCGCTAACCACGGATCTCGGCGGCGGAATCGAAGCCGTACCCGCGATAGACGCGACTTATTACATTGGTTTGCCGGGCTACGAAGCCACGCGGCTGCCGGACCTGGAAGACGTCGAACCCTATATTCATCATTTCCCGGACGGCAACGCATCCGTCGCGCGCATGCTGGTGCGGAACATGATCCCGGAGGTTGCGCCCGGCTCGACGATGGAAGACATCGTGCTTGCGCCCTTCGACTACGGCAAGCTGGATGTAGAGGGGTCGCCGGTGCGCCTGCGGCTCAGCAGCACGGTGGTGAACGCGCGGCACGACGGCAAGCCCGGTTCCGCCAAATCGGTCTTACTAAGCTACGTTCGCGACGGCCGCCATGGACAGATCCGTGCGAAACACTGTGTCATGGCCTGCTACAACGCAATTATCCCGTCGATCTGCACGGAGATGCCGGAGGAACAGCGCGCGGCGCTCAAGGGCGGCGTCAAGGTATCGGTGATGTACACCAACGTGCTGGTCAACAACTGGCGGGCGTGGAAAAAACTCGGCATCGGCGCGGTATCGGCACCGAGCAGCTATCACGTTAACGCCATGCTCGACTTTCCCGTCGACATGGGCGGCTACGAGTTCTCCGACGGTCCCGAAGAACCGATTGTTATTCATATGGAACGCTTCCCGCACCGGCCGAACGCCGGCTTGAGCAAGCGCGAACAGGCGCCGCTCGGCCGCTACGAGCTTTTGTCCACGTCCTTCGAGACGATCGAGCGCAACACGCGCGAACAGCTTGCGGCTATGCTCGCGGACGGCGACTTCGACCCGGCGCGCGACATCGAAGCGATTACCGTCAATCGCTGGCCGCACGGTTATGCGACGCGCGACTGGCTCGAGGACGACTACTACGGCGAAGGCGACGACAAGCGCTACTGGTTCGTGCGCGGCCGGCAGCGCTTCGGCCGCATCGTGATCGCCAACTCCGATGCCGGCGCCACGGCCAACGTCGAGTCCGCCATCGAACAGGCCTATCGCGCGATTGGGGAAATAGGCTAGAAAGGGCAGGCCAGGGAAAACAAACCAGGTCCCGTTAACGGGAGGGATACGCAATGCTCGACAGAACCAGGCAGGACTGGCACACACTCAGCACGGAACTCGTGATCGAGGGGCGGGCGTTCGTCAACGGCCGGTACCGGAATGCCCAATCCGGCGAGACCCGGCCGACCACAGCGCCCGCCGACGGCCGCGCGCTCACCGACATTGCGCTGTGCGGCCCGGAGGACGCGGACGAAGCCGTTCGCCTGGCCCGCTCGACCTTCGAGTCCGGCGTCTGGTCGGGAATGGCACCGGCGGACCGCAAGATGGTGCTCGTACGCTGGGCCGAGCTGATCGAACGGCATGCCGACGAGATTGCGCTGCTCGAGTGCCTCGACGTCGGCAAACCCATCGCCGACACGACCGGCGTGGACGTGCCCTCCGCCGTGCGCACGATCCGCTGGAGCGGTGAGGCGATCGACAAGATCTACGCCGAGATTCCGCCGACGCCCGGCGATACGCTGGCGCTGGTGCAACGCTTGCCGCTAGGCGTTGTGGCTGCGATAACGCCGTTCAATTTTCCGCTCTCCACGACGGCCTGGAAGCTGGCGCCGTCACTCGCGACCGGCAACTCGGTGATCCTGAAGCCCGCACTCAATACCTCGCTGTCCGCCCTGCGCATCGCGGCGCTGGCCAGCGAGGCCGGCCTGCCGGATGGCGTGTTGAACGTACTGCCGGGCTCAGGCAGCCGCCTCGGCAGTCACCTGGCGCTGCACGAAGACATTGACGGTTTGACCTTTACCGGCTCGACCGAGGTGGGAAAATTGCTCATGCAGTACTCCGGGCAGTCGAACCTCAAGCGTGTGTTCCTGGAACTCGGCGGCAAGAGTCCGAACATCGTGTTTGCCGATGCCAAGCTTAAAAAGGCGGCGGCGTATGCCGCAACCGCGGTCTTCTACAACGGCGGCCAGACCTGCACAGCCGGCACGCGGCTGATCGTCGAGGAGAGCATCAAAGACGAGTTTCTGGAGATGGTGGTGGCGAGCAGCCGCGACTGGATGCCGGGCGATCCGCTCGATCCCGCCACCAGCATGGGTCCCATGATCGACGCGGGACAGCTAAAGACCGTGGCCGACTACGTGGAGGTCGGCCGCTCCGAAGGCGCCTCACTCGTCGCCGGCGGCGAGCAGGTCATGGCCGACAGCGGCGGTTATTATCATCAGCCGACGATCTTTGCCGATGTGGACAACAGCATGCGCATCGCGCGCGAGGAGATCTTCGGTCCGGTAATGTCAGTGATGACGTTCAAGACCGCCGAGGAAGCCGTGGCCATTGCCAACGACTCGATCTACGGTCTGGCGGGCGCCGTGTGGAGCAATAACATCAACACCGCGCACAAAGTGGCGGCGGCCGTCCGTGTTGGTACGATGGGAATCAACAATTACTTCGGCGGCGACATTACGGTGCCGTTCGGCGGCTTCAAACAAAGCGGCAACGGCCGCGACAAGTCTCTACACGCCTTTGACGATTACACGGAACTCAAGACAACCTGGATCGAGTTCGACTGACTAGAGTGAAACGTACGAACAAACAGCTCGGTATGGATGCGGCGATTACGCGCCGGGACTTTCTGAATGGCGCCAGCGTTGCCGTCGGTTCGACGCTGTTGCCCGCAGGCGCATTTGCCGACGTCGCCGCGCAGGACGAGGCCGGCTACTATCCGCCAGGGCTAGGCGGCATGCGCGGCTCACATCCGGGTTCTTTCGAGGTCGCACATGCGTTGCGGGATGGCACGAGCTGGGAGGCCGAACCCGCAGACGAGGAGTACGATCTCGTGGTCGTCGGCGGCGGCATCAGCGGCCTCTCGGCCGCCTGGTTTTTCCGCCAGGCGCACGGCAAGGACGCACGCGTCCTGATCCTCGACAATCACGACGATTTCGGCGGCCACGCAAAGCGCAACGAATTCGAGATCGACGGCCGGCGGATGATCGGCTTCGGCGGCACGATGTCGATCGAGTCGCCGGGCGGCTATCCGGCGAATGCGAAACGGCTGCTGAACGATCTCGGTATCGATACGCAGCGGTTTTACACCGCGTTCGACCAGGAACTGTATGCAGGTCTCGAGAGAGGCGTGTTCCTCCGCGAGGAAGGCTTCGGACGGGATCATCTGGCGGTTGGCGACCTGGGCAACCCCAGGACATTGGAAGCGCTGCCCCTGACGGACGCCGGCAGAGCAGATCTCAGGCGGCTGCTCGACAACCAACACAACTATCTCGATGACCTGTCGCCCGAAGCACAGCTCGAGTATCTGAACGAGACGAGCTACGAGACCTTCCTGCGCGAGCGGGCCAAGGTGGGCGATGAGGCGGTCCGGTTCATGCGCGCCCTGCCGCGCGGCGTCTGGGCCATCGACATAGATGCGTTCCCGGCAAGAGCCGCCTGGTCCAGCGGCTATCCGGGTTTCGGCGGGCTCGAACTCGACGCCTACTCTTATGCGGAAGAATCCTCGGAACCGTTCATCTTCCACTTCCCCGACGGCAACGCATCGATCGCCCGCATGCTCGTCAGAGCCATGATTCCGGGTTCGGCGCCGGGCAACACGATGGAAGACATCGTAAGCGCACGGTTCGACTACAGCCGGCTGGACGAACCCGAATCGGCGGTGCGCGTTCGTCTCAACAGTACGGTGGTTCGCGCGCAACATGTCAACGGCCTGCTCGACGCGCCGGTAGACGTCACTTACGTCCGCGGCCGGGAAGCCCGAGCCGTCAGGGCGCGCCGTGTCGTCATGGCCTGTTATCACGCAATTGTCCCCAGGCTGTGCCCCGAGCTGCCGGCCGCGCAGCAAGCCGCGCTATCCACGTCGCTGCGCGCACCGCTGGTATATACCAACGTACTGATTCGAAACTGGACGAGCTTTGCGAAACTCGGTATCCACCGGGTGCGCTGCCCTGACAGTTTCTTTCACAACGTCATGCTCGATTTTCCCGTGAGCCTTGGCGACTACCGCTTTGCCCGTTCGCCTGACGAACCTGTACTCGTGCACATGAATCATGTGCCCGGCGAACGCGGCCTCTCCGCTCGCGAGCAGTTTCGTGCCGGCAAGCGCAAACTCCTCGGCACGTCGTTTGCGACCTTCGAACGCGAGGTTCGCGAGCAGCTTGGGCGCATGCTCGGCAAAGGCGGCTTCGACCCGGCCCGCGACATTGCGGCCATTACGGTCAACCGTTGGCCGCACGGTTATGCCTACGGCTACGACCCGGCAACGGATCGCGTCGCCTTCGAGCCGAGCAACTGGTCCAAAGAGAAACGGCACTGGAAAACGGCGAGCCGGCGTTTCGGCAGCATTGCGTTTGCTTCCACCGACGCCGCTTCCAACGCCATGAGCGAGGCGGCTATAGAAGAGGCTTATCGGGCGGTCGAAGAGCTGCGGTAAGCACTTCGCGACGAGCCGACAGCCTTGCCGTGAGCGAACAAGGCCAATATCCGTCAAGCTACCCGCATTGGCTGTTCGTTAGCACACCGGACACGCGTTCGTACGGTGCAAAGCTCGGCGGCCGGCCGGCGGAGGCGTTAAACGCATTACCGGGCCGCGCTTTCGGACTCCAAAGTACCGTCTTCCCGAGACTTCCACCGTCTCAACTTACAGATATCGAGCAACCGATCACGTTGTGACGCGAAGTAACCGCGTCGGCCATCGTCACAGAAGTGCCACGTTGCCGCAATATCGGGGTCCGGGCTGCCCAGATCGTGTGTTATTCCAATGACGTCACCGTCGTCGATGACGGTCCAGTCCTTTCCAACATCGGGTGAAAGGTCGAAATCTTTGTCTTCCAAGTTGAAATAGCAATAGGCGTGAACTCCGCTTTTGACTTGCTCAGCGAGAATCGACCGGTGCTGATCGTCGAAGTCGCTTATCGAATCGAATACGAATACCCTCGTGCATTCGGCGTCGCTATTCTCCGACTGAGCTTGCAGCAGAGACCGGCCGAGATCCTGCCCCCAAAACTTGTTGTAGTCAGGTATGCTCGTCGAAAAAATGTTGTTCCGCGCCGCCTTGTAGACCGCACACAGGAAGCTTGCATAGTTTCGCCGAACGTACACTTCGCCGCGCTCCCACTCCGCGCTTTCCTTGATCCAATCCGCAACCTTGTGCCCAAGTTCCGTTTGAAAAGCCTGGTTTTCGATTTGCCCGGCTTTCGAGAGACTCATCGAAAGTCTCTCCACCTCGCCCGGGATCTCCAGATGCGCAAGATCGGTACCTATATTGTCGATGGCCTTCCTGATCGAATCGCACGCCGGCCCGACATTCAACTCTCCATTCGACCGGACTTTGTAGTGTGCGAGCGTCATGCCTGCTATATCGGATGGAAGTTTTGGCTTCTTGTGTTCGGGACATAAAGCAAAAACCTGATGACGTGACAGCGTTCCGATAAACATACCCAACTCGAAGATAACGTTATCGCGTGGAATCGGGCTCTTGTCGCCTCGGGATTCCACAACGTCGTCCCCGTCGAGAATCAAGACCGCGAAAAGATGAGTTGTACTTATTTCCTCCAAACACTCGATGTTGGTGTTGCCCAGTTGAAAAGTTCCTCTATCGGTCCACAGAGTAACCTCGTGGTCGTGACTCAACTCAGTCCGAACAGCCCTCGCCACGTCGAGGCATTCACTCGACGAGCCGATAAAAACTTTGTTCGTCATCTCTATCGCCCTCCTGGATATGTTTGGTTTTTTTAGAGGATTTTTTACCATATCGAGTATAGCCCACATTACTGCGCACCGAATCCATGCACCGCCTGCTGGAGTAAGCCCGCTTTGCTCGGTCTCATACCGAGTGTCAAGACCGGACCAGCACTCCTGAAAAGTTACGTAAATGGCTCTTGTTTGGCCTCCGCAAGCAAATTAAGTCGAATTCGACTATACTCGGTACAGCTCGCTGTTCGGCTCACCAGACCTATTTGCCGGCTGCGGCCAGCGGGCACTTGCAAATGGCAGACGCTGCCGAGCTGCCATCCGCGGCCACGGGGGCACGAACATGAACAGAAACGCTTCGTTGCTGGCCGTACTGACGGGTATTACCCTCCTGCTTTGCCAGCCAGCGCTCGCCGGCACCACGTTCGAATTCCGCACACCGACGGGCATTCCGTACCCATCCTTCGAATCGGCTTCGCTCACCGTCTCGAACGACTACGTTTTTAACGAGTTGAATGCGCTCGAGAGCCAGATGATCGCGGATGTCTACGCGGCCGCGGCCAGCGATCCCGACCTTAGTATCACGAGCCTGATCTTCGAGTTTCCGAATCCCGCCATTACGCTGTCCGGCGAAGGCACCAGCGTCATCCTGAGCGTCGCGGGGATCGACCGCATCCGGACGTCGATACGTTATGACCTGTCGGGTCTTGGCTGGTGGATACTCTGCGGCTCGCACGCGTCCGGCACGACCAGCGTCAGCAACCTGAGTATCGACGTCAGATACAACTATTTCAGCGGCGCGATCGAGGACGTCACGGTCAACCGCAGTAACGTCTACGCCGATGTAGACTGCTCGAACCCAATCAGTATCGGCTCGATTGTCCTGGCCATTGCCGATCTTTTCGACTTCGACTTCGCCGACCTCGTCAGCGACGCAATCGACGAGGCCGCCGCGGAGGCGCCGCGGCGTTATCAGAATCTGTTTTCTCTCGAAGACGCCCTGCAGGGCCTGCAGGTCAGCGGCAACCGGGAAATACAGCGCGCCGTGGACGATGCACTCGATTTCCTGAGCGGTGCGCGCTTTGCCGCCGCCAGCTTCATTAGCAACGAGATCACCGAGGAACTCATCGACCGCCTCAACCTGCAGACCCAGGCCGAGATCGACCAGCTCAATGAGCGTCTCGACGGCCTGGTCGATTACATTGCCACCTATCTGCCCCAGCTCGACACGATGACCCTGAGCCAGCTGACGAGCACGAGCTTCGATCTGTCGGCCTACCTGAACGGCAACCTTCCCGGACTGCGCAGCTATCTGATCAACGAACTCAACGGCTACTATGCAAACGCCGTTGCTCTCGTCGGCAGCGTGGAACTGCAGGCCATTCAGGCGCTGGAGGACTTCGTCAATACCGACTGGAGCCGCATCTTCGGCGGCGTCAACGTGCGCCTGCGGGTATACCGCTCGACTCACCGCGTCATACTCGACGTGTATCACTCCGCGCCGGCCACGTTTATCGGCAGAGCCGAGGCGATGGCACCGTGTAATCCAAACTACACGATTGCGCCGGTCGAGAACGCGAAACACTACACGCTCTTCAACAGCCTGAGCGACGTCTACTATCAGGGCCTCGACCGTACCCACTGGACGTTTGGCCTGCTCGCGGGCGTCAGTGCGGAAAGCGACCTGGGACTCAAGAGCTATTACAAGTTTGCCGAAATACAGCTGTACGCGTGGGGCGATTATCCCGGTGGGCAGGCCGCGTTCGTCTGGCCGCAGTGCCACATCGCCGGCACGCCGCTGCCGCCGCCACCTCCACCGCCGCCTCCACCGCCACCACCACCGCCGCCGCCGGACTGCGGGGAGTACTACTGCTGAGGCGCAGATGCTGAAGCGATAAGCGAAAAAGCCACTCGCGATTGCGGGTGGCTTTTTTGCAAACGATCCCGGAGTGATGCCTGGGACCGGCGCGCCATCCCGGTCGCTACAACCGGTCTTTCATCTTGTAGTACATCATCCCGAGCGCAATGATCTGATTCCCCAGCCACTGCGAACCCGGCAGACGGAAGTGCTTCATACCGGCAAACAGATCGAAGCGCTCCATCGTGCCGCCCACGGCGTCAGCGACGATCTCACCCATCAGGTGCGTGCCGGTCACACCGTGACCGGAGTAACCCTGGGCGTAGTACACGTTGCCGTTGATGCGTCCGACCGCGGGAATCCGGTTGAGCACGATTCCGATCTTGCCGCCCCATTCGAACTCGACGCGCGCCGAGGCCAGCTGCGGATACACCTTCTGCAGGCGCGGGCGTATGTATGCCTCGATGCTCTTCGGATCCCGCCCTGAATAATTGCAGGCGCCGCCATACAAGAGGCGCTTGTCAGCCGACAAGCGGTAGTAGTCCACAACCTCGTTCAGATCGCAGACCGCGACGTCCTGCGGATTGATCTCGGCAACGACCTCGTCGGAGAGCGGCTCGGTTGCAATGATGTAGCTGCCGGCCGGAAAGACCAGGTTCGACAGATGTTTCGGTTCCAGGCGGCTGTAAGCGTTGCCGGCCAGCACGACGGCATCCGCAACCACGCGGCCTTTTTCCGTAAGCACCGTAGGCCGGCTGCTGTGCTCGATGCCGGTTACGGGCGACTGCTCGAAAATCTTCGCGCCCAGCCCATGCGCGGCGCGCGCTTCGCCAAGGCAGAGATTGAGCGGATGAATGTGGCCGTCGCGATAACAGGCGAAAGCGCCAAAGTAGGCATCGGTGCCCAGCATCTCGCCGGTTTTCTCCTTGTCCCACACCTCGTAGCGGTAGGGAAAATCGCGGGCGGCCCGCGCCTCCGCTTCCTCGTGCGTGTAAGCGACCTGGCTCGGCTTGCGCGCCACCTCGACGTAGCCGTCTTTCAGATCGCAGTCGATGGCGTACTTGTCAACGCGCTCGCGAATGATCGCGTTGCCGCGCCAGCGCATGTCCCACAGCAGGTCGGCAATACCCTTGCCGTGTTTCTCTTCGATCTTCGACAGTCCGCCAATGCCGTTGATAAGCTGCCCGCCGTTGCGCCCGGACGCGCCCCAGCCCACCCGGTTTGCTTCGACGAGCACGACGTCGTAACCGCGTTCCGCAAGCGTCAGTGCCGTCGCAACGCCCGTGAAGCCGCCGCCCACAACGCAGATTTCCGCGGCGACGCTGCCCTCGAGCGTGGCGTAGCGTGTGTCGTCGTTCGCGGTAGCGGCGTAGTAGGAACCCGTATGCTCCTGCTTCTGATGTTCTGCTCTCATGGGAAATCGCTTTCGTTTTAGTCGTCGTTCGGCTCGGCCTCGAACTGCGGCAGTCCGTCGCTAATCTCATGCCACGGCGCCCTGGAACCAACCCACGCATGATAGCCTTCCGGGCGTTCCGGATTGCCTTCGACGGCGCTCATGCTTAAGTACAGCATGTCGGGTTCTTCCCGCGGAACGACGAGTATCGTCGAGCCGCATTTGGCGCAGAACACCCGAACGTTGCGTTCCGAAGAGGCATAGCGAGCCGCAGCATCTTCACCGCGCGTGTAACGAAACCGGTTTCTCCTTACACCGGCAAAGGTCGCAAACGCCGCGCCGTGCAGCCGGCGGCACTGCGAGCAGTGGCAGTGACTGAAATCCTCGATCTCACCGTACACCTCGAAGCGCACCTGTCCGCACTCGCAGCCGCCGCTCAGCATCGGCACTACTCGAGCACCGCCGCCGTGGCTTGGTCCGCCGACTGCTCGCCGAGCAGTTCGTCGCGCCACTCGCTGACGTTCATCTCGATGACCGCGAAACCGGCAACCCACAAGAACGTGTCCCAGGTATACAGCCAGTGCCCGAGACCAGCCCAGTAAACGGCCAGCACAAACAGTATCCCGTAGCTCACCAGCTTCGCGGCGTTCAAGGTCGACATTAGCCTGCCGCCGGTCACACCACGGCCCTGTAAGCGTACGACTTTTTCGATGGACAATACGATGACCAGCCAGACAAGCACCTCGATCATGTCGGCCCAGGCAAGATCACGGGCGAGTTCCAGTCCCGCGAAGGTCGAGACCAGAGGGTCTTTGCTGCCAAGCTTGAAGAATTCACTTTCGCCGGAGAGCGTGCTGCAGTTATCGGCGGTAATCTCGGTGTATTCGAGGTTGTAAACGAACGAGACGCCGTCATCGGCAAGGTCGCAAAGTTCGGCCGCGTTGGTTACCGGTAAGGTCGGTGTGTATTTGCGGACGGTGTCCCCGTAGGCAACTACGGTGTGCAGAAGCATGGCGTAGCAGAGCAGCCGGAGACCGTGCACCGTTCGCTCGACCCAGCGTTTCCACTGAGCGTCGTCCAGCAGGTATGTTTCGAGCTCGAACATCAGCAGCAGGGTGAACCAGGCCAGCGTATCGATGGTGGTCGCGAACTCGGTTGTCCAGTCGAACAGCGTCGACGCAGCATGCAGGGTGTGTATGGCCCGGTTAACGTCTTCCCAGATGTAAAAACCGAAATTCACGATCAACAGCGTGTAGACCGTCCACTTGACGATCTGCTGGAGCCTGTGGACATCGACGCCTTGCAGCGATTTCGCGAGGAAGGTCATGTGCAAAGCATACTGACAGGTCTCCACCCTGCGAATCCACGCCTACACGCATGGACGCAGTGCCGGGCGGCCGTTCGTAGAGTCATTGCTGTTCTGACATAAGGAACCGCTCATGCCCAGGCTATTGCCCATCGTTCTCTTGCTGACGGCCGCCGCGGCACTGTTTCTCGCCGCCAGTTCGGCCGCGAGCCCGCAGCCGGTCGTTGCCGTTATCGGCACCGGCGACATGGGCGATTCTCTCGGACCGCGCTTCGCCGAGCTGGGTTATCGGGTCGTCTACGGTTCGCGGGACCCGACTCGAGAGAGGGCACAGGCGTTGGCCGCCGCGACAGGCCCGAAGGCCAGCGTCACAACCCAGAAGGAAGCCGCACAGGCCGGCGACATCGTGATACTCGCCGTGCCGTGGCCGGCCATGGAAACCGTTGCACAAAACCTCGGTACGCTGGACGGCAAGATCGTCATCGATGTTTCCTTTCCGCACCAGCAGGCCGAGGACGGCTATTACGAATCGATGGTCGACACCTCGAGCGCGGAGTTGATCCAGCAGTGGAATCCGGGTGCAAAGGTAATGAAGACCTTCGCACTGCAGGCGAGCTATGTGATCGACAATCCGGACGTGGTCGGCGGCCCGGTGAGCATCCCCATAGCGGGGAACGACCGGCGAGCCAAGGAGCAGATCGCGAAGATCGTCGTTGCGATGGGTCTCGACCCCGTCGACGCCGGGCCCCTGAGGATGTCCCGCGAACTCGAGGCGATGCAGCGGCTTTACGGCGTGCCGTTCTTTCAACGCCGCGAAGCTGCCTGGGAGTTCTACTTTCGCCGCAGCTACTACTGGGAATGCATCTGGCAGGATGACTGGTCAGCACCGGTCGCCGATGCCGGCGACCTCGCGGAAATGCCCGAAACTCAGGGCGAACCCAAACCCTGTCCCGCAACCCGCTGACGCACGGCGTAAGGCCTAGCCCGCATCCGTCACCGATTGCGCGGTTTCTCGCTTGTCCTTTGTTCGCACAACGAATTTTCCTCACTCGGAAATACAGCCGGTATTCCGCTCGATCGGAAAATTCCTTGTGCGAACAAATTACTGCCCGGGAATTCCGCGAATCGGTGACGGATGCGGGCTAGAGACGGTCTTTGATCTGGTAATACAGAACGCCCAGCGCAACCAGGGGTTTTCTCAGCAGATGCGCGCCGGGTACGCGCACCGGCGGCACATCCGCAAACAGATCGAACTGCTCCAGCGTACCGGCAACCGCGTCGGCCATGATGCGGCCGGCCAGGTGCGTGACGTTTACGCCGTGCCCGGAGTAGCCCTGACAATAGAAGACGCTGTCCGACACCCGGCCGAACTGCGGCACGCGGTTCAGGGGCACGCCGATCGTTCCGCCCCACGCATAGTCGATCCGAACGTTTTCGAGCCGAGGGTAGATGCGCAGCATTTTCGCCCGCAGGCGCTCGCGGATGAATTCCGGGTCGTCGCCGAAGTAGTTGATGCGCCCGCCGAACAGGAGGCGCTTGTCAGCGCTCAAACGATAGTACTCGAGCACGAAGTTCGGATCGCAAACGGCAAGATCCCGCGGATTGATTACGGCAACCGTCGCGGCATCCAGCGGTTGCGTACCGATAATAAAGCTGTTGACCGGGAACATGATGCCGCGAATCTTGCGTTCCAGCATGTGATAGGCGTTGCCGGCCAGCACCACGGCGTCAGCCGTTACCGAACCTTCCCGCGTAACGACTTCGGGACGAGGGCCCTTGCGAATCTCGACGACGGGCGACTGCTCGTGGATCGTGGCGCCGAGCGATACCGCCGCCCGGGCTTCGCCGACACAGAGATTGAGCGGGTGCAGATGGCCGTTGCCCATGTTGATCAGCGAACCAATGTACGCGTCGGTGCCGATCAGCTCGCGGGTTTCATCCGCCGACAGCAGGCGAACTTCGTGCGGGAACCGGGCCTTCTGCAGTCGTTCGTAGTCCGCCTCGATGTCGCGAAGATGCCGCTGCTTGATGGCGACGTCGAGATAGCCTTGCTTGAGATCGCAGTCGATGTCGTAGCGTGCCACACGCTCCCGGATGATCTTGTGACCCTCCCAGCGCAGGTCGCCGAAGATCTCTTCGGTATCTTTGCCCCAGTGCCTGGCGATCGCATCCTCGCCGGCTATTCCGCCGATTATCTGACCGCCGTTGCGTCCAGAGGCGCCCCAGCCCACTTTGTTCGCTTCGACAATCCGCACCTCGTAGCCGCGCTCGGCCAAATGCAGCGCCGTGGAAATGCCGCTGAAGCCCGCACCCACGACACAGACGTCCGCCGTCTGCGAGCCGCAGAGCGGTGCAAAGTCGGTGACGGTATTGACCGTTGCGGCGTAGTAGGAGCCGGTATGTGCCTGTGGATTCTTCATGCGCTGTTCCTCGCGCGCATCTCGAACGATCCGGACGCTCGGAGCATCCCGTCCTATAGGCGCGAGCTAGTAGCGTCGTGGATTGTCGAGGAGATCCCCTAGTGGGCGTCTTTGCTGTTGGCGCGGCGGTACTGGGCCGGCGTTTGCCCGACATACTTTTTGAAGGCGGCGTAGAACGCGGAGTTGGAGTTGAAGCCAACGGTAAACGCGATATTGAGAACGGCGCTGCCCTTGCCTTCGAGTTCGGCGAGCAGCCCCTTGGCGTGTTCGACCCGATAGCGGTTCATGTAGTCGAAGAAGCTCATGCCGAAACCGGCGTTGATGACCTGCGACAAGTGATTGACCGAGCAATCCACGAGGGCCGCGAGCTTCGGCAGAGTCAGATCCGAGCGCAGGTAAACCTGCTGTGAGCGCATCGCGAACTCGAGACGTTCCTTGTAGGCCGCAAGCTGCTCCCCGCACAGGCCGGATTTGGCGTACTTGCTCGCGCGCTGCCGCCGCATCTTAAGGCCGGCGATATCGAGAGGCTGGCTGGCGCCAGGCAGGCCGTAGTAGTCAAAAATGGTTATCGCGGCGTCGCCGTTGAGCGTGACGAACTCCGAACCCCGCATCATCTCCCGGCTGCGGCTTTTCCTGTCCTGCACGAGCGGACACATGCGGTACTGGAAAGCGATAGTATTCGGACCCTCGAGAATTTCGCCTATCAGCTCGTAGCTGTGCTTGTCGGTCGAAAAAAATGCCTCGAGGGCAATAATCAGTTCGTCATGGGAGCGATGAGTATTCGCCGGGATGTCGCAGTAGGTTCCGTCACAGGCGAGGTGGTCCGCCACCGCGATAGGATCTCGGTGGTTCCAGGCCTCGAAATAGCTTTGCACGAAGTCGGTTGCGCGCATGCATCACCTGTATGAACGGTTTTTTATACTACCGCAGAATTTCCGTTCTGCACGAAAAAAACCAGGGCGTTATGTCGAGCGTACGGTTTCGTTGGTAACCGACCGGCCGTGGCCCCGAGCGTAAACAGTGTCTCCGCAACCGTCGTCTCCGTGCATGCCGGCGCGGGCGACGGCCTGGACAAGGTCAGCCTCCCCGCAATCTGCGTCGAACTCGACGGCATCGTTGGCGATCGGCATCGATCGTTCGAGCGCCGGGCCTGGTCGGGCGACAAACAACCGGCGGGTACGAGGCGCCGCAACGAGCGCCAGTGGTCCGCCGTATCCGTCGAGGAACTTGCCGATATTAGCGCCGAGATGGAACTCGACGGGCAGCTCACGGCGGCTGAACTCGGCGCCAATCTCTGCCTGAGGGGCGTTGCACAGCTATCCAGACTGCCGAAGGGCACGCTGCTCGAATTCCCGTCGGGCGCGGCGCTCGTCGTCGAGGAATACAACCCGCCCTGCCTCGACATGGGCGAAAGGCTGGCGGAGAAGTACCGCACGCGCTCAGGCGACCCGCTGGCGCCGACCGCGTTTTCGAAAGCCGCAAAACTCAGACGCGGCGTGGTCGGCAGTGTCGAGGTACCCGGCGACATCAAAGCCGGCGACACGGTAAAGATCGAGATCTACGAGCCGCCTGCCTGGCTCGTGCGCTGCGCTGACTGAATGGACATTTACACCACAACGATTGCGCTCAGCATCATTGTCTATATCGCAATCGGCAACTATGCCGGGCGCGGCATCAAACAGCTCGACGACTACTACGTGGCGGGACGGCGTGCGCCAACCCTCATCATCGTCGGCACGCTGGTTGCAAGCCTCATGAGCTCGAGCATGTTCCTCGGCGAGGCGGGTTTCGCGTATGCAGGGCAGGCGGGTCCCTATGTGCTGTTCCCGCAGACCGCCTGCATTGGTTATGTGCTGGGCGCAATCCTGTTCGGCCGCTACCTGCGCCGCAGCCGGGCAACTACCGTTGCCGACTATTTCGGCAAGCGCTTCAACAGCCGCCGGGTGCAGGCGCTGGCGGGCTATACGATCGTATTCGCGCTCGGGGGTTATCTGCTGGCCGTCACTCAGGGCGCTGCGATCCTCCTGTCGGAAATCACCGAGCTTACTTATGTGCAGGCGCTGCTCGCCGCGTGGCTCAGCTATACGCTGTTCACGATGTATTCGGGATCGCGCGGGGTCATTCTTACCGATACGCTGATGTTCCTGCTGTTCACCTTCGCAAGCGTCGCGGCCATTGTTTTCCTCGTACAGAACTTCGGCGGCTGGGTCACGGTCCTCGAGGAACTCGCCACAATCGACAGCAAGCCGGAACTCATGTCCTGGCACGGCATCATTGGCCGCGGCACGTCCTGGCCCACGGCCGCGGACTATCTGATCTGGGGCCTGATCATCGACCTGAGCTGGCTGGTCGTTTACGCCGTCAGCCCCTGGCAGTCGAGCCGCCACCTGATGGCGAAGAACGAGCACGTCGTGCTGCGCGCCGCAATCCTCGCCTGCCTGATCGTCGCCCTGCTGCAGGTCCTGGTATACGGCATGGGCGGCGTCATCAATCTCGGCAAGACGGACATCGAGCCTTACGAAAGCGCCACGATCTGGGCGTCGCTGAACCTGCTGCCGCCCATACTCGGGGCGCTGATGCTGGCCGGGATCACCGCCGCGGCGCTGTCCTCGGCATCGACGTTTCTGTCGCTCGTGGGCTTCAGCGCCAGCAACGACATTGGCCTGCACAAGAGCGACGACGAAGCGAAGACCCTGCGCTTCACGCGCATCATGATGCTGATTGCCGGTAGCGTCGCGCTGGCCGCCGCACTCGTATTCCCGCCGGATATTTTCTGGTTAATGATCTTCATCGGCACGATCTTCGCGTCGTCGTGGGGACCGGTTGCCATCATGAGCGTATGGAGCAAGGGCATAACGGAGGCAGCCGCGTTCTGGGGTATGGCGGCGGGGCTGGCATTCAACCTCGTGCCCAAGTTCTTCGAGTTCATCGGCATGATCGACATACCCTCGTACCTGAACCCGGCGCTGACCGGTGCCGTGGCGAGCCTCGCGGTCACGATTATCGTCTCGCGGCGGACGACGGTCACGGCCAGGGAATCCGAATACCTCGAGGCGCTGCACATAACGCCGGCCGAAGAAAAGAGCCGCAAGCGCTCGCGCCTTACGCTCTGGACGCCGGCGGCGCTCGCGGTGGTCAACGGACTGCTCATGCCGTTCCTGCTGATGCGCTACTACGTCTATCCCTACCAGCGCGCGACGGGTGGACTGCTGCCGGACGGTTCGCTCGACTGGTTTACCGGCGAGGTCACGGCGGCCATGAGCTGGTGCCTCGTGTACGTGTCGCTCGGCGCCTTCGCCGCGTATGTGATCCGGCGGGAGTATTCGGGCTCTGAATCGGCCTGAGTTCTAGGCTTCCGGCGGCGGCGTTGCGCGTGCCCTCGCCGGCGTCCAGAAGGGCTTCTTCTGCTTCTCGCAGCGCACGACGCGGCTGTGATGGCGCAGCTCCTTCTCGTAGTAAATTTCCGCCCACAGCGGTCCGTCGAGGTGTTTCGTCTCGATCATCGCCAGCGCAATGTTCGCCTTCACGGCCGGTGACCACATGGCCGAGGTCACGTAGCCGATCTCCCGGGTGCAGCGCCTGTTGCTGTAGATATGCGCGGCTTCGGCCGGGCGGTTGCCCTCGATGTCCAGTTTGGTCAGCGTGTAGGCGGGACCGCGAAGTTTCTCGTCCAGCAGCGCGGCGCGGCCGCTGAAGTGCGGCTTCTTGAAGTCGACCAGCCAGCCGAGGCCCAGTTCGAAGGGCGTCTGGTCGTGCTGGAAATGCACCGTGCGCAAAGCCTCGTTGAACTCCATCGCAGGCATGATGAACGCGGCTTCGAGCCGCGCCATGTTCGTCGCGGCCTCGCCGTAAGGCTGGATACCGTAGTCGGCGCCCGCCGCGTACAGCTCGTCCCACATCCTTAAGCCCAGCTTGCGATCTACCCAGAGTTCGTAGCCGAGATCGCCCGTAAAACCCGTCCGCGAGACCATTAGCGTTTCGCCGTGATAGGGAAACAGCTTGATGTCGAAAGGCTTGGCGGTCTCGATGCCTTCGAGGCCCATCTTCTTGAGCACAGCAAACGAGGTTGGCCCCTGTAACGACAGCGCCGACAGCTCATCGGTAATATCGGTGACGGTAACGTCGCCGAAGCCAAACGCGCTCATCTCGAGCCAGGCCGTACACGGGCTGCCGCAGGTCAGCATGAAGCTGTCTTCCGCGAGGCGGAAAATGGTGCCGTCGTCGATCATGCGGCCTTCGTCCGTGCACCACACGCAGTAGGCGACGCGATTCAGACCGATCTTGCGGACGTCGCGGGTCACCATGCGGTTTAGCATCGTCTCCGCGTCGCGGCCCTTGATCTCGTATTTCTGCATGGGGCAGATGTCGTAAGTGCCGCAGAGATTGCGCACGCAGAAGTACTCGAACTCGGTATCGTAGTAGTACTCGGCAAACTTGTAGCCGTTCCATGACGACCACGCCTCACGGACGTTCAGTTCTTCCTGGCGAGGATAGAACGGAGACAGCTTGAGGCGCTCGCCGCTAAATCGGTCGGTCGTATCCATTAGCTATTCATCGCCGCCTATTCGTCATAAAAGTCGTCTTCAGGCACGGTATTCGGGCGCTTCAGGTCCATGAGAATCTCGCGCGCCGCGTTGGCGCCGCACGCCGCGGAAACGCCGCCGCCAGGGTGCGTCGACGAGCCGCTCATGTAGAGGTTCTTGACGGGCATGCGGTACTGACCGTAACCGGGAAACGGCCGGTTGAAAAACAGCTGATCGATCGTCAGCTCGCCCTGGAAGATGTTGCCTTCGGTAAGCCCGATCTCGTTTTCGATTTCGTGCGGGGTACGCACCTCCATGTGCACGATCAGGTCCTTGAAACCGGGGCTGTAGCGCTCGAGCTTGTCGATGACGGTCTGGCCGAAGGCATCGCGCTTCTCGGGCGTCCAGGGACCGTCGGCCAGCTTCGGCGGACAGTACTGGATGAAGTTCGACATCCAGTGTTTACCCGGCGGCGCCACGGTCGGATCCCAGGCCGATGGAATCACGGACTCGATGAACGGATCGTCGGACCAGCGGCCCCGCTTCCAGCAGTCGTAGGCTCGCTCCATCGTTTCGAGCGATCCGCAAAAACCCTGGCCGCCGCGATTGAGATAGGGATTGTCGGGCACGCCCGTAAACTTCGGCATGCCGGACAAGGCTATGTTGACCTTCCCCGAGGAGCCGCGGATCTTGAAGTTCTTCGCTTTCTCGTAGATGCCGTCGGGAAGGTCGGCCTTGTCCATGATCTTGGTGAACGTGCGTTTCGCATCGAGGTTCGACACGACAATGTCCGAGCGAATCTCGTCGCCGTTTTCCAGCACGACCCCCACTGCCTTGCGATCTTCGACGAGCACTTTCTGCACGCCTGCCTCCGTGCGAATCTCGCCGTCGTACGACTTCAAAGCCGAGGCTATGGAATGCGAGATCGCACCCATGCCGCCGCGCGCCAGCCCCCACGCGCCTATGCTGCCATCCACGTCGCCCATGACGTGATGCAAAAGAATGTACGACGAGCCCGGCGAATAGACGCCCAGCGCGGTACCGATAATGCCAGGGCTGGCCATTGCCGCCTTGATCATGTCGTTCTCGAAGTAGTCGTCGAGAAACTCGGCGGCGCTCATCGTGAAGAAGCGCACGTATTCGTAGATTTCCTTCTCGCCGAGACTCCAGAAAGTCCTGGCGAGAAACAGGAGCTCCATGATGTCGCGCGGCCTGAAGGAAGTCGGGTCCGGCGGCGTACGCAGCAGGGTCTTGCGAATCAGCTGCGAATAGCGCGTCAGATCGGTCTGAAACCGGTGCATGGCATCGGCATCGTGCGGCGAGTGCCGCTTCAGTTCGAGGTGCGCCGCCTCCTCGTCGTGATAAGCGAGCAGGCGTTCGTCGCCGTCGCCGAAGTTGACCGTGCCGAGGTACGGCACGAGCAGCAGTCCGTGGCGGCTTAGATCCAGATCCCGGTGAATGGCCTGACGCATCATGCTGCAGACGTACGAGCAGCTCGAGTACTGCCAGCCCTCTTGCAGCTCGCGCGATACGGCCGCGCCGCCAATGTAGTCGTTCTTCTCGACGACCAGGACCTTGAGTCCGGCCTTTGCGAGATAGGCGGCATTGGTCAGCCCGTTGTGACCGGCTCCGATTACGATGGCGTCGTAGCTGCTCACTCGAGTATCTCGCGCGCGGCGTTGTAGCCGGCCAGACCGTTGAGATCGCCGCCGGGATGACAGCCGGCGCCGCACAGAAACAGGCCGGGAACGGGCGTCCGGTACTGCGCGGCGCCGTAGGTTGGCCGCATCATGAGCATTTGATCCATGGCGAACTCGGTGTGGTGCCAGTGCCCGCCCGTCACGCGGTAGTCGCTCTCGAGATCGGCCGGGGTCAGAAACTCCTGGCCGACGATGAGGTCGCGAATGCCCGGCGCATACCGTTCGATCCGGGCGATGCTGCGCTCGCAGATTGCCTGTCTCGCCGCGTCGGTCCAGCCGCCTTTCAGCCGCGCGGGCACGTACATGACGTGCGCTGACAGCACGTGGCTGCCTGCGGGCGCCAGCGAGCTGTCGCATAGGCTCGGCAGCGTAAGCTCCATGACCGGCTCGGCGGAGCAGCTGCCGTATTTCGAGTCGTCGTAGGCGAACTCGATGGCGTCGACGTTTGGGGCGATCAGCAGTCGGCCGCGAGGCGCATCGAGCCCGGTAAACTCAGGCACGCCGTCGAGCGCCAGGTGCAACTTGCCGACCAGACCGTCGCAGCGCAGACGGCGAACCCGGTTGGTGAAGCCAATGTCGAGATGCTCGACGCCGACCAGGTCGATGAACGTGCGCTGCGGGTCGGCAGCGGAAACAACTCGCTCCGCCGCTATCTGCTCTCCTGCCGCGGTGGTCACGCCGGTTGCCGTCAGGCCGCTTTCGCCGCCGTCGACGGCGATCTTCCGGACCGCCGTGCCGCAGCGGATCTCGGCGCCCGCAGCCTCGGCGCAGCGCTGCAGCGCCGCGATAAGGCCGCTCGCTCCTCCAGCCGGTATGGAGTGCAGACCGCGGCCGTCTTCCGCCATGCGATACAACATCATCAGCACGGAACTGTTGGGCGAACGCGGCGCCATCCGCGAACCAATGAGTCCGTCCCAGCTCAGGCTTGCCTTTAACAGCTCGCTCGAGAACTGCTCTTCCATCAGGTCTCTGGCCGGCAGCGATGCAACCCGCATGAACTCCTGCATATCGGATTTGCCGAGCTTGCGGATCGACCAGCCCATGTGCGCAAACGTCAGCAGGTCGCGAAGACTGCCGGGTCCGATCCGCGGCATCGTCTTCGACCAGAAGGGTTTTAGTGCGTCGGCAAACTTCGCCATCCGCCGCCTGTAGTCCCGGTAAGCCCTGGAATCGGCGTCGCTGACGCCGCTCACCGAATCGCGGCTGACCGTTACGTGTTCCTGCGACTCGCTAAGGCCAATGAGCGGCAGCGGGTTCTCCCCCGGGTTGTACCCGTAAGAGGAAAGCTCGAGATCGCGGCTGACCGCCGCGGAAAAGCCGCTGATGGAATGTGCAACGGACGCTGTGTAACCCGGATGAAACTCACGCGTAGCGGCCAGCCCCCCGGGCGCCGCCGCTGCTTCGAGTACGAGGACTTTTTGGCCGCCCCTGGCGAGTAAGGCCGCGCATACCAGGCCGTTGTGGCCGGCGCCGACGATGATCGAGTCGTAACGATCCAACCTTTACCTACCTTAAGGCCGTTGATCCAAGTGCGGACACGCTAGTGTCCCGTTTGGTTAATTCGTTGACACCAGTCGGCAGCGGATTTTCGTGTCTGGCAAGGCCTGGCTAAGAGTAATAGCGAGCTATTGCGAGGAGCCGCAACGCCGCCAGGCGCGAAAAGACGCAGCGAATGGGTCAAGGAATTAACCAAACGGGACACTAGAGGGCGCGTCAGAACAGGGCTTCCTCGCCTACACGCAGAGAGTACCGGGCGGCAAGACGATGTGATTACAATGCGCGGGTCTTGAAAAACCTACCGTCCGGCAGCCAATGACTCAATCCCTCGCACCCAGAGCCGCGTTCAACAAGGCCGTTAGCCTGATCAACTCCGGCGACGTGCAGCAAGCCCTGGCGGTTTGTGATCAGTCGATCGATCGGGATGCCGGCGACGTGACGATGGTCGCAATGAAGGGAGCCATCCTGCTGAAGATGGGCGACCTGCGGCAGGCGGAAGCCTGCCTTCGGCTAGCCATCGATCTGGCACCGAATTTTGCCAAACCCAAAGAGGACCTCGGCTATCTGCTGCTGCATGCCGGACGCGCCGGGGAGGCGGTCGAACTGCTCGAAGACGCCACGCGGCTGGATCCGGGCTCCGAACAGGCCTGGCTAAACCTTGGTCAATCGCTCGCGAAACTCGGCAAGGGGGATGAAGCCGACGCGGCGTTCGAAAAGGCTTTCGCACTGAATCCCGAGCGGAAAAATCTTGCGCTTGCCTCCGAACACCACCGCGCGGGCCGGCTCGACGAGGCTGAAAACCTGTACCGGCAAGTGTTGCGCGGCAACCCGAACAACGTCGATGCACTGCGACTGCTGGGCGGAATCGCCGCGCGCAATGGCCGCCCTGACGAAGCCGAAACGCTGCTGCGCCGGGCGCTCGAACGGGCGCCGGACTTCCCGCGGGCCCTCGTCGATCTGGCCGAGCTGCTGTACGAACAGCACCGGCTGCTGGAAACGGTCGACTGTCTCGAGCGCGCTGCGGAGCAGGAGCCGAATCGGCCGCGGATCTTTTACATGCTTGCCGCCGCCCTCGCGCCGCTGGGACGTACCGAGGCGGCGCTTGCAGCTTATCGGCGCACGCTCGAAATACGGCCGGACCATGCCGGCGCTCTGCTCGGTGTCGGTCACACACTGAAAACGGTTGGCCGGCAGCAGGAGGCAATCGATGCATACCGGGAGTGCATCCGCCTGCGCCCGGACAACGGCGAGAGTTACTGGAGTCTTGCGAACCTCAAGACCTACAAGCTGACCGACGCCGACATAGCGGCCATGCAGACCGTGCTCTCGAAAGAAGGCGAGATCACCGAGCAATCCGAGGTCAACTTCCTGTTTGCGCTGGGCAAGGCCAGCGAAGACCGGCAGGACTACGCGAACGCATGGGACTACTACGAACGGGGTAACCGCAAGCAGCGCATGCTCGAACACTACGATCCCGTGCAGACCGAGGTCACCAACGACGAGATCATCGAAGTGTTCGACGCGGATTTCCTGAGCGCGCATTCGAGTCTCGGTTCGGAGGACCCGGCGCCGATCTTCGTGGTGGGCCTGCCGCGCTCCGGCTCCACGCTGATCGAGCAGATTCTCGCGAGTCACAGCATGGTGGAAGGCACGGCCGAGCTGCCGTACATGGGCCGCGTGGCGACCTCGTTAAGCCGCAACCGCGCCGACGGCGTCAACTATCCGCACGCAGTGCGGGAGCTGGGAGAGCGGCAACTCAAGGCGCTGGGCGAAGACTATCTGCGGCGGGCGAAACTGCATCGCGCCACCGACAAGCCGCGCTTTGTCGACAAGATGCCGAATAACTTCCCGACCATTGGCCTGATACATCTAATACTGCCGAACGCGAAGATCGTCGATGCGCGACGCTATCCGCTCGACTCCACGTTTAGCTGTTACCGGCAGCTGTTCGCCAAAGGCCAAAGCTTCGTTTACGACCTCAACGACATTGGCGAATACTTTCTGCAATACGAGCGCCTGATGGATCACTGGCACGAAGTCCTTCCGGGTCGGGTGCTGACCGTTCAATACGAGGACATGGTTATGGATCAGGAGGCGGAGGTACGCCGTCTGCTCGAGTATTGCGAGCTGCCCTGGGAGGACGGCTGCCTGCGATTTTACGAAACCGAGCGGCCAATTCGCACTGCGAGTTCGGAGCAGGTGCGCCAGCCCGTGTATACGTCTTCGATTCATTACTGGCGTAACTACGAGGCACAGCTCGGCGAACTCATCGACGTGCTGGAACCCGCCCTGCCGCGCTACGCCAAATACGAAAACATCAACCGCTAGCCTCCTGCTCAGGCAGCGAATCGTATGGCCAGACTTCGAGCCCGTGGATTGCGCTGCGAACGTCCATGGACAGATTGACGCTCAAGGTCGTTTGCATACTCTCCAGATTGTGCAGCGTAACGGTCGACGGCGAAGAGCCCGCGGCAATCAGGCTGTCGGTAATCTGGCACAGGCCGCGGCCGAAGGCCTGTCTCGCGGTCCGCGAATCGTCGAAATCCGTATGCGTCAACTCGGCGGGGTCGTAGCGCGGCACCTTGAACACGCGCTCCGGTCCTTCGCGCTTCACGAAACGCACGATATCTTTGCGCGTGTCGTTGAACAGCACGCCGTCCTTGTACGGGCGGGCGTTGTGCGTGCCGGCCGGCAGCGAAACCCCCTGGACGATTCGGCGGCCGTCGTAGACGTAAAGTCCGCCGGTCTTGAGACCGGCGAAGTACAGGCCCCGATTGGTGCAAACGACGGAGTTCAGGTGCAGCTCGTTGCTTGCGGCCGGGCCTTTGTCGCCGGTCGGCAAAAACGGCGTGCCCACGAGGCCCTTCGCAGTGCTCTGAATACTCAAGCCCCAGCTAAACGCGTTCTCGTCGAGGTCGAAGCCGAGTATCGAATCGAAACCCGTGGACGTTAAGTAAAGGCGGCGGCGGTAACGGAAAATCTCGTGACAGTGCTTGAGGTAGGCGCAGCGATAAGATCCGATCTGCTTAAAATCCTTATCGAAAACAAAGAGTTCGTCGCTTGCTGCGATGAAAATGCGGTCGCCGTCAAAGTCGATGCCGCGCAATCCGCGATCCCAGCCGCGACCCTGCCAGTCAATGTCCATCGCATTCCAGTCGACGGCCTGCATGGCGCGCTGCCGCGCGAGATCAATGAGATACACTCCGCCGTGGCTCTCACCCTGACGGCTGCCGCGCACCACCGACGTGGCGATTAATGTCGTCATTGGTAAAATCGCCTTTTCCTCGCCTATAGGCAAGGATAAATCATTGAAAAACCTGGAAAAATTTCGAAACGATGACTAGTATAACCCGCTAGTGAACAGCAAATGCAGGGGAGCATTATGGCCGTCGACGAGCTGAAAAACGTTCATCCCGTGAGAAGTTCCATCGGGCTCGCAGTCACCGCCGCGGTTGCCGGCACACCGACGGCGCTTGCCCAGGAAGGCGGTCTCGAAGAGATTATCGTCACGGCGACCAAACGTGAAGTCAGCCTGCAGGACATCCCCATTGCAGTCACGGCATTCACCGAAGAAGAAATCGTTTTTCAGCGCTTCCGCAACTTCGAGGATTACGTCGGCCAGATCCCGAGCCTGTCATTCAGCGACCGCCAGCCCGGCGCAAAATCGATCATCATGCGCGGCTGCGCGGCCCAGGGCTTAGCGTTTGCCGATTCGGCAACGACGTCGGTTTATCTCGACGAACAGCCCATCACGTCGTCGGGCTTCAATCCCGACCCGAGACTCATTGACGTGCAGCGGGTCGAAGCGCTGGCGGGGCCGCAAGGCACGCTGTTCGGCGATGCGGCACAGTGCGGCACGCTAAGGATTATCACCAACAAGCCGGATACGACGGCCGCCACGGGCTGGGTGGATCTGTCCGGCTTCGGCGTAACGGATGGCGGCGCGGGCTTCGACCTGAGCGCCATGGCAAACATCCCTCTGATCCAGGACAAACTCGCTCTGCGCCTGGTCGGTTTTTACGCCGACGAGCCTGGCTGGATCGACAACATCCTGTCGCCGACGCCCGGACAAACCTCGGACAACGCCGACCAGGTCCGGGACGACGTCAACTCGTCCATCTGGTCCGGCGCACGCGGCATGCTGCGCTTCAACCCCAACGAACAATGGACCGTGGACCTGGGCGCCATCTACCAGAGCTATGAGCTGGACGGCTTCGGCGACGCCGACCTGAACCAGCAGTTCTTCGAGGACACCAATGTGTTCCCGACCTTCGGCTCGCGGGAACAGGCGCGCTTTACCGAAGACACCTGGGAAGACGAGTGGTACCAGATTGCCCTGACCATCGAGGGGGACCTGAGCTTCGGTAACGTGGTACTGACCGGCGCCTACTTCTCGCGCGACAGCGAGTACTTCGCCGACGCAACGGCGTATCACAAGTCCTTCCAGGAGCGCGGCGACTACTTCCGCGAGTACAACGCCGCCCTGACTATCTACGACTTTGGCGGCGACCCGATATCGAGCGACTTCGACGCGCGCGAGACGACGGTCAAGTCGCTCGAACTGCGCTACGCCACGCCGGCCGAGGGCCGCTGGTCCGCGATCGTCGGCGGCTTCTACAGCCAGCGCGAAGTCAACGAGATTTTCATCTCGAACACCTTCAACGACTTCTCCAGCACGCCGGCCTTTGCCTACATCAACTACAACGGCTACGTGTATTACGGCGTGCCGTTGAGCACCAACAGCAACAACTGGTTCTCGGGCAGCTACGATGCGGAACTCGAGCAATGGGCCATCTTCGGCGAGGTCGGCTTCGACATTACCGAGAACTTCAGCATTACGGCCGGCGGGCGCTACTACGACATTCAGAACGATTACCTGAATCAGCGCGGCACACTCATTGGCCTCAACGGCGGACGACCGGACTGCGCCGTGAATTTCTGCTACGGCGAGGCGGAACCCGGTATCGGCAGCGACACGGGTTTTGTGCCGAAGATCAACTTCAGCTACCGCTTCAGCGACGACAAGATGGTCTACGCCACCTATTCGGAAGGTTTCCGGCGCGGCGGCGCCAACTCCGGCCGGCCGCAGTCGGTGTTCGGCATACCCGGCCGCTTTCCCGAACCCGCGGGCACGCTCAGCGAGTACAAGGCGGATACGGTCCAGAACGTCGAGCTGGGCGCAAAAACCGACTGGCTGGACGGCCGCCTGCGGCTGAACGGCGCCGTCTACCAGCTAACCTGGGACGATATCCAGGTGCAGGCCAACGACCCGCAGGACGGTATCAACGGCTTCGGCATCATCAACTTCCCGGAGGCCGACATCAAGGGCGTCGAAGCCTGGCTGAGCTGGCTGCCGACGGACAGCCTGAGCGTCGAGGCGACGGTCGGTTACAACGAGGGCGAGCTGTCGGAAGACGCCGTCATCTTTCCGGGCACGGCCGAGGAAGTGTTCGCACCCGGCGGCACGCGCCTGCCGATCGTTCCCGACTGGCAGGCCAGCCTCAACCTGACCTATTCCATCCAGCAAACCTGGTTCGGCGGCCAGCCCTACGTATTCGCCCGCTATAACTACACGGGCGACAGCATCAACTCGCTGGCCGGCATCGAATCGAACGAATTCCAGTCGCCGATCCGAACCCAGTCCGCCTGGTCGACGCTCGATCTGACGCTGGGTGTCGAAACCGAAACCTGGTCGGCGGCGCTGTGGATCGACAACGTGACGGACGAGGAAGCGGAACTGTTCTTCAACAACCGCTTCAACCAGCAGCGCTCGTCGACCAACCGGCCGAGGTCGTACGGCGTTACGCTCCGCTACAACTTCGGCGGCAACTAAGCCGCTCGCTCGGCACCAAACAGCGCTCTCAGACCGGATGGATATCGAAGAACCTCTGCGCGAACTCGGCCCGGTCGACGCGAGCCGGCTAAGCGACGCCATCCTGAACCAGGCGCGCGAAGCGTGGCTGGCGGAAGAACTCCGCCAGCAGACCTACGAGGTACACCGCGATACCGAGTCCATGGTGCTGGTGTTTACGGAGTCCGATACCTGGCCGGAACTGGTCGTGCAGAAGATGCCTTCCTGGGGCCTGCTGATCGAAACCGCCGGCCCGCTCATGCACGAGATCATTGGGCGTCACTACCCGCCCGGGGGCGCGATCGTTCGTGCAATGGCGGCGAAGCTCAAAACCGGCGGCAAGATCCGTCCGCACGTCGATTCTCATCCGTCGTTCCACATTGGCCACCGCATCCACGTGCCGATCACGACCAATCCGCGCGTGCGCTTCATGATCGACGGCCGGCCCTTCCGTCTGCAGGTTGGCCAGGCCTATGAGATCAACAATCAGAAAACTCACAGCGTCGCCAACAACGGCCACGAAGATCGCATCACGTTTATCTTCGACTACGTGCCGCCCGAACAGCTGGGGCGACTAAGTCAGAGCGCCGCCTGAGCGACCGCGGCGGCTACGGCAGCCGGGTCCCCGGGCGTCGACAGATTCGCACCGCTGACTCCGGGAATCTCCCGCAGAGAGTTGAGCGTCTCCGCGGCGTATTCAATACCGAAACGCCTGGCGTCACCGGCACTCTCGAAACGCTGCACGACCGACTCCGGCATGACCGAACCCCTTAGATTTTCGTACAGCCAGCGCGCTTCCGTGGCGGACGTCAGGACGGGAACCGAAACGATGACGCGGCAGCGCCAGGGCAGGCGCGCCGCCACCAGAAACTTCATGTAGCGCGCGAGCAGCTCGAGATCGAAACATATCTGCGTCTGGATGAACCGCGCGCCGGCATCGACCTTCGCGAGCAGCTCGACGGGCCGCCAGTCGTCCTCCGGATCGAACACGGTCCCCAGCGTGCCCAGGAACAGCTCGGAATTGCCGCTTGCCTGTCTGAATTCGTTGAGCTGCTGCGCTGTCGCAAGAAATCGTTTGGCACCAGTATCGAAAACCTGTTTGGTCGTCGGCTGAATATCCTGCGGCAGCGGATCGCCGCGCTGTAACAGGAAGCTGGTTACGCCGAGCGCCGCGGCGCCGAGCAGCTCGCTCTTCAAGGCAATGCGGTTGCGATCCCTCGAAGAAAGATGCATGAGCGGATCGATACCGCGCTCGAGAAGCATCGATGCGACCGCCAGACCGGCCATGTGCAGGACGCCGTACGGACAGTCGGTAACCGCCACCGCGTCGACCGCGGGCGACAGCAGCTCGGCCTGCCGCAGCACTTCGTCGCGGCCGTCGTCCTGATGCAGCCTGAGCTGGCCGATCAGCGCAAAACCGTCAGCGCCTGCCTTATCGTTTAGCGCACGCTTGAGTGTTTTCACAACACGTACCACCCTGGATCCAGCAGCGGACGTTAGCACAGTAGCGGATAGCGGGCGCAGCCTCTGAATCCCGCCTATAGGCGGGGATGACCTTTGCTTGCGCTTCTGTTTGTATGCGTGTCGAAACGAGTAAAATAGGCAGGTTTATCGGATGTCCGAAAGCGATCGGTGGTTGAACGAACGAAACGTCGTCTGCGTCGAGACGATAGTCGCCGATTTCGCCGGACTGCCGCGCGGCAAGCTGCAGCCGACCGCGGAGTTTGCCGCGAAACACTACAAGCTGCCCATCGCCGTGTTCGGCCAGACCGTCAACGGCACTTACCATATGTGCCCCGACAACACGGAGGACCGCGACATGGTCGTCCGGCCGGACCTTGCGACGCTGCGCATGGTCCCCTGGGCCGCGGAACCGACCGCGTCGGTGATCATGGACTGCCTGGACGCGGACGATTCAGACATCGATGTATCGCCGCGGAACGTCCTCAAGCGCGTGCTCGCGCTGTTTGCGGCTGAAGGCTGGCACCCGGTCGTCGCGCCCGAGGTCGAGTTCTACCTCGAATCGGGCACGGAGAATGAAAGCGGCAAAGCGCCGGCGGATATCGAAGACGTCCTCGACCCCTACGGTATCGACCGCGTGCACGACCTGGGCGACTTCTTTCGCGAACTCAATGAACATTGCCGGCAGCAGGACATCACGATGGGCGCGATCTCCCAGGAGCTCGGACCCGGCCAGTTCGAAGTCAACTTCGAGCACGGCGAAGCGCTCAAGCTCGCGGACGACGTGTTCCATTTCAAGCGCACGCTCAAGCGGACGGCCATAGCGCATGGCTTACAGGCGACGTTTCTGTCAAAACTGGACGCGGAGAAGGCGGGCAGCTCCATGCACGTGCACCAGAGCGTATATGACGAACAGGGCGCCAACGTATTCTCGAACGGCGACGGCACGGCAAGCGAGCTGTTCGAGTGCTATATGGGCGGCCTGCAGACTCATCTTCCCGCGGCCGTGCTCATGCTCGCGCCATACCCCAACTCCTACCGGCGATTCCTGAGCTACTGGTCGTCGCCGGTGAACCTCGAGTGGGACATCGACAACCGCACGGTTGGCCTGCGGGTACCGGAGTCCGAACCACAGGCGCGGCGCATCGAGAACCGGCTGGCCGGCAGCGACGTCAATCCATATCTGGCGATTGCCGCCACGCTTGCCTGCGGCTACCGGGGCATGCAGGATAAAGTGAAGTGCAGACCCGCCATCAAGGGTTCCGCGTACGATTTGCCGTTTGCGCTGCATCGGCACGAATACGAGGCCCTAGACTGTCTGCGTGCCAGCAAGCCCCTGCGGGAAACGCTGGGCGACGACTTCGTAACGCTGTACACCGCCGTCAAGGAGCTGGAGTTCCGAGAGTTTCAGGAACGGATTCCGCCATGGGAGCGCGAGGAACTGACCGTCAGTATTTAACCTCGCCATATGTTTCGTGAGGATTTGTCATGAGCGATGAGTTTCCGGGGCCAAAAACCCGCAGGCTGCTGGAGCGCGGCATCCCGCTGTTTCGCAACGGGCTGCGCTTCGCCGAGGAAATGGACAAGGCAAACCGGCGGGGCCTGAGAAGCGCCAATCAGATCGTCGTCGATCGTGCCGAGGGCGACTTCGTCTGGGACATGGACGGCAAGCGCTACATAGACTTTCAGAATGGCTGGGCAACCAATCCTCTCGGCAACGCACACCCGGAGATTGCCGACGCCGTAGACGCGGCGCATCGCCGCTGGGGTTTTCATTACGACCACCCGCTGCGCTACGACCTTGCCGAACAGCTGGCGGAGATCATGCCGGGCAGGGCCCTGCCGCGATTCAACTACGAAGTGTCGGGAACGGAAGCCGCTGAAGCCGCCGTTTATCTGGCCATGACGCACACGCAGCGCCGCCACATTGTTACTTTCGGCAGTGGCTTCCACGGCGTCAGCCTGGGCGGCAAACTCTTGAGCGGCTACGACAGCAACGACGGCCGCTACCTCGAAGCCTGGACGGGCGGGGTGATCAAAGCGCCTTATCCCTACAGCGACGAAACGCCGGCCGGCATGGATCAGGAGCAGTACGCCGATTACTGCCTGTGGTATCTCGAGCATCACATTCCGGAACGGATCGCGCCGCGGGACAACATTGCGGCGGTGCTCGTCGAGCCGGGACTTGCCGAGGGCGGTAACTGGATACCGCCGGTCAGATTCTTCCAGGGTATCCGGGAAATCTGCGAGCGGAACGGCTGGCTAATGATCGCCGACGAGGTGCTGACGGGTCTTGGCCGGACCGGGACGATGTGGGCCGTGGAGCACTACGATGTCGTACCCGACATTCTGGTAGTGGGCAAGAACCTCTCCGGCGGTATCGCGCCGTGCGCAGGGATAGCGGCGCGCGACGATATTCTCGGCGACAGCGACGAGTTTTTGTCGGGCTCGACATTTGCGGGAACGCCGGCCGGCTGCGCGGCAGGCCTCAAGACGCTCGAGATATACCGGCGCGACGGCGTCGTCGAACACGCGAAACGTCTCGGCGAGGTCGCCGCCGCGATCATGCGCGAATGGGAAGACATCGACATCGTCCGGCAGGTGCGCGGCAACGGCCTGCTGCTGGGGGTTGGTTTTCAAAGCCCGGATCCGAACGAGGAAGACTGGTGGTACGCACGCTCCGTGCGCAGCCGGATGCTCGACAGCGGCGTTTGGGCGATTTGCGATCGCGCTGACGCCATCCGCATGTACCCGGCGCTGAACATGGACGAAGCCGTACTGCGGGAAGGACTCGAGATCATGGGCGAAGCCATCCGCTTCGTGGCAGAACGCGGCCAGCAGGAGGGCGACAGCCCGGCCTGGCCGACAGGCGTTTCAGGATTCTGATAAACGCCACGTTGCTGTGCAACGACCAGCGTCTCGCCGGGAACTGCGTGAGTTTTGTTACTCCCGTTCCGAGTAGCGGGACAGTATTCGGTGGCAGCCGAAGAGCGATCCGGAGACCTTTACCGCACTAGTTCAACACTTGCATACACGGCGGTTTCTAGAATCGCACGTAAGGCGCCTCAACGGCTTCGAACTGACCGAACGCAAACCAGAGCACGAGCACAACGGCGCACGTCAGCAGGTACAGGCGGCGTTTGTTCACAAATGTCATGTCGACCAGACTCCATGGGCAACGCCCGACAGGATGATGACATAAGCAAGAGAGCCGATGCGCAATGCGATGGGACCCACTTTACGCCTCTGTGCCCACGGCAAGGCGTAGGCCAGCCCCACGCCGTGACCAACACCCCAGAGCAGAAAGCCCAAGGAAAAGTCATGCCACAAGCCCATAAATACGAAGGCGGCAAGAAGCGCAAGTCGTGCGCGGGAGGTTGTGACCAGCAAGGGTAGATAAATGTACTGCATGACAAAGTCGGCCATGGAACGATGCCAGCGCTTCCAGAAATCACCAAGATCCCGCGCCAGGTGCGGTTTGTTGAAGTTTTGCGGAACCTCGAACCCGAGGAGCAGCGCCGCACCCTCGGCCATTCGTGAATAGCCGTAGAACGTAGCAAACAGAAACGCGAAGCTTAGAAGCGGTTTCGCAATCAACGTCAGCGATAGAACGGCAAGCAGTCCGCCGGAAAAACCCAGGCCAATCTCGGCCTCTTGCACAACGCTGACCGCCATGGCGGAAAAACCGGCGACGGCAAAAAGATAGACAAATCCTTCGAACAGCCGATAGCCGCCCTCGCGGTAATCCGGCGCCTGACTCTCCCTCAGTTTTTCCCAGCACTTCAATCCGTTAAAGACCGGCCCGGATGGAAGCGCCGCGAAGAAGAATGTCGATATCAACAGTGCGGGAATAAACTCGTGTAAAGCCACCGCGTTCTTGAGGCCCTGAGCAACCGTCATCATTTGTCGAACAATAAAAAACGCACTGCCGAGCCAGAGTACCGGGTTATCGCCCAGGTGCCGGTACACGTCGGGTACGAAGAGCAGCAAAAGAATCGCATAAGGCAGTCTCGCTGTGGCTCGCGGGCGGTCGATCGCGCGTCCTACAAGGAAAACTGCGATGGACAATGCGAATGACAGCAGGGCAAACACCAATGCCAGGGTATGAGTGATAAACAACAACAACACGCCTGGGGCGACGATCCAGAACAGCCGGCTCCTGCGATCGCGAGCGAAGATCATGTGTGAAAAGGCGATCGACAACAGCGAGAGAGCCAGGAAAGAGATTGCGTCAATCAAGCGCATCTCCGGGCGTGTCTGACACGAAAAAGCCGGCGCCAAGCAGGTGGCGGGCAACAATCGCGGTTGTCAGTGCACCAGCGGGGTAGGCCTCGATGTGGCCATCGTCATACCAAAACTTGTCGAGTTCGCCGCGCACCTGCCCATAAACGTTCAGGATCTGCGTCTTATCCGGGAGCCTGGCGCTAAGCTGGCCGAGATCCTCCCGGCCGACTTCGTAACCGTAAAGAGGTAACGGCAGCAGCACCACGGGGATGTTTTGCTTCGCTGTCATTTCCAGCATGGAGTCGAGCAGCGCAACCTCGCCCTGTCTGTACGGTGACGCGAAGTCATAAGGGTATTGCCCGCCGGTTGCCACGTCTTTCTGCCAGGGCTTCAACCCCATCCCGGCTGCGCGATCGCTCATGGCCTTTTCCAGCGATGCCATGGTCTCCGCCAGCGGCATATTGGAATCGAAGTCGCCGTGGCGAAAGCTGAAGCTTGCCGGCCATGACGGTTCTCGCGTCCAGTCCGACTTGTCACAGCTTGCCAGGTCCCAGCGTTCACCGGGCTTGCGCGCGAACTGATAGATCAGCGCGCCAGTACGCAAAACTGTCCCGCGCAGCCGAAAGCGAAGTCGGTTCAACCAACCCTCGTCTTCGGTGAACGGCATCGCAACGGACGGCAGCCGCATGATCTGTCCGTAAGACATCAAGTTGATGTCGCGCTGGAAGATATAGTGTTCCGGCGTAGTCTCGAGCCCGATGTGTTGCAGCCTTTCTACGCTGCGCTGCGTCATGAACATGATCTCGAGCACAACAACCCGAGGTGCACCGCGAAGCTCCAGGTAGTTCTCGAGTAATGCGTGGTTGACCCGTAACGGGTTATTCCCCAGAGCAAGGCGTTCCACGTTGACCGATGCGCCGGGCACTTCGCGTTCCAGCATTATCTGCATGGCGGGCGCGTCCAGCGCGACACCGGAACGACTGCTGCCAACAATCAGCACGTCGGCTGGCGGAGCGTCATTCCGGCTTAGCAGCAGATTGCAGCGTGACATCGCGCTGGCGGGTCCTCCGCGATGCTGATCCAGCCACAGTAATCCGACAAGAAACATCGCTGCTGCTGCGAGCCACAAACCGCGAATTGCCATATTGCCTCGCACTAGATGTCCTTGAGCATTTGCCGTAACGCACTGCGGTCGAGCTTGCCGTGCTGGTTTGTGGGCAACGCATCCAGCACGACGGAGCGCCCTGGCAGCATGTAGCCCGGCAGGCCGACCTCTTCTGCATCAAGCGATCCAACTTCGGATGTTCCGGCGACAAAAAGCACGAGTTCGGTCGGATGCTGTGGCGGGCTGGCTACGACGGCAAGCGACTCAGTATCGAGGTGGCGACGAAGCCGGTGTTCGATTTCCTGCAATTCAATTCGGTGTCCGCCGATCTTGACCTGCAGATCGATGCGGCCGAGGTGAAACAGCTTGCCCGCGCGCCAAAGGACGCGATCGCCGGTTCGGTACCAGATCTTTGCATTGTCGTCGCTGATAAAGGGTGCCGCGATACGCGGATCCGTATAGCCGGCAAAAGCTTGCGGGGTCGCCAATAGCAACTCGCCCGAACAACGCTCATCGGCAGCGGATGTTGGTGTTATCGTTCCGTCGCTCAAAAGAGCCGTGCTGCAGTCTTCGAACGGCGCGCCAATGGTAACCACACCGGCTTCGACAAGATCGGGATCGTCCTCCCAGAGCTGTGCCGTCACAGCCACCGTGCATTCCGTCGGCCCGTAGTTGTTCCAGATGCTCGACTGACCGGCCGCGTTGTGCCAGGCACGAGCCAGATCTGCAGTCAGCGCTTCACCGTTGAATACGGTCAGACGCACGTTACTCAGCGAGTTGCCGATCGGGAACCCGTTGTTAAGTATGACTCGAGCCAGCGACGGTACCGCGATAAAGACGGTAATGCCGCGTCTGGAGATATAGTGCGCAGGGTTGTAGAGGTCAATCTGTCGTGCCGGGCACAGTATGCAGCCGTTCAGTAGCGCCAGATAGATTTCGTGCACGCTGAAGTCGAAGGACAGCTCGCAGACCTGTGAGCACACATCGTCAGGACGATACTCGATCGTGGCGTTCATGTTGTCTATGAAAGCCAGCAGGTTGTCACAGGAAACAGGCACTCCCTTGGGTTCCCCCGTCGACCCTGAAGTAAACAAGACATAGGCAGGCGACTGCGATTCGCGGGCCTGACACCAGATTGACTGACCGCCGCACTGCCCCTCCCTGGCAGTCTCCGGCGCCGCTTCCACAATACGATCCGGACCGGCTACAAGCGACTGTGCGAGCTCCCGTGTGCTCCGGTCGCAGATAACATTGATGATGCCGGCCTGCGAAACAATGTTCTGCAGACGAGTTGACGGATAGTTCCTGTTCAGCGGTACATAGGCTCTGCCGCGGGCTATGCAGGCCCACATCGCGGCGTATGCCAAAGCAGAGCGGTCAATCAGCAGGCCAACCGGCGTACTTTCATCGCCCTCGATCTGCGCTAGCGACCGGTACACCGCACCGATCATCGAACCCAGCGCCGCGTAGGAATAGTCCCGATCGTATTCCCGCACCGCGGTATGCTCGCCACGTTCCGTAACGACCGCATGCAGGCGCGCAAGCAACCTGTGTCTGCTGCCGCTTACAGGCACTAGCTAATCTGTCCCTTGAGATACGCCGCCAGGCCACTGACCGACGTGTAATGAATTGCGTCGTCGAAGTCCGGGTTAACGCCGAAGGTCTCGTTTACTTTCATGAAGACACTCATGAACGACAGGGAGTCCCAGGCGGTAACGCTCTCCATGGAGTCGTCCGCTGCTATCGAAACAGTTTCCCCGCCATTCTGCTCGCTCAGAGTTTGCTCGATGATCGCGATGATCTGTTGTTCAAGCGTATCGGTCATACAGTCTTTTCTCCAATGGATGGGCTAGTTGCTCGTAAAGGTCTCGTTCCCGTTCGTTCCAGGTCTCGATGGGGCCGATCTGGTAGGACGGTCGCTGGTTCAGTTTTCCGCTCGATCTCTCAACGCAGTGATTCAGGTTTGCGGTAGAGAGTATCCCCAGCGGCTTGAGCAATCGGTTCCAGAATTTCGCAGGAGCCGCAGCCAAATCCTCGAAATACAGGGCATGACATCGCTCCAGCGAACCAAGAATCCCCAGCAGGTGGCTGTTGACGTGGTGCCATAGCCATATGTTGCGTTGTGTAGCCGACCAGTCCGTCCACAGGGCATCGTCGCCGCTGCCTGGCTTCGGCCGCAGCCTGCCCAACGCGATAAACTTCTCGCGATCCGTTAACGGCTTGGATCGACCCGGCCAGCCGGCAGGCTGCATGTCTTCGCCGCTGACGATGGTTGCCGAACGGACGAATCCTTCGCAACGGCGAAAAATGACAAACAACGCGGCGTCCGGGTGTTGCTCTGAAAGTGGCCAAAGCAACGGAGCATTGTAGAACGCGACGTCAACAAGCAGCCTGGCGTTAGCCGCTGACAGCGTGGCATCGTTTCGCAGCCGCGCGACGGTTGCTTCGGCGAAGCTCGTATCATGCCAGGCTTTGCCGTTCTGAAGATTGATCAGAGGTAAACGAGCCTGCGGCGAATCACCCGGTTCGTGACCTTCATGGAGGCCAAGCACACCGTCAAGCGAGTTAAGCGTCGTCGCGAGAAACATCGTTGCCGTGCGTCCGGTGCTGGCGCAAAAAGCAAAGCGACCGTGATCCATTGCCCTGGCTCCTGGCGTCACAGGGAGAAAAGAAATAAAAGTATTGACGAGCAGTCTGCCCGACGCTGCCAAGCCCGTCACATTATGTAAGAAAATCAGGGACAAAGGATATTTGCAGCGGTTTTCGCGCCCGCCCATAATCTGTGAGCCGAGTCACGCAGCTGGTCGGGCTCATTGCCTAGACTTGTCATAAGCCAATGCGGAAGAGCGTCTGACAGGTATGAGTGCACATACAGCAAAGTATCCGGGGTTACTCCGCAGCATCGAATTTGATGCCCTGTTCATCGTTGCCATTCCGCTGATCGCGATCGGCTCCGGCCTGCTCGTTACCTACGACAACAGCTTGTTCTTCCCGGTCCTGGCTGCGGATTTATGGTTGCTTGGATATCACCACGTCATCGCAACCTACACCCGGCTCGTGTTCGACAAGAAGAGCTTCCTCGAAAACCGTGCGCTAATCGTCTACTTGTTCCCGGCCGTTGCGGTGGCCGTTGCGTTGCTGGCTGTCTATGTTGGCATATGGATAGTTGCAACCATTTACGTTTACTGGCAATGGTGGCATTACACTCGACAGAGTGAAGGCATATCGAAAGCTTACGCCGGCAAAGCGAAAGACAAGGAGCTTGGCAATCCGTACATTCGGCGCGCGGCCTTTTATGCGGTGCCAATCAGCGGCATCCTGACGCTCTCGAGTCGTCCTGACGCAGAATTTCTGTTCCTGCCGTTTCGACAGCTACCGGTAGCCGACTGGGTGGTGACAGCCGCCTACATCGTAACTGCTGCACTGCTTGCCATGTGGGCCATCGAACAGGTCAGGGCCTACAGAGCCGGCAAACTCGCCGTACCGTACGTTGCCTACATAGTTAGTCACTTCAGTATTTACTACGTAGCCTATATATACCTGGAAGAGTTCAACTATGGCTGGTTGACGATCAACATCTGGCACAACGCACAGTACGTCCTGTTTGTCTGGCTATACAACAATCGCAGATTCAACGGCAAACCGAGCGACGAGCAAAAACTACTATCGACGCTCAGCCAGAACGGGCGGCTTACTCTGTACTTCGCGACCTGCCTGACCTTATCGACAGCGGTTTACTTCTCTATCGAAACCTTCGTTACGGTGGCCTTGCAGTCGGTTTTTGCCGTTAGCGCCGCGGTAATCGCAATCACTATCTATCAAACTATCAACTTTCATCACTACATCGTTGATTCGCTAATCTGGAAATTGCGAAAACCGACGATTCGAAAGAATCTCGGCCTGCAATAAAGTCCCCACACTGACGGCTAACTTGTCCGTCAATCGGCGGGCGCCGGGCCCAAGTTCGGTTCCGCAAAAACAGCGTTTAGATACGCGGCCATGCGGACGCCTGCCTGCAGCAGGCGGATTCGTACCGTTTCGCGGTGCTCGAAGATGTAGGCTGAACGAATTTCCCTGTCGCCGCCCGGATAAATAGTGTCTCGAATCGCAGCGCTCTCCGTCGCCCAGACCACCGGGTCGATCTGCTGCCACGAGGCAACCCGCTCCCGCGTCAGACGGCGCATGAGCCAGCCTGACAGCTCGCTGTAGGAAAGCTGTTCGCTCTCCACCAGCAGGCTGTCCCACACGCGGTGCAGGTTGGTGTGTTCGTTGTAGAACGTCACGGCATAATCGTTACCGCCTCTGTCGGTGCCGTTGCCGGTATGCAGCGGCTGGTGCAGATCGCCGATGAGGTGCACGATAAACCGCAGCGCGAGCTGTTTCTCCTCGCGCCCGGCACCGTCGTCTTCGAGAACGGCGCGAAACCGCGCTAGCGCCGTGATGGCATTACCTTCGGGCGGAGCACCGACTTCGGCATAAGTCTTGCCGGCAGGAATCGTCACGTAATGATAGGGGCCGGCCGTGTCCTGCCAGAACTCATCCGGACTGGCGCGCATGAAGTCCGGCCAGGTCGACGCTTCGGCCAGATCTTCGGTGCCGAGGATGGCCACCACCTCCCGCCGCGCGGCGTCGGACAAGTACGCGTCGGCGATAGCGCCGGTAACCCGGTGCCCGGTCTTACCCCACGCGTGCGCCGCGGCGGACGGACCGATAACCGCCGAGAAAGCGATGATGAACGTGATGAATCGTACGCCTGTGAACATTGCCGTCAGCCCGCCGAACAAACGCCGTTAGTGTAACCATAGCGGGAGTCGTTTGTATGACCGTCAAGACCACGCGCCGGCGCTCAAGCCAGACCAAGCGGCGAGAAACTCAGCCAGACGGCTGCGATCAGCAGCAGCACGAGGCTGCTGTAAACCATGTCTCTTCGGTTAAGGCCCGAAGCCGCCTTGTCCGCGCTGCCGCGCCGCCCGGCAAACGTGAGCGTCTCGGTTTTCTCGCGCGGGGGCTTAGGACCGAGCAGACTGCCGATCACGAGGGCCGCAACCGAAACCGCAAACAGAAAAATCGCGTAATGCAGAAAATTGATACTCGCGACCCACAGTGCGGCCCCGCTCAGATCGGCCTTGTTCATCTCGAGAATCAGCCGCGCTATCCCGAAGACAAAACCCGTGCTTAGCGCGGCGATCGCGCCGCGGGCATTGGCCCGCGGCCAGACGATTCCGATCAGGAAAACCGCGGCAATCGGCGGCGAAATATACGCCTGAACGCTCTGGATATAGGTAAAAAGCTGACCGGAAATCAGCTTCATGAACGGTATCCAAAGCAGCCCCAGCGCAACGAGGCACAGGGTGGCGATCCGCCCGACGATCACCAGCGTACGCTCGCTTGCCTCGCGATGAACGCGTTGATAAATATCGATCGTAAACAGCGTCGAGCAGGAATTGAATACGGACGACAGCGAACTCATTAGCGCCGCGAGCAAACCGGCTGCAACCAGACCGCGCAGACCGGCCGGCAGCAGCGCCTCGATCAGTGCGGGCAAAGCCTCGTCCGGCTGATTGAGGGTTAGCTGCCCGGTGTTGACCAGCGCAAACGCAATGATACCGGGCAGCACAAACAGGAATAGCGGCAACTGCTTGAGGATCGCCGCAAAAATAGTGCCTTTGCGGGCGTTCGAAATGTCTTTCGCCGCGAGCACGCGCTGTACGATGAACTGGTCCGTGCACCAGTACCACACGCCCAGGATCGGCGCGCCGAACAATACGCCGGTCCAGGGAAAATCCGGGTGTGTCATCGGCTTCCAGAGATTGAAATACTCGAGATCGACCTGCTGCTGCAGGCCGCTCCAGCCGCCGACGTGCTGCAGGCCGAGCACCGTAACCGCGATTGCGCCGGCGAGCAGCACGAACAGCTGCAGCAGATCCGTGTACAGCACGGCGCGCAAACCGCCCCAGATGGTATAGATGCCCGTGGCGACGACCACGATCAGCGCGCCGGTCCAGAAATCCACACCCATAAGGGCCGTGAACACAATGCCGCCGGCCGCAATCGTGACCGATATCTTGGTCAGCACGTAACCGACGATCGAGATAACGGCGAGATACAGGCGCGGCCCGGACGAATAACGCCGCTCGAGGAACTCGGGCATCGTGAACACGCCGCTCTTGAGATAAAACGGCACGAACACCCAGCCGAGCAGCAGCAGGATAATGCCTGCGAGTATTTCGAACTGAGCGACCGCCACGCCGCTGGCCGCGCCCGTGCCGGCCAGCCCTACCAGGTGTTCGGAGCCGATGTTGGAGGCAAACAGAGAGGCGCCAATGACAAACCAGCCGACGTTTTTGCCCGCGAGGAAATAGTCCTGACTGCTCTTCCCGGACGTGCGCTGCAAGCCTGCGTAAAACGCAATTCCGAAGACGAACATGAAATAGCCCGCCACGACAATCCAGTCCAGCGACTGAAATTCACCCATACCGTTTCCCCTTCCCCGGCGGTAAACCGCTCTTGTTGTCGCGACGCTGGCCAGGACGTAGCGTAGAGTTCCGAAAGACCAGCTCTGAATCGATCACGACGCTCTGGTTATCAAGCGTATCGCCTTGCAGCCGTTCAAGTAACAGTTCCGTCGCTTTGGACGCCATCTTTTCGATCGGCTGACGGATGGTCGTAAGCGTCGGCCACACGTGCGCGGCCAGCGGGACGTCGTCAAAACCCGCTATAGAGATTTGAGACGGCACGCTCAGGCCCGCCTCGTGCACGGCTGTCATTGCGCCCGCCGCCATGTCGTCGTTGGCGGCAAACACCGCGGTCGGCGGGTCTTCCAGCGCCAGAAGACGGTTGGTTCCGTCGAAGCCCGAGTCGTAGTCGTTGTATCCCTGGACGATCAACTCTCTGTCGACGGCTATGCCGGCAGCCGATAACGCGTCGAGATAACCCAGTTCGCGATGGCGGATGGCCGCATGGTCCGGGTGACCGGCCAGGAATGCGATCCGCCGGTGCCCCATCGCCAGCAGGCACTGCGTCATTGCCGCGCACACGCTGCGATCGTTGGTCTTTACGCACAAGGGCGCCCGCGGAGTCGCTTCCGCGGGCGAAATCGATACAAACGGTATACCCCGCTCGGCCAGGGCCTCGACGAGACTGCCGTTGTCAGTGAGCGGCGGAGTCAGAATGAGCCCATCGAGGCGCAGCTGAGCCGCGGCCGAGAGAAATTCGTTGACGAGCTGCCGGTCCGTGTAATTGCAAGGATGCAGCACGAGGTCGAAACCACGCGCGCGGCTCTCCGCCAGCACGCCGTTTTGCACATTGATGATGTAGCTGGCACTCGGGTTGTCGTAAAACAGGCCAAGCAGAAAAGACCGGCTGCCGCCCAGCTGGCGCGCCGCGGGGTTTGGCCGGTAGTTGAGCTGGCGAACCGCACGTTCGACGCGCTCCCGCGTTCGCTGGGAGACGTTGGGCTCGTCGTTGACGACGCGTGACACGGTCTTGATGGAAACACCGGCCAGACGCGCGACATCGTGGATCGTAATCCTCTCCATTAGCTTGAGGTTGCGAACAAAGGCGGTGCCCCCGAAAGGCAACGGCCGGCCTGCGGAATCGCCGGCCGGCCGTTGCGAAGGCAGCTACAGATCGATTGAGAAACGCACGCCGAACTGGCGCGGGTTGTTCAGGAAGCGCAGGTTATTCGAATTGCCGAGCAGCGCCTTCACCGAAGCATCTTCGTCAAACAGGTTCGATGCATAGGCGTCGACGCGCCACGGACCGTCGTCGGGTGAGTAACTTATGCCGAAGTTGACGGTCGTGAAGCCCTCCTGTTCGCTTTCGAAACCGCAGGTAACCGCGTTATTGCTGCCGCAGATAGTGGATCCGTCCGGCCGTACGATCGGATCTTCGTTGAAGATACTCAGAAAATAGTCGGACCGGTAGTTCGCCAGCAACTGCCAGACGAAGCTGCCGTTCAGTGCATTGAACTCCTGTTGAATTCGGGTAATGAAGGTCCAGTCCGACACGTTAGGCAGCGTGTTACCAGTGAGATCGATGTTGACGGCCGAGGGATTCTGGCCGAAGTCCTGACCGCGAACGTCAGCCAGTTCGCCGCTTTTCACTTCGGTGTCCAGAACCAGCAGCGTCGCATCGACACTGAAGCCGTAGCCGAAGCCCAAGGAACCGAACAGCTCGGCGCCGAGAATCTCCGTGTCGGCGACGTTTTCGTTGAGCAGCGAGAAGCCGCCGTTAGCGCCGGTGCCGCCCTGCTGGATCAGCGACTGGAAGACCTGATCCTCGTAGTCATAGAAAAAGGCAGCCGCGTTGAAGGTTGCCGTTCGCCCGCGAAACTCGAAGCGGTTCTTGCTGCCGATCTCGTAAGCCGTCAACTCTTCGGGTTCGTAGCTCGGTGCAATTTCGCCGAGATTATCGTTGAAACCGCCAGACTTGTGCCCGGTGGATACCGTCGCGTAGAGAAGACTGTCGCTGCCCAGGTCGAATTCGAAACCGAAACGGAAATCCTGAAAATTGTCGCTGTAAGACCCGACCTGCTGCGCGGGTCCGGCAACGGTGAAAAACGAGTGCTGTCCGTTTGGCGGGCAAACCTGCGAACCGCCCTGGTTAGTGTCGTCGGTGGACACGCAGGTGCCGTTCGGCGAGCTGCCGTCCACTACGCCCGCAAGCTGCGCTACCAGCGTGTCGTCCTGCCCAAACGACAAAGCACCCTGCTGCAGGAACAGCGCGGCTTCCGCGTTGTTGCCGGGCGCGATGAAATTCGGCCGGGAGGTCAACGCCGGCTGAAAACCCGCCGTGCCCAGCCGCGTGGCAAAGCAGCAGTTGAAGCCGTCGCTGCCGAGCCCGAGCGTCCAGTTGCCGCCAATGCCGAAGCGCGACTTGTCCTCGTCGGTGTAGCGGTAGCCGCCCTTTATGCGCAGGCGTTCGGTGAGATCGTAGGTTGCGTCGACGTAGCCGGCCAGCGAGTTGACGTCGACATCGGGCATCGTGAACTCGGTACCCGAGAAGAACACGCCGTTGTCGGTCACCGCAAAAAACCCGACCGTCTGGTCTTCCTCCAGCGAGAACACACCAGCCGACCAGCGCAGCCGCGCGTCGGCCGGGGCCGCTATCCTTAGCTCGTGAACGTCGGCCTCGGAGGTCTGCGACCAGTAGACGTTCGAGTGGTTCTCATAGTTGAAGCCGCCAGGGCTAATGTCGCGCCCCGGGTAGAACGGCACGTTACCGGCGGCGTTGGTCTGCCGGAAATCCAGCACGCGGCGGCTGCCGAGATACTCGATGGAGAAACGATCGAAGTCGTATGCCGCCTTTATGCTTACGCCCCAGAGGTTGCTGTCCAACTCGCCCTGCACCGCTCGATTGACGACGTCTCGGGGATCGATGTCCTCGAAACCGAACCCCGCGCTGGCCGACTGGAAGATATTCACGCCCGGATAGCCCGTGCCGCCTTCCTCGGTGTAGTCGCCGACGATTTCGAGTGAAAAGCGGTCGTTGGGCCGATAGCTGAAACTCAGGCGGCCCGCCGCTTCGTCTTCGACGCCCGCCGGGCTCAGCGACTGATCGAAGCCGACGTTCGAGTAGTTCGAATCCCGGTTCTCGGCAAACCCGGCGATACGCACAGCGGCGGTGGAACCGATCGGCAGATTCAGCGCGCCGGTAAACGACTGATGATTGTAATTGCCGAACTCGGCCTGCAGATAGCCGCTGGTTTCATCGAGCTTTGCGCCGCGGGTAATGATGTTGATCGTACCGCCCGTCGAGTTTCGCCCGCGCAGCGTGCCTTGCGGTCCCTTGTTTACTTCGACACGCTCGATGTCGTAGAACTGCACGCCCACGCCCCTTGGCCGTGGGATGTAGACGCCGTTGATGTGCGTGCCCACCGCCGGATCGCCGATCTCGGTGTTATTCGCAGAGCCGACACCGCGTATGAAGATTTCGATGTTGCCTTCCTGGTTGGCGATGGTCAGGCCGGGAACGACGTTGGCCAGGTTCAGGAATTCCGAACCGACACCGTCTCTCAGCAGGTCCTCGCCGCTGAATGCCTGCGCGGTACCCGCGTACTCCTGCAGCGTTTGTTCGCGCCGTTCGACGGTGACGATAATCTCATCGAGTTCCGCTACTTCATCGTCCTGCGCGTTTGCGGCAGGCACAGCGCCTGCCAGCAATCCCGCGCCCAGCAGTATCGAAAGCGAGTGCACGGAAAACCTCCGTGCCGTATTCAATAGTCGTGTGAACATTCGGATCCCCCCTAAATGTATATCACTGCAGAGTTCGGCTTTGCCTTCGCCGATTGCTGCAATTTGTCTCAGAATGACAACGATGTCAACAAGAGAGTGCAACAAAACTCTGCTTCGGAGCCGCCATTACGAGCGAGGCTGGACCACAAACGAGGCCCTGGAGGAGGCCTCAACGACCGTAGTAAATATTTCTTAATAAACTGATTAATATGATTATTTTTGTAAATCTTCTGGCCCCGGGCGAAAACAAAACAGACGGGAGCGACGCAAAAGACGAGCCAAGCTATGATGAATCGACACCGCCAGTCGCGAAAATCGATCAAATATTGACAACCTTGTCATTTTGCGTAAATGTCGGCTCCCGGGACAGCCTGCCGCGGCAGGAACACAAGGGAGAGCCCTTATGATCACGACGCTCGAGCATTCCACGCGCTTGCTCATCGGCGCATCTATCTGCGCGCTGCTCCTAGCGGGCTGCAGCGGCCAGACACCGCAAGCGCCGTCCGGTGAACCGCCAGTGCTCATCGAGCTGGACGAATGGCCCGCCATAGAAGCCCGGCGCGCGCCGGACGAGGAAATCGAGCGGCAAGTCGACGAGCTGCTCCGCACGATGACGCTCGAGGAAAAGGTCGGGCAGATCATTCAGGCCGATATTGGCTCGGTGACTCCGGCAGAAGCGCGTGACTACCACCTGGGCTCCGTTCTGAACGGCGGCAACTCGGCGCCCGGCGGCAACGTTCGGGCTGCACCGGAGGAGTGGCTTGCGCTTGCCGACGCGTTCTTCGATGCATCGGTCGACCGGCGGAGCGGACGTAGCGCAATTCCGCTGCTCTGGGGGACGGACGCAGTGCACGGCCACAATAACGTTGTCGGCGCCACGCTGTTCCCGCACAACATTGGCCTGGGCGCTGCCAACGACGTCGATCTGCTGCGGCGAATAGCCGAAATCACCGCATTCGAGACAACCGTCACGGGCATGGACTGGAGCTTTGCACCCACGCTTGCAGTCGCCCGTAACGACCGCTGGGGGAGGACCTACGAAAGCTACTCGGAGGACCCGGGAATCGTCGAACGTTATGCCCGGTCGGTTATCGAGGGCCTGCAGGGCGCGCTTGGAGAACCTGACCGGTTAATGGGAGAGCGCGTGATCGCGACGGCGAAACACTTCGTCGGTGACGGCGGCACGATCGACGGGCTCGATCAGGGTAACAACGTCAGCGGCAACCGCGAACTTGCTCTGGTGCATGCCGCAGGTTATCCACCCGCCATCGAGGCGGGAGTCGAGACGATCATGGCCTCATTCAACGCGTGGCACGGGCGCAAGCTGCACGGCCATGCCGGGCTGCTCACCGATGTGCTCAAGAACCACTGGGGATTCGACGGCTTTGTCGTAGGCGACTGGAACGGCCACGGGCAGGTGGCCGGCTGCCGGACGGACGAGTGCCCGGCGGCGATTAATGCGGGCGTCGATATGTTCATGGCGCCCGATAGCTGGAAGGCTCTGTACGACAATACGCTCGAGAACGTACGCCGCGGAGACATCCCGACAGCGCGGCTGGACGACGCTGTGCGGCGCATCCTGAGGGTTAAGCTGCGCGCCGGCCTGTTCGGGAAACCGCGGCCCTCCTCGAGACCGTATGCCGGCCGTTTCGAGCTCCTCGGCAGCGCCGCGCATCGCGCCGTAGCGCGCGAAGCGGTACGCAAATCGCTGGTTCTGCTCAAGAACGACAACACCGTCCTGCCGATTGCCGCCGACGCCCGTGTACTCGTCGCGGGACCCGCCGCCGACGATGTCGGCCGCCAGTCCGGCGGCTGGACGCTGTCCTGGCAGGGCACGGGTAATTCCCGCGCCGACTTCCCCGGCGCGACAAGTATCTGGGAAGGCATTCGCGACGCCGTGACCGCTCACGGCGGGTCGGCGGAACTCAGCGCCGACGGGAGCTACGGCACAAAACCCGACGTCGCCATTGTCGTGTTCGGAGAACGCCCTTACGCGGAATTCGAGGGCGACCGGCCAAACGTCGCTTTCGTCTACGACGGCGACGAGCACCTCGACACTTTGGAGCGGCTGCGCTCCGCCGGCATTCCCGTCGTCAGCGTGTTCCTTTCGGGACGGCCTCTGTGGGTTAACCGCGAACTCAACCGCAGCGATGCGTTTGTGGCGGCGTGGCTGCCGGGCAGCGAAGGCGGCGGGCTGGCCGACGTACTCATTGCCGTGGATCCCTCGCAGCCGCAATACGATTTTACGGGCCGGCTGTCGTTTTCCTGGCCCGCCGCGCCGGACGACGCCGAGCTCAACCTTGGCGACGAAGACTATGCACCGCTGTTTGCGTTTGGCTATGGACTGGATTACGGCTCACAGACGGTGGTAGACACACTTCCGGAGGCAGCGGCGGCGGCACTGTCCGCCGACGACCCGGCCAATCGTTTTCTGGTTAGAGGCCGCGCGGTACCGCCGTGGCAAATGGTGCTGAGCGACCGGGCGGGGGAGACCGTCGTCACTGCAGGCACGGCGAGATCCACGCTGGGTACGCTCGAGTTCAGGCGCGTCGACTACGGTGCACAGGAAGACGCCATTGCGCTGCGTGCCGGCCCGACGCATGCCGGGCTGTTACTGCGCGGCAGGGCGACCGATCTTGCGCGTGCGGCCAACGCCGACCTTTCGCTGCAGCTCATCCTGCGCATCGACCGCCCACTCGACGGGCCCGTCTCGCTGCGGCTGGGTTGCGCCGGCGGCTGCGACCGGACGATCGAACTCGGCAAGCTTGCCGACCCGGCAGCGGTTGGCGTCTGGCAGGACCTGCGCGTACCGCTCAAGTGTTTCAGCAGCGATACGCCCGGGCAGGTTACCGAAGCCCTGCGGCTGGAAAGCGACACAGGCTTCGATCTGTCTTTGCATCGGGTTGCGCTGGGCTCCACGGAAGGTGAGCTGCGCTGCCCGTAAGCGCCGGCCTCATTCGGCGGCGGGTGGCGCCGTAGACTCACGAAACAGCAAACGGTAGCTCAGGGTCTTGACGCTGGTCGTCTGATCGCCGGCGATACCGTCCAGTAACTGGCTGACGGCGCTCTCGCCCATTTCGTACACGGGCTGATGAACCGTGGTGACCGTGGGCCAGATCTTGCGGGAGAAATCCGAGTTATCGAACCCGGCGACCGAAAGCTCCCGGGGTATGACGAGGCCGTGCCGGTAAGCGACCGAAACGACGGCCGCGGCCATGTCGTCGTTGCTGGCGAACACGGCGCTGGGACGATGCTCGCCGTCCAACAGACGGTTGGCGGCCGCAATGCCGGAACGATACGAGAAATCTCCCTGCTGTACGTGCTCGTCGAGCACCTCCAGTTGCCGTTCGCGCATGGCCCGCCTGAAGCCGGCGTAACGGTGGTCAGTGGCTGCATGACGCACATCGCCCTTGATGAAACCGATTTGCCGGTGTCCGAGTTCAATGAGGTAAGTGGTCATTTCGTAGGCTGCCGCCTCGTCGTCCATGCGCACGGTATACGCATCGTCCTGCACCTCCTTCGGCGAGAAGCTGCAAAACGGCAGGCCGTGTGCGCGGACCATCTGCGTAACGGACGGCAAATCGCCGAACGGCGGCAGCAGCAGCAAACCGTCGAGCGTGGTATCGCGCAGAAGCTGCGCCAACTTGACGGCGGGGTCCTGTGAGGCAGCGTCGCAGGTTTCCACCACCAGGTGATAACCGCGGCTACGGCAGGCCTCGATGGCTCCGAGCTGTGCCGGACCCGCGTAACTGCCGAGCTTTTCGCCGCAGATCAGGCCGATCAGATACGAGCGGGTGCCCTTGAGCTGCCGGGCCTGAAGATTCGGCCGGTAGCCGAGCTTGTTGACGGCTTCGTTGACCTTGTCGCGGGTGGCCGCACGGACGTTCGGCTCGTGGTTGAGAACTCGCGATACCGTCTTGATGGATACACCAGCCAGTGCCGCTACATCGATTATGGTCGTTCTCATTACGGGCCAAACACCTTCATTGCACACCGTGGCTCTGCCCGGTCGTCTAACCGGCGGCGAAGCGCGATTCCGCTCACCCTGCGCGGACCCGCGGAGGCTCATCCATCTCATGATCCATCGGATATCGCCTCATCGCCAACCAGGACAGACACATGAGCGCCGCGGGCACCAGAGTCATCCAGGACTTTATGGATACTACTGTACTCGCCGACTGCGCGCCGCCCGGCACAAAACCCGCATAGCTCAGCCCTAAACCGAGCAGCCAGGCGCTCAGGCCGATCGAGACCTTTTGAATAAAGGTCGCGAGGCCGAAGAAGGCAGCCTCGCCGCCGGCAGGCCGCTTGGCATCGGGCCGGTCGACCGCGTCGGGCAGCATGGACCAGAACAGAACGCCGACGGCCGCAAGACCGGCCGACATGGGCAGCCAGGACAGCAGGAACTGCGGCACGCCGCTGGCCTCGACGATAAACGCGAGCAGAGCCGCCAAGGATACTGCAATGGTTGCAACTCCCCAGCACCGGCGTTTGCCGATACGCTGCGAAACCATTACCCACACTGGCGTTGCGAGCAGGGTCACGATGCCGTGCCAGAGCAGCACCGTTTCCTGCTGATCGTGCGCATCGAGCCCGTATTTCACGTAGTACACGAGACATTTGATGGCCACGAGTCCGGCCGCCGTGAACAGCGGAATCGCCAACAGCAAGATCAGGAAACTGCGCTTGGCGAGTGCGCTGGCGAGCAGTTCGCGGATCGTATAGCGGGCACTGCGGGTGCTCGTCTGCGGCGCCTCCGGCGTGAGCGAAACACACACGAGATGCAGGACCACGGCAAGGACTCCCGCCATCGCCGCGAAGTAGAAGAAACCCTGTCGCTCGTCACCGGCACCGAAATACCGCGCCAGCGGAAAACCCGCCGCGGAAATCACCAGGCCGCCGCCGTAAGCCGCCATCATCCGCGCGCCCGAAAGCACGGTGCGTTGGCGAGGGCTTCGTGTGATCCGCGCCGAGAGGCTTGCGTAGGGAACGGCAACGACGGAATACGCCGCCCTGAACAGAATCTGCGCGGCCAGCAGCGCCGCAACGAGTTCGATGCCTGCAAGCGGCGGCAGCCAGTACAGCAGCGCAAACGAGAACGCCAGCGGCGCGGCACCCCAGGCGATGAAGCGGCGGTAGGTAAAACCGCGGGCCCGCGAGCGGTCGGCGACCAGACCGACGGCCGGATCGGTCAGCGCATCGAAGACTGAGCCGGCTAGCAACAACAGGCCTGCGTCTTTCGGCGCCAGCCCGGCAACGTCCGTATACCAGTAGAAAAGAAAAAAAGACGCGCCGCCCCAGTACAGATTGTTGGCGAAGTCGCCAATCGCGTAGCCGCCGACGCTCGAGGCACGCAGCCCGCGCCGCCCAAACCGGGCCGGAGAATCCTCTGCGAGTGGGTCTTGCATCCCGGGGAGCGTACCCCAGTGCCGAACGCAGCAAAACGATATTCGCAAGGCCTATAATCGCTTTACCGCCAAATACCGGATAACGCCTGCGTTGCCATGCAGTCCCTTACTGTTCTCCTGATCGGATTCTCGGTCTTCAGCGCCGCCATACTGCTGTTCGCTTACGTCTTCTTCCTGGAGAAAATGAAGAAGACGGCGATAGGTATCGCCTCGTGCGCGGTCCTGCTGGCATCGCTGTGCGCGCTTCAGTTGTTGCATCTTCGATTTCTCGACTCGGGCGAAGACCTCCTGGCTTCGCCGCTGTATGTAGCCCTGCTGTTGACGGCACCGCCGGCATTCTATTTTTTCGGCCGCGAGATACTTCTGCCGGACGCTGCAAAGTCCTGGCTGCTGCTGCTGCATGCCGTACCGCCGGTCGCAGGCGGTTTTCTGCCGGACGCCGTGCTGCCGGCTCTGCCTTTCGTGATAGGTGCGGGCTATGCTCTGTGGCTAATGCGGCTCGTCTACGGCATGCGCAAGCACAGTCACCGCTTCCGCTTCGAGATGTTCTTCTTCGGTCTCTTCGCCGTTTTAGCCGTCGCCGTGCTCGTACTCGTGGCCGGCATCCCTTATCTGAACCCGGCGATCTTTTATCTGGCTTATGCGTTTGCCATCGGCGTGGCCTTCGTGCTGATCGTGGCGGCGCTCATCGTATTCCCGGATCTTCTCGGCGACATTTCCGATGCCGCCCACGCGGCTTACGCCAAGAGCACGCTCGGCGAGGTCGACGTCGAAGACGTGCTCAAACAGCTACGGACGCTCATGGACGAGGACAAGATTTATCAGAACGAAAACCTCAACCTCGCTCTGCTCGCCGAAACGCTGGACCTGAGCAGCCACCAGCTTTCGGAGCTCATCAATACAAGTTTTGGCTACGGGTTTTCGCGCTTCGTTCGCGAGCATCGCATTGCCGAGGCAAAACGGCTGCTGCGGGAAGACCAGCGCTCCTCGATCCTTGCCATCAGCATGATGACGGGCTTCAAATCGCAGTCGAGCTTCTACGCCGCGTTCAAGGACTCGACGGGCGAGGCCCCGGGGATCTATCGCAAGCAAGCCGCGTCTGCGCGTGGGAGTTCCTGACTTATCAGCCTGGAACCCGACAACTAACTGATTTATAGAATATTTCAAACTCTTTATTCTTCCGCTATCAACCCGGAAGAATCCCGCACGCGCACTGGCCAGGCTTGAGACTCTCTTCACGCAACGCTCAGGAAAAGGAGTCCTCAAGTGCTAACCCCGATTACTTATACGATCTACATTGCCGTTAGCATCGTCATAACGGTTTACGTCTCACGTACGCTCAGCAGCAACGGCTATGCGTTTCTCGTTGACGGCTTCAAAGGCAACACCAAACTGGCGCAGTCCACCAATCATCTGCTCGTCGTGGGCTTTTACCTGGTCAACGCCGGTTTTGTACTGCTGCGCATGCAGACCGGCGTCAGCATCCAGAGCGTCGAGCACATGATTGTTTATCAGGCTAAAGGGCTCGGCGTAGTCCTGCTGGTGCTCGGTCTCGCGCATTTCTTCAACATGTATGTCATCCACCGCTTCGCCCGCGGCTATTCCGACAGCCGGCATCGGGCAAGCGCCGCATCCAGCGCCTGGGACGGCACTGAAGAGACCTGAACGTCGGACGCAGCACAAAGCCCGGGGGCGGCACGCCAGGGTGCCGCCCGCGCTGGTTCGGATATTGGCCTAGTATAATGGCCGATTGAATTGGCGGAACCGACGATGGGCCGACCGGATACTGGGGCTCAGAAAGAACTCATTGGACGATCTCGCGAGCGCGCTGCCTGCGAACTTGCCATCGCGCGCCTTACGGCGGGTCAGGGTGGCACGATCCTGCTGAGCGGCGAACCCGGCATCGGCAAGAGCGCGCTCGCCAAGCTGTGCGCGCGGCTCGCGGCGGAGGCCGGCGCAGCCGTGCACTGGGGTTTCGCCTGGGAAGCCGGCGGCGCGCCTGCCTACTGGCCATGGACGCAATGCCTGGGCGCGCTCGTTCGTACGCTGCAAGCGGACGAAAACCTGATCGCCCCGCTGGCCGACGTCTTGTCCGATCGGACCGAGCCTGACAAACGGCTGACGCTGCAGCCCGACGAAGCCCGCTTTCAGCTACTCGAGGGTGTACGAGCGCTGCTCGATCAGGTAACCCGCGAGCGCATGACCGTGCTGGTGCTCGAGGACCTGCACGCTGCCGACGAAGAAACCCTGTTACTGCTCCGGCACCTGTCGCAGCACGCGGAAGGTCTGCCGCTGCTGCTGATCGGCACTTACCGGGATGTCGAAGCCCGCGCCGGGAACAGCGAGCCGCTATGGGAAATCACGCGTACGGCGACCGTCATCCGGCCCGGGCGGCTCGGCGCAGACGATATCAAGGCGTTTCTCGCTCAGCGCGGCGAAACCTGTCCGGACGAACTGCGCGTGCAGCAGCTCTTGCAAACCACCGCTGGCAACCCGCTGTTTCTGGAAGGATTGACGGATCTTTTCACTCATTCCGGCCCTGCGGAACACGCGCTTCCGGAGACCGTTCAGCAGGTAATCCGGCAGCAGCTCGAACGCCTGCCCGGCGCGACCCGGCAGATGCTGGCGGCGGCCTCGGTGCTTGGCCGTGAATTCAGCACGGCATCGCTCGCCCTGTTGGCCGGCGCGGCGGAAAAGGACGTCCAGCAGGCGCTCGTACCCGCCATCGATGCCGGGCTCGTGGATCGGGAGTCGGCACTCGACTACCGTTTTGCGCACACCCTGTATCGCGACGTTCTCTATCGCGACCTGGAAAGCGAGTCGCGGCTGTTAATGCACCAACGCTACGCCGAGCGGCTCGAGGAGCTAATAGCGGCGGGCGACACGAGCCTTTGGTCCTTGCTTGCGACTCATCTCGAACTGGCCGGACCCGACTACCGCAGAGACACGGTCGCCGCGCTCCGGCAGGCGGCGGCATACGCGCGGGACCGGCTTGCTCTCGACGAGGCGGCAAACCTGCTCGAGCGCGCGCTGGGCATTTTTGGCGAAGGTCCCGACTCCGATCCGGCCGACCGCTGCCGCCTGAACATCGTCTACGCCAACGCGCTGTCCTACAGCGGCCGGGTGCGGGAAGCACACGCCTGCTGCGAACGGGCGTTTGCCGTCGCCGTGGCGCTCGAGGATGCGTCGCTCATGGCGGAGCTTGCGCTGACCTGGGGACAGGCCATCGTCGTTGCAAGAATCGACCGGCGGCTGATCGGCGCGCTCGAACGCAGCCTCGCCGCGCTGTCGGACGAGCAAACCAAACTCAAGGCCCGCTTGCTGGGCAGGCTGGCGGGCGCGCTGCAGCCCGCGCTCGATCCGACCGGTCCAATGCGTATGGCGCGCGAAGCCATTCGCCTGGCACGCGAAACGGAGGACGAAGACGTGCTCTACGAGGTGCTGCGGTCCGCCGTTTCGGCGCTTATGGACTTTGCGCCGGTCAGCGAACGCCTGCCGCTCAATCGTGAGTTTGCGTCACTGGCCAGGCAGCGCGCCGACGTGCCCGGCCAGTTTCGCGCCGGGCTGCGCCTGATGATCGACGCGATCGAGTCCGGCGATCGCGGTACGCTCGACGCCGCAATCCTCGACTGCTGCGACATCGCCGATCAGCTCGGCCTGCCGCACTACCGCTGGCGCACGGCATCGGCCAAAGCCATGCTCGCGACGCTCGAGGGACGCTTCGACGAATCCGCGGCCCTGCTGGATCAGGCCGAAGCACTTGCCGGAGCCATCCACGAACCGCAGGCAACCATAACGCTCGCCATTCAGCGTTTTTGTCTGCTCATCGAATGGGACTCGCCGAACGCCGTGCCGCTCGACGTCATTCAGGAGCGGCTGCGGTCCGCCTACGACAGCGGACTCGGCGACGCGGAGTTCTACATTGCACCGCTGATCAACTACTACTCGAACCTCGGCAACCGCGAGTTCGCGCATGGCTTCATACGCAACGAGGCGCTCGTGGAACGAACCTTCGCCGGCGGCGATCGCTACACGCTCACGATGCTGGGCGCCCTGGCGCTCGAAGCGGACAGGCTCGACATCGCCAAACGCATCTACCACACCTTACTGCCGGCCGAGGATGCCTGTACGCATCTCGGGCTGCTCGGCGGCGGCTGGTCGAGTCCGGTTGCCTACTGGCTGGGCGTTCTTGCCCGCGGCCTCGGCGAGCCGGAGCGGGCGCGGCGGCATTTCGACAAGGCGCTGGCGGTCGCCGAAGCGATGTGCGCCGAGCCGGCGCGGGCGCGCATTCACGCCTGTATTGCCGGGCTGGCCGGCGACATGGGCGATACCGAACAGGCCCGTCATCATCGGGCGATCGCGGATCGTCAGTTGCAGACGCTCGGGATGCGCCGCGAACGGGCTGTACCCGCGCATGCCGCCGACAGCCCGGCCGGCATTGCTGGCGGCGAGCGCATACGGCTCAACAAATCCGGCGAACACTGGCGGGTCTCTTTCGACGGCAAAACCGCCAGCATTCGCGATACCAAAGGGATGAGCATGCTGGCCAGGCTGCTAGGGGAACCCGACCGGGAGATTCACGTTCTGGACCTGGCGGGCGCGGGCGCGCCCGACTCCGGTGACGAACCCAAGCTCGACGCGCAGGCCCGTCGCGAGTATGCGGAACGAGTACAAGAGCTTGCCGCGGAGCTCGAAGAAGCGGAGGACATGGCCGATCTGGGCCGTGCCGATGCACTCAGGGAGGAACTCGAGTTTCTGCGCAGCGAGCTTGCGCGCGCGTTTGGACTCGGCGGCCGGCCGCGGGCGGGAGGCCCTGCCGAGCGCGCCCGGGTCAACGTGCGGCGGCGCCTGAAGGATGCGATGGAACGCGTCGAGCGGCAGTTGCCCGGCGCCGGCCGCTATCTCGAGAGCACCGTAAGAACCGGGAGCTACTGCCGGTACACGCCGATCTAAGCCTGAAAGTACTGTAAGAACCGGGAGCTACTGTCGGTATACACCGATCTGAGCCGGAAGCCGTCGCCCGGTCCTGCGACGGAACAATGTTCCCCCGAAGGTTACGCCTTGGAAGATCAAAGGCGGCGGTATGCCGCCTGGAATTCCAAGGAGACCTTAAGTGTTTGAAATACTTGTTTATATAACCATTGGCCTGATACCGGGCATGATACTGCTCGACTGGCTGGTAGGCCGTAAGCCGCACAAATCGACACGATTCTGGCGCCTGCGCGCGAGCCTCGTTACCGTGGCGACCTTTTTTATTGCCGGCTACGCCGCCGTGTTCTGGGGCTCTTTGCTGGGCGACCTGCATCTGTTCGACGGCAGCGCGCTGGGCACCTGGGGCGGGGCGGCCGTAGGCGTGCTCGTGTACGAGTTCGGCCATTACTGGTATCACCGGGCGGCGCACGAGTTCACCTGGCTGTGGCGCGCCGGACACCAGATGCATCACAGCGCGGAGAGCCTCGATGCCTTCGGTGCTTATTATTTGCACCCCTTCGATACTTTCATGTTCACGACCGTGTCGAGTCTCGTGTTCTTCCCGCTGCTTGGCCTGACGGTCGAGGCTGGTGTAATTGCCGCGCTGTTTCTGACCTTCAACGCGATGTTCCAGCACATGAGTATCGCAACGCCGCGCTGGCTCGGGTTCCTGATTCAGCGTCCGGAGAGTCACAGCGTGCACCACGGCAAGGGCGTACACCGCTACAACTATTCCGATCTGCCGCTGTGGGACATGCTCTTCGGTACCTTCCGGAATCCGCAGGACTTCCAGAAGGAACAGGGCTTTTACGAAGGCGCCTCGGCGCGGGTTCCGGAGATGCTCGTCTTCCGCGACGTTTCGGTGCCGAACAGCAAAGACGGCACGCGGCGGATGGTGGCCTGACGCGGGACAGGGGCTGGAGCGGCAGTACGGCGCTCCAGCCCCTGCGCTTGCGCGCGAGCAGCGTTGGTGCAACAGTGCAGCGCATCGAACGCTGCCTCGCGAACCGCAAATGAACGCCGCCGAACTCCGAAAACTCGTGTTGTCGTGGCCCGGCACCAGCGAAACGCTGCAGTGGGGCAACAACCGCGTGTTCAAGGTAGGCAGCAAGATGTTCGCGGTGTCCGGCTACGAGCCGGACAGCCTGTATTCGTTTATCGTCGGCGCGGAACGCTTCCTCGAACTCAGCGATCTGCCCGGGTTCAAACCGGCCCCGTACTTCGCGCGCCTGAAGTGGGTGCAGGTCGACGAGGAGAACACGGAACTGCCGCCGGGCGCGCTCGAGGAACTGCTCCACGACGCCTATGCAATAGTGTTTGCGCGGCTTACAAAAAAACTCCAGCGAGAAATTCGGCCGGAGTCCTGAGAGGATTCACCGGCTATCCTGAACCGCCTGCGGCGTTGCTCAGGCGCGTAGCGGCGAGACCGTGACCTGCACGCCGTGCACGCTGCTCGACCCGGCCATGTCGTTCGGCGAGCCGTCGTAGAGGACGTTGATACTGTCGCCGCCGGCTTCGCGGCTGGGCCAGCGCCCTTTGTACGACATGACGGTACCGGGCAGAACGTCACGCGACACCCGCGCGGTCAGCACAACTTCGCCCATCTCGTTCGCAAGCTTGAGTTTCGCGCCAGACTCAATGCCGAGCCCGGCTGCGTCGTCCGGGTGCAGGGTCAGCTCGGCGGCGCCGGAACGGCGGCCGAGCCTCGGGTCGTTTGCGTAAGAGTCGTTGAGCCGCCACTCGGAGGCGGGCGACAGCAGGCGGAACCTGCCCTTCGCGGGCGGTGCGTCGGCGCCGGGCTGCGGGCAGCGCGGCAGACCGAGCGTCTCAGCGCGGGCCGAGGCAATTTCGATATGCCCGCTCGGCGTCGCAAACTGGAGATCGGCAAACAGGATTAGCGGCTCGTCGCCGTTTAGCCAGAATGTGCCGTCCTTGCGGAAGTCGTCGAAACTCCCGGAGTAGCCGAGCTGCCCGAGCACGCGGGCGAGGATGCTCGAATCGTCTTCGAACAGCGCGGCTTCGTCGAGATCCATGGCGCGCGCCAGACGGCGGAAAATGCTCTGGTTGGGCAGCGACTCGCCGGGCGGCTCCAGCGCCTTCGACTGCACGCCGAGATTCAGATTGAAGTAGCCGGCAGTGATGTCGTCGAACTCGAGGAAACTTGCCGCCGGCAGGACAAGATCGGCGTAGCGCGCCGTATCGGTCAGGAAAAGATCGATGCAGACGGTGTACAGATCGTCGCGCCGGCAGGCTGCACGCAGTTTGCCGAGATCGGCGGACGAGGCCAGCGGATTGGTGTTCCAAACTACGAATGCCTTGAACTCATTTACAGCGGACTTATGGGCGGCGGACTCGCGGACAGCGGATTCTTCGACGCAGGACAGGCGGTCCGCGAGCTCGAGCGCACCGACGGTTTTCGCCGGCGCCTTCCGCAGTTCCTCACCCTCCAGGTAATCGCTGTCGATGCCGGCGAGTTCGGCAACGTCGTTGATGTAGTAGAACCCGGCGCCGGGCTTGCCGATATTGCCGGTCATGGCAGGCAGCAGACCCGCGGCGCGCATCACGTTGCCACCCTGCGGCTGCCGCTGCAGACCCTGACCGCACCACAGCAGCGAAGGCCCGGCCGCGTAGAGTTCGGCGGCGGCGCGAATCCGCTCCGCGGGCACGCCCGTCACGGGCGCCGCCCACTCGGGCGTGCAGCGGGCGATATCGGCACGAATCTCGTCGGCGCCGGCGGTATGCGCCGCTATAAATGCCTCGTCGAAAGCGCCCAGCTCGTCGAGCGCGTGCAGCAGTGCAAACGCCAGTGCCGCGTCGCTGCCCGGACGCAGCATGAGATGCAGCTCGGCGCCGGCCGCCGTTCGCGTTCGGAGCGGATCGATCACTATGCATTTGGCGGGCGATTCCCCGAGCCAGTGCTCAAAGGCATGTGGCGCGGAGTGCGCCGGGTTTGCGCCCCACAGCAGGATACAGCCGGCATCTTTGGCCGTTCTCGGGTCGAACCCCCGCCGCCCGGTGCCGAACAGGAGCTCCCAGGCGAGGTAGCCTGCACGATTGCAGATCGTGCCGTAGTCGACGACCGATGCGCCTATCGCATTCACGAAGCGGTTCGGGAACGCCGACGCGAGCAGCGACATGGTCCCCGAGTAGTTCATTGTCAGTATCGACGACGCACCGTGCTCCGCGACGATGCCGTTTAGTCTGCCGGCTATTTCGTCCAGCGCCTCGTCCCAGCCGACAGGCTCGAACTTGCCGCTGCCTTTCGGACCGGTCCGGCGCAGCGGCGACAGCAGCCGAACGGCTGCATCCTGAAACACACCGTTGTAGGCCACGCCGCATTTGGCGCACAGGGCGCCTCGCGCGATCGCGTGTTCGGGGTCGCCGCTTACCCGCGCGCGGCCGCCCGCCCGCGGGCTTACGACGATACCGCAGGTGTCGTAACAGTCTCGGGGACAGGTGGTTTTAATGATTTGCTGCACTCGCCGCACTCGCCGCGTAGGGGAGTTTGCACCGAATATTACCTTGCGACGACGGGCTGTGCGGTGCCGGGCGCCCGGAGGGCTACCGAGCCGGACCTCAGCCGGTCGTGGCGTGATCCAATCCGGGGTTTCCTGCCGTGTACTCTGATATATAATGCGCCGCGCCCTTCCAGGGCGATCCTTCAAGCCCCACCGGAGTTCCAAGGTGAGTCAAGACCAAAAGTTTTTCGACCTGTATTCGCTGTTAATCGGTGCTCTGGCAGTCTTTGCCCTGGCGATTTTTGTGCTGGCCGTCAACATGTCGGAGAACACGCAGGGCGTCTATACGCGCGAGTCGCCTGAGTACAAGCAGGCCGTGATGGATCGCATCGCCCCGGTCGGCCAGGTGTACATGCCCGGAGACGATGTTAGCGCCGCGGTAACCGTAATCGCTGCGGCCGACGAGCCCGAGCCCGTTGCCGAAGTGCAATCCGGCCCGCAGGTGTACAACTCGGCCTGCCTCGCCTGTCACGGCGCCGGCATTGGCGGCGCGCCGGTGCTGGGCGACGCCAGCGCATGGACGGCCCGCATCGACCAGGGCATGGACACGCTGGTGCGTCACGCGATCGAGGGCTACACCGGCGAACTGGGCTACATGCCGCCGAAGGGCGGCCGCGTGGATCTGTCCGACGAGGAAGTCGCGGCGGCCGTCGAATACATGGTGGCTGAAGTACAATAAGGCAGACGCATTAGGACAGGCACTCCGGGCTCTGCTTACCCGGAATACCGGAGGAGCAGCGGCATGGACAGCAATCGACTGAATCGCCGCCGCCTCATACAGGTCCTCGCCGGCCTGCCCGTGGCAACCTGTCTGTTGCCCGCATGTGCGTCGAGCGGCAGCCCGGCAGCGGCGCGGCCCGCCGGACCGGCATTACGGCGCTTCTACGTCGACGGCCGCTACGGCCAGATTCACGTATACCGGGCAGAGCCGGACATTCCCGCGGCTCGCAGACAACATCCCTTGATGTGTTTTCACCCCACCGCCGTATCGGGCAACTACTACCGCGACTTCATGCTGGAGATGGGCCGGGACCGCACGGTGCTGGCAATGGACACGCCGGGCTACGGCCGCTCCGACCGCCCGCCCGAACCGCAGCCAATGAGCGGGCTGGCCGGCGCGGCGGCGGATACCCTCGATGCACTCGGTTACGGTAACAACGGCCGTGGTGCAGTCGACGTGCTCGGCTATCACACGGGCGTTTTTATCGCGACGGAACTGGCCGTGCTGCGGCCCGACCTCGTACGCCGGCTCGTGCTGCCCGGCATTGCCTACTATCCGCCGGGCGAAGAACGGCAGCGCTTGTACGACGAGAACGCCAAGCCCAAACCGCTGACCGAGGACGGTAGCGGCGTAATGGACATCTGGAAGTTCTGGGTCGGCAATCGCACCGAGGGAGTGTCGCTCGAACGCGGCGCCGAACACTTCGCCGATCATCTGCAGTCCGGTCCGTATTCATGGTGGGCATATCACAGCGTGTTTAGCTACGCGGCCGAGGAGCGTTTGCCGCTGGTCAAACAGCCAGTGCTGGTACCCAACACGCACGGCAGTCTCGAGGAACAGACACGCGCGGCCGCCGCACTGTTTCCGAACGTTCAACTCCTGGAAATGCCCGAACTGCATCACGGCATCTTCGATGTGGGCGTGGAGCGACTCTCGGAAGTAACACGCAAGTTTCTGGACGCCGAATAACTAAAAGGTGCCGGGTTTATTTTTACCCTCAACTAAAAGGTGCCGGGTTTATTTTTGCCGTCGGCTCAAGACGATAAAAACCGGCCCCGGCGGATCCTCGAGCATCCAGAACCTGCGCTACAACTGGGATACGATCGGCAACCTCACCCAGCGTAACAACGACCGGCAGAGCCTGACAGAAAGCTTCGGCTACGACGATCTCAACCGCCTCGGCACGGTCGACCTTGGGCTGATCAACACGTTGTCAAGAACCTACAGCCCTGGCGGCAACGAGCGTAAGCGCATGCTAGCAGTGGACTACAATAAGGGCTGTCAGGTCCTTTTTTTCATCGACCTATCCAGAGGTTGGCCACGAGTATGAGCGGAGATGCTTTCGAAAAATTTCACGGCATGATTGCCTATGGCGCCGATATCTAGGCTGTTATGTGTAACGATAGGGTTGAAGATTGGCAAAGCTTTGCACTTGATGTGGCTCATCGTTTCGACGCGGGGGACGACAATCTTCGGTTGTCAAAACGGTTCGGCGGCCGGACCGTGTCCTGGATAGGAATTGTGGCTGAGATACAAACAGGCGCAGAATACGCCGCCGGGATTGCGCTGAATATGCCACGGGTTCAGGCATTGGTGAGAGAACGGTATCACTTCATTGCCGACTATGTTTTTGCCGGGACCACGGAGAAATCTGGAAAGACCTGGCGCGAGGTCCGAGTTGGAGATGAGGTGCAATTCCAGTGTGAGCTGAGTGTCGGCAATGATCTGTTCGCCGGCGTCAAAGTTTCCGTGTTTGACGAGGAAAACGAATGTCATCTTGAGCTGTCCCTGGTTGATGCTCGAGTGAAGCAGCTCGTTAAAAGGGCAGCACGGTAGAGACGCTCAGGCGATAAAAAGGTGCCGGGTCTATTTATCGACGAATAGGAACTTATAGCCAATAGCCGCGTAATGTGTGATAGCTCAGACTTGTGAAAAAGGTGCCGGGTTTATTTATCGACGAGTAGGAACTCATAGCCAATAGCCGCGTTATTTCTGATAGCTCAGACTTGAGCTGACAGACAGAGTCAAATTTTGTCGAAGCTATGCTTCAAAGCACACGTTCGAATAGCCACCGTTTATACCTACTGAATGGCTCAGACCGGCCGAAAGCAGCCGTCCATCACACGCTGCTGCCCTGTCATTCTCATGGTCGGTTGTTTGCAGGAAATCTCGTGCTAGTCGTCAGACCGCAGTATTTTTTCCATTTTCCTTCCCTTGGCCAATTCGTCGACCAGCTTGTCCAAATACCTGGACTTTTGAATCAGTGGGTTTTCCAACTCTTCAACCCTGTAGCCACAAATGACACCCGTAATAAGGCGCGCATTCGGATTTAGCCTGCACTTCTTGAAAAGGGTCTCAAAGGTTACTTCGTCTTCGATCAGGGATTTCAACTCACTTTCATCGTAGCCAGTAAACCACTTGATGACTTCCAGTAACTCTTCTTCGGTTCTGCCCTTCTTTTCAACTTTTGCAACGTAGAGAGGATAGATTGACGCAAAGGTCATTTTTGCGATGCGTTCTTCTGTTCCTGGAGGTGGTTTTTTCATGGAAACTCAGCGTTCAGTCAGATATTGAAACAGTTAGCGGCTGGCTAAAAGTAAATTGGATGTACCACGGCCATCCGCAATGGGTCAATAACAGACAGATCGAATACGCTAAGCCGAACGGCCGCTTTCAGGAATCTGATACTGTCTGTCAGATCGGATACCAACCATTGCAGTTGTGAACAAAAAGGGGTCGGGTTTATTTTTCCCAACCTGAACTACGCTTCTGATACAGCTTCGGTCGCGAAAATAAACCCGGCCCCTTTTAGCATTACATCTTTCGCCGAATTACTCAGTCGCCGGTTCTGGCAGGCTTCAATGTCTTGTTCGGCGTCGTCGCCGGCTTACTCGCTGCGATCTTTCATGCCGAGCTGGTTTCGTCTGTACCGCTTGTTTGGTTCGTTCAGGGCTTCGATATTGAGTACGGTCCCTGGAACTCGACGGCAGCCTGGTTTTGGGGTTTCTTGATCGTATTCGCAGCGGTCTGGGCTGCGAGAGAGAGCACGGCGGCTTCTGAGCGAAAACGGGAGCGTTTGGAACTCGAGACGCTGATCGAGAATGTCGCGCCGCCTGATTTTCTCGACGACTACGAGAGAATCTACAAAGTCTCGGTCAATTGGGAGAGGATCGCGACACAATCAGGGGCCGAGAATCCAGAGCCCGAACTGAGCTGGGTTCTGGATGGGTTGATTACGCTTGCCGAGCGCTGGGACTACAACACCGGTGGTAATCACGACGTGTACCGGTCCAACGTCATGGTGGATTTTCCGGACAAGACTGTCTGGACAGACCCTTTTCGCGCTGCCGGGCATGGATGCTACGGCGCGGCGGAGTGGCCTGCAGCCGAAGTACAGGCTGACGGCGGTCTCTGGGTGGATGGTCGTCTGGCCACCTCAGATGTAGCGCCTTACCCGAATGCAGACCTGTTTGCGCTCGGGCAAAGCCGGCCGCTTCTCAATCACGAAAACTCAGCGCCTCCGCAACCTGCGGCGCTTCAATAGTGTCCACGCCCGCGAGATCCGCCAGCGTCCGCGCCACCCGGGTCGTGCGATGCATTGCCCGTGCAGAAAGCCCAAGCGCATCGGCTGCGTGTTCCAGTAGCTGCCAGCAGGCATCGTCCAGCGGACAGACCGTCTCCAGCGCTCTCGCGGACAGCCGGGCATTCACACAGCCTTGCCGTTCGAGCTGTCGCCCTCGCGCGCGCTCGACCCGCCGCCGAACCCACACGCCCTTTTCCTCCATGCTCTTGCCGCGAAACAGCGAAGCTTTCGGCCGCGGCACCTCGACCTTCAGATCGATACGATCGAGCAGCGGTCCGGAAATACGCGCCCGGTAGGTCGCCACGCGGTCGCCGCTGCAGCGGCACTGCCCCTGCGGGTCGCCCTGATAGCCGCAGGGGCATGGATTCATTGCCGCGACGAGCTGAAACCGCGCCGGAAAATCGATCTGCGCGTTGACCCGCGCGACGCTAATGACGCCGGTCTCCAGCGGCTCGCGCAGCACCTCCAGCACATGCCGGCTAAACTCGGGCAATTCGTCGAGAAACAGCACGCCGTTGTGCGCCCGTGAGATCTCGCCGGGCTGCGGACCGGCACCGCCGCCCACCAGCGCCGCGGCCGACGCCGTGTGATGCGGCGCCCTGAACGGCCGCTGCCGCCAGGCGGCGAGCCTTGGGTCGTTGCCGAGCAGCGATTCCACAGCGAGCGTTTCCAGAGCTTCTTCTTCGGAGAGTAAAGGCAACAGCCCGGGCAGACAGCGCGCCAGCATGCTCTTGCCAGTGCCGGGCGGGCCGGTCAGCAACAGGTTGTGACCGCCGGCCGCGGCAACCTCGAGCGCACGCTTCGAGCGCGCCTGGCCGCGGACCTCGGCAAGCTCGGCGTGCGGCGCCACGGCCTCGACAGCCTCCGTACGCGGCGCGGCTCCGATAAGCGTATGTCCGCTCAGATGCGCCGTCACTTCGAGCAGGCTCCGCGCCGGATAAACCCGGTCGTGCGCGAAGGCAGGTTCGCCAGCACTCGCCGCGGGCACGAGCATTGCGTTGCCCGCAGCGCAGGCCTTGAGCGCCGCGGTCAAAAGACCGGTAACCCCCTGCAGCTCACCGCTGAGCGCCAGCTCGCCATACACCTCGAAACCGTCCAGCGCGGTCTGCCGCACGCGTTTGCACGCCACCAGGATGCCGAGCGCAATCGCCAGATCGAAGCGGCCGCCGGCCTTCGGCATGTCGGCGGGCCCAAGGCTCACCGTAATGCGCTCCTGCGGAAACTTGAAACCCGAGTTGATGATCGCGCCGCGCACGCGGTCTTTGCTTTCGCGCACGGCCGTCTCCGCCATGCCCGATACCGAGAAGGTCGGCAGACCGCCCGACAGAAACACTTCGACGCGCACCAGCGGCGCCTCGACGCCTATCGACGCACGACTGAACACAACGCCTATGCTCACCGCCGCCCTCCCTGGCCGCGCCGCCGTTCGGTTTAGGTTCCTCCGGGCTTGTGCCCGCTCTTCAGCCGGCCGCGTCCAGCTCCTTGAGCCGCGCCTCCAGCGCATCGAGCTTCTGCCGCGTGCGCTGCAGCACGGCCTGCTGCAGCTCGAACTCCTCGCGCGTCACGAGATCCATGCGCTGCAGGCCGCCGGCAAGCGCCGCTCTGAAGTTCGCCTCGGCATCCGCCTTGAGGCTGCCCAGTTCGCCGGGCAGCGCGTCGATCAGACGCGACGCCAGCGTATCTATTGAAGATTTATCCATGCGCACTTGATACCGAAACGCGACCGCAAACGCCAGCCGCGAAACCCGACAAAAAGGTTGCATATGCACTGGTCCGGTGCGGTGCAACACGGCGGTGCAGTGCACCGGAGCGGTGCAAGCCGAAATGGATACGAGTGTTACTACGTTGTTTCGACTGCGGTTTACGGAAGCTGGCACGAATGCTGCTAAAGGCTCGGTTGGGGGCAGATTTTTAAAACGGGAGCGAACCTCAATGAAAACGACAATAACCGCCACGCTACTGCTGGCACTACTGGCAGCAACGGCACCGGCACAAGCGCAACTCAGCGCAAACGTAGGCTGGGCCAGCGAATACCACTTTCGCGGCATCTTTCAGAAAACCTCCAGCGCCAGCGCCGGACTCGACTATGGCAGCGGCGGCTTTTACGTCGGCACCTGGGCAGCCGATGTCGGCGACGGTCTCGAGGTAGACGGCTATTTCGGCTATGGCGGCGAAGTCGAGGACTTCAGCTATTCGATCGGCTACACCGGCTACTTCTACACGGGGGATTTCGACGACACCTACCAGGAAATCAATCTGGGCGGCGGCTACGGCATCCTCTCGGCCGAAGTAGCCATCGGCCGCTACGAAAACTTCGACGGCCCGACGCAGGACTACACCTACTACGCGATCACGCTCGAGAACAACGGCTTCTACGGCAAGTTCGGCGGTTTCTCGCAGGACTTCGACGGTGAATACCTCGAGTTCGGCTATGGGACCACGCTCGCCGAGATCGACGTCGGCGTGTCGCTAATCCTCGCCAACGACGACCTGATCGGCGACGAGGACGAGACGCTGCTGTTCACGATCGGCAAGTCCTTCGACCTCAATTAAGGACACCCATTAAACAAGGGACCTTATTCGAGGACATCCACTAACCACCTACGACCGGGGGCGGCGTGCCGCCCCCGGCAAACCCATAAGAAAACCGCACAGGGGAATAGCATGAAAATGATCACCGCGATCATCAAGCCATTCAAACTGGATGACGTCCGGCAGGCCGTCGCCGACATTGGTATCCAGGGCATCACGGTCACCGAGGTCAAGGGCTTCGGCCGGCAGCGCGGGCACACGGAGCTGTACCGCGGCGCCGAGTACGTCGTCGACTTTCTGCCGAAAGCGAAGATCGAACTCGCCGTCGCCGACGACGTTGCCGAGCAGGTCGTCGAGGCCATCGCCAACACGGCACGCACCGGCAAGATCGGGGACGGCAAGATTTTTGTCTCCGAAATCTCGCAGGCCATACGCATCCGCACCGGTGAGACCGGCGCGGAAGCCGTTTAGAACAACAAGAACACGCGGAGGAGCTTCACGTGGAAGACACAGCAGCATTAGCGGGGCGGGTCACTGAACTGGCTTACGCACTCGATACCTTTTATTTCCTCGTCATGGGGGCCCTGGTCATGTGGATGGCCGCGGGTTTCACGATGCTCGAGGCAGGACTCGTGCGGGCCAAGAACACCGCCGAAATTCTGACCAAAAACGTAGGCCTGTACTCGATAGCCTGCATCATGTTCATGCTCATGGGCTACACGATCATGTACCCGGGCGACGCGAGCAACGCGTTCTTCCAGCTTGGCAACGGCCTACTGGGCGCCAGCGACAACTCGGCGGAAGACGTCATTGCGAGCGGCGGCGAAACTTATTACTCCGGCCTGTCGGATTTCTTCTTCCAGGTCGTGTTTGTCGCCACCGCCATGTCCATCGTTTCGGGCGCCGTCGCCGAACGGATGAAATTGTGGTCGTTCTTCATTTTCGCGGTCGTGCTGACCGCCGTCATCTACCCGATGCAGGGCTTCTGGAACTGGGGCGGCGGCTTCCTGAGCTCGAACGGCTACTTCGATTTCGCGGGCTCCGGCACCGTACATCTCTGCGGCGCTGCGGCGGCGCTGGCCGGCGTTATCCTGCTGGGCCCGCGCAAGGGCAAGTACGGCCCTAACGGTCAGGTCAACGCCATCCCGGGCTGCAACCTGCCGCTCGCGACGCTCGGCACGCTCATCCTCTGGCTCGGCTGGTTCGGCTTCAACGGCGGCTCCGAACTCAAGGTCTCCGACGTCGGCGAAGCCAACGCGGTTGCGCTCGTGTTCGTAAACACGAACATGGCGGCCGCAGGCGGCCTCGTCTTTGCGCTACTGCTGTCGCGCCTGTGGTTCGGCAAGGCGGATCTCACGATGGCCCTGAACGGCGCACTCGCCGGGCTGGTGGCCATTACCGCCGATCCGCTGTCGCCGGTACCGATCGCTGCAACGGCGATAGGCGCCGTCGGCGGCCTGCTCGTCGTCGCCTCGATCGTCACGCTCGACAAGCTGAAAATCGACGATCCGGTCGGCGCCATATCGGTACACGGCGTGGTCGGTATCTGGGGCGTCCTGGCGGTCGTGTTCACCAATACGGGCGAGGATACGACGCTGCTGTGGCAGCTCATCGGCGTGGTCTCGATCTTCGCCTGGGTGTTCATTGCAAGCGCCATAGTCTGGTTTGCGCTCAAGATGACGCTCGGCATCCGCGTCAGCGAGGAAGAAGAGTACGAGGGTGTGGATATCGGCGAGTGCGGCCTGGAGGCGTATCCGGAATTCACCAAGGCGTCTGAGTAAAGCGACAGCTGCGACGACGCCCGCCGGCCGCCTGGGCAAGGACTTGTCATAAGCGGCTGGCGGGCGGTGCCGGAAACTAGCAAAAGAAGAAGATAATTCCCCTTTGAAACAAACACTTGGCGGGCCACAGGGCCCGCCTTTTTGTGCCGCTTTCAGCACGATCTCCGCACGCGGGCCGCTGTGACCAAGATCACTCCGCGAACGCGCCGCGAATGGTCTAATCTCCACTGTATACGGCGGGCGAACGGTACCCCCGCAAACTCTCAAGTCATCCTGGATGGCCGTCATGAAAAACTCCCGTACAAGCGCCGCGCTGCTCGCGGCAACCCTGATTTCGCTAGGTGCGATGGCGCCGGCTGCAATGGCCGTCGAGATCTACAAGTGGACGGATGCGGAAGGTAACGTGCACTACGGCGACCGTCCGAGCGGCGAGGCCAGCGAGGAACTCGTAGCGGTCGCCTCCAGCAGGACGGATCGTGCAAGGGTTCAGGCCGGCATCGACGCCCGCCTGGAGCGCGATGCCGCTCGCGGCGAGGCGCGGCAAGCCCGTGCCGAAGAGGAATCGGCCCGCGCCGAGGAACGCCGCGAGGCCGAAGAACGCGCCACGGCGTGTCAGGAGAACCGGCTGCGTCTGCAGACGTATAACGAGTCGCCCCGCCTGTATCGCGAGGACGAGAACGGCGAACGCGTGTATCTCGACGACGCCGAGCGCGACACGGCGAAGCAGCGCGTGCAGGAAATGATCGACGAATACTGCGGTTAAAAGAGGCCGCGGCCCGCGGGACGGCAATCGGTCGAGCCGTTTAGGCTAGAATGTTCGCGTGATGAGTCCTGACGGCCACCCGCGGCAGCCCCGGCAGCCTTGAACGCGAACATCGACAACGCCAACGACAACAGCGGGCCCGGACCGGATGCGGTTGCGGCCCAGGCCTATCTTCCGGACTTCTGCGCTGCCGCCACGGTGTTTGTGGTCCTGCTCGCAGCGGTACTCATCGCTTTTGTCCTTACGCTGGCGGCATGGGACCCTGGCGCCGGCTTTTTGATCGAGCTTTCCAAGACCCTGCTGTTCGTCATCTGGACGGCCCTGCTCGGCTGCGCAATTCTCTGCCAGTTCCGCGCGAGGCTGCAGGCGGCCGGGCCGACCGCGGCTTTCGTATGGTGTTACGTCATCCTCCTCGGCATGACGCTGCTGCTGGCCGAGACCGCCTTTCAGCTCACGCGTATCTTCGGCGAGTCGGCGATTATCGAAGACCCGCACAGCATGTTTTTGCTGCGAACCTTGAGCATTGGCGCCATCGTCATTGCACTGCTCATGCGCTATCTGTACGTCGCGAGCGAGTGGCGGCGCAGCATTGTGCTCGAGGCCCAGGCTCGCATCAGCGCGCTGCAGGCGCTGATCAGACCGCACTTCCTGTTCAACAGCATGAACACGATCGCCTCGCTTACGCGCTCGGATCCGCGGCAGGCCGAGGAGGCCGTCGAAGATCTTTCGGATCTGCTGCGCGCATCGCTCAGCAACTCGAAAGAGCTGTCGTCGCTCAAGGAAGAGTTCGAGATAGCGGCGATTTATCAGCGCATCGAAAAACTCCGGCTCGGCGAGCGGCTCGACATCCGCTGGGACATCGACGCGCTGCCCATGCGCGCGCGGATCCCGAGCCTTACCCTGCAGCCGCTGCTGGAGAACGCGATATACCACGGCATCGAACGGCTCGAAGGCGGCGGCACCGTGACGGTTACCGGCCGCCGTGCAGGGGACAGGCTGTCCATCACGATCGAAAACCCGATCGCGCCGGGCGCCCCGAAAAAACAGGACGGCAACAAGATGGCGCTGTCGAACGTCCGGCAGCGTTTCGAGCTGGCCTACGGCAGTCAGGCGGACGTCGATATCGACGAGACCGCCGAACGCTACACGGTGTCGCTCGGGTTCCCCGTGCAGCATCCGCAGACGGACGAGGACTCGTGATGCGGGTACTCATCGTCGATGACGAACAGCCCGCGCGCGCGCGCCTGGAGCAGATCATCGGCGACTTTCCGGGCTACGAATGCGCCGGCCTGGCCGCCAACGGCGAGGAGGCGCTGCGGCTGGTCACCAGCGAACGGCCCGACATCGTGCTGCTGGACATACGCATGCCGGGACTCGGCGGCATGGAAGTCGCGCAGCACCTGAACACCCTCGACAAGCCGCCCGCCGTCGTCTTCACGACTGCCTACGACGAATACGCGATCGATGCCTTCGAGGCGCGCGCCGTGGGCTACATACTGAAGCCCGTTCGCCGCCAGCGGCTCGAAGCCGCGCTCGAGCAGGCCGCAAGACTGGCGCCGTCCACGCTGGGCGGCCTCGGCAGCAAACTCGATACCCGGCGTGCCCATCTGTGCGCACGCCGGCAGGGCGAGCTGCGGCTCATTCCTATCGAGGGCATCGTGTACCTCGAGGCCGATCAGAAGTACGTTTGCGTGCACCACGCGGACGGCGAAGACCTCATCGACGAACCGCTCAAATCGCTCGAGAGCGAGTTCGCGGACCGCTTCGTGCGCATTCATCGCAGCGTTCTCGTGGCGATCGCGAGCATCGAGCGCATAGACCGGGACGCGGAAGGAAAATCGCACGTTGTGCTGAGGAATGACTCGCAAGACGGCGGTAAAGCCCTGATAATCTCCCGCCGTCACGTTGCCAACGTCAAACGACGCCTGAAAGGAGCTTAGCCCGCCTTGCACATACGCATCGCCACACGTAAGAGCCAGCTTGCCGTCTGGCAGGCCGAACACGTCGCATCGCGCCTCGAAGCGCTGGACGAAGTCGACAGCGTGGAGCTGGTTCGCCTGTCGACCAAAGGCGACGAGATCCTCGACCGCAGCCTGCAGAAAATCGGCGGCAAGGGCCTCTTCATCAAAGAGCTCGAAGTCGCCATGCACGAGGACCGCGCCGATCTGGCCGTACATTCGATGAAAGACGTTCCCGCCGAGATGCCCGAAGGCTTCTGTATTGCAGCCATTCTCGAGCGCGCGAGCGATGCGGACGCGCTGGTGAGCGGCGGTATAAGCTTCGACGAACTCAAGAACAAGGCCGTGGTGGGCAGTTCGAGCCTGCGCCGACAGGCACAGCTGCGCATGCTGCGGCCGGATCTCGACATTCGCCCATTGCGCGGCAACGTCAACACGCGGCTAGCGAAACTCGATGCGGGCGAGTTCGACGCGATCATTCTCGCCGCGGCGGGGCTCGAACGGCTCGCCATGCACGATCGCATCACCGCGCGCTTTACGCCGGAACAAATGCTGCCCGCCGCATCGCAGGGCGTCATTGGCATCGAGTGTCTCGAGGAGCGAGAGCGGCTCAGGCAGGTGCTGGCGCAGCTCGATCACGAGGTTACCGTGCAAACGACGCTTGCCGAACGCGAGATTGCGCGGTACCTCGACGCGAGCTGCCAGTCGCCGGTCGCCGCACACGCGACGATCAGCAGCGGCGAACTGCAGGTAACCGGACTTGCCGCACTGCCCGACGGCAGCGAACACGTCCGGGAAACGGCCAGCGGCAGTCCCGCGGATGCGGCCGCCGTGGGCCGGGCGGTAGCGGTGGCTCTGCGTGAGCGCGGCGTCGACGAGCTGCTCGATCGCGCCCGGCGGATGACGGAGTAGACGCGGTGCTCAACGGCGAGGGTGTGTTGCTTACCCGCCCGGTGGGTCAGCAGGAAGCTCTGGCATCCCGTCTCCGCGCGGCGGGGGCTACTGTCGTGAGCTTCCCGGTAATCGAAATAGTGCCGCGTGCCGAGGCCGTCGCCGCGGCCGAAGCCCGGGAACTCGACGACGCGGCGGTATCTATCTACGTGAGCAGCAACGCGGTGGCTCACGGTATCGCCTACGGCAGCGGCAAGCTCGCCGCCATTGGCCCGGCCACCGCGGCGGCCATCGAGGCGACGGGGAGGCAGGTGCAGCTGCGGGCCGACACGGGGTTTTCGAGCGAAGACCTGCTCGCCCTCCCTGAGCTTAAGGACGTCAAAGGCCGGACCGTACGCATTGTCCGCGGCAGCCGTGGCCGCGAGCTGCTGGCGCAGACCCTCAAGAGCCGCGGCGCCCGGGTGCAGTATCTCGGCGTCTACGACCGGCGGCTGCCCGACTATTCGAGCGCTGCAATAGAGCAGCTCGAAAGCCGCTGGCGCGGCGGCGAGATCGACGTGATCCTGGCCATGAGCGTCGAATCGTTCGACAACCTGCTCGAACTGCTCCCCGAGTCGCTGCTCCCGGAACTCAACGAAGCACGGCTGGTGACGCCGACGGCACGTGTGTTAAAAGAGATCGAACAACGTTATCCGGGGGCCGACGTTACGCTTGCGGACGGGCCGGATGCAGACGCCCTGCTCGCTGCCGTCATCGAAAGTCTCGAACCCCCTCGCAACTTCAGCCCCTAGGGCCCTTTTACGATGAACAAGACACCGGACGATCCAGACCTCGCGGCGGATTCTGACGACACCAGCGACAATACGCTGCCGGAAGTTCGCCCTGACGACGCCTCGCTGACCGAGGAGCCCGGTGTCGAGGACGCGGCGCACGGCGAGCCGGCCGATCCGGACACGGCCGGGCATACCGAGCAAAAATCCGGCAAGGCCGGCCGCCTGACCGGCCTGTTCGCGGCCGCCGGCTTGCTGCTTGGCGGCGTGGCCCTGCTCGGCGTCGCTTACCTGTTCATTACGCGCGAGGCCTTGCCGGAACTCGATTTCGCGCGCCCGGCCGAGGTCCGCGACCTGTCCGGGCAGGTGGACGGCCTCGGCGAGTCGCTGGACGCACTGGAGGCGAGACTGGGCACGCTGGCCACCGGCGGCGAAACTGCCCGCGAATCCCGCGAGGATCTCGAAGAGCAGCTGCAGCGCGCGGTCGGCGAACTGGAAAACCGGCTTGGCGCCTACGAATCGCTGCCGCCGCGGGTCGGCAACCTCGAAAACTCGATTGCCGCCATGCAGGGCATCGAGGCGGGCGCCCGCGATACGCTGCTGCTCGCCGAAGCCGAGTACTACCTGCAGATCGCCAACTCGCTGCTGGGTCTGGCCGGCAACGTCGAACTCGCGAAGGTTGCCCTCGGCATGGCAAACGATCGGCTCACGAGCATTGGCAATCCCGCTCTGAACAACGTCCGGCAGGCCGTAACCGACGAACTCACGGCGCTGGAACTGACCGAGCAGCCGGACCGGGAGAGCAACGCAATGCTGCTTTCGAGCCTGGCCCGGCTCGTAGACTCCCTGCCGCTGCAGCCGGTTACCGGTGACGCGGATAGTGTGGATCCGTCCGCGGCCGAAGAAGAAACGGGCATGGCCGGTCGCGCGTGGAACGGCGTCAAGCAGGCGTTTTCGGGCGCGGTCAAGGTTACCCGGCCAGGTAACGACGACGCACCGCTGCTAATGCCCGGAACCGAACCGCTCATACGCAGCAATTTGTCGCTGCAGTTGCAGGCTGCGAGACTCGCGCTGCTGCAGGGTGAGCAAGTGCTGTTCGAGCAGAGTATCGACGACGCCGATAACTGGCTGCTAACGTACTTCGACACGGGCAGCCTGCAGGTGGAGAGCGCCCGGACGACGCTGGGTGAGATTCGCGCCGCGGCGGTCACGGCGGAGCTGCCCGACATATCGGAGTCGTTACGGCTGTTGCGCCAGTACCAGAGCCTGAGCGAGCCCGCGCCGTGAAAATCGGCATTATCGTGGTCCTGGCGCTGCTGGCCGCGGCCATAGCAACGCAGGTGATATTCGCGGATTTAGGCTATGTCGCCATTTCGATTCGCGGCTACCTGATAGAAACCAACGTAATGGTGCTGGTGCTGGCGCTGGGGCTTGCCGTGTTCGCCATACTGTTCCTGCTGAAGCTGCTTGCGGCACCGCGGCTTGTAGGCGAAGCGGCCGGCCGTTACCGCGCCGGACGGGCCGGGCAGAAGCTCACTGCCGGCATGATCGAGGTTGCGGAAGGCAATTACGCGCGCGGCGAGAAGCTCCTGGCCCGCGCTGCGAGTTCCAGCGACACACCGCTGTTCAACTACCTGCAGGCCGCACGCGCGGCGCATCTGCAGGGCGAAGACGAACGCCGGGACGACTGGCTGAAACTCGCCTACGAACAGACGCCCGAGGCGGCCAACGCGGTGTTCCTGACCCAGGCCGAGTTCCAGCTCGACCGCGGCCATCACGAACAGGCGCTCGCCACGCTAAGACGGCTCGAGGAAAACTCTCGCGAACACAGCTACGCGCTGGCGCTGCTCGGCCGGCTTTACTACCGCCTGAAGGACTGGCCGCAGCTCGGCGAAATTCTGCCCCGCGTCGAAAAACAGGGACGGGTCAAGACCGCGACGCTCGACAAGTGGGCAACGCGCGTGCACTGCGAGGCCTTGACCAACGCAGCCGGCACGGCCGACCTCGACGCCGCGTTCAAAGCAATACCCAAGCGGCTGAAAGCCAGCCTCGAGTTGCTGGAGGCCTATTTCAACGCCCTGATCCGGCTCGGTGAAACCGACCGCGCCGAGAAGGAGCTGAGTGCCCGGCTCAAGACCGACTGGCGCGGACCGCTGGTACGCCTGTACGGCCTGATCGAGTCCAGCGATACCAACCGGCAGCTGAAGCGCGCAGAGGAATGGCTCGCGAAACACGCCGACGACCCTGAGCTTCTGCTCAGCGCGGCGCGACTGTGTCTGCGTAACGAACTCTGGGGCAAGGCCCGCAGCTACCTGGAAACCGTAATTAGCCTGAAACCCTCGCCCGAGGCCTATCAGGACTACGGCCACCTGCTGAACCGGATGGGGGAAGGCGACGCCGCCGCGCAGGCGTTCCGCGACGGCCTCGGCATGGTTGCGGAAACGCGCCTGACCAGAATTCCGCACCTGGACGCCGACCAGGCGTGACCGCCTCGACCCTGGTCGTCGGCACGGGTTACACGGGCCTGCGACTGCTCAGGCGCCTGCCCGCCGATACGGGCCGCGGACTCAGCCGCTCCGTAGCCGCGGGCGCCGGAGACTTCTGCATCGACAAGCTGAATCTGGACAGCCCGGGCACTGCGGCCGAACTGTCCCTGCCCGCTGACTACGCCATCGTTTACACGGTGCCCCCTGCCCGCGATGCGGAGCACGACCGGCGGCTCGAGGCCCTGCTCGCGGCACTCACACCTGCACCGCGGCGGTTTGTGTACCTCTCGACAACGGGGGTGTACGGCGACCGGCAGGGTGAAACCGTTACCGAGACAGATCCGCCCCGGCCCGAAACGGCCAGAGCCAGGCGACGCGTCGCGGCGGAGAACGCGCTCGGACGCTGGTCGAAGAATTCCGCGACAGAAATAGTGATCTTGCGCGTTCCAGGCATTTACGGCCCGGATCGCGTCATGATCGATCGCGTTCGCAGCCGGGAGCCGCTAATTCAGGACAGCGAGGCGAACCCGGGCAACCGCATCCACGTCGAGGATCTGGTCACTGCCTGCCTGGCCGGACTCAATAGCGAGACGCCCGCGGGCATCTACAACCTGGGAGACGGCGACCTGCGATCGTCCACCTGGTTCTCGGAAACTGTAGCGAAACTGCTGGGCCTGCCCCCGCCGCCGACGCTTAGCCGTCACGAAGCGCAAACCCGGTTCTCGGAGCGCCGGCTGTCGTTTCTCAACGAATCGCGACGAATCGACACGCAAAAGATGCGGCGGACGCTCGGGGTAACGCCACGCTACGCCGACGCCGCGGACGGTATCCGTGCGAGTCTCACCGAGATGGGGCTATTGGCATAATCGAACTTCCAAATCGGGGTCAGACCGCAATTAAAAACCGGGGTCGAACCGCAATACTTTTGTAATTGCGGTTCGACCCCTATTTTACTTTTAGGGTCGGCTGCGCTTCGATTTGAGCCAGCTCGTGAGCGGATCCCATTCGTCCCAGTCGGGCCAGGCCAGGTACTCCGGCAGTTCGAAAACGCCTAGACCTCTCGAATAGGCGCGTATGTAGTTTTGCGCCTCGCGCAGCGCCGCGATGTAAGGCACGCGGGCTTTGGTCAGATACTCGTCCAGCTCATCCCAGATCAGCGTGTTGTCGCGGATGCGGTTACCCACGGCTCCAATGCGAACCTGCTTGCGCTCGACCTTGTTCACCGCCATGAGTTCTTTCAGGAATTCGGTCGTTGCCTGCATGTCGATGGTTGACGGCAGCACCGGCACGATGATCGTTTCGGCATGCTTGACGAGATTGGTGAGCTCTTTGCCGTGCGAGCGCGCAGGCGCGTCGATGATGACGGCGTCGGCCCCGCGCGGCACGTGTTTGAGTCCGTCTTTGTAACCGACGAGACCAATGATCTCCGGACGGTCGGCGGGCCGCTTTTCGAGCCAGTCCAGCGACGAACGCTGGGGGTCGTAGTCTGCGAGAGCGACTGTGGCGCCCTCTGTTGCGTACCAGGAAGCAATGTTTGTTGCCAGGGTGCTTTTACCGCAGCCGCCCTTGGCGTTCATGACCATGATGTGCCGCATGACTCTCCTCGGAGCTTGTTATGGTTATTGGCCGGTTATGTAAACTACCGTCGCGTCGCGCAAAAGTCCATACGAAACACTAACGTGCAACGCACGTTTCGTTTTTGTTCTTCACGTTCGTGCTTTGCACTAACACAAAGCGCCGAAGCCCCAGGTCATGAGGCCAGTGCGCCGCACTGTTAAACTTCGCCGCATGCAACTCCACTATCTCAAGATGCACGGCACAGGCAATCGGATACTGGTCGTCGATCAACGGCAAGCGACGGTTGCGCCGCCAGATACAGAGTTGGTGCGCCGCATGGGCGATCCGGTATCTGGCCCGGGCTTCGACCAGCTCATGTGGCTCGAGCCTGCAACGAGTGACGAGGCGCTCGCGGCCTATCGCGTCTTCAACAATGACGGTTCGGAAGTCGAACAGTGCGGCAACGGGCTGCGCTGCGTCGCTCGCGCTCTGGTGGACGAGTCCGGCGGCAAGACAATGAAGTTCGACAGCCCCGCCGGCCGGGTGGAGGCGCGCCTGCTTACGGACGGAAGGGTAACGGTCAATATGGGGCAACCCGTCTTCGAGCCCGGCGAGATTCCGTTCCTGGCCGGGCAGCGCCAGCACCGCTACCCGATCGCAGTGGAAACGGAAACGCTGGAAGCCGCCGTACTGTCGATGGGCAACCCGCACTGCGTCATCGACGTCGCAGACGTCCAGATTGCACCGGTTGCGAGACTGGGCCCCGCCCTGGAACGGCATCCGAGCTTTCCGCAGGGCGCTAACGTCGGTTTTCGACGAATCCGCTCAGCGGAAGTCATCGATCTCAGGGTTTTCGAACGCGGCGTGGGCGAAACGCTCGCCTGTGGCACCGGAGCCTGCGCCGCTGTCGTGTCGGGACTCCTCGAAAGCCGCCTCGAAGGCTCGGTCGAGGTGCGCCTTCCCGGCGGTGAACTCGTGGTAAGCTGGCGCGGCCCCGGCCATCCTGTATGGCTCACGGGCAACGCCGAAATCATTAGTGAAGGAATTTTTGAGCTATGAGCATGCAGCCAGAGCGCAATTTCGTCGACGACCTCCCGACTGAACAGGCTGTACACGACTACCTCGAGCAACATCCCGATTTCTTCGAGCAGCACGCCTCACTGCTGTCGAGACTCCATCTGCCGCACGCCTCGGGCGGCACGATCTCACTCGTCGAGCGCCAGGTATCGGTACTGCGGCAAACGGACCTCAAGCTCAAGCGGCAGCTCAAGGAGCTGATCGAGGTAGCACGCGACAACGACGTGCTGGCGGCAAAGGTCCATGAACTCAGCACGCAGCTCCTGGCGGCAGGCAGCTTCGCCGCAACCGTGGCGGTCATCGAGGAGGCCATGCGCGCGGGCTTCAGCGCGGATCACGCCGTACTGGTGCTGTTTACGGTACCGGACTCGGTGGACGAAGTTGCCGCCGGCCGCTTCTTTCGGCCGATCCGCAGGGACGACGAAGGGCTCAAGCCCTTTGCAACCTTCCTGGAATCGAGCGCCCCGCGCTGCGGCCAGGTTCGCGACGCGCAGCTCGATTTCATGTTTCACGGCGACGCCAGCGAAGTGGGCTCGGTCGCGCTGCTGCCGCTAGGACGAGAGTGCCAGGTTGGTTTTCTCGGCATAGGCAGCGCTGACGGCGATCGGTTCCACCCTGGCATGAGTATCGACTTTCTGACGCGCGTCGCCGATCTCGTTACGGCGGCGCTGTCGCGCTACTGAGCCGGGCCGGCTCGCGCGAATTGCGCCGTGACACCCGAAGCGAGCGAATGGCGCGGGCGATTTTTGCGGCACCTCGAGATCGAGCGCCGCCTGAGCCCGCAAACCGTCGAGGCGTACCGCCGCGATCTCCGGGAACTGGCTAACTGGTGCGACACCGCCGATCTCGATACCTGGCAGGCGCTCCGCGGCGAACACTTTCGGAACTGGTCCGCCCAGTGCTATCGCCGCGGCCTGTCGGCGAAGAGCATCCAGCGCAAACTCTCGGCCAGCCGCAGCTTTTTTCGCTACCTGCTGCGCGAGCGGGTTGTAAGCGCAAACCCGGCGGCCGATATCTCGGCACCGAAGCCGAAAAAGCGGCTGCCCGGCAACCTCGATGCCGACCGAATGGCCCGGCTTCTCGACATCGATGCCGAAGGGCCGATCGCTGACCGGGACCGGGCGATCCTCGAACTACTGTATTCGTCCGGTTTGCGGCTCGCGGAACTCACGGGGCTCGATCTCGGCGATGTCGATCTTGCCGATCAAACCGTACGTGTGACCGGTAAAGGCAGTAAGGACAGAATCGTGCCGGTTGGGCGCATGGCCAGAAGAGCCGTAAAAAACTGGCTGAAAAGCCGCGCCGGCCTCGCCGAACCCGGCGAAAAGGCCCTGTTCGTCAGCCAGCGCGGCAGCCGGCTGTCGCGGCGCACGGTCCAGGACAGAGTGAAGGTATGGGCCCGGCGCCAGGGGATCGACGCCAACGTCTATCCGCACCTGTTTCGGCACTCGTTTGCGACTCACCTGCTCGAATCCAGCCACGATCTGCGCGGCGTGCAGGAGCTGCTGGGGCACGCGAATATCTCGACGACCCAGGTCTATACGCACCTTGATTTTCAGCATCTGGCCCAGATCTACGATGCGACGCACCCCAGGGCGCGGAGAAAAGACTAGAATCTGGCGCAAACCGCGACGTGGCAGCAATCCGGTTCGCGACAGGTTCTGAACCCATCTTTTGACGCCGGTCCGGCGCAGATACCAAAAACACAAGGTTCGACACATGCAACAGTTCAGAGGCACCACCATTGTCTCGGTGCGCCGTAACGGCAAGGTCGCCATAGCGGGCGACGGCCAGGTCAGCATGGGCAACACCGTCATGAAGGGCAACGCACGCAAGGTACGCCGGCTGGCGGGCGGACGCGTGATTGCCGGATTTGCGGGCGGCACGGCCGACGCGTTTACGCTATTCGAACTGTTCGAGACGAAGCTCGAGCAGTACGGCAACCTGACGCGGGCAGCGATCGAGCTCGCCAAGGACTGGCGAACCGACCGGCGACTGCGCCGTCTCGAGGCGCTGTTGTGCGTCGCGGACACCGAAGCCTCCTTCATCATCTCGGGTAACGGCGATGTGATCGAGCCCGAGCACGACCTCATGGCGATTGGCTCGGGAGGGCCTTACGCGCAGGCAGCCGCCCTTGCTCTGTTGCGCAACACGGACCTTGAAGCGCGCGAGATTGTCGAAAAGGCCTTGAACATTGCCGGCGATATCTGCGTCTTCACCAACCAGAACATTATTATCGAAGAGCTTTAGCTGCCGCAGGACGCGCAGCTCTGTCTCTTCCGGAAGGAAACCCATGTCTCAAATGACCCCGCGTGAGATCGTTCAGGAACTGAACAAGCACATCATTGGCCAGGACGAGGCCAAGCGCGCCGTTGCGATTGCGCTCCGTAACCGCTGGCGCCGCGTGCAGGTGGGCGAGCCGCTGAGAAGCGAGATCACGCCAAAGAATATCCTCATGATCGGCCCGACCGGGGTCGGCAAGACCGAAATCTCCCGGCGCCTGGCGCGGCTGGCGAGAGCGCCGTTCATCAAGGTCGAGGCCACCAAGTTCACCGAAGTGGGCTATGTCGGCCGCGAAGTGGACAGCATCGTCCGCGATCTGATGGATGTTGCCGTGAAGATGATCCGCGAGGATTCCATGGACAAGGTGCGTCACCGGGCCGAGGACGCCGCGGAAGAACGGGTGCTCGATGCGCTGTTGCCGGCGCCCTCCGGCGGCGTCGGTTTTACGGCGGAGAACGCAGGCGCGGACAACAGCGAAACGCGGCAGAAATTCCGCAAGATGCTGCGCGAAGGGAAGCTGGACGACAAGGAGATCGAAGTCGAGATTCAGGCGCTCCCCGTCGGTGTCGAGATCATGGCGCCGCCCGGCATGGAGGAGATGACCAGCCAGCTGCAGGGCATGTTCCAGAACCTGGGCGGCAACCGGCACAAAACGCGCAAACTCAAGGTCGCCGAAGCGCTCAAACACCTGACCGACGAAGAAGCGGCGAAAATGGTCGACGAAGAAGAGCTCAAGTCGCAGGCGCTAGAGGCCGTCGAACAACACGGTATCGTGTTTCTCGACGAACTCGACAAGGTCGCGCGCCGCTCGGAAACTCAGGGCGCCGACGTCTCGAGAGAGGGCGTGCAGCGCGACCTGCTGCCGCTGGTCGAGGGCTCCACGGTCAATACCAAGTACGGGATGGTGAAAACCGATCACATCCTGTTTATCGCCTCCGGCGCGTTTCACGTATCGAAACCTTCCGACCTGATCCCCGAGCTGCAGGGCCGCTTCCCGATACGGGTAGAGCTCAAGTCGCTCAGCACGGAAGACTTTGTCCGCATTCTCACCGAGCCGGATGCGTCGCTCACCGATCAGTACATGGCGCTGCTTGCCACCGAGGAGGTGGACCTCGAGTTCACCGAAAGCGGCGTGCGGCGTCTGGCTGAAGTGGCCTTCCACGTCAACGAGAACACCGAGAACATTGGCGCCCGCCGGCTGCATACGGTCATGGAACGCCTGCTCGAAACGATCTCGTTCGAGGCCTCGGACAAGAGCGGATCGCACGTGCAGGTCAATGCGGGCTATGTCGATGAACACGTCGCGGAGCTTTCGAAGGACGAAGACCTGAGCCGCTACATACTCTGACGCCGCCGGCCGCGGCATTCGAACGGGCGCTAAACCATGAGCACGCCTAAGGAAATCAAACTACGCAAGACCTCGCGTCTGCTGGAGCTGACGTTCGACGACGACCGGCGCTTCGAGCTCAGTTTCGAATGTCTGCGGGTGTACTCGCCGAGCGCCGAGGTCAAGGGTCACGGACCCGGCCAGGAACGCCTGCAGGTCGGCAAGGAAAACGTCGGTATCGAGGATATCGAGCCTATTGGCCACTACGCCGTGCGGCTCGTGTTCGACGACGGGCACAATACGGGGCTCTACAGCTGGAAGTACCTGCGCGAACTCGGCGAAAAGCGCGAGCAAAACTGGCGCGATTACCTCGACCGTCTCGAAGCCGCAGGGTATGCTCGCGAAAACCCTGAATCGTGACCGCATGACCTCCCAGGACGACACCACCCACTTCGGCTACCAGACGGTACCGACCGGCGAAAAGGCCTCGCGCGTCAAAGGCGTGTTCGATTCGGTCGCGAGCCGCTACGACATCATGAACGACCTCATGTCCGGAGGGCTGCACCGCGCCTGGAAGCAGTTTACGGTTGCACAGGCCAACGTTCGGCCCGGCCAGTCGGTGCTCGATCTGGCCGGTGGCACCGGCGATCTCGCGCTCAAATTCAGCCGTCAGGCAGGCAGGGACGGGCACGTCGTACTGGCCGACATCAACGCCGCGATGCTCAGGGAAGGCCGCAGCCGGCTCATCGACAAAGGTGTTGCCGGAAATCTGTCGATCGCACAGGTAAATGCCGAAGCGCTGCCGTTTGCCGACGGCAGCTTCGATTGCGTAAGCATTGCGTTTGGCCTGCGCAACGTCACGGACAAGGATGCCGCGTTACGCTCGATGTATCGGGTACTGAAACCCGGCGGGCGGGCGCTCATCCTCGAATTCTCCAAACCGCTGGAGGCAATCCGTCCGGTATACGATCTGTACTCGTTCCGGGTACTGCCTGTCCTCGGCAAGCTCGTAGCGGGCGACGAGAACAGTTATCAGTACCTTGCGGAATCGATCCGCATGCATCCCGATCAGGACACGCTCAAGTCCATGCTGGAGGACGCGGGCTTCGAGCGCTGCCGCTATCACAACCTGACGGCCGGTATCGTCGCTCTGCACGTCGGCTACCGGCTCTGAGCGGCGGATTTCGATGCAGACTCTGGATGTCCTTCTCGCGCCGCTCCTGTCGCGTGTGAACCGGAACCTCGCCGAAATTACGCCCGCCGGCGCGCTGCTGGAAGAGCTCGAAGGCAGGAGTTTCGCCGTCCGGATCGAACGCTCGGCGCTTGCGATCGCACTGTCGGTCACCAATGGCACGCTGGAGACCTCGACGGACATACCGGAGGAGCCCGATGTCGTCATCGAAGGACCGTTATCGGGGCTGCTGCAAATGGCGACCGCGGACGGTGACATGGCCGCACTCGCGGGCAGCGGCGTCTCCGTCGCCGGACGCGCCGACCTGGCGCAGTCGTTTCAGCGGCTGTTGAAGCTCGCCAAACCCGACCCCGAGGAAGAGCTGGCGGGCGTGATCGGCGACGCCGCGGCGTTTGGCGTCAGCAAGACCCTCAGGCGCGTGCGGGACTGGGGTCGCCAATCGCAGCGCATCATGGCCGCCAACGTCCGCGAATACCTGCAGGAAGAGCGGCGCGAAGTGCCGAGCCGCCATGCAATGACGCGCTTCACGCGCGACGTACAGACGCTGCGCGACGATGTCGAACGGGCTGAGGCCCGGCTGCGGAAACTCGAGACGACGCGCAAGTGACAGGCTCGTGATGAACAGGCGCAAGCCGCTCGGGCGCGTGCTGCGCATTCAGCGCGTCCTCGTGCGTTACGGGCTCGACGAAATCATCGACGCGGTGCATTTCCTGCGGCCGCTGCGCTTCGTGTTCATGTTCGCGCCGCGCAAGGTCGACCGCAGTGCGCCGCTCGGCGAGCGGATTCGGCTGGCGCTCGAGGAACTTGGCCCGATTTTCGTCAAGTTCGGGCAGGCGCTCTCGACCAGGCGAGACCTGCTGCCGCCGGACGTCGCCGACGAGCTGGCAAAACTGCAGGATCTGGTGCCGCCGTTTCCGGGCGACCAGGCGGTCGGCATTCTCGAAGCCGCCTACGGTCAGCCGCTGACCGAGATCTTCGCGCGCTTCGACGTCGAGCCGCATGCCGCGGCGTCCATCGCCCAGGTGCACACGGCCAAACTGCCCGAGGGCCCCGAGGTCGTCGTCAAGCTGCTCAGGCCGGGCGTGGAGCAGCAAATCGAGGACGACCTCGAAGTGCTGCGCTGGCTCGCCGAACTGGCGGACCGCTACTGGTCGCTCGCAGACCGGCTGCGACCGCTCGAAGTGGTTGCCGAATACGAAAAAACGATCATCGACGAGCTCGACCTCATGCGCGAGGCGGCGAATACGGCGCAGCTGAAGCGCAACTTCGAAGGCTCGGATCTGCTGTACGTACCGGACATCTATTTCGATTATTGCCGTCCTGAGGTCATGGTGCAGGAACGCATTTACGGCGTACCGATCAGCGATATGCAGACGCTGCGGGAAGCGGGTACCAACATCCAGGCGCTGGCCGAGAACGGCGTCGAGATATTCTTCACGCAGGTATTCCGGCACAATTTTTTTCACGCGGACATGCATCCGGGCAACATCTTCGTGCTGATCGACGATCCGCAGCAGCCGCGCTATGCGGCCGTGGACTTCGGCATCGTCGGCACGCTGTCGGCCAGCGACCGGCGTTATCTGGCCGAAAACTTTCTGGCGTTCTTCGACCGCGACTACTACCGGATTGCAAAGCTGCACGTCGATTCCGGCTGGGTGCCGGAGGGGACCCGCGTCGACGAACTCGAATCCGCCGTACGCACGGTGTGCGAGCCGATCTTTCAGAAGCCGCTGGCCGAGATCTCGTTTGCCCAGGTGCTGCTGCGCCTGTTTCGCGTCGCGCAGCGGTTTGACGTAGAGATTCAGCCGCAAATGATTCTGCTGCACAAAACACTGTTCAACATCGAGGGTCTCGGCCGCCAGCTGTATCCGCAACTCGATCTGTGGAAGACGGCTCAGCCGGTGCTGCGACGGTGGATGAGCGAACAGGTCGGCGGACGCGCCATGCTCAAAGACATCCGCGACAATTTGCCGCAGCTGCGCGAAGCGCTGCGGGAGCTGCCGGGCGTCATGCAGCATCTTGCCGAACAGGCCAATAGTGGCCAGATCAGGGTGCGCATGGACTCGCCCGCGATGCTGGCCGTGCAGCGGGAGCTGGCCGATCAGCGTAAACAGCGCTTCTGGCTAATCCTTGCCGCGGCGGCGGGTATTTCGTCGGCTGTGACCTACGGACTCGACGCCAGCGGCTGGGCGACAGGCGCGCTGCTGGCCGGCGCCGTGATTACGGGATGGCTTGCCCGGCCGCGAACGCAGGCTCGCTCCACAACGGGCGAGCCGCGCTAAGCGTGGCGGAATAAAGAACTTGCTGCAGTCAATCGCCCGGTTTCTGTTACGGCTCGGCGGTTGGACTCTGGTGGGCAAGGTGCCGACGGCGCCCAAGGCCGTGCTCATTGCCGCGCCGCATACCTCGAACTGGGACGGTATCTGGGGGCTGATTGCCAAGGTCGCCTTCGATCTCGACGTCCGCTTCTTCGGCAAGGAATCGCTGTTCTGGTTTCCGCTCGGCGTGCTGCTGCGCGGCATGGGCGGCATTCCGCTGGACCGCTCACGCCCCGGCAGCACGGTCACACAGGCCATCGAGGCCTTCGCCGCCGAAGAGAAACTGTACATTGCCATGGCGCCGGAAGGCACGCGCAGCCGGCGCGAACACTGGAAGTCAGGTTTTTACCGGATCGCAACCGGAGCCAAGGTGCCGCTGGTACTCGCCTTTTTCGATTACGAGGCACGCCGCCTCGGCATTGGCATGACTCTCGAGCTCACGGGCGACCCGGAGCGGGACATGCACGCGATCCGCGAATTCTACGCGGCAAACATGCACGGCCGGCATCCCGAGAAGACCAGCACGATCGCTCTACCTCCGGAATAAAAAAGGGGCCGAGGGGCCGGGTTTATTTTTGTTCAGCAAAAATAAACCCGGCCCCTTTTTTCGGCCCCCTTTTTTTGGACCTGTCTATTCGTAGCGCCAGTTCAGCTCGAAGCCGACGATACGGCCTTTTTGCATGGGTCCGGCCGTGAACAGGCCCGCAATCGACGTCAGGTTGCCCCAGTTCGCCTCGTCGCCCAGGTTCTTGCCGTAAACCGCGAGCTGTAGCTGCTCACCCGGCGAGAACCAGTTGGCGCTCAGGTTGATGCGCTCCTGATCGTCGAAGAACGCCAGATTGGAATCGTCGTACGCATTCCGCTCGCGGAAGCTGTAATTGCCGGCGAAGTTGAACACACCGAGATTGCCCGCCGGGATGTCCCAGGAGAACCCGGCGCTGTAGTTGGATGGCGCGAGCCGCGGCAGATCGCCGCCGATCAGCGGGAAGGGCAAGCCCAGGCCCGCCTCGATCTGCGCCACGACCGGATCGATGCGGTCGTAGTCGGAATCCTGCCAGCCCGCGGCTAGGTTGATCGAGAAGGTATCCGTGAGCAGCGCGACAAAGTCCGCCTCGACGCCCTGGATCGTGACGTCGCCGGCGTTAAAGGTTGCCTGCAGGACGACAACGCCCGCGGGCGACGGATCGCCGACGTTTAGCTCGCGCTGGGTGTCCTCGATCTCGTTGTGGAATGCCGCAATATTGAAGCGCATGCGGCCGTCGTTGAAGGTCGTCTTGAGACCCACCTCGAAGGTGTTGTTCTGCTCTTCCCGGGTGGGCCCGGGCGGGATAACGTCGGGACGGGCGTTGCGGAAATTGAAGCCGCCCGACCGGTAACCCTGCGAGAAGAAGCCGTACAGCTGTGAGCCCTCCGCGAAGTTCCACTGCACGCCGAGTTTGGGCGTGACGTTGTCCCAATCGCCTTCGAGGTTCTGGAACGTGCAGTTGAAGTTCACGATATCCGAGCAGCCGACGCCGCCGGGCGCCGAAATAATCCGGGCGGTTTTCTCCTCGTCGGTGTACCGGACGCCCGCGGAAATCACCCACTCGTCGCCAAGATAGAAGTCGTTGTTCCAGAAGACACCAATGTTGCTGCCGTCCATATCGCCGCCAAGCGCGCGCAGCAGTGCGCCGCCCTGGATCGAGCGGCCTTCGCGGTAGTTGATCTCCTGATCGAATACGTACAGGCCAATGGTCGCCTCCCAGTTTTCCCGCAGCCTGCCCGACCAGCGCGTTTCGTTGCTGATCTGGTCCTGCTCGGTGGGACCGGCAGCCGCGAAGATGGGCGTCTGGGTGCCGTCGATATCGACAAAAGAATCGGACTCGACGCGGCGGTAGCCGACAATGTTGGTCAGCGTGCCGCCCCAGGCATCGAAGTTGGCTTCGATCGTGACCTGGTTCCACTCGATGTCGGTAAAGCCCGCGTCATTGAGCGTGGTCGTGAAGTCTTCCTGCGCACCGGCGCGCTGTGCCGTAATGTTGGTCCATGCGGCGCCGTCGCCCTCGGTGCTGCCGTTCTCCCAGATCAGCGTGATTTCGCTCTCGTCGGTGGGTGTCCAGACCAGCGTAGGCCGGATGAGCGTGGTTTCGAATTCACCGAAATCGCGGCCGAGCGTCGGGTTTTCGAAGTAGCCGCTGTCGTCGTCGTACATGACCACGAGCTTCGCGGCGAGTCTGTCGTCGACTAGCGAGCCCTCGATGGCCGCCGCCAGATTGTACTGGTCGCCGTCGTTCAGGCCCGCGCGGGCGCGAAAGCCGAATTCGCCGGTTGGCCGCGCGTTTTGAATGACGACGGCGCCGCCCGTCACGTTACGGCCGAACAGCAGCCCCTGTGGACCGCGCAGCACCTCGATGCGCTCGATATCGAAGGTGTCGAGCACCACGCCGAACGACGAACCGAGATACACGCCGTCCACGAACACGCCGACGGTTGGATCGACCGACGGGATCGAGCTGTTGATGCCCTGACCGCGGATCGAGAAGTTCTGCACACCCGGGAACGTGCCGATTTCCTCCATTTGTACGTTTGGCATCAGGTAACTAATGTCGCTGAGCTTTTGCACGAACAAGGCTTCGAGCTGCGTAGTGCCGAATGCGGTGATCGCGGCGGGAACGTCCTGCACCGCTTCCGCTTCGCTTTTCTTGCGCGCCGTGGTCACAATCTCGTCCAGCAAGGCACCGGCCGAACCCTCCTGCGCGCTGACGGGCGAGGGTTGCAATAAAACAACAGAGACCAGCGAGGCACACACGGCCGGCGCGAGATAGGAATTTATATTGCTGACTTTAAAGAAGTTTTTCATACAACCCCCCCAGGCATCAGAAAAAGTGTCTAAGACAAGTTTGTTGCTTGCAAGCACTGTAACACAACGGCGCCGCTTGTCGCGTTTCCGGCCAGGGCTTTCGCGCGCGCTCAGCGCGGGCGACCGATTCCGCTAGAATTGGCCGCCATGGACAAGCCACATCCACCCGTCGGCGAGCGCCGTTCCGTACGCAGCTTCGTCAAACGCACGGGGCGCATGACACGTTCGCAGGAACGCGCCTTGAGCGAACTCTGGCCGCGCTTCGGCCTCGAGTTCTCGCAGCGCTTACTCGATCTCGACGAGATCTTCGGGCGCAGCGCTCCGCGGGTGCTGGAAATCGGCTTCGGTAACGGCGATTCGCTGGTGGCGCTCGCGGCAGGCGAGCCTGCACACGACTTCGTCGGCGTCGAAGTGCACGAACCCGGTGTTGGACACTGCCTCATCAGAATCGATGAGACGGATATCGGGAATCTAAGGCTGATCAGCCACGACGCGCTGGATGTCCTCAAACTGCAGATTGCGGACAAGTCCCTGCGGCGCATCAATCTGTACTTTCCGGACCCGTGGCCGAAGAAGCGGCACCACAAGCGGCGAATCGTCCAGCCGGATTTTCTCGAACTGGCGGCGAGCCGGCTCGGCGATGACGGCACGCTGCAGATTGCGACGGACTGGGCGAACTATGCCGAGCATATCGACGCCACGCTTGCCGCCAGTCCGTGGTTTGAGCTCGACGAACGCCGCGAACACGACGGTGGCGATCCGCTCGAGCGGCCCCCGACCAAGTTCGAGGCCCGCGGACTAAAACTCGGCCACAGAATCTGGGACTGGCGCTACCGCAAGAGGCTGTCGGGCCCGCGCACGTAGATCCTGCCATCGCGAACGGCGACCTCGACGGGCGTTAGCGAACGACCCGGACAGGGACCCGCGATACACTCGCCGCTCGCGATATCGAACAGCGCACCGTGCGATGCGCACATGATCTGCCCGCCGTCTTTGGTCAGAAAGCTGTCGGGCTGCCAGTTCAGGGGATGACCCGCGTGCGGACACACGTTCTGATAGGCAACGACACGATCGCCCTGACGCACAACAAAGCCCTTGAAGGGCCAGTCGCCGTCGCCGATGCGGAACGCGCGGCTGCCGGGATCGTCGAGTTCGTCGAGCCGGCCAATGTCCATTTCATGCAAGACCATGCCTGTCCCTGCGCGGCTTGGGCTGATTCGTGGGTGTCCTCAATCCCGATTGTCCCCGGCGATCAGCGCATCGTGCCGGCGGGCCACAAAAATCGCGAGCAGAATGGCGGGAATACCCAGCACCGCTGCGTAAATGAAAAACCCGAACCAGCCGATCCACTCCTGGACGTGGCCGGAGAAGCCTGCGAGAAATTTGGGGAACAGGGTCATGATCGAGCTCAGCAGCGCGTACTGCGTCGCCGTAAAGTTGCGGTTCGTCAGGCTCGACAGGTAAGCGATCAGAACCGTCCCGCTGAAACCCTGAGCAATATTATCCGCGGTGATCGTGACCGTAAGCATCCAGATTTCGGCGCCTACTTGCGCCATGAGCGCAAAAAACAAATTGGTGCTGGCAATCAGTATCGTGGCGACCACGAGACAGCGCGCCACGCCCAGCTTGAGCACCGCCCAGGCGCCGGCGCCTATGCCGATCGCCGACATCCAGGCACCGTAGACCTTGGCAACGGTGGCCACTTCGGACTTGCTAAAGCCTATTGCGAGATAAAAGGGGTTGGCGAGGATACCGAGAACATAGTCGCTGATGCGGTATAGCGACACGAACAGCAGCACCACGATCAGATAGCGACCGAAGCGGCGGTAGAAATCGGCAAACGGCTGCGCAACGGCGTAGGTAAACCACTTACTGAGCCGCTCGGCATAGTTGTTGCCGCTGTAAGGCAGCTCGACACGACCGACCTCGGGCTCGCGGCACCACAGCGTCGAGAGGATGCCAATGAGCATGCAGCCCGACATCGCGACATAGGTCATCTGCCAGCTACCGTAGTCGGCCAGATACAGCGCCCCGGCCAGGCTGATCAGCAGCGAGATGCGATAACCGTACTGATACGCGGCCGCCAGCACGCCCTGCATTTCATCCTCGGCGCATTCGATACGGTACGCGTCGATGACGATGTCCTGAGTTGCCGAAGCAAACGCGACGGCAAGCGCGACGAGCGCAAACGCCTCGATGTTTTCAACCGGATCCACGCCGGCCAGCACAAAAAGACTGGCGCCGATCGATACCTGAGCCAGCAACATCCAGCTTCGCCGCCGGCCAAACACCCGGGTGAGCAACGGCAGCTTCAGCGTGTCGACGAACGGCGCCCATACGAACTTGAGACTGTAGGCAAAACCGAGCCAGGCAAATGCGGATATGGTGCTGCGCTCGATACCCGAGTCTTCCAGCCACGCCGACAGCGTCGCATAAACCAGAGGAAACGGCAGGCCGGAGGAAAACCCGAGAAAGAAGATGACCAGCACCTTCTCCTGCAGGTAGTACCGCCAGTTATGCCTCGGTTCCGACGGTGGCAGCGCCTCAGCGCTCATGCGACCAGTCGTAGTCCATGGTTAGCGGCGCGTGATCCGAAAAGCGTTGGTCTTTGTAGACCGCAGTGCGCTGTACTTTTTCGGCCAGTCCGGGAGTGACGACGTGATAGTCGATGCGCCAACCGACGTTGTTGTCCCACGCGCGCCCCCGGTTGGACCACCAGGTATAGGTGTGCGGTTCCTGCGGCAGCGTGCGGAAGGCATCGACAAAACGGTACTCGCCGAACACCTTATCCATCCAGGCGCGCTCCTCGGGCAGGAAGCCCGAGTTCTTCTTGTTCGACTTGTAGTTCTTGAGGTCTTCTTCCTTGTGCGCGATGTTCCAGTCGCCGCAGATGATGGTTTGCGAGCGCCGCCGCCTTATCGAGTGCAGGTGTTCGGTAAAACTCTCCATGCAGCGGTACTTGGCCTCCTGCCGCTCTTCGCTGGACGAGCCCGACGGCAGGTATAGCGAAACGACATTGAGTCCGCCGAGCTGTACTTCGAGATAGCGGCCCTCCGCATCGAATTCCGGATCGCCGTAACCGCGGATCACCTTCCTGGGTTTGTGCCGGGAATACACGGCCACGCCGCTGTAGCCTTTCTTCTCCGCATCTTCGTAGTAACAGTGATAGCCCGCGGGCGAGAACAGCTCGTCGGTGAGCTGGTGAACCTGCGCCTTGGTTTCCTGGATGCAGACGACGTCCGCATCCTGCTTGGCCATCCAGTCGAAAAAACCCTTGCGTGCCGCCGCACGTATGCCGTTGGCGTTGAGACTAATTACCCGAAACAACGAACTCCCCCAAAATAGACGTATCGATGGACGCTTCGCGGGGCCCGGCCGGCCGTCTCCGACAAGTCACAGGATGACAGGCCGCCCGCGTGTGTCATACTCGCCCCGCCTGTTGGCGCATCATACAGATCGGAATCATGCGAGCGTATAAAAAGGAATTCATCGAGCTGGCACTGGAACTCGGAGTACTCCGTTTCGGTGAGTTTACTCTCAAGTCCGGGCGCGTCAGTCCCTACTTTTTCAACGCCGGGCTGTTCAACACGGGCTACGCGGCGGCGAAACTCGGGCGCTATTATGCTGCCGCGATCGCGGAATCCGGCGTCGAGTTCGACATGCTGTTCGGCCCGGCTTACAAAGGTATTCCACTGGTCGCACTGGCGGCCTCGTCGCTGGCCGAACACCACGATATCGACGTGCCGTACAGCTATAACCGCAAGGAGGCGAAGGCGCACGGCGAAGGCGGCAGCATAGTCGGGGCGCCGCTCCGCGGCCGCGTGCTGATCGTCGACGACGTCATTACGGCCGGTACGGCAGTCCGCGAGGCCTATCAAATCATCACCCAGACGGGCGCCGATATTGCGGGCCTGGTCATCTCTTTGGACCGCGAGGAGCGCGGTCAAGGCAGCGACTCGGCCGTGCAGGAACTCAAGAACTCGCTGGGGATTCCCGTCGTGAGTATCGTATGCCTTGGCGATTTGGTGGAAAGTCTCGAAGAATCAGGCGAGTACGAAGACTGGCTGGAACCCGTGGTCCGCTATCGACGCCAGTACGGCGTTGTTACATAAGTCTGGAGCGATCCAGCTCGACGCCGGCATTTACAGGCCGTTTCCGGAAGTCTAAGCTTGAAATTCGCGACTCACGTCGCGATTTTGGGCAAAACTTGTTGGCATAGTGATCCAATGCGGAAGTTTCTCGTCGCAGTGTCTTTAGCCGTTGTGGTCTCGTCCGGCGCTCTCGCCGATCAGGGCCGCAAGACCTATTCCTGGGTCGACGAAAACGGCGTGCGCCATTACGGGGACAGCGTTCCCGCCAAGTACGCCGAGGTACCGAAGGACGTCCTCAACGAACACGCCGTAACGATCGACCGCGTGGCCGGCCGCAAGTCCGAGGAGGAGATTGCCGCCGAACGTCTGGAAGCCGAGCGCGTTGCAGCCAAGGAGCTGCAGCTGCGTAACGATCGCGCACTGCTCGCGACCTACCTCAGCGTCGATGAGATAGTCATGCACCGCGACCGGCGCGTGGAACTGTTTCAGGCGCAGTCGAAAGTGACTGAGATGTACCTGCTGACGCTCGAGCGTCGCCTCGAGAAACTCATGGCAGAGGCAGGACGATATCAGCCTTACAGCGACAATCCGGATGCGCCAATGATCGATCCTGATCTCATAGACGATATCGACCTGACCAAAAACACGATCGAACGCCACGAAGCCAACCTCGAGAAGTTCCGGCAGGACGAAAAGGGCATCATCGAGCGTTTCGACGGCGACATCCGCCGCTTCGAGGAACTCAAGGGCCTGACCGCCAGCAGGGGTTAGCGTCCGTTTCCGGCTAACGCGTGCCGGAAGAGCCGAAACCGCCGGCGCCGCGATCGGACTCGTCAAAACTCTCCACGACCTCGAACTCGACCTGCGCCACAGGTATAAAAACCATTTGCGCAATGCGCTCCGCCGGGCTCACGACGTAGGCGCTCGAGCCGCGATTCCAGCAGGAGATATACACCTGCCCCTGATAGTCCGAATCGATGAGCCCGGTCAGGTTGCCGAGCACGAGACCGTGTTTATGCCCCAGCCCCGAGCGGGGCAGAAGTACGGCCGCAAGCCCAGGGTCGCCGATATGGATCGCGAGGCCAGTGGGTATTAGCCGGGTTTCGCCGGGCTCGACGGTGAGCGCCTCATCGATACACGCCCGCATATCCAGGCCGGCGGAACCGCTGGTTGCATAGTGCGGCAAAGGAATGGAGTCCCCGATCCGCGGATCGAGAATTTTTAACTGTATGGATTGCACGTTCGGTCCTTGCTCGTTCAGTCCTTCATGGAAACGACCGAGAGTTTAGGCTCGGTGCCGCTGCCTCTCGCCTGCTCGTAACGGGCCGCGATGAGATCGACGAGGTCGCCAGCCAGCGAGGTCTTTGCCGCCAGCGGAAATGCCTTGCCGCCACCCTGCCAGAAAACCTCCACGGCGTTTTCTTCGGCGTCGAACGCCTTGCCGTCGCGTACGCAGTTCGCAACGATCATGTCGAGCCGCTTACGTTCGAGTTTGTCATGCGCATACTCTTTCAGCCGGTCCGTTTCAGCGGCAAAACCCACAGTAAACGGCGCGTCGGCAAGCGCTGCGACCGAAGCCAGAATGTCCTCGGTCCGCACCATCTCGAGCGTCATACTGGCGCCGGATTTCTTGATTTTCTTGTCGGCAACGGTCACGGGACGGTAATCGGCGACCGCCGCAGCCGCTATGAACACGTCCGCCTCGCCGACAATCTCGTGCGTTGCCCGGTACATATCGTCCGCGCTCAGCACCTGGCGGGTTTCGACGCCGCGTGGCGGTGCCAGGCTGACCGGCCCGGATACGAGTATTACCCGGGCGCCGGCGCGGGCGGCGGCGCTGGCCAGCGCGTAGCCCATCTTGCCCGAGCTGCGGTTCGTCAGATACCGAACCGGATCGATCGGCTCACGCGTCGGACCCGCCGTGATCAGTACGGTCTTGCCTTCGAGGACACCCATGATTCGGCCGGCGGCAAACCCGGGACCAGTGACGGTCTTTGCAAGCTCTTCGGGCTCGAGCATCCTGCCGGCACCGGTTTCGCCGCAGGCCTGCGAGCCGCTGTCAGGCCCGAGGATGGCTACGCCGCGCTCCTCGAGCACGGCGCGATTCGCCTGCACCGCCGGATTGCTCCACATCACATGATTCATCGCGGGCGCAATGGCGACCGGAGCTTCCGTCGCAAGCACCAGCGTGGTCAGCAGATCGCCGGCCGCACCGGATGCAAGCCTTGCCATCACTTCGGCGGTCGCCGGGGCGATCAGGACCGCGTCCGCCCAGCGGGCGAGTTCAATGTGACTCATCGACGCCTCGGCGGCCTTGTCCCACAAATTGTCGCGAACGGGCCGGCCGGAGACCGCCTGCAGAGCGGTTTCGGTCACGAACTCGCGCGCCGATGCCGTCATGACAATCTGGACGTCAGCGCCGTTGTCCTTGAGCCTGCGCACCAGCTCGGGGGTTTTGTAGGCGGCGATCCCGCCCGTGATTCCCAGGAGTATGTTCATAGGGGCTTGCCCGCAATTTCGATGTTGCAAGGCACCAATTTTCGCCTGACTTGTGTCGATATTGCCAGATTGATTGGTTTTAAGCTCATAGCGATGCGGCTTCGGAAACCCCGTAGTTCAGGGCGCCCGGCAAAATGGGAAACTCCGTTCCCGGTGATGCGGGGCGCCCGCCGGACCGCCATCGCGATTTGATGGGTGTCCCCAATCGCCGCCCGGACGCCTGCCCACACAGCTTGCAAACAATAATCACTCGTATTTAGACTCTGCGGCCGCTTCGGTGGATACTCCGCCGCTGCCCCGGATAGAAGGAATAAGAATGCCCGCTGCGTTTAGCACCGCCAATGTCAAATGGATCCGGCATTGGAACGACCGCCTGTTCAGCTTCGCCACGGACCGTGAACCGGGATTCCGCTTCGAAAACGGCCACTTCGTGATGCTCGGCCTAATGGTCGACGGCAAACCGCTGTTGCGCGCTTACTCGATCGCGAGCCCGAACTACGTCGACGAACTCGAGTTCCTTTCGATCAAAGTCGACAACGGGCCGCTCACGTCGAGACTGCAGCATATCGAAGCGGGTGATGAAGTCCTTATCAGCACCAAGCCGGTCGGCACGCTGGTGCTGTGCGACGTACGCCCGGGCCGGCACCTGTATCTGTTTGCCACGGGCACCGGGCTGGCGCCGTTCATGAGCATCATTCGCGATCCGTTTGCATACGAACGCTATGAGAAGGTGGTACTGGTGCACTGCGTGCGCCGGGTGAGCGATCTCGCGTATCACGATTATCTCAGCAAGGAAATCCAGCAGGACGAATACCTGGGCGAGCTCATTCGCGAACAGTTCATCTACTACCCGACCGTAACCCGCGAACCCTACGCACACGGCGAGCGGATTACGACCTTGCTGAACTCGGGCCAACTGGTTGCGGACCTTGGGCTGCCCGATCTCGATCCCGCGGTCGACCGGGCGATGATCTGCGGTTCGATTCCGATGCTCAAGGACATCTCGGCCATTCTCGACGAGCGCGGCTTCGAAGTGTCGCCCAACCAGGGCGAGGCGGGCGACTACGTGATCGAAAGAGCATTCGTCGGCTAAGAAAAAGGGGCCGGGTTTATTTTTATCTTGGAGAAAAATAAACCCGGCCCCGTTTTTTGGTCCCTTTTTTTTTCCGGTCCTTTTGTTGTTGTCAGAAGAATCCGTGTAATTACAGAAAGTACTAGTCGCGATTGTCGAAGT
>JBCBSC010000017.1:0-109296 GCA_039819385.1 Pseudomonadota bacterium | reverse complement strand
GCCGTGCTTGCAATCTTGCTGGCAACGCCCATACCCGTTGGCGCGCAGAGCGCAATCCGCTCGGATTTCGATCACGACTCGACCGGCTTCAGACTGGAGGGAGCGCATCTGGTCACGGGCTGCGGCGATTGTCACAGCAACGGGATTTTCGAGGGCACGCTGCGTGAGTGCGAAGACTGCCACACGACCGGCAGCACGGTAACCGCAACGGCGAAACCGGCCCGTCACGTCCTCACCAGCGAGCGCTGCGCGTCCTGTCACGCGCCGCGCAGCTTTATTCCGCTGGCACGCATGGATCATGCCGAAGCCTTCGGCGATTGCGCGAGCTGCCACAATAACCAGGCCGCCCCTGGGAAACCCATCGATCATCCGCCGACCGGCAACAATTGCGACGCCTGCCACTTGACCTCGACCTTTCAGGCGGTCATCCGCTTCGATCACACAGGGATCACGAGCAATTGCGTAAGCTGTCACGACGGCGTAACGGCGACCGGCAAGACGCCGGATCATCTGCCCACGAGCAATCTCTGCGAAGACTGCCATCGTACGGACACGTTCAGCATCGTCAGCGCCTTTGACCATACCCAGGCAATCGGCACCTGTTCGAGCTGCCACAACGGCGTTCTTGCGACCGGCAAGGACGCCGGCCACATTCCGACGACGGCAGAGTGCGACGCCTGCCACAACACCAATGCGTTCTAGTCGATGAGCAGGTTTCGCCCACCGCTGCTGCTAGTCCTGCTGTTCGCCTCCGCGGCCGCGACGGCGGGCCCGAACGTGGCGCTCGACAACATACTGTTGAGCAAGGTCAACGGCGTAACCAAGGTGGAAATATGGCCCGGATGCACAATGCGTTACGTCGACCACTCGCCGTCGGAGGCCGGCCTCGAACTGCGCATCCGCGTGGCGGTCGACCCGACCTGCTCCGACGCCCTGGCCGAGGTAATCAGCGAACGCTACTCGCCGTCGAGCCTGCGGCTGGGCAAGGTCAACGAGGTCGTGTTCGACCGACTGTCGGAGCGGGACACGTTCATTACGCTGCTGTTCCGCGAGCCGCAAAAGTTCGAGGTGCGCCAGCATCAGGTCGGCTGGATCGAGGTCTTCGTGGATACCAACGTGGCATCCGCCAGCCTGCCGGCGGCAACGCCCGCGCCGCTGACCGCGCGCACGCCGCCGCCGCCGCGCACACCGCGGAGCCTCCCGGAGGTTCGCGACAGGCGCTCGGTCGCACCACGGGCCTCTGCACGAATCAACGTACCGCCCTCCTCTGACGGCGATTACGTGGTGCAGCTCGGCGTCTTTGCCAATGCGGGCCCGGCAATTGCCGCACTCGAACGCTCGGGCTCGCCGCACTTTGCCTACACAACCCGGTTCGAAGTTAACGGCGCGGGCTGGCACGGGCTCAAGCTCGGCTTCTTCAATTCCGAGAGCGAGGCGGAGCAGGTTCTGGCCGGCCTCTCCGCTCAGTTCCCGGACGCCTGGATACGCATCGTCGGCGAAGCGGAACGCAGCGCCGCCAGGGCCGGCGGCGAAATACGCGACCGGCTCGCGAGCGAGACGCCAGCTGTCCGTGTCGCTCGAGCGGAGAGTCCGGGCGCCGGGGTGCTCGACCAGGCAATGATCGACGGGCGCAGAGCGCTGCTGGAACAGCGCTATGCGGACGCCGTGCGGCACTACACGCTGGTGCTCGAGTCGCCGGATCATGCGCATGGGCCGGAGGCGCGGGAGATGCTTGGCCTCGCGCTCGAACGCAGCGGCAATACGCGCGCGGCACTTGCCGAGTATCAGGCGTTTCTCAACGAATACCCGGAACACATGATGACCGGCCGCGTGACCGAACGGCTGACGACCCTGAGCACGGCTTACGACCGCCAGGCATCGCTGACCGCCGCCGACGTTGCAGCGCGGCGTCCCGCGACCGGCGGCAACGCGTGGGTCTTCCACGGCGGCGTTTCACACTACTATTGGCGCAACGAGGAACAGGTCGTCCACGACGGCAACTATCTCGTAAGCAGTTCCGGAGTGCTGGGTCTCGCCGATATTACGGCAAGCCGGCGCGGCGACCGCTTCGACCTGCTGGCCCGCTTCAACGGCGCATACCAGCACAACCTGGTCAGTTTCGACAGCGCCGGCGACGTGGGCTGGGTATCGGATGCTTTCATCGACATACGCGACAGCCGCTGGGGCTGGCAAGGCCGCTTCGGCCGTCAGACCCGGCGCCAGGACGGTATACCGGGACGCTTCGACGGCTTCGGCTTGAGCTACGACTGGCGGCCGGACGTGAGTTTGAGCGTTAGCGCGGGCGTGCCCGTCGACTCACCGCGCTTCGTTTCCAACTCGGAGCGCGTGTTCGTTGCGGGCAGCGCACGGGTAAACGATCTCTGGGACGGTCGAATCAGCGCGAGCGTCTATACGCACCAGCAAACCGTGGACGGCATTTACGACCGCCAGGCCGTCGGTGCCGAAGTCAGTTATCGGGAGGGGAACCTGAGTGCGTTTAGCCTCGTCGACTTCGATACGTCTTACAACGTGCTGAATACCTTCTTGAGCAACGTCAACTGGCGGATGGACAACGGCTGGACGCTATCCGGCCGGATCGACGTCGGCGCGCTGCCCTACCTGACCACCCGCAACGCGCTGAGCGGACAGCTCGCGACCAGCATCGACGAACTCCTCGACACTTTCAGCGAGGGGCAGGTGCGGAGGCTGGCGCGCGACCGCACCGCGCAAACCACAACCGCCTCCATTGGCGTGTCGGTGCCGTTCGGCGAGCGCTTCGATCTAAGCGTGGACGTGTCGATGCGCCAGGCGGACGGCACGGAAGCCTCCGGCGGCGTTGCGGCAATACCCGACACGGGCAACCAGATCTTCTTCAACGCGATGCTCGTGGGCACGAGCCTGCTGCGCGACAACGACCTCCTGATGCTGACGCTGCGCTCCGACACGACGCGCTCGCGCGACACGAACACGCTCATTATCGACTCACGCCTGCCGTTTGGCCGCGCACTCAGAATCAATCCGCGACTCAGCGTCGCGCAGCACTCGCCAAACGTCAGTAACGCCAGCAAGCAGACCATCGTGACGCCGGCGATCCGCATTCTCTATCGGTGGAATCGCGTACTGGTCGATCTCGAAGCGGGGGCCCGCTGGTCGAATCGTGAGCTCCCGTTGACCGAGCCGGACCCGTTTACCCCGGACGGTACCGAGGAACTCCTCGGCGGATTCGTCAACCTGGGCTACCGGCTGGAGTTCTGATATGCGTCGCTCACTCGTTCTGCTGTGTCTGGCCGCTGCTCTACTCTGCGGCTGCGCGGGCACGCGGCCCGATACCGTGGTGGCAGCCGTTAACGAACGGACCGGCGAGTCGTTCACCAAGCTGCGGGAGCCGCTGCGGCTGGCGACGACGCGGCCGGGTCTCTCGGTGGTCGGCAAAGACTATCTGCTGGTCGCGCCGGTAATGCTTGCGGGCTCCGCTACCGGCGGGCAATACCTCTGGTTTGCGCTGGGGACGACGCTGGACAGGCCCTTGCACGGCGCGCCGGAGCCCGGCTTCGATCGTATCGTGCTGGTGGTCGACGACGTGCCGATGACCTTCGACCTGGATGCCTGGCGGGACAAAGCCGACGCCGAACCCTATGACGTATCCATGCTGACGAGCCGCAGCTTCGGTTCGCGGATTACGGCCAGCCAGATACGCCGGATCGCCAACGCGGAGAGCCTGAGCGCTTATGTCACGAACCCCGAGCACCGCTCGCCCCGCTACGAGCTTGTCCGCGGGGAGCCGCTGGACTGGCTCGACTTCTGAGAGTCGGTTGGGTCTCAAAACCGCCTGACTGGCTCTTCGATATGGGCACGGTGTCAGGGAGCACCGGAAAAATGACAAACCGGCGGATTCCGTGGCGGGTTTTACCGTACACTCCGAGGGTGGGTTTGCCCGGCTGGAAAAAATTAGAAAAAAGCGCAGCAGTTGGACGTCTGAAGACCAGACTGCGCCAGCTCATAGGGACCGAACTTCGAATCGACCCGGACTTGGCGGTCGCGGCGACAGTAAACGATGCCGGCTGGGTCTATGACGCCTCCCGCCTGAACGGCGACAGCATCGTGTATTCGCTCGGCGTCGGCGACACGATAGATTTCGATCTGGCTCTCATCGAACGCTCCGGCGCGAGCGTATATGCCTTCGATCCCACACCCGATGCGGAAACCACGCTCGACGCATCGAATCCGCCACCCGGGTTTCGCTTCCGGGCCTGGGCCGCCGCGGGCGAAGACGGCGAACTGACGCTCTACCCGCGGGTGAGGAGCAACGGGTCGATATCCTCGACCATGTTTACCCTGCAAGCGGATGAACGCACGGTCGACCTGGGCCGCACCGTGCCCGCCTACACGGTCGCAGGCATGGCGAAACAACTCGGGCACGACCGGGTCGATCTGCTGAAAATGGATATCGAGGGCGCAGAATACGCTGTTATCGAAAGCCTGCTCTGCTCTGCGCTGCGGCCGCCGCAAGTGCTGATCGAGTTTCATCACCGGCACAAGGGGATCGGCAAGCAGCGAACGATTGCGGCAATCCAGGCCATGCAGGCCGCCGGTTATGCGATCTTTTACGTTTCGCCGAACGTTCGGGAGTTTAGCTTCCTCAAAATCTAGTCGGGGATTTGTACCTGGCTTTCGGCAGCTTGCAGGACCAACCCTTTCAGACGCTACCCTTCGCGCCGGCTGTCGACCACCCTGGAAGACAACGAAATCGGATTCCCTGTGGACTGGGCCCCTCTGGACTGGGACAGGCACATATTGGGAGAAACCGACAACTTACGGATCTAGCCCCCCCTGGGCAGTTCACGTACCGTTCTTATCATGCCCAAAGCCCGTAAGCACCTGGTCTGCGTGACCAAGACACCTTACTACCACGTCTCATCTCGCTGCGTGCGACGCGCGTTTCTCTGCGGCGTCGATCAACACACCGGTAAGAGCTACGAGCATCGAAGAGCCTGGGTCGAAGACCGAGTGCGGGCGCTATCCTCGATCTTCAGTATCGACTTGTGTGCCTACGCTGTCATGAGCAATCACTATCACTTGATTGTAAGACTCAATCCCGGCGATTCAGCGGTCTGGTCAGACGATGAAGTGCTGAAACGATGGACGGCGCTCTTTAGGGGGCCACTGCTGGTGCAGCGCTATCGTGAAGGTGAACCGCTCACAGCAGCAGAGCGGGACGCTGTGCGTTCGATCGCAACCGTACTCCGAATCCGGCTGGGCAGCCTGAGCTGGTTCATGAAGTGCCTGAATGAACCGGTCGCGAAACAGGCGAACGCCGAGGACGGCTGCAAAGGGCACTTCTGGGAGGCACGTTTTCACTCACAAGCTCTATGCTCAGAACAGGCTCTGCTTACAGCCATGGCGTACGTGGACCTGAATCCGATTCGAGCAAAGATCGCCGAGACGCCTGAGCAGTCAGACTACACCAGCATCAAAGCGCGTCTCGAAGGCAACTACCGACGAATCACGTTAACTGAAGCCGTTTCCCGGATGCTCAAGCGCGGCGAGCTCAAACACTTCGACACACCGGTTCGACCGTTGATGCGATTCTCCAGGCAGGTTGCTAATAGCAGCAGAGCCCGCTGGGTGACAAATGCCCTACCCATGCGGGAAACGGAGTATCTAAAGCTCGTAGATGCTACAGGACGGCTGCTAGTGCATGGCAAACGCGGTTTCATTGATCCTTCACTCGAGCCAATCCTTAGCCGCCTGAGGCTCTCGGGTGAACAATGGGCCCAGGTCAGCATCGATTTCAGGCAGCACTACCGGAACGGCCGTTTGAGACTTAATCAGCCGAGCTGAACCGGCGCTCGTAAAGGAAAGCAGGTCGAGTGCCTGAGGTGACTTCCTGTCCGCGCATGTCGTCCGGGGTGTTCATCGACGACTTGTTGCCTATGCTGCTATGCGCTCGCATACCGAGAAGGGCGCAATGGGGTTGCAGCGGTGACGGGGTTGCACCGGTGACTGCACCGGTGACTGTCTAGGCCGTTGGTCTAGGCCGTTGATGCCTGTCTATGTTCCACCGCACCAACGCTACCCAAGTGCCTGTCTACGTTCCAAGTGCCTGTCTACGTTCCAGTGCCTGTCTACGTTCCGACGCCAGTGCCTGTCTACGTTCCAGTCTTCCAGTGCCTGTCTACGTTCTACGCCGCGTACGTTCCATACGCCGTCTACGTTCCATACGTTCCGATGTTCCACAAACTCCGAAAGCCAAAACGAGAAAAGCCCGGCTCTCGCCGGGCTTTTCTGCGTCCAACTCAAGACAGCGAGCGACTTACATCATGCCGCCCATACCGCCCATGCCGCCCATATCAGGCATTGCAGGCGCGGCTGCCGCTTCGTCCTGCGGCGCATCGGCAATCATTGCCTCCGTGGTGAGCAGCAGACCCGCGACCGAAGCGGCGTTCTGCAGGGCAAAACGCGTTACCTTGGTCGGGTCCAGAATACCGGCCTCAATCATGTCGCCGTATTCACCGCTTGCGGCGTTGTAACCGTAATTACCTTCACCTTCCGCTACCGCGTTCAGAACCACGCTGGCATCGCCGCCCGCGTTGCGAACGATCTGCCGCAGAGGCTCTTCCACGGCACGCTTCAGGATGTTGATACCGACATGCTGGTCATCGTTGTCGGCCTTGAGCTCGCCGATTTCCGATACCGCGCGAATCAGCGCAACACCACCGCCGGGCACGACGCCTTCTTCGACGGCCGCACGCGTCGCGTGCAGCGCATCTTCGACGCGGGCTTTCTTCTCTTTCATTTCCACTTCGGTTGCAGCGCCAACCTTGATCACGGCAACGCCGCCAGACAGCTTGGCAACGCGTTCCTGCAGTTTTTCGCGATCGTAGTCGGAAGACGACTCCTCGATTTCACGATTGATCTGCTCGACACGGCCCTTGATGTCTTCGGCACGGCCGGCGCCGTCGATGACCGTGGTGTTTTCTTTCGTGATCTGGATCTTCTTGGCTTCGCCAAGATCTTCGAGCGTTGCTTTTTCGAGCGACAGGCCGACTTCTTCCGAAATCACCTGGCCGCCGGTCAGGATTGCGATGTCCTGCAGCATGGCTTTGCGGCGATCGCCGAAACCGGGCGCCTTGACGGCAGCAACCTTGACGATGCCGCGGATGTTGTTGACGACCAGCGTGGCAAGCGCTTCGCCTTCGACGTCTTCCGCCACAATGACGAGCGGACGGCCGGCCTTGGCAACGCCTTCGAGGATCGGCAGGAGGTCGCGAATGTTCGAGATTTTCTTGTCATACAGGAGGATCAGCGGGCTATCGTGCTCTACCTGCTGACTTCCCGCGTCGTTGATGAAGTACGGCGACAGGTAGCCGCGATCGAACTGCATGCCTTCGACAACGTCGAGTTCGTTCGCAAGACCCGAACCCTCTTCAACCGTAATGACGCCTTCCTTGCCGACTTTCTGCATGGCATCAGAGATGATCTCGCCGATTTCGCTGTCGGAGTTGGCCGAGATCGAACCCACCTGGGCGATGGCCTTCTCGTCTTCGCAAGGCTTGGACAGCGACTTGAGCTCTGCGACGATCGCAGCCGAAGCCTTGTCGATACCGCGCTTCAGATCCATCGGGTTCATGCCCGCGGCGACGGACTTCAGGCCTTCGCGAAGAACAGCCTGCGCCAGAACCGTAGCCGTGGTCGTGCCGTCACCGGCGACGTCCGACGTCTGCGAGGCGACTTCTTTCACCATCTGGGCGCCCATGTTCTCGAACTTGTCGTCGAGTTCGATTTCTTTTGCAACCGAGACACCGTCTTTGGTGACGGTCGGTGCGCCGAAGCTCTTGTCGAGCACGACGTTACGGCCTTTCGGGCCAAGGGTCACTTTTACCGCATTCGCCAGCGTGTTCACTCCGGCGAACATCTTCTGCCGAGCGTCATCGCTAAAACGTACTTCTTTAGCAGCCATTGCTAGTACCTCATTAACAGTTGGTTATCGCGGCGCTTCGCCGCACATAAAGGAAAGTTTGAGACTTTGTTGGCTCCGGCCGTTACTCGACCACGGCCATGATGTCGTCTTCTTTCATTACGAGCAGCTCTTCGCCGTCTACCTTGACCTCGGTTCCGGCGTATTTGCCGAACAGCACCTGATCGCCTGCCTTGACGTCGAGAGCGCGGATTTCTCCGGAATCGAGAATTTTGCCGTTACCTACGGCGATGACCTCACCCTTGATGGGCTTTTCGGTGGCCGCGTCGGGAATCACGATACCGCCGGGTGATGTGCGCTCTTCTTCCATGCGCCTGACGATGACCCGGTCATGAAGCGGACGAATCTTCATGGTGTAGCTCTCCTATAAAGTATTGATTATTAACCGACTTTTGACAGTTGGGCGGGCCGGGTTGTTAGCACTCGGCCCAAGGGAGTGCCAATGATAGTGACCAAACCCCAAAATTCAAGCGTCTGCGGGAAAAAAACCGGACCTGGTTCGATGACAGACAGGAGGCCGGACGGTATTCTGCCGGTCCGTCTCGATCGTCGAGCACGGAAAAGCCGTAACAAACCGCCCCGGCCGACGGTCTGATAAGTGGTCAGACAAGTCCGTCGCCGGCCCGCTACGAGCAAATCACGCTGTGTTACCGATACCCCATGCCATGAAACGAAGCCTGCTATTCACGCTCTTGTGCCTGTCCATGCTCGCTGCGGCACCGCTCGCCACGGCACAAACGGAACCGCCCCCCCCTCCCGAGGAGGTGTTTCATTACGTGGTGTTCGATGCCGGCGACGCTCTCGAGATCGACTGGGCCGTCGATGACGGCTACTACATGTATCGCGACTGGTTCGGCTTCGAAACCGAAGGCCTGGTCCTAGGCGAGCCCGAAATGCCCGAGGGCAAGGTCTACAGCGACGAGTTTCTCGGCGAGCAGGTCATCTACCGCAAGAACTTTCTGATCCGCATCCCCTATACCGTGAGCGGAGCGCGGCCGGATGAGATCGACCTGCTACTGAAGAGCCGCGGCTGCAGCGACGGCGGCTTTTGCTACATGCCGCAGAGCTGGACGGAAACCGTGCAGCTCGCCGCCGCAAAACCCAAACTCTCGCTGGACGCCCTGGCCGGCGAGCGGCAAAGCTTCTCGGGCGGCGGCCAGACCGAATTCCCGCCGCAGGAAGAAGTATTCATTCCCGACGTGTTTGTGGTCGACGGCAACACCGTCGAGGTCGGCATACGCATCGAGCCCGGTTACTACATCTACAAAGACAAGATCAAACTGCGCGCACTGAGCGACAAGGCGCAGATCGGCGGGCTGGATCTGCCCGAGGGCAAGATGAAATTCGACGAGTACTTCGGCGAGCAGGAAGTGTACCTCTCCGACGTACTCTGGACCCAGGCGGTAGCGCGCGGCACGCCCGAGGCTATGGACCTCGAGCTCGAGCTCGAATACCAGGGCTGCGCGGACGGCGGCATTTGCTACATGCCGAAGACCACGACACTTACGGTAAGCCTGCCCGAAGCCACGGCGGTCGCTGCGCTGGCGGCCGTAGACAGCAAACCCGCGGTACCGGTGTCCGAGCAGGGCCGGCTGGCGCAAATCATTACCGGCTCGAGCCTCTGGGCAGCCGCGGGCGTATTTTTCCTCGCGGGCCTGGGCCTTGCGTTTACCCCCTGCGTGCTGCCGATGGTGCCGATTCTGTCGGGAATCATTGCCGGCGAAGGCGACGACGTGTCGCCCATGCGCGGCTTCACGCTTGCACTCGCCTACGTAATGGGCATGGCGATCGTCTACACGCTTGCGGGCGTAGCGGCCGCGGCGGCGGGCGTTCAGCTACAGGCGATGTTCAACCAGCCCTGGGTGCTGTATCTGTTCGCGAGCCTTTTTGTCGTGCTCGCTTTGGCCATGTTCGGCGTGTTCGAACTGCAGATGCCGAGCGCCGTGCAAAGCAAACTGTCATCCGCCTCCGGCAGCCAGAAGAGCGGCACGATGATAGGCGCGTTTGTCATGGGCGCCATCTCGTCGCTGGTCGTCACTGCCTGCGTCGCGCCGGCGCTGATCGCCGCGTTGACCGTCATGGCCCAAACCGGTGACATGCTTCGCGGCGGCGCCGCGCTGTTTGCGATGAGCATGGGGATGGGTGCGCCGCTGCTGGCCGTCGGCGCTGCGCAGGGCAAGATCCTGCCGCGCGTCGGGCCATGGATGGTGGCGGTCAAGGGCGCCTTCGGCTTCATGATGCTCGGCCTCGCGATCTGGATGCTGACCCGCGTGCTGCCCGGCGCAGTTACGATGACGATGTGGGCGCTGCTCACCATCATGGTTGGCGTGTTCCTGGGCGGTCTCACGACGCTCGGTACGGATTCGAGTACCCGGCAAAAGCTCGGCAAGGGCTTTGGCCTTGTCGCCCTGCTGTACGGCATCGCGCTGTTCGTCGGGGTCATGGCAGGCGGCAGCAACCCGCTTAAACCGCTCGACGCACTGACCGTCCGCAGCGCCGCCGGACCGGCCGGCCTAAGCGTAGACGTGCACGCCATGTTCAAACGCATCAAGAGCAGCGCCGATCTGGACCGCGAAGTAGCCCTGGCGGCGGCATCCGGCAAGTCGGCGCTGCTCGATTTCTACGCGGACTGGTGTGTTGCGTGTAAGGAAATGGAAGCATTCACTTTCCCCGACCCCGCAGTGCAGGCCTCGCTCAACAATACGGTCATGCTGCAGGCCGACGTCACGGCCAACGACGACCTCGACAAGGAACTGCTCGACCGCTTTGGCGTGTTCGGGCCGCCGACAATCATTTTCTTCGGGGAAGACGGCGAGCAGCGTCACGGCTATGAGGTCGTGGGCTACATGAAAGCAAAAGATTTCGCCAATCACGTCGATCAGGCATTATCGTCGAATGCTGCAAGTGCCGTAACGGCCGACGCTCGCTAAACCAACACTCAATACCCGAGGAACAAAGACTCGTGCAACGATCCATGCTGATTTTCGCCGTTGCGCTGGTTGCGCTGATGGCCGGCGCCCTGTTCTACGCGGCGCAAGCGCCCGTCAAAGTCGCCGAAGAAACGACTGCGGCAGCAAGCGCCGCGGCCGAAACGCCGGCGGCGGATACGCGCCGCGTGACGTTCGCCATGAACGACATGCAAGGCACAAAGCGAGATTTCTCCGAATACGCGGACAACCATACGCTACTCAACGTCTGGGCGACCTGGTGCGCCCCTTGCCGGCGCGAGATCCCGCTGCTCAAGGAGTTTCACGACGAGCGCGACACGCATGGCCTGCAGGTGATCGGGCTTGCGTTCGACAAGCCCGAAGAGGTTGCCATCTATGCCGAGGCGGCCGAATTCAACTACCCGGTGCTGGTGGGCGAAGACGAAATCATGGCGGTTGCGGAAAGCTCGGGCGTCGACTTCGTCGGCCTGCCGTTTACGATGATCGTGCACAAAGACGGCGAGCTCATGAGCGCGCACATGGGCGAGATTCATCAGGAGGAGCTCGACAGGATCGCCGACGTTTTCGTACGGCTCGACGGCGGCGAAATCGACCGGGCCGCGGCGCAGTCCGAACTCGCAGAGCTGTAGATCGAGCCGCACCCCCATCGCCCCCATGGGACGGCCCCCACGGGACGCGGGCCGGGGCAGTCCGTCAGAACGCAATCCGCGCTATCAGCTGAAACACGGGACCTGCATCCTCGGTCTCCAGCTCGAACTCGTCGAAACTCCGGTCCAGCTGATCCTGCAGACTGCCGAATTTGTTGAAGTCCTCGTCTTTCGAGGCGTTCAGCAGATTTTGCCCGACCAGCCGAACCGTAACGCGTTCATAAAAGCTCTTCTCCAGGAAGAACTCGAGATCCGCGCCATAGCGGGTCGAGACCTCTTCGGCTATGACTCTGCCGAATGCGTCGCCCTGTTCGCGATAGGTGACGCCGAAGGCCGCGTCGAGCTCAGGCAGCGTGTGAATAAACCCTACGTTGAAGACAAAATCGGACTGATCGTTGAACCGGCGCTCGCCGAGGAAATCGGTGAGTTCGCTGTCCAGCCAGGAGAAGTTGGCGAAAAAGCCGGTGTTCGGCAACCCGACGACCGTCAACGGCGTCGACAGATCGATCTCGACGCCGTATACGTCGCCGTCACCCACGTTCTGCGGCTGATACACCGTCGAACCGGGACCGTCGGACCCTTCCACGCCTGTGTTGACCAGTTCGATGACGTCATCCACCGAACGGAAAAACAGGTTGATGCCGACGATGCCGTTGCCGCCGAGACGGCGTTCGTAGCCAAGATCGAAACCGTAAGCGCTTTCAGGCTCGAGCAGCGGGTTGCCGAGGAAGTCGTCGTCCTCGATTTCACCCTCGAGCAGCGCCGGATTGATCAGGTTGAACTCCGGTCTGCGCACGGTGCGCGCAACCGACGCGGTCACTCGATCGCGCTCGGTCAGATCGAATTTGAGGCTTGCTGAAGGCAGCAGGAATTCGTAGTCGTTGTCACGGCTCGTCGCAACCGTCGCATCGGTCACGGTCGTGTCCGTCGTCTCCAGACGCAGACCCGCTTCCCAGGACAGCGCGCCCGCGGTGCCGTTGAAGACCGCGTAAACGTCCGCTCGGGTTTCCTCGATGGTGTTGACGCCGGCATCGACAGGCGCAACGTCCGGTACATCCGTACGCAGATCGAACGGCCGCTGGCCGAACTGATCCCAGTCTCCCGTAAAAGCGACGTCCTGATCGCCGGCGAGAATCTCGGTGTCGCGCTCCTTGTCCTGCAGATAAAAACCGGTCTCGAATTCGAGGCCCGGGTTCATTTCCCAGGTCTGCGCGAGGTTTAGCGTAATCTCGTCGTCGGAGATATCGGTGAGTTCGCGCTCCTGCCCTATCTCGCCGTCTTCGAAGTCGATTTCGTCCTCGTTATTGATCCGGTCTTCGGTGAAACTCGCGTAGCTCAGCCGAAGGTCGATCACACCGCCCAGGAAAGCCCGCTCGTAAGCCGTATCGAACACGTAGCTGGTCTGCTCGATCTCCTGCAGCTGCTGGTTGTCGGTCAGGAGATTGCCGCCCGTCGACACTGGTCCCGTGACGGCGGTCGGATCGTCGTACTCGAACGAACGCTCGTCTTCCTCGCGATCGGTGTAGGTCAGGAAACCGCCGAGTTCGAAGCGCGAACCGTCGTCCAGGTCGAGTGAGTACCGGGTGTTGAATGAGTAATCCGTACCGTCGCGGATATCGGTCTGGTCCTCGCGATTGTCGAACTCTTCGGTCCTGAAATTGGGGTTGTTCTCCGGGCCGTCGGTAAAGCGCTGCGAATTCTTGACCTTGGGGTTGTAGCGTCCCTGCAAGTTGGCGCCGAGCAGCAGGCGGCCGTCTCCGAGCTGCGTGCCATACACGCCGCCCAGACTGGGTTTCACCTCGCCGTCGTCGAAGTGCAGCGCGCCGGCGCGGAAATAGCCGCCCTCGAGATCGTAGCCGTCGCGCAGCACGATGTTCAACGCGCCCGCGATAGCGTCGCCCGTCCGCCGGGCGCTCGATGAGCGAACGATCTCGACCCGCTCGATCAGCTCGGCGGGAATTCTGTCGAGAAAAAACGAGCGGTCGTTCTCCCCGCCGGGGACACGCTCGCCGTTGATCAGGAGCTGTGCGTAGCTTGGCGCCAGGCCGCGAAACCGGGGACCGTCCGACTCGATCACGTCGGACAGGAACGTCACTGACGGTACGCGCCGCAGCGCGTCGCCGGCCGTAAGCGGTTCGAAACGCTGGAAGAACTCGGCGTCGTATTCGAGTACCGGCTCGGTGCGCTCCGAGCGGTTGCGGAACGGGATGCTGCCGATAACGACAATCTCTTCCGCGCTCAGCGCTTCCTCGTCCGCAGCTGCTTGTGCCGACTGCGCCTCCGCATTTGCAGCGACGCTCACTCCGAACGCCGCCAGAACGGCAGCCGATAGACCCTTTGAACGCATCCGCATGTTGAACTCCCCGATTCAGACAAAGTGCTTCGACAAAGCACCGAGATTCGGCAGCCTAAGAGCCGAGTGTTTCGGGGGTCTTTCGCTTTTGTGACAGCTATGCGACGACCGCGGCGGCGGATTGACGAGCCTGAAACAAAGGGTTAGCGTCCGAGCGGCTCGTCCAGGCACGGACCAACCTTCAAGTGGCAGCATTGCGAGGACACGATGACTCAGCCCGCACACCGCGTATCAGGAAACACCGTTACAACGGCGCCATCTGCAGGACTCCGCCCGGCGGCTTTAGTGCTTTTCGCAATGCTGGTTTCCGCCTGCCAGTTCAACGAAGCGCTGCTGTACGTCGAACCGTCGCCATCGGGAGAAGCGATACCCATGGTCCGGCCGGCGGCCGAGACCGCGCCCGTGGTCAGCAAGGAAGACGCCGCCGACGATGCCGTCGTGCTGGTCGCCGCAAACGGCAAAGCCGCCTGGATTGCGGGTGCAGACAAGAAGTTCGGTCTGCGTATGTACACCCTCGAAGGTGACGAAGTATCGAACTTTTCGGTGGGCCGGATCAACAACATCGACGCCGTGCGCCTCGGTGCCGACCGCTATCTGCTCGCCGCGAGCAACCGGACCAGCAAGGCGATTGAATTGTTCAGCGTTACGCTTGCCGGCGGCGAGCCAGAGGTACAGATCGAGCCTTCGATAGCCTTGACGCTCGAGGAGCCTTACGGACTGTGCATGGCGGCGTTCGACGACGGCGTGCGCGTCTTTGTCGGCGACAAGGACGGGCGTGTCGAGCAATGGCGCGTCGACGCAGACCTGAACGGTACGCTAGAACGGAATTTTGCCTTCGACTCGCAGACGGAAGGCTGTGTCGTGGACAGCCGAGCAGGCGCGCTATACGTCGGAGAAGAAACGCTGGGCATCTGGGCCGTGGATCTCGACAGCGGTACACGCAGGCTGGTAGACCGCGTCGGCGACGGCCGGCTCGTGGCGGATGTCGAAGGTCTGGACATTTATCGCGCCGCGTCCGGGGAGACCCGCTATCTGCTCGCGTCGAGCCAGGGTAACAACGCCTATGCGGTTTATGCGCTGCCGTCGGTCACACCGCTGGCGCAGTTCCGGATCGGCCCGAACGACGAATCCGGAGTGGATGGCGCGTCCGAAACCGACGGTATTGCACTGAGTTCGGCTGCTTTGCCGGATTACCCCAGGGGCATACTCGTAGCGCAGGACGGCCACAACGTCAGTCCGCCGGAGAACCAGAACTTTAAAATCGTCGACTGGCGCGAGATCGAAAAACTGCTTTTATTGCGATAACGTCTAAAAAAAAGGGTAGAATTGCGCGCATCTTCGGCCAACTGGCTGCTTTTCTACCATGCCCCAAATCCTGCTGCTAAACGGCCCCAACCTCAACCTGCTCGGCACGCGCGAACCGGACGTGTACGGCGACGCCAGTCTCGATGACATTGCCGCGAATGCGGCCTTGCTCACCTCCCAACTGGGCCACAGCCTGACGAGCTATCAAAGCAATGCGGAGCACGAGCTGATCGACCGCGTGCAGGCGGCCGCGAAAGACGGCACGGCGTTTATCGTCTTCAATCCCGGCGCGTTTACACACACGAGCGTCGCGCTGCGCGACGCGCTGCTCGCTGTGAGTATCCCGTTCATCGAGATACACCTGAGCAATACCTTTGCCCGCGAAGCGTTCCGTCACAAGAGTTACTTCAGCGACATAGCGACAGCATGCCTGTTCGGCTTCGGGGCCTACGGTTACGAGCTCGCGCTGCGCGCCGCCGCGGAACACCTGGCTTCCGCCTAGGGTTTATTGGCCCCAAGGCAATTCGGTTCAGGGCAATACTAAGCACAAAGGACCCTCAATGGACATTCGCAAAGTCAAGAAACTGATCGAACTCCTCGACGAATCCGGTATTGCCGAAATCGAAATCACCGAAGGTGAGGATTCGGTCCGCATAAGCCGCTACGCGCAGGGCGCAGCGCCCGTGATCAGCGCTGCCCCTGCCGCCGTGAGCGCAGCGCCGCCGGCGCCGCCCGCAGCCGGCGCTGAAGCCGCTCCCGCAGCGACACCGGCCGCCAGCGAAGAAGACGGCTTCGAGGTAACGGCGCCCATGGTCGGCACGTTTTATTCCGCGCCGTCGCCCGGCGCTTCGCCGTACATTCAGGTCGGCGACCGGGTGAATCCCGGCGACACGCTGTGCATCATCGAAGCCATGAAAATGATGAACCAGATCGAGGCGGACGTCGGCGGCGTCGTCAAGTCGATCCGGCTGCAGAACGGCGAACCCGTCGAGTACGGGCAAACGCTCGTCGTCATCGACCAGCGCGCTGCGGAGTAGAGCCCGTTGACACCGTGTTTTGTCCCCGTTGAGCTTCAGAAGGCCCCGACATGCTCGATAAAGTAGTCATCGCCAATCGCGGTGAAATTGCGCTGCGCGTGCTGCGAGCCTGTCGCGAGATGGGGATCAAGACCGTGGCGGTGCACTCCACGGCTGACAACAACCTGAAGCACGTTCTGCTCGCCGACGAAACCGTATGCATAGGCCCGCCGCCGTCGGCCAACAGCTACCTCGACATGCCGGCCATTATCTCCGCCGCCGAGGTGACCGACGCGGTTGCGATTCATCCGGGCTACGGTTTCCTGTCCGAAAACGCAGACTTCGCGGAGCGCTGCGAAAGCTCGGGCTTCGTGTTCATCGGTCCGCCCGCGAGCGCTATCCGGCTAATGGGCGACAAAGTCAGCGCGATTCGCGCCATGAAAGAAGCGGGTGTGCCCTGCGTCCCCGGTTCGGACGGTCCGCTCGGCGATAATGCCGAAGAAAACCTGCGGCTCGCCCGCGATATCGGCTACCCGGTCATCATCAAGGCCTCGGGCGGCGGCGGCGGCCGCGGCATGCGGGTGGTGCACTCGGAAGCCTCGCTGGTCAACGCAATCACGCTTACCCAGGCGGAAGCACGCTCGGCGTTCGGCAACGATACCGTGTACATGGAGAAGTTCCTCGAAAAGCCGCGGCACGTGGAGTTCCAGATCATCGCCGATGGTCAGGGCAACGCGGTGCACCTGGGCGAGCGGGACTGCTCCATGCAGCGCCGGCACCAGAAAGTGGTCGAGGAGGCGCCGGCCCCGGGTATTAGCGAGGCGCAGCGAACGAAAATCGGCGAGCGCTGCGTCAACGCCTGTCTCGACATTGGTTATCGCAGCGCCGGCACCTTCGAATTTCTCTATCAGGATGACGAGTTCTACTTCATCGAAATGAATACCCGGCTGCAGGTAGAGCATCCGGTCACCGAAATGATTACCGGCATCGACATCGTGCGCGAACAGCTCTCGATTGCCGCGGGCGAAAAGCTGAGCTTCAGCCAGTCGGATGTCCGCATACAGGGCCACGCCATCGAGTGCCGGATCAACGCGGAAGATCCGAAGACCTTCATGCCGTCACCAGGGATGATCACGCTCGCGCACGCTCCGGGCGGCCCCGGTATACGTTACGACAGCCACGTCTACACGGGTTACAAAGTGCCGCCGTACTACGATTCCATGATCGGCAAACTGATCGCGCACGGACACGACCGCGAGGCTGCTTTTGCACGCATGAGAAACGCGCTCTCCGAGATTGTCGTTGAAGGCATACGGACCAACGTGGAGCTGCACCAGGAAATTTTTCAGCACGCGGCCTTCCAGCAGGGCGGCACCGACATTCACTATCTGGAGAAACGGCTCGGCCTCGTCTGAGCCCGCGCACGTCCGGACTACATGGGCTGGCGGCAATTTGTCATGGATCTCGGAGGACTCCCTCCGGAGGCGGTCGAAGCCGCCCTGCTCGACTGCGGCGCCAGTTCCGTCACCCTGAGTAACGCCGGCGAACAGCCCGTTCTCGAACCGGCTCCCGGCGAAACGCCACTGTGGTCCAGTACGCGAATAAGTGCGCTGTTCGATGACCGCAGGAAGCTCGACGACATAAGCGCCGCGCTCCGCGAAAGCCTCGACGTCACAGCGCTGCCGCCGCACCGGATCGAAACGCTCGAAGACCGCGATTGGGAGCGTGAGTGGCTCAAGGATTTTGCGCCCATGCGCTTCGGTGAACGACTCTGGGTCTGTCCCGCGGGAATGCCGCCCGGCGATCCCGACGGCATCGTGCTGGAACTCGATCCCGGGCTCGCGTTCGGCACCGGCACGCACCCGACGACCGCACTGTGCCTGGCCTGGCTCGACGGACTCGCGCTCGATGGCGAGACCGTGCTCGATTACGGCTGCGGCTCGGGCATCCTCGCCATTGCGGCACTGAAACTCGGTGCCGGCCGCGCCCGCGGCTTCGATATCGATCCGCAGGCAATTATCGCCAGCCGCGACAACGCTGCCGCGAACGGCGTCAGCGAACGCCTTGAGGTCACGATCGAAAAACCGCCGCCCAGCCCGCCCGCCGACGTCGTCGTCGCCAACATACTCGCAGGGCCTTTGGTCGAACTTGCGACCGAGATCCTTGATTTAACAATAACGGGCGGCAAACTGGCGCTTTCGGGCATACTTTCAGACCAGATAACGGAAGTATCGGCAGCGTACTCGAAAGGCGTCCGCTTCGATCCGCCCGCAACAATGGAACAGGATGGGCAAGTCTGGGCCCGTTTGTCAGGAATCAGATTGTAAATGTATACCCAGTGTCCCGATTGCAGCGCCGCGTTTAGAGTGACTGCAGAGGTGCTGAAGCAGGCTGCCGGCAAAGTCCGCTGCGGCGGCTGCGGCATTGCGTTTAATGCACTCGAGCATCTGTCCGAGGAAAAACCCGAGGCGGCGACGCCCCCCGCCCCGCGCGACCCGCAACTCCCGGAACTCACCCCGGACGCACCGCCCGACAACGACAGCCCGCCACCGCCGCCACCCGCGGCCATAACGCCGGAGCAAAGCGCGGCGCTGCGACAGACGCTCGGCAAGCTCTCGGAAAACGATATCAAGCTCGAAGACACGGGCATTGAGTGGCGTGTTACGGGCGATGCGGCGCACGATAGCGACGCCGATACCCAGTCGCGCGAAATCGATTCGGAGCTGCTCGATCTGGAATTGCCGGGTAGCGACGACAGCAATGGCGACGGCGCAGCGGACGCGCTTGCCGAGGTATTTGTCGACGACGGCAAAGACACGCTGCTGGATGCCGAGCTCTCGGCCAGTCTCGCCGAGCAGAACGTCGACGAGGTGTTGAGCAGCAGCCCCACGCCGATCGACGAGATCCTCGGCGACGACAATCGAACCACGGTCGACTCCGCTGACGTATTCGATGAGTCCCCGGCGGAGGAAGTGCTGCGCTTTGACGACAACACGGGGCTGCCGGACGATTTCGGCCTCGACGATGACCTCGACAATCGCGAGCCCGCAGCGCCGGTCGTCCCGGAGCCGGCCGACGAAGCGCCGCCGCTAATGACAGATGTCGAGGTGGACCTGGGCTTTGAAAACCCCGATGAATGGCAAGACCTCCTCGAGGAGGTCGAACCGGCGCCCGCCGAGAGTGCCGACGGCCTGGCGGAACTGCCTGTTGTCGACCGCCAGGCGCTGGCGGCTGCAGCAACCGTCATTCAGACCAATGACCAGACCAACGATAACTGGGAGGACCCCGCAGCCGAAGAAGCGGCTGTCGGCGAAATGCCGTCAGAGTCGGAAGAATCCGCTGCCGCGACGGACGCCGCAGGCACAAAGACGCTCGCCGAAGAACTCGAGGCGCTGGAAATCGAACTGCCGGATGACGGCAGCCAGGAGCTGCCGCCGGGCGAGGAACTCGCGAACCAGATGGAGGCACTTAGCCTCGAGTTGTCCGGCCTGCAGGAATCGCTCGACATCCTCGCAGAGGAAAGCCCCGAGCCCGGCATCATCGACGAACTGAATGCGCTCGAAATCGACCTCGATGAGCAAGCGGACCCGGCAATCGCCGAGCGTGACGAGGCGGCCGAGGCGCTCGCGGCCGATGAATCGACCGGCAACGCGGAAAACGAGGCAGCGACGGACGAGCCCCTGCTTCTCGAGGAGGACGTACTCGAAGAGAACGTACCCGAAGACAGCGGCGTCGCCGAAGAAGCGGCGGAATCCGAAGCTGGCGACGCGGACGACGCCCGCGAGGCGGCTGAGCTACTGGAAAACCTGGCGCTGGTTGCCGACCCGCCGGAGTCCGTCTCCGACGAGGAAGAAACCTCGATAGACGAGGACCTGGTTGCCGCTGCCTTCGAGAGCGAAGCGGCAAACGAGGCAGCCGGGGGTGCCGAAGCTGACGGCGGCGAGGAACACTACGTCCCGCCTCCCACCGAAGAAGAAGAAACGATCAACCGCCTGATCGACCAGGAGCTCATGGCGCTGGCGGTCGAGGACGAGGACGGCTTCGCGTCGACCATTGTCGTCGACGAATCGGCGTTCGAGCCGCAGCACACCGTCGACGAGGCGGGCGGCGAAGACCGGCAGACGCCGCTGCCCGTTCTCGACGACATCGAGAACATAGACAGCAGCGGGACGGTCGAGACTATCGTCATGGAAGGCGATCTCAGCCACTCCGGCGAAGGCTTCGCGGACATCGTTACCGAAGAGACGCCGTTGCCGGACGAGGCGGCGATGCTCGCCGCCGCCGCCGATGCGGACGCCGCGCGGCCGCCAAACTGGCGCGCGATCGCCGGCATCTCGGCGCTGGTTGTCGTGTTATTGATTCAGGCCGTACACTTTTCCCGCGACGCACTGGCGACCAGCCCCGCGATCAGCGGCGTCCTGGCAAGCGTATACGACGCTATCGGACTACCGCTGACACCGGCCTGGGACGTGACGGGCTGGCGGTTCGAGGCGACGCGCGGCAGCACCGACGAATCGGGAGATACCCTGAGCATCTACTCGCGGATCGGCAACAAGGCCGAAGTGGCGCTGCCGTATCCGGTGATTAGCGTTTCGCTGACCGATCGCTTCGAGGAGACGATCGGCAGCCGGGTACTCGGCCCGGCCGAATACCTGGCCGAAGACCTCGATACCAGTAGCCTGGTCAAGCCCGGCACGAGCTTCAATGCACAGATCTCCATAGAGTCTCCCGTCGCCGAAGCGACGGGCTTCAAGCTCAACGTCTGCTACCGCCTTGAACAGCAGCAGCTGCGCTGCGCCATCGAAGACTTCAAGTGAGCGCCGGGGCGCACCTGAGCGACACTGGTGCGCGTGAGGCCGGGGACGCGGCCGCCCGCAAGCTCCCGGTTCTGAAGATCGGACCTTACGAACTGGGCAGTCCGTTTGTGCTGGCGCCAATGGCCGGCGTTACGGACAAGCCGTTTCGGCGCCTGTGCCGACGTTTCGGTGCGGGCATGACGACCTCCGAAATGACGACCGCGGATACCTCGCTGTGGCAAACGGCAAAATCGCGTCACCGACTCGATCTGGACCTCGATGCTCCGCCGGTCGCGGTGCAGATCGCGGGCTCCGACCCCGGACAGATGGCCGCAGCGGCGCGCGCCTGCGTGCAACGCGGCGCCCAGATCATCGATATCAACATGGGCTGTCCCGCGAAAAAAGTGTGCCGCAAGCTTGCGGGCTCCGCGCTGTTGCAGGACCCCGTGCTCGTCAAGCGGATTCTCGATGCCGTTGTCGCCGCGGTGGACGTGCCGGTAACGCTCAAGACGAGGACGGGCTGGGACGATTCGCATCGCAACGCGCCTGTGATTGCGCGCATTGCGGAGGACGCCGGCATCGCCGCACTGACCATCCATGGGCGCACCCGGGCGGACAAATACCGCGGCGCGGCGGAATACGACACGATTGCGGACATAAAAAGCCGCATCTCGATACCAGTGATTGCCAACGGAGATATCACATCTTTAGAGAAGTCGCTTGAAGTTTTGAAGCTAACACTAGCCGACGGCTTGATGATTGGACGTGGCGCGCAGGGACGTCCCTGGATCTTCGCCGAGCTCAATCAGGCGTTCTCACCAGGAGCATCGTGGGAGCCGCTAGCAAAAAAAGATTTGCGTGATATCATGCTCGACCACCTGAACGAACTGCACCGGTTTTATGGGGAATCCACCGGTGTCCGGGTGGCACGAAAGCACCTCACCTGGTACTGCGAGAACTTGTTCTACAAGGATTTGTTCTACAAAGATTTCGCGAATGCGGACGAATACCGTAATCGGGTAGTGCGCGTCGACTGTGCTTCAGAACAGATTAGCCTGACAGCGGAATTCTTCGCTCGCAATGACGGAGAGATTTCGACGGCCGTGTAGTCTGTGAGAAGTTGGGAGGAACGCCGCAATGGCTCCATTGCGGCAGTCAGACACGGGACCGGACAGCGTGGCCAGCAAAAAAGCAAAAAACCTGAAAGCCTCGAAGAGCAAGAAACCACTCTGTAAACACACCGAAGACGCACTCGAAAACTACTTCGCCAGCCTGAACGGCGACAGACCGGGCGATTTGTACGATCTGGTCATGGGCGAAGTCGAGCGGCCGCTATTCAAAGCCGTCATGACTTATACGGATGGCAACCAAAGCCAGGCGGCCGGTATTCTGGGGATCAACCGCGGTACGCTGCGCAAGAAACTCAAGTCCTACGCTCTCATTCAGTAGCCGGGACGCAAGCTTCGTGCACAACACCGACCCGCGATGCCATCGATTCTCACGCTTCAAGCAGGGTCGCTAGACGAACCCTGAAAGGACCTGCATGTTCACAGTGCGACGCGCGCTGGTCAGCGTTTCCGACAAACGCGGCCTGATTCCTTTTGTACAAGGTCTCGCCGAACTCGGCGTGGAGATCCTGTCGACCGGCGGTACCGCGCGGGCGATCCGCGAGGCCGGCATCGAGGCCATCGAAGTATCGGAGAAAACCGGGTTTCCGGAAATCATGGATGGCCGGGTGAAGACGCTGCATCCGAGGATTCACGGCGGCTTGCTGGGCAGGCGCGGCACGGACGACGGCGTCATGGACGAACACGGCATAGAGCCCATCGATCTCCTGATCGTGAATCTTTACCCCTTCGAGGAAACGATCGCCCGGCAGGATGCGACGATCGGCGACGCCATCGAAAACATCGACATTGGCGGGCCCGCGATGATTCGCGCGGCGAGCAAGAACCACGAAGACGTGGCCGTGATCGTCGACCCCTCCGATTACGAGCACGTGCTCAAGGTCCTGCGCAGCAACATGCTGAGCCTTACGGACCGGCGCCGGCTCGCCGCCAAGGCATACGCCCACACGGCGGCTTACGACACCGCGATCACGAAGTACCTGTCGGCAGCGCTGGGCGACGATCCACTGGGCGACTCGCAGCTCTATGCGGGGCGCCTCGTCGAGAAAATGCGCTACGGCGAGAACCCGCATCAGGCCGCAGCCTTCTACCGCGATCAGCGGCTCGCGCCCGGCACGCTTGCCGGCGCCCGGCAGCTCAACGGTAAAGCCCTCTCGTACAACAACATTGCCGACAGCGATGCCGCTCTGGAGTGTGTCAAACAGTTCGAGGCCCCGGCCTGCGTGATCGTCAAACATGCCAATCCCTGCGGCGTGGCCGTCGCGGATACGATCTTCGCGGCCTACGACAAGGCATTCAGGACCGACCCTACTTCCGCCTTTGGCGGCATCATCGCGTTCAACCAGCCGCTGGACGCGGCTACGGCCCAGGCGATTATCGACCGGCAGTTTGTGGAGGTAATCGTTGCCCCTCAGGTCGAAAAAGCAGCGCAGGACGCTGTCGCTGCGAAGCAGAACGTACGCCTGCTCGAAACCGGCACCTGGACCGCGCAGCCCGAAGCGGGCTACGATTACAAGAAGGTATCGGGCGGCCTGCTCGTGCAGAACGCCGACCTGGGCCGCATTACGCGGGAAGACCTCAAGGTCGTCACGAAGAAGTCCCCGACCGAGGAGCAGTTCAGCGATCTGCTGTTCGCCTGGACCGTGGTCAAGTACGTCAAGTCGAACGCAATCGTATTCTGCAAGGAGCATATGACGATTGGCGTCGGCGCCGGGCAGATGAGCCGCGTCTACAGCACCAGAATCGCCGCGATCAAGGCGGCGGACGAGGGACTCCCCGTGAAAGGATCGGTACTGGCCTCCGACGCCTTTTTCCCGTTTCGCGACGGCATCGATGCCGCGGCCGAGCACGACATCGCCGCCATCATTCAGCCGGGCGGCTCGATGCGCGACGACGAAGTGATCCAGGCGGCCAACGAGCACGATCTCGCAATGGTGTTTACGGGCATGCGTCACTTCAGGCATTAGCGCACCGAGCGATGAAATCGGTAAGCTACGAAGCATGAAAGTTCTCGTCATTGGCGGCGGCGGCCGCGAACATGCACTCGCCTGGAAATGCGCACAATCGGCCGAAGTCAGCGAAGTGCTCGTGGCCCCGGGCAACGCCGGCACGGCGAGAGAGCCCAAGCTCCGCAACGTTGCGGTCGGCGCGGACGATACGCAAGCGCTGCTCGAACTCGCTCGCAAAGAACGGGTCGGGCTGACGATCGTTGGCCCGGAAGCGCCGCTGGTGGCGGGGCTCGTCGATCGCTTCGTGGAGGCCGAACTGCCCTGCTTCGGTCCTACCGCGGCGGCCGCAGAGCTCGAGGGATCGAAGACCTTCAGCAAGGACTTCATGGCGCGGCACCGCATACCGACGGCGAAGTACGGCAAATTCAGCGAACTCGCGCCCGCGCTCGAGTACATCCGAGCGGAAGGCGCACCGATTGTCATCAAGGCGGACGGCCTTGCCGCCGGCAAGGGTGTGATCGTTGCGGCCACGCTCGAGGAAGCGGAGCAGGCGGCCCGCGACATGCTCGAAGGCAATCGTTTCGGCGATGCGGGCGCGCGCATTGTCGTTGAGGAGTTCCTCGACGGCGAGGAAGCGAGCTTCATGGTCGTAACCGACGGCCAGGCGCTGGTGCCGCTCGCCAGTTCGCAGGACCACAAGGCGCGCGACGAAGGGGATCTCGGCCCGAACACGGGCGGCATGGGCGCATACTCACCGGCACCGGTCATTAAGCCTGAGATCGAAGCGCGCATCATGACCGAGGTAATCGGACCGACGCTCGCCGGCATGCGCATCGACGGCCATCCGTATCTCGGCTTCTTATACGCCGGATTGATGATCATGCCGGACGGAGCGCCGAAAGTGATCGAATTCAACTGCCGGCTCGGAGACCCGGAGACGCAGCCCATCATGCTGCGCCTGCGCTCCGATCTTGCCGCGTTGTGTCTGGCGACGCTCGAAGGCCGGCTCGAAGAGATCGAACTCGACTGGGATCCGCGCGCGGCGCTCGGCGTGGTCATGGCGGCAGGCGGCTATCCGGGAACGTACGCAAAGGGCCGCGAAATCGCCGGCCTCGACGGCGCGGACAGCGATACGCAGAAAGTATTCCACGCCGGGACGGCGCTCCTGGGCAATACCGTGGTCACGGCCGGCGGCAGAGTCCTGTGCGTGGTTGGTCTCGGCGACGACGTCAGCGCCGCGGCGGCTCAGGCCTACGACGCCGTCGGCAAGATCTGTTGGGACGAAATCCACCTGCGCCGGGATATCGGTTACCGGGCTATCGCGCGCGAGAACGCCTGAGCATGCTGACGGCCGCCGAGGCGAAGCAGCGCATCCTGGCCGCCATGCGCACGCTGCCGGGCGAACGCGTTCCGCTCGACGCGACTACGGGCCGCACGCTTCGGCAGAGCGTGCTTGCCGAGCGCGACCAGCCGCCGTTCGATCGCGTGACGATGGACGGCATAGCGCTTCGCTATGCCGAATACTCGGCGCTAGAGCGAAGCTTCCCGATTCAAGCTGCGCAAATGGCCGGCGATCCGCCGCTGGCACTCGAAGCCGGACACTGTATCGAAATCATGACGGGCGCCGTGCTGCCGGAAGGCGCGGACCTGATCGTTCCGGTCGAACAGGTCACGGTCGCGAACGGTCATGCGCACGTGCAGGCGAACTACATGGCCGAAAGGCGGCAGTTCGTGCACCCGCGCGGCTCCGACCACGCCAGGGATACGGAGCTGCTGCGCCCGGGCGTTCGCGTCCGCCCGGCCGACGTGGCGATACTCGCGTCAGCGGGACTCGACGAGGTCGAAGTTGCGCAGCGCCCCAGCGTGACGGTTATTTCGACCGGCAACGAACTGGTGCGCGCAGGCGAACCGATCGCGGCGCAGCAAATTCGGCTGTCGAACGGCCCGGCTATCGTCGCGATGCTTACCGAACACGGGTTTGCGCGCAGCCGTCACGATCACCTGCCCGACGACAGGGCCGCGCTCACCGCGCGCATCGGCCAACATCTGGACGAGGCGGACGTGCTGATATTGAGTGGCGGCGTGTCGAAAGGCAAAGCCGACTACGTACCGGAAGTGTTGGCCGAACTTGGCGTTGCGGTGGACTTTCACCGGATCAGCCAGCGGCCCGGCAAACCCATGTGGTTCGGCACGGGCACCAGAGGTCAGGCCGTGTTCGCACTGCCCGGAAACCCCGTGTCGACACTCGTTTGCTGCCGGCAGTACGTCGTTCCCGCGCTCGAAAAGATGAGCGGCGCCGTGCCCTCGCCGCAGCTGTTCGCCAAGCTCACCGAAGACGTAAGCTTCAGGCCGGAGCTTACCTGCTTCCTGCCGGTGCGCGTCGTTACAAGCGCCGCCGGGCAGGCGCTCGCCCTGCCCGTCCCCACCAACACCTCCGGCGACTTTGCCGCGCTCAGCGGCACCGACGGTTACGTGGAACTCGCGCTCGAGCAAACGCTGTTCGAGGCGGGCGCCACGGTGCCGCTGCACCGCTGGTAGCTGAGCGGCGATAACCCGGGAGGTCATTGCCGACGGGCATGCGTCGAAGGCACCATTCCGTAAACGGCGCTTGCGGGAGAAACCTCTATGGCCGGTCGCGTAATCTCGGTAATGCTGCTGATCGTGGCGGCAATCCACCTTGTTCCTCTTGTCGGCGTCCTCGGCGCGTCCCGCATCAACGGTTTGTACGAGGTGCAGATCGCCAGCCCGAACCTCGAGATCCTGATGCGCCACAGAGCCGTTGTCTTCGGCCTGCTGAGCCTGCTGTTTGCATATGCCGCTTTCAAACCTTCCGTCCAGCCGATCGCACTGCTAATCGCCGCGGTCAGCACCTTCTCGTTTGTCGCTCTGGCCTGGTCTGTCGGCGAATACAACTCCGCGGTTCGCAACGTCGTGTCCGCGGACTGGCTGGCACTCGGCTGCGTGGCGATTGCGGCAGGTCTCTATTACTACGAACGCCGGTAGACACTGAAGTCGAAAACGCTATCGTGCGTTTACGCAACTGTTGGAGTCCTCGAGTTGTTGTTTGAAGCTCTCGCCGCGGGACATGTGTGGCAGGGCTCAGCTCGACTGTTTGCTCACCCTGCAGCGCAGTTTGCCCACGATCCGCTGAATTTCGCACGTAGTTCAAGGCCAGCCGCTCTGCGAGTCTGCGCAGATGAAGGTCCGCGTTCTGATGCGCTTGTTGAAGAACGATGGCTGGGATCACGTCAGAACGCGCGGTAGTCATAGGCAGTTTGGACACCCCGCAAGAACTGGAACGGTTACTGTGGCCGGAAAGCCAGGTCTTGATCTCCCCGCAGGCACACTTAACAGTATTCTCAAACAGGCTAAGCCAGAGTGTCCGCCATGAAATATCTTGTTGTCGTTGAGAAAGGTGAAAACGGGTATGGAGCCTACGTACCCGACCTCCCGGGTTGTGTCGCCGCAGCGGAGACCCGGGACGAGATTACCGTGCTTATTCAGGAGGCCATAGACTTTCATATCGAAGGCCTTAGGGAATTCGGCACACCGATACCGCCGGCAAGGTCTCAGAGCGAGATCGTCTAGACACCTTAGAGCGCCGGAGCCCGTCATCGCGGCTCCGCTCGTCGGCGACATTGAAGTCGGCGAGTCGTTCGGCGAACTTCAGCAAGGATAATCGCCGAAGCAGCGGCCGTTGCCGAAGCGAAGTTCCTGTTCTATGCTCGCCGTCGCTCAACAACAGACATTCCATTATCCCGACATGGACTTCGAACTCGACGGAGCTACTCTGCACTATGAACGGCGCGGCGATGGCCGGCCGCTCCTGCTTCTGCACGGCGGGACAGGGGTTGCCGACGACTGGAAACACGTCTTTCCGGAGCCGCCGGCGGGTTTTGAACTGATCGCGCCGGACCTGCGCGGCCACGGTCGCTCCGGCAATCCAAAAGGGGCGTTTACGATCGGTCAGATCGCGGACGATGTGCTGGCACTGCTGGAACACCTGTCGATCGGCCGGTGCGACGCCATCGGCATGAGCCTCGGCGCGAAGGCACTGTTACACGCCGCCAGCAAACGCCCGGAAGTAATCGGCGCAATGGTGCTGGTTAGCGGCGCCGCCTACTTTCCGGAATCGGCGCGGCGCATCATGGCGCAAATGAGCCCCGACGCATACGACGACGAGCAGCTCGACGCCATGCGGGAAAAGCACGTGCTCGGCGATGAGCAGATTTTTGCGCTGTGGCGGCAAATGCATGCGTTCAAGGATAGCTATACCGATCTGAATTTTACGCCGCCGCTGCTCGCGAGAATTAAGGCCCGCACTCTGATCGTGCACGGCGACCGCGACCCCCTGTATCCGCTGAGCATGGCCGTGGAACTGTACGAATCGATCCCTGATGCACAGCTCTGGGTGGTTCCCGGCGGCGGGCACGTGCCGGTTTTCGGAAGCATAGGCCCGGAATTCGTTCGGCTCGCAACCGAATTTCTTGCGCCCGCCGTCGAACGCTAACGGCTTTGGCGCGCACCGAGTAAACGTTGCAACACAGCCCAGAGAGACATAGTCTAAAGGGCAACGATGGCCACACCCGGTCGACGCTATGCTGTTGCAACGGTTCTTTATCGCGCTTGCCGCAACCGCGAGCATGGCAAATGCCGCAGAGCCTGCGGATGTGTCGGCCAAGAGTCCTGAGCGCGCACAGAGTCTGACGGACGCCCTGCAGGTTTCGCATCGCCTCATTAGCCGCGTCGCCGACAATTTTTCCTGCAACGCCGAGTACGACGTTGCAACCGAAACGGTGGACGACCGCGAGACATACGTCGCGCGAATCTACGGTGACACACCCGGCTGCCGCGAGATGCTGGTTGGGCTCAACACGTGGGGCGAACTGTACGGCGTGCGCTTCGAATTGCGGAAAACGGTCTATAAGAGAACGCCCGTCTCAAGCGATCGCGAGAACGACGGTCCACCGCAAAACTACAGGCCGACGCTAATCCACGAAATCAATCCGGAGGCCATGCCGGCACAAGACGAATGAAGCACGGCACTCGCGACGAGCCGGACGCGTCGAAAGCGATATCGATGCGAAGTCTGAAGGTATGGCGCGCAGGCCTCGCCGGCATTGCCGGTGTCGGAATGGGATATCTCTATATAGGACGAATTCGGCTTGCCTTCGCGGCCCTGCTCTTGCTGCTCGGCTTGTTCGCCGTGGCCGGCTGGACGCGCCTCGTTCTCGAGCCGCGGACGCTTTACTTCTTTGCTGCCGTCGTGCTCACCGTAGCGCTCGCCATGATAATCCATCCCATGCTGCTGGCGCGTTCGATCAAATCGGCGCCTCGATCCGGAGTGAACCGTTGGTGGATCTATCTTGTCTGGATTCTCGCATCTGTCCTGTCTGGCGACCTGCTCAGGGCTGTCCGGCCCGTGGTCTTCGGCTTCGAACCGTTCCGCATGGCGGCCGGATCGATGGCGCCGACGCTAGAGCGCGGCGACTACCTGATGGCGGACACGTGGCGGCTGAAGTCGGCGGATCCGGAATTCGGCGATCTCGTTGTTTTCGACCTGCCCGACAACAGCAAAGTACGTTACCTGTTTCGAGTCGTTGGACTTCCCGGGGACACGGTCGAATTACGCGATGCGAAGCTGTACCGAAACGCGCGCCTGCAGCGCGAACCTTACCTTCCTGCAACGGTCTACCTGTCGGACAGGAGCTGGAACTACGGACCGATTACGCTGGACGACTCCAGTTTTTTTGTTCTCGGCGACAACAGAGACAACGCGCGGGACAGCCGATACCTTGGGCCTGTCCGGAGAGAGCTTCTGCACGGACGCATCGAGCACCGGTGGTTTGCATTCGACGGAGAGATCGAATGGGACCGTTTCCCCGAACGTCTCTCGAACGACCGGCCGTGACGAAGCCGGCAGCCATACGCTCGCAGGGAATTCTTTTTTGTCCGATCAGATCCAAATCCGCCCCGCCGGCGCCGAGGACGCCCCCGCACTCTCCGCATTGGCGCTGCAGTCCAAAGCATATTGGGGTTACTCGAAAAAATTCCTGGAGGCCTGCCGCGAAGAGCTGACTGTCGATCCTGCGAAAATTGCCGACGGCAGCTACGCCTGCTTTCTGGCCGCTGACGGCGCCACGATTTGCGGCTTCTATGCCTTTGAGGCGACTTCCCCGCCGGAATACGAACTCGAAGCCCTGTTCGTCGAGCCTCAGCACATTGGCCGCGGCGTCGGCCGCAGGCTCGTCGAACACGCGATCGCAGAGATCAGGAAACGGCACGGCGAGGCCTTGATCATTCAGGGCGACCCGAATGCCGAGGGTTTCTATACCTCGGTTGGCGCGCACAAGACGGGAAGCCGCGAATCGGGCAGCGTACCCGGCCGGTATCTGCCGCTTTTTCGACTGCAAGTCCAAGCCCGATCCGGCGGCGGCGTGTGAGCCGGCTCGGCACACGTTACTTCCAAAAAAGGTCGTTACCGCCTTAGAATCGGCACACTCGCCCGTGTTGCGGCCGCTACTTTTTTACCTGACCCTGTAACGAAGCACTTTTCACCCGACGCGGAGCGCTCGATGGCCGATCTGATTTACACACCTCTCTACGCCGCTTTGTTCGCCCTGTTGTTATTCGCGCTCAGCGTCCGGACTCTGCTACTACGGCGGCGCTTCAAGGTGGGCGTCGGCCCTGGCCAGGAGCCGTTGCTCGAGCGGGCGATGCGTGTACACGCCAACTTTTGTGAATATGTGCCCGTCACGCTGCTGCTGGTTTTTTTCCTCGAATTGCTGACCGGGCCTGGCTGGTGGGTTCATAGCCTGTGCTCCGCCCTCCTGCTCGGCAGGCTGCTGCACGCATGGGGCGTAAGCCAGGTCAAAGAAGACTATCGCTATCGAATTGTCGGTATGGCGGTGACCTTCGCGGTAATCCTGGTTTCGGCCGCCGGCATCCTCGTATCCTACTCGCCATGGATATAACGGCCTGCCTGACAGCCTCGCACGGCTTCGTCACGGCGCGCTGATAGCGTATGCAGTCGTCCGGCAAGCCGTTGGCGTTCCACCTCGTGCACTGCAACGTCGCCACCATGCGCGGCGAGAGCCAGCAGGCAGTCATGGCCGGCTTTTTCGAACGCCTGGACGCGCTTAATGCACTCGCCGACCGGTCCCCGGGTTTCGTCTGGCGACTGGACTCGGAAGAACAGGAGATCCTGGCAGCCCGGATCTTCGATAACGACCGCCTGCTCGTGAATCTCTCGGTCTGGGAGACACTCGAGGCACTCGAACACTACGTTTACCGCACGGCACACGCGGATGCGCTACGGCAGCGCGCGGCCTGGTTCGAGCCGTCGGCGCGTGCCTCGCTCGCGCTGTGGTGGGTCCCCGCCGGTCACACGCCGGACGTCGAGGAGGCAAAAGCCAGATTCGATAAACTATGGGCAAACGGTCCGACGCCCGACGCTTTCGGCTTTCGCCGGCGCTTCGATCCGGGCGGCAATCCGCTGTGATGCCGCATCGCCGTAACAGAACCATCGACACCGGAAACCCACGAGACGACTGGAGGACACAAGCATGCGCGTTGCATTGAGGAACCGCTCGACATCCGCCGACTGGCCGGAACTACCATGGGAAGCGTGGTCCGACACCGCGACGACGCTGCACCTCTGGACCCAGGTGATCGGCAAGATCCGGCTCGTACAAACGCCCTGGATCAACCATTCGTGGCATGTCGCGCTGTACCCGACCGCACGCGGGCTCACCACCTCGCCGCTCGCGTTCGACGGCAACACTGCCGAACTCAGTTTCGATCTGATCGATCACCAGCTGCTGATCCAGGTTAGCGACGGCCGCGAGCGGCACCTGTCCCTAAGGGACCGCAGCGTGGCGGATTTCTACCATGCGGTACTCGACAATCTGCGCCAGCTCGGTCTCCCCTGCGACATACACTCGGTGCCGAGCGAAATCGCGGAGGCGATTCCGTTCGAGGAAGATCACGAACACCATCGCTACGATCCCGAATATGCCAACCGTTTCCTTCAGGTTCTGCTGCAGGTGCATCGCGTGTTCACGGAGTTTCGCGCCGGCTTCACGGGCAAGGTGAGCCCCGTGCACTTTTTCTGGGGCAGCTTCGATCTCGCGGTAACGCGCTTCACGGGGCGCGCGGCGCCCACCCACCCTGGCGGCGTCCCCAATTTTCCGGACTGGGTAGCCGCCGAGGCCTATTCGCACGAAGTCTCGAGCGCCGGCTTCTGGCCGGGTGGCGGCGGCACGGACTTTCCCGCGTTTTATTCATACGCCTATCCGGCGCCCGACGGCTTTGCGGACGGCGCCGTAGAACCTGCGGACGCCTATTGGTCGAAAGAACTCGGCGAGTACGTGCTGCCGTACGACAGCGTCAGAAACGCGGCTTCACCCGACGACTGCCTGTTGGACTTTCTCGAAACGACCTATGCGCTGGCTGCCGATAAAGGCGGCTGGCCCCGTGCCGAGATTGAGCGGCCGCCGGGCGGTTTTGAGCCTTTGAGCTAATATATGGTTATTTATTCTCAATAAAGAATCGGCACCCGACCAATCAATCGCCTGCCCCTGGCTACGCGTATAAGCGTTCATGTGACACGCTAAAGACAAGGCTGCTTGCGCAGAACGATGGACACCAGCAAAAAGGCCAGGGCGGCAAACGCCCCGGGGCTTCGCGGCGTATCCGGAAACGATACTCCGGAGACGGCGCGGCAACGAAAACTGCGATTCGAAGCTCTCAGCGCTCATGTGGAAAAGCACATCGGCGCGATAGAGCGGATTTACCAAGAGCCTGCCGGACGGGACTTCCCGCTGGAGCTGCTGCACGTTGCGCCGCAGACAAAGCGGCCGTTTCACGTGTTCGTTACCCGCGGCGTGAGCAATCGAGCCATGCGGGTTCCGAGGGAAATGGAGGAGTTTGCGCGTGCCGAGCTGTTACTGGCCCTGCCCGCCGCATGGCCGGTCGCGGGAGAGGCCAACGAGAATCACGACTGGCCGTTGCAGTGGCTCAGGCGGATTGGCCGCCTGCCCTACGAATTCGACACCTGGATAGGCTGGGGTCATTCGATCCCCAACGGCGACCCGCCCGCGCCAATCGCGGACACGGGCTTTGCGGGAGTGTGCCTTGCGCCGCCTTATTGGCTGAAGCCGGAATTCTTTCAGCTCAAGACCGCTTTGGGCGAAACGGTGTGCTTTTACGACCTCGTCCCGGTCTATGCCGACGAACTTGCGCTCAAGCTGAACGAGGGTTTCGGCGAACTCGAGAAATGCTTCGAAAAAGCGGCTACAGGCTTTATCCTTGACGTCAATCGCAAGAGCGTTGCTCCGCAGCACGGCCAACTCGGCCACTAGTCCGCTAACAAGGAACACCCCATGCAACTCGCTTCGAGGAGCGACGGCCGATTCCGGGCTGTTACCGGCTCGCCTATGGAAAATCCCGCGGCGGCATCGACGGACGTCGATCGTCTGCCGCAGTTACGCGTTTGCACGCAATGACCGTACCGCGTTCTTCTGTTTCGGTCCAAAGCGGCACGATCGACATACCATCGACATGACCGGCCAGAAGCGCACGGCGTCGGAGGTCTTCTTCGCCTTCCTGAAGCTCGGCGTGAGCTCGTTTGGCGGACCGATCGCGCACATCGCCTACTTCCGCACGGAATTTGTGCAGCGACGTAAATGGCTTAGTGACAGCCAGTTCGCCGAACTGCTGGCGCTTTGCCAGTTCCTGCCGGGCCCGGCGAGCAGCCAGCTCGGCTTCGGTATTGGCCTGACCCAGGCAGGGCCGCTCGGGGCCCTATCGGCTTTTGTTGCGTTTACGCTGCCCTCGGCGCTGCTGCTGTTCGGGTTTGCCGCATTGCTGCCCGCGTTCAGCGGCGCTATTGCCGACGCCGCGATCCACGGCCTGAAGCTCGTCGCACTGGCGGTTGTGGCGCACGGCCTCGTGGGCATGCTGCGCAGCCTTACGCCGGACTGGCAGCGAATCGCAATAGCCGCCCTTGCGCTGCTTGTCATGCTCGCCAGCAACTCCGCCTGGTTTCAGCTTGCGGCAATTGCGCTGGGGGGCTGTGCGGGGCTCGCAGTGTGCCGGGGCGCATTGCCGCGCAACGGCGGCGAGCGCTTGGTAACGGCATACGGCCGCGGCACCGGTTTCGCGCTGCTCGCCACGTTTGTGCTGCTATTGCTCGGCCTGCCGCTGCTGGCGGGCGACGGGTCGTCGATGCCCGCAACAGCCGACGCATTTTATCGCGCCGGCGCGCTGGTCTTCGGCGGCGGCCACGTCGTGCTACCGTTGCTCGAAGAAACCGTAGTGCAACCGGGCTGGATCGATGCCGACCAGTTCATCGCGGGTTACGGCGCCGCGCAGGCGGTGCCCGGACCAATGTTTACACTCGCCACGTATCTGGGCGCCCTGCTGCCCGGCGGCAGCGGCGGGCTCCCGGGCGCGCTGCTGGCAACGCTCATGATGTTCCTGCCGGGCTTCCTGTTGCTGGCGGGAATACTGCCGGTATGGCAACGGCTTTCCAGCCGGCCGTCAGCGGCGCGCTTCGTCGCCGGCGTCAATGCGGCCGTAGTGGGTATTCTGGGTGCCGCGCTCTACGATCCGGTGTTTACGTCGGCTGCGGCAAGTATTACGGATCTCGCAATTGCGGCGCTCGCTTTCGCCGCATTATTGCGCTGGAACGTTTCCGCGCTATGGATTGTCGCCTGGTGCGTTGGCGCAAGAATCGCCGCAGCGCAAGCCGGTATCTAGTGGGCGCGTTGCGGTAACGAATACGGGCCCCGAAGGGCCCGATTTCGTTACCGGCCGTACCGGCGGCAACACCACAAGATCACGGCTTGCCGGAGACTCGTTGACGAGCGTTGTATTTACTAACGCTTCATGGCCTCGAAGAACTGCGCATTGGTCTTCGTGTCCTGCAGCTTGTTCAGCAGGAACTCGATCGCCGCGAGTTCGTCCATGGGATGCAGCACCTTACGCAGCACCCACATCTTCTGCAGCTCGTCGGGGTCTGTCAGCAGCTCTTCCTTACGCGTGCCCGAGCGATTGATATTGATCGCCGGGAACGTGCGCTTCTCGGCAATACGGCGATCCAGGTGGATTTCCATGTTGCCGGTGCCTTTGAACTCCTCGTAGATGACTTCGTCCATCTTCGAACCCGTGTCGACGAGCGCCGTCGCCAGAATCGTCAGACTGCCGCCTTCTTCGATATTGCGCGCAGCGCCGAAGAAACGCTTCGGACGATGCAGTGCGTTCGCATCGACACCACCCGTCAGCACTTTGCCCGACGAGGGAACCACGGTGTTGTACGCGCGCGCGAGCCGGGTAATGGAGTCGAGAAGAATCACGACGTCACGCTTGTGCTCGACGAGCCGCTTGGCCTTTTCGATCACCATATCGGCGACCTGTACGTGGCGGCTGGCGGGCTCGTCGAAGGTCGACGATACGACTTCGCCGCGCACGGTGCGCTCCATCTCCGTGACTTCTTCAGGGCGCTCGTCGATGAGCAGCACCATTAGATCGACTTCGGGGTTGTTCGCCGATATCGCCGAGGCGATATTCTGCAGCAGCATCGTCTTACCGGCTTTCGGCGGCGAGACGATCAGCCCGCGCTGGCCTTTGCCGATCGGCGCAACCATGTCGATGATGCGCGCCGTCAGGTCCTCCGTACTGCCGTTGCCCTGCTCGAGCAGCAGCCGGTCTTTCGGGAACAGCGGGGTCAGATTTTCGAACAGCACCTTCGAGCGCGCGTTCTCCGGCGCATCGTGGTTGATTTGCCCTACCTTGAGCAGCGCAAAGTATCGCTCGCCGTCTTTCGGCGGGCGAATCAGTCCCGAAACCGTATCGCCGGTACGCAGTGCAAAACGCCGAATCTGACTTGGACTGACGTAGATATCATCCGGTCCGGCCAGATAAGAGCTGTCTGCCGATCGCAGAAAACCGAAGCCGTCCTGCAGAATTTCGAGCACGCCTTCGCCGTAGGTATCCTCGCCGTTTTTCGCGTGCGCCTTCAGGACCGAGAAAATAATGTCCTGCTTGCGGGAACGCGCCAGGTTCTCGAGACCGAGCGACTCGCCGAGTTCCACGAGCGCGGCCGCTGGCCGCGTCTTGAGCTCGGAAAGATTCATTACGCTCTTGCTGGCTTCGAGCTGCTCGGGCGGTATCACCTCGAGACTGGCGTCGTCGTCCGGATATTCGCTCTGGGACGGACGCCGGCGGCGGCGGCGATTTACGTTGCCCTTGCCCTTGTTACCGGATTTTGGTGGCCGGCTTTTCGTTTGATTACTCAAGTGTTCTCTCACAGAGTACTGTTACAGATTACCGTCCAGGAATTCCGCAAGCTGTCCCTTCGACATAGAGCCGAGCTTCTGCGCCTGCACTTCCCCGTTCTTGAAAAGCATTAGTGTCGGAATACTGCGTATGCCGAACTTTTGCGGTGTATTCGGATTTTCGTCAATGTTCATTTTGACGATCGACAGACGGCCTTCGTATTCCGCCGCAGCCTCGTCGAGCAACGGCGCTATCATTTTGCAGGGGCCACACCACTCCGCCCAGAAATCGATCAATACCGGGACATCCGATTGCAATACGTCGGATTCAAAGCTTCCGTCATTGGTGTGTACGATCTTCTCGCTCACCGGTGTCTACCTCCATCGCAGATAAGGAATAGGGATTGGGCCCGTTGAAAGTTCCCCCTGACGAACGAGCGCTTGGAAAGTGGATGACGCTGCCTGAATTCTCAGGCAAACTGTCGCAGTTTTATGCCAGCGCTGTCCCGCAGCGAGTGGCATTTTCAGGAATCGTTGATTGCGAAACTGGCAGGTGCGACGAGTGTCGCGTCGAATTAACGCCAATTTGACCGTTTCGTGAGCCATTTTGCAAGCCTTAATCCGCTTTTTTTAGGACTATTGCTCCATGAGCCAGAACCATCTGAGTGATCTCAGATTCGATACACTTGCCCTGCATGAGAATCTGCACGCCGGAATACGCGACGCGGGTTTCGAATTCTGTACGCCAATACAGGCAAGCACGCTGCCCATAGCGCTGGACGGCAAAGATGTTGCCGGCCAGGCCCAGACCGGCACCGGCAAGACCGCTGCCTTCCTCATTGCCGCGTACCAGCGGGTACTCTTGAGCGACGCGAGCGCGCCCGCAAGCGAACAGGCAGACGCCGGAGACGGCTCGACGGATGGCGATTCCGGCAGCGGCCGGCAGCGCGACAAGCAAAGGCAGCCGCGTATTTTCGCCCTGGCGCCCACCCGCGAGCTTGCCGTACAAATCGCAAACGACGCCGAAGTCCTCGGCAAGCATACGGGCCTTAAGATCGGCCTGGCCTTCGGCGGGACCGATTACGAGAAACAACGCCGCGATATCGAAGCAGGCATCGATCTTCTGATCGGCACGCCCGGCAGGATCATCGACTACTATAAACAAGGCGTTTTTAAGCTCGATCAGGTGCAAGTCGCCATTCTCGACGAGGCGGATCGCATGTTCGATCTCGGCTTCATAAAAGATATTCGCTATCTGCTGCGCCGCTTGCCCAGCCCCGAACAGCGGCTCAATCTGCTGTTTTCGGCGACCCTGTCGCATCGCGTCATGGAGCTCGCCTACGAGCACATGAACGAGCCCGAACTCATTCGTATCGAACCCGAAAAGGTCACGGCCGATCGCGTGCGACAGGCGATCTTCTATCCCGCCAACGAAGACAAGCTGCCGCTGCTGATCGGCTTGATTGCGGAAATGGGCGAGGCGCGCATCATGGTGTTCGTCAATATGAAGCGCGAGGCGGAGCGCGTGGAAGCGCACCTTCTGGCCAACGGCATCAACGCCAGCGCCATCTCCGGCGACGTGCCGCAGAAAAAGCGGCTGCGCATGCTCATGGACTTTCAAACCGGCAAGTTGCCCGTGCTCATCGGCACGGACGTCGCATCGCGCGGGCTGCACATCCCGGACGTACAGTACGTCATCAACTACGATCTGCCGCAGGATGCCGAGGATTACGTGCATCGCATAGGCCGCACCGCGCGCGCGGGCGCTTCCGGCAATGCGATCAGCTTTGGCTGCGAAAGCTATGCAATGTCACTGCCGGACATCGAAGACTATATAGGCCACAAGATCCCGGTCTCGAGTTATACGCAGGATCAGCTGCCCAAGATCAACCGGCCCAAGAGAAAACCGCGGCCGAGCCAGTCAGGCAGGCGCGGCGGAGGTCGCGGCAGCAGCCGTCCGAGAAGACAGCACTCACGTTGAGTAAACCGCTGCCCTGCTCAGACCGACGTAGCCTTTCCTGTATGGACTGCGCTCGAGACCCTAGCTCAACAGATCACTGACGCCGTCTACACCGACAAAATCGCCTTGCTCGCGCCGCGGCTCGGAGCTGTCCGGCCGCATGATCGCCACTACGCCCGCGATCCCGTAGTCGCGGGCGCTGGCAAGCACCGAATGCGTGTCGTCGACCATGACGGAACTGGCCGGATCGAAGCTCTCTTCCTCGCGCAGCGCATGCCAGAAAGCCGGCCGCTCTTTCGGCTGGCCAAAATGATGGGAGCTGTAGACCGCGTCGAAGTAGCGGGTCAGACCAGTGACCTCGTCCTTGAGCATTAGCGTATCCGGATGAGAGTTGGTTACCATGACCACGCGAATGTGGTGAGCATGCATGGTCTCCAGAAAGGCTCTGGCGCCCGGCAGGTAGCCGATACGATGATCCACATCGCGATGCAGGTGCAGCAGATCCATCCCGAGCTCTTCGCTCCAGTGGTCCAGGCAATACCATTTGAGATCGCCCTGCACGTTGCCGTAGCGGCTGAACAGGTAGTTCCGGGCTTCGTCGACGTCGATGCCGTGCCGCTCCGCGTATCGCTGCGGCACCAGCTGCTTCCAGACATAGTTGTCGAAAGCGAGATCGAGGAGTGTGCCGTCCATGTCGAGCATGAGCGTCCTGCAGCCTGCCATGAGCGACTTGGCCGAATCGGGTATTGTCATCGTTTGTGAGGGCTCTTGGTCTATACTTCGTCGCCGCGACGCAACCCGTGTCCTGTAGGGGCAGCACTGAGGACTACTACGAATGCAACCGGCTGATCTTATCGAAGCCGTCGTGCGTCTTGCCGAAGACGCCGGACGGGCAATCCTCGAAGTGTACGCTACGGATTTTGCCGTTCAAAGCAAAGCCGATGCGTCGCCGGTCACGGCGGCGGACATGGCTGCTCACCGCCTGATCACGGCCGGCCTTCGAACGCTAACCCCTGACATTCCGATTATCTCCGAAGAATCCGGCCTGCCGCCGTTTGCGGAGCGCAGCTCCTGGGCCGAGTACTGGCTGGTCGATCCGCTGGACGGCACCAAGGAGTTCGTCAAACGTAACGGCGAGTTTACGGTGAACATCGCGCTGATACGACGACACCGCGCCGTGCTCGGAGTGGTGAACGTGCCGGTGCTCGACAAGACTTATCTCGGCTGTGAAGGCGTGGGTGCGGAGCTGCGGCAGCAAGGCGCGGCGCCCCGACCTATCCGCGTGGATGCGACGACTGCGAAACCTGCCCGGGTGGTCGGCAGCCGCTCGCATCGCAGCGACAGTCTCGAAGCCTTTATCTCGAAGGCGGGCGAGATCGAGATGATTGCGATGGGCAGCTCGCTCAAGTTCTGCGTCGTCGCCGAAGGCGCGGCCGACGTCTATCCGCGCCTTGGGCCGACCTCGGAGTGGGACACGGCAGCCGCCCAGGCCGTGGTCGAACACGCCGGAGGCTCTGTGATCCGCACCGACGGCCAGGCACTTGCGTATAACACCAAAGCGGATATTTTGAATCCCTGGTTCATAGTTTCCGGTGCAAGCGATCGCGACTGGCTGGCGCTACTGCCCGACGCCGAGTAGCATGTTTACGACCGCGCGGGCACTGTCCGCCGGGAGTCCTGAACCCGCTCACACCTGACCGACCGTATGGCCGACAAGATTGACACAGACTGTTTCAAGCGGATGGAGCGCCTGCGCGAGCTTCGCGTGAGCCACCGCGATCTCGACTATCTGATCGACCAGTTGCAGCACGACCCAATGGTCGATCAGCTCAGAATCCGGCGCCTGAAGAAGCGCAAGCTGGTACTCAAGGACATGATCACAACGCTCGAGTCCGCGATGATTCCCGACCTCGACGCGTAGCTTCGCGAACGGACGCGCCGCGCAGCGGGCCTAAGGGGCGTCCGCTTCCGGACTTTTTTTAAGCCGGGCGCCTACGTGCCGCTCGCCGCGCTCGGTCGCCAGGCGCACCTGTTTCGCACGCTCGGCCAGCCGCGCCCGCTTGTCCTCGTCCGTTTCGTTGACACAGCGCGGGCACGACACGCCCTCGCGATAGTCGGGCGATGCGAGATCGTCGCTGCCGAGCGGCCGGCGGCAGGCGTGACACTGCACGTAGCCGCCTTCGGCCAGGTCGCGGTCGACCGCTACCCGCGTATCGAAGACGAAACACTCACCGTTCCAGCGCTTGTCTTCCTCCGGCACGGTATCCAGGTAATTCAGAATGCCGCCCTCGAGGTGATAGACCGTACCGAAGCCCAGCTCGAGCATAAGCGCAGTCGCCTTCTCGCAGCGAATGCCGCCGGTACAGAACATCGCGAGCGGCCGGTCGGGCGACGACTCCGCCAGCGCTTGTGCGTATTCCGGAAACTCGCGGAAGCTGTCGGTACCCGGATCGGCCGCGCCGGGAAAACTCCCGACTTCGACTTCGTAGTGATTGCGGGTATCGATCAGGAGCACGTCGGGATCGTCGAGCAACGCGTTCCACTGCTCGGGCGGTACGTGTTTACCCGTTCCCCGATGCGGCAGGATATCGGGCCGCCCTAGCGTCACGATCTCCTTCTTGAGCTTGACGCGCAGGCGCCGGAACGGCGCCGTCCCGGAGTCTGTCCAGCGAACGTCGAGCGCGTGGTCGAGCTCGAGCCGCTGCTCGATGTAGTCGAGCAGCGCGCGCAGCGCAGTCTCTTCGCCGGCCAGCGTGCCGTTGATCCCTTCGTTGGCGATCAGCACGGTACCGAGCAAGTCCAGCGGCCGGCAGCGCGCGTCCAGTTCGTCGCGAAACCCCTGCGGGTCGCGAAGATCGAGAAAGCGATAAAACGCCGCTACCTTCATGCCTGCTCTGCGCCGCCGTTTTCGACGACGGTCAGAGACAGTATGCTGTGGCGGATTTCTTCGCCCAGCACGAGCCGCGCATCCGCACCGATACTCTCGAGACTGTCGTCGAACTCCAGAAAGCCGGCCGAATTTCGCCGCACGGCCTTCTGCGCCTGCAGACGCCGTATGAAATCGTGGAACAGCGTCTTGTTGAAAAAGTCCGGCGAATGCAATCCGTAGATCATCGACAGCCGCTCCGCGCTCTGCTGGCAGACCTGCTCCAGACGCGTGCGCGTCAGCCGGCCCGACCCGTTGCGAATCAGGATCGCGATCGCCAGGTAGAAGCGCTGCAGCATCGGCACCATCGCCTGGCCCAGCATCAACAGCTGGTACGCTTTTGCCGAGCCCGCGTGCGGCCTCGTCAGGACCTTCCTGTTGCGGCTGCGGGTTAGCAGCTCATGCTCGACCAGCGCTTCGATGGCCTCGCTCGTCACGTCGTCGACGTCCGTGTAGGCCCACTTGAGGCACAACTCTTTCTGCATGAACGGATAAATCAGGCGTATCAGGCGCTGCAACTCGCTCCGCTCGAGTTCGCGGCCCTGGATGAAGCAGCAGGCCACGGACGCCGGCACGGCCAGCAGATGCAGGATGTTGTTGCGAAAGTAGGTCATCCGTACGGCCGTGTCTTCCGACATGTGCCAAACGTCGCCGGTCGCGTGCGTCGTGCGCGCGATGACCCCTAGATCCCGGCCGTGTTCGACAATTCCCTCTGGAGCCATGTCGGGCACGGTTACGAGCTCGGAATAGCGAAAGCGTTTCAGCAGCTCGACGCTGAGCTTGAGCTGCCGGTGCAGCTCTTCCGCCCCGATCTTTTGCTTCGGCGTTGCGAGCAGCACGTAGGCCAGCAAACTAATCGGCGTGACGGCCGCGGCCGAGTTGATCTCCTGCATGATGCGGTTGCCGAGACTGTCGATGACGTCACCCAGCCAGGGTGGCCGCTCGTCGTTGTCGCCGCCAGACTGCCGCCACTCGGGGTGCAGCTCGTCGAGCATAGGCGCGAGCTCGATGGGACGCGCAAAGTTGACGTACACCTTGCCGAAGTTTTCGCGCAGCGCGCGAACGGAGCGGATGAGTCCGAAAACGGATTCCTTCTGCTTCTTGGCGCCGCCGAGTTCGCTAATGAACGAATCGCCCTCGATCAGCCGTTCGTAACCGAAATAGACCGGCACGAAGACGATCGGCCGGCGCGGGTCTTTGACGAACGAGTGTACGGTCATGACGAGCATGCCGCCCTTGGGCGTCAGCAAACGGCCCGTCCGGCTGCGCCCGCCCTCGATAAAATACTCCATGGAATGGCCGCGCTTGATGACCAGGTGCAGGTAGGCATCGAATACGGCCGCATACAGCCGGTTACCTTTGAAGCTGCGGCGCAGGAAAAACGCGCCGCCGCGTCTCAGGATACTGCCGACGATGGGCATGTTGAGGTTAATGCCCGCGGCAACGTGAGGAATGTGCAGGCCTTCCTCGTAGACGATGTAGCCAAGCAGCAGGTAGTCGAAATGGCTGCGATGACATGGCACGTACACGATCTCGTTGCCCTTCGCGACCTCGTGCAGTTGCTCGACGTGGCTCAGTTCGATGCCGTCGTAGATCTGGTTCCAGACCCAGCGCAGCAGTTTCTCGATAATACGTATTGCCGGATAGGAGATGTCCGCGGCGATCTCCAGCGCATATTCCCGCGCCTTGCGTTCGGCTTTCTCCCGGCCTCGACCGGTACCGGCGACTTCGGCGTCGATCGCGCGCTGCACCGCCGGCTCGAGCAGCACCTGATTGACGAGCGTGCGCTTGTGCGACAAGTCGGGGCCGACCGTGGCCGCCCGGCGCTGTCTGAAGTGCACGCGCAGGATGCGCGATACCTTGCGAAACGCAACCGACGACTCTACGCCCTCGGCAAGCACGGAGCGCAGCGGAAGCGCCTCCGAGTACCGCAACAGCGTATCCCGCCCTACCAGCAGCGTCGCGAGGAACTTGCGCGTTCGCCCGACTACTTCCCAGTTTTCCGAGAAAAACAGCTTGAAGAACGACCGCGCCTTGTCCGGCGACCGGCCCCAGTAGATCGCGACGGGTATTAGCAGCAAGTCCGCATCGGCGTTGGCGCCGGCCTCCACAAGCCGGCGCAGGCGGGGCGAACCGCGCGTGGACGCACGCCGGAACAGGACTCCCTCCCGCCGCCGCAGGATCACCACCCGCCTGTTTTCGCGGCGACCGCCATAGCTGAAACTTTCGCTGGGCAGCGGCATATCCTTGCGCGCGCAGATGCGCTCCAGCGCGAGCGTGTCGGCAAGCCCGCCGGTCTCCAGGACGTAGACGACCTCGGCATGCGCGCTATCGATCAGCTCGAGCGGCACGTCGGGCTGAACCGCCGGCCGGGCCCATAGAGCAAATACCTTACCCGCGAGCCAATACAGCGGCCGCGTCAGCTTCCCCAGGATATCCATGGCAGGGCAGTCTACCGAAAAGGCGGTACAAACATGGCGTGGAACGGCGGGACGGCGCCTCAGTCGCCGCCCTCGGCCTCCTCGAGCGCCTCGTCCACGCGCTGTTTCTGTTCCAGCACAAGATCTTCGACCGCTTCGGCCTCCTCCAGCGATTCGACATACGACTCGCCAATGACCCCGCCTTTGCCCGCCTCTTCAGCCGTGTCCTCGGCAGAGCCGCACGCGCTTGCCAGCAGCACCGCAATCAGTCCCATCCAGATTTTCATGCTTTCCCCTCGAGTCCAAGCTGATCGATGTACCCGGCCAACTGGCGTTTGATGTCTTCTATGTTTTCGCCAAGCCGGTGGCCGCCATCGACGATATGCAGCGTCGCAGCGCAGCGCCGTGCATAGCGAATGCTGTTTTCGAGCGGCACGATGTCGTCGTGCCAGCCGTGCACGATACACATCGGGATGCCTGGCGGATCGGGCGTCAGCGCCTCGAAACCTTGCATATAGTACGCAGGCGCGAGCACGAACAGGCCGGCCGCCTGGAGCCGGGCGGCGGCAGCGGTGGCGACGTGACCGCCCATGCTGGAGCCTACCAGCACCAGCGTGTCGTCGATCGCCGCCGCTTCCGCCACGAGCTTCTCGACGCGCGCCGTCGGATCCGCTATGCCCTGGTAGTCGATACTCTCCGCGTTCAGCCCCTTTTGCCGCACGAGTTCGGCCATGGCACGAATTTTTGTGCCCCACGGCCCGCTCTCCTGGCCGTGCGAAAACACCACCGTCGTCATCGCCGCCCCCTCTCTTTTGCATATCGTCGTTCCGGCGCGAACGTCATTGTAGGGCCTGTTGACCCGAGAACCTACCTCGCGGCGGGTTCTAGTCTTCCGCCCAATCCATTGCGTTCTTCCAAATCAACTCGTCGAGATCCGGTTCCCAGCGGAACAGCTTCATATCCACCTTACCGCGCCTGACCGGCACGTTTTCGGCGGCCAGCCGCCGCTTCTGTTCGCGAAACTGCGGCGAGCCTCTCGCGAAGGCGATTCTGCCCGAAGCCGTGATGACGCGATGCCAGGGTAAGTCGGCCGCCGCCGGCAGCGTTCTCAGTACATAGCCGACCTGTCGCGCACCGCGCGGCACGCCGGCGATCTCCGCAACCTGGCCGTAGCTCGCCACGCTGCCGGCGGGTATGTCGGCAATAGTCGCCGCTATTCGACGCGCCCGCTCCTCAGGCGTCACGTGTTCGCCTCCTTTGCGTTAAGGCGCGCGAGTATCTCGCGGCGCGCGTCCTTCAACACGGTGTCGCGATCGAGACTGTCGACGATCTTGCGGACAACCTGCTTGGGCCCGCCGTCTCCCCAGGACTTGCCTTTCGCCAGATACTCGCCTGCGATTTGCCCGACGAGGTAAGTGCTGTAATAAGCGATCGCGCCCTGAGCGCCCGCCGTCAGAATCGTGGACAGCCCAAGCGTGCCAACCTTGAGCGCGCTCGATACGAAATGCAGGGCCCATACGGTGCCCATGAGCGCCGCCGATTCCGCGACAATAACGCGCACGAGGGAACCCGCCTCGGATTTGCTGAGCGGCAGGTCGTACACGCGTGACAGATGCACGACCATGCCGATATCGATAAATGCGGCCGCAAACAGATCGGCGACCGGCACTGGATTGAACGCGACACCAACACCCTTGCCGATGCAGTAAGTGCGAATCAGCTTCTCGCCGATCTCCCGGCGTGCCGCCAGTATTCGCCGTCCGACCTGATCGCTCAGCCCGGCCGCAAACAGGCTGGCGTTGAGCGCGGCGAGCGTCTTGCCCTCGGCCTCGAGGATGTCCCAGAGCTTGACCCTGAGTGCATCGACATCCGGGCTTGCCGCTCGCTCGACTTGCGTTTCGCTGCCGTCCTCCGCGATTTCGACTAGCGTTTGCGGCCGCGGCTCGGCCGCAACCGCCACGATGTTCGCGGGATCCACGAGCCCTTCGACACGTTTGCCAATGCTCTCGAGCAGCCGCACACGATCGGCTTTGCCGTACAGATCGGTCTTGTTCAAGACGACGATTACCGGCCGCCCTTCGGCCAGCAGCGTTTCGAGCGCGGCGAGTTCCGAATCCGTCATGTCGGAATCGAGCACAAACAGAATGAGGTCGGAGCGGCCCGCCACCTCCCGCGCCAGCGCTTCGCGCTGTTCTCCGCCGGCCTCGTCAAGGCCGGGCGTGTCGATCAGATAGACACCGCTTGCCTCGACTTCGTTCCAGGGCGTCATCTCCGACAGTCTGGTTTCGCCGTGCAGCGGGCTGGTCGAAAATACCGGCCGGCCGACCAGTGCATTCAGTAACGACGACTTGCCGGTACTGACTCTGCCGAACACGGACAGGTGCACATGACCGTGCTCGAGCTTGTCGAGCATCGAGCGAACGGCCTGATAATCGTGCGCAAGGGATTCGCGGACGCCTTCCGGCAACCTCGAGTCGTCAACCAGTTCGCGCAGCGACTCCTGCGCCAGGCTCAGATGAGCCTCGCCGTCGCCCTCAGTCGCGTCCGGTTTTGGAGCCCCTGAGCTTCGACTCCCCGGTTTTCGAAGCCCCGGTTTTCGAATCCAGGGCCATTTTGGCAACGCGCTTAACGCCCGCTTCAATATGCTCACTAATGCTTTCCTCGAACTCCTTCGCCGCCAGTTCCGGATTGAGTTCACCGTGTTTCGACAGCGTCAACACCAGACTTCGCCCCAGCGCATCGAAAATGAGGCCGTACGCGACCGCATGCACTACCCCGCCCGCCACGGTACCGAGACCGGGAAACGCCTTTAGGCCGTTGCCGGCGACCGCCAGCGTCAGCGGCAGCGCACGGCCCACGCGACTTTGGCTCAAATTCAGAAATTCCTCGACGTCGAGATCCCGCGGCGCGGCACCGTACAGCTTACACAGCGATTGGGTCATGGCGGTCCCGATATACCCTTGTATCAGGATATCGGTGCCCGGGCTTACGGCTGCCAGCGCACCGATAATCGCCTTTTTTGTCGAACCGCGGATGATCTGCTCGGCGCGCAGCAGGCGAAACGCGGCCTCGGCTTCGCTGAGCTTGTCCGCCGCAAGCCGGAACACGGCCCGTTCGCGCTTTGCGTCGAGCGACCCGCCTTCCTCGAGCAGCAGCTGATTGACAGCCACCAGCAGCACGCCCAGATCCGCTTCGAGATGGCGCGTGCCACTGTATTGCGTACCGTCTCCGCGTTGCTCGAGCACGTCGACTTCACGGCCGGCCGACGCCGTAACTACCCGGTCCTTGAGTCCGCTGCCGCCGGCCTCCTCCAGCCGCTCGAGCAAACGCTCGACGAGTACCGCGCGTTCGGCAAGGCTGTAGCGATCCGCTTTGTTCAACACGAGTATTAGAGGCTTGTCGAGTTCGAGCAGGTTCTCGAGGATAAGAAACTCGGCCCGGGTGAGATCGCTGTCGCACACGAACAGTACAGCATGGGCGCGTCGTGCCTCGTCCAGCGCGGCATCGTCGAGACCGGCCTCGTGACCGCCGGTTCCGGGAACGTCGGTCAGCAGCAGCTCACGGCCCTCATGGCCGGCGGCCGACCGCCAGGAATAGTGGTTCACCTCCGTAGTCGATCCCGCAAGCACGTCGACGGATACCTGCGCGTCGGGCGCCAGCGCGCGAATCAACGAGCTCTTGCCCGTCGATACCTCACCGAAGAAGCACAGGTGGACCCGACCGTCGTCGCGCCGTGCAGCGAGGTCTTCGAGTTCCGACTGCGCCGCTTCGGTTTCGACACCGCTGGCCGCAGCCTCGCGCAGCCGGCCCTCTATGTCGTCCCGCGTCAACGGCGCTGCCGCCGGCGCGGCGGCGGGCCGGATTTTTCGCCGGACCACCAGCCGCCAGATGAACCACAGCGCGGCCGCAAACAGCAGTGCCAACGTCGCCAGATAGCCGTACAGCAGGACCGAGGGGCCCTCGACCAGGCGATCCCAGACGTTCAACGCGGACTCGGTCAGGAACAGAATTGCGCCAATCGAAACGACGAGCACGAGCAGCACGATCACGACGATCGCAGTGCGAATAAGTCTGTCGAGCTTCACGGCGCCCTGGGCTCCCTAGTTTACCCCGTCGAAGATAATCGACCCTTCACACGGTGCCTTTTCGCGTCTGGCGGCGTTGCGGCTCCTCGCAATAGCGGTGCCGTCACTATCAACGAGGCTCGTCACCGCGCCTTGCCAGCCAGAAAAATTCGCGCGCGCGTATGGCCGATTATTTACGACGGGATACACTAGAGCTGCGATTCTATCCAGCGATCTATCTTGGCCTCGAGCATCGACAGCGGCACGGCGCCGTCTTTCAGCACTTCGGTATGAAATGCCTTGATGTCGAAACGGTCGCCGAGGCGCGTTGCGGCCCTGTTGCGGATCTCCCAAATCTTGAGCTGGCCGATCTTGTAGGCCAGCGCCTGCCCGGGAATCGCCATGAAGCGCTCGGCTTCCTGCACGCGACGGGTTTCCGAGGCCGCCGAATTGGCCTGCATGTAGTCGAGCACTTCCTGCCGCGTCCAGCCCTTCGCGTGCAGCCCGGTATCGACCACGAGGCGAATGCTGCGCCAGAGTTCGTCGCCAAGCGCGCCGAAATGGTCCATGGGGTCGTCGTACACACCCAGTTCCTTGCCGAGCGACTCGGAGTACAGGCCCCAGCCTTCGATGTACGCGGTTACGCCGCCGAAGCGGCGGAATGACGGCAGCTCCTCGTTCTCGCGCTGCAGCATGATCTGATAGTGATGCCCGGGGATCGCCTCGTGCAGAAACAGCGAGCGCATGTTCCATTTGCTGCGCGTCCCCACGTTGTATGCGTTCGCGTAAAAAATGCCTTTACGGGAGCCGTCGGGCGTTCCGGCCTGATACGAACCGCGGCTGGCCGACTGCTCGCGAAACGGCTCGACCCGGCGGACTTCATAGTCGGTTTTCGGAAATACCTCGAACAGTGCCTTGTTGGCCTCGGCGATCTCGACGGCCATGTCGCGATACGCCTGGATGAGGTCCTCCGGATCGTCATAGAAGAACTGCGGGTCGGTCGCGGCGAATTCGAAGAATTCCTGCAGGTCGCCCTCGAAGCCAAGCTCAAGCATCACACCGCGCATTTCGTCGTGGATTCGCGCCACCTCGTCGAGCCCGATCTGGTGAATCTCGTCCGGCGTCAAATCGGTCGTGGTACGCACACGCACGAGGTAGGCATACCAGTCCTCACCTCCAGGGAGCGCGTCGAGACCGACGGTATCGCGTGCCGCCGCCATGTATTCGTCGCTGATGAAGTTGTGGAGCCGCTCGTACGCGGGAATGATCTCGTTTTCGATCGCTGCCCGATAAGCACGGGTCAGCCGCTCCCGATCCGCTTCGCCGAAGCTCTCGGGCATGTTCACAATCGGCGCAAAGAAGCCGCTGTCCTCGGCCGCCGCCACGACTTGCGACTCGAGCTGCGGCAGCGCCTTCAGCATCAGCACCTTCGGCTGCACGATGCCCTGTTCGATGCCCGCCTGCATGTTGCCGATGGCGGTGTCCGCGATAGCCACAAAATCGTCTATGCGGCTGAGCCAGTCGTCGTAATCCTTGACCGTTCTGAATGGATGCAGGCCCTTGCCGCTGCCGAGCTGCACGAAAGCGCTGGCGAACGAGCCGAACTGATTAATGGGCTGTAAATGATTCGGAAAGCCCGCACCTTCGATTGCCCACTCGCGCTGCAGTTTGAACAGGTCGTAGCTAAGCCTTTCCTGCTCGCTCAATCCCGACCGATCGATAGTCTCGAGCCGTGCCAGGTATTTTTGCTCGAGCTCGAGTGACTTCTCACGATATTCCGCGGACAGCGAATTGGCGAGACGATCGTTGTAACGCTCGTCGCCAATACTGGTCGCCCTGATTGGATTCAGCGCCAGGGAATCCTCGAAGTGCTCGTTGAACAGAGCCTCGAGCGCGGCCGAAGGCGGCGTAGCCGGCGCAATATCGGCGGGCGACGCAGCCTCGCCCGAATCCGGTTTGCCGCAGGCCGTCATTAGGCTTAGAAGTAGCAGCGGAACAGCGTATCTGGCGGTGTACCTCATACTGAAACCCCGGGGTGACTGGGCCGGGGAGCATAGCCCGAAACGATGCCGGTTCCCAGACCAGGGGCCAGGGCCTACGCCGCAGGCGCGCTCACGGATTCGTCGTCCGTCATCTCCGCCCGTCGCGGCACGGGCGCAAACGCCGTACTCGTGGCGCTGCAGCCCGCAGCCGACTGATTGAGCGTCAGGCTTAGCGGGGCGTCGGAGCCCCGGGGTGTAAAACTGAGCAACACGTCGACGCCGTACGAGCCGGCCGGTGGCGACGGATCCACACGACAGCGAACGTCGAAAGTCTCATCGTCGAGTGCGCCCAGCTCGGCCAGCGCCTGCAAACCCGCATACACCTGGCTCTGAATGCGCGTCGCAAGGCGCTCGTCCGGCCGCTCGAAGACAGCCCAGCGGGTGGCCTGATCGATCACGTTAATCAGCATTAGGCATAAGCGGCGGACCCTGAGATCCGAGTGCCGCGGCAGCGATTCGGTACCTCTGGCAAGCGTACGATTGCCGCTAAGCCGTAAGCGACGGGTCGAATCCAGCGTGAGGCAGTTCAGGCCGGCACGGGCCAGCAGCGAGCAGTCTTCTTCGTCGAGTTCGACGACGGGCTGGTAATGCCGCTGCAGCGCAAGACTGTGCCCGTCCGAAGACCCCCACGGACCGTAGCTTGCGTCGAGCTTGCACAGCAGGCCGGCCAGCGCGCCGCCCGCGGCGTGCGATTGAGCTGTGCAGCCCGAGCGCCGCATGTCCCGAAGTCTCGGATAATAAGACAGCATGTTGGGGCTTGCGTAGCCGACCCGCCGCAACCCGGCAACCGCCGACTCAGGGTCTTTCCATTCAAAGGCGGGATCGACGATGAGCATTGCATTCCGCTGCCGGCAATACATTTCGGCTGCGAGCAGCGCTGCCGGCCCGGTATCCTGTCCGGCGGCAAACGGCGGCAAATACAGCACGTCGAAACGATCGACTTTGTCCAGCGCGAACAAACCGGTAGCGGCGACCCTCGAGCCGATCAGGTCGTAATCCGAAAGTTGCGCGCCGTCCGAACCGGCCTGAGCGTGCTCTACGTAAGCTTGCTTCGTCGACAGACCGAATCCCGCCGTCGCTTCGGGTCGGTGCGCGGGATAAGGCGCCTCGCTGCGCGCCAGCTCCGAGGACAGCAGCGCTTCGTGCACCGAACGCGTGGATTGCGGATCCGCGCTAACCCGGCGTAAATACTCCTGATCGAGCACGTGACCGTTGCCGCAGTCGATCCTCTGCAGCGTCAGATTGAAGTGCTCGTCGTCGTCGATCGCGTCGTAGTCGACCGCCGCGCGCAGCGTTTCGGATGACCCGGGTTCCAGCGCTCGGAGCACCAGCGCCGTGCCGCTTGCCGGGAGGCAGATCATCGCGCCGCGCGCACCGTTCGCAACGCGCACAACATGCAGGCGGCGGCCGCCCTGCTCGAAGAAGTCGCGGACGGCCGGGCCCAGCGTGAAATCCGTCTCCGTGTCGCCGAAGCGGCGGCGGTATTCGGCGACGTTCTCGACGAGAACGGGAGTGTTCAGGGGGCCGCGAAGCGCGCGACCGACAAAAGCGGCGGTCGTTACGGGAGTGACGTCGACAGGCTGATCCATCGCCGCAATTTCGGAGACCGTAATCCCACGGTCTGGCGCATCTGACAAAACTATCTCCGCGTCAGTCAGATTTGGTAGGCGGTATTGTAGTCGCGCGACTCCGCGGATGCATCATTGACTTCTGCCGCAAGCGCGTTTCGGCGTTACACTAGTGTACGGGTCACGGATCGAGATGACAGTCAAGACATGCCCGCAGGCTCCCGCTACCTCGCAGATCGCTACGCGGCAATTGGCCGCGCGCTGCCCGTCGCGGAACTGACCCTGACGCCGACGCCGCTCAGCCGGCACGCACTCCTGCTCGATGAAAAACGGGTCGACCTGTTCGTCAAACACGACGAGCGCAGCGGCGAGCTATACGGTGGCAACAAGGTACGCAAGCTCGACTACCTGTTGGCGCGCGCGAGGCTGCGTGGCGCCTGCAGGATCGCAACCTTCGGTGCTGTCGGGTCACATCACGCACTCGCCACGGCGCTGTATGCGAAACGGCTCGGCATGGCGGCGACTTGTTTTCTCGGTCATCAGCCGAGTACGGCGCACGTGTACGAGACGCTCGCCGCGCACTACGTAAACGGCAGCGAGCTCGTGCGTTTCGGCGGCTCGCGCAGCACCCGCCTGAAGCTCCTGCGGCGGCATCTCCGGCGCGACCGAACCTGGGTCGTGCCGGCCGGCGGCTCCTCGTGGCTCGGTGCCGTAGGCTGCATCGAAGCCGCGCTCGAATTCGCGGCGCAGCTCGAGCGGAGCCGCGACTTGCTGCCCACGCGGCTGTACGTCGCCAACGGCACGATGGGCACCGCGGCGGGCCTTGCACTCGGCCTGGCGCTCGCCGGCCTGCCCATCGAGATCAACGCGGTCCGGGTAACCTCGGCGGACTACGCCAGCCGCGATGGCACGTATCGGCTGATGCGAAAGACAGCCGCAATGCTGCACCGCATCGACGCGGGGTTCCCGCGGGATCTCGCGGACCGGAGCAACATTCGCTTCCGCGACGGCTTTGTCGGCGACGGCTATACCCGGCCCAGCGGCGGCAGCGGTCACGCGATCCAGGTAGCGCGCCGGCAACTCGACATCGAGCTCGAAACGACCTACACCGCAAAAGCCTTCGCAGCGCTACTCGCCGATGCCGGTTCGGCTGCGGCAGCCGAACGGCTTGCGTTCTGGAATACCTATAACGCGCAGCCCTTGCCGCGCGCGGGCGACTTCAAGCTCGAGCAAAGCGGGCTGCCGGAAGACTTCGCGCGCTACTTTCCCTCGGAACCCGCGGGCTCCGAATCCTGAGCAGCACTCTCATCCCGGCGCCGCTCCAGTTCCGCAACCGCCGCCTCTCGTTCACGGCGTTTACGGGCCACTTCGTCGAGCATGATATCGAGCCACTCGCTCACTCGGCTGCTCCCGCGACCTCGGTCGCCGCCTCGTCCGTCTCGGTGCCGACGTCGTTGTCCGCAATGACCTCGTTCATCATTTCCCGGACCTCCTCGAGAGTTGGCGCTTCCGGATCCGCGACGACCGTGTTCAGCACCAGCCGCGCGCGCGTCGTATAGTCGTCCACCTCGTACGCGTAGACCTTGACGGGGACCCCCCTTGCGCTCTCCGCCACCGCTGCAATGTGTCGTCCTGCGCGCGCCGGCAAGACAACCTGCTGCGACTCTGCGAAGGCGGCAATTGCGTCTGCGAGCCGCGTTTCCGCATCTACCGCGTCCTCTTCGAGAGGCTCGTGCGCCTCGAAGAACAGCTCGCCGTCACGCTCTCCTACGAGATAGGGTTCGTTGACGATCGCAACGCGCTCGCCCATGCCGATCTGCGGATAAAGAAACTCGATATTTTCCGGGTACAGCCGCACGCAACCGTGACTCACGCGCATACCTACCCCGTACGGCTGGTTGGTGCCGTGGATGAGGTAACCCGGCATGTCGAGCTTGAGCACGTAGCCGCCGAGCGGGTTGTCGGGACCGGGCGGCACCACCGCGGGCAGCGGGTTGCCCATCGCCGCGTGCTCTTTGCGGACGGACGCGGGCACGTACCAGGTTGGATCTTTGGCTTTGGCGACGACTTCCGTCAGGCCAAGCGGCGTCTCCCAGCCCACGCGGCCAATGCCTATCGGAAACGTATAGACGATCGCCGGCTCGTCCGCGGCGGCTTGCGGAAAGTAGAACAGCCGTTTGCTGGCGATGTTGAGCACCACGCCGCGACGCTCGCCGGGCGGCAGCAGGTATTGCGTGGGCAGCAGCACGGCGGTGCCTTCGCCCGGCAGCCACGGATCGACGTCCGGATTGGCCGCAACGATCTCGTCATACCCCAATCCGTACGCCCGCGCGAGATCGGACAGCGTGTTGTCGCCGACGACATGCACAAGCTGCGGTTCGCCGATAACCGACTGCCGCTCATCAGCGAGTTCGAAGCGATGCTTATCCTGCGGCTCGACGGCAACCGGCGGCGCAGCTGGCGGTTCCGCAGCCGATACAGGATCGCCGCTTTGCGGCAATTCGAACAGCGCGCAGCCGGACTGCAGCGCGAGCAGCGGAAGACTGGCAACAAGAGACAAGCGTCGAGCGCGCAAGAAACGAGTCCTGTAAACGATAACGAGAGCCAAAGTGTCGCAGAAATCTCGCCGACTGACTAACCGTTTGCCAGCCGAAAGACTAACGTACTCCTCCAGAGCTGACCTGACCGGGTACCGGCCGACAAACTAGCCTACTCCTCCAGAGCTGACCTGACCTTGTACCGGCCGACAGACTAGCCTACTCCTCCAGAGCTGACCTAACAGTGTGCCAGCCGAAAGACTAACGTACTCCAAGCCGGCTAGCGCGCACGGTCAGCGGCCAGCTTACTTTGCGGGTCCCCGCTCCCCAGGCGTTCTCGAGTTCCGCGGCGATCAGCCCGACAGGATCGGCGCGATGCCTGCGCTGGTAGCGCTTGCTTGCCGACCAGGTCCGAAGATAACCGAGCATGTCGGCAACGCTCCACGTTTCCGACATGGCGAGCCGCGGTAAGGCGAGCGGGGTTCCGGGAAGCGCGATATCGGCGTAGCCGTTCTCGACCATGCCGCGCTCAGGCGGCCAGAACGGATCGAGCAGGTCCGTGTACAGGCGATCGACGATCCGATCGATGTCCGGTGTGATCTCGCAGACGGCGTAACTTGCGCAGACCAGCAAGCCACCCTCACGAATGACGCGACTGGCCTCCGCTGCAAACCGCGCGTGATCGAACCAGTGCAGCGCCTGTCCAACCGTCATGAGATCCACGGACGCGGCGGGTAAACCCGATTGCTCGGCCGCCGCCACGCGATAGCTGACCCGCGGGTGCGGCATGGCCTGCTCGATTTGTTCGGCACTGGCATCCGTGGCGATGACCCGCTCGCAAAAGCCGGCGAGACCGATCGCGAGCTGCCCGCTGCCCGTCGCACAGTCAAGCGCAACGGCCGGCGCGGGGAGCTGCTCCTCGAGCGCGGCAAACAGTGCCGCAGGGTACTGCGGCCGGTAGCGGGCATAGTCGCCCGACCGGTCGGAGAAATGGTCCTTGAAGCTTTGCCCGTTCAGGGCGCTCGCTCTGCGCGGGCCGCTTAGCGCTGGCAGTTCGGCCGCTTGCCCGCAGCCTGCGCTTCGTTATACAGCTTGAGCGAGGAGCCGAACTGTCCGACGAGCTGGTCGATACGTGTGCTGCTGGACGGATGCGTCGACAGGAACTCGGGCGGTGCCGCGCTGCCGCTTTCCTTGCTCATGTTCTGCCACAGCGGCACCGACGCCCGGGGGTCGAAACCCGCTCGCGCCATATACTCGAGTCCGACGACATCGGCTTCCGATTCCTGGCCGCGGTTGAACGGCAGCATGATGCCGAGCTGCGCGCCCGCGTTCAGCGCTTCGTAAGCGGTATAGGTCGCGCCGCTGTGACCGGCGCCGAGCAACACCGCTGCCACCTGTATGCCCACGCCCGTCGTGACCGCGCGCGACGCGCGTTCGGCCGAGTGACGCGCAGTCACATGCGCGATTTCGTGACCAATGACGGCCGCAAGCTGATCCTGATCCTGCGCCGCCTTGAGTATGCCCTTGAAGACGCCGATCTTGCCGCCGGGCATTGCAAAAGCGTTGATGGCGTCTTCGTCGAAGATGGCCATTTCCCAGTTCAGGCTGTCGTGCGGCGGCTCGAGCTCATCGACGATGGCGTTGGCCACACAGGCGATATAGTCGATCGTCGCGCGATCTGTCATGAGCGGCGTCGACGCCTTCATTTGCGCAAACGCCTGCGCCGACTGCGCCTCGAGCTCCGCATCCGAGGAAAAAATCACCTGCTTGCGGCCGGTGGGCGATGTCGCACAGGCGCTGAGGAGCAGCGCCATGAGCAGACATAAGGATAGGATTCGAAAACCTTGCATGCTGATCCTCCGTTCAGGGCGCCATTATAGTCGCCGCGCACGCGGGAGTTGCGTTTCTCTCTCAGACCGGATTGCCGGCCTGCGGTTCCGGCCAAACAGCCATCGAACCCTCGCGCCGGCGGCGGCTACCGCGGCAGGCGCGATTCGAAACGGCGCCGCCAGGCCGCTGCATCGAGCTTTTCAAGGGTGCTGTCAACACCGCCCATCAGGCGCTTCTGCAGCGGCTGTTTCAGCCGGTAACTCACGCGATACAGGTCGCGCTCGGCCGCCCGTTCAGCGAGCAGTTCGTCGCTGGTCCTGAGTTCGTCCGCGAGACCGAGCTCGAGTGCCCGGGTGCCGTACCAGTGCTCACCCGTCGCCACCTTGTCGAGCTCGAGCTGCGGACGGTATTTAAGGACGGCGCCCTTGAACAGCGCATGCACGTCTTCGAGATCCGCCTTGAGCTTCGCCCGGTCCTCGTCGCTATTCTTGCCGAACATCGTCACGGTTCGCTTGTATTTGCCAGCCGTCACTTCCTCGAAATCGACACCCCGTTCATCCAGCGCGCGATTGAAATTGGGGATTTGGGCAATCACGCCGATCGAACCGAGTATGGCAAACGGCGCTGCAATAAGATGATTCGCAACGGACCCCATGAGGTAGCCCCCGCTCGCAGCCACCTTGTCCACGCACACCGTCAGGTGCAGGCCGCGATCGCGAATACGCGCGAGCTGCGACGCCGCAAGCCCGTGTTCGTGCACGACGCCGCCGTAGTTTTCGAGGCGCAGAATAATCTCGTCCTTGTCGTCCGCCGCGTCGAGAATCGCGCTGATCTCCTCACGCAGCGAGGCGACGGCGCTCGCTTTGAGATCGCCTTTGAAATCGATAACGAAACTGCGCGGCCGGTCTTCCTCGGCTTTCGCCTCGGCCTTGCGCCGCTGTTTTTCGTCCTTGGCGAATTTCTTCTGTGCCGCCTTACCAAGCACGGCCTGCTTGAGCGCATTCGCCAGATCGCGATAGCGGTCATTGAGTTTTTCGACTTCGAGGGTATTTGCCTGAGCGCGATTGCCGGCCTGCGCCGCAATCACGATGACTGCGGCGATCGCGAGGACAATCGTCGCGGTCTTGAGCAGAAACAGGCCGTAATCGGCCAGAAACTCCAGCATACAGGGCTCGCTTCTTCGAGTTCAGGGGCTTAGGGCCTGTTAGCCCTATGAAGTGGCCGCCAGGCCGACGTTGTTTTTCTTGAGAACCTGCTCCGCCCGATAGCTCGAACGCACCATGGGTCCCGCTACGACTTCGAGAAACCCCTTGTCGAGCCCCTCCTCGCGGTACGCGGCGAACTCGTCGGGCGTGACGAAACGCTCCACCGGAAGATGATTCGGCGTCGGCCGCAGATACTGGCCGAAGGTCAGGATGTCGACGTTTGCGGCGCGTAAATCGTCCATCGCGGTGAGGATCTCACCGTCTTTTTCGCCAAGACCGAGCATGAGACTCGTCTTGGTCAGAACTTCCGGGCGATGAGCCTTGGCGAAGCGCAGCACTTCGATCGTCTGTTCGTAGCTTGCGCGGGGGTCGCGCACGGGGTGCGTCAGCCGCTTTACGGTTTCGACGTTTTGCGCGAATACCTCGAGGCCCGAGTCGACGACCGTAGCGACATGAGCTTCGACGCCGTTGAAGTCGGGCGTCAGCGCCTCGACTGCGGTATTCGGGTTCTGGCGCTTGATTTCACGCACGCACTCGGCGTAGTGGCCGGCACCGCCGTCGGCAAGGTCGTCGCGGTCGACCGAGGTGATCACGACGTACTCGAGCCCCATGAGCGCAACTGCATGTCCCGTGTTGCGCGGCTCGTCCGGATCGAGCCAGCCTTTCGGGTTACCAGTGTCGACCGCACAGAAGCGGCAGGCGCGCGTGCACACGGAACCCAGCACCATGATCGTAGCCGTGCCCGCGTTCCAGCACTCGCCGATATTCGGACACATCGACTCCTCGCAAACCGTGCTTAAGCCGTGCTCCTTTACGATTCGCCGGGTCTGGGAAAAACCGCTGCCGGAGGGCATGGGCGCACGCAGCCAGCGCGGCTTGTTGCCCCGCTCGACAGGAGTCGCGTCGCGCTGCTGCTTGACCCCGTTCTTGATCGCCGAAAAGCCGGCGTCAGTCCGGTACTTCGCACCGGACTGCACGATCGGAATGCCTTTCAACGTGGGCGTATCTTTGCTCATCGAATTCTGCTCATCGAACCGTCGTTAAGCCTCGGAGAGCCGGAGATTGTCGCATTTTGCGGAGAATCAAGCGAGTCATTGCGTCCCTTGCAGAGTCCGCTCGGCAGCCGCAAAACCGAAGGCGTCCAGCATGATCTCGAAAATCAGGTTCTGCTCGATGACGCCGCCCACGGCGTCCGCGCCGGGACCGATGGCGTACAGGGCAACGTCTTCGCCGGCATGGGTTTCGTCGTAGGAGATCTCGCCGCTGATCAACTCGTACCTGACCGGCACCAGCGACTGGGCTACCGCGTCCATACCTGTATCCGGTCGCGGCCGTGGCCCCTCGCGAATGGCATTGCGACCATTTGCATAGCCTACCGTCGTATACGGCTGACCGTCGGCGGCGAGGGTTGGCTCATCCCTGGGCTCGCCCGTGCGATCGTTGCCGACGACCAGTCCGAGTATGTCGTTGCCGCGGGTTGGATAACCGGCAAGCGTAAACACGTGCGAGTGATCGGCCGTTACGAGTATTAGCGTTTCTTTCAGATCGACCCGGTCGACCGCCGCCTGCACGGCATTGGCGAACGCCTGCGCCTCGCTCAAGGCCAGCCCGGGGACGCCGTCGTGATGCCCGTGGTCGATCCGCGCACCTTCGACCATTAGGTAATAGCCGCTGTCGGCGGCTTCCAGGTAGTCGATCGCGGCCTCGGTCATGGCCACGATGCCGGGCTGAGTAGTGTTGGCCTCGCGCAGTACTTCGTACTCCATGTGCGAACGCGAAAACAGGCCAAGTACCGGCCGCCCCGGACGGATATCGGCGAGTTCGTCGGCGCGCGATATGAATTGTCTGCCCGGCTGCGCGGCCAGCCATTCTGCAACCAGGTCTTCTCCGTCCGTCACTCGCTTGCCGCCGACGCTCGCTGAGCGAAACCGCGACCAGCCGCCTCCCAGGGTTATGTCGGGGGCCGAAGCAAGCGGCAGATCGACGAATTGCCGCGCGATGTCCACGCAGCCGGCGGCGCGGTGTTCGTCCGTGAAGTAGTCGTCCGCCTCCCAGTCCCGCTCGGGCAGGTGCGCGTACACGGTCGCGGGCGTCGCGTGAGTTATTCGCGCCGTCGTCACGATACCGAGCTGTTTACCGTTGGCCTTCGCCGCGTCCGCGATAGTTGGCAGCTCCGCTTGACGGGCCGCCACGCAGTCGCGCCGCGCGCCCTCCGGGCCGACGCCAATGACGCCCGATCTGGTCTTGACGCCCGTGTGCATTGCCGTGGCCGTGCCGGCCGAATCGGGCACCTGCTGGTTACTGTTGTAGGTCTTGACCAGGGCCAAGTTCGGAAAACGTTCGAACGACAGCACGTTCTCCTCACCGCTCTCGCCTCGCGACTGGCCGTCGAAGATGCGCGCCGCGGTGACTGTCGATATTCCCATCCCGTCGCCGATGAACAGAATCACGTTCCTGGCATTCGCCGACGCGGACCGGAGTTCGTCAACGGGCGCGTGCGCGCAGGCCGCGAGCAACAAAGCGGCGCTCGCCGCAGCCATACGCAGTAAGGAGCTTGGCATCGTACAAGGGTCCCTGTTCGGTACTGAACCGGCTCGGTATTGAACGTTCGGTACGAAACGCCGACGGGCGTCCCGGCCCGAGTGTAAGACAAATTCCGGGCGGGCGTCAGCTCGGTCGCGGGCGAATTCGCAGGCAAAAAAATCCCGGCTTGCGCCGGGAGAGTCAGGGGGACTTGCTGGCCGGTTGCCATGCAACCGAGCACGCCAGAGGAAAGCTTTCTGCGCTAGTGCAGCCTTGACCAGCTCACGAGCCGGACCGCACTTTTGTTGAGATCGAAGTTGCGCGCGAGCACGGCTTCGATATCCTTTTCGTCCGAGTCCTGATCCATCGGCTGATTCAGCTCCACCACGCCGCTGAACTCGTTGCCGCCACGGTAGTCGGCATCGGTCAGGATAAACTGCGTGTAGTATTTCGCGGACATGCGCAAAGACTACGTGGAGGCTCAACCAGCGACTGTGAAAAAGCGCACAAAACGCGCCGCCCCGGCCGGCAGTCGCGGAAACAGTGATCGGGATCACAATGGCCGCCGGACCCGCAAAAAGCGCGGTCCGGGCACGTAAATGCTTCCGGAACCTCGCACAAAGCCCCGAAATGTCGCAGAATTTTGCCTTGAGTGCGGACACGGCGCACAGATTCCGCCGCCGTGACTATGTAAACTTGACTATGGACGGCACGCTTTTGTTTCGGCGTGCAGCGGTCAACCGACTTGGGAAACACACAATGCCCTTACGAACGACAATGGCAGCGCCCTTACGAAAGACAATAGCAGCGCTCGCTGCCAGCCTGCTGCTCGCCTCCGGCGCAGCCGCGCAGGACGAGCTGCGCAACACGTTCTTCAAGGAGGCCGACGCGGCCAAGACCGCCGCGGACGCCGCCAACGCGGAACTGCTCGCACCGCGCAGCTACGAGCGCGGCATGAAAGAATACCGCGACGCCGAGGAATATCTGCGCCGCGGCAGCAACGTCGAATACGTGCGCAGCAACGCGGCGGACGCCGCCAACCATTTCAAGACCGCGGCCGAAGCCGCCGAGCTCGCCAACACGGCGCTCGCGCAGGTCATGAAAAGCCGTCAGGACGCCGCCAACGCAAAAGCGCCGGAACTCGCCGCTGAAATCTGGACCGAAGCGCAGCGCAAGTTCGGCGACGCGATACGCCTGCTGGAACGCGGCGACCTCAAAGGTTCGAAGCGCCGTGACATCGAGGCAACCTCGCTGTACCGGGAAGCCGAACTGGTCGCGATCAAGGCGCAATACCTGAGCGAAACACGCCGTTTGCTCGCCGACGCCGATCGCGCGCGAGTCGGCCGCTACGCGCCGATAACGCTCGGCAAAGCAAAAAACCTGCTGGCGCGCGCCGAAAAGGAACTCAGCGAGAATCGCTACGATACGGACTTGCCGCGCGCGCTTGCCCGCCAGGCCAACTACGAAGCGAAACACGCCATCTACCTGTCGGAAGTCGTGCGCAAGGTGCGCGATCGCGATCTGACCGCCGAGGAACTCGTCCTCGAGTGGGAAGAAGCCATGCGGGTCGTTGCGGGCGCCGCCGACGTTACGCCGGACATGGAAACCGGTCCGCAAAGGCTCGCCAACGAACTCGCCGATTACGTCGATACGCTGCAGGTGGACGTACAGCGCCTGACGCAGGAGCAGGAAGAAAACGCGCTGCGCCTTGCCGACATGAGCGAAGAGCTGCGGGCGCTCGACGAACGCCTTGGCGGCGCAACCGCCGAACGCGCGGCGCTCATTCAGCGGCTGGAAGCGCAGGCGCGCGTCAAGGAACAGTTCGAGCGCGTCGAGAAGATGTTCACGACCGACGAGGCCCGTGTATTCCGGCAGGGCAATACGGTAATACTGAGGCTCGTGGGCCTTACCTTCGACAGCGGCGATGCGAACATCAAGCCCGGCAATTTCGACCTCCTCAACAAGGTCGAGAAAGCCATAGACGTATTTCCGCGCAGCGAGCTGATCATCGAAGGACACACCGATTCGTTCGGCGGCGACGATCTCAACCAGAAACTCTCGCAGGACCGGGCCGAATCCGTGCAGCAATACATGATCAACGCGATGCGGATTCCGAGCTACCGGCTCATTGCCACGGGCTTTGGCGAGACCCGGCCGGTGTCGAGCAACGAAACGGAATCCGGCCGGGCGCGCAACCGGCGTATCGACGTCGTGATCCGTCCAAACCTCGACAGCGGCGCGTAACGGAGCGGCTTCGGAGCTGCCGCTTCGAACACGCCGCAGCGGTCAGTCGACGCTCGCCGCGCGCCACCACTCGACGACGATCCGCGCCGCAACCGGACTCGCCAGATAGCCGTACTCGGCGTGCGGATTCAGCGCGCCGTCGAGGCGAAACGCATTGACCAGCGGGTAGTCCTCGATCCGCAGCTTCTCCTCGGGGAAGCGCCTGGCGAAGTCGTTCTGCAAGCGCTGATCCAGCGAGGTCATGTCGCCCGTTGCCGCCAGGTTGACCCAGCGCTCGATCGCCCGCGGAAAGCGCGTCACGTCGCGCTCTTTGCTGCTGAGCAGGCGCTGCTGGACGTAGCGCTGCCCCAGCGGGCTGCCCATCGTCATAAACAGCGCCACGGGAGCGCTTGCCCGCCCGGAGCGTTCGCTTTCCCAGAGCGTGTCCCAGCAGATCACGGAGCCCATGCTATGGCCAATGAGCAGCACCGGGCGTTTGTCGTCGGCAGCCGCGGTCAACCGCGACCGCAGACCTTCGCGAATGCGCGTGGCCGAGTCGTCCGCATTCAGCGCATAGCGATTGAGATCGCGAATGTGCAGCCGCTGACGTTCGCTTGCGAAGTACGGGATGAGCGACGGCAGCAAGTCCCCGAAACGGAACAAACCGCGCTGCAGGCGGCGTCGAACGGACCGCGCCTCGCGTGCGTCCCTGTCGCTTGCACCCGTGAGCGTCACCAGGCGCTCGACCGAGGCTGCGTCGAGCGTAAAGTCGCGCGACTGTCCGTAGAAGCGCTCGGTCCAGGCGTACACCTCGAGCGCCTCGGCTGGACCGGCCAGCTCCACGCCGCCGGCCCGAATGCCTGCCGCGAGACTGTCGGACAGGGCTTTGCGGTGCACGGCCTCCGGCGGCTTCGGCATTAGGCCGGGCACGTACAGAATCAGCGGCGTCTTGCTACCCATGCGCCGATCGCTAACCTGCAGCAAGGAAATCGGCAAGCACGCTGAGATCGCTGACCTCGAGATCCGCGGGTGCCTGACTGGCCGGCCACTCCTCCCGCTTGCGGTTGATCCACACGGCGCGCAGTCCGGCACGCTGCGCTCCGCCAACGTCCTGATCGGGATGATCGCCAACGTGCAGCGTCTCGGAAGGCAGAGCGCCGCCGGCCGCGACGGCCGCGTCGAAAATGCGTGCGTCCGGCTTGGATGCGCCCGCAAGACGCGCCGACACGAAGCCGTCGAACAGCTCGTCGATGCCGATTTTGCGCAAGTCGGCGTTGCCGTTGGTGACCGCTATCAGGCGGTAACGGCTTTTGAGTTTTTCGAGCGCGGGACGAGCGTCGGGAAACAGCTCGAGCCGGTTGCGGTGCTCGTCGAACACGGCGAATGCCGCCTCGGAAAGCGACGCGGCGTAGCCTGCGTCCCTGGCCATTGCCGCGATGACCTGTTTCCGGAGAAAAGTCAGATCGTGCGCCTTGTCGGCGTGACGTTGCAGCACCTCCTGGCGCAGCTCGGCAGCCCGCTCGCGCGGCCAGCGCCTGGGGATACGCGGGTAGTGTTCCGCAAGCCAGTCGTTGAGCGCGGTTTCCGCGCGCCGAATGACCGGCAGTATGTCCCAGAGCGTGTCGTCGAGATCCAGCGTTATGACGCGTATGTCCTGCATGTCTTGCTCGCGCATACCCTATCGTTCACCATTGTGTCCATATCCTCAAAGTGACCGCAAACATGAAATATCTGCACACCATGGTTCGCGTCAGCGACCTCGAAGCATCGCTCGACTTCTACTGTGACAAGCTGGGACTCGAGGAGCTTCGCCGCCACGATAACGAAGGCGGACGCTTCACACTCGTGTTTCTTGCGGCCCCTGGCGATACCGCAGCGCAGATCGAGCTGACGCACAACTGGGATCCCGAAGAATACGGCGAAGGCCGCAACTTCGGCCATGTTGCCTATCGGGTGGACGACATCTATGCCCTGTGTCAGCAGCTCATGGACGGCGGCGTCACGATCAACCGGCCGCCGCGCGACGGTCACATGGCGTTTGTCCGGTCGCCCGATAACATTAGTATCGAGCTGCTGCAGAAAGGCGATGCATTGCCGCCCAAAGAACCCTGGGCCTCCATGCCGAACACGGGTCACTGGTAGCGGCTGACTCCGCGGAAATTCCGCCCTGGCCCGCATCCGTCACCAATTCCACGAATCGGTGACGGATGCGGGCTAGCGGCCCGGCATGAGCGGCGGCAGGGCTTCGCTGGTTTCGGCACGCCCGGCGGGCTTGCTGACCGCAAACGAACGCAGCGACCTCGCAATGGCCTGACCGTCCCAGTGCGGTGCATCGGGACCGTAGCTCGAGCGCGACAGCGCTTTGAGCTGATCCGCCAGCGGCGCCTCGAGGCGTTCGGCAAGGCTGCCGAGGCTCCGCGGTGCCGCGTCGGGCCATTCGAGCCGCCCCCATTCCAGCAGCGCCGTGCGCAGTGCGGCCGCGTCGCCGTCGAGCGCAGCTTTGCGGGCCGCCTTGAGGTTTTTTGCCTGGAGCTTGTAGACCGGCATTGGCAGAGGTTCGCGCGGCGCCGCTTTCGGCCGTGACGACCACCACCAGACGAGTATCGTCAGCACCCACAGTACGGCCAGGCCCAGAGCTATTTGCTGCCAGAAAGGACTCGAAACCGCGCTGGTGCCGCCGGACGACGGCGCCGTCACGACGATCGGTTCGGGCGCGGCGTCGGTTGGCTCCGCAGCGTCCGTTGCCGTCCCGAGGATCGACAGCGTCCGTTCCGGAAGGCTCGCAACCTGCCACTGCTGAGTGTCGGTATCGAACCAGGGCAAAGTCACGGCAGGCAGCGTGACATCCCCGTTGCCGACCGCAATCATCGCGTACTGATCGCGACGTACGCCGCGAATGCCGCCTGCCTCGAAACTGCGCGACAGTTCGGGCTGATCCGGATACAGATTGATGCCGTCCGGTTCGTCGAGATCCAGCACCGGGATCTGGGTTTCGAGCTGCCCCAACGCGCTTACGCGAATGTTGCGCGAAATCGGTTCGCCAACCGTCAGGCGATCGGGCTCGCGTGACCACGACTCGGTGAGCTCCAGATCGCGGGCAGGCAGCCACGCCGCACTGCTGTACTCCGCGGGCGGCGCCGGTATCGGCCTGACCGTAATGGTTTTTGCCTCGGACTCGAACACCTTGCGGCCGGTGATGCGGCCGTTGGCGAGCACGCGCGCCTCGAAGCGCGCCGGAGAAATCTGAATCTCTCCGCTTTCCTGGGGAAAAATCGCCATGCTCTGCTCGACGACGTTGTAGGCACGGCCATTCAGCAACGCGTCGTAGGTCTTCTCGTCACTCGCCATTTCGACCAGCGCCTCCGCGCCGCTAACGACCGGCCTCCGCAGCGTGGGCTGTCGCGTCGCCACGGCGCGATACACTTTGATCCGATACAGCACCTGCGCCTGCACCCAGGTGGACTCGCTGTCTACCTCGGCCGTAACGAACACATCCGCTTCTCCGGGCGGCGCCTGCTGCGGCTCGCTCACGATCATGACAATAGGATCGCTTGCGTAGCTGCCGACGCGAATCGAAGGTATCGTCAGTTGCCCCGCGCGGCGCGCCATTAGCGTATAGGTCCAGGTCATGCTGCGGCTGATCTGGCCGTTGATGATCTTGGTGTTGCTGAGCTGGCTGCTCTGGCCGACGATGAAGTCTTCGTTCAATGCGCTGACGTCCGGCTCGCTGCTGGTGTTGCCGTCAACGACCACCTCGAACAGAAACGACTCGTTCTGCTCGACCGCATTGCGATCGACCTGCGCCGTGACGTTGGCCACGGCCAGCTGCGCGAGCGGCATCAGCAGCACCAGCAACCCGAGCCGGCGGCCTACCATGGCTGCACCTCGTCGTCGGGCCACAGATCGTTGCCGTCCTGATCCTTGCCCTGGCGCTGATACTGGTAGCGGAATTTGCGGCGCAACAAACCGCCGGGGTCGTTCGGAATGCGCCGGAGCCATTGTTCCATAGCCTGCTCCTCAGCCTGCGCGCGCCGCAGCGCCGCGAGTTCCTCTTCCGAAAGCTGCTGCGGCTCACCCTCGGAATCCTGTTCCGCCGCTTCTGCGGCCTCCTGCAGGGCTTTCTCCAGCGCTTCGAGTTCTTCGTCGCTCATCTCACCCGCCTCGCCGTCGGACGGCTCGCCGGACTCGCCGTCGTCATTGGACTGGGATTGCGCGTCCATGCCTTGCTGTTCCGAGTCCTGCTGACTTTGATCCTGGCTCTCGCCGCCTGACTCTTCGCCGGGATTCTGCTGTTCCTGCTGCTGCTCCTGCTGTTCGCGCAGGAACTCCTCGAGCAGATCGCGATTGTACCGCGCGTCCTCGTTGCCGGGTTCGATCTCGAGCACTTCGTCGTACGCATCGATAGCCGATTCGATCTCGCCCATGCGCGCCAGCGCGTTGCCAAGATTGTAGAGGTTTCTCGGATCGTCATAGCTGCCGAAGCCGGCCGCGCTCTTGCCGTAGGCGCCCGCCCGGTAGCCGGCCACGGCGGCCCACTCAGCGTTCTCGAACAGTTCGCTTGCAGCCTCGGCCTCACCGTTTTCGAGCGCGCGCTTCGCCTGCTGATCGGACGTCATCCACAGATCGTCCCATACTGACGCCTCCGCCTGCTGCGCGGCCGGCAGGAGCACGATTAGCAGCAGCAACACCCAGCCTTTGCGAAACGCGAGCGCCGCAAGCGGCAGCAGCAACAGCACCAGCCAGGGGCCCTCCTCCCTCCACTGGTCGGTAGCCTGCGCGTCGTCGGACTTGCTGCGGCTCAGCGTTTCGCCGGACAACAGATAATCGAGATCGCGATCGTCGGCGCTAAGCGTCGCGTAACGGCCGCCGCCGGCGCGAGCGAGTTTTCTCAATCCGTCCTCCTCCAGCACGGGTACGGCAATGCGGCCGCGCTGGTCGGTAACGAAGCCGCCGGTCGATCGCGGGATCGGCGCGCCCTCCCGCGTGCCGACTCCCAGCACCGACAGCGTGTAGCCGGCATCCCGCAAGGCCCGTGCGTACCGTTCCGCTGCCGGCGAGGTACCGCCGTCGGTCACGAGCAGCACTTCGCCAACCGGAGCCTGGGCCTGCTCGAGTAGCTGGCCGCCTTTTTCGATTGCGGCCACTGGATAACTGCCGCGGCTGGGCATGATGTCGGTACTTAGGCTATTGACCAGCGACGCGATGGTATCGGCGTCCGAGGTGAGCGGCGTCACGGTAAATGCGTTTGACGAATACACGACCAGCGCGGTCTGGCCGCCGTCGCGCCGCTCGAGCAGATCGAGAATCTTCAGCCGGGCCCGCTGCATGCGGCTCGGGGTCAGGTCTCCGGCATCCATCGAACGCGACAAATCGAGCGCCACGACCAGCGCCTGATCGGAGCGGAATACAGGCTGTTCGATCCGCTCCCAGGCCGGGCCGGCCAGCGCCAGTGCCGCCAGCACGCCGGTCAGGGCGAACACCATCCAGCGAAAGTCCCGCGTGCGGCCCGTCCGGGCGCCGGACAGCACGTGCGGCGCCAGTTCCGGATCGACCAGCCGTTGCCAGCTCCCCGGGCCTAGCTGCCGATAGGCAAACCAGACCGCCGCCAGCAGCACAAACGGAATCAGCAGCAGCCAAAGCGGCCGAAGAAATTCGAGTTCAAGCGGCATTCTTGAGCACCTTCGACGCCCGCACCGCGCGCAGGCCTTGCACGAGACTGACGATCACCAGCAAACCCGCCAGCGAGACCGCGCCGCCCAGGGGCCAGAAATACAGCGACTGGACCGGCCGGAACCCCGCTTCGGGCTCCTCGACGGGTTCGAGTTCGTCGACGAGCCGATAAATGTCCTGCAGGCTCGCCGTGTCGGTCGCACGAAAATAGCGCCCCCCCGTCAGGCTGGCAATGCTCGTCAAGGTCTCTTCGTCCAGATCCGCCGAGGGATTGATGCGCCGCCGGCCGCCTACGAGCGACGCCACCTCCATCTGATCGGCGCCAATGCCGATCGTATAAATCTTGAGTCCCACCTGCTGCGCGAGCTCGGCGCCCTTGAGCGGATCCACCTCGCCAGCGGTATTCGCGCCATCCGTCAGCAGCACCAGGACCTGATCGCTGCCCTCTTCCTCGCCTTCGTGTATGCGCTTCACGGCAAGCGTAATGGCATCGCCAATGGCGGTTTTCTCCCCGGCCAGCCCAATGAATGCCTCCAGCAGCAGTATCCGCACCGTTTCACGATCCAGCGTAAGCGGCACCTGCAGATAGGCGCGCTCACCGAACAGTATGAGGCCTATGCGGTCTCCTTCGCGGCGGCGGATAAAGTCGCTCGCCACGGCTTTGGTTGCCGTCAGGCGATCCACCCGCCTGCTGTTCAGCTCAAAGTCTTTCTGGTCCATGCTGCCTGAGAGGTCCACCGCGAGCATAAGGTTCCGACCGGAGACGGGAACGTCCAGTTCATCCCCGACGCGCTCGGGTTTTGCCGCCGCGACGACGAGCAACAGCCAGGCCAGCGAGGCGACCCAAAACCGCCAGTTCCTGAGCGACTCCGCGGCCGGCCGGCCCGCGAGCACGCGAAAACCGCTGAAGCTCGGCACTTTGAGGCCGGCCTCCTGCATCGAATTCGCCTCGGACAGCAGCTTCCTGAGCAACCACGGCAGCGGCAGCAGCAGCAGCGCCAGAGGCCAGGCAAAGCTCAGCATCAGCTTGCGCCTCCGGCTGTAATCGGCGTCGCCAGACGCATGCGTACAGCGTACAGCAATGTGTCTATATCGATGTCGTCATTGTCTGCCGCGGGGTTGCGATACGGCAGTTCGATCAGCGCGCGGCCGGCGCCGCTGCGAAACTGGGGATTCGCCAGCCCCTCGTCGAGCCAGGCCAGCCAGGCATCGCCCGTCAGCCCCGCCACGCCAGCGCGCGGCGCGTAGGCAAGCATCGTGCGCCGCACCAGTTCGGACAGCGCAAGCCCCAGCGCAACCGCGTTGCCATCGGCATCGTACCTTGCCTCCAGCCGCTTGAGCGTCCGCAACGCGTAGCGGCGCGCGCGATCCCGGCGGTAGGCTCGCAGGCTTCGAACGTAGAGCCAGAGGAGCGCTCCCGCCAGTAAGGCCAGCAGCAGCCACCAGCCCGGTGCCGGCGGCCACCAGCTCACCGGCTCCGGCAGCTTGATATCGCGCAGCGGCAGGGTCGCGGGATCCATCAGGCCCTGCCCTCGTGTCCTGTCCCGCAAACAAGCCGGCTAATTCGCGGCAGCTTTTTGCGCCTGGCAGCGTTGCGCCTCCTCGGCCTATTCCCGATATGCCTCGTCGGCGCGCCTTGCCAGACGCAAAAATCTGCGCGCCACTCAAGCAACCTGTTTGCGGGACAGGACACTAGTGTGTCCGGCGACCGAGCGCGGTTTGCAACGCCGCGACAGGATCGTCTTCCGTGGACAACGGCATGAGATGGATGCCGTAGCGGCTGCAGAACGCGCTGAAGGTCTTGAAGCGCTTCTCGTAGGCCTCTGCATACTCCCGGCGTGCGGCATCGGCGTAGGTATCGATCGCGAGTTCGTCATCGCCCGTCACGAGCCGGTAGCGGCCAGGTGGCGGCAGGGCCCGTTCCAGCGGATCGTTCAGGTATACCGCCAGCACCTCGCTGTGCCGTGCGACGCTCGACAAATACGACTGCGCCGCCCGGCCAAGCCCCTGGAAATCGCTGAGCAGGACAACCAGGCTGCCGGGGCGCGCCACACGGCGCAACGCCGACATTGCGAGCGTCAGCGTTTGCTCGCCGCCGGTGCTCGCATCCGCATGCTCCTGCGGCGACCAGTCGGGATGTTCGACGAGCTGATGCACAAAGCGCAGCGCGGCCTGTCGCCCCAGGCGGGGTTTCAGTTCGCGGTGAGTGTGATCGCCGAAGATCAGTCCGCCCAGCCGATCGCCCCGATGATGCGCCGCCCATGCCAGGAGCGCCGCTGCCCGTGAGGCGTTAACCGATTTGAAGCAGCCGCGGGTCGCGAAGTGCATCGTCCGCCGCAGGTCGACCATGACCAGCACAGGCCGCTCGCGCTCTTCGCGAAACAGCTTCGTGTAGGCCGTCGTACTGCGCGCCGTGACGCGCCAGTCGATCGAGCGGGGATCGTCGCCGGGCTGATACGGCCTGGACTCATCGAATTCCATGCCGCGGCCGCGGAAGTGTGAAACGTAGGCGCCGGTCTGCAGCGAGTTGACGCGCAGCACGTCGAGCGCAATCGCCCGGGCCGGCGCGTTGAGACGTATTAGGCCGGCCTGCGTCACGCGCACCGGCGAGGCGTCCTTGGGGACGTGATCGAGCGGCCGCACGGCCTAGCGAACCCCGTCGTCGCGAGGAGCCGCAACGCCGCCAGACGCGGCAAGGCTACGCGCCAGGCGTCGATGATTCAGGCCGGAGCGCACTAGGGCACCCCCACGCCGTCGAGCACGCGTTCGATCACCGAGTTGGCATCGACTCCGTCAGCTTCCGCTTCGAAGCTCAGCACGAGCCGGTGCCGCAGCACGTCCGCCGCCACGGCCTGGATGTCCTCCGGTCCGACATAATCCCGGCCCTCGAGCCAGGCGTGAGCGCGTGCGGCCCGGTCGATCCCCATACTCGCGCGCGGACTGGCGCCGTACATCACCTGACCCGCGAGGCTGGTATCGACGCTGGCCGGGTCGCGCGTGGCAATGACGACATTGACGATGTACTCCTCGAGTTCGTCGGCGAGATGCAGCTTCAGGATGTCCTGACGGGCCTGCATGATCGAGGCAATCGACAAGGCCTCAGGCGGCTGAAACGCGTCCCGCTCTGCCGCCCGCGCCTCGTTGCGGTTGAGTACGAGAATGCGGCGCTCGTCCTCGGCGGTCGGATAGCCAACCTGCACATGCAGCAGGAAGCGGTCGAGCTGCGCCTCGGGCAACGGGTAGGTTCCCTCCTGCTCGATCGGGTTTTGCGTCGCCATGACGAGAAACAGATCGTCGAGTGCGTAGCTCTTGTCGCCGACGGTAATCTGCCGCTCTTCCATCGCCTCGAGGAGCGCGGACTGCACCTTCGCGGGTGCGCGGTTGATTTCGTCGGCGAGTATCAGGTTATGAAACAAAGGCCCTTTGCGGAACTCGAAACTGCCGTCCTGCGGCCGATAGATGTCGGTACCGGTCAGATCCGCCGGCAGCAGATCGGGCGTGAACTGCAGCCGGTGGAAGTCGCCCTCGACGCTCTCCGCGAGCACTTTTATCGCGCGGGTTTTCGCAAGCCCGGGCGCCCCCTCGACGAGCAAATGACCGTCACAGAGCAGCGCAATCAGCATCCGGTTGATCAGATGCGCCTGACCGATGATCAGACGGCTGGCATGCGTTTCCAGCTGCTGGAATTGTTCAACTACACTCATTCCGTTCCCCTGTGAGGTCCCCGGATCAAAAGGCGAGCCATTTTAGAGAGGATCTCGGACGGTTCCAACCGCGCCGAGTCGCCTCGTTCCGGCTTTTTTCTTAAAGCTTAAGGCCGGTTTCGGTGATAATGACGGCATTATCGACAAGTTCCCCGCCAATAGATTGCAAAATTGATTGCTAAATTAGTGTGCAAGAACCTCATCCCGGGCCTGTGTCTGCTGCTTGGCATAGCCGGCTGCGAATCACGGCAGGCGCCGTCCGCCGCCGTCGCAACGCCTGATGACGCAGCCCGGAATACAAGCGATGCGCCAGCCGGCGATTGTGTCGCAAACGCGTTTTTCAAAGGCCGTGTGAGCGGCGCGGTCCAGGCTGAACTCGACGTCGATCGGCGGCGGCTGAGCTGCGAAGGCGGCCCGAGGCCGGACGGCGAAGGCGCTCGTCTGTACTTCGCGATTGCGGACGAGCGATCGGCCGGGCTCGCCGTCATCGTGGCGCTGCCGGAGCTCAGGCGCGGCCAGGGTGGCGAGGAACTCGCGGCGAATGTGACGCTGATCCTGGAGGGGGAAGCACGGTTTTTCTCTACGCAAAACCAGCAGACCTGCTGGGCCGACATTGCCGCCGGCGAACACCTCGGCGGCGCGCGTTATGTCACCCAGGGACGGCTGTATTGCATTGCGCCACTGGCCGAAGTCGGCGGAATGGACTCGGTCAGCGTCGGCGAAACCGAATTTCGCGGCGTCATCGATTGGGGTGAGTCGTGAGAAGTTTTCTGCTCTTGCTGTTGCTGGCGGCCGGCGCTGCCGCACAGGAGCTGCCGCCGCTTGACGAGTCGTTCGACCAGGGCGTGCTGGTCATCGTCGCCAATCGCGCCTGCCATCGCTTCGATATCTATCTCGCGGTCGATACGGCGCAGCAGCGGCGCGGACTCATGTTCGTACGCGAGCTGCCGCCGCGCAGCGGCATGCTGTTCGTCTACGCGAAGCCTGCGCACCTGTCGATGTGGATGAAAAACACGTTCATACCGCTGGACATGCTGTTCGTCCGCGATGACGGGGTCGTTGCCTCGGTCGAGACCGATACGGAGCCGCAGTCGCTGCGCTCGGTGTCGGCGAAGGAACCCGTCAACTACGTACTCGAACTAAACGCCGGGATCACGCGTGAGCTGGGCATTGGCCCCGGCAACCGGCTGCTGCTCGATCCTCGCGAGTGAGCTCGAAGACGTCGTAGACGCGCGCGCCTACAGCACCGCCGCGATCGACGCGGCCAGATAGCCCACGTTGGACTCGGTAATGCCGGCCACGTTGATGCGGCTCGAGTCCACCATGTAGACGCCGTAGTCTTTTTTCAGGCGCGCAACCTGATCTTTGCCGACCCCGAGAAAGCAGAACATTCCCGTCGCGCGCACGAGATGGGAAAAGTCGGCAGCCGGGGCTTTCTCTTGCAGCGCGTCGTTCAGCAGGCTGCGCATGTTGATCAGGCGCTCGCGCATTTCGGCGAGCTCGACAAGCCAGTTGGCGGTCAGCGACTCGTCGCTGAGGATAAGCGACACGACAGCGGCGCCGTGATCCGGCGGCACGGAATACATCGTGCGAACGACATTACTCGCCTGTGACTGCACGATATCCCGGCCCGCGGCATCGGCCGCGAGTACGGACAAGCTACCGACGCGGTCGCGATACAGACCAAAATTTTTCGAGCAGGAATTGCACACCAGCATCTCGGGCACGCGCTCCGCGAGATGGCGAATGATAAAGGCATCCGTATCGATATCGGCGGCAAACCCCTGGTAGGCCATGTCGATGAACGGCAGCAACTCACGCTCGACGATCACGTCGGCTATCGCACGCCACTGATCCTCGTCGGGATCGAGCCCCGACGGGTTGTGGCAGCAGGCATGCAGCAGCACGACGTCGCCCCGGGCGGCACGCGACAAGCTCTCGAGCATGGCTGCGAAGTCGATTTGATGCGTTTTGGTATCGTAGTACGGATAGGGCTCGAGCCTAAGCCCTGCACCACCGAGCAGCGGATGATGATTGGCCCAGGTGGGCTCGCTCACCCATACCGTAGCCTTCGGGTTTGCCCGCAGCAGCAATCCGGCCGCAACGCGCAGCGAGCCGGAACCGCCGGGCGCCTGCAGGGTCGTCAGGCGTTCGTCGAGCGAGGGATTGGCGAACGTCATCCGCTGCATCGCCGCGTTGAACGCCGGATCACCCGCCGTGCCTATGTACGCCTTGCTCGTTTGCTGATCGAGTAAACGCTGTTCCGCAAGTTTGACAACGTCCAGAACCGGCGTTTCTCCAGCTGGCGTGCGGTACACACCGACGCCGAGATCGATCTTGTTCTCGCGCGGATCGTCGCGGTGTTCTGCAATCAATCCAAGAATGGCATCGGCCGGGAGAGTCTCGAGCGATTCAAACACGTTATTGTCCTTGAGAGCTGTTTGGGCGAGCCCGAATTCTACACGTTCGCGTTTCCGGGCCGGCAAAAAAAACGCCGGTCGAAAGACCGGCGTTTGTGCCTGCGAAAGCGGTTCACGATCAGGCTTTCGGCGCCCAGACCGAACACCAGCCCTTGGCGTTGACGAGCTTGCCTGGGAATATCTGGCAGGGACGCCAGGCGTCACCGTCTTCACCCTGGATCAGCGCGCAGTTGGCGCAGTTCTGAGTTTCAGCCGGGTTGGGGCGCGAAGCCGCATCCACGGTGCTGGCATCATGAACATACTTCATCGCCTGAGCCATGGGATCGTCTTCCGTCAGCTGCGGAAGATCCTGTGCGGTCGCGGAGCGACCGGGCATGACCACGGCACCGGCAGCCGCGGCGGCTGACAGCTGCATGAACTTACGACGTGCAATTTTATTCAACGGAATCTCCTAAATGTTCACGGAATAGCGGGAAATGGAAACCTGCGCCTGAACCTTCCTCAGAAAGCTGTTCTAATTTTCGTAACGAGCGCGGAGTGTAGCCAGCAAAGCTGAACGCCAGCAAAATGGTTTACAAACGGAAACAGTTTACCCTCGCGGCATACCGGCGGGGTTTTTCGCCGCTCGCCTATTGGTCTCTACTTATTCTTTTATATCAATGACTTAAGGGCAGGAATCCGAAATCCTTCAGGGCTGCCGTGAAGGACGGAACGGCCGGGCGAACGAGGACAAGACAGTAATAATTCTCATTCCCAAAAGAGAGTGCGTATTAGCCTGCCTGTTACTCGTGCCGTTGACGAAGCTCGACGCCCAGCCGGCCGTCGACACGCCTTCGGACCACGACTACGTCGTACAGGTTGCAGCGGGTCTCGACAGGCTCGACATTCGTGCGCAGTTCGCCTTCCCGGTACGCCGCCTGAGCGCCCGGTCGCGACTGGCGGCGCGCTACGTCAGGCACCTGGAGACTTGCGCCGGCGAGGCGCTGCGCATTCGCCGGCGGCAGGTGCTGTTGCCGGCGCCGGGGATCACGTGTCTCCGTTACCAGGTGAACCTCGCGGCGGCGGCTCGGGACGACCGGCGCAACGGCACGCTGCACGGCGATAACGTGCTCGTTTCGCCGTCCGTCTGGTTGTTGCGGCCCGAGTTCGGCGACAGCGCGGAACTCAAGATACGCTTCGAGTTTCCGGCCGCGATGAACGTCTCGGCGCCGTGGCAGTTGCTCGACGATACGCAGGCCCGTTACCGCGTGCCGCCGTCGCCGGAAAACGCCAGCGCCGCCGTTGCGTTCGGCAGCTTCGTGGATGCGCGGCGCCAGGTTGGCGGCGCGACGCTCAGGATCGCTCTCATGCGGGCAAAGCGGGGACGCCCGCGTACCGAACTTATCGACTGGGCCGCCAGCGCGGCCGGCAACGTCAGTCTTAGCTACGGGCGCCTGCCAAACCCGGCGCCGCACGTCATACTCGTACCGCTCGACGGCGGCCGCGGTTCGCCCGTACCGTTCGGTCGCGTCATTCGTGACGGTGGAGAGTCGATAGAGTTGTTCGTACGGCAAAACGCCTCGCTCGAAAGCCTGTATGCAGACTGGACCGCGACTCACGAATTTTCGCATCTCATGCTGCCTTACCTCGGCTCCCGCAACCGCTGGATTTCGGAGGGCTTCGCGCAGTACTTCCAGAACGTGCTGCTCGCCCGCGCGGGAACCTACAGCTCCGAACTCGCCGCGCAAAAACTCTATGAAGGTTTCCGCCGCGGTCAGGCTTCGGTACCGCGGCTTTCGCCTATCGCGGCGACACGCGACGGCGGCCGCGCGGCGACGATGAAAGTCTACTGGAGCGGTGCGGTACTGGCGCTCAAGGCGGACGTGGAGCTGCGCCGGCGCAGCAACGGAACACAAACGCTCGACTCGGTGCTGGAAGCGTTCATGCGCTGCTGCCTGCCGGCAACGCGGGCATGGGGCGGCACGGAGCTGTTGGAAAAGCTGGACGAGCTGGCCGGCTCGCCGGTGTTCATGCCGCTATACCATCGCTACGGCAACGCAGCCGGATTCCCCGATTACCTGCCCGTCTTCGCCGAACTCGGCATCGAGGTCGATAGGAATCGGGTCGAGCTCCGCGACGACGCGCCGCTTGCATCGCTGCGCGAGGCAATACTCGCGCCGCGCACGGCGCGGGAAGCCGTGCCCCGCGGCGCTCAGTCGCAGGGCGGCACCTGATCGGGTTTGCCGGTGCCGCCCGCGGGAATATCGTCGTCGCGCTCGAGCCAACGCTCTACGGCCGGCTGGCAGAAGCGCGAAAAGAACGCAAACGCAATGCCCAGTCCAACGGCGCCCCACGGCGGAGCAAAAGTGGCGACGTAATACGGCCACATTAGCGCGGCCACAAAATTCATGAAGGTATCGACGATGAAACTGACGGCGTATTCGATCAACTCGCTGCTAAACGGATTGATCGCGAACAGCCCGGGTATGTCGTCGGTCACGATTTCGACCGTCTCCAGATAGAGAAACGTTGCGGCAAAACCGACCGCGTACAGCCCGCCGCCACGTACCGCCCAAACGTTCTTGAACCAGCGCCGGAACAGGCCTTCGGCATGCCGCGGCAACTCGCGCGGCTCGTTCACCGCCGTGCGGCCCAGCAGGCCGATCGTGTCGATACCGTCGGTTACGCGCTTGCTGAGCGGCGTCTTCTCGGGCCGGGCTTTTTTTTGCTTGGGTTTCTTGCGCACGGTCTTGCTCTTCGTCGAGTCCGGCAGCTTGTCAGCGCCGGCTAGTCCCGCTTGCCCTTGTCGAGCCTGGAGAACTTCGACCCTTCGAGGGTCAGGTTGTACATCAGGCCTTTCGAGCCGAATACGAAACCTACGACCGGGTCCTTGATGTTGGTCGTATCGATAGTCTTGCCTGCGCCGAGATCGATCAGCGCCACGGAACCGTCGACGCCTACTTTCCAACCGCTGGATTCGCGAAACTTGGCGAGCGACTCTTCGGTCATGAAGGCAATGACGATGGACTTGGCCTGCGCGCCGAGCTGAAAGCCGATAGAGCCGCTGGTCGTACGGTAGTAGTCTACGGTCTTGCCGCCCACCCGCAGCGCGCCCTCGCCGGTTTCCGCACCGACGCCGACGCCAACCTTGATGACGCGCGGAAATACGAGATACCCCGCGGCCTGGCGCAAAAAGACGTCAGCGCCGTTGATATCCTCGCTGAATACCTCGAGCGCTTTGTCTGCCTCCAAGTCTATCTTGCCCGCAGACCAGGCAAACGCGCTGCCGGACGCAAACAGAGCAACACATGCTGCGGAAAACAGCGCTGACCTGAGCGTCGTTCCGATCTTTCCTGCTGACATGATTAACTACCTCTCCTGCGGCTCGTCCGGCGGGCGTCATGATAGCGCATTGCCGCAAAGCGGGCTTGGGCCGGCGGCGCGCGCAACGCGAGCCAGGGAGCGCGACGGACTCGAATGGCGCCGGCCAGCCCTAATCAGGCGGCATTAGCCGCGGCGCCAGCGGCGGGCGCCGCAAATTGCGGCGTGCCGGGTAATTTTTGCTCAGATAGTCGAGGATCGCCCGCTCGGTCGCCGGCTGAAACTGCCACAGATTTTGCGTGGCCTGCATCCAGCGAATCATCCCGAGCCAGGTTTCGCGATCCGCCCGCTGCTGCGTTACCAGCGCGTGCGAATGACAGCCGCCGCAGTGCGCGCGCACGTCCTGCCAGCCGGGCGCGACGATGAGCCCGGTTCGCGGATCGATTTCCGCATGCCGATCGTCAGCACATGCCGCGCCTGCGGGCAGCGCGAGCGCGACTGCGATCGCCGTTACGGTTGCGATCACGATCGCGGTACGTCTCACGCAAGCACCTTGACCGCAATGCGGTGACACGCGTTGTTGAGATATCCGCGCGGATTCCAGCCCGGCAGCAGCATCGGCTGCGAGATGCCGTGCTCGTCGACGGCGCGCGCCCAGACCTCGTAGTAACCGGTCTCCGGAAAACTCAAGCTCGCTGAAAATCGCTGCCAAGCCAATCGATTCACCGGTCGTTCGAGTTTCGCCTTCTGCCAGCTCGCACCGAAGTCGATTGAGGTATAGACGCGGCGAACGCGCTTGTCGCCCGCCCACGCATGACCCCGCACCGCAAGCGGCTCGGCCAGAGGCTGGTGGATACCTGAGCGTGGCGCCGTAATCAACGATTTGACCGGCATCGACTCGATGATGCACATGTTGTCGTTGCGGACTTGCGCACCCGGCGCCACGGGCTCGCAGGGCACGCGGTACGACTGGCCCAGCATCTTTGCACCGTCATGCACGCGATCGCGAACCAGCAGCCGCGTAAGCCACTTGCCGCTGACTGACGCTGGCCATCCGCCGGCGACGAGACGCAGCGGAAAACCATGCAGCGGCGGCAGCGCCGCGCCGTTCATTGCAAACGCGAGCAGGGTTTCGTCTTCGAGCGCTTTGGCAATCGGCATGCCGCGGGAGATGGGCCGTTTGGCCGGATCGCCGGAGAGATGCGTATCGGCGCCCTCGTAGGCCACGTAGACCGCGTTGCTGCCGATACCCAGCGGCTCGAGTACATCCGCAAGCCGGACTCCGGTCCATTCGGGACACGCAACCGCGCCGGTAGTCCACTGATTACCCTTGGCGGGAGGATAGAACTCGGCGCGGCCGTTGCCCGCGCATTCGATGACCAGCGCCAGCGTATGCTGCCGGTAGTTCCGCTGCAGGTCCTCGAGCGTCAGCGAGACGCTCGATTCGAGGGCCTCGCCCTCGATACGAAGCCGCCAGGCCGCCGCGGCGGCCTTGCTGACCTGCGGCGGCACGCCGTTGTTGCGCACGAAGACGCGCGACGCCGGCGTCACTGGATCGTCGAGCAGATGCGCGGGCGTCTCGGCATTCAGCGGACGGTCGTTCAATATCAGCAGACCGTCTTTACCGGGTATCGAAAAGCCTTCCAACCCGTCCGCGAGCGCGACCGGAACGAGCCCCGCCGGCATGTATGCGGCAAACGGAATGCCGGTCCCGAGCGCGGCACACGTGGCAGCAAGCCCGGAACCCTTTAGAAAGCCGCGGCGACTGACCGGCTCCATTTCCAGGGGCCGGGCTTGAACCGCGGCCGACGTGGCGTGCTGCGCCGCATCGGCTTCAGTCGTTTTTTTCCCGCCCCTCAAACTGCCCTCCCGCGGTAAACGCTGCGCCACGGCTGCGACCGTGCGCGACGGCGGCAACAAAAGCCGCTAGGACTTTGCCCCCCGCGCGCACCGGCGCTTTACTCCACTCGATTAGCTGCCTATTCTGCACGGCCCTGCCCCTTTAGTGTAATCCGTCCCCGTGAGCCCGTCTCCACTGACCTCGAAGCCTGCGTTCATTCTGACGCTGGGCTTTTTGACGACGACGGCGGCTCTGACGGTAGACCTGAGCCTGCCGGCTATCCCGGCGATGGCGAGCGCCCTCCTGACCGATCTGCCGACGGCGCAGAAAATCGTCGGCATCTTCATGCTGGGGATGGCACTCGGCCAGATACCGGCCGGGCTGTTTTCGGATCGGCTTGGACGCCTGCCCGTGCTGTACGTCGGCATGAGCGTCTTTACGCTGGCCGCGACGCTCGCATCTTTTGCGCAGTCGATCGAGGTCATGCTGGCGGCCCGCTTCGTCCAGGGTATTGGCGCCGCCGCCGCTGTGGTCTTGTCACGAGCCATCGTGCGTGACATTGCGAGCGGCAAGGAAGGCGTTCGCCTGATGTCGCTCATGGCCATGCTGTTTACGGCGGCGCCCGTTATCGCTCCGAGCCTCGGCGCGCTGCTCATGCACTGGTTCGACTGGCGCTCGACCTTCACCGGCATAGTCGTAGCCGGGATCCTCCTGCTGCTCGCCATTCGCGTAAACCTCGTCGAAACGCACACTCCCGAGCGCCAGGGCCATCCTGCGCGGCAGCTACTGGACAGCGTCCGCACGTTTTTCTCGTTCCGCCGCAGCATATTCGGTTTGCTGCTGATCGTTACGCCGCCGATCGGCTTCATGTCCGTCATTACGGTTTCGGCCGCCCTCATCATCGAGGAATACGGTCTCTCTGCGCGCGACTACGGCTTTGTGTTCGCGACCGCCGGCCTGTCCATCATGCTCGGCTCATGGCTCAACCGGCAGTTCGTGTCGCGCTTCGAAGTCGGCACGCTGATCGGCATCGGCGCCTCGCTCATGTTCGCGGCCTCGATCAGCCTGCTGGTCATTTGTGTACTAAACGCGGCACCGCTGTGGTGGTTCTGGGGCAGCCTGTGCGTCTATTTCGTCGCGGTCGGCATCCTGGCGCCCAATGCAACCGTGATTGCGCTCGACCCGCTGCCGAAAGTGGCCGGCGTTGCCTCCTCGATCATTGGCAGTATCCAGAACGCGCTGGGGGCGTTCGGCGCCATCCTCGGCGCGGCGCTGTACGACGGCAGCTTAAGGAATGCGGGAATAACGGTTGCCGCCACGGGCGTAATTACGTTTGCGATCTTTCTGCTGCGGCCGCTGATTGCGCCGACGCCGTCCTGTGCGCATCCGCCGGAAACGCTGCGCGACCGGAACCCGCCGGTGCGCTGACGCAGCGGACAGAATCCTGAAACACGTCAGGGAAGATCGACCGTGACGTCTTCCACGGCCGCCCGCGACTGCGTCGGCGTGATCTTCGGATAGCCGTACCAGAGCATGCCGACGACAAATTCACGCTCCGGATCGACGCCGAGAATCTCGAGAAACACCGGATCGCGCGTGATCGCCCCGCTGGTCCATTTGCTGCCAACCCCCGCCTTCCACAGATACAGCATGAAGTTCTGCACCGCGACGCTGCAGGCAGCGTAGTCCTCGCGCTCGAGCAGCGGGTCTTCGGAACGGCGGCAGGTGACCGTCAGCCAGCCCGGCTTTTCCGCCCAGGATTTGGCCTTGAAATCGGCCAGTTCCTGACCTTTTTCCTTAGCAACGAGTTCGCGGACCCGCTCGATGGTGCTGGCTACGCTCGCCGGCCCCATACGGTAGAACCGCCAGGGTTCAGTGACGTGATGATTGGGCGCCCAGGTCGCGGCTTCGATCGCATCCGTCACGAGCTGTTCGGGAACGCGGGTCTGCAGGTACAGATTGATCGTACGGCGGCCCTTTAGGACCTCGCCGAACTCACGCAGCGCTTCCGTTTCGAAACTCGGGCTCGAGGCTTTAGTCGACATGGCTGGCGCTACCCAACTCGTTCAGCCGCGCCTTGTCCTCGCGGCTCAGGCCGTCGAAAGTCCGGCCCAGCACAAAACCGACCGCCGCCCACACCGCGGCGATGACGGCGCCCACGGCCGCAACCGCGCCCAGCCCCAGACCGAACCCGGTCAGCGTGGCAAAAGCCGAGCCCCACAGCGCATCGCCGCCGCGATAGAGCACAATGTCGATCACGGGCTTGGCCTTGAAACGGGCCTCGCGGCCAACGGCGGTAAACAGCATTTCCCGCCCCGGGCGGGTAATTGCGTAGTTGCCCGCCCGGCGCATGACCTGCAGGCCCAGCACGACGATCAGGATCGGCGACACGGCCAGCGCCAGCAACGCCACACACACGAATACCGGCACGATGGCGAGCGTCCTGGCCATGCCGAGTCGGGTGGTCAACCGGCTGGTCAGGAACATGGCCGTCAGGACGGCCAGCGTGTTTACCGTGAAATCCACCCAGGCGAGCAGTTCGCGCCGTTCGACGCGCGAGAAGTCTTCCAGCAGATTCTTTTGCTGGAAATAGACAAACGAGCCGATTGCCACGTAGAGCAGTATGAAAGCAGCGATACCGAGCAGATACGGGCTTTTGAAAAACAGCACGAAGCCCGCGAACGGGTTGCGGCCGAGCGCGTCCTTGCGGGGGTCGTGCTCGAGGTCGGCGTTGCCGAGCGCCGTGACCTTCAAACGCTCGAGCGCCAGGATGATCGGCACGGGTATGAACAGCATGAACGCCGATACCAGCATGAGTTCCTTGCCGGTGAAGATACCCGCCGTCGAGGCTGCGATCAGCGGCCCTGCAATCGCACCGGTACTCGCACCGATGGCGATGAACCCGAACAGCCGCGGCGCCTGCTCGCGGCTGAAGAGATTCGACATGAAACTCCAGAACACCGACAAGTGAAACAGCGCAAACACGCTGAGCCAGACGTAGAAGCTCTTGTCGACAAGGGTCGGGTCGGATATCCACGACGAGCCGCTGTAGAAAACCAGAAAGGAGGCCGCGAAGAACACATAAACGCCGGGCACGAGCCAGCGGAAGCGCACGCGCGAGGCCACGTAGCCGTACAGCACGACGGCGGCAAGACTAATGAAGAAATTGAGGTTCCACAGGTAGCTGACTTCGGCATCCGACCAGTCGCTGGCCATGGCGTCGCGCACGGGACGCAGCATGAAGTACGCCGCCATGAGCACAAACACGAAAGCGGCTGACAGCAGCGTTGCGTTCAGCTCGTTGGGCCGGATTTTGGCCGCCGCGTCGAAGAATCGTGCGAGGGGCGTAGCGGCCTTGGCCGAGTCGGTCACACGCGCTCACCCGCGCACCGCAGCCCACAGCGGGCGTCAACACTAACGGCGATCATGTCCATCTTGCTCTCCGGACCACAAAGGCCCCGAGCCTAACACCACTGCGGCCGGGCCTCTACGGGCGGCCCGGCCGGTCCGTGAAGGATTCAGGGCTTGACGATATCCGCCGCAACCGCCAGCAGCTCGTCGGCCGGCAGCCGGACCTTGTAATTGGCGTTGACGAACGAGTAGGCAATCTTGCCGCTGCGATCCACGGCGAACACGGCCGGCACGGGCAAGACGCCGTGACGGCTCATCGACGACTCCTCGATATCCACACCCTTCTCAGGCAGCATCGTCAGGTAACGCTCGGGCGCGCGGAACGCAATACCAAACGCGATCGCCGCGTTGGCGTTTGCATCCGACAGTATCGTGTAGTCGAGACCGTCGATATCGTCCTGCGCCTCGCGGCTCAGGCTGTCGTACAGGAGCTCGGAGCGATCGCCCGACAGGAACAGCAAATCCACGTCCATGTCGCCGATCTGCGGCACGACTTCCCGCAGTTCCGACAGGTGCAGGTTGCAGTAAGGGCACCAGCCGCCACGGAAGGTAATGATGATCGCGGGACGCTCCAGGCGGCGCGGATCGAATTCGAAGTTCTCGCCGTCGACGGTTTGCACCGTAAAGCGCGGCGCGGGCTCGCCGGTCTCGAGCGGCCGTACGTCCTCCGCGGTTGCCGCGATGGGTGCGTCCGCGTGACCGTACTGAATGGATCCGCTGCAGATCAGGCTCATTAGCATTGCAGCCGGCAAGGCACTGAGCACAAAGCTCCGCGTCTTCATCATGGTGTACTCCCTTAGCTGTTTATTCGATCTCTGCGGCCCAAGACCGGTCGGTCACGCCGGTTATTACAGCGGGTCGAATAAGGGGCAGAAATAGAGCGGCGACCGATACCCGGACGGCATTCTCGAACGAGTTAGAAATAAGGCCGCGGCCGGTACCTAGACGGCTTTCTCCAGCAAGTCGGCGCCCTTGATCCCGTTGACGCCGCGACAGCGCGCTTTCGCCCGGTACATGGCCTGATCGGCCTCGCGCAGCAGCCCGGTCAGCGTATTCGCGTTGTCCGGGTACAGCGCAAGCCCAATACTCGCGGCACAGCGCAGGGTATCGTCCGCGATCCGATACGGCGCTTCGAGCGCCTCGGTAAGCCGGCCCGCCAGCTGATCGACCACTTCGGCCGTGACGTCCGGCACGAGAGCCACGAACTCGTCGCCGCCCACGCGGCCAATGATGTCGCAGGTACGCAGGCTCTGCTGTAGCCGCTCGGCAGCGATCGTGAGCAGCTGATCGCCGATTTCGTGGCCACATTCGTCGTTGATGTGCTTGAATTCGTTGAGATCGATGAACAGCAGCGCCCCGCTTGCGTCGTCTTCGCTGGCGCTAAGCCTTTCTGCCGCATCGCGTTCGAAACCGCGCCGGTTGAGAACCCCGGTCAGCGGATCGAACCAGGCAATCGAGGCCATCTGATCCTCGCGCTCCTTGCGGTCGGTCACGTCGACCAGCGTCACCGCAATGTCGTCGCCGACGGGTTCCGCGATCAGGTGCAGCCAGCGCTCCTTGCCCGACGCCTGCTGCTGCAGGTCGATATCCAGGCTTTCGCGAAGTTCGACGGCGGCATGAAAGCGGCGCAGTACGGCGGCGGCCGTTACCTGGTCCATGCCGGCCGAGGCCAGCCGGACGATGTCCGCGCCCGCCCGGCCGTTGAGTCTGTCGGCGTCTATGTCGAGAAAACGACCGGCCGCGGCATTGGCGAATATGCAGCGCAGCTCGCGCTTGCCGGTATCGCCGTTACGCACCCAGCGCATGCGGATGATGCCGTTGACCGAATGATCGATCAGGGTTCTGAGCAGCTTCTCGCTGTTGCGCACTTCGAGCTGCGCTTTTTCCACATCGCTTACGTCGCGGAACATGAGGATCTGCCCGCCGCGCGCCGCCGCGCCGCGGGTCTCGATGCTCGACACCTGGATGTGCATGAAGCGGCCGGTCGTCGTAATCATCTTCTGCGGCTTGCCGGTCTCGATTGCGTCGAAAACGCCAGTGGCGCCGTCGGTCATGATCGCGTCCAGAGACGATCTCAGCGCATCGCGCTCCGACACCTCCAGCAGGCGCTCGGCACCGCGGTTCATGCCAATGATACGCTGCTTCTCGTCGACTACGACCACGGGATCCTGCATGGTCTGGAACACGGTTTCGTAGGCGAGCGGCGCGAACTCTATGACGCGCTCGCCGATCAGGAGCCAGGCGTATACGGGCAGCATCGCCAGGACAGCCAGCGGCACAAACGACAGCGTGTCGGGCCCGAGCCCGACGTCGTAGGCGAGCGTCGCAGCCAGCGGGGCGAGGCAGGCCGCCGTAAGCATGAACAAACCGCGCCGATGCGCCGGCGCCACTGCGGAGCTGTGCATGAGCAGCGAGAACATGGCGATGGCGATCAGACTGTAGCTGTAGGGCGCGTGCGCAAACAGAAACCATGGTCCCCACTCCGCGGGACGGGTCAGGTAGCTGCCGTCGGGCGAGCTGAACGGCGCAAACCACATGAATTCGTGATAGGCATTGGTCGCGGCCAATGCGATGGAGGTCAGCGGCACAATCAGCAGCAGGGCGACCAGCAGGGCCGGCGTCCGCTCGCCGCGATATGAGCGAAAGCAGACGAACGCGATCACGGGCAGCAGGGCCGTTGCCACGAAGTGCGCGCTGCGGCCGATCGAGAATACGGCAAACGAAGTCGACAGCAGCTCGACGGCGCCGCCCAGTACCCAGACACCCATGAGGCAAAATACGAGTCCCACGGGTACGCTGCCCACTTCGCGTCGAGACACGATCAGGCGGCCGCCGAGCAACAGATAGCAGGCGGCGCCGATAAACAGGACTATGGCGAGGAGTACGTCGAGATTCACGGTTGCCTCATCGAGACCGTAACGGGCCAAGCTTACGCGGGCTAAACACTTGATTCGCGGAACTGTTTCTCATGCCTGACAGGCGCATATATGGGCCTTTTCGCGGACCGCGCCCCGCCGGGCCGCGAAAAGGCCCGGCCGCTGTCGGGCCCGGCACGAGCAAGTCGTTGATGCGTATGCGAAAGCGGGTAAACTGTGTGCAAGAGCACAGCCGCTAAAGGTTTTGATTCAGCGCCGTTTTTGTGGCGAAACGGCTTCCGTTTCAGGAGCGCAGTCCATGAATGAAGAACGGTTGGGTAACGAACGATGAGTGACGAACTCTTCAAGACCGTACGCCTGGTTCGCCGCGCCAAGGTCGAAACCGACGAACGCGGCCGTAGCGTCTGGTCGGAACCCGTGCAGGAGGCTGAACTCGAACTCGTATCGACGCAGATGCTGCAGCAGATGCTGGCCTCCGACGACGACGAGCGCCGGGAACGGCTCGAAGAAGCCGCCTCCGAGCGCGACGGTGTGCTGGCCCGCAATACGACAACTGAGCAGTTCGAGGTCATCGACGACGACGATCTCGAGGCCGCGCTTTCGGTCGCCGCCGAAAGCACTGGCCCCGGGCGGGTCGCCGACGTCATCTACGAACCCGTCGTCGATGACTCGAGCGACACGGCGAGCACCGACGAGCTGTCGCTGGTGTCTACGCAAATGCTGCGGCAGATACTCGGCACCGAAGACGACACCGCGACGGCGGAAAATAAACAAGAGACCGAGAAGCCGGAAGGGGGCTTCGATCCCTACAACAGCGGCTAGTATCCTGCCTGGTGAATTCCCTGACTCATTCGCCGAGTCTTTTCGCACCTGGCGGCGTTGCTACAACCACTTGTCTTCGCCCGGTGCCTCGTAGCGTTCGAACTGTGACAGGAGGCCGTTGACGCCTGCATCGCTCAACAGCATGCGGCGATTGGATTCGCGCACGAAGCCCTCTGCCGCAGCCCGATCGAGAAACGCGAGCAGCGGATCGAAATAGCCCGCCACGTTTAGCAGTCCGCAGGGCTTGTCGTGATACTTGAGCTGCCCCCAGGTAACGACTTCGATGATCTCCTCGAGCGTGCCGAAACCGCCCGGCAGCGCGATGAAGCCGTCGGCCAGCGCCGCCATGAGCATCTTGCGCTCATGCATCGAGGCGACGACGTGCAGCTTGCTCAGGCCCGTATGCGCGATCTCCTTGTCCACGAGCTGCTGCGGAATCACGCCGTGAACCCGGCCGTCCAGTTCGAGCACGCGGTCGGCGATGATCCCCATGATGCCTTTTGCCGCACCGCCGTAGACGAGCTCGATACCGTTCGCGCACAGCGCATCCGCGAGTTCGACGGCCGCTGCGGCGTATTCGGGCTTGTTGCCGGTATTCGAGCCGCAGTAGACGCAGATTCGCCGCACCGTGCGTCAGACCTCGACGGGGGTGCGCACGCGATCGACAATCGCCGCGATTTCCGGCCGCGCTTTCCGGAGTTCGTCAGGATCCAGCGCATCGAGCTCGTGCGGGAACACCAGCCATTCGGCCGTCTCGCGCAGGTAATAGTGCGGCGTCATGCTCGTCTCGTTGCGCTCGGGCTTGAACCACGGCACGGCGACGCGGATATCCTCCGGCGTGTTGTCGCGCGCCCGCCGGCGGATCTCCTCGATCACCGCCACGATAGTATTTCCCGTGTCGAATACGTCGTCGACGATCAGCACGCGGTCGTCGTGGCAGATCTTCTTGATGATGTAGTTCAGGCCGTGGACCGCGACGCTGCCGCGCCGTTCGACGCCGTCATACGAAGACGTGCGGATCGCAATGTGATCGGAATCCACGCCGCAATACGCGAAGATCTCCTGCACGGCCATGCCCACCGGGGTACCTCCCCGCCAAATCGCAATGATCATCGTTGGGCGGAAATCGTCTTCCAGGACCTTGAGTCCGAGTTCGAAGGAGTCTTCCAGCAGGTCCTGGGCGGAGAGTACGGTTTTATCCATGCTCGAGGCTTATTGTCGTTATCATTGGATCTTTACCTTGTAGTCTTTTCTTGCGGTCGCCTGCGGCACAGCCGCTATAATGCCGGCGAGCGCAAACCGTACCGTAAACGGACACAACAAAAAACCGCCACGATGAACAAGACGATAATCGCCGCAGACGATCTGCTGAAAGACTCCTTCGAACTGGCAGCCCAGATCTACGAAGGAGGCTTCAGGCCGGATTTTCTGGTGGGCCTGTGGCGCGGCGGCAGCGCCGTGGGTATTGCGGTGCAGGAAGGACTGCAGTTCTTTGGCGTCGAGACCGATCACATTGCGATCCGCACGTCGTATGCCGGCGCGGACAGCTACGAGAAGATGGTCAAGCGCAAGAACCGGATTCGCGTGCACGGACTCGAGTACCTGCTCGACAACCTGTGCTCGCACCATTCGCTGCTGATCGTCGACGATGTCCTCAGCACGGGCTCGAGCCTGAAGGCCGTCATCGATCAGCTCAGGAAGAAGACCCGGCGCAATCTGCCGCACGACATCCGCGTGGCAACTGTCTGGTACCGGCCCTCGGAGAAGACGCTGCGCACGCCGGACTATTTCGTGCACGAAACCGGCGACTGGCTCGTATTGCCGTACGAACTCACGGGCATGAGCGTCGATGAGATCAAGTCGGGGCGGCCCGAACTCGCCGGAATTGCCGAACGGCTCAGACCGCATGCACGGGGCGCGTAACCCAAAAGGTGCCGGGTTTATTTTTTGAAAAAAAGGTGCCGGGTTTATTTTGGTCGTTCCGGCCTGTTTCGCAGCTAAACGAGGCTCGAAACACGCTGTACTTTCGACAGCTCCAAATCAGCACACGTCCTAACTCATGCCCCGGCGCTCTCGAGTATTCGTACGCCATATGCCCTTGCATATTGTGCAGCGCGGCCACAACCGCAAGCCGGTCTTCTTCGAGCGAGAAGACTACGTCTACTATCTCGCGAACCTTGCAGAATCCAAGGCCAAGCTAGACGTTCGACTGCTTGCGTATTGCCTCATGACGAACCATGTTCACCTGATCGTCTCGCCGGACGGAGACGTGGCGAATATTTCGGAGTTGATGCGGATCGTTGCTGCGCGGCAAACGCGTTTCGTGAATAAACGCCAAGAGCGAACAGGTAGCCTCTGGGAAGGACGGTTTAAGGCCAGCCTTATCGACTCGGATCGATATTTGCTCGCAGGCTTGCGATACGTAGACCTCAACCCTGTGAGAGCGGCTATGGTCACCGCGCCCGAAGACTACGATTGGTCAAGTTTTCGAGGACATGCCGCACTCGTCAACGATCCTGTTTTGGACACGTGTGAAACTTACCAGGCGCTGGGGGCAAATGCCGCAGAACGCGCTCAGGCCTATCGTCGACTCACCGCGGATGCGATTAGCGAAGATGAACTTTCGTTGATACGCAGCGCCGTGCAACGGAATCAATTAACCGGAGGAGCACGATTCCAGCGTACCGTTGAGCAGCGCACGGGGCATCGAATATCGTTACGCGGCCAGGGGCGTCCACCGAAAAATAAACCCGGCACCTTTTAGCGGCACTTTTTAGGGGATCAGACGCTCCCGCCGTTTCTCGTTGACGAGTAGCAGCAACTCTGCCGCCGCTTCGGCATCGCACAGTGCGCGGTGATGATTGTTCAAGGGTATGCCGTATTCGCGGCACAGGTTCGCAAGACTGTACGAAGCATGCCCAGGGTACAGCCGCCGCATCGAGGCGCAGGTACACAGTTTCGGCATGCGGAACTCCCGGCCGATGCGCTGAAACTCCCGGGCAATGAAACCGTAGTCGAACTCGACGTTGTGTGCGACAAAGATGGCGTCGCCGAGAAAGCGTTCGAAGTCTTCCGCGATATCCGAAAAGTACGGCGCATCCATGACCATCGCAGCCGAAATGCCGGTCAGCCGGGTAATGTTCGGCGGTATCGTGCGCTGTGGATTCAGGAGCGTCGAAAACGTATCGACAACCCGGCCGTTCTGCACGCGCACGGCGCCAATCTCGGTAACGCGGTGCCGCTCGCCGCGGCCGCCCGTGGTTTCGACGTCAACCACGACATAGTCCTGATCGGGGTCCAGAACCCAGCGAACGCGTACGACCTCGGCTTCGAAACCGGCCTGGCGAAGCTGTTCCAGTCGCAGCAACTGATTGCGGCGCAAGGCATCGCCCTCCGCCTTGATCTCGACAAAGCGTACCGTACCGTTGTCCAGCAGCATAAGATCCGGATAGCCGTAACGCGCCGCAAGATAATCGTCGATGAAGTGTTCGAGCACTGCGCGAATGGCCCTGCCGCTGCCGTGTTCCGCAAGCGCAAACAGCGCATCGAGCGTCCGCCGCCGCCAGCGGAACACGCCGTTCGGCCGATCGTAGTGCCGCGTGCTGACCTGCAACAGGCGGCGTTTGAGAGCGCCCGGCGAATCGAGCAGCGCATAAATGCGTTCGATCGCCTCGTTATGACGTTCGCGAAAGCGGCGTTCCCTGATCGACACCGGCAAAAAATCGAAGGGCGAGCTGGCTGCGCTGTCCGCATCTCCGACAAGCTCGTCCCAAAACAACAGTCCGAACAGCGTTCGCCACAGCGAGTTTTCCACGCGGAAGCTCGATAAGCCTTGCGCTTCGTACCAGGCCGCGGCGGCGCGCTCGGGCGAGCCCGACAAGGATTCGTCGAGCTCGAGCACCGGCGCTTCGCGCAGGCGGTCGGTCACAACCGAGGTTCTCTTGCCGTCGAACTTGCGCGCATAAAGATCTCCGGCGAACAATGCCTCCTCGTCGCTGCGCGGCCGCTCCATGCACACTTCGAGAAAGCGCTTTGCGGCGTCGCGCTGCCCGTCCGCCAGCAGCAGGCGCACCACCCGCTCGCTGCATTCGCCGGACTCGCCCCGCCTGTAAACGGCAAGCGCCGCCGACTTTTCGCCCGCCCGCTCCAGCTTCCGGCCGAGACGATAGGCCAACGCGTCGCGCTCGCGGGCCACGCCGGCAAACGCCGTCTCGGGCCAGAGTTCGGCGTTACCGGCGAGCCTTAACAGCTCGGCGGTGTCCTCGCGGTCGACGACGGCGCGCTGCTCCGCGAGCAGGAACTGCGCTTCCGCCTCGCCGCGCTCGGAGAACCGCGGCTCGTAGTTGCCGCCGCCGTCGTTGACGCGCACCAGGCCGAGATCGCGCATGGTGAACTGCGAGAGTCCGTCCTGCAGACGGCCGAAGAACAGAAACAGCAGATAGCGAATCTCTCGGCAGTGGCCCTGCACGACGACGCGGTCGGTTGCCACCTGCGCCATGAAGTCGTCTGCGCTGACGTGCCCGCGCGCGAGTTCGATCAACTCGGACTTCTTTAGCGAACGGCCGACACCGCTGAGTACGCTGCTAACGACGGCGAGTATCTCGGCGCGCTTGAGAAAGCGCAGCACGGCGTCGAAATGCTCCACGCCGGGCCGGCGGACCCAGCCTTTGCTGCGCAGCGCCGCGAGCAGCGGCGCCGCCTGCCCGAGCTCCGGATAGCGCAGCCGCGCCGCGTCGAACACCTGTCCCTTGCGATTGACGAGCCGCACGTAGAGCCGCTGTTCGTCCGGCGTCAGCGCGTGAAACTCGCGCACGATCCGGCGATGTTCGTCCGAGAGTACGTGCGCGTAATGCTCGCTGACGAAATGCAGCATTTCGAGAAAGTGCTCATGATAATAGAACGTCGGCAGTTCTTTCATCCGCCGCGGCGCGCGCGTCTCCGACTGATCGAACTGCATGCCTATTGCGGCCTGTGCAGCCGTCCCTGCACGGCCGTGGCCGCGACGTGCCGGTCGTCGCCCAGCGTCATCAGCACGAACAGACTCTCTTCGAGCGAGCCCGTGTGCGCATCGCGATGCGCGGACAGGCGCGTGGCACCAGGTTCGAGAATCACGAAGTCGGCCTCCTTGCCCGGCGCAAAGCTGCCGACGTGGCGGTCGATCCCCAGCGCTTCCGCCGCGCCCAGCGTCGCCAGGTACAGCGCATCCGCCGGGCTCAACACCTGGCCCTTGAGCTGCAGCACCTTGTAGGCGTCGCCCATCGTGCGCAGCATCGACAAGCAAGTGCCGCCGCCTACATCCGTCGCCAGACCGGTCTTGACCCCCGCGCCGCGCATGCGCTCGAGATCGTACAAACCGCTGCCGAGAAACATGTTGGAACTCGGGCAAAAGGCCGCAGCGCTGCCGCTGTCCGCCATGCGTCCGCACTCCGCATCCGACAGGTGCAGGCAGTGCGCAAACACGGCGCGCTCGCGGACGAGACCAAAACGGTCGTAGACATCGAGGTACGACGAACTCCAGGGGAACGACTCCGCTACCGCATCGATCTCCCGGTGATTCTCCGCGAGATGTGTGTGCATCCAGACGTCGGGGTATTCAGCGGCCAGTTCGCCCGCCCGCTCGAGCTGCGCTTCGCTCGAAGTGAGCGCAAAACGCGGCGTAATCGCGTAGCCGAGCCGACCGCGGCCGTGCCAGCGCTCTATGAGGGCGCGGCTGTCCGCGTACGCGCTCTCCGGCGTATCGCGCAGGGCCTTGGGGGCTTCGCGGTCCATGAGCACCTTGCCCGCGATGAGCCTCAGGTTTTTCTCGAGCGCCGCCTCGAACAACAGTTCGGCGGAGTGCGGGTGCACGGTCGTAAACACGAGCGCCGAAGTCGTGCCGTAGGCGAGCAGCGTATCGACGAACAGATTCGCCAGATCGCGCGCGTACTCCGTATCGGCCAGGCGCATTTCGCCGGGATAGGCATAACGATCCAGCCAGTCCATGAGCTGCTCGCCGAACGACGCGATAATGTCGAGCTGCGGGAAGTGCACGTGGCAATCGATGAAGCCGGGCACGATGATCTGCCCTTCGCAACGTTCCACGCGGGCATCGAGCCCCGGCAGCAGATCGCCCTCCGAACCCACGGCTTCGATATAGCCGTCCGCGGACACGAGCAGCGCACCCTGCTCGAAACACTCCAGTCGCCCTGCGCTACCCGCCGGATCGCCGGTGCAGTGCATGACACTGCCGCAGTAGAGCGTGCGTTCGCTCATACGCGGAGCCGCACGGATTCGGGCAGCGCATGCACATCGCAGTTGTCCGCAACCGGACCGCGATCGATAACGAGAAAACGCTGCCCGCTTTCGAGCGCGATCAGCGGCATGTGCCAGGTGCCGCGCGCATAGTTGATTCCCTGCCGGCCGTTGCTCAGGAACGCGTGCAGCCCGCTTACATCGGGCGCAGCACCCGCGCTGGCGACAACGACGACAAACCGCTGACCGTCGAGCGGCACAAAGGCCTGGCTGCCTAGCGGATGCCGCTCTATGAGTTCTATGTCGTACGGCAACGAGCTGGCGCTGCGACAGCGGGCAATCGCGACGCTGACCGCACCGCCAGTGTCGACGTCGCACAGCTCGTCGAAGCGCTCGAAGCGCGCATCGTTCATGCCGTCGCTGTCGCCGCTGCCGTCTTCGATCACCTGACCAAACGGCGCAAACGCCTCCGCGCTAAGCGGCTTCGCAACGAGTTCAGCCGGCATCGTCTTCTCCGGCCACGGTCCCGAACAACCGCAGCCGGCTGACGCCGCCGTCAGGGTAAATCGACAGCCGCGCATGACTGATTGGCCCGGTATCGAGCAGTTCGTCCTCGAAGTAGTGCTGTTGATCCATTGCGAGTTTCACCCGCGGCAGCAACGGCTCCCAGCGCTCGCTGTCGTGTTCGACCGTTTCACGAGGGCCGAACAGCGCAGCCTCGATCGAGGCGCTGTCCGGATAGTTGCCCTTGAAATGCGCCGTGTCGATCTCCGCCCGGCGGACGGTGCCGCGGGCGCCGAGCGCGAGCACAACCCAGTCGTTGCCGGGACCGCGGCGCCGCGCCGTTTCCCAGCCGTCGCCCATGTTCACGCCGCGGCCGGGCAAATTGAGGTTGTGCATGCTGCCGAAGTGTTCGTCGCTGGCGGCCAGCGCGCGGCCGCCGTTGCGCAGCGCAAACAGATCGACGATGTCGGCGGGATCGTCGAACTCGGGGATCACCTCGCCGTAGAGCCTGAGCCGCGCCACGCCGCCGTCCGGATAGATATTCAGGCGCACGTGGGTCACGACCGGGTAGTGCTCGATAGCGTGCCAGTGATGCCGGTCACCTTCGAGCGAAGTCTTCGGCAGCACTTCGACCCAATCCGACTCCGGCACCTCATCGGGACTAAAACACGCCTCGAGGGATGCTTCGGGCGGGTAGTTACCCGTAAAGTGCGAAGTATCGATATCGACACCGCGGAGGCGTCCCGGCACGCCGAGACGGACGACGCAGTAGTCGTGGCCGGGACCGCGCTTGCGACGGCTTTCCCAACCGTCCATCCACTTGCCGTGATCGTCGTACTTGTCGGCAATGAAGACGGGCGCCGCCGGCTCGATCAGCCGCTCTTTAGCGGCAAAGAACTCGTCATTGGCATACACGACGCGAGTACCGAGCCGCGGCTGCTCGAGCGCAATCCAGCTCTTGAAAGGATGTTTGCCGCTCACGACGACCCGGCCTCGTGCACGACTTGCTGCTCTATCACCTCCAGCCGCAGGCGCGCGATCCGGTGGATCTGCTCGAGCGCCGTTGCAATCTCCTGCTCGACGCCGTTGTTCAGCCGTTCGGCGAACGCCGCCAGAATCGCGTGCCGGTTCGAATCCCTGACCGCCATCACAAACGGAAACCCGAACTTGCGTTTGTAAGCGGCGTTTAGCGTATGGAAGCGCTCGAGTTCGGCCGGCGTGCACTGATCGAGACCGGCGCTCTTTTGCTCGTCGCTCGATGCAGCCGTGAGTTCGTCGCGAAGCCCCGCCTTGCCGGCAAGATCCGGATGTGCGCGAATCAGCGCGAGCTGCCGCTCCCGGCCGGCGTTGTCGACACAATCCGCCATTGCCGCCGCAAGTTCGGCAATGCCTGCGTCGGCGCTGAGCACGCCGGCCGCGCACTCGGCCACCCACGGCGAATGCTCGTAAACGCCGCCGTAGCGTGCCACCAGTGCCCGCTGCCTATTGTCCATGCCGCTCGGCTCCATGTTCGTTCAACCAGTGCCGCGCAATGTCGATGCGACGGCAAACCCAGACGTCATCGAAACCTTCCACGTAATCCAGAAAGCGCGCAAGCGCCGCGCTGCGGCCCGGCCTGCCGGCGAGGCGGCAGTGCAGGCCAACCGACAGCATGCGCCCGCCCTCCTCGCGCAGCGTATCGAAACTGTCCTTGAGATACGCATAGAACTGCTCACCGGAGTTGAAGCCCTGCGGCGTGGCGAAGCGCATGTCGTTGGCGTCGAGGGTGTAGGGCACCATGAGCAAAGGTTTGTCAGCCCGGGTATCCCAGTACGGCAGATCGTCCGCGTAGCTGTCGGCGCAGTAGACGAAACCGCCCTCTTCGGCAACGAGCGCCAGCGTGTTGGGGCTGGTCCTGCCCTGATAGAAACCCAGCGGACGCTCGCCCGTGACGCGTTCGTGCAGGCGCACGGCGGCATGTATGTGCTCCCGCTCGATCGCCGCGTCGACGAACTGATAGTCGATCCAGCGATAGCCGTGACTCGCGATCTCCCAGTTGGCCTCCCGCATGGCGGCAACGGCCTCCGGGTTACGCTTGAGCGCCATTGCCACGCCGAACACCGTCACGGGCAGGTTCCTGGATACGAACAGGCGGTGCAGGCGCCAGAACCCGGCCCGCGAGCCGTACTCGTACAGCGACTCCATGTTCATATGCCGCGCGCCTTCGTAGGCCGTCGCACCGACAATCTCCGACAGGAACGCCTCGGAGGCCGGATCGCCATGCAGTATGCAATTCTCACCGCCCTCTTCGTAGTTGACGACAAACTGCAGCGCGAGGCGCGCATCGCCGGGCCAGTTCGCGGCCGGCACGTCCGCTCCATAGCCGCGGAGATCTCGTGGGTAGTTGCTGTCTGTCATGGGGCGGGCCCGAGGTTCCGGTACCAGCGATCGATGAGCGCGCGCTCGTCTTCGGTAATAGCCGTCAGATTGCCGATAGGCATCGCCCGCAGCACCACGGTCTGCTGATGGATGCGCAGGGCGTTGCGCAGAATCTCGTCCTCGCTGTCGAGCAGCACCCCGCCCGGTGCGGCTGCGAAGGCCGGGTGTGAGGGCTCCGCCGCGTGGCAGTTCGTGCAGCGTGCCTCGACCACCGCGCGCAGCTCGTCCATGCCCACTTGCGCGGTGCCGGCCGCGTCGCTCGCGCGGGGCGCGGCCGCGACGATCACGCCGGCGAGCAGCACGGCCGCGGCCGCCAGCGGCAGCGGGCTGGCACGGCCCTGGTGCCGCGCGACAAAATAGACGCGTATTAGCGCCCCCGCCAGCGATATGGCAATCAGGAACAGCCAGTTATCGGCGTGGTTGTAAACGCTGGCAAAGTGATTGCTGGTCATCGTGAACAGCACGGGCAGCGTAAAGTAGGTGTTGTGCACCGAGCGCTGTTTGGCGCGCAGCCCGTCTTGCGGATCGATCGGCTCGCCGCGCTCGACCGCCGCGATCATGCGCTTCTGTCCCGGAATGATCACCATCGCGACGTTCGCCACCATGATCGTGCCGAGCACCGCACCAAAATGGATATAGGCGGCACGCCCGCCGAAGAGCTGACACAAGGCCCAGGCCAGAAAGACGACCAGGATGAGCAATGCGAAGCTCAAGATTCCGTTCCGGTTCGCAAGCGGCGAGCGGCAAAGCAAATCGTAGACGATCCAGCCGCCAAACAGAAAAGCCGCGGCAATCGATATCCCGGCAGCCGGCGACAGCGGCATGACCGCCGGATCGATCAAGTACACGCTGGCGCCGTACCAGTAAATCAGCACGAGCAGGAAAAAACCGGACAACCAGGTCGTATACGCTTCCCATTTGAACCAGTGCAGCGGCGCGGGCAGCGGTAGCGGCGCCGCCGCATACTTCTGCGCATGATAAAAGCCGCCGCCGTGCACGGACCAGACTTCGCCGGCGACGCCCTTCTCGCTGTCGCCGGCATTGCGCGGAGCCCGCAGGTGATTGTCGAGCCAGATGAAATAGAACGACGAGCCAATCCATGCAATCCCGGCGATCACGTGCAGCCAGCGGACCAGCAGGTTTAACCATTCGATGAGGTATGCCGTCACGTCAGTCGCTTAAGCCTCGACACGCCGGCCGGCAACGCCGCATCCGCGCATGCCGATGCCTCGTAAACGCGGAGCAGCTCCGCGGTCACCGCCACGGCAATCTCCGCCGGTTTTTTCCCCTGGATGCCGTCGACGCCGATCGGGCAGGTTAGCCCGGCGAGCTGCGCTGCCGATAAACCCTCCGCACTCAGCCGTTTCTCGAAGCGCCTGCGTTTGCTGCGCGAACCGATCAGGCCGACATAGCGCAGATCGTCGCGTGCCAGAGCGCGTCGGCACACGTCGAAGTCGATAGCGTGGCTGTGAGTCATGATCAGGCAAAACCCGCCGGCAGGAATAGCCGCCACCTCCAGGGCGGGCTCCGGGCTCTCGACGGCGCACACGTTGTTGGGCCGCTGCCGGAGAAAACCCGGCCGGCTGTCGATCCAGCGAACATTGCAATCGATGCTAGTCAGCAGTGCGATCAGCGCAGAGCCGACATGGCCGGCGCCGAACAGCGCGATATCGAAATCGCTGCCGATGACCGGCAGAAACAGTGCGCCGCTCTGCATGCCGGCAGTACCGCATTGGAGACGCTCACGGGCCGGCGCCAAAAAGTCGATGCCTGTCCGCTCCTTAATCCGCTCACCCGAAACATCGTCGAAGACGGCGTCCGCGGTCACGAGCAACGGCGAGCGCAGCGGATCCGTGACGGAGCGCACGAGCATGGCCGGAGTCCGCTGTCCCTTGAGCGCCAGGAGCGCCCGCAGCCAACCCGGCACGCCGTCGTCGAAGGTCTCGAACATTACCTCGACGATACCGCCGCAGCATTGCCCCATCGACGCGCCCAGCGGAAAACGTTCGAGCCGAAGCGGCGAGCGTTGCCGCAGCGCTTCCACGGCAAGCCGCGTGCACTGATGCTCGAGCTGACCGCCGCCGATCGTGCCAATGGTCTCCGACTCGGTAACGAGCATGCGCGCGCCGACTTCTCGCGGCGCGGAGCCCCTGACGCCGGCAACCGTAACCGCCGACACGCGCTCTCCCGATGCCAGCAGATCCGCGAGCTGTTCCACCCAAACGTTCACAGCGTGCCTCCTTGCCAGGCGCGCAACACGGCCTCGGGCGTCGCCGGCGCATCCAGCGGCGGCGCCGGATTGCCTTCGGTCGCCAGCGCGTCGCGGATAGCGAGAAACGCGGACAAGGCCAGCATGAGCGGCGGCTCGCCGACGGCTTTCGAACGGTAAATGGTGTCCTCGCGATTCGCCGAAGACTCGCTGAGCGTCACGCGGAAGTCGGCGGGCACATCGGAACTCGTCGGGATCTTGTAGGTGGACGGCGCGTGGGTGGTGAGACGGCCGCTGTCATCCCAGCACAGTTCCTCGGACGTCAGCCAGCCGACACCCTGTATGAAGCCGCCCTCCACCTGGCCCAGATCGACGGCGGGATTCAGCGAATCGCCGCAATCGTGCAGGATATCGACACGGGTCAGGCGATGCTCTCCAGTGAGTGTGTCCACGACCACTTCGGATACGGCCGCGCCGTAGGCATAGTAATAAAACGGCCGGCCGGAGAAGCTCGCACGATCGTAGTGAATCTTGGGCGTTTTGTAATAGCCCGTCGCGGACAGCGAAATACGTTCCGCCCACGCCATCCGGACGACTTCGCTGAAATCGAACGCCTGTCCGGCGACGCTCACTGCATTGCCCGCAAAGAGTACTTCAGCTTCGCTGACGGCATGCCGGCCCGCCAGGAATTCCCGCAGCCGGCCGACAATGGTCTGTGCGGCTTTCTGCGCTGCCTTGCCGTTCATGTCGGAGCCGCTGGACGCCGCCGTCGCTGACGCATTCGGCACCTTGCTCGTGTCCGCCGCAGTAATCCGGACCCGGTCGAGACTCACGCCAAACTCGTCCGCGACCACCTGCGCCACTTTAATGTATAGCCCCTGCCCCATCTCGGTACCGCCGTGATTCAGCTGTATCGTGCCGTCCTTGTAGACGTGTATCAGGGCGCCGGCCTGGTTGAGCAGCGTGGAGGTAAACGAGATGCCGAACTTCACCGGCGTGATCGCGATCCCCTTGCGCAGCAGCGGCTCGCCCGAGTTGTGCGCCTGTATCGCCGCGCGGCGCGATGGGTAGTCCGAGGTCTCCGCGAGCGTCGTCAGCAGCTCGTGCAGCATGTTGTCCTCGACCGTCTGTCCGTAGTGGGTCGTGTTGCGCGTTTCGAGGCCGTAGAAGTTCGCCCGACGCACGGCCAGCGGGTCTTTGCCCAGGGCACGTGCGATGTCGTCGATTGCGCACTCGATGGCAAACATGCCCTGCGGTCCGCCGAAACCGCGGAACGCCGTGTTCGATACCGTATTGGTCTTGCAGCGATGCGAGAGGATGTTGACGTGCTCGAGGAAGTACGCGTTGTCGCAGTGGAACATGGCCCGGTCGTTGACGGGGCCCGAGAGATCGGCGGACATGCCGCAGCGCGAGGCGAGCGTGAAGTCGATGCCCTGGATGACGCCTTCGCCGTTGAAGCCGACGTCGTAGTCGATGAGAAAATCGTGCCGCTTACCGGTCATGATCATGTCCACGTCGCGGTCGAGCCGCAGCTTGCATGGCCGTCCGGTGCGATCGGACGCAATCGCCGCAATGCAAGCCATCAGCGCGGCCTGGCTCTCCTTGCCGCCGAAGGCGCCGCCCATGCGCCGGCAAACCACCACGACATCCTTGGCATCCCGGGCGGTCGCCGCCGCCACCAGCGATTGCACCTCGTCGGGGTGCTGCGTCGAGCTGTAAACCAGGAGACCGCGGTCTTCCTGCGGCAGGGCCATCGCAATATGCCCCTCCAGGTAAAACTGATCCTGACCGCCGCAGCGCACGCGCCGCGTAAGGCGATGTTGCGCGTCGCGTAACGCTCGCTCGGGCACGCCCCGCGTAAGCGTCTCGCTCGGCAGTACAAACGAGTCCTGCGCTACTGCCGTCTCCGGGTCGAGTATCGCCGGCCGCGGCTGGTAATCGATCTTTGCGCGCAATGCAGCGCGGCGCGCCGCATCCACGCTATCCGCCGCAACGGCAAAGATCGGCTGACCGACGTATTCCACGAGATCTTCCGCAAACACCGGGTCGTCGTGCACGACGGGGCCGTAGTTGTTCTCACCCGCGATGTCGGCGGCCGCAATGACCGCAACGACACCCGGTACGGCGCGCACTTCGGTCAGATCCACGCTACCTACCGCCGCATGCGCCTCGCTGCTCATGCCCACGGCAAGATGCAGCAGATCGCGCGGCTCCGGCAGATCGTCAGTGTACGCCGCCCGGCCGCTGACGTGCAGGTGCGCGCTGTCGTGCGGCAGAGCCTGGCCGACCGCGCGCTCCGGCGCGGCGCGCTTAGCTCGCGCGTCCATAGGCGTAGACGCTGCTGCTAGCGGGTTTACCTTGCCGCTCGGCGCGAAGCTCCAGGAACAGGCGGCGCAGCAGGTTGCGGCTAATCGCTCGCCGGTAGTCCGCGGACGCGCGCATGTCCGACAGCGGCGTAAAATCCTCGCCGACTGCGTTCATCGCTACATCGATCAGGGCCTCGTCCAACACCTGCCCCTCCAACACGGCCTCCGCGCCGCTCGCCCGCGCTACGGTTGCCGCCATGCCGCCGTACGCGAGCCGAACGTCGCAAATGCGATCGCCGTCGAACCGCACATGCGCACCGAGACAAACCGCCGTGATGTCCTGATCGAAGCGCTTCGACACCTTGTAACTCTTGAGCACGGTATCGGGCGCCGGCAGCGAGACGAGGACGCGTTCGACAAACTCTCCGGGCCTCAAGTCCTTCTTCTGATAGCCGAGATAAAATGCCTCCATCGGCACGCTGCGCCGGCCCGCCGCGCTGCAGAGGACAACCTGCGTGCCGGCGGCCATGAGCGCCGGCATCGAATCGCCAATCGGCGAACCGTTGGCGACATTGCCGACCAGCGTTGCGGCGTTGCGGATGGGTGGCGACGCCCAGCGCAGGAACAACTCCTTTAGCTGTGGGTAGTACTCGAGCAGCACGGGCACAACCTCGGTCAGGGTTGCCGCCGCGCCAATGTCGATGCCGTCCCTGGTAACCTCGACCGTCGCGAGTTCCCGAATGCGGCCAAGATAAATGACGGGATTCAGGTCGCGATACTGCTTGGTCACCCACAGTCCGACGTCGGTTCCGCCGGCAAGCAGCGTCGCGTCCGGGTACTCGCTCAACAGTGCGGTCAACGAATCCACGCTCGACGGCGCATGGAAGCACCGGCCGTTGTCGCCAAGCTCTATGTCGTTGTCGTGCTCGAGTGAACGAAGCACTGCACACCGTTCGGCGACGCCAAGCTCGCTGCCGGCCGCGGCGGCAAGCCAGTCGCCGGCATTTGCGTCATCCGCCAATTCATACATGCGCTCTGCGGCCGCAACGATGGGTCGGTAGCCGGTGCAGCGGCACAGATTGCCGGCCAGCGCGTCGTCGATGTCCACGCGCGACGGCGCCTGCCGCGTCTTATACAAAGCGAACAGCGACATGACGAAACCCGGCGTGCAAAAGCCGCACTGCGAACCGTGTTCGTTCACCATTGCCTGTTGCACGGGGTGCAGCGCAGCACCGCGGCCGCTCAAACTCTCGACCGTAATCAGCTCCTTGCCGTCGAGCGTTGCGAGAAACTGGATACACGCATTGACCGCCCGCACCTGAAGACTGTCACCGGACGCCGCCGCCTCGACGAGCACGACCGTACACGCTCCGCAGTCACCTTCGGCACAGCCTTCCTTGCTGCCGCAGCGCCCGCGGTCTTCGCGTAAATACTGGAGTACGGTTCGGGCAGGATCGACACGATCCAACTCGACGATCTCGCCGTCGAGCACAAAGCGGATACGCTCCACGGAGCTCACCGGTTTGTCGCTCCGTACACTTCAGCTACCTCGGTACGTCGAGTAGCCGTACGGCGATACTAACAGCGGAACGTGATAGTCCTCGCCCGCCTCGAGATTGACGCGCACGACCACGGTGCCGAGAAAAGCCGGCGGATTCTGCATATCCCGGCTGAAGTAGTCGCCAACCTCGAACTCGAGCTCGTAGCAACCGCCATCGAGCTGCTCGCCGCTGAGCAGCGGCGCGTCGGTACGGCCGTCCGCGTTCGTGACCGCGTTCGCGACCAGGGTACGCCGCTCGCCGTCTATCCGGCTAAGGGAGAGCGGCACGCCCGCGGCCGGGCGGCCGCTGGCGGTGTCGAGTATGTGCGTTGTCAATCCAGCCATGGTTATGCGTGTCCCTAGCGAAAAAGCTCCCTTAAACCTCAGTATACCGCTGCCAGCGCGCATGGCGAGTGCTTCGGCGACGTAGCGGCACGTCCTTCCGCCATGCGAGCGCCGCCTAAAAAAAGAGCGTTTTAGCGTCGCACAAGCGCGTTGAGGTGATAGGCTATGCGGCGTTTTGATTCGCGGAACCGTCAATGAGCAAAAACGTACAGCTACTCGGCATTAGCAACGCCATCGTCGATGTCCTCGCACACATCGACGAGGGTTTTCTCGACAAGATTGGCGCCGTGCGCGGCTCGATGACACTCATCGATGAGGAAAGGGCCCACGAAATCTACGCCATGATGGGCCCGGCGACGGAGATGTCCGGCGGCTCGGTTGCGAACTCGGTAGCCGGTTTTGCAATCCTCGGCGGCGAGGCGGCCTACATCGGCAAGGTGCGCGACGATCAGCTCGGCGAGATCTTCAATCACGACATGCGCTCGCTGGGGGTCGACGTCCGGCTGCCCAAGGCCGGCGACGGCGCCGCCACGGCACGCAGCCATATCCTGATCGAGGACGGCGGCCAGCGAACCATGCAGACCTACCTCGGCGCATGCACCGAGCTGGCCGTCGCCGACGTAACGGCCGCGACCGTGGGTACGCCGGACATCGTTCTGATCGAGGGCTACGTCTACGATATTGCCGAGGGGCCCGCGCTCGCCTCCCGCGCAATGGATATCGTGCGGGCAAACGGCGGTCAGGTTGCGTTGTCGCTGTCCGATTCGTTCTGCGTCGAGCGCCACCGCTCCGCTTTCGCGGATGCGATCAAAAAGAGTGTCGATATCGTCGTCGCCGACGAGGACGAAGTAAACGCATTGTTCGGCACCGACAGTTTTTCGGCCACGCTCGATGCGGTCGACGACATGGACAACCTGTACGTAATGACGCGCGGCGAAAAAGGCTCGGTGATCGTTCACGGCGACGACAAACTCACCTACCCTGCCGACCGGGTGGACGAGGTGGTCGACACGACGGGGGCCGGCGATGCTTACTGCGCGGGCTTCCTGTACGGCTTGAGCCGCAACGAATCGCTCGAAAGCTGCGCCCGCATGGGCACCCGCTGCGCGACTCAGGTCATCCAGAGGGTAGGCGCGCGTATCGATTCGAGCGTACTGGACGAAGTGGCGTAATCGGAGGACACCGCGGTGCAGCTATAGAACCCTGGATAACGCGGCTCAGGCGCGGCGCAACGCCCCGTTAAACCCCAATGGGATGCCAGGTCGTCTTGACTTCCTGCGTATCCCGAATCATGTAAGGACTCGCCGCGTCGTCGCCGCTCCAGTCGGTATCGGTCCGGAATACGACGCGCTTCACGTTGTCGGCCGCGCGCGTCTGCACTTCGCGCTGTTGTTTGCGCCCGCCTTCGCAGCACACGACGGCGTTGACGTCCATGTGCGAGGCGAAGTGTTCGGTGAGTTCGCTACGATAACCGCTGAGAATGTTCACGACCCCGGCCGGCACGTCGGAGGCGTGCAGCGCTTCCGCAAAACTCACGGCGCTCAGCGGATTGGTTTCGGAGGCGAGTGCCACCAGCGTGTTGCCGCCGGCTATCGCCGGTGCAAGATTGCTGACGAGGCCCAGTAGTCCAGGCTCGTCGGGCGCAAGCAGCGCGACAACCCCGTTCGGCTCGAGCATCGAGAAATTGAAATGCGAGGAGCTGACCGGGTTGACGGCGCTGAAGATCTGCTGATACTTGTCCGCCCAGCCCGCGTAGTAGATGAGCCTGTCGATGCTCTTCTCGACTTCCTGTTCAGCGCGGCGCGATGCCGTTCCCGTCAACCTCAGCTCGGCCACGAACTGTTCGCGCCGGCCTTCGAGCATCTCGGCAATCCGATACAGAATCTGTCCGCGGAGATAGGCGCTGGCCCTGGCCCAGCCGGGTTGCGCCTTGCGCGCTTCGACCACCGCGTTACGGAAGTCCTTGCGGCTGGACCGGCAGACGTTTGCGAGCATCTCGTCGCCCTTGCCTTTGAGGGCGATGTAGCGCCCCGACTCGGTGCGCGGAAACTTGCCGCCAATGTAGATCTTGTAGGTTTTCGCGACCGGTACGCGTTCTGCTGCCGTGGCCATGCTCAAGCTCCCAACTTCAGATAGGCGTCGAGACCGTGCAGGCCGCCCTCGCGGCCCACTCCGCTTTCCTTGTAGCCGCCGAAGGGCGACGTCGGATCGAACTTGTTGAAGGTGTTCGCCCAGACCACGCCGGCCTTGAGGCCCTGCGTCATGCGGAAAATCTTTGCGCCTTTGTCCGTCCAGACGCCACCCGACAGCCCGTAGGGCGTGTTGTTGGCCTTCTCGAGCGCCTCGTCGAAGGTGCGGAAGGTCTGAATCGCGAGAACGGGCCCGAAGATTTCTTCCTGCACCACGCGGCTCGACTGCGACACGCCGGTGAAAAACGCCGGCCGGCACCAGTAACCCTTCCTCGGCAGCTTACCGCTGGCCTGGTGCAGGCTGCCGCCCTCCGCCTCGCCCAGCTTGAGATACTGTTTGATCTTGTCGAGCTGCATTTTCGAGTTGATCGCGCCTATGTCGGTGTTCTTGTCGAGCGGATCGCCGACGATCAGCGTCTCCATGCGCTGCGCCAGCTTCTCGACGACCTCGTCGGCAACCGATTCCTGCACGAACAGGCGCGAGCCCGCGCAGCAAACGTGGCCCTGGTTGAAGAAGATGCCGTTGACGATACCTTCGACCGCCTGATCGATCGCGGCGTCCGCGAATACGATGTTGGCCGCCTTGCCGCCGAGTTCCAGCGTGTAGGACTTCTTGCCGCCCGCGAGGCTGCGCTGTATGTGCTTGCCGACGGCCGTCGAACCCGTGAATGCAATCTTGTTGACACCAGGGTGCTCGACGATGGCGCTGCCGGTTTCGCCCGCGCCGGTGACAATGTTCACGACACCCTCGGGCAGACCCGCGTCCGCAATCAGTTCCGCCAGCTTGAGCGCGGTCAGCGGCGTGGTTTCGGCCGGCTTCAGCACCACCGTATTGCCGCAGGCCAGCGCGGGCGCAATTTTCCAGGCCGCCATCAGCAGCGGAAAATTCCAGGGAATGATCTGCCCCGCCACGCCCAGCGCCTTGACGCCGCGGCCGGGGAACGCGTACCCGAGCTTGTCCGCCCAGCCCGCGTAGTAGAAGAAATGCGCCGCAGCCAGCGGTATGTCGATGTCGCGCGATTCGCGGATAGGCTTGCCGCCGTCCAGCGACTCGATTGCGGCGAACTCGCGGGCCCGCTCCTGCAGCATGCGCGCGATGCGGTAGATGTATTTGCCGCGTTCGGCGGGCTTCATGCGCGACCAGACCTGGGCGTAGGCTTTGCGCGCGGCCTTGACGGCGCGATCGACGTCCCCTGCCCCGGCTTGCGCAATACGCGCAAGCTTTTGCTCCGTCGCCGGATTGATCGTGTCGAAGTAGCGGCCCTTTTCGGGCTTCACGAAGTCGCCGCCGATGAACAGCCCGTAGCGCGATGCGATCTCGACATGCTCGGTACTCTCGGGTGCCGGATCGTATTCCCAGCCGCCGGTAAACGCCAGCGTGTTCTCTGCCGATGTGTTCTGCAAAGTCGCCATAAACTCTTAACCCTCGCGCCGAACCCTTAAGTCCGGCGCTTAATCCTTCGAAAAATAGTCGGCCGACTGATACACGCCCGTCGCCTGCTTGGAGAGCTGCATCAGCACGTCGTTGGCGAGCGAACTGGCGCCGAAGCGAAACCACTCCGGCGTCATCCAGGCGTTACCGAGCGTTTCCCTGAGCATCACCAGGTAGTGAATCGCAAGCTTCGAGTTTGAAATCCCGCCGGCCGGCTTCATGCCGACCATGCGGCCGGTCTCGGCATAAAAGTCCCGAATGGCCTGCAGCATCACGAGCGTCACCTGCATGGTCGCCGCGGGCTGAATCTTGCCCGTCGACGTCTTGATGAAATCGGCGCCGGCGTGCATGGCCAGAACGCTGGCACGGCGCACGCGATCGAGTGTGCGGAGCTCGCCGGTCTCGAGTATCACTTTGAGATGTGCATCGCCGCACGCTTCCTTGACCGCCTCGATTTCGTCGAACACGTAGCGGTAGTCGCCGGCCAGAAACGCGCCGCGCGAGATCACCATGTCGATCTCGTTGGCGCCCGCCGCAACGGCCATGCGCGTATCGTCGAGCTTGAGTTCGAGCGAGGACATGCCGCTCGGGAACGCGGTCGCGACCGATGCAATATTGATGTCGGTGCCGGCCAGCGCCTGTTTGGCCACGGCCACCATGTTCGGATATACGCATACCGCCGCTACGTGCGGCAAGCCCGGCATCGAATCGTGCAGGTGAATGGCCTTCTGACAGAGCTGCCGCACTTTGCCCGGTGTGTCCTGACCCTCGAGCGTCGTCAGATCGATCATGGACAGCACACATTTCAGCGCTTCGATTTTGGAGGCCTTCTTGATGCTGCGCGACTGAAAGCGCGCCACGCGCTCGTTGACCCCGACCTCATCGACCGCGCGTACCCGCGAGAGATCGGGGAATCGGGGTTTACCTGCTGTCACAACGCTGCTGCTCATCATTGTCTGTGTTCGTTATCTGTTTTCCGCGGCTATCCGTCCCGTTCGACAACCGCCTTTGGGCCTTGTTAACGCTAGGCGACCGCCGTTTCCAGCGCCACGGTAATCATCTCATCGAAAGTGGTTGCCCGCTCGTCGGAGCTCAACGCCGCGCCGCTCGGTATATCGTCGCTGACCGTGCAAATCGCCAGCGCCTCGACGCCGTGTTCCGCGGCAATCGGATACATGCCGGCGGCCTCCATCTCGACGCCGTAGACATTGTACTTCGCCAGCGTCTCGAACATGGCGGTATCGGGCGTATAAAACAGGTCGGCCGAAAAAATATTGCCCACGTGAAAGCGCACCTGCTGTTCGCGAGCTGCGGCAACGGCTTTCTCCAGCAGCGGATAACTGGCGAGCGCCGCCAGATCGTAACCGCCGAAGCGCATCCGGTTGACCCCTGAATCGGTCGAGGCGCCCTGCGCGATAATCAGGTCGCGAAGCTTGACGTCCGGGTGCGTGGTGCCGCAACTGCCGACCCGCATGACCCGCTCGACGCCGTACGATTCGATCAGCTCGGAGGTATAAATCGACACGGATGGGATGCCCATGCCGTGCGCCATGACCGAAATCGGCGTGCCCCTGAAAACGCCCGTAAACCCCCACATGTTGCGGACGTCGGTCACGCGGCGCGGGTTTTCGAACCAGTTGTCGGCGATGTATTGCGCGCGCAGCGGGTCGCCGGGCATGAGGACGGTTTTGGCGAAGTCGCCAGGGGCGGCGTTCATGTGTTTGGTGCCCATAAAGTAGTCTTCCGGCTTCAGGCTCGAGCAATCTCGCGGGACCGGAACCATACCTCGTTGGCAGCCGTTTGGGGAGCATCGCCGCGGCACATGCTTACTCCAAGTCGCTTTTACGCCACAACGGGAAAATTTTGCCGCAACTTCGACTCTGCAAAGCGCGAACGCTCAGCGTATAATCCCCGCACCCACTCCCAGGAGATACTTCATGCGTTGTCGAAAAACAACAGTTCACCCCGGCGCGGCCGCAGCTCATCTGGGCGCCCTGGCCGTCATTCTCGCGCTCACGACCGGCAGTGCCCCGGCACAGGCACAAATCGATGGCGTGCTCGAAGAGATTACCGTCACGGCGCAGAAGCGCGAAGAGTCGCTTTTCGAAGTGCCGATTTCGGTCGCCACGCTGTCCGGGGAGAACTACGAAGTCCTGTTCTCGGGTTCGGAAGACATCCTTGCGCTATCCGGCCGCGTTCCGGGCCTGTACGCCGAATCCTCGAACGGCCGTGCGGCGCCCCGCTTCTATCTCCGCGGCCTCGGCAACATCGATTTCGACCTCGCCGCATCCCAGCCCGTGTCCATCGTCATGGACGAGGTGGTCATGGAAAACGTGGTGCTGAAGAGCTTCCCGCTGTTCGACATGGATCAGGTCGAAGTGATTCGGGGTCCGCAGGGCACGCTGTTCGGCCGCAATACGACGGCAGGCATCATCAAGTTCAACAGCGTGCGGCCGAGCCACGAAACGAGCGGCTACGCCAAAGCTAGCTGGGCCACCCACGACACGATCAACCTGGAGGGCGCCATAGGCGGCAGCCTCATCGCTGATACGCTGTCGGCGCGCATCTCCGCGCTGCATCGCAGCCGGGACAACTGGATCACCAACGGTCTCACGGGTCAGGAGTCGCTCGGCGAATACGACGAGACCGCGGTCCGGGTGCAGTTCGACTGGACGATTTCCGACAACCTGGCGGCACTGCTGCTGGTGCAGGCGCGCGATCTCGACGGCACGTCGTCGATCTTCCGTGCCAACGTGTTCAACACGGGCAGCCCCGATCTGAACCAGAACTACGACCGCGAAACGGTCTACTACGACGGCGGCGACAACAACCCGCAGGCCTACGAGTCGGAAGGCGTCACGCTGAACCTGCAGTGGGACGGCGACAATGTGGGCTTTACCTCGATCACCTCGTTCCAGCAGGCGGAAGGCTCCAGCCGCGGCGATATCGACGGCGGCGTCGTCGATTTCAGCGGCACGATCACACCGCCGCCGGGCGTAAGCTTCGACCCCGACGTAAATATTTTCGGCGACTCCGCATTGACCTTCCCCGGCACGATCTTCGTATCCTCGGTTACGGAAGACGGCGCGGACACCGATCAGTTTACTCAGGAGTTCCGCCTCGCCAGTAGCGGCGTCGGCGCGTTCAACTGGCAGGTCGGGGCGTTCTACTTCGATTCGTCGCTGGAAGTAACGACCGACTCCTTCGCCTCGTTCGGTTTCGTGGACCGCCAGGACACGATCATCGAGCAGGAAAACACCACCTGGGCCGTTTTCGGCCAGGGTTCCTACGATTTGACCGACGCCCTCAACCTGACGGCCGGCGTGCGGTATACGGACGACGACCGCGATTTCCGGGTCGTGCAGTTCGGCCAGCTCTGGCTCGATCTCGGGATTCCGACCGCCATTGCGGCGCCGATCAGCGTATCCGACAGCGAAGTGAGCTGGGAGACCAGCTTGAACTATGCCCTGGACGAAAATCAGAGCATCTTCGGCCGCGTGTCGGACGGCTTCCGCGGCCAGACGATTCAGGGCCGGGACGTCGCCTTCCTCGAGGCGCCTTCAGTAGCGAAGCCCGAAACCATTATCTCCTTCGAAGCCGGCTGGAAGGCGAACCTCCTCGACAACCGGCTGTACGTCAATACGGCGGCGTTTTTCTACGAAGTGGATGACATACAGCTCTCGGTTATCGGCGGCGACGGCAACGTCAATCGCGTCGTCAACGCCAACGAAGGCGAGGCGCTCGGTTTCGAAATCGATTTCGACTGGCTGGTCACCGAGAACCTGCGTATCTCCGGCGGCTATGCCTTCAACGATACCGAGATCAACGACCGCACCCTCGGCACGGCTCCCTGCGGCTCCGGACTCTGCACGCCGCTCGATCCGGTCGATCCGGCCGATCCGGCGCGGGTACTCGTTGACGGCAATCCGTTCCCGCGGGCGCCGGAGTCGACCTACAACATTGCGATTCGCTACGGCGTGCCGGTCGGCAACAGCGGCGAACTGTATGTCCACACCGACTGGGTCTGGATCGGCGAGATCAACATGCCGCTGTACGAGGCGGTCGAGTTCAGGACCAACAACCAGCATGAGGGCGGCCTGCGTGTGGGCTACAACAACCTGGACGCAGGCTGGGGCGTCGCGCTGTTCGGCCGGAACATCACCGACGAGGATAACGTGCTCGGCTTCGTCGACTTCAGTAACAACACGGGATTCGTCAACGAACCGCGCATCTGGGGCGCGGAATTCAGCTACGCGTTCGGCGACTGATAAAAACAGCACCCCGCTGCCTATGCAAAGCCCGGCTTCGGCCGGGCTTTTTTTGTGCCCGCAGCAGAAACAGGTCCAAAAAAGGGTTCGCAAAAAAGGGGCCGGGTTTATTTTGC
>JBCBSC010000016.1:0-109712 GCA_039819385.1 Pseudomonadota bacterium | reverse complement strand
TGGCGAACGAGGCGCGCCTGTCCCGCTCTGCTTTTTTTACCCGGTTTAACCGAATCGTTGGAGTGCCGCCAATGGGCTACCTGCTGAACTGGCGGATGACGCTCGCAAAGCACATGCTACGCTCCGGTCGCCACAGCGTCACTGACGTATCGGAAAGGATCGGCTACGGCTCCGCCAGCGCTTTCAGTACTGCCTTCACGCGTCACGTCGGCAATGCTCCAGGTAACTACGCCAAGTCGATAGAGCCCAGCGCCGAGCGCGACCTCTCACGGTCCTTTGACTCCCAGCCCGCTTGAGAACTGTTGAGTCAACCAGTCAATGAAGACCCGCACGCGCGGCGACAGCTGGCGGTTCTGCGGATAGAGAACGGACACCGGTACAGACGGCGGCGGAAGATCTGTCAGCACAGCGACAAGGCTTCCACGACGCAGGTCGTCTTCTATATGAAAGCGCGGCATTTGCGCCAAGCCGAGACCGAGCCGTGTTCCAAGCAGATAACTCTCCGGGCCCGTTACCGAAAAGGTCGCTGGCAGGGTGATGCTTTGGTTTTCACTACCCACAACAAAGTCGAGCGGCCTGACAACGCCGGTAGTGAGCGAACGAATGCCGACGATACGGTGCCCTTTGAGACCTTCGAGCGTGTCCGGATGGCCGAATCGATCAAGATAGTCGGGCGACGCGCACGTTAGCCTCTCCGCCATCCCTAGCCGTCTTGCGACCAACTCGCTGTCCGGTAGCGCCCCCCAACGTAGCGCACAATCGACGCCCTCGTGGACCAGATCGACCCAACGATCACTCTCGCTCATCGATATTTCGATATCGGGATATTGCGCGAAGAATTCCGGTAGACCAGGCATCAAAAACGATCGGGCCAGCGTGCCCTGAACCTCAATCCGCAGCATGCCTCTGGGGACAGCGCCACTGAACGCCCCTTCCGCGTCCTCGATGTCGTCGAGAATGCCGACACACCGGCGGTAATACGCTTCGCCATCGAGCGTGGGGCGCACAACGCGTGTCGTTCGCTGCAGCAGCCGCACGCCCAGCCGGGTTTCCATCTGCTTGATCACTTGCGAGACCGTGGACCGAGGCACGCCGATGTCGTGGGCGGCCGCGGTGAAGCTCTCCCGCTCAACGATGCGTACAAACAAGCTCATGGCGTCAACGCGATCCATCGTAATCCTATTGTTCGCAAAAACCGAACAGTGATGTCCTTTTTACCATGATTATCTTCATCGTGGCCAATGATACATATGATCCCCAGTCGCGCTAAACACGGCGCAACACAAACCAGGAGTAAGAAAATGTCTACAAAAAATCACAGGATCGCCATGGTTACGGGCGCTTCGCGCGGAATTGGCGCCGCAATCGCAGAACGACTTGCCACCGATGACTTCACCGTACTTATCAATTTCGCCAAGAACGCAACGGCCGCGGAAGCGCTGGCGCAGAAGATTGAAAGTTCCGGCGGCCGTGCCATTACGGCGCAGGCGGATGTCAGCGACGCTACCGAGGTGGCTCGAATGTTCGATGCAGCGGAAGCCGCCTACGGCGGTGTCGACGTCCTGGTCAACAATGCCGGGATCATGAAGTTGGCGACGATTGCCGACAGCGACGACGCGCTGTTCGACAGCCAGGTCGCCGTCAATCTCAAGGGGCCGTTCAATACGCTTCGCGAAGCTGCCAGGCGGCTGCGGGATGGCGGCCGGATCATCAACCTGTCGTCGAGTGTCGTCGGTCTCTACCAGCCGACCTATGCGGTCTATGCCGCAACCAAGGCCGGTGTCGAGGCGCTTACGCACGTCCTGACCAAGGAATTACGCGGCCGCAACATCACGGTAAACACGGTGGCACCAGGGCCAACGGCGACCGATTTGTTCCTCGATGGTAAGCCGCCGGAGGTCATCGACCGCCTCGCCAAGCTCGCGCCGCTGGAACGTTTGGGCGAGCCCGCGGACATCGCGGCGGCGGTTGCCTTTCTTGCCGGACCGGATGGCGCCTGGATCAATGGCCAGACGCTGCGGGCGAACGGCGGGATCGTCTAAGTGCGGTCAATCAACTAATGCAAACGGAGAACACATCATGAGCAAGATCATTCTAATTACCGGCGCGTCCAGCGGCTTCGGCCGATTGACCGCCGAACGTCTCGCCAAGGACGGCGATACCGTCTACGCATCGATGCGCAACACCGCCAGCCGTAACGCCGCCGAGGTTGACAAGATCGACGCCTTCTCGAAGGCGAACGGCGTCGATCTGCGCACCGTCGAGTTGGACGTACAATCGCAGGAGTCCGTCGATGCCGCGATCGCCAAGGTCATTGCGGAAGCAGGCCGCATCGATGTCGTTGTGCACAACGCCGGCCACATGGCATTCGGTCCGGCCGAGGCTTTCTCGCCCGAGCAGTTCGCCCAGCTCTACGATATCAACGTGATCAGCGCGCAGCGTGTCAACCGGGCCGTCCTGCCGCACCTGCGCCGGCAAAAGCAGGGCTTGCTGGTTTGGGTGTCTTCGAGCAGCTCGGCCGGTGGCACACCGCCTTACCTGTCGCCCTACTTCGCAGCGAAGGCCGGCATGGATGCATTGGCGGTGCAATACGCCCGCGAGCTGTCACGTTGGGGCATCGAGACGTCGATCATCGTTCCCGGGGCCTTCACCAAAGGCACTAATCACTTTTTGCATTCGGGTAGACCTGCCGATGAGGTCATCGTGGCCGAGTATGAATCGGGTCCTTACTCAGGCTTCGGTGAGCAAGTGCAAAAGGCCTTTGACGAAATTGTGCCCGCGGACGCGAATGCATCGGCCGTAGCCGATGCGATTGCCAAGCTTATCGACGCGCCGTTCGGCAAGCGTCCGTTCCGCATGCATGTGGACCCGGCCGAAGACGGCGCTGACGTCGGCTTCGCTGTCCTGGACCGACTTCGCGCCGAGATGCTGCAGCGTGTTGGTCTTTCCGACCTGTTGGAGCCGAGGGTATTGATCTAATACAACTCACACAGTGCGGGAATAGCGCGCCCGAGACGAATCGAACCTCTGGGTTGACGTAGCTTGGGGCGTGCTTTGTGCGCGATTCAGACGACCTGTCTCGTCACTGTGTTGTTTGCCCTTAATCCGACTGGCCTGCCGGCCAGGTCGGCTTGAGACTTGCAGGAAGGCGCGCCTAGAGCCAATTGACATGCCGACCGTCGGGTTCGTAGCCGCTATGACTATTTTAAGTTATTGATGAACAGGGCCAGAGAGACGGCGCCCTTTGCCGATTTTTCACGACGATCCACAACGTCGCACGCTGAGGTCGGAATCGCTCGTGTCGCGATTCCAATAGCTGGTGTCTGTTTCACAACCAATCATCAATGTCCTGCTGGCCCAGAATCCTCATGATCTCGACTGTGTTGTCGACGATGCGGTAGTAGATGCTATCGACTCCGCTGACACTACGCCGATACCCCTCGCGAATATCATCAACCGCCTGGTACTGCAGTGGCTGCTTCGCGAGTTCCTCGAAGCGCTCGAAAAACGCGTCGAAATATCGATCGGCCTGCGCTTCACCGAACTCAAGTACGCCGCGTCGGTAGATCCGTTGCAGATCTGCCTTCGCGTCTTCGTTAATCCTATAGTTCGCCATTGCGCCGCAACTCTTCCCTTATTTCGGCGCGTATCTCTTCGCGGGTCATCTCCGTGAATCCGTTTTGCTCGGCATGAATCAGTCGAGCACGAATCGCTTCGATCTCGCGAGCTTTGCGAATGAGATCATTCACGGCTTCGCTATTGCTCCTGTATTCGTGTTCGACGTTCACCTTCTTGTTGAGCCACTCGGAGTTCGGGCTAGTCAGTGAAATACTCTGGCGTGACATCGCTATTTCTCAATTGAGTCAACTTGGTGCAATATTACACCAAATTAGCATCACATTGAAGACCAAAAACCTCGCTGTGCTGCGACTCCTTGTAGCCTATGCCGCTGCAGACTCCCAATCGCGGAGATCAGCCGGATACTAAAAAGGGGACATGGAAACATGCCAAGAGGCACCAAAAAACTTCTCCAACGCGAGCCAGCTGTTATAGAGCGATGGGCAAAGATCCGATCGGTACAGATCGGGCGTCGTATCGGGCGTCGGATAGCTCGGCCTAGAATCTGGCTACAGGAGCGACGGCGCGTTCGAGAATTGGAATTAGCACTTGCGACCATCGGACAACAAGCGGCGAAACTAGAGCTATCCAATTGCCCAGCTGCCAGAGTATTCATGAATATCGCACTATTCACCTTGATCGCTGAAAGGGATATTAGCGCGGTCAAATTGGACGCGTTGACACATCCGGATAAGTGGAAGCGAAGCGTTGCCTTGAGAACGATCTTGTTAACGATTTACGAGTGGGACATGGACAAGGTCGCTGGAAAAATGCTGCGCAAGGCGATGGAGATTGCGAAGATCGGTGCTCCATTGAAAGAAGAAGTCACGGCCTCTTTGCGAAATCTTCGAAAAACCCAACACCGTGCGAGAAAGGCTATGCACAAGATCCGAAATTCAACTATCGCGCACCGCGATCCCGATGCACTTATGCAATACCGTGTGATAAGAGACATCGATTCGACAGCCGTGCTAGAGCTTGTTACAGAGTTCTACGAATCCGCGAGGTCTTTCATTGCCGTAGTACCTAGACTAATTGCCAGCGGTAGCAACCTCCCATCGCTCGTGCGCCAGATGGGTCATACCATCAATTAATCCGTTGAGACCTGTTTTCTCACGCCCTCGACGGAGACAGTTCTGATAGTCGCTGTATGGCTTCAGTCATCTTCACGCCCGAGAAGCTGAGAAGCAACATCGTACATGTCCTGCTCTTCCCCAGCTTGATGCGCACCTATCGCATTCTCATACGCCGTTCGCACCTCGTCCGCGGAGACTAGAAATTCCTCCGAATACGGTACCGATTCAGTAGCGCCGGCAAGGACTTTGATCTTTAGGGGATCTGTAAAGGGCGGCTTGAATTCAATGTGAACAACTACCGGTTGCGCCATGCCCTCCGGGGCTATGCGGTAACCATGATTGGATGTCAAAGAAATCCGACGACCGAAGGCAGTTCATCCAGACCAGTTCGCCGTATCCGGCGTCTCAAACCTGGCGACCGTTTCTTCGCCCGGAAGCGAATGAAACGTGGTTGTGACGTACATATTCTCAGCCAACCCCGGTCCGTCGTTGACAATTGCTATTCCGAACGCGACACGAATTGCTTCATCAGCCGTAATCTCTGCAACGGCCATTACGTAATTTGGAAAATAGTGTGGCGCCGGAGGAGGGCCGAACATGCTGGCAACCATGCCGTGAGGCATCGGCACAAAACTCGAGCCGGCGCGCACCAGAAACCGGAGATCATTCACGGTCTGCAATGGCGCCTGGTGCGCCTTTGGAACCATGGTCACCACTAGGCCCGGCGACTCGTCGCTCGCCTCGATGACCTGATTTTCCACTTTCGAATGTGGCGGCACCGTACAACCTGAGATCGCCGATTCGATGTTCGCTCGAAATCGAGCCGGATCCTCAATCCCAGTTTTCTGGCCGGGTAGGTCGCCTGTCTGCCCATCATCGGAACAGTCACCCCCCCAAACGATGATGCCGCCCTCCGCATTGCCGAATCCACACACTGCTTTTGCGAGGTTACGTCTATCTCTATTGTGGAGCGTATCGCCTGCACCATTGTCCGCAGATCGCTTGAAATCGAGAAATAGCTCTTCGGCAACGCGATCTTGTATCAACCGGTCGATCGCCTCGTGGCCATCGTCTCGAATTGTTTCAAACAAAGCCTCGGCGCGTGACGTCTTGATCATCGTGTAATGTCTTCGGGTGGTCCAAATTCAAATAAAATGCCTTACCGTCTTCGGGATATTACCCAACATCGTGAGTATTTCCCGCAGCGTCTAAAACAAAAAAGCCAACCACCGGTAAGTGATTGGCTTTTGTGAGCTACTCGACACATAGCTTACAGATTGTTCCGGACACATGGTTTACACATTTAGGCATTTGGGGAGCGCCCAGATGCCCTGGAGTGAGTGTAAACCGATGGATGAGAGACTGCGTTTCATAGCCAGGTTGCTCGAGGGTGAGAAGATGGCGCCCTTGCGCCGAGAGTTCGGTGTCTCCCGGGTCACCGGCTACAAGACCTACAACCGCTACAAACACTGCGGCCTCGATGGCCTGAACGACCGCAGCCGGGCCCCGTACCGGCAAGCCAACCGGCTGCCCTACCAGGTCGAGCGAACGATCCTCGGGATCAGGAACGCACACGATACCTGGGGCGCCCGCAAGATCCGTGACAAGCTGATCAAGCAGTTCCCGATGGTGCCGACGCCTGCGGTCAGCACCATCCATGCCGTGTTGGACCGCCATGGCCTCGTCAAGCGCAAGAAGCGGCGTCGCTACAAGGCTGAAGGAACGCCCCTGGTCGCGGCTCGTAAGCCCAACGAGCTCTGGTGCGCCGACTACAAGGGCGAGTTCATGCTCGGCAACAAGCAGTACTGCTACCCGCTCACGATCTCCGATTACAGCTCGCGATACCTGATCGGCTGCAAAGGCGTGAAGTCCACCAAGGCGGACACGGCAACTCGAAAATTACTCCCAAAGCAGGGCTCTACACCCACACAACAGAGTCTCCGAAATAGTCGGGAGGGCCACACCTGAGATAGTTGGGCTTGCCGCGGTGAAGTCACAACCAAGAATACTTTGCCATCTACCGTTGGAGGCCATCTACCGCGCAGTTTGAAGAACGTTAGCGAGGAAGGCTCGGCATACAGAATTCTCATCCCGCCCTCACGGGCAGGCGAACACAAACGCGTACCACGCAAACGCGATCCAAAGCAGAACCATAGTCGGGAATGTGAATGTCACAAGGTTTACGACTCCCCGATATAGGCCGAAGGGAACATCGATCTGCGCTGTACTGCCCGACTCCACGCCTTTTGACTCGAGGATAGCGAGCAATTGGAGCATACGCTCCTCCATTGACTTGAGCCTCTTGCGAACTTGGCAGGAAGCTACCACCGCGAGGATGTGCTGAATCAGAAAATAGATCGCAACGATTAGTATTAGCCACTTCGTCCCTTTTTCGCATCCATCATCTAGCAGCTCGCTCGCGAACCAGCCATATCCGACAAGGTTCAGACCCGAAAAAAATGCAAACCATTTCAAGTATTGTTCAATGAGATGCTTCGAGGCATCACGATGCCCACCGTACTCAGACTCCAACATCACGCGCCCACACTGCGTTAGTCCACGGGCAGGATTCTACGTCCGCCTAGGGTCGGGAAGCTACAGTCTATCGAAAGCACCGTCGCTAGCGCTTTTCGGCCATTAGCAACCCTTCTCTAGCTAGGTATTCCGACCTTGATCGAGAGTTCTGAGCAATGCCAACATCTCCTCATAGGTCGACGGCAGACCATCGGAAAAGGTCTCTTCCAGCCACTGATTCAACAACTCCGGCGTAGCACCCTCCGGATTGTTCCTGATTATATCTTCATCGAGTAGTTTTGAGGTTCGGAAAAGACTGGGTAAAGCTGATGCTGCGTAGGCTGAAAATCGGTGAAGGTGATCGTCGAGAACTCCAAAGTACCCTGAGAGCGGATTTGCTTTCGAAGCGTTTTCTCGAGAATTTTCCAAGTATTGCGACCATGTTTGAAGCCGCGCTTGTAACAGGTTCCAACGCTTGTTCCTGCGTGTCTCGGACTCACCTGCAAGTTCGCCAACCCCGCTTGAAATGACTGTCCACATCCCGAGAAGAAAGTAGAAAGTATGGCCGGCGACGATGGGTACACTCTTTGCATCGTCCAATAATGGCCTGTATGCATGACCGTGAATTTCCCATACGCTCCTTTCTACGCCTTCAATCGCCAGGCGATCTGCAAGCAATTCGGGGTGTGACCGCTGCGTCGGATCAAACACTTCTGACACGTGGTGACCGACCTCGTGCCCAGTCAGAAAGCGTTGCGCGAATTCCTGGAGAAGATCGGCAGGCCGCATCGGCTCAAGTACCGGTTCGAAGAAGGGCTTCGTTCCGGCATGCTTGCTCAACTTATCTGCGAGTTCGACCTTAAGAAGCTCGTTGCATCTGGCTTTACCGATAACTCCTTTGATCAGCAGCGCGTCCCAATACTGTTTCACTTCCGCTGTTTCAACGAGTCGGTCATTTGGGGTCAAGGCTTCAAGAGTGACGCCATCCGGTAGGCTAGCCACGACTCCATTGGTGGCGGCACCCGAGAAGTCATACCATGCTAGAGGTACAACTATGATGCGCCAACCCTCGATTTCCGGGATGGCCCTCGGTGACCCACCCTTTGTGCCCCACTCAAAGAGTGTTCGCGCACCCACGCCTGAGAATGCTGGGTGATGCTGCTGTTCTGGTCTGGCGCTGTGCCACAGCCCTAGCGTCGCTTTCATGGCGAAGTGCTGAAAAAGGACGTCTTGCGGGAAGTCGTAGCTGGAGCGTTGTTCTATCCATCGATAGTCGTAACGCTCGAAGAAAGCCGGTGTGATCTCACGCTCTTCAGCGAGCGTCGGAGCTAGATTCTCGAAGGTATCGTTTTCGTGCCAAGCCGCAAGCTGGTAGAACGACTGTATGATTCGGATGTCATAGGTTTCACTCTGTAGCGGGGAGATCCGACGCCATACGGAACGCAGATCATTCAATGCCGTCGGACCGGCACAGCTGTCGCACTCCGATACGCGCGATTAATAGACCCATAGCACAGATATCAATCCCAGCGAAAGCGACAGATGCCAGTTTCGCAGTGCATACCATGGCAATTGCTAGAACATCTCCGGCATGGGGACCATCGATGAAGTCGATAATTTTTTGATCCTTGCATATGGCATCTTTGATCCGCCGAAGCTGTCGATTGAAGGCGCCTTTGCCGTCGGGTTCTTCGCCGGTTGCCGCGTGGCCCTCGATAGATCGACCGAGCACGTTCCAAAGCGCCTCGTTGTCGAGGTAACTCTCGTTCAGCGCTATCAAGTGTGCTCTTTCTGCGTCCGTTAGATGCTCGGCATACGGTAAGCCTTTCGACACGTGCCTTGACTCCAGAGTTTGATGTCACGCTAGCGTTGGGGCTGGTCTACAACGCGACCCATGCGGTAAAGAGGACTGAGAAGTATCAATAGTATTTCTGCGATCTGCAGGTTCCCCTGCCCGGTTCGTTGGTGCAAGTGATTAAGACGGCGTCAGTTTGGTTGTGAAATGCCACGTCCAGTAGTCCTCCAACAATTACGTCGCCGCAGAGAGGTTGCTCTAGTTCAAAGACAAGCCAAGAACTGGTTTTGAATGACCGGTTCGGCTCAGCAGCCGCACGTCATTAGAGACTGTATTCTAACACTTGAACGGGCGCTTTCGCGACGCTACGAGTTCGATCAGATTGTATATGCATATTGACACGGGGCAATCTGTCTCGTCACTGTGTTGTTTGCCCTTAGTCCGACTGGCCTGCCGGCCAGGTCAGCTTGAGATTTGCAGGAAGGCGCGTCTAGAGCCAATTGACATGCCGACCGTCGGGTTCGCAGGAGCAGATTCGATAATATGCACCAATCAAATCAAAATTTAGATGGCCCGCCCTCACCTGCTTTGCCGTTACGTACCGCTGAGACTCGCTGACACGCGCCGAGGCGCTACGTTTTCGCTACTCTCTCGATCGTCCGGTTTGTCGGTAAACGGACAGCCAAGTATCCGGATTTCGGATTCCCCGACAAACAGCTTACGGCCAAAAGCGGTCACCCGGTTTATTCCAGAGGCTCCAGTTTAAGGGGTAATCGGCGCCGACATTCTGTCCGACTGACAAAATGCGCCTGGATCGACTGCACCTCCTTGGACCTGTCTCGCGCCTCCACAATCGTCCCATCTTCAAACGTGAGATCGAGCACCTCTTCAAACATTTGCGGTTCCGCCTGCCTGTGATCGTAACAGTCTTCGATAAAGCCTCGCGCGACTCTAAATTTGCCGGTGAACGGTACCGGTAGGTTGAGATCGTTGTAGACTCCTGGCGAACAATGCGTCTCCCCCCTGATTTCGGAACAGTCCACTTCAGCCTCGACACCGTTGATAATCGGGTACTCGTCAGTTGCCGACCTGACAAGCATCTTGGACAGTAAGAACTGTCCGTCGATGACCGAGTAATCAGAGTAGTAGCCGCTCCTCATAGCAGTTGAGATGCTTGCCGCTTGAATACCGAAAGAACCGGGCGACGGTAATTCACCTTTACGCTCTACGATAGAGTACGTCTCATCTTGATAGCGGACGTGACCGGTTGCTTGAGGTGTAGCGTGGGCGTCCGCCGTCCACAGCAGGACAGCGGCCAATAGACTGCAGGTATTGCAGCTGCGATTACGCTTCAGCAAACGTCGCATACCTCGGGTCTCTCGCCGTCCGGAATAGGTCAGTGCCAGCCTGTGAGTCTATCACCAGACGACTGGCTGGAGACGGCCAGTAGCAATCACTGGATCGACGACTCCGCATACTCGATAGCCTTCTCGAGACGTCCTTTGGGGTCGTAAGGTATCCGCAGCCCGTTGTTCATGGCGCCGGCGGTTTCAGGATCAAAAAGGCCAGCGTGAGTTTTTCGTGAATGAGCCACGCTAAGTCCCGCAAGGTGGTGCACTATTCGCAACGAACGTCCCGGTAACCTATTGAAGAATATCGCCAGCGGCGGTTGCTCGCCAACACATACGCGATCACGCCGGCAGCGGCCTCACACTGGCACAATGTTCTTTCAGCAGGCATGCTGTAGATGCAATTGGGCTGCGTATCGGCGATGCGAATGCCCGACGTCATCAAACAAGCATTCGGGCGGGGGCACATCGATGCGGGTAAACCTTGTCGCGCGGCAGTTGGCAATGATCGCTATCCTCACGCTCGTCGGTCCAGATCGGGGAGGCGCCGAAGGGGCCCGGACCGTAGTGGAAGTGCTGAACATCAGAAACGACCGACAGCACATCACATTCGATGACAAGCCGACTACGGACTACACAATTGACAACAGCGGCGTTCTCGTTGCGACCGTTGATCGATCGGCGTCGTTTCTTCTTTACTCATTCGATAATGCTGTCCCCGTCAGTACAGTGCAGTGGGAATGGAGGAATACCGGCACCCCCAATCTTCTGAGCGCAGAACACGAGGAGTCAAAGGACGGAGACGATGCGCAACTGCGAATCGGCCTGGTTATTCATGGCGACCCGCCAGGCGTGGTTGCAGCTTTCGCGCCCGCGTGGATCAAGCAGGTCAGCGAGCATCTCAAACTGACAACAAACGCCATGTTGTTTCTTATCTCGGGCAGCAAACATGCTGACGGTGATACCTGGACTTCTCCCTATTTCAAACGCATTACACACCGCGCGGTAATGGGCACACCCGGGCCTGATGGATGGAGCAGATCGTCGGTCACCTTCGCAGAAGGTCATGCAGTCGTTGGCGTGTGGCTCATGGCCGACGGAGATAATACCAACGCGCGCTTCAAGACACAGCTGCGGAATTTGATGCTGCAAGGTGCCGCAGAGAACGTGCAGGAGGAGTTTGCCAACGAGAGTGAGCAGAAGTGAGCACTCAGGACACAGTGGACGCGACTGATCCGGGGCTCAGGACACCTCGGATCATGCTGAGCAGCACCGTGGAGGATCTCGGTGATATCCGTCAACGCGCTCACCGGGTTTGCCGCGAATTGAACCTCGAAATCATCTCAATGGAAGGCAACGTTGCCGTGGCGGATTCGGTGCGCGGGTTCTCGATCGACCTGGTAGAGAATGCGGACGTCTACGTCGGCATAGTAGCCCAAAACGCAGGCTCGAAGCCTGCCGGTGATGAGCTTCACTACACCCATCTCGAGTATCAGCGCGCGCTCTTCGTCAGGTTACCGCGTCTTCTTTTCTTGTCCAAGGTTGACGACGAAATGGCACTTGACCGACAGGTTGCCGATCTTCGTAACAACATGCTCCAGGACGAGGATGCGGTCGCAGCTATATTCGACGACAGCGACGATTTCGACACCAGGCTGCGCGATAGTCTCGTCGGGTTCATCGAGTCGTGGCGCAAGGCTCGCGGATTCAATCCCGAGCAGGCAGAACTTGATGTCGATCCCGCCACCGTTGAACAAGGCGAGGCCATCGACGTCGTCGTCTCGGGTCCTGCGGGAACTCTGCGCAATACGATCGTTCGATTCCAGAAGCAAGAGATTGAGCTCGACGAGGAAGGTTGCGGCAGTGCCAAAGCCGCCGAGACGGGCAGCCACAACGTCGAGCTTATCTTGAAGACAGACGACGCGGAGAGCGCCTTGCGAAAATGCCCGGTCACGGTGACGTATCCGAGCGGACACCTGACCGATCTCGCAACTGCCGGTGCGTTTCTGGCTCTTTTCGTATGGGTATTGCTTGGGTTTCTGCACCCTCGGGCACTCGATCCGGCGCCTGATGCTGTGGAGGTGTTGCACTTCAAGAACGACTATCTCGGACACATACTAATAGGCGGTGCAGTGATTGTTGCGTTTTCGCTTGGTGTCGTCTGGAAAAGGGTTCGCAAGAGTCTCGGTGCGGTCATTCTGCCAATTGATCAGCAATGGCGCGCGCTACGCTGGTGGATCACCCCGGTAGTCATGATCGTGATGGCAATAGGTGCTTACCTGAATGTAGACATAATCGTTACCAATGCCGAAACCTGGTGGTGGAGTCAGGATGCGCGGAATTGGACGCTCTGGTCAGTATCGGCGGCCTACTTTCTGGTGGCGCTGGTTCCGATCTTGCTGTTAATCGTGCGTTTGATACTCGCGCTCAATGGGGCCGCGCGCAGGCCGCGCGAGGTCCCGACCTACGATCCAGCCAGCCCTGACGGACATTTCGGGCTAGCCTGGCTCGGTAACACGGTATTCGGGTTTTTGGCCGTCGGCAGCGTGCCGCTCAACCTCGCGGCCAGTTGGTTTATCGTTACGAATGAACAAGTGGGGTTGAGCACGCCCTTTGCTGTCATGATCGCTATTGCAATCATCGGTATGCTCGGCGCAATTCCACTTCGCGAAGCATATGCGCGGCTGGAAGAACAGCGGCTCCGTTCGCTCAGCCTGGAGAAAAAGAGGCGCGATAAGCTGTTGGGCATTTGGGAAGCCGTACTCACGGAACGCGAACGCGAGGATCGTTCGAAGGAGATCGACACAAGGGAAAAACGAATTCAGGCGATCGAGGCCGCGAGCTCGGTAGTCATGAGTCGATTCGGTGTGGTGTGCATGATTGTTCTGGTCACCAACGTGACCGCGCCGGTCGTCTTGCTCTTCATGTAATCGTCCAGTCACGGTAAGGCAGGCTTTTCGTCATAGTCGAGCCCGTCCCGGCACTGTGGTGTGTGCACCGTGGTGCGCAGGGTGGCGAGAATGGCGAATGCGGAAAGGGGTCAGAGCGAGGTGTCGCGGCGCAAAAAAAGAGCCGGTCGGTGACCGGCTCTACACGCAAGCGTATCTCGCGACTAGAAACTCAGCCTGAACCTCGCGCCGAATTCGCTGGCGTCGTTGCTCAAGATGCGCAGCACGTAGTCGCCGGTATTCAGGCGCGCGTTGTCGTAGCGTTCGTCGGTCACGTTGCGGCCGTAGATACCCGCGGTCCAGCGGCCGTCGCCCGTCCGGTACGAAAAGTCCAGGTTGAGCAGGCCGCGGCTGTCGATCAGGGTCAGGCGGCCGGGATCGGAACTCGGTTCGCCGAACATGTCGTCTCGATACGAGTAATCCGCGCGGAACACCCACTCGTTGCCGCCCGGCGTCGGAATATGCAGCTCGGGGCTCAGCGAGAACGTGAGCTCAGGCGTCAGCGGCGCGACCGGTTTCGTGCCTCCCTGTTCGTCGACGTCCACGTCGATGTAGCCGAGCGACGCCTGGAACAGGAAGTTCTCGTTGAAGTAATACGTGTTCTCCCACTCGAAGCCGATCGATGTCTGGTCGACGATCAGGTTGACCGTGTTGAAGCCGCCGCCCGCGGTCGTGCTGACCTGGTAGGGGAGGTCCGAGTAGTTGGTCAGGAATACCGCCGCGCTCATCTGGAAGTTACTGGTCGGCGCGCCCTTGACGCCGACTTCGTAGTTGATGGCCGTGATGTTGTCGCTCGCAACGAAGCAGTTCGGATCGCCGAACAGGCAGAACGGCCGCGCCGGGAACTGGCCCGACTGGTAGCCGCTCTGGATGCTGCCGTAGACGTTCATGCCGCCGCCGAGCTTATAGTTCGCCGACAGGTCCCAGGTCACCTCGTCGAAGTCCTCGCTGCCCGGAGTCGGCCCGATGCCGACGTTGGCGACAGCGTCCTTCTCGTCCTCTGTGAAGCGCAGGCCGGCCGACACTCGCAGCGCGTCCGACACGTCGAAGCCGGCGTTGCCGTAGACGGCGATGCTGGTTACCTCCTGGTCCAGTACGAACAGCCCGCCGGTGCCGCCGTTGAACGTCGTCGGGAACTGGAAGTTGCCGCCGTCCTCTTCGAAGTAATAGAAGCCGGAGACGAAGTCCCAGTTGTCGAAAGTGCCGTTCAGCTGGACCTCGAACGACGTCTGATCGGCGTCGCCGAACTCGGGGAACGACAGGAAGTCCTCCTCCAGGCTGTCGTCATCGAGACCCGCCTTGTAGTCGGACGAACGGTGGCTCAGGATGACCTTGTTCGTGTAGGTGTCGTTGATCGCCCAATCCAGCGTGACGGCAATCCCCTCGGCACTGTTCTTGACGATGGTCTGGCTGGCCTGGCCCGTGTTGTTGTCGTACGGGTCGGCGGCTAAGTCCGCACTCGTGAAGCCTGCCTGACGGAGCGCGCTCGACGGAGGCAGTTCGTCGATCAGCGTCGTGTACGGCCTCAAGCCGCCTTCGCCGTCGTTGGCGTCCAGGGCGACGGTAATCGTCGCATCCTCACTAAGGTCGAAGCGCAGCGCGAGCCGGCCGAAGACCTCGCTCATCTCGCCGACTTCGACGCCGGCGTTCGGCAGGTTCAAAAAGTCGCCGATTCCGTCGCGGTTCTTGAAGCCGCCCGTGAACGACACGGCGAAGCTGTCGCTGACACGGTAGTCGCCGTAGAAATCGCCATTCAGCCGGCCGCGGCTACCCGCCTCGATACCGATCTGCGCCGTATCTTCGGCTCCGGGCGTCTTCGTGATGATGTTGATCGCGCCGCCGATCGAGTTGCGGCCGTACAGCGTGCCCTGCGGACCGCGCAGGACTTCGATGCGCTCGATATTCGTGATGTTCCAGTTCTGGCCCACCTGGCGGCCGAGGTAGACGCCGTCGACGTAGACCGAGACACCCGGATCGGTCGTGATCAGGTGGTCCTGCAGGCCGATACCGCGGATGAACGCGTTGGCCGACGACGTATGCCCGGCCGAGAACTCGGTGATGTTCAGGTTCGGGACAAATTTGCCGACGTCGTAGATGTTGCTGATGCCCTGCTCGACGAGCTTGTCGCCATCGAATGCGGACAGCGCGATCGGTACTTCGTAAATGCTCTGCTCGCGCTTTGCGGCGGTGACGGTGATTTCCTCGACGAATGAGTCGCTGCCCTGGCCCAGGGCCGTGATTGGCAGCAACAGCGCGGCCGAAACGGCCGCGACGACAGTCGAAGAGATGCGTTGTTGGTTCATGTTATTCCCCCTTTGAATACTTGCCCAACGAAACCTTATCGAAACACAATGGAAACACTCTCGAGACAGATCAGGAGACCGGTTCCGGTTTCGCAGTACCCCGCAAGGTAGTGCAAAAGCGTTGCGATGTCATCGAAAAGCAACGCGTCGAAGATGTTCTGCCTACGCGCAAAGCGCCGGCAGGCGGACGTCTGAGCGACGACATGCTCGCCGACCTGGACCGTGCGGGCGTCATGATCCTTAGCGATTTCTGCCCGAGGGCGCGCTGCGACGCACCGCGGCGCCGCGCGCTCGAGAGGTTGAGGCGTTCGATCCGGCATCGGTCCGGAGCGCGTTCTCGACGACGGAACGGACGCAGCTCGATGACGACTGTTTCATCGGCCCCGGCGACGAGATCCGCTTTTTCCTGCATGAGTAGGACGGGCACCTTCTCGCATTGGTTTACTGCCGCGGCTAACATGCGCCTTTCTTTTGGCAATCTTCCGGAGCCCCCAATGCCCAAGAAAATCGTCGTGTTTGCGGTGCTTTTGATCGCGCTTGGCGTCGGCGCTTTCCTGATATCTTCCAGCCGTACCGCCCTGCTCCCCGCCTATGTGGGCGGCGCATTGCTGATCGTCGGGTTCCTGGCGATGGGACTCGCTGGTTTTCGCAAGTATATGCTTCCGCTGGCCGGGCTCGTCGCACTGCTCGGCGCTCTGGCCCCGGCGGCGGCGCTTGCCATCCGCGCAGCCGCCATGAGCCCGCTCGCTCTAACGGTCAACGTCTGCATGCTGGCCTTGAGCGCGACGCTTTTCGCCCTGATCGTCCGCGAGTTCATGGCTGTGCGGCGCGCCTAGCGGACGGGCCGCGGTACGTCTCGAGGCGGAGCTACTTTGCAATACCATGTCTTTTGAGCACCTGGACAAGTTCGTCATGTGGCAAACTTGGGACGCGATACGAATCGGCTCCGGTCATCGTTTCGGCAGCAACCATAGCGTTGACGACAGCCTCTTCGGTGGCTTCAACGGTCGCCAGGAAAACAGGAGTCAAGTGAGGGTTGGCCAGGGTTCGGACGTGAGCGGCCTCCTCATCGAATGAGACCTTGTTTGCTGTGGAGAAAGCTACAAAGATGTCGCCCGACGAGTCGCTTGCGCTGCTGCCCAGACGCCCCAGTCCCAGCGTCACCCGTTGCGCGACCCGCTTGAGTTGGTGAGGCAACAACGGTGCATCGGTCGCGACCACTACAATGATCGATCCGAGTTCCGGGCGGCGGGACGATGTATCCCCAGTTTCGCAACGCGGCTCGATCCGGCCCTCGGGTACCTCCGCGTCATAACAAATGTTTGCGCCGCGGATCTCGCGACCGACCGGAATTCCCGCAACTCGAAGCCAGTCGCGACGCCCATAGTTGCACTGCACGAGTACGCCGAGAGTGTAACGCTCGGCGCCCACAGAGAATCGGCGGGACGCCGTGCCGATTCCACCCTTGAACTCGTTACAGATCATGCCCGTGCCGCCGCCCACGTTGCCCTCTGCCACCGGCCCACCTTTGGCTGCATCGAGAGCGGCGAAGGCGTGTTGCTTTTTTACATGGAAGCCGTTGATGTCGTTCAACCCACCGTAGGGCGGCCAGGGGCCATCCCAGGTTTCGGCAACCACCGGTAGCGACCAGGCTGCCTGTCCTCCGGTCTTCTCTAGCGACCATTCGGTAACTGCATCCCGAACGACCCCTACGCTGTGCGTGTTTGTGATCATGATGGGCCCGGAGAGCGTGCCGCTTTCATCTATCCAGATCGTCCCGGTCATCTCCCCGTTACCATTCAGTGCGTGATACGCCGCGTAGGCGACGGCCGCCGGATCGTCTCCGAATGGGAAGATCGCCGTCACTCCCGTTCTCACGGGACCCTCGCCGGCAATCCAGGCTCCTTCACCCTCGATTACCGTCTCATGACCCACTCGTACTCCAGCAACGTCAGTTATGGCGTTGAGCGGCCCAGGCTGTCCGTCAAACGGGATTCCGAGGTCACGTGCTCTCGGTTTGTCGCTTTTTTCTTCCTCGGCGAAAACGCCACTCGCGCCACAACAAAAGCCGACGATCAGAGTCAAGGCAACGTATTTGACAGCAGTGTTCCACTTCATGAACTGGCTCCTCCAAGGGCTGTATCCACCGGGAATTAGTGACATCCGCTCTGTCATCGGCAATTGTAGCTGAGGTCCGGCCAGGACCGTAGCCGGCCATAAGCAGTCGGCTCCTCCGCGTTACCGCAGGCCGGGATGCGTAGCGGCTCAGAAAACTTCTTATCGTCGCTACGCAACATAAGTACTGCGCTGGTGCGACCTACCAGCCAGCAACTGTGAAGTCGTACCGTCTCCTGCGCGCAGCTCGCTGCTACGATATCAGCCGACGTGAGGTAAGGAACACCGATGACACGCGATCGAACTGCAAACCACCAGCGCGCTCTCGACGCCCGCCAGCCGGATCTAACGGTATTGATGGACGCCGTGACCAAACCACACAACGTCTCTGCGATCATCCGCACGGCCGACGCCGTCGGCATTCAGCAAGTGCACACAAGCTCGACAGGCGAGTTGGTGCGTCGTAGTCACATGGGCCTGGGCGGCGCGAAGCACTGGGTCGCCGTGACGACGCACCGTTCGACCCGCGCCGCGCTCACGGCGCTACGTGCCGATGGCTGGCGGCTCGTGGCCGCGTACAGTGGCGAAAGATCGCGCGATTATCGCGATGTCGACTACACGCAAAAGATGGCGATCATGGTAGGGGGCGAGCACGTTGGCCTGAGCGACGCTGCGCGTGCCGAGGCCGATGAGCACATAGCCATTCCCATGCATGGCCACGGATCGTCGCTGACCGTGTCGGTCGTCGTCGGCATCATTCTGTTCGAGGCCGAGCGACAGCGGCGCGCGGCAGGGCTGTACGACCAGTCGCGTCTGACGCCCGAGGAGCGTGCCCGTACGCTGTTCGAGTGGTCGTATCCCGACATTGCCGAACGTTGCCGTGCCCAGGGAAAACCCTATCCGGAACTGACGGCTGACGGCATGATCGCGACGAATCCGCTGATCGACATATCGACCGTCAGCGATCCGGAGTAACGCTGGGCGGATTTCCGGTATGGGCCGGTAGCGGTCACCGATGGCTGATGGGAACGGCTTCCGTCAAGCCCAGTACTCGCAACGCAAAAGCATAATAGTGAGCGCGCTCTTTCAACCTTTCGAAGCGCGCGGCAGAGCCCGCGTGACCCGCCTCCATATTCGTCTTCAGGAAGAACGGGCCGCCGTCGGCTTCGTCGCGCAGCCGAGCGACCCACTTGGCTGGTTCCCAGTAGGTTACGCGGTAGTCGGTCAGCCCGGCTGTCGCGAGTATTGGTGGATACTCGACATCGGAACGAATGTTTTCGTAAGGCGAGTACTCCGCGATCGTCTTGTACGCTTCGGAATCATTGATCGGATCGCCCCACTCAACCCATTCCGGCGGTGTCAGCGGCAAGCTGGCATCCGAGATCGTGTTCAGCACATCGACAAACGGCACTGCGGCAATGACGCCCGAGAAGAGATCTGCGCGGAGATTTACCGTCGCACCCACGAGCAAACCGCCCGCGGAACCGCCATAAATGACTGTTTCGCCCTTTCGACCATAACCACGGTTCTGCAGCTCCTCGGCCGATCGAGCAAAGTCTTTGAACGAGTTGATCTTTTTCTCGTACTTGCCGTCCAGGTACCACTGCCGGCCTTTGGCGGAACCGCCGCGAATGTGTGCTATCGCGTATACAACTCCGCGATCGACGAGAGAGAGAATGCTGCTATTGAACGACGCCTGTATCGTAATTCCGTAGCTGCCGTAACCGTATAGAAGCAGCGGCGCATTACCGTCAATTCTTGTCGTCTTTAGCCGCAGTACCGTAACCGGAATCTCAGCACCATCGTCAGCCGTGACGAAGAGCCGCTCTACAACGTACAAGTCTGCGTTGTGGCCACTCGGAATCTCCTGCGTTTTTCTGAGTTCTCGCTCTCGGGACGACATGTTGAAGTCAAACGTCTGCTCGGGTGTCGACGGCGACTCGTAGGTGTAGCGCACCGATTCGGTATCAAATTCGTACCCGGATTGCAGGCCCAGGTCATACGCTTCCTCTTTAAACTCCATCTCGTAAGAGTCTTCCCGAGCATAGTCCGAGATGACAATCCCTGGCAGCGCGTTCTTGCGCTCGAGTACGACGATTCGATCCGCAAAGGTTACAAAATTCACTATGTAGACTCCGGCCCGATGCTCAAGCCATTCCTCCCAGTGATCGCGACCCGGGTTGTCGACAGGTGCGCGCACGATTTTGAAATCGACCGCGTCGTCTGCGTTCGTCTGTATATAAAAGTAGTCGCCATGATGTGCGACGTAATACAGCTGGTTTTCGACGCGAGGTGCGATAAGTACGGGTTCAACGCCAGGTGCGGCATCCGTGCGAACATAGCGATACTCGCTCGTTGTTCCCTTGAACGAGCCGATGAGAACGTATTCTCCGCTCTGGCTCTTGCCGACGGACAGGAACATAGTGTCATCGGCCTCTTCATATATGAGTATGTCGTCCGACGGGTCCGTACCGAGGATGTGTTGCTTGACCCGTTTGGGCCTTTGATTGTCGTCACGCTCAACATAGTAGAAGGATTTGGAGTCAGCGGCCCATACCGATGAACCGTCGGTGGATGGAACCGTCTCCTCGAATTCCTCGCCGCCGTCAATAATGCGAACACGTATGTCGTAGTACTCGGAACCCACGCGATCGACGCCGTAGGCAATCATTTCATGGTTCGGGCTGTGGTCGACCGAAACGATGCGAAAGAACTCTTCTCCTTCTGATTCGACATCGCCGTCGAAGAGAATCGTCTCGTCGTTGCCGTCACGAGTCGTGCGCACGTAGACCGGATACTCGCCTCCCTCACGGTATCGCGCTGAGTAGGCGTAGGGGCCGTCGGGCTTCGGTACTGAGCTATCGTCTTCCTTTATGCGCCCGCGCATTTCGGCAAACAGACTTTCGCGCAACGATTCAAGCTCGCTTGTTGCCGACTCGTAATAAGTGTTTTCGGATGTCAGTTGCTCACGAATATCCTCGCGGAGCACTGAAGGATCGCGCAACACGTCCTGCCAGTTCTCGTCACGCAACCACCCGTAGTTGTCTACGCGCATTTCACCGTGCTGCTCAACTTCGACGGGACGTTTCTCCGCAACCGGGGCTTCGCCGGCGACTGCTGCGAAAGGACGGGGCGACTCTGCTCTCATATCTGGCTCCAAGGTTTTGTCGCTGGTTTTCTGGCCACAACCGGCCGAACTCATCACGATGAAGGTAACCAAGAACAGGATTCGCAGGCTTTTCCGTGGCATAGAACAGATCCTCTTGATCAAAAATTCGTTCATTGGGAACTACAGTCGAAAGGCCCAGCACTCCCCAACACTTGCTGCCGCCTTGAATGTCCACTACGGGTCAACTCCCGACGTTCACTTTAACGTGGAAGCAGCCATTCGAACGGCTGCTTGTAAGTGGTACTTGGGAATCGCCTCACTAATGCACCAAACAGTACAGTTGTAAAACAAAAGGGGCAATAAAGGACATTTTTGACGCTTCTGCAGTCTGCAAGCTAGGATTTTTCACGCGCGGGGAGGCCGTCTGGAGAAGGAGGTGGCAGTGAAGCACCTGACTCTCATTGGGATGGTTTCAACCGTAGCGTGCATTGCGACGGCGCAGCAAGCTCACCCGGACAAACAGTGAAACTGATCTCTTGAGGAAAAAATGAAAACTTCAAAATATTTGGCAATTGCACTTCTTTTAGGTTTTTCATCTACTTCTTCTGCCGGTTCTTGTGATGAAGAAACTGGCGAATGTACCCCTCCAAGTCCTTTTGATGTGACTAATGCCGAATTTGCGCTGGACATGAGTAACTACCCGAAAAAGTGGGACGAACCTTGGAATTGTCACACTGTCGAGGGTTGTTTTTCGGTAGATACATATCCTGTAGAGCTGAGTCCCCAGCTAAAAGCATTAATGCAAGGTATGGCCCAATACGCAGAAGAATATTCGGCATGGGCTGATGCGGGCGAGTGGTATCTGGACTATGTGTATACTGAAAGTAAGAATGCAGATCTAAGCGATAACATAGCATACGCAATAATCGAACCTAAGGTCCGTATTAAGTATTCGATTAACGGTGCTGATCTTCAATCGATTCGAGGCGGCGACATAATTCATGGCTCCGATTGGAACAATAACGGCCAGATAGATACTCTTGAAAATGTAGAAGGTGTTACTTACTACACTTCTGTCGTCAGTTTTGACTTGCCGCCTGGTCCCTAATCGCCACGACGTTGTAGACGCATGCGACCAACGAGACGGTATGGAAGCCTCGGGTTTAAAGCGTGTTCGTGAGCTGGAAGCGGAGAATGCCAAACTCAAGCGTATGTACGCGGATCTGGCGCTCGAGAACACCGCGATCAAGGATGTCATCGCAAAAAAAGCTCTCTCCCGACGGCTTGGTTCGCGGGCGTTAAACCAACAACTGTTTTCCTTTTAATCAATGGGTTAGATGGCCCGCCCTCACCTGTTTTGCCGCTATGCGCGGCTGAGACTTGCCGATATGCACCGGGATGCTACGTGTTCGCTACGCTCTGGATCGTCGGGAAGCCGACAGCTGAGGGTCCAGGTTTCGGAATCTCGACAGACAGCTTACGGCCAGAAGCGGCCACTCGAAACACACCAAGCTACGCATCCGGGGCATCTCGCTTAAGGGCGCGAAATCTATCCCTACGCTCGCGCTCTAGCTCCATGATTTCGGATGCCTTCTTGCACCAGTGCCAGTAGTCTTTGTCGACGTTGGACGCCAATCCGGCTTCTTCCAAAATATCTAGCGCCAACCCTAGTTCGTTGTGAGAAATGAACTCGCGGTACTCCTGATAGAACTCCGTTTCTGCGATCTGGACTGCCGCGTAATTCAGCACTCTCTCCGTTGTCTCCCATTGCTTCTTAAGTCGCTCATTCATCTCTAGACCCGAGCTGGTCTGCTATCGGCCGAAAGCAGGCTGCCGTTCACTTCCATTTTGAACGGTCAAAGGAGAGCCACCACACAGAAAACCAAGCCAGTGCAGCCACGGTGCCGACGACACGAAATGTCCAGCGGGCGTAAAATCCTAAAGTTCCTTCGTATGCCACTTGGGAAAGACTGGCCCAGGCGAGGATCACGCACGTAACAAAAACAACGGCGAGTTTTTGAAGAATGGTCATTTCTCAAGCTGCCAAAAATCGGGGAGCCGCGAACGTCTGCTTTGGGTCATTCGCAATCAGCGAAGACTTTAGCATCCCAATGTCTGCTTACGGGTTTAGAGCAGGCATTCATGCCCTCGATCGGAGTGCTACGTCCGACGCTACGCTTAAATGAAAAAGGGCTTACAGAAAACTGTAAACCCTTGATCGGAATGGCGCGCCCGGAAGGATTCGAACCTCCGACCGCCTGGTTCGTAGCCAGGTACTCTATCCAGCTGAGCTACGGGCGCTTTTTTCGGAGCCGTGTGGCTAATCAGGGCTAAAACCGCGTCCCTGAGCCGTGGCGAGCGGCGCATTATAGGGAGTCGCGGGACGTTTGGCTACGGCTGGACCTCCCTCACACTTCGAAACCCTTGAATTGACCTTCAGACCACCAATGTCTAGAATTTCAGGAATTACTGAAATTGCGAGAATTACGTGAATGTCACCCCACTGAAACAGCGATTTATCCTGCATTTCGGCGAAATGGGCAGCCGCTGGGGCATCAACCGGACCGTCGGGCAGATCTATGCTCTTCTATATGTATCCGAGCGCCCGCTGAATGCCGACGAGATGGTGCACGCGCTGGGGCTCTCGCGCTCGAACGTCAGCATGGGCCTCAAGGAGCTGCAGTCCTGGCATCTCGTGCGCTCACAGCATCTGCCCGACGACCGCCGCGAGTACTTCAGCGCGCCCGAGGATATCTGGGAGATTTTCCGGACTCTGGTACAAGAACGGCGCAAGCGCGAAATCGACCCTACCCTCTCGATGCGCTCATGGAAGAACCGGGCAGCCAGGAAGACGAATACGCCGCCAAGCGCATGGGCGAAATGCACGAGCTGATCGAACTGACCACCCGCTGGATCGACGACGTGCAGGATCTTTCGCCAAACACCGTCATCCAGCTCATGAAGCTCGGCGGCGGCGTCAGCAAACTACTCAAACCGATAGCGGGCCGCAAGAACAAAGCGGCCGGTTAAACCCCATCTACGAATAGAGACCTTCGACCATGCTCGATGCACTCCTGCTCGCCCGCATTCAGTTCGCGGCGAACATTAGCTTCCACATCATCTTCCCGATGATTTCCATCTCGTTGACATGGATGCTGCTGTTCTTCAAATGGCGCTACAACCGCACGAGCGAAGACTACTGGATGAACGTCTACCGCCTGTTCGTCAAGGTGTTTGCGCTCACGTTTGCGCTCGGCGTCGTCAGCGGCATCACGATGAGCTTCCAGTTCGGTACCAACTGGCCGGGCTTCATGGAAACGGTCGGCAACATTGCGGGGCCGCTGCTCGCTTACGAAGTGCTGACCGCGTTTTTCCTCGAAGCGTCGTTCCTCGGCATCATGCTGTTCGGCTTCAATCGCGTCTCCAACCGTATCCACACGCTGGCGACTTTCCTCGTTGCCTTCGGCACGACACTTTCAGCCTTCTGGATCCTCGCGCTCAACTCCTGGATGCACACGCCGGCCGGCTTCGAGATGATCGATGGACAGGCACATGCCACCGACTGGCTGGCCGTCGTCTTCAACCCCTCGTTCCCCTATCGGCTCGTGCACACACTACTCGCCTCGGGCCTCACGGCCGCGTTCCTGATCAGCGGACTTTCCGCCTATCGCTGGCTCAAGGGCGATCGCGCGAAGTCCGTCATGGCCGGCATGAAAAGCGGTCTGTGGCTTGGCGCCTGCCTGATTCCACTGCAGATACTGGCGGGCGACCTGCACGGCCTGAACACCTTCGAGCATCAGCCCGCCAAGGTGGCGGCGATGGAAGGCCTGTGGGAAACCGAGCAAGGCGCGCCGCTAGTGCTGTTCGGCATTCCTGACGAAGAAGCCAGAACCAATCACTTCGCCATCGAAATACCCAAACTCGCGTCGCTAATTCTCACGCACGAACTAGACGGCGAAGTCAAAGGCATCAACGAGTTCGAAGATGCGCACCCGCCGGTCGGCCCGGTGTTCTGGGCCTTCCGCATCATGGTTGGTGTTGGCTTACTCATGCTGCTGGTCTCCTGGGCCGCCCTTTGGAAACTTCGCAAGTCTCGCGAACCTTCATCGCTCTTAAGCCGCGTGCTCGTCGGCATGACCTTCTCCGGCTGGATCGGCGTGCTGAGCGGCTGGTACACCACGGAGATCGGCCGCCAGCCCTATCTGGTCCAAGGTGTCATGCGCACGTCCGAAGCGCTCGGACCAGTACCGGCCGGCACGGTCATGACGACGCTTATCGCCTGGCTGGCGCTGTACGCGTTCCTCGTTACCTCCTACATTGCCGTGCTGTTCTATCTCGCGCGCAACGCAGGCGCTAAAGAGCTGACTGCAAAAGGCGTCAACGCGCACGGCCCGCGGGTCGGGCCAATGATCAACCCGCTGGGAGCCAATGCCAATGCCTGAGTTACCGGATCTAACAGTAGCCGCCGGCTGGCTGCCGCTCGCCTTTATGGTGGTCATGGGTCTGTCGATCCTGGCCTATGTCGTGCTCGACGGTTTCGACCTGGGTGTCGGCCTGCTGCTGCCGCTTGCCGACGACGACGAAAAAGACCTCATGATCGCGTCGATTGGCCCCTTCTGGGACGCCAACGAAACCTGGCTGGTCATGGGCGTCGGCGTGCTGCTCGTCGCGTTCCCAATGGCGCACGGCACGATACTCTCAACTCTGTATTTACCCGTCTCACTCATGTTGCTCGGGCTGACGCTGCGCGGCGTCGCCTTCGACTTTCGGGTGAAGGCACGCGCCGATCACAAGGTCTGGTGGAATCGCGCGTTCTTCGGCGGCTCGTTTCTGGCGGCGTTTTCGCAGGGTTTCATGCTTGGTGAACTGGTGCTCGGCTTCGAGCTGAGTCCCTTCGCCGTCGTATTCTCGTCTTTCATTGGCCTGTGTCTTGCTTCCGGTTATGCCCTGCTGGGGGCTTGCTGGTTGACGGCAAAAACCGCCGGCGCTCTGCAGCTCCGGGCAATTGCCTGGGCTCGGCGAAGCATGCTCCTTACAGGGCTGGGCGTTGCCGGCGTATCGCTCGTTACGCCGCTTTTGAGCAACAGCATCTTCGACAAATGGTTTAGCGTCGCAAACGTGATCGTGGTCTGGCCCATGCCCGTCATTACTCTGGTGCTGTTCGCCGTGCTCTGGCGCTCGCTCAAGCGGCTGCCGGTACGCCTTGCGCAGAACAACGAATACGGCATCTGGGTACCCTTCTACTGCGGCGTCGGCCTGTTTATGCTGGCGTTTCACGGCCTGGCCTACAGCCTGTTTCCCTGGCTGGTCGTCGACGAGCTCACGATCTGGGATGCCGCCGCCGCGCCCGAGTCGCTCATGGTGATTTTTGTCGGCGCCGTGGTGGTCATTCCGCTCATCGTCGCTTACTCCATATTCGTCTATCGCGTCTTCCGCGGTAAGGCCACGCCGCTCGAGTACTACTAGCGCGACGAATACGCAACCGATGTGGCCGGTATCGGCGCCGGCTGCATCCAAACAGCGCCCGTCAGGCATCTCCTCTGAGTAGAGGCAAGAAAGCCACGACTCCGAGGACTCTTCATGCGAACGACACTATTGCTAGCACTCCTGTTTAGCGCGCCGGCGCACGCCGGCTGGTTCGAGCACACGGAAACGCGCGATTTCTCGCTGCCCGCCGCCGACCTGGCCGAACTGCGGATCGAATCCGGTCACGGCTTCGTAATCGTCGAGGGCAGCCCCGACGCGACAGCCATTGAGGTGCACGCCGAGATTGTGCTGCCGGTAAAAAACCGCAGTAAGGCGGCCCGCATAATCGCCGAACAACTCGAACTTTCGCTCGACGCAATTGGCAGCACGGCGCAGCTGCGGGGACTGTTTAAATCGGCGAACCGGATGTTCGGCGAGGACCCGCGCATCAGTCTGACCGTTCGCGTGCCGGCGTCGATGAGCCTGGTAGTCGACGACGGAACCGGCTTCATAGAGGTCGAAGGCGTTGACGGCGACGTCACCATTACCGATGGTTCGGGTTCGATCGACCTTCGCGCGGTACGCGGCAATGTGACGATAGAAGACGGCTCCGGCTGGATCGACGTTGACGACGTAAGCGCCAGCGTCAGTATCAAGGATCGCTCGGGCGGCATTTCGATATCGCGCGTTGCGGGCGACGTCACGATCGACGACGGCGCGGGCAACGTGGCCGTGCGCGATGTAAGCGGCAATCTGAATATCGTAGACAACGGCAGCGGCCGCGTCCGGTATTCCGGCATTGGCGGCCTGATCGACGATCGCAGTTAGCCGGTCGAAGCCTGACTGCTCGCTGGTTACAGAAAAGCCCCGAAGACATTGCTGTCTTCGGGGCAGGTGCATTGCTAATAGACTTCTCTGTCAGTAAACACCCGAGCAACTACGAGTCGCCAGGCAATCGACAAACCGACTCTTCTGCACCGCCAGCGGCGTAGCCGCGGTCAGATCGAAATTGACGACATCCTGGAACTCCTCGACCGTCATCCCGCGCAGCGCTTCACCGCGGAGATTGAAGAGATCGTCGGCGCTGGTCTGGGCCACGGTCCGGTCGGCATTCTGCGAGGCGAAGTGCATCAGGATCGCACGGCCCTGCGCCGGCACCTCGATGTCGAACGAAAAGTCTATTCGTCCGAGCGGTGCGGTCACGGATACCGGCAGAACGGTGCCGTTCGACCCGGCGAACACGTGCGCCAGCGTGGGGTCGCCAGCGCCGTTGGAGGCGTCGTCGGACACGATGAAGCGATCCCCGCTGTCCACCGTCGTATCGCCGCTGGACGTCGAGACGATCACCGTGCCGCCGTCCGAACCAAGATTGGTGGCCAACAGGACATTTGCGGTGATCGGCGCGTTGGTGGGATTCTCCAGAATCTCCAGGAAACGCGCAAAACCTTCGACGTCGGAGACGAACACACGCCGGGTGACGTCCAGATCGCTCAGGATTGCACGCCGTAGCCGCAGCTCGCGGCCGCCCTGCAGTTCGACGGCGCGATCGTCGCCAGGGTACGCCATATCGTCGACCCTCAGGACGAGACCGCCGTCGTAGGCATCTCTGGTGCCGTTGTTGATCCTGCCGTTCGCCTGGATATCCCAAAGGAACCCGTTGCCGTCGTTCAGGTCCGCCGGCAACGTTGTGCTCGCAACGTCGTCGGTCGGATCCAGCGGATTCGTTAAGTCTTCGAGAACTTCGAGGCCGTCGTCCGTGCCGCCTGAATCGGTATCGACAAGGATCGGATCGCTCATGTGTACGTTGACCTCGTCGCCGTCGCTCAAGAGATCGCCATCGCTGTCCCGGACGAGAGGATTGCTCAGGTGAACGTTGACTTCGTCGCCGTCGCTGAGGCCGTCGCCATCCGTGTCCGCCACGCGCGGCTCGGTGCTCGCCGTTTGTTCGTCCAGGTTGTTGAGTCCGTCGCCGTCGGCATCGCCCGTGTCGTCGCCGGCCGCGTTGGGATCGAAGCCGTTCCGGACTTCGAAGCGGTCGAGCAAACCGTCAGCGTCCGAATCCGCCAGCGCCGGATCGGTACCCAGCACGGCCTCCTCGACGTCGAGCAGGCGGTCACCGTCAGTATCCAGTCCGAGCGTCAAGAGGCTCAGTCCGTACGCGACGACGTTCGGTGCGTAGAGATCCCGCGCAACGTCCGGATTGCCGTTCGCGAGATAGAAGTCCAGGGGAATCGACGAATAAATCACGTAGCCGTCTCCGAACGGATACGCCATCGTCACCCAATTGCCGTTGTCCTCCCGCAGCAAAAGCCCTTCGGACCCGGGAGGTGCACTCGCCGGGGTCACGTAACCGAAGGTCACGAAGTTGACCAGTGTATCAAAGGTCGTATTGTCGATGACCCCGGCGGGGCCGTCGGCAAACACGCTGTTTACATCGCCGACGTCGTAGAGTGACGTGGACAGGGTACTTGCCGTCAACGTACCCGGACTGCCCGGCAGTACCGGGTCCATATCGGCCACGCGGCGATCGTGAAAGATCATCACACCACCGTCAGCGACGAAGGTCTCGACCTTTGCGAGATTGGCCGGATCGATGTAAGGGCCGGTCGGTACGAGCCCAGTCGGGTTCTGCACGAACAGCATGTCGATATCGGTCAGGGTTGCGGCGCCAATGTCGCCGACGTCGACGGCTGTCGCTGCGTTAAACGTAATGGGCGCGGTCTGCGGCGCCGTACCGGCGTTAAGGCCGATGTCGTAATAACCCACCGCCACCGTCTGCGGCTCGAGCACGAGTATCGTCATGGTCTGGTCGAGCGTCAGGCCGCCTCCGTCGGTTGCGCGCACGATCACTTCATACTGCGACTGACCCGCAAAATCCAGCACGCCGGCGTCGATGGTCAGTTCGTCGTTTGCAATTGCGAAACTGGCCGCATCCGCGCCTCCCTGCACGCTGAGCGTCAGCGTATCGCCGGCATCGGGATCCTCGGCGAACAGCGTGCCGACCACCTTGCCGCCGGTCGTGTCGACGCCGCTATTGAGCGAAACGTCGCTGATCGCAACGCGGCTCGGCGCGTTGTTGGTCGGAGGAGGAGGCGGTGGCGGCGGGCTTTGTACGCCTCCTCCACCGCCGCCGCCGCCGCAGGCCGCGAGCGACAGCAATGCTGCAAGCATGGCCATGACGCCGCCGTGGCGGCCAATAACTGAAGTGCTGAAGAACATGTTCATTGCTGTTTACCCCAAAGGTTTCTTCACTCGAACCGTGAGCCCATCGCGCCGGACAACGGCCTTAATTGGGCTGTCATTGGCTTAAGCTGAAAAACCCTCGGGATTTGCCCATCGCGAAAAAAAACGCTGGCCGACCGCCATATCTGCCCGGAAACGCACGTCTGGCAGGGAGTCGAGGCTTCCTGGCGGAACAGGCGGCTGGAAACCGGCACGGCAACGCAGAACAGGCTGTCGCAACGGCGCCCCCCTTTTCGCCTTATGTCAAACAGAAACGTGCTGGAACCTCGGCCCGCCTTCCCCGAAACACCGCACCCCAGAAAAACCTGGCGCGGTTCGGTCCTCGCCTGCGCATGTATGAGCAGCCATAAGAAAAAACCTTCCCCGAGGAGTCCGTCATGCGCTGTTTGTTCGTGTGTTTAATGCTGTCGCTATCGTGCCTTGCCATCGGCACGGCCGGCGCGCAGGTCTATCAATACGATACGGTTGGCCGGCTGCAGGCCGCCAACTACCCGGACGGCTCGTCGATACGTTACGAATACGACGCCAACAGCAACATTACCCGCATCCGCTTCGCGTCTGCGCCGGCGGCGTTGCCGCCCGAAGGTGCGATCGACGCACCAGCCGACGACGTCGCCATCCAGACCGGCGGCTCGGTGACTTTCGAAGGCTCCGGCACCGATCCGGACGGCGCAGTGCCGCTGGCCTACCTTTGGGACTTTGACGGTGCGGCTGCCGATTCCACGGACGAAGATCCCGGCGCAGTGAGCTTTAATACGGCCGGCAGCTACACGGTCGAGCTGACGGTGACCGATGCCACCGGACTGTCGGACCCGACGCCCGCCACGGTCCTCGTGACGGTGACCGATCCGTCACCGCCGCCACCGCCATCGCCGCCGAGCGGCGGCTCCGGCGGCGGCGGCGCCGTTTTCTGGCTGCTGCTAATGCTCGTCGTGGCACGGTTTCGCCGGCCGCTGATCCTGGTCTCCCTGTTGTTGGCGGGCACGGCCAGCGCACAGTCCTGGACGCCTATGAACTCGGGCACGGACCAGAACCTGAACGACGTCTGGATGGCATCGTCCACGCTGGCCTATGCCGTTGGCGACGCGGGCACGGTCCTGCGCTACGACGGCAACACCTGGCAGCCGGTTGACACGGGTGCGGTAACCGGCCTCAACGCCGTATGGGGCACGGGACCTGACGATATCTATATCGTCGGCAACAACGGCACGGTACTGCATTACGACGGCGCAAGCTGGTCGCCGGTGGACATTGGCGCCGGCACGCTGCCGCTGCTCGACGTCTGGGCGGCAGGCCCTGGTGAGATCGTCTACATCGTGGGCGGTCGCGGCGCGTGGCGACTCGAGGGCGGAAGCTGGCTGCGGATCGAGATCGACAGCTTTTTCGACGGCGTGACCGAGGACCCCGAACTCAGCATGACGGCCATTCGCGACAGCGGCAGTAACGTCGTGACCACCTCGAACAGGGCCTTCGCCGCCCGCGGCGGGCTGCTGGTCGATTTTGTGCAGGTCGACAACACGCAGAACAACGACCTCGTCGTCTTCGACGCAAACAACATGATTGCGGTAGGCGAGCAGCCGCGGCGACTGGTCAACGGCGATCCCGCTACTTTCGGCGACTGGGACATCATTCAAACGAATGTCGAAGCACAATCTGTGTGGGGAACCGCGCACGATAATGTATGGGCTGCCGGCGGCCTCGGCTCCTTCGCACGCATCAGCTACTACGACGGCAATCCCGCAGGCGACTGGGCGCCGGAAGTAACGATCAGCTTCCGGCGCTTCAACGGCATACACGGCGACAGCGACGGTAACGTCGTTGCGGTCGGCTCGGTCGGATTGATTTACGGCCTGTTTGCGCCGCCGCCGGTGCCGACATCGGCGAACACGCCGTTTGCCGGCCTGTCGGAAGGCAACGTCAACACCTACAACGGCGAGCTGGTCTACGAAACCACGGATCTGTCGCTCGACACGCGCATGCCGATGGAGTTCCGGCGCTACTACGCCTCGAATCTCAGGGCACAGCAAACGGTCGGCGACCGGCTCAGCGAGAACTGGACGCACAACTACGAGTGGCGCCTCGACGAGAATGTCGGTGATGCCGGCAACCAGTTCCGCGTAACCGACTATCGCGGCCGCGAGTATCTGTTCGATGCCAGCGGCACCTCGTTTACGCGCGTGAGCCCCGGCTGGGCCAACGTCGGGCTCGCCAACGTCGCGGGCGTTTACGTGTTCTTCGACCGCGACTCCGGCCTGCGCTACGGATTCAGCAGCGGCCGCCTCGACTGGATCGAAGACCGCAACGGCAACCGGCACTCGCTGGCCTACAACTCGGGTTTTCTCGCCTCGGTAAACGACGGCGCCAGCGGCCAGATCTCGTTTAGCTACACGCCCACAGGCGAGCTGGAGCGCGCCTCGCTAGTGAAATCGACAACGCTCGAAACCGTCTTTGCGTACGAGAACGGCGTTTTGGTATCCGCCACGTCACCGAGCGGTGTCGTCACCCGCTACAACTACGAGGACGGCCGGCGCCTGACGAGTATCGAGGTCGGCTCGGGCACGGCCGATGCGGTCACGCCGCGAAGCTGGGAGTACGACGGCGAGGAGCGCGTTTCGGCAAGCGTTCTGACCAACGCGGGCCGCTTCGAATACGTCTACGGCGGCGATCAGACGACCATCGTGCAGCCGGACGGTTCGCAGCGCACGCATGCGCACGACAGCGACGGCAGACTCACCTCGGTAACGACGCCGCTTGGAGCCATCACCTCGTTTGTATATGACAGCGAGGGGCACCGCACCGGTATTACCGACCCGCTGAATCGCACGACTACCTGGACGTACGACACTTTATCCGGGCTTGTTGCGAGCATCACGGAGCCGGGCGGCTTCCAGACGAGCTTTGGCTACCTGGTCGATCCCGTTGCGGACGCCGCGGACTTCTACGACCTCGACGTCGTCACGCTGCCGAACGACGCAACCATCGAGTACGGTTTCGACGGCCGCGGCAACAACGAGCTGCTGATCGACGAGCTGGGCAACGTCTGGCTGTTCGACTACGACGCGGCAGGCGACCTGATCCGCAGCGAGAACCCGGAAGGCGGCGTCACGACGTACAACTATTTCGTCGACGGCCTGGTCCGCTCGATAACCGACCCGCGCGGCAGCGAGCGCTTGTTCTCCTACGACCCGTTCCTGCGCCCCGAGATCGACAGTTTCGGCAGCCGCAGCACGGAATACAGCTACTCGACGCGCTTTGCCCCGGACCAGATTCGCGACCGCTCCGGCACGGTCGTCGACTTCAGCTACAACGAGGCTGGATATATGCGCCGCATCGACCGTTCGGACGGCTATTTCGAGGAATACGGCTACGACGGCGCGGGACGGCTCGTGTCCGTCAACGTTGCCGGCGTATCCATCTGGACCTTCGGCTATGACAGCTTCGGGAGGCTCGCATCGGTTACGGATCCCGGCCTTCGCAGCAACAGCTACGCATACGACGCTGACGGCCGCATTCGAGAATTCCGCGATTTCGACGGCCGCCTCTGGCTGTTCGATTTTGCGGCCGACGGCCAGCTCGCAAGCATTGTGAGACCGGGAGGCGAGCGTATCGACTACGAGTACGGCGACCCGCGCGGCCTGCTGAGCGCCGTCGTCAACGACGTCGAGCGGTTCGGTTTCAACTACGGCACGCTCGGGCGGCTCGCCTCGATCACGGACCCGAGAGAAAGGATCAACACGATCGAACGCAACGCTCGCGGTGATTTGCGGCGTATCGTCGAGCCGTCGTCCGGCGAAGAGCGCCTGTTCGAGAACGACGCCTTCGGCAACCTGATCCGCTACACGAACCCGCTGGGCGGCGTCAGAGAACTCGACTTCGGTGACGACGGCCTGCTGGACTCGGCAACGGACCCGCTCGGCAACCTCACGCAGTTTGCCCGGGATACGGAGAACCGGATTGAATCCGTCGACTATGCCGACGGCCTCAACGTCAGCGTGCAGTACGCGGGCAGCGGCCTGCCGGCGCGCGTTCAGGGCAGCGACGGCACCGATGTCGCGATCGACTCGACGCCACAGGGCCGCATTGTCGGCGGAACGGATCTCGAAATCGCGCGGACGCTCACCGGCAAAGTCGCGGCCAGCAACGGCATGCAAATCGAGTACAACGGCGACGACCGGGTCCGGCGCGTCACCTTTGCCGATGGCCGCTACGTCGACTACGAGTACAACGGCCGGGGCGACGTGGTACTGGTGCGCGACTGGCTCGGCGCGGAGACCGCAATCGTTTCGACCGATGTCGGTAAGGTCGATACGCTGACCTATCCAAACGGCATCGTCACTGACTACAGCTACGACCGCGCGACCCGGATCAGCCGCATCACCATGGGCAGCCTGGGCGCGATCACGGTCAACCGGGACGCATTAGGCCGCATAGACTCAGTCGATAGCAGCCTGCCGCGCCCGACCGACATGCCGAACGAAGATCGCAATTTCGCCTACAACCTGGCGTCGCAAATCGAAGGCGGCAGCTACGATGCGCGCGGCAACCAGCTGCAGCAGGGGCAGAACTCGCGGAGCTTCGACGCGCTCAATCGCCTGACCAGCACCGCCAACGGGGCCGACAGCGTGGTCGTCGGCTACGACGCGCTGGGCGGCGTAACCCGGATCGCGGCCGGCAACGGCGACCGGCTGTACGTGCAGAACTACGCGCTCGGCAAACCGCGCATTTCTATCGAGCGGGACAGCGGCGGCAACGACCTGTGGTACTACGTGCACACGACCGATGGCCGGCTGCTGTATCGCATCAGCCCGGCCGGCACGCGGCAGTTCTATCACTTCGACGAGAACGGCAGCACGGTGCTCATGACGGGCGACGGCGGCGCTGTCATCCAGAGCTATTTCATCGCGCCGCACGGCGAGGTTCTCGATCAGTCGGGCGGAATCGACAACCCGAAGGTCAGCTACGCCGAACTGGGCGGCATCGACCTTGGCGACAGCGGTACGATGAAGATGGGGCAGGTTTACTTCGACCTCCGGGCCGGACATGCATTGACACGCCGGTCGCCGCTGGATCTCGAGTATGCGACGAGCCCGTTGCCCGATGGGCAGTACGGCCAGTCGCTTGCGCCGGGTCGTCCGTTGACGGACGTGTTCGGTGCGGAACTCGACGATCGCTGCAGAGGCATACAGCCGGCGGAGACTCGCTACGGCGACCCGTTGCTTACGGACATACTCGACGGCTTTTCTCTCCTGGAAAATGGCTCGGGTTGCCCTCTACAGGACAGTCGCCCGGCGGTCGACTCTCCTTCCGACATCTATTTCACCCTGCTGGCGTACGAGGCCCGCAGATCGTCTGATTCCGACAACGTCAAGGACACGATTGCCGAATTGCTGCGGTCAGCAATCGATGATCTGGATGCAGACTGGCCCACAGAGTTGGTGTTTGATGCCTTTCTGACATTTGATGAAACGGAACGCAAGCCGACCCGCAACGTCCCGGACATACCGGGCAAGAATCGCTGCGACGAGTCAGGCTCTCCGAATCGGTGTGCCCGGCAAGTGAGTGACTTCCTTCCGGCGGGGGCGGAATTCCAATTCGGCGAACAGAAAACCGAATCGGTGGAACGCATCCTCAAAGAAGTGGGCGGTGGAACCTATACCGGTGTGTGACAACCCGTGCGTGACCCCGACAAAACCCGCGCTCACTGTGCCGATGCGTCATCCATGCTCTTCCTGAGCCACGCACGCGCGGCGGTCCAGAGACGGTTGACCGAGCGCGGCGACAACTCCAGGGCATCGGCCGTCTCGTCGATCGTCAGGCCGGCGAAGTACCGCAGCTTGACGACGTTTGCCATCGTTGCGTCGCGCGCATCGAGACCGTCCAGCGCTGCGTCCAGCGACAACATCTCGTCGGCCGAGGGCGGCCCCTCCGCCCGCGACTCGCTGAAGTCGGTGCGGCGGAGGTCGCCGCCGCGCTTGAGACTCGCGCGCTGCCGCGCCTTTTCGATCAGGATACGCCGCATGGCTTCGGCGGCGGCGGCAAAGAAGTGACCGCGGCCCTGCCAGTGCGGCTGCCGGTCGCCCAGCAGCCGAAGGTAGGCCTGGTGGACCAGCGACGTCGGCTGCACCGAATGCGCATGTTTCTCCTGTGCCACGCGGGAACGCGCCATGCGGCGAAGCTCTGCGTAAACCAGTGGCAGAAGTTCGTCGGTCGCCTGCGCGTTGCCCGCCTCAATCTCGCCGAGCAGCAGGGTGACGCGCTTGCCTGTATCGTTGGTCATGGCGTCGCTCATGGTGAAATATTACATGAGGCGGGAATAAGGGGGAGACCGGCCGCGTGAACACTCGTTGGGACAACATGTGGGAGATTTTCCACGCAGCCGCCACGCTATCCGGGAGTGAGCGAGCCGCATTCCTCGACGACGCCTGTAAAGACGACGCCGAGCTAAGGGCCGAGATCGACGCACTGCTCGAATCCCACGAGCGCGAGGACGGGCTGCCGGACCCAACCGCCTACCTCGCCGATCTTGCCATCGACGAGGAACTGGCGACCGCGGCCGCCGGGCAGCGCATCGGCGCCTACCGGATCGTCCGGGAAGTCGGCCAGGGCGGTATGGGGGCCGTGTACGAGGCGGAGCAGGAACAGCTCAAGCGCCGCGTCGCGCTGAAGCTGATCCGACTGGGCATGGATACCCAACAGGTCGTCGCCCGTTTCGAGGCGGAGCGCCAGGCGCTGGCAATGATGAATCACCCGAACGTCGCCCGGGTTATCGATGCCGGTTCCACGGAAGCGGGGCGGCCTTACTTCATCATGGAATTCATCGACGGTGTACCCATCACCGACTACTGCGACGCAAAGCGGCTGGATACCGCACAGCGGCTGGAGCTGTTTCTCGCCGTTTGTGCAGGCGTTCAGCACGCGCACCAGAAAGGCATCATTCATCGCGACCTGAAGCCGGGCAACGTGCTGGTGACGGAAGAAGACGGCAAGCCGGTGCCGAAGATCATCGATTTCGGAATCGCCAAGGCGACCGCGCAACACTCTGTCGAGAAATCGCTGTTTACCCAGGTCGGAATGCTGATCGGCACGCCGGAATACATGAGTCCCGAGCAGGCCGGGCTTGCGGAACTGGATATCGACGTCAGGACCGACGTGTATTCGCTGGGTGTGTTGCTGTTCGAACTGCTGGTTGGCGCATTGCCGTTCGAGCCTGCTGAACTGCGGCGGGCCGGCTACGACGAGATTCGCCGGCGTATCCGGGAAGAAGAGCCTTCACTGCCCAGTGCGCGGCTAAGTACGCTGCACGCCCGGTCGGAGGAGCTGGCGGAGAAACGCCGCACGGATACTCGTTCGCTGCTACGCACGCTGCGCGGCGATCTCGACTGGATCACGATGCGGGCGCTCGAAAAGGACCGTGACCGCCGCTACCCGACGGTCAACGAACTCGCCACCGACCTGCGCCGCCACATCACGGACGAGCCGGTGCTCGCCGGGCCGCCGTCGGCGGCTTATCGCGTTCGCAAGTTCGCGCGGCGGCACAAACTGCTGGTCGCCGCCGCCGGCGCGGTAGTCCTGTCCCTCGTGCTCGGGATGGCAACCGCCACGATCGGCCTGCTGCGCGCGACGGATGCAGAGCGGATTGCGCGAGAGGAAGCGCAAACGGCGGAAGCCGTGTCCGACTTCCTGACCGATCTGTTTCGCACCTCCGAACCCAGCGCCGCGGATCTCGACACCACCACGGCTCGCGAAGTGCTCGATCGCGGCGTGGCGCGCGTACGCGAGGAACTTGGCGAGGAACCCGTCGTACAAAGCCGCCTGATGCACGTCATGGGCATCGTGTACGCCCAGCTCGGGCTGCTCGACGAGGCGGAGCGGCTGCTCGACGAGGCGCTGGAAAAACGCCGGTTGCTGCCGGCAGTCTCCCGCGCGGACATTGCCGAAACGCTGTCCGGGCTCGCCGGCGTCAAACACCTGTCATCGCAGCACAATGAGGCGATCGCGCTGTACGCCGAGGCCATCGAGCTCGTCTCGGCAGACGAGGTGGATCCGCTGTGGCTCGCAACGGTATACCGAAGCCTGGGCGGCGTGTACGAGTCGGTCGCAAAGCACGAGGAGTCACTCCGAACGCTCGCCGAGGCACGCTCCATGCTCGACCGGGCCGGCATGGAGGACACGGCCGAGTATGCCCGGGTCATTCGAAACATCGGCATTTCGCAGTGGGGCGACGGCGACGTCGAAGCGGCCCGGGCGTCTTACGACCAGTCGCTCGAGATTTACGACCGGGTGCTCGAAGCGGGCCACCCGGAGGTATCGTACGTCGTCAACAGCCTGGCCATCCTGAACTACAACCTGGGGGACTTCGACGCGGCGCGACCGCTGCTCGAGCGCGAACTCAGGAATCTCGAGCGAACGCTCGGGCGCGAACACCAGCACACGGCCAGCATCATGAACAATCTCGGTCTGTTACTGCTCGACATGGGCCTGATCGAAGAGGCGGCGCCGAAGATCAATGAGTCGCTGGAGATTCGTGAAACACTGCTGGGCCCGGATCACGAAGACGTCGCAACCAGCCTGATCAACCGGGCGAAGCTGCATTTGGCGACGGATCGGCCCGAAGCCGCCAGCGACGATCTGCGGCGTTGCATCGCGATTCGCGAACGGGTTCTCGGAACGAAGCATCCCTATGTCGCAACTGCGCTGGAGCTGCACGGGGAGACACTCCGACAACTGGACCGACCGGACGAAGCACAGGCAATCGAGCGGCGTGCGGCGGCCATCCGGGAGTTGCAGGAATAGCTAGCAGGCGGAGATTGCGCATCGAAAGCTAAGGGCCTCACCTGCCGGATCCAGCCGCGGCAGCTGCGTACCGATGCTCTCTCCCAAAGCCGCCAGCTCTATACCGGGCTCCGCCCGTTGCACGTCTCATGTTTGATGGGTGTCCTCATTTACCCTCGTTCGATGGATGTCCCCATTTGCTTATTGATGGGTGTCCCCATTCGATATTTGCCCATTCGGGAAACGCTTATTGATAACAGTTCTTATTTGCACTACGATCGCGCCTGATCTTCTAATGCAAATGATTCTCGTTAACAATAATCGCGGCAAGCCCTGTCGCAGAAGGGGAGCAACCCGACATGAATCTGTTTAACATCCGTACGGCGCTTCTGCTGAGCATCGCCGTTTGCCCCGCGGCAGGCTTCGCACAAACCCCGGCCAACACCGATGAGCCGGTCGAAATCGACGAGCTGGTCGTCAGCGCGGCGCGCACCGGGCAGCCGGCCACCTCGATAGCCGGCACGGTTTCCGTGATCGACCGGGAGACGCTCAGGCAGCAGGCGGAGATCAGCGACGATCTGGCGAGCGTGCTGTCGGCAATCATTCCGGGCTTTGCGCCCAGTTCGCAGAAGCTCGCGGGGCGCGGCGAGACGCTGCGCGGACGCAATCCTCTGTATCTCATCGACGGGGTGCCGCAGCACAACGCACTGCGCGACGGTCAGCGTGACGGCCACTCGCTCGATCTCGACTTCGTCGAACGTATCGAAGTGATCAACGGCTCCAACGCTATCCAGGGCGTGGGCGCAACGGGCGGTGTCGTCAACACGGTGACCCGCTCCCCCGTGGCGGACGACACCTGGCGCACGACAACGCGGGCGCGCTTCACGACGGCGGACGATTTCGACTCCGACGCCTTCGGTTACAAGCTCAGCGTACTCACAGGCCGCGGCAGCGAAGACTTCGACTTCATCGCGGGCGTTGCCCTGCACGAGCGCGGGCTGTTTATCGACAGCAACGGCGATGCCGTGGGCCTCTACCCCACCCAGGGCGACATCATGGATTCGACCTCGCTCAATCTGTACGGCAAGGCCGAATGGCGCGTTACGGACAACAGCGCGCTAACCCTAATGATCAACGACTTCGATCTCGAACGAAACGGCGATTTCCGCGCCGTGCCCGGCGACCGCGACGCGGGTATTCCCACGGGGACGGTGGCCGGCGATCCATCCGCCGACGTCGGCAGCCCGGCACGCAATGAAGTGACCACGGTTTCCCTGAGCTACCGTCAGCAGAACATCCTTGGCGGCACGCTCGAAGCGCAGGTGTTCGATCAAAGCTTCAGCGCACTGTTCGAAGGCGGCACCTTCGGCGGCTTCTTCAGGCTCACACCCGACGGCGAGCCGTTTCTCGATCAGTCGGCTGTCGTCTCGGATAAAAACGGTGTGAAGATCACTTTTAACCGCGAGTTCAGCGAACCCTCCGTGATTCTCTCGGGCGGCTTGGACTTCTTCCGCGACGAATCCGCGCAGGAACTGGCCCGCAGCGGACGCGAGTGGGTACCGGAAACGAACTTCGAAACCATCTCCCCATTCCTGCAGCTCGGCTGGGACATCTCCGACGCCGTAACCCTCTCGGGTGGCGTACGGCACGAGGATGCGAGCCTCGAAGTCGACGACTACACCACGATTGCCTCTGCCAACAGCACGTTTGTGTCAGGCGGCGAACCCGATTTCACGGAAACGCTGTTCAACGTCGGCCTCATCTGGCGCATCACCGGCGACTGGTCCGTGTACGCGGCGAGCAGCGAAGGTTTCACGATGCCGGATGTCGGCCGCGTACTGCGCGCCGTCTCGACACCCGATCAGGACGTCGACAGCCTGCTCGCCGTCGAACCGATCGTGACCGACAATCTCGAGTTCGGCATCGAGTTCGACAACGGCTCGCTCAGCGGCCGGCTCACCTACTACGAATCGACCGCCGACAACGGCGCCCGGCTCTTTAGCAATCCCGAAGGCATCTTCGAAGTCCAGCGGCAGCGCACCGAGATCGACGGTTTCGAAGCCGCGGTGGACTACACTTTCAACGAACGTCTCAGCGTAGGTGGCAACTACAGCCGAACCAACGGCGAGTTCGACTCGGACGGCGACGACAGTGTCGACAGCGATCTCGACGGCCTCAATATCGGACCTGACCGCCTCAACCTGTATGCCTATGGCCTGCTGCAGGACAGCCTGCGCTGGCGCGTGCAAGTGTCCAATCTCGAGGATCGCAACTTCAGCGGCGTCGCCGCACCGGTTGGCCGCGACTTCGACGGTTATACCAAGGTCGATCTGTTCGGCGGCTGGATGACCGAACTGGGCGAGTTCTCGATTGCGATCGACAACGTGCTGAACGAGGAGTACTTCACCTACTTCGCACAGACCGAACCTGCCGCTCGAGCGGATACGTTCTTCGCCGGCAACGGCCGCACGATTACGCTGGGCTGGCAAAAGCAGTTCTAGCTCATGCTGGTTCGTATCCACCAGTGGCTCGGCGTCGCCATCGCCGCCTGGCTGGCGGTCGCTTGCGTGTCCGGCATACTGTTGCTGTGGAAAGATGAATATTACGGCTGGCGCTATCCCGCTTTAGCGGATGCGCCGGCCGTGTTCCAACCCAGCCCCGAAATAATCGGACAAATCTTTGCGACTGCGCCTGAAAGCATCTCCACGCTCGGAATGCCGAAGCAGTCCCTCCCCGCATATCACGCCTACCTGAGCGACGGCAGCGAAGCCCTGTTTCATCCCGAGTCCGCGGAGCTCATCGCTCGCTGGCACACCATCGATGCAATCCCCGCGTTTCTGTTTGAGCTGCACGTCCACCTGTTTCTGGGCGAGTTCGGCCACAACCTCGTTGGCGTGTTCGGGATTCTCATCCTGCTTAACCTGTCGCTCGGGTTTTTGCTTTGGCTCAGAAAAAGAGCGGTGTTCCTGCCGCGCTTTCTTATGCCGAAGAATCTGTCGCGTCCGCGGCTGATTCGCGGGCACGCGGCTCAGGGCAGCCTGCTCTCCGCGGTATTTTTGGTTCTGGTGTTCTCGGGCGTGGCGATGGTCTTCGCTCAGCCCGTACAGGCGGCCTTTAACGCCGTGTTTGGCGCGGCGGAGACGCTAAGACCGACCGGACTATCGGTCGAGTCACAGACCATCGAAGTGAACTGGCCGGCGGTTGTTGCAAACACGACTAGCGTCTTCCCGGAAGGCGATATACGGTTCCTGAGCAAACCGCAAAAACCTGGCGACCCGATCGTGGCGAGGCTCAGGAACTCCGGCGAACTGCATCCGAACGGACGCAGCTATGCGGTACTGCATCCGGCAAGCGGTGCAGTGCTTGAAACGATCGACGCGAAGCAGAGCGGCCTGGGACCGTCGCTGTTCGATTCGCTGTATCCCCTGCACGCCGGAAAAACCGGCTGGCCAGGGTACCGGTTGCTGCTTGCCGTGTTGTCGATGTCGCTGCTGTTTATTGCGCTTAGCGGGGCGTATTTATTCGCGACGCGGCCGCGAATTCCATGTTAGCCATCGGCGATCTGGGATTCCCCGATATTCTCACCGAAGGGAGTTCCCACGATGAAGCGCAAGCGATACACCGACGCGAAGACCATCTCGATCCTAAGGGAGCACGAGGTCGGCTACCCAGTGCCAGTGCCTGATTTGTCCACACTCTACGGCGCAGCTGAGAACACGAGACCTACAGCTGGAAGTCGAAGTTCGGCGGCATGAAAGTTTCCGAGACCTCGCGGCTTATCTCCCGGTCACTGACATGACTATCATGGATCAGTCCCAAATCTCGTCGTATCGGCCGCTCACTATCTTCTCTCTCAGCACCATGGCGATACCGAGCGCCACATCGTGATCCTCCGGGAACCTGACATAGTAGTAGTCGGCAATCGTCATGTCCTCACAGTCGTACCCCTGTCCGCACAGCCAGTCCAGCTCGGTAGCGCGTCGACCACAAACAGCCGTGTCGTTTCTGTCTTCGCATGCCAGCAGGTGCCAGGCCGCTTCCAACGCAAAATCCTCTTTCCCGAAAGTAGCCAGCGCGCCCGCTGCCATATAAACGTAGGGGTCGTTATAGGCCAGCATTGGGCCGACCATGGCGCGCGCCTGAGAAATCGCCTCGTCACCGGCGTCTTCGTCGAGATTCCGAATGGCTTTCATCGCGACGGCGCCTGGAACCCCGTTACGCTTGACTCGCTCTTCCCATAGCCTGGCTTCAGTTCGAAACTCAGCGCCGGACTTTCCGGACGAGCCGCAAGTTTTCGCGAATTCGCGCATGCGACTGTCCGTGATTGTCGATGGATCGGCAGCGTGTTGCATTAGCGTGCTGCAGGCCAGTAGTTCGTTCGACAGCTCGTATTGCGCAAGTCCCTCACCAGCCTCTGCCCTCTCGCGCAACCGCATCAGAAGATCCGGTGCTGCCGAAGGTGACATTGCGATTTGGTCGTGCGCGGTGGGCAATGCGCCGGAATCCGCAAATGAATCCTCTTCGCCCTTCCGCGAACTCTCGTCGCGTGCTGCATCAAACGGGCGCGGATAGGGCGGATCACTGGCCGGTGAACTACCCCGGTCGACCGTCCACGCTACTACAAGCGCAAGTGCTGCAATCGTTCCGGCTGCTATGAGCCTGTTGCCTGGTCCTGCCACGGTAGATCCACACTCATTTCGTTGATGACGCTTGCGTATCACTTCGGGAGATTCTATCCCGAGTTACGCGCGCTAATTGGCAAGTTCAGTGAGTGGGCTCAACGACATAAGCGGGGCAGACGTTGCGCCGGCTCTACTTAAGCCATTGAATTCAATAGATAGCTGGTCCGCAACCAGTGTGTATACGTAAAAACAGATAATTGGCCAAAAAGTTGCCTAAAACGATATTTTTTTATGAGAATCAAATTTTTTGTATGAAAATATAGTGATATAGTCTCAATAATCTGATTTTATCGGTTTTTCCAATGTCTCAGCCATCACACTTCGATTCGCTCGTCGAGGCGCTAAAGAGCGAATACAACGACGCCCTGCAAAAGGCCGAACCCGCGGACCGTGGGCTGCACCCCATCGATCGTCTCGGTGTATTGATTCGCGAACACCGCAAGCAACAGCGGCTGACCCTGCAGGAACTGTCGGACCTCTCCGATGTGGCCTATTCCACCCTGAGCAAGCTGGAGAACGGCGACACGGCTGTTCACTTGCGCAGTCTGAATCGCGTCCTCGATGCACTGGGGCTCAAACTGTGGATCGCGTAGCCAACGTCTACTATGCAGGCCGACTTGCCGGGATCCTGGTCGAGCGGTCCGGCGAATTTCAGTTCCGCTATGACCCGCAGTATCTCGCCTCCGGCACGCCCTTGAGTTTCAATTTACCACTGCAGTCAGAATCCTTCGTGAGTCGCACCCTGTTCCCCTTTTTCGAGAACCTGGTGTCTGAAGGCTGGCTGCGAAAATTGCAATCGCGGCAACAGAAAGTCGACGAATCCGATCGCTTTGGTTTGTTGCTCTTAAACGGTGAAGACCTGGTTGGAGCCGTGACCGTCACAGCCGCCGACCGCGTCACCGAGACAAGATCATGACCACCTGCAAAATCAGTCTGCGCACCGTCGGCAAACGCTCAAAGTACCCCGACTACGTCGACAGCGAATTCACAGAGCTGTTCGGCAGCCTGCGCGTCAACCCGACCCTGGCGCTCACCCGCGCCGCCTTTCAACAGGAAAGCGTGCGCTACACCACGGGCCTGTCGATATCCGGCGTGCAGCAGAAACTCTCTGTCGCCATCGATGAGCAACATCGGCTGCAGCCAGTGACCATCGGCGGCAGCTATATCTTGAAGCCGAGCCCGGAAGAATTTCCGTACGCCGCCGAAAACGAACACACGGCTATGCAGAGCAGCGAACTGCTGGGCATCCGAACCGCCCAGTGTGGACTGGTCGGGTTTAGTGATGACGAACTCGTCTACATCACACAGCGCTTCGATCGACTGGCTGACGGCAACAAACTGCATCAGGAAGACCTGGTGCAGGGCTTCAACCTGCCGAGCGACAACAAGTACAGCCGCAGCTACGAAGAGGCCGGCATGCTGATTCTGGACATGACCAACGGCCGCAAGGCTGCGGTGCTCGATTACTTACGCCGTGTCATGCACGCCTACCTGATCGGCAACGACGATATGCATCTGAAGAACACCAGCCTGCAACGAGCCGCCGGCAACACCTCACGATTCTATGACTATCTGACACCGCACTACGATTGCCTGTTCGCCGGCACCTTTGAAAGTCGCAATGCCATCGGCTTTCTGGCGCTGGATCTGTTTGCCGATGGCTTCCTTAGCAATGCCTACGAGGAATACGGCTTCTACACCGGCCACGATTTCCTCGAGCTGGCGCAGCGACTCAGTATTCCAGAAAGGCCCGTGCGATCGTTCGTCGCCAGCATCGAGTCAAAGAGGAATGAGCTCTCGGCGATGATTCAACGAAGCTACATGCCTGAGAACATGAAGCAAACCGCAGCCACGACGATCGAAGAACGCCTTCGAGCATTGAAAATCGGTTTGTAAGTCCAACCACCATGCCTAACTAATTCGGATTGGTTGGGCATGGCAACGTCACGATAAACCGCAATACCTGGCTATCGCGATACCCGTCGAACACGCGTTACAGAAACGCTTTGGCGCGGCCAGGAGCAGGCAGCTCCAAGCGAGTTCAGCGTATGGGCCGAGATTAGGGGAAGGATAAATATTCTATAAAAATCAAAGAATTAAAAAAAGTGGCGGAGAGGGAGGGATTCGAACCCTCGATACGCTATTAACGTATACTCCCTTAGCAGGGGAGCGCTTTCGACCACTCAGCCACCTCTCCGCATCCTTCGAATCCGTTACCTGACGGACCCCCGACTATCCTTCCGCCTCACGGCATTGCCGTGGGTCAGAGTGCCTCCGCCACAGCAAAAAGCCACGGGCAGCCGCCCGAGCGGGCCGCACATGGTACTGATCGGGTTTCTCAAGGTAAAGCCCGGCTTGTTATTTTTCGACGTCCGAGGGCTTGTCGCCATCTGACGCTTTTTCGCTCTGAATCCGCTCGAAAATCTCTTCACGGTGGACCGCCACGTCTTTCGGCGCGTTGATCCCTATCCGTACCTGATTTCCTTTCACTCCCAAGACAGTGATCGTGATATCGCTCCCGATCATGACCGTCTCACCAGCGCGTCGCGTCAGAATCAGCATGAATCCTACTCCTGCCTGCCGGGGCTTTTGTGTGCAACCCCGTTCTTGTGCGCGTGGTAACTCCTTAACCGCTTGTAATACTAGCGTATTTTTGTCCCATATGCGCGCATCGACGGAGAAAACGACCGTTCGGGGAATGCTGTCGGTATGCTTTTTGGTTATGTGTCGGTGAGCTGTTCGGCCACCCAGCCGCTGACGGACTGCAAGGCCTGATCGAGCGCGGCCGGATTGCTGCCGCCGGCCTGTGCAAAATCGGGGCGACCGCCGCCCTTGCCGCCCACCTGCTCGGCTACCGGGCGGATGAGATCGCCAGCCTTGATCCGGTCGACGTTGTTCTTCGTCACGCCGGCCGCGAGCCGTACCTTGCCGTCGTCTACCGAACCCAGCACGACAACGCCGTTTCCGAGCTTGTCCTTGAACCGGTCGACAGCGTCGCGCAGCGTTTTTGCATCCGCGCCGTCCATGCGCGTCGCCAGCACTTTGAGGCCGCTGACCTCGACGGCTTCCTGCGTAACGTCGCCGCCCGCGCCGCCGGTCAGGAGCGCCTGCCGCGCCGCGGCCAGCTCTTTCTCGAGGTCCTTGTTGCGCTTGAGTAGCTGTTCGACCTTGCTCAAAACCTGCTCGGGCTGACTTCTTAGCGCCGCCGACACATCGTTTAGAGCAGCCTGCTTTGCGTTCATCCAGGCCAGCGCATGTTCGCCCGTCACCGCCTCGATGCGGCGCACGCCCGCAGCGACACCGCCTTCGGACGTAATCTTGAAAACGCCGATTTCGCCAGTGCGATTCACATGCGTGCCACCGCACAGCTCGACCGAAAAATCGCCGAAGCGCAGAACCCGAACTTCGTCGTCGTATTTTTCGCCGAACAGCGCCATCGCGCCGGACGCTACCGCATCGTCGTAGCTCATGAGGCGTGTCTCGCCCGCCCGGTTGGCGCGTATCTCGCGATTGACGAGCGCCTCGATGTTCTCGAGTTCTTCGGCCGTCACGGACTCGTAGTGCGAGAAATCGAAGCGCAGCTTGTCGTCCGTCACCAGCGAGCCTTTCTGCGTGACGTGCTCGCCCAGAACCTCGCGCAAAGCCGCGTGCATGAGATGCGTCGCCGAGTGATTGAGGCGTATGGCCGCACGCCGGTCGGCATCGACAACGGCTTCGACCGCATCGCCAACGCCGATCTCACCAGCCTCGACCGTGCCGTAGTGCACGTAAGCATTACCGCCTTTCTGCGTATCGCTCACCGCGAAGAGCTTGCCCGCGGCCACGAGAATGCCGGTGTCCCCCACCTGCCCGCCGCTTTCCGCATAGAACGGCGTGGACGACAGTACAACCGCGCCGTCGTCGCCGGCGCTCAGTGCGTTTACAGCCTCGCCATCCTTGAACAGCGCCAGGACTTCGCCCGCGCCTTCGGTGCCCTCGTAGCCCGAGAACTCGCTGCTCGCTTCGATCTTGAGGCTTGCGCCGTCCACGGTGGAAAACTTGCTGGCGGCCTTGGCCTTGTCCCGCTGCGCCTGCATGGCCGCTTCGAAACCATCCTGGTCAACCGTCAAGCCGCGCTCGCGCGCGACATCCGCCGTAAGATCGACCGGGAAGCCGTAGGTATCGTACAGCTTGAAGACGAGTTCGCCCGGCAGCTCTTTGCCCGACAAACCCGAGATCGCTACCTCGAGCATCTCCATGCCCTGGTCCAGCGTCTCGGCAAACCGGCGCTCTTCCTTCTCCAGAACCTTTTCGACATGCGCCTGCGCTTTCCGCAGCTCGGGATACGCGTCGCCCATTTCCTCGGCCAGCGGTGCCACCAGCTTGCCGAAGAACAGACCGTCGTGGCCGAGCTGCTTGCCGTGCCGTATCGCCCGGCGAATAATCCGCCGCAGCACGTAGCCGCGCCCTTCGTTGCCCGGCAGCACGCCGTCGGCAATCAGGAACGCGCAGGCGCGAATGTGATCGGCAATGACGTTTAGCGACTTCGAACCGTCGCTGTTGACGCCCAGGCTGCTTGCGGCCGCGTCGATCAGTTTGGCGAACAGATCGATCTCGTAGTTGCTGTGCACCTGCTGCATCACGGCCGCAATGCGCTCGAGTCCCATGCCGGTATCGACCGACGGTTTCGGCAGCGGCGCCATATCGCCGCTGGCCGCGCGGTCGAACTGCATGAACACGAGGTTCCAGATCTCGACGTAACGATCGCCGTCTTCGTCCGGCGAACCCGGCGGTCCACCCGGCACGTCCGGGCCGTGATCGAAGAAGATCTCGCTGCAGGGCCCGCAGGGACCGGTGTCGCCCATGGCCCAGAAGTTGTCTTTTTCACCGAGCCGCGAAAAGCGCTTGGGATCGACCTGCATTTCCTCGAGCCAGATGTCGGCCGCCTCGTCGTCGTCCTCGTAGACAGTTACCCAAAGGCGCTCGGCCGGCAGGCCCAGCGTTTCGGTCAGGAACTCCCAGCCGTACTGAATGGCTTCGCGTTTGAAGTAATCGCCGAAACTGAAGTTGCCGAGCATCTCGAAGAAGGTGTGGTGCCGCGCCGTGTAGCCGACGTTCTCGAGATCGTTGTGTTTGCCGCCCGCACGCACGCAGCGCTGCGAGCTCGCGGCGCGCTTGTAGCTGCGCTGATCGTCGCCCAGGAACACGTCCTTGAACTGCACCATGCCGGCATTGGTAAACAAGAGCGTCGGGTCGTTGCCGGGCACGAGCGGTGAACTGGCCACGACTTCGTGGCCGCGCTCGGCAAAAAAGGCGAGAAACGCCTCGCGGATTTCATTGCTGGTCATGCGTTGCATTGGGTTGATCTTGGGCGCCGGGGGCCGTGTTTAAAGGGCGCCAGTGTACGGCCTTTATCGAACGGGAGTAAACGCTAGCGTTCCACCGCGGACGCGATCTGATCGGGCTCAAAGCCGCGGTATTGGAGAAACCGCATCTGCCGGGCCTTTTCCTTGTAGTCGGCCGGCACACCCTCGCCGAATTTCTGCAGTCGCGTGGTCCGGGCCAACGCGTACCAGTCCACGCCGGCGGCATCGAGTATCCGGCCGGTTATCGCCTCCGCAATCCCTCGCTGACCCAGCTCTGCACGAATACGCACAGGGCCTTTGCCCTGATTGACGCGCGACTGCACGAACGATTCGACGAAACGCTCATCGCTCTGCAGCCCTTCCCGGCGCAGCTCGGCGATCGCATCCGCGGCCGTATCCGCATTGAAGCCGTTTTTCGAGAGCTTGCGCTCGAGCTCACCCGCCGCGTGCTCGCGGCGGGCCAGAAGATCCATTGCCTTTTTGCGCGCGGCCAGCGGATCGGAGGCGCGCTCGTCTTCGCCCGCTGCGTGAAGCGCGCGGATTTCGTCGTTGAGTTTCGATGAGCCGGACACGAGCGTCACCGCTTAAGAAGCGCGCGAGTGACGCCGTGTCGTGCCGGCCGGTGCCCTGGCAAAGCGCAGTGACTACGCTTCTTTGACGGCCTCGTCATCGTCCGACTCCGCCGTCGTTTCGACCGTATCGGGCAGAAGTTTCGCGCGAATCCTGTGCTCGATTTCGGCGGCAATCTCGGGGTTGGTCTTCAGGAATTCGCGCACGTTTTCCTTACCCTGGCCAATACGGTCGTCGCCATAGCTGTACCACGAACCAGCCTTGTCGATCATGCCGTGCTGCACGCCCAGCTCGATGATCTCGCCCTCACGGGAAATGCCCTGACCGTAAAGAATTTCGAATTCGGCGAGCCTGAACGGCGGCGATACCTTGTTTTTTACGACCTTTACGCGAGTCTGGTTACCAATGACCTCGTCGCCTTTCTTGATCGCGCCGATCCGGCGAATGTCGAGCCGCACCGAGGAATAGAACTTGAGCGCGTTACCGCCCGTCGTCGTTTCCGGGCTGCCGAACATCACGCCGATCTTCATGCGGATCTGGTTGATAAAAATCACCATTGCGTTCGAACGCTTGATGTTACCCGTGAGCTTGCGCAGCGCCTGCGACATGAGCCGTGCCTGCAGGCCAACGTGCGAGTCGCCCATTTCGCCTTCGATCTCCGCCTTGGGCGTCAGCGCCGCCACCGAGTCGACGACAATGACGTCGACCGCGCCGGAACGGACCAGCATGTCGGTAATCTCGAGCGCCTGCTCGCCCGTGTCCGGCTGCGATACCAGCAGTTCGTCGACATTGACGCCGAGCTTCTCGGCATACTGCGGATCGAGCGCATGCTCGGCATCCACAAATGCGGCCGTGCCGGCGGCCTTCTGCGCTTCGGCAATAATCTGCAGCGTCAGGGTCGTCTTACCGGACGACTCGGGGCCGTAGATCTCGACCACCCGCCCTTTCGGGACACCGCCAATGCCCAGTGCGACGTCCAGACCAATCGAGCCGGTGGATACGGCTTCGATATCGCGCGCAGCATGGCTGTCGCCCAGACGCATGACCGAGCCTTTCCCAAACTGCTTTTCAATCTGGCCGAGGGCCTGTACGAGCGCTTTTTTGCGATTGTCATCCATGGTTTTTATCCATTATGGTGCTGCCATCCGGGGTTACTGTGAATTTAACCAGTATTCTGCCACAAAGCCCGCGCCAGACAAGCCTTTGGGCAGGGCTAAATCGCGGCAAAACCTTAAAAAAACAGTCAAAGCTCTTGTTTCAACGGCACATAGCGGATTTCGCCGCGTTCGCGAATCGACTCCAGCAGTTCGAATCCGCTCCACTCGAAGGTCAGCGGCTGCGCCAGCCGCTCGGTCGGGAACGGCCGCGCGCGCCGCACCAGGGTCAGGTGCGGCCGATAAGCCCGGTCTTCGAGCAGGTAACCCAGATCGAGGAGCATGGCGTTGAGCCTCGCGACGAGTTCCAGCAGCTCCGGCGGCACGGTGGCGGGCGCGAGACAGGCGATCTTCGGCCGGGCCCAGAACTCGACCCGATCGAAGCGCAGGCGGAACGGCGCCACGGGAATTTCGACCGTCCGCTCGAGCAGCGCCGGCACGTTTTCGGCCGGACAGTCGCCGAGGAAAGCGAGGGTAACGTGCCAGCTCCCGCGGAACACCATGGAGCCCTCTACGTTCTTGGCGTGCGGCGCAGCGGCGTCTCGCAACCGTTCCCGCTGCCGGTTGTCGGGCCAGAGCGCAAAAAACAGCCGCCGGTCGCTCACGCCGCAAGCCGCTCGATGGCGCCTTCGAGCGCGTGCGCCAGCGTCTCGCGTCGAACGGCGTCGCGGTCGCCCGCGAAACACAGGCGCTCGGCGTCCGTCTGCGGCCCGAGCGCGGTCTTCCAGCTAAACCCGAACCAGACCGTCCCCACGGGTTTCCCGGGGCTGCCGCCCTCCGGGCCGGCGATGCCGCTTACGGCGACGGCCATGTCCGCATCGCTCAGCCGCAGGGCGCCCTCGGCCATTTCGCGTACCACGGCCTCGCTCACGGCACCGTGCTGCTGCAGGGTCTCGGCGGATACGTTTAGCAAACGCCGCTTGGCGTCGTTCGAATAGCTCACGATGCCGTAACCGAAACACGCGGAGCTGCCCGCGACGTCGGTGACCGCTTTGGCAATCCAGCCGCCGGTGCAGGACTCGGCCGTCGCGAGCGTGCGCTTTTGGCTCGTAAGCAGCCGCACGAGATCAGCCGCAAGTTGCTGGTATTCGATCATTCAGGACTTAAGTCGTCCAGGACCGAACGGTACAGATCCAGGTGCTGTTCGACCATGGCGTCGATCGAAAACTGCGCCTGCATGCGCGCCTGGCCGGCCCGGCCGTAGCGATCCCGCCGCTCGTCGTCGTTCATTAGGGTTGCCATTGCCCCGGTCAGCGCCGCCACGTCCGCAGCCGGCACCAGCAGACCCGTTTCGCCGTCCACGACCGCTTCGGGCAGACCGCCGGCCTTGAAACCAATGACCGGCACGGCGGCGGCGGCGGCCTTCAGCGTCACGATACCCAGGCCCTCGGACAAGGCGGGATGCACCAGCAGATCGAAGCAGCCGAGCAGCGAATCCAGGTCTTCGCGGAAGCCGGCGAAACGCACGATATCGTCGAGGCCCAGTCGCGTGCTGTGTTCGCGAAGCTCTTCCTCGAGTTCGCCCTCGCCGAAGATAACCAGTTTGAACGCCGACTGGGTCTCCTTGAGAGCCGCCACGGCATCCAGCAGGAAACGGTGGCCCTTGCGCGCAATCAGCTGTCCTGCCGCCGCGATCGCAAACTCGTCGAGCTGAATGCCGAATGCCGTGTCGATGTCGGCCCGCGCATAGTGACGATCGAACGGCGCGGCATCAACCGCCGAACGAATGACCTGAATCCGCTCTTTGTCGACCCCGACCTCAGTGAGCGCCGCGGCGACAGCCTCCGAGATCGCAACGATTTTCTCGAACGGCCGGTAGCGAATCGCGGCAAGCACCCGCATTTCCGTGTTGTCCACGCGCCGCGAAACCACGGCCGGGACGTCGGCGAACGACGCCGCGAGCCCGCCGAGTACGTCGGCACCGCGGCGGCTGTGACAATGCACGAGATCCGGTTTGCTGTCGCGGATGTACTGGCTCAGGCGATAGGCGAACGGCAGGTCGATGTCGCCCGCGCAGAACAGCGAGCGCACGGGAATGCCGTTCTGCCGCGCGCGGGTATCGGCGCCCGAACCCGGAGGGCAGACCAGGGTGCAGTCGTGGCCGCGCTCGATCAGGCCGCGCATCAGGTAGATGACCTGCTGCGGACCGCCTAAAAGTTGGCGCCCGGTTTCGACATGCAGTATTTTCATCGCCTCGTGCACGACCTTTGCAAACGACACCCTTGGATACAGAGCTGAAGCTTCGGTCGAATCGGCGGCAGAGCCGCCCGACCGTCAGCCGTCCGCCGACATGATAGCCCGAAACCCCGGTGTCCTGTCCGACATAGTTCGTCCGGTCGTGCAACACAGTGTTCGGCCCACGGTTCAGACCACAGATCAACGAGCAGTTCCATGAGCGCGAAAGTCTCTCCAGCCCATACGCCAATGATGCGCCAGTACTTGAGCATCAAGGCGGACTATCCGGACATGCTGGTGTTCTATCGCATGGGCGATTTCTACGAACTGTTCTACGCCGACGCGGAGCGGGCGGCAGCCCTGCTCGGCATTACGCTGACCGCGCGCGGCAAGTCGGGAGGCAACCCGATACCCATGGCGGGCGTCCCGTATCACGCCGTCGAAGGCTATCTCGCGAAACTCGTGAAACACGGCGAATCGGTAGCCATTTGCGAGCAGATCGGCGATCCGGCGACCAGCAAGGGGCCCGTGGAACGGCAGGTTACGCGCGTCGTCACGCCGGGCACGCTAACGGACGAGGCGCTGCTCTCGGAGCGCCGCGACAACCTCGTTGCGGCGCTGTACGCCGACACGGATGCGGTCGGCGTGGCATGGCTCGACCTGGCGGGCGGGCGTTTCCGGCTGACCGAGGTCGCCGATCTCGCATCGGCCGCCGAAGAACTCGACCGGCTCGCGCCGGCGGAGCTAATTGTCAGCGAGGATCTGGTCAGCGAGGATCTGGCCGCGGGCAGCGTCGACCGGGATCGCTACCGCGTAAGCGAACGCCCACCCTGGGACTTCGATCTCGACAGCGCCACGCGCCTCCTGTGTTCGCAGTTCGGCACGCGGGATCTCAAAGGCTTCGAATGCGACGAGTTTCCGCGCGGCGTCATTGCCGCGGGGGCGTTGCTCGGCTATGTGGGCAGCACCCAGAAAAGCGCCTTGCCGCATCTGGACCGCCTGAGCGTCGAACGGCGCAACGACGCGGTTATCATGGACAGCGCGACCCGCCGTAACCTCGAGCTGGACCGCTCGCTGTCGGGCAACGATGCGCATACGCTCGCCGGCGTCATGGACCGCTGCCGCAGCGCGATGGGCAGCCGCCTGCTGCGCCGCTGGATACAGCGCCCCGTTCGCGCGCACTCGACGCTCGCCGGCCGTTACCAGGCCGTCGAGGCATTGCAGTCTTCGGCCGCGGGCGAAGAGCTCGCCGATACGCTGGCCGGAATCGGCGATGTCGAGCGGATACTCGCGCGCGTCGCGCTGAAGAGCGCCCGCCCGCGCGATCTCCATCAGCTCGGACAAACCCTCGCCATCGTGCCCGCGCTCAAGGGCATCCTGTCCGGCCTGGATTCGCCGCTGCTCAGAAGCCTCGACGAAGCCATCGACAAACATCCTCACGAGTGCCGGCTGCTCGAGCGCGCAATCGTCGACAGCCCGCCCGCGCTGATTCGCGACGGCGGCGTCATTGCGCAAGGCTACGACGACGAACTCGACGAGCTGCGTGGCATCGCCAGCAATGCGGATCGGTATCTGGCGGATCTCGAAACGCGGGAAAAGGAGCGTACGGGCATTGCTACGCTCAAGCTCGGCTACAACCGGGTGCACGGCTACTTCATAGAGATCAGCAAAGGCCAGGCCGACAAGGCGCCGGCGGAGTATGTCCGGCGGCAGACCCTGAAAGGCGCCGAACGCTACATTACGCCGGAGCTCAAGTCTTTCGAGGATAAAGTACTCTCGGCACGCGAGCGGGCGCTCGCGCGCGAGAAACGCCTCTACGACGAGCTGCTCGACAAATTGCTGGTGTCGCTTGCCGCGCTCAAGGCCAGCGCGGCTGCGATCGCAACCGTCGACGTACTGGTGTGTTTCGCGGAACGCGCGGCGACGCTAAACCTCTGCAAGCCGACCCTCACCGCAAAGAACGTTCTGAACGTCGAAGCCGGCCGCCATCCCGTGGTGGAAGAAGTCATCGACACGCCGTTCATCGCCAACGACGTAACGCTCAACGATGCCCGCAAGCTCCTGATCATCACGGGGCCCAACATGGGCGGCAAATCGACCTTCATGCGGCAGACCGCGCTGATCGTCATCCTCGCGCACATTGGTTCCTACGTCCCCGCCGGCGCGCTGACGCTCGGACCGGTCGACCGCATATTCACGCGCATAGGCGCATCCGACGACCTGGCCGGGGGACGCTCGACGTTCATGGTCGAAATGACCGAGACGGCGGGCATCCTCAACAACGCAAGCGAATCGAGCCTCGTGCTGATGGATGAAATCGGCCGCGGCACGAGTACCTTCGACGGCCTGTCGCTGGCGCTGGCTGCCGCCCAGCACATGGGCGAGGTAGTCCGCTCCTACACGCTGTTCGCAACCCACTACTTCGAGCTCACGGCGCTCGCCGGCCAACTCAGAAGCGCCGCCAACGTGCATCTCGACGCCACCGAACACAACAACGAACTCGTTTTCCTGCATGCCGTGCGCGACGGTCCCGCCAATCAGAGCTACGGCCTGCAGGTCGCGGCGCTGGCCGGCGTGCCGAAGAGCGTCATCCAGCGCGCGCGGCGCGTGCTGCGCTCGCTCGAGGCGCAACAGACCGCCGGCCGGGAGACGCCGCAGGCAGAGCTTGCGCTGGAAGCGCCGGCGGAGCCCGTCGAGCCGCAGCGCGCGAGTCCCGCGCTCGAGGCGCTGGCCAGACTCGATCCGGACAGCCTGTCGCCGCGCGCGGCGCTGGATGAGCTGTATCGCCTGAAGGCACTGTCTGCGGACGACGTTGACGATACGGACAACTAAAGGATTGCAAATGAAGCGACTGTTGGCGCTAAGCGTTCTGGCCTGGACACTCACTGGCTGCGGCCGGACGGAAGCACCGCCGGCCGCCATGCCGGACGAGCCGCCGGACCTCGAGGCCAGCGTTGACGATCTCGCACGTCAATACCTTTATCTCGAACTCGCCATGGGCGAGATCGATGCGGCACACGTCGACGCGTACTTCGGACCGCCGGAAATAGCGGCCCGGGCAGAAGCCGACGCCCCCAAGCTCCCGGCCATTCGCCGCGCCGCGCAGGCACTCTCGGCCGAACTTCGGACGCGGCTCGCCGCATCCGACGGCAGCGCCGCCGACCGGGTTCTCGGGTTGCTCGCGAGACTCCGTGCGCTCGACATGCGTATCGCCGTCAACGCAGGCGAGAGCGTTCGCTTCGACGACGAATCGGACGCGCTGTTCATGGCCGTCGCGCCGCGCTATGACGCCGCGCATTTTGAAACCATCCTCGCCGAGATCGACGCGCTGGTTCCAGGCGACGGCGACCTGAGCGCGCGGGTCAACGCGTTCCGCGAGCAGTTCGTCATTCCCGTCGACCGCTTGCCGGCCGTGTTCGAGGAGGCCATGGCCGAGTGCCGCCGCCGCACGCTCGAGCGCATTGCGCTGCCCGAGGGCGAGTCCTTCACGATCGAGTACGTCACCGACAAGCCGTGGTCCGGCTACAACTGGTATCAGGGCAACGCGCAGAGCCTAATACAGATCAACACGGACCTGCCCATATTCATCGAGCGCGCGGTCGACCTTGGATGCCACGAAGGCTATCCCGGACACCACACCTACAACGCCTTGCTCGAACAGAACCTCGTCAACGAATCCAACTGGGTCGAGTTCTCGCTGTACCCGCTGTTCAGCCCGCAGTCGCTGATCGCGGAAGGCAGCGCAAATTACGGCATCAAGCTGGCATTCCCCGGCAACGAACGCCTCGAATACGAAACCGCGACGCTATTTCCGCTCGCGGGGCTCGATGCCGGCGAGACAGCGCGCTACTACGAACTGCTCGACCTGCTGGCGAAACTCAACTACGCCGGCAACGAAGCGGCACGAGGCTACCTGAACGGGGAAATCGACGTTGAAGAAGCTGCCGAATGGCTCGTGCGCTACGCGCTGAACTCGCCGGAGCGGGCGGCGCAGCGAGTGCGCTTTTTCGACGCCTATCGCAGCTACGTCATCAACTACAACCTCGGCAAAGACAAGGTCAAAGCGTATATCGAGAGTGGCGACGCCGATCATGACGAGCGCTGGCGTCGCTTCGAGGCGATGTTGTCGAGCCCGATACTCCCCGACTCGCTGTAAGCCCTTGCCGGCAGGGCACCTGGGGCTTCGCGGTACTAGTCCCGTTCGCGCAGGAACCGGCCGCGATGCAGGAAACTCCAGGCCTGGTCGGCAACTTGCCGCGACAGCACCATGCCGCGGTGGCTCACGGGCATGATCAGATGGTCGCGCGCGCCCGCAAGCCGGGTTTCGGAAACGGCCACGGTGCCGTCGCTGGGGCCGCCGAAGTTGGTCACGATCCGGCCGACACCCAAGGGAACGTTGCCCGCAATGATGCCTACTTCGCGCTGCTCGCAGACGTGGCTGCCCCACTCGTTCGCGGACTCCCTCAGCACGCCCGCAGGCAAGGTCGACCCGAGCAGGCCCTCCGCCCAGTCCTGCTTGCTCAGAAACTCGGCCGCGCGCGAGCCCGTGAGCGGCGACCCCAGGCACACGAGCCTGCCGGGCGGCAGGTTGTCGTGCGTCGCCAGCGTGCGTAGCGCCACGACGCCGCCCAGGCTGTGACCGATGAGATGCACGGCTTCGAGTCCGGCGCGTTCGAGAAAACGGGCAAGCGCGCCGGCATTGCTGTCGAGCGCGCCGCGGATCGACGGATAGTTGAAGAACCGTACCCGCGCGCCGTACTCGCGCTCGAGCTGGCGGCGGATCACGAACATGCTGACGCCGTGCGACCAGATCCCGTGCAGTAAAACTACGTCGCGGATGTCGCCGAGCACGTCGTCTGCCCTGTTCTCAGCCCGATTGTCAGCCGAGTTGCGAGTGTGCGGAGAGCGTCCCGATTCGTCCATGACCACACCGTATCGATCGCCTCCGCGACTGGCAACCACTGATACTCCGAATGTTCGTCCGCAGCCAGACGAACTTCGCAGGCCGCGTCCAGCAGGTAGTGCCATTCGTATTCGACGTTTTCGCGCACACCCCGGTCATAGCGGTCCTGCCAGCGCGGATCGATCGTGAATTGCCGCGACACGCCCGAGTAATGCAACCGCGCCGGGTCGCACAGACCGGTTTCCTCGGCCAGCTCGCGGGCGGCGGCGGCGGCGTGGGTTTCGTCCGGATCCAGGCTACCGGTTATGGACTGCCAGAAATCGAAGGGTTTGGAACGGCGCAGCAACAGCACCTGGCCGTCGCGGTTGTAAACCAGCACCAGTACCGACTCCGGCCGTCGCGGCATGTACCTTACCGCGGGCGCCCGGCGGCGCTACTGTTCCGTCCGCGGAGCGCGAATCCGGATGCCGGTTTCCTTCAGCTGCTCCGCCGACACTTCGCCCGGCGCGTCCGTCAGCGGATCGTGCGCGGACTGCGTTTTGGGAAACGCGATGACGTCGCGAATGCTGTCGGCGCCGGTCATTAGCATGACGATACGATCCAGGCCAAACGCAATCCCGCCGTGCGGCGGCGCGCCGTAGGTCAGCGCGCGCAGCAGGAAGCCGAATTTTTCCTCTGCCTCCTCTTTGCTGATCGCGAGCGCGTCGAATACCGCCGACTGCATGTCCTGAGCGTGGATACGAATGGAACCGCCGCCGATCTCGGAGCCGTTCAACACCATGTCGTAAGCGCGTGACAGCGCCGCGCCAGGGTCGCCCCGCAGGGCATCGGCGTCGTCGACCGCGGGTGCCGTAAACGGATGATGCAAGGCGTTCCAGCGGCCGCTCTTGTCGTCTTTCTCGAACATCGGAAAGTCGACGACCCACAGCGGCGCCCAGCCTTCGCCGACCAGACCGCGGTCTTCGCCCACTTTGACCCGCAGAGCGCCCAGCGCGTCGTTGACCACGCGGGCCTTGTCCGCACCGAAGAAAATCAGATCGCCGGACTTCGCCTGCGTGCGTTCGAGGATGCCGTCAACGGCGGTGTCCGGCAGGAACTTGAGGATCGGTGACTGCAGGCCGCCGCTACCTGCGGACGGATCGTTCACTTTGATATAAGCCAGTCCCTTAGCCCCGTAGCGGCCGACAAACGCCGTGTAGTCGTCGATCTCCTTGCGCGACAGCTCCGAACCGCCGGGCACGCACAGCGCGGCCACGCGGCCGTCGGGATCTTTCGCCGGTCCGGCGAACACCTTGAACTCCACGCCTTCCATCAGATCGGCAACTTCGACCAGCTCCAGATCGATACGCAGATCCGGCTTGTCGGAGCCGTAACGCTGCATCGCCTCGCCGTACGGCATGCGCGGAAACGGGCTCGGCAGCTCGATATCGAGAACCGACTTGAAGACTTCGCGAACGAGCCCTTCCATGAGCTGCATGACGGTCTCTTCGTTCACGAAACTCATTTCGATATCGAGCTGGGTGAATTCGGGCTGGCGGTCGGCGCGCAGATCTTCGTCGCGGAAACAGCGCACGATCTGGTAGTAACGGTCGAGCCCCGACATCATCAATAGCTGCTTGAAGATCTGCGGCGACTGCGGCAACGCGAAGAATTTGCCAGGATGCGTGCGGCTCGGGACTATATAGTCGCGCGCGCCCTCGGGCGTCGCGCGCGTCAGCATCGGCGTCTCGACGTCGACGAAACCCTGCTCGTCCAGATAGCCGCGCATCGCCCGCGTCACGGCATGCCTGAGCCGCAGATTGCCCAGCATGTTCTCGCGGCGCAGATCGAGGTAACGGTGCTTGAGACGCAGCTCCTCGTTGGCGTGTTCGTCGTGGTGAAACGGCGGCGTTTCCGAACGGTTTAACACGGTCAGCTCGTGCGCGAGCACCTCGACCTGGCCGGTCTTCATCTTGGGGTTGACCGTCCCCGAGGGACGTTCCCGGACGATGCCCTTGACGGCAAGCACGTACTCGCCGCGCAGGCGCTCCGCCTCGGCAAACATCTCCGGCCGGTCCGGGTCGAAGACGACCTGCAGCAGACCCTCGCGATCGCGCAGGTCGATGAAGATCACCCCGCCGTGATCCCGGCGGCGGTGGACCCAGCCCGTAACGGCAACCTCCTCGCCAATGAGGGCTTGTTCTACGTCTCCGCAGTAATGGCTTCGCATGCTGTTTCCGTGTTGCCCTGCACAGGCTCTGAATGAGGGGGCTTGAAAAAGAGGCGGAATGGTAAGGGCAAGCCGGTAGCAGCGCAAGCTGCGCGGGGCTTGGCCCCGGCTACTCCCTAGGACGTGGATTTGCCGCTATTCTCGCTGTTTTCCGGCATTTCGAGCGGCAGATCGGGATTCAGGTCGCCGCTCCAGTGCGGCACGACGACGCCCAGGGAAATGATCATCTTGAGCGCCTCGTCAACGTCCATATCGAGTTCGATGACGTCTTTTTTCGGCACGAGAATAATAAATCCCGAAGTCGGGTTCGGCGTCGTCGGTACAAAACAGCCCACGACGTCCTCGCCCGCCCGCACCTGGATCTCGCCGAGTTGCGTCGAGGTTTGAAACGCGAGGCTGTAGACGCCCGCGCGCGGATATTGAATGAGCAGCACCTTCTTGAAGGCGTTGCTCGAATCGGAGAAGACGATTTCGGCGAAGTTCTTGGCCGCGGAATAGATCGACCGCACGATGGGAATACGCTCGAGGAGGGACTCCCAGCCGCCAACGAAAGCCCGGCCGATAAAGTTCGCGACAAATACGCCAGTGAGCAGGACGACGATCAGTATGAGCAGGACACCGAAGCCGGGCACGTGCACGGGGTTGTCGGTCATGAAAATCTGCTGCAGCACGACGCCCGGCTGATAGCGCTCCGGTATCAGGCCTATGGTCCTGTCCATCTGCCGGACGGCGAACGAGATCAACAGTATGGTGATCCCGAGCGGTATCCAGACCAGCAGGCCCGCCACCAGGTATCTGCGCAGACCCTTCACGCGGGGCTTGAATCTTTGCCGGCATCCTTGCTCTTGGCGGGTTTGGCGGCCGCTTTGCCGTCGCCGGATTGCTGGTCCTTGGCATCCGCCTTGCCGGCGTCCGATTTGGGCTTGCCGTCGTCGCCGGCGAGATTGCGCTTGTTCTCGGTCTTGAAATCGGTCTCGTACCAGCCCGACCCCTTGAGGCGAAACCGCGGCGCCGAAAGCTGGCGCTTCAGCGAGGCCTCTCCGCATTCCGGACAGTCCACGAGTACGTCGTCACTCATCTTTTGCAGTGCATCGAGCGTGTGCTCACAGCTCTTGCAGGCATACGCATAAATCGGCATGCAGTTTCTCTCCACGGCCGTTACGCCGGTTTGACCAATACAACACGTTCGACGGCGCCCGGTTCGGCGGGCCCCGAAGCCGGGCATTATAGAGTGCCCGCGCCGCCTGTCACCCGGCCGCGGGACTCAGGCGGCATTCCGGAACGCCAGCCGATCGTCATCCACGCCGACGTCGATCAGATCGCCGGGTTTGAATTTACCCGAGAGGATTTCGCTCGCGAGCGGGTTTTCGACCTGCTGCTGGATGGCCCGCTTCAGCGGCCTCGCGCCGTACACGGGGTCAAAGCCTGCCTCGGCCAGTTTATCCCGGGCCGCATCCGAAAGATTGATCCGGATATCGCGGTCCAGCAGCCGATCGTGCAGGTACTGAAGCTGGATGTCGACGATCATGCGGATATGCTCGCGGCTCAACGGATGGAATACCACGACGTCGTCGACGCGGTTGATGAATTCGGGCCGGAAATGACTGCCGACCACCTCCATGACCGCGGCCTTCATCTCGTCGTAGCGCTCCTCACCGCTAAGCTCCTGAATATACTGCGAGCCCAGGTTCGACGTCATTACGATCACGGTGTTGCGGAAATCCACGGTGCGGCCCTGGCCGTCGGTCAGGCGGCCGTCGTCGAGCACCTGCAGCAGGACGTTGAATACGTCAGGATGCGCCTTTTCGACTTCGTCCAGCAGAATCACGGAGTACGGCCGGCGGCGTACGGCTTCGGTCAGATAACCGCCCTCTTCGTAGCCGACGTAACCGGGAGGCGCGCCGATCAGCCGCGCGACCGAGTGTTTTTCCATGAACTCCGACATGTCGAGACGCACCATTGCCTCGTCCGTATCGAACAGAAAGTTCGCCAGCGCCTTGGTCAGTTCGGTCTTGCCGACGCCGGTCGGCCCCAGAAACAGGAACGAACCGATGGGACGTCGCGGGTCGGAGAGTCCGGCACGCGAGCGGCGAATGGCGTTGGCGACCGCCGTGACGGCCTCCTCCTGCCCGACCACGCGTTCGCTGACCACCGCCTCCATCTGCAGCAGCTTCTCTTTTTCGCCCTCGAGCATCTTTGCCACCGGGATGCCGGTCCACTTCGAGACGATCTCGGCGACTTCCTCCTCGGTGACGTTGTTGCGCAGCAAGGTCGTTTCCTGACCCTCCGCCTGCATGGCTTCCTCGAGCTGGCGCTCGAGGTCCGGAATCCGGCCGTACTGCAGTTCCGACATCCGCGCCAGATCGTTGGCCCGATGCGCCGTTTCGAGCTCGAGCTTCGCACGCTCGAGTTCTTCCTTGATGTGCGTCGTGCCCTGCATGGCCGCTTTCTCGGCCTTCCAGACGTCCTCCAGATCGGCGAACTCCTTTTCCAGCTCGCCGAGCTGTGCCTCGAGATCGTCGAGCCGCTTGCGCGATGCGTCGTCCGATTCTTTCTTCAAGGCCTCGCGCTCGATCTTGAGCTGAATGATGCGGCGTTCGAGGCGGTCCATCGCCTCGGGCTTCGAGTCGATCTCAATACGTATCCGCGACGCGGCCTCGTCGATCAGGTCGATGGCCTTGTCCGGCAGCTGCCGGTCGCTAATGTAGCGATGCGAGAGCGTCGCCGCGGCGACGATCGCCGGATCGGTGATCTCGACGCCGTGATGGACCTCGTAACGTTCCTTGAGGCCGCGAAGAATGGCGATCGTGTCCTCGACGGTCGGCTCGTTGATCAGCACTTTCTGGAAGCGGCGCTCGAGCGCTGCGTCTTTTTCGACATACTGCCGGTACTCGTCCAGCGTCGTTGCGCCGACGCAATGCAGTTCGCCGCGGGCCAGCGCGGGCTTCAGCATGTTGCCCGCATCCATGGAGCCCTCGGCCTTGCCGGCACCAACCATCGTATGCAGCTCGTCGATGAACAGAATGATCTGGCCTTCCTGTTTGGCGAGATCGCTCAGCACGGCCTTGAGCCGCTCCTCGAACTCGCCGCGAAACTTGGCGCCGGCGATCAGTGCGCCCATGTCGAGCGACAGAATGCGTTTGCCGCGCAGTCCTTCCGGCACCTCGTTGTTAACGATGCGCTGCGCAAGACCCTCGAGGATCGCCGTCTTGCCCACACCCGGTTCGCCGATCAGCACGGGATTGTTCTTGGTGCGCCGCTGCAGGATCTGAATCGTGCGGCGGATTTCGTCATCGCGGCCGATAATGGGATCGAGCTTGCCCTGCTCGGCGCGCTCGGTCAGATCGATCGTGAACTTTTGCAGCGCCTCGCGCGTGTCTTCGGCGTTCGGGTCGTTGACCTGCGCTCCGCCGCGCAGTTCGTCAACCGCCTTCTCTACAGCTCCGCGAACGGCACCGGCCTGCGCGAACACGTCTTTCAGCGGCGACGAATCGTCGAGCGCCGCCAGCACGAACAGCTCGCTCGAGATGTACTGGTCGTTACGCTGCTGCGCCAGTTTGTCGGTGAGATTGAACAGCTTGCCCAGGCTGTTGCTCAAGTGCACTTCGCCGCCGGCGCCCTCGACCTTCGGCAGATGGTCGATCGCCTCGCCCAGTTGGGAGCGCAATAGATTGACGTTGCTGCCGGCCTTGGTCAGAAGCCCGCGTACGCTGCCGCCCTGCTGATCCAGCAACGCGACCATCAGGTGCGCGGGCTCGATGAACTGGTGGTCCTGCCCCACGGCCAGCGACTGCGCCTCGGCCAGCGCCATCTGGAACTTGCTCGTTAATTTGTCCATTCGCATGGCTATCCCTCTTCGCCCGCGTCCTTGACGACTGTGGGCTCAAAATACTGCGTGACCCCAAGAATGGCGCCGGCTACAGGCTTTTCAAGGCAGCAATGACCTTGGTAGTTACCGTAGTTACGGGCGGTCAATGGCAATGAGCGAGGCTATCCGCCCGCAGCGCGGCTCGCGACGATAGGAGAAGAAGCGGTCCGCATCGGAGTGCGTGCACAGGCCGCCGCCGTACACCGCCGTAAGCCCGGCGGCCTCGAGCCGATGTCGCGCCAGCGCATACAGGTCCGCCTGCCACCGGCCTGCGTCGTTGCGCAGGAAAGCGCCCGCTGCGGCGCCGTCCGCTGCGACGAACGCCTCGCGAACTTCGTCCCCGACCTCGAAGGCGGCTTGCGATATCGCGGGTCCGAGCCACGCGAGGACGGAATCGGCCGGCAGGGACAGGCGCGCCAGGGTCGCTTCGAGCACGCCGGCAGCCAGCCCGCGCCAGCCGGCGTGCGCGGCCGCGACCGCGCTGCCGTCTCTCGCCGCAAACAACACGGGCAGGCAGTCGGCGGTCAGAACCGCACAGGCCTGGCCCGCTGCGAAAGTATAGGAGGCGTCGGCGGTCGGGATTCCCTCACCTGGCGAGGCCGCGTCGACCACCGCGCTGCCATGCACCTGATTCAGCCACAACGGCGCGCGCTCGAGGTCCAGCTCGTCGCAAAGACGCTGCCGGTTCGCGGCCACCGCGGCGGGATCGTCGTCGACGTGTGCCGCAAGATTCAGGGACGCAAACGGACCGCGGCTGACGCCGCCCTCCCGCGTGGTGCACACGGCCGTTACGCCGGGCGGCGCCGGCCAGTCCGGCACGATCCAGCCGGACACTGCTCCGGACATCGTCCTAAACATCGTCCTGGACATCGCCACGCGGCTCCCTGAGCGCCGCCATCAGGGCCTCCAGATCGTCGGGAACCGGCGCTTCGATGCTCAAGGTCTCGCCGGATAGCGGATGCTCGAGTTCGAGGCCGCCTGCGTGCAGCGCCTGCCGGCGGAAACCCCGCAGCGCCTCGACGGTGCGCTCGCTGGCGGCCTTCGGCAGCGCCAGTCGGCCACCGTAGACCGGATCGCCGACCAGCGGATGCCGCCGGTGGGCAAAATGCACACGAATCTGGTGCGTGCGGCCCGTCTCGAGCTGGACGTCCACGGCCGTGTGCGCCGCGAAACGCTCTCTTACCGTGTAGTGAGTGACCGCCTGTTTGCCGCCTTCCCGCACCGCCATGCGCTTCCGGTCGACCGGATGCCGCGCGATCGGCGCATCGATCCGGCCACCGCCCGTCAGTACCCCCGTACAGACTGCAACGTAGCGACGCCGAACCGCGTGCTCCGCCAGCGCCCGCGTCAGCGCGGTGTGCGCCTCGAGCGTCCGGGCGACAACCAGCAGTCCGCTCGTCAGCTTGTCGATACGATGCACGATACCGGCGCGGGGCAGGTGCTCGAGCGTTGCGTCGAGCGCGAGCAGCCCGTTCATCAGCGTGCCGCGGGTATTACCCGCCCCGGGGTGCACGACGAGCCCTGGAGGTTTGTTGATAATCAGCAGCGCCGCGTCCTCGAACACGACGTCGAGCGGGATCGGCTCGGGCAGACTCGTGACGGCCGCTTCCGGCTCTGCGTCCAGCGACACCCGTTCGCCGCCTTCGACCGGGTCCCGCGGCCGCGGGCTGCTGCCGTCCACGGTAATTCGGCCGCTCTTCAGCCAGCTCGACAGCCGGCTTCGCGAATATTCGGGAAACAACTTCGCCAGCGCCTTGTCCAAGCGCAGACCGGCCAAATCGTCGGGTATTGTCCGCTGTGCGCTGGCCATACTTGCCTGACTCGCGGCCGCGAAAGCGGCGATAAGGAAAACCGGGATTTTACGCTATACTGCCGCGCTGAGCGCAGCCCTCTCTGCCGAAAAACACTGGATCACCGGTACCGATACACTCATGAACAGTTCCTGCATTCCGTATTTCGATGCGAACCCGCGCCGCCCGCGGTCGCTCGCGGCCTCCGTCCGCAACGGTCTGAGCCTGCCGCTAGCGCTGCTGCTGGCCCTGCTGTTGGGCGGCTGCGCCAACAACGAAGAGGAACGCACGGTCGTTACCGACATTACCGAGGCCTACGAGCTGGCCCGCAGCTCGGTCGGCCGCGGCAACTACCGGCGCGGCATCGACATTTACGAAGCGATACAGGCCCGCTATCCGTTCTCCGATCTCGCCCGGCAAATCCAGCTCGAACTTATGTACGCGTATTACAAGGCAGGGCAGAAAGAGCTGGCGATCGAAACCGCCGAGACCTTCATCCGCGAAAACCCGATCCACCCGCGTGTGGACTACGCCCTCTACATGCAGGCGCTGTCCTACTTCGAGGACGAGCCCGGGTTTCTGGAGCGCTGGTTCCGCAGAGACACCACCCGGCGTCCGCCGAAGGAAGTCGAGCTGTCCTACGTGACCTTGCGCCGCCTTGTGGAGCGTTATCCGGCCAGCAGCTATGCAGCGGACGCGCAGCAGCGCATGATTTATTTGCGCAATCGGCTTGCCGCGTACGAAAACCACGTCGCCGACTACTACCTGCGGCTGGGGGCCTATGTGGCCGCCATCAACCGTGCGAGACGCGCGGTCGAGGAATACAACGGCGCCGACAGCACGGCGCAGTCGCTCAAGACGATGGCCAATGCCTACGAGCGCCTTGGTCTGGTCGACCTCGCCAGCGATACGCGGCGGGTCCTGGCCACCAATTACCCCAACGAGAGCTAGTGTCCTGTCCCGCAAATAGGTTGCCTAATTGCGGGACAGGACATTAGCCGGGAAAGACTCGCCGCGGGCCCGCCTCAGCGCGGAAAGCGATAACCGGAAGTAATCGGGTAGCGCCAGTCGCGGCCGAACGCGCGCCGGCTGATGCGTACGCCGGGCGGCGCCTGCCGGCGCTTGTACTCGTTGCGTTTCACCATCTCCAGCACGCGGATCACAGTAGCGCGGTCGAAGCCGCGCGCCGCTATCTCGTCGACGGACAGGTCTTCCTCGATGAACGCCTCGAGAATCGGGTCCAGGACGTCGTAGGCCGGCAGCGAATCGGAGTCTTTCTGATCGGGGCGAAGTTCCGCGGAAGGTTCGCGAGTGATGACGCGCTCGGGAATCGCGCGTTCCCGGGCGTTCCTGAACCGCGCCAGAGCATAGACAAGCGACTTGCTCAAATCCTTGATCGGCGCAAAGCCTCCGGCCATGTCGCCGTACAGGGTTGCGTAGCCCACGGCCATCTCGCTCTTGTTGCCGGTGGTGAGCAGCATGCGGCCGGTCTTGTTCGAAATCGCCATTAGCAGCAGTCCGCGGACGCGGGCCTGAATGTTCTCCTCGGTTGCGTCCTCTTTGCGTCCGCTAAAAACCGCCTCGAGCTGCTTCACGGTCGCGTCGTAGATCGGCTCGATAGGCAGAACGTCGTAGGCGACGCCCAGCGTTGCGGCCTGCTGTGCGGCATCTTCCTGGCTCATGGCGGAGGTATAGCGGAACGGCATCATGACGGCGCGGACGCGGTCGGCGCCCAGCGCGTCGCAGGCAATCGCCAGCACGAGAGCCGAATCGATGCCGCCCGACAAACCGAGCACGACGCCCGGGAAACCATGCTTGCCCACGTAGTCCCGGGTGCCCGTAACGAGCGCCTGGTAGACGCTGGCTTCCTGATCGAGCAACGGCGCGACCGTACTCTCTTCGACCGCCACCGCCTTTGGCCCCGGCTTGAGCGTAACGACGCTTAAGCTTTCTTCGAAAGCCGCCGCCCGATGCCGCAGCGAACCTTCGCCGTCCATCGCGAACGAACCGCCGTCGAACACCAGTTCGTCCTGGCCGCCAACCGTATTCACATAGACGATCGGTACGCGGCTTTCCGCAATGCGCTCTGCGACCACCTGTTCCCGGGCCGACTGACTGTTCAGTTCGTAAGGCGAGCCGTTGATCGCAAGCACGACCTCGGCACCGGCACTGCAGCTTGCGGCCACGGCAGCGGGCTCCCAGACGTCTTCGCAAATGTTGATGCCTATGCGGACGTCATTGAGAGTAAACACGGCCGCTTCGCGCCCCTGGGAGAAGTAGCGCTTTTCGTCGAACACGCTGTAGTTGGGCAGCTGCTGCTTGCGATACCGGGCGAGCACGCGGCCGTCCGCAAACACCGCGCAGGCGTTGAACATGCCGTCGTCCGCGTACTCCGGAAAACCCACGACGACGGCGATTCCCATGACTTTCGCCCTGATCTCCTCGAGCGCCGTGCCGACGGCGTCCCGCAGCCCTTTGTGGAACAGCAGATCCTCGGGCGGATAGCCGCAGACGGCCAGCTCGGAGTAGACGACAATATCCGCACGCTCCGTGTCCCGCGCGCGCGCCGCCGTTTCGATAATCTTCTGCGTATTGCCGGCGACATCGCCAACGGCGAGGTCCAGCTGCGCGAGCGCAACCCGAACGCCGCTGCTCATCCGATCGAATTCATGTTGCTTGGGCCCATACGGATTCGCTCATACGGATTCGCTCACGGGACAGGACACTAGCCGCCCAGGATCTCCTGCATCTTGCTGCCGAGCTCGGCCGGTGAACGTACGGTAGCGACGCCGGCCGCCTCGAGCGCGGCAAACTTCGCATCCGCCGTGCCTTTGCCGCCCGCGATAATGGCGCCGGCGTGACCCATGCGCTTGCCGGGCGGAGCCGTGACGCCCGCAATGTAGGCGACGACGGGCTTGCTGACCTTTTCCTTGATGAATTCGGCGGCGGCTTCTTCGTCGGTGCCGCCGATCTCGCCCACCATGATGACGCCGTCGGTATCAGGGTCTTCCTGGAACAGCTCGAGGCAATCGATGAAGTTCATGCCGCGGACCGGATCGCCGCCAATTCCCACGCAGGTACTCTGACCCAGACCGTTGGTGGTGGTCTGATAAACGGCCTCGTAGGTCAGCGTGCCGGAGCGCGAGACGACCCCGATCCGGCCGGGTTTGTGAATGAACCCCGGCATGATTCCTATCTTGCACTCGCCCGGGGTAATGATACCCGGGCAGTTCGGACCGATGAGCCGGCAGTCGTGATCGCGAAGCGCAGACTTGACCTTGACCATGTCGTTGACCGGAATGCCTTCGGTAATACACACCACGAGACCGACGCCCGAGTCCGCGGCCTCGAGAATGGCGTCCGCCGCAAACGGCGCGGGCACGTAGATCATCGAGACCTCGGCGCCGGTTGCCGCGACGGCGTCGCGCATCGTGTCATAGACGGGTACGCCCAGGTGCGACTCGCCGCCGCGACCGGGCGTGACCCCCGCCACGACCTGCGTGCCGTATTCGATGCACTGTTCCGTATGAAAAGAACCCTGGTTGCCGGTAATACCCTGGCAAACGATTTTGCTGTGTTTATTGACCAGAATGCTCATGCTTGTCCTTGAATATTGTTCTCATAGTTCAGGCCGCGGCCGCGACGGCTTTCTGCGCGGCGTCGGTCAGATCGTCGGCCGCGATGATGTCGAGTCCGCTGTCTGCCAGCAGCTGACGGCCCTTGTCGACGTTGGTGCCTTCGAGCCGCACGACCACCGGCACGGATACGCCCACTTCCTTGACGGCGGTAATGATGCCCTCGGCGATCAGGTCACAGCGGACGATACCGCCGAAGATGTTCACCAGAATCGCCTTGACGCTGTCGTTGGACAGGATGAGCTTGAAAGCGGCCGCCACGCGCTCGCTGGTCGCCCCGCCGCCCACGTCGAGGAAGTTGGCGGGTTCGCCGCCGTGCAGCTTGATCAGGTCCATCGTAGCCATGGCCAGACCGGCGCCGTTCACCATGCAGGCGATATCGCCGTCGAGCGACACGTAGTTGAGATCGTGCTCCGCCGCTTCGCGTTCTTTTTCGTCTTCCTGCGATTCGTCACGCAGTTCGAGCAGGCCGGCCTGGCGGAACAGCGCGTTGCTCTCGATATTGATCTTTGCGTCGAGTGCTACGACATCGCCGCCCTTGGTCACGATCAGCGGATTGACCTCGACCAGACTGGCATCGCATTCGAGATATAGCCGGTACAGCTTGTCGATCAGATCGCCGAACTGGCGCATCTGTGACTTGTCGAGGCCCAGTCCGAATGCAAGCTGCCTGGCCTGATACGGTTGCAGACCCGCGTCCGGCGCGACCGCGACCGAGAAGATCTGCTCGGGCGTTTCTTCCGCAACCTGCTCGATATCCATGCCGCCCGCGGCGGAAGCAATAAACGCCACGCGGCTGACCTCGCGGTCGACCAGCATCGACAAGTACAGTTCGCGCTCGATGTCGGAACCGGACTCGACGTAGACCGTGTTGACCGGCAGACCTTCGGGGCCCGACTGGTGCGTCACGAGCATCGTGCCGAGCATCTCCGCCGCGTATTCGCCGACCGCCTCGACCGACCTGGCAAGCTTCACGCCGCCCGCCTTGCCGCGGCCGCCCGCATGCACCTGCGCCTTGACGACCCAGAGCTCGCCGCCGAGCTTCTTCGCCGCGCTGACGGCGTCGTCGGGAGTGGTAGCCGGTATGCCTTCCGGCACCGGGATACCGTAATCGGCGAACAATCGCTTCGATTGGTATTCGTGAAGGTTCATGAATTGACCTTGAGTTAGTTTGAGAAAAAACGGAGTTTTGGCGGGAATCGCGCCGTGAAGCGCCTGAAAACCGGCAGTATTTTGGAGCAAAGCGAGTCGCGACGCAAAAATTGAAGGAATTTCGCCCGCATGCCCGCAGGCGAAGTCGATTTCTTGACCCGTATCCCGCACTTAAGGGGTGCTTGGTCTACAATTCCGAGTCGATGGGAGCCCCGAACCGTTTGATGAGAAAGGAAAATTGAGTAAGGCAAGCACTGAAAACCTCGCAGACCGAACCTTTCGCGGTAACCGCGATGCACTGCTTGCCCTAAACGTCGACGAACCCGACCTGACCTGGCGCGTTCTGATTACGACCAATGCGCTAAGGCTGCTGGTGGCGGCGCTGCTGCTCGTACTCTTCTTCACAGGGGGTGAACCGCGGATCTTCGGCGAACGCTACCCGACACTGTTTTCGGCCGTTGCCTCCGGATACCTCGTGTTTTCGATCATCTCGGGCGTTGCGCTGCAGCAGCGCTGGGCGCCGGTAGGTCTGCAGGCGATAGCGCAGTCGCTGGCCGACATACTCGCGATTCTGCTGCTCATGCACGCATCCGGCGGCATCTCCAGCGGGCTCGGCGGCCTGCTGATCGTTTTTATTGGCGCGAACAGCCTGGTGCTGCCAATGCAAATGCCCGCGATACTCGCGGCGCTGACGACCTTCGGCGTTCTCGGAGAGCAGCTCTTCAGCCAGCTCACGGGACTGGCTCCCGACCCCAGCTATCCGCCGGCGGGGCTACTGAGCGCCATCGTGCTCGCCGTGGCGCTGGCGGCCCGGCCGCTCGCCAATCGTATACAGGCGAGCGAAGCGCTCGCGCGGCAGCGTGGCGTCGATCTCAAAAACCTCTCGGAGCTGAACGAGTACATCGTGCAGCACCTGCGCGAAAGCATCATTGTCATCGACAGCGAAGACCGCGTGCGTCTCAACAACAATTCGGCTGCAAAGCTGCTCGGCACGCAGCAGAAAATGCGCGGTCTGCCGCTGGCGACCGCGGCGGCTTCGCTCGCCAACTATCTGCGCGAATGGCGCACGACGGATGACCTGTCTTCGCATCCCGAGTTTACCCAGGACAATCAGGGCAGCAGCGCCAGGATTACGGCACACCTCGCTCCGCTCGGCCGCGACGGCCAACGCCGCGGGCCGGTCCTGGTTTTCCTGGAGGACGCCAGCGAGATGAACGCCCGCGTGCAGCAGTCCAAACTCGCGTCGCTCGGCCGCCTGTCGGCGAGCATTGCGCACGAAATTCGCAATCCGGTGGGCGCGATGAGCCACGCCGCACAGCTGCTCGCGGAGTCTCCGGGGCTGGCCGGCGAGGACGTGCGCCTTACCGAGATCATTCAGAGCCACTCGGACCGGGTGAGCCACATCATCGACAACGTATTGCAGCTCTCGCGCCGCGAATCGAGCCGTCCCGAACGACTCGAGCTCGAGCCGTGGCTCGATGATTTTTGCGCAGAGTTCGTGCGTACTCTGGAGCTTCAGGAAGGCGAAATGAGCATCATGCACGTCGACCCGGGAACCGAGGTGCGCATGGACCGCGGCCACCTGCGGCAGGTGCTCTGGAATCTGTGCGACAACGCGGTCAAATACGCCAGCGAAACCGGCGGCATACTCGTCGAAATCCGGGCCGGACGGCAACAGGGCCCGGGGCGCCCCTACCTCGAGGTTCTCGACCACGGCCTCGGCGTGAACCCGGCCGTTGCCGAGCAGATTTTCGAACCCTTTTATACCGAGCGCTCGGGTGGCACCGGGCTTGGGCTGTACATCTCCCGGGAGCTTTGCGAGCTAAACCGGGCGACGCTGTTCTATCTCGACCGGCCTGGAGGCGGCAGCATATTCCGTATAATTTTTGCCGATCCTGACCGCTGGGAACCCGACAGCGATGGGCCGCTCGACACCACGTTTTAAGACAACCGGTTCTTTTTGAGGAAACCCGAATGGCCACGGCCCTTGTAATAGACGACGAACCCGATATCTGCGAGCTGCTGTCGCTGACGCTCGGCCGCATGCAGATCGACACGCAAACGGCTGAGGACGTCGCCAGCGCCAAGGCACTGTTTGCGAAGCAAAGTTTCGATCTGTGCCTCACCGACATGCGCCTGCCGGACGGCGACGGCCTGGAACTCGTCGAATGGATGCAGTCCAACGCGCCGGGCGTGCCGGTCGCGGTAATCACTGCGCACGGCAATATCGAGACCGCCGTACAGGCGCTCAAACTCGGCGCCTTCGACTTCATTTCCAAGCCGCTGGACCTCAAACACCTGCGGAACATCGTCGGCAACGCACTCAAGGTGGAGGCCGGCCGACGTGACGGCTCGCGCCTGCTCGGTCAGTCCAAGGCGATCGATCAGCTCCGCGACATGATCGACCGGGTGGCGCGCTCGCAGGCACCGGTACACATTTCCGGCGAGTCCGGCACCGGCAAGGAACTCGTGGCGCGGTTAATACACGAGCAGGGGCCGCGCGGCGATGGCCCGTTCGTACCGGTCAACTGCGGCGCGATTCCTTCCGAACTGATGGAAAGCGAGTTCTTCGGCCATCGTAAGGGCAGCTTTACGGGTGCCGTCAGCGACAAGACGGGACTGGTACAAAGCGCGGAAGGCGGTACGCTGTTTCTCGACGAGATTGCCGACCTGCCGCTTGCCATGCAGGTCAAACTGCTGCGCGTGATTCAGGAGAAAACGGTACGCCCGGTGGGCGCCTCGGGCGAGACTCAGGTCGATACGCGAGTACTCTCGGCCACGCACAAGAATCTCGCGGAGATGGTCAAGCAACAGGAATTCAGGGAAGACCTGTTCTATAGGATTAACGTCATAGAGCTGCAGGTGCCCGCGCTGCGCGAGCGCGGCGACGACGTGCTGGTGCTCGCCGATCACGTCATGGCCAGGTTCGAAACCAATGCGAGGCTCGACGACAGCGCCCGTCAGGCCTTATTGCGCTACGAATTCCCGGGCAACGTCCGCGAACTGGAAAACATGCTCGAACGCGCCGTTACGTTGTGCGCCAGCGGCGTAATCTCCGCCGACGACCTGCACATGCGGAAGGACAACGGCAACGGCTCGGAGGCGCCCAAGGCGGCGGCGGCGGATCTCAGCAACCAGATCGAGGACGTGCAGCGCCAGGCGATCATCGAGGCTCTCGAAAAAACCCACTACAACAAGACGGCGGCGGCGAAACTTCTGGGGCTGTCCTTTCGCCAGCTTCGCTATCGCATCAAGAAACTCGAGATTGATGCCTGAACCGAAGGCCGGTTGTCAGGCGCAGGTCGTTCTTCCCCGACCGCTAATGCGATCGTGAGCCGGCGGCGGACTAACGCGGTACCGGGTTCGAAACGTATCCGCTTTGTCTGTCTGCGCGTCCGATCCGATAGCGCGGAATGGAGAATGCCGCGCTAGTCATGGCGGCAATCGCGAAAGCGGCAACCGTCGCAGCGAACACCCCGACAGAGCCATAGATAATCGCGCCGTAGTAGCTCGCTACGGCATTCAGGATAACGCAGGAGAAGCTGCTGATCGACATGGGCAGAATCGCTTTCCTGAAGAGGAGGTGAGCCTGATTGTGAAAGAAGTAGCCTATCGAGACGGTACCGGCAGCGACAGTTGGTCTGGAGACATTATCGGCCTCGTTTCTTTGCATAAGCACAGTAGCCAAACGCCAACAAGACTGACCAAAATTGTCAGTTTCTGACAAAAAGTAGCCGGAAAGTGTTCAACCAAGCGGATCGCCAGGGTTCTCCCGATTGCCGCCCGATTTCGAATTCCCCTTGGATCGCAGCAACTTAGACCTGCATCACGCAATCTGGCATGGCCTTTGCTTAAAGTCTCGTACTGGCGGTAACGCCGTATTCGAAACATTCTCATTTTTTCATGGAGATAGAGAAATGAAATCAGTTCAAAAGGGTTTTACCCTCATCGAACTCATGATCGTTGTTGCGATCATCGGCATTCTTGCCGCCATTGCCATTCCGGCTTACCAGGATTACACCATCCGCGCACAGGTTTCCGAAGGTCTGAGCCTTGCCGGTGGCGCTAAAGCCACGATGTCGGAAGTATTCCAGGATCGTGGTTCCTGGCCCGATGACAACGCTGATGCGGGTCTCGCGGATCCCGGTCAGATCCTGGGTAAGTACGTAGTTAGCGTCACGGCTTCGCGCACCGGCGCCGGTGTAGACGACGACGGCGTTATTACGGTTGTGTATGGCGCCGACGCCAACGGCAATATTACGGATGCCGAGCTCGTGCTGACGGGAGAAAACCAGGTAGGTTCGATCGAATGGTCATGCGCCGGCGGCAACATCCTCACCGACGCAGAAAACCAGAAGTGGCTGCCCACGGCTTGCCGCACGGCTGCTGCTGCTGCTCCTCCCGCGCCGTAAAGTTAGCCCGAAAGCAAGTTAAGATAGCCCTCATTATCCGAGGACAAGAGGCCCCGGGTTTCCACAACCCGGGGCCTTTTTATAAGAGAAACTTGTAAACCCGCCGCAACTTTCGCCAAGCCTGATTGGAGCAAGGATAATGACACTAATGCCAACACTCTCCGCAACTTCAGGTGGACTCCTGAACGGCGCAGGTAGCATGAAGTCTGACACCGTTGCTGTGTCGCCGGCATACGAACGAGGGTTTACGCTGATTGAACTCATGATCGTCGTTGCGATCATTGGCATCCTGGCCTCGATAGCAGTCTCGGCCTATCAAACCTACACGGTACGCGCACAGATTGCGGAAGGCCTGAGCATGGCGGCAGGCGCCAAAGTGCCGATAACCGATGCTTTCACCAACACTGGCGTCGCGCCCGCGAACCGCGCTGCGGCCGGTATGACACCCGACCCGGCATCCACCCGGGGAGCGTACGTGAGCGGCGTCGCAATCAGCAACGGCCGTATCGACATTACCTTCGGCGGCCCTCGCGCCCATCAGGACATCATTGGCGAAACCTTGTCTTTGACCCCCTACGAAACGGCCGGGAATACGATCGTATGGCGCTGCGGTAGCGCGGATATACCGGCTGGCGGAAGCGAGCTGACCGGTGGAGACGGACACGCCCTGCCGACCCTCGACGAACGCTACTTGCCGAGCACCTGCCGCAACTAGTGAAAAAACGCTCGCAGGAGCCGCCCACAGGCCTGCCGATCAAGGCTTTACTTTATCGAATCGCCTAACTGTGACAAACCGCACAAAATCCAGTTGAATCGGACACTTGGATCAGTGAGACTGTAGCGTCAATAGCAACGCTCTGAGCAACGACCTCGTATGGCAGCCACGGCCGCACAAACCAACCTGGCGGGATTGCCACGCCGCCTCGTGCAAGACGGCATCATCGCCGAAGACAAGCTTGGCGAAGCTTCCGAAGCTGCACGAAAAGAGCGAATGCCGCTGGTGGCCTATCTGGTCAGCAACGACCTTGCGAATGCCCGATCAGTCGCCGTTGCCGCCGCGCACGAATTTGGCGTACCGCTGCTGGATCTCGACGCGCTCGAAGACGACTATGACGTCGTCCGCGCCGTTGACAAGAACCTTCTCGAAAAGCACCGCGTGCTGCCGCTCGTCAAGCGCGGCCAGCGGCTGTTCCTCGGCATTTCCGACCCGACCAATCTGCAGGCGATCGATGACATCAAGTTTCAGACGAGCCTGCGCATCGACCCTGTGGTGGTCGAGCAGGACAAGCTCGAAGAACGCATTTCCAAGGCGCTCGAGGCGGTCGACACGTCGATGTCCGGCCTCGGCGACGATGACGACTTCGATCTTGAAACGCTCGACATCGGCGGCGGCGACGAGGAAGAGCAGGATGACGTACGCGACGACGTCGAGGACGCGCCCGTCGTGCGCTTCGTCAACAAGATACTGCTCGACGCCATCAAGCGCGGTGCATCCGATATCCACTTCGAGCCCTACGAAAACGATTTCCAGGTTCGTACGCGTCTCGACGGCGTGCTCTCGGTGGTTGCACGGCCGCCGTCGGTCTTGACGAACAAAGTCTGCGCCCGCCTGAAAGTCATGTCGCGCATGGACATTGCCGAGCGCCGCGTACCGCAGGACGGCCGCATCAAGATGCGGTTGACCAAAAAGCGAGCCATCGACTTTCGTGTCAATACCTGCCCAACGCTGTTCGGCGAGAAAATTGTCCTGCGTATCCTCGATCCTTCGAGCGCGAAACTGGGTATCGACGCGCTTGGCTACGAAGAACACCAAAAGGAGCTGTACTTAAAGCACCTGAATAAACCCTACGGCATGATCCTCGTGACGGGTCCGACCGGTTCGGGTAAGACGGTCTCGCTGTACACGGGCCTGAATATCCTCAACACGGAAGACCGAAACATTTCGACGGCCGAGGACCCGGCGGAAATCAACCTGCGCGGGATCAACCAGGTCAACGTCAACCCCAAGGTTGGGCTTACCTTCGCCTCGGCGCTGAAGGCGTTCCTCCGTCAGGATCCGGACGTCATCATGGTGGGCGAGATCCGCGACCTCGAAACCGCCGAGATTGCGATCAAGGCCGCACAAACGGGCCACCTGGTGCTGTCCACACTGCACACCAACGACGCCCCGAAAACCCTGACCCGCATGGTGGACATGGGTGTCAAACCTTACGCGATCGCGACGTCCGTAAGCCTCATTATTGCCCAGCGCCTGGGCCGCCGGCTCTGCGACAACTGCAAGGAAGTCAAAGACGTTCCGGCAGAGGCGCTGCTCAAGGAAGGGTTTACGAAGGACGAGATCAAGAGCGGCCTGACAATTTTCGGGCCGAAAGGCTGCAAGAGCTGCAACGCGGGCTATAAGGGGCGCGTGGGCATTTTCCAGGTCATGGAAGTCTCAGAGACCATGGGGCGGATCATCATGGAGGGCGGCAATGCCATGCAGATTGCAGATCGAGCCGTCGAAGAAGGCGTTATCGACCTCCGCAGAGCAGGATTGAACAAAGTCAAGGACGGGGTTATCAGCCTCGAAGAGGTCAACAGGGTTACAATCGAGTAGTTGAGATTCCCTTTAATGCAGCGAATTTGTAGCGGATACGGCAATGGCTGAAACAGCAATGATGAAGATGCCTTTCCAGTGGGAAGGCACGGATCGCAACGGCAAGAAAGTCAAGGGCAAGAGCATGGCCGCTGACGAGGCGGCCGTACGCGCGGATCTTCGCCGTCAGGGCGTAGTCCCTTCACGGATCAAGAAAGAATCGAAAGGCCTGTTCGCCGGCGGTGGCACAATCACGCCGGGGGATATCGCCATTTTCTCACGCCAGCTCGCGACAATGCTCGGCGCCGGCATCCCGCTCGTGCAGGCTTTCGAAATCGTAGGCACGGGCCACGAAAACGCCGCCATGCAGAAACTGATCCTCGCGATCAAGGGAGACGTCGAGGGCGGTAGTTCGCTCGCCGAAGCGCTGGCCAAACATCCGATCTACTTTGACGATCTCTTCATAAACCTCGTCGAATCGGGCGAACAGGCCGGTGCGCTCGAGACGCTGCTCGACAAGATTGCTACCTACAAAGAAAAAACCGAGGCGATCAAGAAGAAGATCAAGAAAGCGCTGACTTATCCGGCTGCCGTACTGGTCGTCGCATTCATCGTCGTGACGATTCTGCTGATCTTCGTGATCCCGGCGTTCGAAGACCTCTTCCAGGGATTCGGAGCGGATCTGCCGGCCTTTACCAGGCTCGTCATCGACTTGTCGGTTTTCGTCAGGGAGAAAGGATTTATTCTGGTGGTTGCGATCGGCGGATCCATCGGTGCGTTCATCTACTTCAAGAAGCGTTCGCGCGCGATGCGCCACTTCCTTGACCGGATGATTCTGAAGACGCCGGTCATAGGCCCAATCATGGAGAAGGCCGCCATCGCTCGATACTCACGTACGCTGTCCACAATGTTTGCCGCCGGCGTCCCGCTCGTTGAAGCGCTGGACTCAGTCGCAGGCGCAACCGGTAACATCGTTTACGAAGAGGGTGTTAAGGAGATGCGCGACGAGGTCGCAACAGGCCAGCGTCTGCAGCAATCGATGGAAAACACCGATCTGTTCCCGAACATGGTGATTCAGATGATCGCCGTTGGCGAGGAGTCGGGCTCGCTCGATGACATGTCGGCCAAAGTGGCGGATTTCTACGAAGAAGACGTCGACAACGCCGTCGATAACCTGTCCTCGCTCCTGGAACCCTTGATCATGGCGATACTTGGTGTACTGGTCGGCGGTCTCGTCGTCGCGATGTATCTGCCCATCTTCAAACTCGGCCAGGTCGTCTAGGCTCGCCGGGCAACGCACCAATTGCAAAAGAACGGCGTTCGGAGGACACTCCGGACGCCGTTTTTTTATGTCTGAAGCTCCGGAGCCAGCACTATGCTCGAACTCTTCGCCGGATCGCCTCTGATCTTCACTGGCGTCACGTTTACGTTTGCACTGCTAATCGGCAGCTTTTTGAACGTAGTCATTTACCGTCTTCCCATCATGATGGAGCGGGAATGGCGCGACCAGTGCTCGGCGCTGGCCGTCGAGCCGGTCACGGACGTACCCGAAGAAAAGTTCGATCTCGTGACGCCCAGATCGCGGTGCCCGTCCTGCGGTCAGCCGATCACCGCGCTGCAAAACATTCCGCTCGTTAGCTATCTCTCGCTGGGCGGCCGCTGCGCCGGCTGCAAGACGCCTATCTCCGCCCGGTATCCGCTGGTCGAGTTTTTTACCGCACTGCTTGCCGCGTTCGTTGCCCTGCACTTCGGTTACGGCATCGAAGCGCTCATGGGTATAGCGCTGACGCTCGCGTTGGTGCCTGTCACGATGATTGACTTCGATCGTCAGCTCATTCCCGATTCGATCGTGCTGCCTTTACTTTGGGTCGGACTGCTCATGAGCCTCTTTCACCCGCTCGATACGGCAGCGACGCTGTTCGTTTCGCCGCGAGACGCCATCATTGGCGCTGCGGCCGGCTATCTGAGTTTCTGGATCGTGTATCAGGCCTTCAAACTCATTACCGGCAAAGAGGGCATGGGTTACGGCGATTTCAAACTGCTCGCCGCTCTCGGCGCGTGGCTGGGCTGGCAGGCTCTGCCTACCATCATCATGCTGTCAGCGTTTGTTGGCGCCGCCGTCGGCATACTGCTGATCGTGTTCAAGGGACGCGACCACAAAGTACCCATGCCCTTCGGCCCGTTTCTTGCGGCGGCCGGCTGGATCACGATGCTGTACGGCGAAGAGATTCGCTCCGCTTACGTAACGCTAATGTTCTAGGTCGGGCGTTGCGTATGAGCGAGGACTCGAACAACGACAGGCGAGGTTTCCGGGTGGGCCTGACCGGCGGCATCGCCAGCGGCAAGAGCACGGTAGCCGATATCCTCGGCGAACTCGGCGCCGATGTCATCGACACTGACGTCATTGCGCGAGAAGTAGTCATGCCCGGGCAGCCCGCGCTCGACGAGATCCGCGAGCGGTTCGGCAAAGCCGTATTGAATCCCAATGGCGAACTCGACCGCCGCGCATTGCGGCAACTCGTGTTCAGCGACGACCGGCAGCGTGCAGCGCTCGAAGGCATCCTGCATCCGCGCATCCAGCGGGAAGCGCTGCGCCAGGCCGACGCGGCCAGCGGCCCGTATCAGCTCATCGTGGTACCGTTATTGACACAGTCACCGCTCGCCGCCGCGTTGGATCGTATCCTGGTCGTCGACTGCGACGAGGATACGCAAATTGCGCGGCTAATCGCACGCGATGCCGAGTCGGAAAAACAGGCAAGACGCATACTTGCCGCGCAAGCCACGCGCGCGGAACGGCTCGCCATTGCCGACGACGTCGTCAGCAACGACGGCAGCCTCGCCGAGCTTCGGGAATCCACTGTCGCCGTCCACCGACAGTACCTGGAACTGGCTTCGTTAAAAAACGAGTGAAGCGCGATTTGCCCTGTTCGCGGGCAAAGCGCAAAATAGCGCAATGGCAAAACCTGCCGGCAACGTCGTCGTCAAGGCCGCTCCCGGCCAAACCTATTACGAGCAGCCGTTAATCGAACGGATGCGCACTTTCCTGCGCCTCGAATTTCTCTATCAGCAGCTGCTCTACAACGGCGAAAGCGAAAGCGGCTGGGCGAGCCGCGCCACGATCGCGACCTTGCTCGATGTCATGGCGATCCTGTCGCGGGGCGATGTCCGAAGCGACGTGCACAAGGAGCTCGATCATCAGCTCGCCGTGCTCGAGCGGTTCCTGAGCCTGCCCGACGTCGACCGCGGCCGGCTCGAGTCACTGATCCTGAACCTCAACGACAGCCGGAGCGCCCTGCGCGAAGCCGGCACGCAGTACCTGCAGCCGCTCAAGGACAGCGAGTTCCTGAGCGCGGTCAAGCATCGCAGCGCCATACCGGGCGGCACCTGCGAATTCGATCTGCCGGTGTACAGTCACTGGCTGCGGCAACCCTGGCAGCGGCGGCAGGAGGATCTCGACGTGTGGGTCAACAGCATCCGCCCTTTGTGCGATGCCGTACTGGAATTGTTGTGGCTAATACGCGAGTCGGCTCAGGCACTCGACAAGCTCGCCGTCAGCGGAATGTATCAGCACAACGTGAAGAAGGGTGAGCACTGCCGCCTGCTGCGGATCGGAATTAGCAGCAAAAGTCAGCTATTCCCGGAAATCAGCGGCAGCCAGCATCGCTTTACGGTTCGCTTCCTCGAGTGGACCAGCGTCGAAGCCCGTGCGGTTCAAACCGGCGAAGACGTGCGATTTCAGCTCAGTATCTGCTGAGTTCGCTGCGGGGCTGTCCCGCCGTCTCAGGCCGGGCCAACAGAGTACTAGTTGGGTCTCTGCGACTGCAGCGCTTCCACCACGGGCAGGTCCGCCGGCAAGAGCTCCGCGGCGGCAAGCTCGTCAATTGCTACCCAGCGCAGCCGCTGCCCCTCCAGCCCGCGCGGCTCGTTTTCCCAGCGATCGACCATGTAGAAGTCTATACCTACCTGGCGGTCCGGGTAGCTATGTTCCAGCGACAGGAAAAACCGGCTCTCCAGCACGGCAATGCCAATTTCTTCGCTGAGTTCGCGGCACAGTGCTTCCGTAGCCTGCTCCGCGCCGGCGATCTTGCCGCCAGGAAACTCCCACAGACCGTGAAACGGCCCGTCGCCCAGACGCTCGGCTATTAGGACCTGATCGTCGGCGTTCCGAAGAATGCCGGCGACAACGGCAAGCTGCTTCAACTCAGCCGGCCGTGGCACTGCTTGTACTTCTTGCCTGAGCCGCAGGGACAAGGTTCGTTGCGGCCCACCTTGCGGCCGTCTCGAACAAAAGGCTGCGCGCTCGCCTGACCTGCCGGCGCAGCGGCGGGAAGGGCGTTGCCGCCCGAGGGCGCCGCCGCAGGCGGAGCAGCCGCCTGCCCCAGAGCGGACGCCTCGGCGTGACGATATTTGAGTTCCTCGGCCGCGCGCCGCTGGCGCGCGATTTCGGCGAGGTCCTCCTCGCTCTGAATCCGGATTCGCGACAATATGCTGATCGTGTCGTGCTTCACCTGCTCGAGCATGCTGCCGAACATTTCGAACGCCTCGCGCTTGTATTCCTGCTTCGGATTCTTCTGCGCATAAGAGCGCAGACCAATACCCTGCCGCAGATGATCCATCGCGGCGAGATGTTCTTTCCAGTGATGATCGAGCTGCCGCAGCATGACCTGTTTTTCGACGTTGCGCAGCAACTCGGAACCGACTTCTTCTTCTTTACGGGCATACGCCTCGTCGGCCGCCGCAACACACTTTTCGGCAATACCCTCGGAGCTCAGGGAGTTGTCTTCAGCCAGCAGCTTCGGTACGTCGACTTCGATGCCGAAATCAGCCTCCAGCGCCTTGCTCAAGCCCTCCGGATCCCACATGTCTTCGAGGCTCTCGGGCGGGATATGCTGCGCGACTTCGCCCGCGATGACTTCCTCGCGGATAGCCGCCACCGACTCCTCGATCTCGTCGGCATCCATGAGATCGGCGCGCTGATGGTAGACGACCTTGCGCTGATCGTTCGCCACGTCGTCGTATTCCAGCAGGTTCTTGCGGATATCGAAGTTGTGCGCCTCGACTTTGCGCTGCGCCTTTTCGATCTGCCGTGACAGCAGCTTCGACTCGATCGCTTCGCCCTCGCGCATGCCCGCGCGCGACAGGAGTGACTTGGTGCGTTCGGGATCGCCGAAGATCCGCATGAGCGTGTCTTCCATCGACAGATAGAAGCGGCTGGAACCCGGGTCGCCCTGCCTGCCGGAACGACCGCGAAGCTGATTGTCGATACGACGGGACTCGTGCCGCTCCGTGCCGATGATGTGCAGACCGCCGGCGTCGAGCACGGCCTTATGACGCTCTTCCCACGCCGCACGCAGCTGTTCTTCGTCGGCGCCCTCACCCGCTGCTTCGCGATCGACCTCGAGGCTGCCGCCCAGCACAATGTCCGTGCCGCGGCCCGCCATGTTGGTGGCAATCGTGATTTTTCCGGGGCGGCCGGCGTTTTGCACGATGTGCGCCTCACGCTCGTGCTGTTTCGCGTTCAGCACTTCGTGCTCGATCTTGCGCTGTTTGAGCACGCCGGACAAAAGCTCCGAAGTTTCGATCGACGTGGTGCCGACCAGTACCGGCTGACCGCGTTCGCCGCAGTCCGTCACGTCCTCGATGATCGCCTCGAACTTGTCCTGCTGGGTCAAATACACGAGATCGGCCGCGTCATCGCGGATCATCGGCCGGTGCGTCGGTATCACGACGACTTCGAGGCCGTAAATCTGCTGGAACTCGAATGCCTCGGTATCCGCGGTACCGGTCATGCCGGACAGGTTGTTGTATAGACGAAAGTAGTTCTGGAAGGTGATAGAGGCGACCGTCTGGTTTTCCTGCTTGATAGCCACGCCTTCCTTCGCCTCGATGGCCTGGTGCAGGCCATCCGACCAGCGGCGGCCGGGCATCGTACGCCCCGTAAATTCGTCCACGATCACGATGCTGCCGTCCTTCACCACGTACTCGACGTCGCGTTTATAGATGGCGTGCGCCCGCAGGGCGGCGTTCAGGTGATGCAGCAAGCGAATATTGCCGGCGTCGTACAGGCTCTCGCCTTCCTCGAGCAAGCCGGCGCGAGACATCAGTTCTTCCATTTTCTCCTGACCCTCTTCGGTCAGGTGCGCCTGCTTCGCCTTTTCGTCAATGGTGTAATCGCCGCGCGGCACGATCCGGCAGCCGGGAATCGTGTTCTCGTTGTCGACCAGCACCAGATCGGCCTGCCGGCTTTCCGCAATGTCGATGGCCGCCTCGAGGCGCCATTCGCCCTCGGCATCGCCGTCTTCCGCCGCGACGGGCTTGCCTGCTTCGTCCAGCAAGATCACGCGCTTTGCGGGAATGTCGTAGTTGCTCGGCTCCTCGGGCTCGGCGTGAGCCTTGAGCTTGGGAATCAGCTTGTTGATTTCACCGTAGAGTTCGGTGCTGGTGTCTGCCGGCCCCGAGATGATCAGCGGCGTGCGCGCCTCGTCGATCAGGATGGAGTCCACCTCGTCGACAATGGCGAAGTTCAGCTCGCGCATGACCTTTTCGGAGCTTGCGAACGCCAGGTTGTCACGCAGATAGTCGAAACCGAGTTCGTTGTTGGTGGCGTAAGTGATATCGCTCGTGTACGCGTCGCGCTTCTCTTCCTGCGTCTGACCGCTTTTGGACACTCCAACGCGCAGACCCAGAAACTCGTAGACCGGCCCCATCCACTCGGCGTCACGCTGGGCGAGATACTCGTTTACGGTGACGATGTGGACACCGTCGCCGCTCAGGGCATTGAGATACGCAGGCAGGGTTGCCATGAGAGTCTTGCCCTCACCCGTGCGCATCTCGGCGATATTGCCCTCGTGCAGCACCATGCCACCGATGAGCTGTACGTCGAACGGCCGCATCGACAGGGTCCGCATGGACGCCTCCCGCGCAGCCGCAAATGCCTCGGGCAGCAGATCGTCGAGCGTTTCGCCGTCCTTGTAGCGCCGCCGAAACTCCGCCGTCTTGTCGCGCAGGGCTTCGTCGGACAGCGCTTTCATGTCCTCTTCCAGTGCGTTGATGTTTTTCACGGTTCGGCCGTACTGACGTACGAGACGCTGATTGCGACTGCCGAAAAGGTTGGTCAGGAAGTTCGCCACCTAAGACTCCTGTGGACGGGCTGTGGGCCGCACAAAGCCGTGTATTCTAAGGAAATACGGGCATCATTAGTATGCAGAAAACGGGATTTATGGCCGATTTCGGCCAAACCAAGCATCGGAACTTGGACCGGCCGCGAGACCGGAGTTTCATTGAGGTTCCGGCGCGTCAGGCTGGGCCGGATGCCTGGGGCTTAAGCCCTAGCGGCTGGTTTCGCGGATAAAGTTGACCGGATTCACGCGGCGGCCGTTGCGAACGACCTCGAAATGCAGATTCGGCCCCGTCGCGCGGCCGGTACGGCCCATTAGCGCAACCACCTGCCCCTTGCGGACCTCATCGCCAACAGCCACTTTGTTTTCGGAATTGTGCGCGTAGCGGGTCGCGTAACCGTTGCCGTGATTGATTTCCACCATGATGCCGTAGCCGTAGCGATCGCCGGACCAGGTCACGACGCCGTCCGCCACGGAGACAATCTCGTCACCCATCTTGCCGGCGAAGTCGATGCCCGTATGGTTGGCGGGTTTGCCGGTAAACGGGTCGGTCCGCTTGCCGAAATAGGATGAAATCCAGCCGGAGTTGACCGGGCGGCCCCGAGGATAGACGCGTTGTTCGAGGTTCTGATGCATGAGCACGCCCTGCAGAACGCCGAGCTGCGCCTCGCGGTTGTCCAGGTCCCGGTTGAGTGCCTGCATCGCCTCGACCACTTCGGGAACGGCAACATTGGAGCCGGTCATCATCGGCTCTTCCGGACCACCCAGCGCCGGATCCGAATCGAAATCGAATTCGCCATCGTCGATATCCGCCATGTCCGTAAGCCGCCGCCCAAGGGCATCTAGCCGGATGATCCGGGCGTTTAGCTCGGCAATCCGGATCGCCATGGCGTCCAGCGTGTCCTCTTTCTCTTGGCGGATGCCCTCGATCTCCTCGCGCTGATCCGAGATAGCGTTGCTGAACAGAACCAGCTCGTCGCTGCTGACACCCGAACCGTTGTGAGTCGAGTACCAGTGCCCGGCCGTGAAGCCCGCCGCAGCAAGCAGGGATGCCGCCACGACGGCCACGGCAGCCAGTGACGTAGCCGACAGGTCGAGCTGTCGAGGCTGCTTTCGCCCCGTGGAGAAAATCAGGATATTCATCGAGTTAGCCCAGGCCGTGCTTGCTTCGATTTATTGTTGTCAGGCACCCGGATAGCAGTCGCGGTAACCCGCTGCCCAACACGGCAGCGCGTCATGGTACTTGATTTGCTTGCAATCTTCACACTCGGTAGCCCCGCTGCCCTAGACGCCTTTGGAATATCGGCGCCCGTAGACCGGTAGTTTTGCGCCCCTCGCTTTTCAGCGGGGTTGCCTTTGTCGATGTGAGGTAATATGCATAAGCTTCAATTTCATTACAAGAAAGCCCCGTCCGAACGGTGACCAAGGTCACTTGCGGGCACCTCAAAACGCCAACTCGGTCACAGTTTGTATGTCAGCCAAACACATTGGAGACCTGCTAAACCTCAATGATAACGGGGGTTTAGGCGCAACAATCAAGCGCAGTCAGCGTATTGGCGAGCTCACTGCGGAGCTGTCAGCCGCCATTGGCGGCGATGCCGGGGCAAGTATCGTGGCAGCGTCGGTGGACGACGCTCATGTGCTGTGTATCAAGACCAGTTCCAGTGCCTGGGCGGCGCGCCTCAGATTCGAGGACAAAAGGCTGCTTGCGGCGGCCAACGCGTGCGGCTGGCGGGCGGAGCGACTAAAAGTACAGGTCGGACGCCCCTGAAACGGTCAACGCCGGACGCCGCTCCGGCAGGAGCCTTCACAGACTCTCAGGCGTAAGCCGGCGTCGCGTAGGAAATCGGCGCTTCCCGCTGGTCCTCGAAGGTGACTTCGTCCCACGCCGATTCTTCGGCCAGCAGAGCCCGCAGCAACCTGTTGTTCAAATCGTGTCCGGACTTGTAGGCGCGGTATTCACCGATCAGCGAGTGGCCCAGCAGATACATGTCGCCGATCGCGTCCAGGATCTTGTGAATCAGGAATTCGTTGGAGTAGCGCAATCCGTCCTCGTTCAGAATCCGGTAGTCGTCCAGAACGATGGCGTTGTCCATGGAACCGCCAAGCGTAAGGTTTCGTTCGCGCAGGGCCTCGACGTCGCGCAGGAAACAAAACGTCCGCGCGCGGCTCACCTCTTTCAGAAATGAGGTCGACGAGAAATCGATACTCGCGCTGTGCGCAAGTTTGTTGAAAACGGGGTGATTGAAGAAGATCTCGAAGTTAACCTTGAAACCGTTGAAGGGTGTTAGTTCCGCCCACTTGTCTCCGTCCTCGACGCGGATCTTCCGATTGATGCGAATGAAGCGCTTGGCCGCATTTTGCTCTTCGATCCCGGCCGACTGCAGCAGAAACACAAACGGCCCGGCACTGCCGTCCATGATCGGCACTTCGGGCGCCGACAAGTCGACGTTTAGATTATCGATGCCGAGCCCCGCCAGCGCCGACATCAGGTGTTCGACGGTAGCGATCTTCACACCGTCCTTCACGAGCGTGGTGCCTAGCATGGTTTCGCCGACCAGCAGCGGATCGGCGGGCACGTCGACGGGCTCATCGAGATCCACTCGCCGGAAATTGATCCCGGCGTTTTCGGCGGCGGGCCGAAGCGTCATATAGACCTTCTCGCCCGTGTGCAGCCCCACGCCGGTCGCGCGAATGGCGGTCTTTAAGGTGCGTTGTCGCAGCATTGCCACAGTGTTGTTCAATCCTTAGGTTTCAAGACCCGCTCCGGGCCGCGACGACAACGGGCAAAGCGAGTTTCGCGAGCAGCCCGGCGGCTATGGTGCGCGTGCCGATTTTGCTCAGTCGATGCCGCACGGACGGAGGCCGCACGGCTCTTACGGTGAGCTGTTCGCACCACGGTGACTCTCCCTGTCGCCTTGTCGGCTGGAAGGCTATCACAAGCGCAAAAAACTCTTCAAATTTTTCAGGAGCTTAGCCCCAATTTTGCTAAACAATCGCTGAACAGGCGCTTAACAAGCACTGAACCCGTACGGGCGGACGCGAGGAAGCCGACCCGGCAAGCCGGGTCGGCGCGGCGGTTTGGCCGGAGCATGACCGGTGAGTCAGCGGAAACGCGCCAGGCTCCGGGCCCGCCGCCCTCGCTCAATCCGCCTGACGGCGCAGGAACGCAGGAATATCCAGGAGCTCTTCCTGCAGACCCGCATCCTCCAGGCCATCTCCAACCGCCCGCTGGCGCTGTACCGTCGGTTTCTCCAGGCCGTGGTAGTTGGGTTCGGCCTGCGCCGCCGGGCGCCGCACGATCCGCATTGGCGCTTCGGCCTGTGTCGCGCTCTGACCAAGGCCGGTCGCCACCACGGTGACCCGGATACGGTCCGTCATTTCGGGATCGATCACCGTGCCGACGACAACCGTTGCGTCCTCCGAGGCGAACTCCTTGACGGTGTTGCCCACTTCCTGGAATTCGCCGATCGAGAGGTCCATGCCGGCCGTGACGTTGACCAGAATACCGTTCGCTCCGGCAAGATTGATATCCTCGAGCAACGGACTCGATACCGCGGCTTCAGCCGCTTCGCGGGCACGGTCTTCGCCGGAAGACGAGCCGGAACCCATCATGGCCATTCCCATCTCCGCCATGACGGTGCGCACATCGGCAAAGTCGACGTTGATCAGGCCCGGCCGCGTGATCAGCTCGGCGATTCCCTGCACGGCACCCTGCAGCACCTGATTTGCAGATCGAAAGGCGTCGAGCAACGTGGTCTCGCCGCCGAGGACCGACAGCAGCTTTTCGTTGGGAATCGTAATGAGCGAATCGACGTATTTGCCGAGTTCCCCGATGCCGTGATCGGCAATCATCATCCGTTTGCCGCCTTCCATCGAGAACGGCTTGGTCACCACGGCAACGGTCAGTATTCCCAGTTCCTTCGCAACCTGCGCCACGACAGGCGCCGCACCCGTGCCCGTACCGCCGCCCATGCCGGCAGTGATGAACAGCATGTCGGCACCCTCTATGGCCTCGTGTATCCGGTCGCGGTCCTCCATCGCGGCCTGCCTGCCGACATCGGGGTTGGCGCCGGCGCCCAGTCCCTTCGTGATATTGCAGCCGATCTGCAAGGACTTGCGAATACTCGATCCTTTCAGGGCCTGTGCATCCGTGTTGGCACAAATAAACTCGACGCTGTCGATTCCGGAATCAACCATGTGCGAAACGGCGTTGCCGCCGCCTCCGCCAACGCCGATTACCTTGATCACCGCGCTTTGGTTCTGCGCATCCATTAACTCAAACATGTCTTTCCTCCGCTGTTGATACATCGGGCACTCACCTGCCCGCCTAAAAAAAACTACTCAAAACAAGCTTCACGCGTTCTCTAAAACTGCCCTGAGAACCAGCCCTTCATTCTTTCCCAAACCTCGCCGATGCCGCCGCCGATAGGCGTCGACTTGCCGTCCCGTCGCGACAGGTGCTCGTAGCCGTACAGCAACAGACCGACGCCGGTGGCGTGAATCGGATTGCGCACGACTTCCTTGAGACCTTCGATGTACTGTGGCGCGCCGAGCCGCACCGGCATGTGAAACACTTCTTCGGCAAGCTCGACGGCACCTTCCATCTTCGCGCTGCCGCCCGTAATTACGATCCCGGCGGCCATGAGTTCCTCGAAACCGCTGCGGCGCAGCTCGTCGCGCACCAGGCCGAACAGCTCTTCGTAGCGCGGCTCGACGATCTCGGCGAGCGTCTGCCGGGCAAGCCGCCGCGGCGGCCGCTCGCCGACGCTCGGCACCTCGATCGTCTCGTCGGGATTGGCCAGCTGCGACAACGCGCAGGCGTACTTGATCTTGATCTCTTCGGCGTACTGCGTCGGCGTCCGCATGGACACGGCAATGTCGTTGGTCACCTGATCGCCGGCGATCGGTATGACGGCGGTGTGCTGGATTGCGCCGCCGAGAAAAACGGCGATGTCCGTGGTCCCGCCGCCGATATCGACGATGCAGGAACCGAGCTCCTTTTCGTCGTCGGTCAGCACCGAATAACTCGAGGCCAGCTGCTCGAGCACAATGTCGTCCACCTCGAGACCGCAGCGCTGCACACACTTGACGATGTTCTGCGCGGCACTTTCGGCGCCCGTCACCATGTGCACCTTCGCTTCGAGCCTGACGCCCGACATACCGACGGGTTCGCGGATGCCTTCCTGATTGTCGATCAGAAACTCCTGCGGCAGGATGTGCAGAATCTTCTGGTCCGCGGGAATCGCGACGGCGCGCGCGGCGTCGATAACGCGATCCACGTCGCCGGCCGATACCTCTTTATCGCGAATGGCGACAATGCCGTGCGAGTTGAGGCTTCGAACGTGGCTGCCCGCAATTCCCGTATACACCGAATGGATGTCGCAACCGGCCATTAGCTCGGCTTCCTCGACAGCCCGCTGAATGGAATGAACCGTCGACTCGATGTTGACGACCACGCCTTTCTTGAGCCCGCGCGACGGGTGCGAGCCAATGCCGACGACCTCGATGCTGCCGTCGTCGGTCAACTCACCCACGATCGCCACGACTTTCGAAGTCCCGATGTCGAGGCCGACGATGAGATTCTTGTCCGTTCGTTTCGACATTCAGTCAGCGCCTATGTGTGCCAGCATTGCCGGGTCGCTCCCGGGGTCTTTCTCGTCCGCCGGCGGACGATCGCCGTTCCAGCCGATCGTGAAACCGTTGCTGTAGCGCAAGTCCACGTACTCGATCCGTTTTGCATTTGCCGTCACGATGTTCGCGACCACGTCGAGGAATAGCTGCGTCCGGTTGTCGACGTCGCGCCGTCCCAACCGCACCCCCACACCGTTGCTCAGCGTCATTTCCCAGGCACCGCGGCTGTCGAGGTTGACCTCCCTGACGTCCAGGCCCAGCGGAATGAGCTGTTTGCGGATGGCGAGATAGCGCGTGGCGACGTCGGCAGCCCGGCTGGCGGGACCGCTGAGCCGCGGCAGTTCGGCCGGTGTATGCCGCGCATTCTCGACGAACAGTTCGCCGCGTACGTTGAGGAGACCCCTGTCGTCCCAGATTGCCGCAGCAACCTGCTCGGTCACCGTTATCGCGAGGCGGTCCGGCCAGCGGCGGGCAACCGTGGCGTCGTCGATCCATTCCAGGTCGCGAATCGTTTGCCGCATGTGTCCAAGGTTCGAGCCGAGGAAACCCGCGTCGAGCTCGGTCGCAATCGCCGCCTCGATCTGCATGGCCGAGACCCGCTCGAGCGGCCCGCTGATCTCGAGCGAGCGGATTTCCCGGTCAAGCGCGCGCAGCGCCAATTCGTAGCTTGCGAAAACCAGTGCGACCGCCAGCACGGGTGCAACGAAGCGCGTCCAGCGTAACTTGGGCAGCGCGAAACTCCGCACGGGCTTTGTCTTACGCCGCCTGGCCTGTTTACGCGCCATTGACGACACCTCGCGGCGTGCTTTGCGCCCGCGCGTAGCGCTGGCTGGTTTCGAGTATTCGCCAGCACAGCTCGGCAAAGTCGAGACCCGCTTCCGCGGCGGCCATCGGCACCAGGCTATGGCTCGTCATACCCGGCACGGTGTTCACTTCGAGCACCTGCGGCGCACCGGCGGCATCTTCCATGAAGTCGACACGGCCCCAGCCACGGCAACCCAGCTCGCTAAACGCGGCAACCGCCAGCGCCCGGTAGTTCGCTTCTTCGGCTGCATCGGCGGTGCCGGGGCAGTGGTATTCCGTGCGTTCCGATTCGTACTTGGCGCGGTAGTCGTAGAACACTCGCGGGGTCTCGATTCGAATGCTGGGCAGCGCTTCTCCCTGCAACACGGCAACGGTCAGCTCGCGGCCGACGATACAGCGTTCGAGCAGCGCTTCCTCGCCGTATTCGAGCGCCAGATCGACGGCGGAATTCAGCGCGTCGGGTTCGAACACCTTGCTCATGCCGACGCTGGAACCCTCGCTGCAGGGTTTCACGATCAGCGGATAGGCAATGCTCTCCGCGGCGCGAACGGCCTCCGACCGATCGCGAACGACCGCGTATTCGGGCGTCGGAATGCCGGTCGCGGAAAACAGGTGCTTCGAGCGGATCTTGTCCATCGCCAGCGCCGACGCCATTACGCCGCTTCCGGTGTAGGGGAGACCCAGGTACTCGAGCACCCCTTGTAAGCGGCCGTCTTCGCCGCCTGGACCGTGCACTGCAATCCACGCCCGATCGAAACCGGCGGCCGCAAGTGCCGATATCGGCTTCTCCGCCGGATCCCAGCCCACGGCGTCGACACCCGACGTACGCAGGGCGTCGAGCACGGCCGCCCCCGTGTCGAGGGATACGGCCCGCTCGCTCGAGTCGCCGCCATACAGCACGACGACCCGGCCGAACTGGGCGGGCTTGTGCACGCGGACTCGCGCGTCGCGTACGGACAGCTCGTTGACGCGTGCGGCTAGCGTCATTGCGCCCGCTCCCCGACGATACGAACTTCATGCACGAGCTCGACGCTGTGCACGTCGCGAACCGTCTGCTGCACGTGCTCGATCAGAGTTTCGATATCCGAAGCGGTCGCATCGCTGCGATTGATGATGAAGTTTGCGTGTTTGCTGCTCACCTCCGCGCCGCCGATCGCAAAACCTTTCAGCCCCGCCGCCTCGATCAGGCGGGCGGCGTGATCGCCGTCGGGATTTCTGAAGACCGAACCGCAACTCGGCAGGCCGAGGGGCTGAGTCGCCTTGCGACGCTCGAGCATTGCATTCATCGTCGCGAGGTCCGAGCTTTGTTCAGGGTCGAAGCTCAACGTGGCCTCGAGAAACCATTCGTTGGCGGGACCGCGAACGCTACGGTACCCGACTTCGAAATCCCCGGGCAGGCGCTGATGCAGCTCACCGCGCCGGTCGATCGTCTGCACCGATTCCACACGCTCCCAGGTTTCGCCGCCGTGCGCGCCCGCGTTCATCGCCAGCGCACCGCCCACGGTGCCCGGGATACCCGCAAAGAACTCGGCCGGCCCGAGGCCCCAGCGAACGCATTGCCGCGCGAGTTGCGTGCAGGCAAGGCCTGCGCCCGCCCGAACCGTGTCGTCATCGACGCGCTGCAGATGCCTGAGTATCCGGCCCGCGGAGATGACGACACCGCGAATACCCGCGTCGCGCACGAGCAGGTTGCTGCCCACGCCGTGCCAGAAAACCGGCGCGTCGTCATCGAGCTCGGCCATAAAGTGTCTGAGATCGTCAACGTCGGCGGGCACGTAGAACCATTCGGCCGGACCGCCCGCGCGCCAGGAGGTATGCCGGCTCATCGATTCGTTCCGGCGCAGATCGCCCTGCACCTGTATCTCGCCCGGCGCGGCCATCACTTCCTGACCTCGAGATTGGGCCGGGCCGAAAGCCGCGCGGGCAGCGTTTGCGCAAACGCGCCTATGTCGCCCGCGCCCATGGTGAGCAGCAGGTCGCCGTCTTCGAGCAGGTCGCGCAGCACGGGCTCGAGTTCGTCGAGCGTCTCGACAAACACGGGCTCGACCGCCCCGCGGCTGCGCACGGCTCTGGCAATGGCGCGGCCATCCGCTCCGGCGATCGGCGCCTCACCGGCGGCGTACACGTCCAGCAGAATCAGGACATCGGCTTCCGAAAGCACCTGCGCGAAGTCGTCGATCAGGTCGCGCGTGCGTGAGTAGCGGTGCGGCTGGAACACGAGCACCAGACGCCGGTCCGGCCAGCCGCTCCGGGCCGCGCTCAAAGTGGCGGCAAGCTCCGTGGGATGGTGGCCGTAGTCGTCGACGAGCAGCACCCGGCCGGCCGCCATCTCCACGTCGCCCAGGGTCTGGAAGCGGCGGTCGATACCTTCGAAGCTTTCTAGCGCCCGCACGACGGCCTCGTCCGCTATCGCAAGCTCCTCCGCGACGGCAACCGCTGCGAGCGCATTCTGCACATTGTGCTTGCCCGGCAGCCGCAAGCTCAGAGACAGCGAAGGCTTGTCCCGGCGGACGACGTCAAAGCGGGTGACGCCCGCATCGAAAACCAGGTTTTCGGCGCGGACGTCAGCCGCGTCGGCAAAACCGTAGGTTACGACCGAGCGGCCAACCCGGCCGAGCACTTCGCGCACGCCGGGGTCGTCAACGCACATGACCGCCAGTCCGTAAAACGGCAGGTTGTGCAGAAACTCCACGAAACCGTCGCGCAGGCGGTCGATGCTGCCGTCGTAAGTCGTCATGTGATCGGCATCGATATTGGTAACGACGGCCAGCATTGGCTTCAAGTGTACGAACGACGCGTCCGATTCGTCCGCTTCCGCCACGAGATAGTCGCCCTGCCCCAGCCTCGCGTTGGCGTCCGCGCTCTTCAGGCGGCCGCCTATGACAAAGGTCGGATCGAGTCCGCCTTCGGCCAGGACACTTGCAACCAGGCTGGTCGTCGTCGTCTTGCCGTGGGTGCCGGCAACCGCGACCGAGTAGCGAAACCGCATGAGTTCAGCCAGCATTTCGGCCCGCTGCACAACGGGCAGCAGCGCTTCGCGCGCGGCCAGCACCTCTGGATTGGTTTCATCGACCGCGCTCGAGACGACGACGGCATCGGCGTGCCTGACGTTGTCTCTCGCGTGGCCGATGAATACGGTGGCGCCCTGCCGCTCCAGGCGCTTTGTCTGTTTGTTGGCTTTGAGATCGGAACCCTGGACTGCATAGCCGAGGCTCAGCATTACCTCGGCAATGCCGGACATGCCGGAGCCGCCGATACCGATAAAGTGCACGCTGTGAATACGGCGCATCTTGGTAATCATGGACGGACTCCCGCGGCCTTGAGGCAATGGCCGGCGATCAGCGGCAGGGACTCCGGATGCGCGAGCGACCGTGCAATCTCGGCACGCCGCAGAAGACTCGCGCGGTCACGCAGATTCTCCGCGAGCAGTGCCGCGAGCCGCGCGTCGTCCAGCTCGTGCTCCTGCACCGTGACGGCCGCACCGCTGTCGCTGGCGAGCCGCGCGTTGGCCGTCTGATGGTCATCCACGGCCGCCGGATAAGGCACAAAAACAGCGGGTAACCCGGCCGCACAAATCTCGGCGACCGTCAGCGCGCCGGCACGGCAGATAACGAGGTCGGCCCAGGCGTAGGCGCCGGCCATGTCCTCGATAAAGCTCTCGATACTGGCTTCGGTATCCGTGCCGGCGTACGCGCGCTCCGCACGTTCGCGCGTCCGCTCACCGCATTGATGCCGCACGACCGGCCTCGAGGAGGCCGGCAGCCTGGCCAGCGCTTTCGGCACGAGTTCGTTCAGGGCCAGCGCACCCTGACTGCCGCCCAGAACAAGCAGGTGCAGCGGCCCCTGCCGCTTCGAATAGCGTTCCTTTGGCGGCGCGATGGCGGCAATGTCCGGACGCACCGGATTGCCGACGGTGGCGGCTCCCACGGAAGTGGAAAAACTGCCCGGGAAGGCTTGCAGCACAACCCGGGCAAGACGCGCCAGAAGACGATTAGTGAGCCCCGCCGCAGCGTTCTGCTCATGAATGACGAGTGGGCGGCGGGCCAGCCAGGCCGCAAGTCCGCCCGGCCCGCTGACGAAACCGCCCATGCCGAGCACCGCGGCGGGCCGGCGCCGGGCGATGACCGTCAGGGATTGCAGCAGCGCCCAGACGAGCCTGAAAGGGGCGGCTATCAGCGAGAGCGCACCTTTGCGGCGCAGCCCGGATACGCTGACCCACTCGATGTCGATACCGTTTGCGGGTACGACGCGTGCCTCGATACCGCGCTGCGTGCCCAGCCAGAAAACCGGCTGCCGCTCCGCGATCAGCGCTTGTGCCACTGCCAGCGCCGGGTATACGTGCCCGCCGGTACCGCCGGCCATGATCATTATCGGACGAGGCATTATTGGAGCAGACGTCATTTGGCGCGCCTGCTTTTCTTCTTTGCGGGACGCTTGCGGTTTACAGGCGTGCTGTCCACCAGCAGTTCGTGGTGAATCCGGAACAACAGAGCCAGCGCGACCATCGTGACGATCATGCTGCTGCGGCCGTAGCTAATGAGCGGCAGCGTCAGGCCCTTGGTCGGCAGCAGCCCCATGTTGACGCCGAGATTGATAAACGCCTGGATACCGAGCCAGGCGCCGATACCCACCGCAAGGTATGCCTCGAAGTAGCGTTCCGCCGCCACGGCGCGTTTGGCGATGCCGAAAATCCGCCACAACAGGGCGAAGAACAGGCCGACGACGAACACCGAGCCCAGCAGACCGAACTCTTCGGCAAACACCGCGAACACAAAGTCCGTATGCGCGTCCGGCAGATAGAACAGCTTCTGCACGCTGTTGCCGAGCCCAACACCAAACCATTCGCCGCGGCCGATCGCTATCAGCGACTGCACGAGCTGAAAACCGGAATCGAACGGGTCCGCCCAGGGATCGAGAAAACCCGTCAGCCGCCGCACGCGGTACGGCGTCGAGACGGCGAGCGCCGCCATGGCCGCGACAGCCAGTCCCGTGAACACCAGAAAATCCCGGAACCGCGCGCCCGCCACGAACAGCATCACCAGCGCCGTCGCCATGAGCACGACGGCGGCACCGAAGTCCGGCTCGGCGAGCAGCGCCACACAGCCCACCGAAAGCACGAGCATCGGGCGCAGGAATCCTAAGAACTCCTCACGCACCGACTTGTTGCGCCGCACGAGGTAGCCCGCGAGATAGACGATGAAACACAGCCGCGCGGGTTCGGAGACCTGCAGGTTCATTATCCCGAGCCGAATCCAGCGGCGGCTGCCGTTGACCTCGTAACCAATGCCGGGCACGAGCACGAGAAACAGCAGGGTCAGTCCGAGGAACAGCATGAGCGGACCGAGCGAACGCCAGACGCTCATGGGTACGAACAGGCATACACCGCCCGCCACCGCGCCCAGCACCGCGGCGACGATCTGCCGCTCGAGATAAAAGAACGGGTCGCCGCTGCTGCGATCGGAAATTGCGATCGACGCCGAAGTCAGCACAACCAGACCGCCCAGCAGCAAGGTCATGCAAATGCACATCAGGATGACGTCGATCTTCAGCGGCTCGCGGAGCCGGGCCGGAAACGGCATGGTCATGTTCTTCGCGCTCATGCCGGCAGCTCCCGCACCGCTTCGACAAACGCATCGCCGCGAGCGCCGTAATCAGCATACTGATCGAGGCTTGCACACGCCGGCGCCAGCAGCACCGTTGCGTCGCCTTTTGCCAGGGTAGCCGCATGACCGACGGCCGCATCCATGTCCGCCGCAAAGCGTTTCGGTATCAGATCGTCCAGCGCTGCGGCGATAGCCTCGGCGTCCGTGCCGATCAGCACGGCGGCGGCAAGCTGATCGTCAACGGCGGCCGCGAGTGCGCCGAAGTCGCCGCCTTTGCCTTCACCACCCGCAATCAGCACGACCTTGCCTTCGACCGAGCGCACGGCGGCGATCGCAGCCGCGACGTTGGTTGCCTTCGAGTCGTTGACGTAGTCGACGCCGCCCTTCCGCGCGACAAACTGCATCCGGTGCGCAAGGCCCGGAAACTCGACCAGCACTTGCAGCATGGCGCTGTGCCCGATACCCAGCAGTTCGCCCGCGGCCAGGGCCGACAGCGCGTTTGCCTGATTGTGCAGCCCGTACAGCGACATTTCGTCCACGGCCAGCAACAGCGTGTCGCCGCAGGCAATGAAACGCCGCTCGTCCTCGACGCGGATTCCAAAATGCCCCTCGGCCGGCTCGTCCATGCCGAAACTTACGACGCGCTCGATACCCGCAACGGCGGCAAGCGCCTTGGGATCGGCGCGGTTGACGACCGCGCCCTTCGCCTCCGCAAACACGCGGTACTTGCACGCTTCGTAGTCGGCAAAGCTCTCGTGCCAGTCGAGATGGTCCGGCGACACGTTGAGCAGAACCGACACGCTGGCCGGCAGAGAGTGGGTGCGCTTGAGCTGAAAACTCGAGAGTTCGAGCACGTAGACGTCCGGCCGCTCTTCATCGAGCAGATCCAGCGCCGGCTCCCCGAGGTTGCCGCCGGCAAGTACCTTGCGGCCGTCCGCGACACACATGTAATACAGGAGAGTGGTTACCGTACTCTTGCCGTTCGAACCGGTAATCGCGACAAACGGGGCGGCGGCTTCCGCCGCGAACAGCTCGATGTCCGAGACTACCTTGATGCCGCTGTCCCGCGCCTCGCGAATAATCGGGTGATGTTCTTCAATGCCGGGCGATGCTATGACCCGGTCCACGCCCTGCGGCAGACCGGCACTGCCGAGCAGCAGCTTCGCGCCCGGCCAGAGTTCGCGTAACGCGTCGAGGCCCGGCGGTTCCGTCCGGCTGTCGTAAAAAATCACGTCCGCTGCGCTGTCCTTGAGATACCGCGCAATCGACAGCCCGGTCTTGCCGAGCCCCGCCACGAGGACGTTCTCGCTGCGGCGGTTCGTGACTCCGCTGTCCGCTGCTCTACTGTCCGTCGCTCTACTCATCGGATCTTCAAGCTCGCAAGCCCAACCAGCACCAGCACTACCGTGATGATCCAGAAGCGGACGATGACCTTCGGCTCGGCCCAGCCCTTGAGTTCGAAGTGGTGATGCAGGGGGGCCATGCGGAACACACGCTTGCCGGTCAGCTTGTACGACGCCACCTGAATCATGACCGAGAGCGTCTCGACGACAAACACGCCGCCCATGATCGCGAGAACGATTTCCTGGCGAACCACAACGGCGACGACGCCCAGCGCGGCGCCCAGCGCCAGCGCGCCTATGTCGCCCATGAACACCTGCGCCGGATAGGTGTTGAACCAGAGGAAGCCAAGCCCGGCGCCCGCCAGCGTGGCGCAGAACACGAGTATCTCCCCGGTGCCGGCGACGTAAGGGATGCCGAGATACTCCGAAAAATTGACGTTGCCGGTAACGTAGGCGAACAGACCGAGTGCGCCGCCGACGAGCACCGTAGGCATGATCGCAAGGCCGTCGAGTCCGTCGGTCAGGTTGACGGCGTTCGAAAAGCCAACAATAAAAAAGTACGTTACGACGATCTGGAATGCGCCGAGATAGATCGCCAGATCCTTGAAATACGGTATGAGCAGCGAGTTCTGAGTCGCGTCCGTCGCCGTAACGTACAAAGCAATGGCAGCGGTCAGAGCCGCCGCAGACTGCCAGAAGAGCTTTTGTTTCGCAGAGATCCCGGCGGGATCCTGCAGAACGAGTTTTTTGTAGTCGTCCACGTAGCCGATTACGCCGAAGGCCAGGGTTACGAACAGCACGATCCACACGAAGTGGTTCTCGAGATCCGCCCACAACAGCGTGCTGATAGCGATCGCGGTCAGAATCAGCGCTCCGCCCATGGTGGGCGTGCCGGCCTTCGGCAGATGCGTCACCGGGCCGTTGTCGCGCACGGGCTGTCCGACCTGATTGACGCTCAGCCGGGCGATCATCCTTGGGCCAATGACGAACGACAGTACGAGCGCCGTGAGCGCGCCCAGAATCGCGCGCATGGTCAGATAGTTGAAGACGTTGAAACCGGACTCGAACTGCGCCAGATAGTTGGTGAGATACAGCAGCATGTCAGTGCGCCTCGCCGCGACGGCGGTCTTCGCCGGTGAGCGCGGCAACCACGCGCTCCATCGCCATGAATCGCGAGCCCTTGACGAGTACCGCGGTGCCGGCCTCGAGATCGCGCCCGAGCGCCGCCACGAGTTCTTCGAGCGTCTCGAACCACACCGCGCCGCTGCCGAAGCCTCGCACCGAGTGGCGGGTCAGGTCGCCCAGCGCGTACAGCGTCTCGACCCCGGCGGCGCGGATGTCGCATCCGCACTGCACGTGAATCGACGCCGCCTCCTCGCCGAGTTCTCCCATGTCGCCGAGCACGAAACAGCGCGGACCGTCGAGCGCCGCGAGGAATCCCGCCGCGGCAACCACGCTCGACGGGTTCGCGTTGTAGCTGTCGTCGAAGACCCGCAGCCCGTTGCGGCCTTCGACGGCGGCAAGCCGCCCGCCGACGGGCTGCACCGCGGCCAGACCGGCAGCTATGTCGCCAGCCGCCGCTCCGAGCGAATGCGCGACGGCGGCGGCGGCGCAGGCATTGCGAACGTTGTGCTCGCCGGTCAGGGCCAGCCGGACGTCCGTCGTCGCGTCCGGCAGGACGAGCTCGAACGCCGAACCGTCGCCGTGCAGTTCGACGCGGCGCGCCGTCACGTCCGCCGCCGCCCCGAGCCCGAAGCTCAGGACATCGATGTCGCTCGCGAGTCCGCACCAGTAGTCGAAGTACTGATCGTCCGCGTTCAGCACCGCAGTGCGCGGCCGCGGCGTACCGGACAGAATTTCACCTTTGGCCCGCGACACGCCCTTGATTGAACCGAAGCCTTCCAGATGCGCCGGGCCTGCGTTGGTCAGAGCCACCGCGTCGGGTCTTACGAGGGAGGTCAGATAGGCAATTTCGCCGGCATGATTCGCCCCCATTTCGATGACTGCAAAGCGATGCTGCGGACGAATGCGGCAGAGCGTCAACGGCACGCCGATGTGATTGTTGAGATTGCCCTCGGTTGCAAGCGTCTTGCCAACCCGCGTCAGAATTCCGCCGATCAGTTCCTTGAGCGTCGTCTTGCCGTTGCTGCCGGTCAGACCAACCACGGTCAGATCCTGGCTGTCGCGCCAGCTGGATCCGAGCTTGCCCAGAGCCGCATAGGTATCGTCGACTACGATTTGCGCCAGCGCAGTATCCCGGCGCTCGGTCACCACCGCCGCGGCGGCGCCCTGCTCCCTTGCTGCGTCCAGATAATCGGCGCCGTCGAAGTTGGGTCCCTTGAGCGCAACGAACAGATCGCCCGCCTGCAGCGCGCGCGTGTCGATACTGACGCGGGTGTATTCCGCGTCGACACCGTGCAGCCGGCCGCCCATCGCCGTCGCCGCAAAGCCGAGCGAAGCCGTCATGACCGGGCCTCCGCGGCAGCGCGGAGACAACGCTCGGCAACCGCCACATCCGAAAAAGACCTTTTCCCGTCCTTGAGCTGCTGGAACGCTTCGTGACCTTTACCGGCGATCAGGACTGCATCGCCCGGCGCCGCCAGAGCGATCGCCTTTGCAATCGCCTCTTCGCGATCCTCGACGAGCAGCGCCTTGCCGGGATCGGCAAAGCCGCCTCGAATGGCCTTGAGTATCGCGTACGGATCTTCGCTGCGTGGATTGTCGCTGGTCAGTACGACCACGTCGGCCAATTCCTCGGCGACACCGCCCATCGCGGGCCGTTTGCCGGCGTCGCGATCGCCCCCCGCACCGAAGGCCAGGATGAGCCGGCCGCGCGTATGCGGCCGAAGCGCAGTGAGGACCTGACGCAAGGCATCGGGCGTGTGTGCGAAGTCGACGTACACAGCCACTCCGTTACCGGGCACGCGCTGCAACCGTCCGGGCGGTGCCGGCAGCGTGCTGATCGCCTCGCACACGTCGAGCATGGCCAGCCCGTCTTCGAGTAAGGCCGCCATGGCCAGCAGCGCGTTGGCGACGTTGAAGCCGCCGGGCACCGGCAGCACAAAGCGCCCCTGCCCCCATGACGACTCGACGGCCACTTCCGAGCCGGTGCCCGTCGCCTGCAATGTGCTGGCGGTCAAATACCGCGCCGCGGCTGGCCCCGGAGCCGCGTTGCTCGACACGGCGATGGCGCTCTTGCCGATCCGCTCGGCCAGCGTCCGGCCGAATTCCGAATCGACGTTGACAATCGACACGCCGGGCCTGTGCTCGAAGAACAGCTTTGCTTTCGCCGCACCGTAGGCCTGCATGCTGCCGTGATAGTCGAGATGGTCGCGTGACAGATTCGTGAACAGGGCTGCGCGAAAGCGCACGCCGTCCACGCGGTTCTGCTCCAGCGCGTGCGACGACACCTCGACGGCGGCGGCCGTTGCGCCTGCATCGCGAAAATCCGCGAGCAGCCCATGCAGTTCGACCGCGTCGGGCGTCGTCAGCCCGGAAGCGAGACGCAGGTCGCCGAGGCCGCTGCCCAGCGTGCCGACGTAGCCGCAGCGGCGGCCCAGCGCCTCTGCGCAACGAGCCATGAACCACGCAACCGTGGTTTTGCCGTTGGTGCCGGTAACGCCGTAGACATCCAGATCGAGCGACGGATTCCGGTAATAACGATTGGCGATATCGCCGAGTACGTTGCCGAGATCGGGCACCGCAAACGCCGGTATTGCAAGGTCCGCCGCCGGTTCGGCGCCGGCAAGCGGATCCCAGGCTATGGCCGCGGCTCCGCGGCGCACGGCTTCGGCCGCAAAATCCAGCCCGTGATTCGTCGCCCCGCCCGTGGCCAGAAACAGAAATCCATCCTCGACCCGGCGGCTGTCGGCCGTAATGCCGCAGATCGACACTGCCGGCACGTCCCGCCGGGGAAACAGCTCCGCAAGCGACACACCGGGATTTATGGACTCGGCCGGCATGCTCATTGATCGCTCGCCATGGCCTGGATGACGCTGCCGGCATCGCGCGCCGGCAATGCATCCGGCGGTACCGCCAGAAGCCTGAGCGCTTCGGCCATGACGTCGGCGAACACCGGCGCCGCAACGTCGCTGCCGTAATACAGCTCGCCGCTTGGCTCGTCGATCATGACAACCGCTGCGAGCTGCGGTGCCGACGCGGGCGCCAGGCCTGCGAAAATGGAAATGTACTTGTCTTCCGAGTAACCGCCCGCACTGGATTTCCACGCCGTACCGGTCTTGCCGGCGATGCGATAACCCGTGACCGACGCTTTTGTTCCGGTTCCGCCGGGCCGTACGACCTCTTCGAGCATACGCCGCACGGCGTCAGCCGTATCGGCACTGATCGCCCGGTCCGCTTCCGCGGGTTTGTCGAGCGCCAGCAGCGACACCGGCGGGATACCGCCGTCGCCGCTGAGCGCCGCATACGCGTGTGCAAGCTGCAGCGGCGTGACCGATACGCCATAGCCGTAAGCAAGCGTGGCCTGACTGATCGGACGCCAGTAGCTGAAGTGCGAAAGCGACCCTGTGGACTCGCCGGGGAAGGTACTGTTGGTGAGCTCGCCGAGACCGAAGCGGGTCATGGTTTGCCAGAGCTGCTCGGACTCGAGGTCCATGGCCAGTTTGGTCACGCCGACGTTGCTCGACCGCGCGAGGATCGTAGTAAGGGACACGCGGCCGAGATTGCGGCTGTCCTCGATGCGCTTTGCGCCAACCTCGACGTAACCGGGCGCGGTATCGATGACGCTGCTCGGCCGAAAGCGGCCGCTTTCCAGAGCCGCCGCGACAATCAGCGGCTTAATGCTCGAGCCCGGCTCGAAAATGTCGGTAACGGCGCGGTTGCGATAGCGCTCCGGATATAGCTGCGAGCGGTCGTTGGGGTTGTAGGCGGGCTGATTCACCATCGCGAGCACTTCGCCGCTGTTCGTGTCCAGAACGACTACCGAGCCGGATTCCGCGCTGTACTTTTGCACCGCGGCCTTGAGAGTCCGGTAGGCAAGGTACTGAATCCGCAGATCGATGCTCGCAATCAGATCTTTACCGTGGTGCGGCGGCCGAATGCTCGCCACGTTTTCGACCGAGCGGCCGTAGCGGTCTTTCAGCACGCGCTTCGCGCCGGGCTCACCGGCCAGCCAGTAGTCGTACGCGAGCTCGAGGCCCTCCTGCCCCTTATCGTCGATATTCGTAAACCCGAGCAGATGACCCGTGACTTCGGCATGCGGGTAATAGCGCCGATACTCGCGCTGCACGTTGACCCCGGGCACGCGGAGCGCCAGCACATGGCGCGTGGACTCGGGCGGGATGCCGCGTTTTACATAGACAAACTCCTTGTCCATGCTGCGGGTAATTCGCCGCGCAAGGGACTCCGCATCCAGATCGAGCACCTGGGCCAGTTCCTTGACCCTCTCGATTGCCGGCGCAATGGTCGCCGGATGCACCCAGATGCTGTCGACGGGCGTGCTGATCGCCAGCGGTTCGCCGTTGCGATCCGTAATCGTGCCGCGGTGCGCGTTGATCGATTCGACGCGCAGATGGCGTGTATCGGCCTGCCGGTTCAGGAAATCCTTGTCCAGCACCTGCAAATGTACGGCGCGCGCCACCAGCGTCGACGCAACGCCCGCGAACAGCAGCAGTATGACCAGACTGCGGCGGGCGAAACGGTTCGCCGTTTGCTGCTTCGTTTCGGCGCCGCGCTTCATCGCCGCTCGATCACGTAAATGTCCCGGGTGGCGGGACGCGTGAGCTTCAGGTCGTCAGTGGCGAGAGTTTCGATTCGCGAGTGGGTCGCCCAGGTACTCTGCTCGATCTGTAGCTGACCCCATTCGATGTTCAGTTCGTCGCGTTCGTCGCTCAGCCGCTCGAGTTCGACAAACAGCTTGCGCGCTTCGTGTTTCGTGTACACGAGCGCCACGGCGCTCACGACACAAACGGCCGCGAAAGCCAGCAACAGCCCGGTCGGCTGACGTTTGTCCAGCGTCTTCATGCGGTGCGCTCCGCGATTCTCAGTCGCGCGCTGCGGGCGCGGGCATTGGCGGCAACCTCGTCGGCCGTGGCGGCCTGCCCGCGGTTGACAAGCCTGAGCGCGGGGCGAAACTCGTCCGGGATCGTCGGCATGCCGCGATACTGTTCGGGCGGTCGTGACGCATTGCGCATGAAGCGCTTTACGATGCGGTCTTCGAGGGAGTGAAAGCTTATGACGCACAGCCGGCCTCCCGCGCGCAGCACGGGAACGGCGGCGGCCAGCGCCGCCTCCAGCTGCCGAAGCTCGTCGTTGATCGCAATCCGGATCGCCTGAAACGTCCGCGTCGCCGGGTGAATCTTTTGCGCACGTTTATTTCTCGCGCTGCGGGGCACCGCGCTGGCTACGATCTCGGCCAGCGCCAGCGTGCGGGCGATCGGCGCCACGTCGCGGGCGGCGCAAATGGCGCGGGCAATACGTTTCGCCTGCGGCTCTTCGCCGTATGTTCTGAGTGTATCGATCAAGGTCTTCTCATCCACTCGAGCGAGCCAGGCGCCGGCCGACTCGCCGGACTCCGGGTCCATGCGCATGTCGAGCGGGCCGTCCCGCATGAAACTGAAACCGCGATCCGCTTCGTCGAGCTGCGGGGACGACACACCCAGATCGAAAAGAATGCCGTCGATCTCACCCGCGAGCCGCCGTTCTCCGAGGATGTCTTCGAGGTCCGCAATCTCGCCTCTGACGAGCTCGAACCGCGCGTCGCGCGCCAGCGCGTCGGGCGCGCTCGCGACGGCACTCGGATCGCGGTCGATCGCGACCAGCCGTCCGTCCGGCCCAAGCCGGCCGAGAATCGCGCGGCTGTGTCCTCCCCGACCAAACGTTCCGTCCACATAATTACCGTCTTCCCTGATATCCAGCCCTTCGAGGACCGGCTCGAGCAGCACTGGCACATGCGCGCTGCCGTTCACAAAGATCTGCGCAAGCTAGCCCGGATGATTCATGAATGCGCTCGCGCCCTTGCTTGATTCTTGTCCGCACAAGGGATTTTCCTCCCTCGGAAATACACTCGGGTATTCCGCTCGGTCGGAAAATCCCTTGTGCGGACAATTCTCTGCGCAATCATCGCGGCGATTCATGAATCATCCGGCCTAGAACGCAATGGTCTCGAGGTCCGCCGGCAGCTCGCCGTCATCCTCCTCGGCGAGCCAGGCATCCCGTTTTTCGTTCCAGCTTGTCTCATCCCACAGCTCGAACTTGTTGCCCTGCCCGATCAGCATTGCCTGCTTCTCGAGCCCGGCGAAATCCCGCAGTTCCCGGGAAACCAGAATGCGTCCGCTCCCGTCCATGTCGACCTCGGTCGCATAACCGACCATAATCCGCAGGATGCGACGCGATGCTTTATTCATGCTGGGCAGACGCACGAGCTTGCGCTCGAGCTCTTCCCAATCCGGCAGCGGATACACGAGCAGGCAGTGGTCTTTGTCGACGGTCACGATGATCTGGCCGTCACAACGGCTCATGAGCCGCTCCCGGTACCGGGTCGGCATAGCCAGACGCCCTTTGGCGTCCAGGGTGACTTTGTTAGCCCCGCGAAACACGACAATTCGGACCGACCGGGCTTCGCTCTTCTGGCGCGAAATCCGGGCTGGCTGCCCATCTCCTCCCACTTCTTACCACTTTTCAACACTATAGGACCGGCACTTTAGAGGGTCAACAGAAGCCCTTCTTTTACGTTGTTCTACAGGCACTTAAGTGCGCTGACGTGGCCTGAAAAAGACAAATTGTGGCAGGCGCTGAGGCATATAAATCAGCGACTTAAAGCGGCTATCTAGAAGTTAAGTAAAATTACCGTCTGGAAACGGCGACAGGCGGCGGCAGCCGCCCACTGCGGCGCCGATTTGCGCAAGTGTTGGCGGATCTGCGCACGGGCCGCTTAAGGCTTAAGCTTAAGTTACTGAAAAGTTTGAGAAATCAGGAAAACCGGAGTCGGCAATAAGCCGGGTTCTGTCAATGACGACCATTCATCTGGGACGATCGTCGCCGACCGCCTCTAGCAACCTACCCGGGAGCCCGCTCGGGACCGGCGGCGGGCTCGTTGAGCCCTACTCCCCTATTTGGTCTTGCTCCGGGCGGGGTTTACCGTGCCGCGAACTGTTGCCAGTCGCGCGGTGCGCTCTTACCGCACCTTTTCACCCTTACCGAACCGTAGGGCCCGGCGGTTTGTTTTCTGTGGCACTTTCCATGGGCTCACGCCCTCCAGGCGTTACCTGGCGCCCTGTCCGAAGGAGCCCGGACTTTCCTCCAGAGCATTAAGCTCCAGCGATCGCCTGGCCGGCTCCGGCTTTCCTGATCGGGCATTTTAATGCATTTGCACCGCCAGTGCCGGGCTGTGAACCGATCGAAAGCGCAGGCACGAAACCTCGCGCGCGGCGCCCTGACACAAAATGTGCCTCGCCAGACCTATGCAGAGCGTCCCTGGCAGGTCACCTTAACCGGTCACCTCGATCTCCGAGCTGCCCTCGAGGCTCGCAGCGAAACCCTTGCCCATCAGCACGGACGGCGTCAGGCTGCCCACGGGCGCGTCGTTCTGCCTGAGGTGCTCTACAATCGCTACGGGCGCGAGCTGCGTAACCGTATAGCCGTTGGCGGTCCGCAGCAGCGCGCTCAGTCGTTTCCCTGCCGGATTCCTCACCTCGCCCCAGACCTGGGTCAGGTCCCTGGCACGCGCCACCTGGTCGGGACCCTTGATTTTCGCGCCGATCTTGCGCTTCAGATAATTCTGCACGAACCCGGCTTTCAAAAGCGGCCGGATCCACGCAGCCCGTTTCGCGTTGGCGATCATCTTGCGGCTGGCCGGGACATACACCGTGACATTGCCAATGCCGGTGGAGTGATAAGCCGTCGAAATGTCGCCCCAGGAAATACTCATGACGCGTTTCGGGCCGCCGCCGAAATCGACCTCCCGGGTCAGCACCCCGGTACGCGTGAGCTTGCCGTCGCGGCGCGCCCAGGTTCCGTGTCCCAGACCCTCTACCATGGTCTTCGCCGTTCCGGGGCTAAAGCGCCCGGCACCGGCGAAGGCGAGCTGCAGCTCGCTCGCATCGGGCAGGGCCTCCGCAAGCGTCTTGGCAACACAGTCGGTGGGAACGACGTCGAAACCCACGCCCGGGCAGACGATGACGCCGGCCTTCCTGGCGCGTTCGTCGATGGCCTTGCTGTGCGCGTGCTCGAAGACGAACGCCTCACCGGTAATGTCGAAATAGTGTGCGCCTGCGTTGAGACAGCCCTCGATCATGGGTTCGCTGGTCGCGGAGAACGGTCCCGCGCAGTGCACTACGGCATCGATGTCGCGCAAACCCTCAGTCACCGCATCCGTGCTGTCCAGCGCAAACGCCCGGTGTTCCAGACCGAGCAGAGCGGCCAGTTCCCGGGTCTTCGCCGGGTTCCTGCCCGCCAGTACCGGCTCGAGGCCCTTCTCGCGCGCGTACTCTGCGATGAGCCTGCCGCTGTAGCCGTAAGCACCGTAGATCATCCACCGCCTTAGCGTCATTGTTCGTCCTTCAGTTCCAGCATTCGTTGGTATACCGCATTCCGCGGCCGCCCAAGTACGCGCGCCACTATGGCCGCCGCCTGTTTTCCCGGCATGACGCGGGCAAGCTCCGCGAGCCATTTGTCCTCGTCGCCGCTCGCGGCGCCGGCGTCCGCAACCGCGCCGGCAACGACGATGACAAACTCGCCCTTGCGCGGTATCTCGCCGCTCGCGGCTGCCGCGGCGAGTTCAGCGAGCGGCGCCCGCCGCACCTGCTCGTGCAGTTTCGTCAGTTCGCGGGCGATACATGCCTCGCGTTGCGGGCCGAAAACCTCCGCAAGGTCGGCGAGTGCCGCGGCGATGCGATGGACGGACTCGAAGAATACGAGGGTGCGCTGCTCGAAGCGCAGCGCGTTCAGGGACGCCAGTCTGGCCTTCGCTTTGGCGGGCAGGAAACCTTCGAAACAGAATCGGTCGGTGGCGATGCCGGCAACCGACAGCGCCGCCGTGACCGCCGATACGCCCGGTACAGGAACAACCCGAACGCCGGCTTCCTGCGCCCGGCGCACCACCCGGTAGCCGGGATCGCTGACGAGCGGCGTGCCGGCGTCGCTGACGAGCGCCACGTTCTCTCCGCGCTCGAGCCGCTCGATCAGCGCCCGCGACGACGCGTCCTCGTTAAAATCATGCAGCGCCGTTTGTGGGGTTTTTACGCCAATATGCGTTAGCAATCGGCCAGTGTGGCGGGTATCCTCCGCAGCAATACGATCCACTTCGCCCAGAATCCGGCGAGCGCGCGGCGTCAGATCGTCGAGATTGCCGATGGGCGTAGCAAGGACGTACAAGATACCCGTCATCGCTAGAGCGTTTTTGTCGTCGTCTTAGCGAACGCCGAAGCGAACAGCGTTTTGAACGATTCCGTTTTGAACGATTCGTTAGGACCGAACAATTGCCTGGACCGCATTACATGATTTTCCGACTGCATTCGACCCGCCATCCTGCCCGCGTTCCGAGTCTCACTGCAAGAGCTGCCGCTCTCGTATTGATTGGCCTCGCCGCCGCGGGCTGCGAAACCACTTCGGTCGGCGGCCTTGCGACCGTCAGCGGCGAGACGAGGGCCGAACGCCTCGCGCTGGCCGGCGACGCCGGCGAGGCTGCGGCTGTCTACATTGGGCTCGCGAGCAGCAGCGCTGGCGCCGAACGTGATCGCCTGACCCTGCTGGCCGCCGAGCAGTGGCTGATCGCAGGCGACCGCAATCGGGCGGCATCGGCTTTTGCCGAGGTCGCGCAGCCGCCGCAGGCGGAAAACGCGGCGCTGGAGCGCTCCGTTCGGGCACGCTTCCTGCTCGTCGACGGCGATCCGGAGCAGGCGCTGACGCTACTCGAAAGACTAAGCGCGGAACCGCTGCCGACATCGCGCCGGCTCGCGGCGGAGGCGCTGCGTGCGCGCACCTACATAGCACTGGAACAACCGGCCCGCGGTATCGAAGTCATGCGGCAGCGTGAAGCCTGGCTGCGCGACGACAGAGACATCGCGCGCAACCGCGAGCAATTGTGGGACGCCCTGTCGCAGAGTTCGCCGACCGTGTTACGCGAATCGGCGGCTGACGTCCTGGACCCCGAAGTCCGCGGCTGGCTGTCTCTCGCGGCGCTGGCTTCCGCGACGGGCAAGCAGGGCGTCGGCTGGAGTAACGGCGCGTTTCGCTGGCGGGAGCGTAATCCCGCGCACCCTGCCGTCGAACTGCTCGACGGACTGCCGGAGGTCAATGAGACACTGCTGGCGTATCCACGCCAGATCGGCCTGCTACTGCCACTCTCGGGGAGAGACGCTCGGGTCGGCAAGGCCGTGCAGAACGGCTTCTTCGGCGCGTACTTCGCCAATGCCGGCGGTCTTGACGATCGCCAGGGCATCCGGATTTACGATGTCAACGCGGAAGGCGGCGCCGCGGCGGCGTACGACAGCGCCGTTGCCGACGGCGCGGAATTTGTCGTCGGCCCGCTGCGTCGCAGCGACGTTGCGGAACTCGCGAACAACAGTCTCGTGCCGGTACCGGTATTGACGCTGAACTATCTGAACGACCAAAGCGTCGCGCCGCCGGGCCTGTTTCAGTTTGCGCTCGCCCCCGAGGACGAGGCCGTGGCCGCCGCCGAGCGCGCTATCGCGGACGGGCACACGCGGGCGGTTGCTCTGGTACCGAACAACAACTGGGGTCGCCGCCTGCTCACGAGTTTCTCGACCGCGTTCGAGACGCTGGGCGGGCAGGTTCTGGACACGAGAACGTACGCGTCCGGCAATCCGGATTTCTCGGGGGCGATAGAAGATCTCATGGCGCTCTCCGGCAGCGTACGCCGATATCAGAGGCTCCGCGCCAACATAGGCGGGCCCCTGCAGTTCGATCCGCGGCGGCGCCAGGATGTACAGTTCGTATTCCTCGCCGCGGACGCGGCAACCGGCAGGCTCATCAAATCGCAGCTCAAGTTTCACTATTCCGGCGAGCTGCCGGTGTACGCGACGTCGTTGATTTACGCTCAGGACGGACGCTCCGACAGCGACCTCAATGGCGTACGGTTTGCGGACGCACCTTGGCTGATTGCCCCGCAGAGCTGGATTGCACATCTTCCCGCGGCATTCACCGAGTACTTTCCCGAAGAGAAGCGGCTCGCCAGACTGCACGCCATGGGCTTCGACGCGTACCAGCTCATTGGCAGCCTGTATGCGTATCAGAGCAGCTTTGACACGCGCCTCGAAGGCGCCAGCGGCGAACTCTATCTCGACGCGGACGGCCGAGTTCACCGGCGACTGGCCTGGGCCGAGTTTCAGAACGATTTGCCTGGAGTAACCCTGCGTGGTCAACAGCTCCAGTAGCACGGCATCATCTAAGTCCATGCCAAGCGTATAACTGCCGTCCTGCAAGAGGATGCCGTGGAGGATGGGGTTCCCCTCG
>JBCBSC010000015.1:0-110428 GCA_039819385.1 Pseudomonadota bacterium | reverse complement strand
CTGGCTGGCGCCCGGCGTGTTCGCCTGGCCCATTGCCGACGGCAGCAACGTCGCGCTGCACTACAGCGCCGATGCCAACCTCGTCCTCACGGGCGACGGCGTCGAGGGCGCCGACGGCACAATTCCGCTGACGCGGGGCGGTGTTGTCGACGGCGAGATCGCTGAGAAATTCCGGCACCTGGCCGGGTTGCCGGTCTACAACCTGGATCCCGCCTACTTGGGCGACGTTCCGCAAATCCTCAAAACGCAGTTTGTCCTCGCGGCAACCGACAACGACGGCGCACCCGTCGATGCCACAGGCGTACAGCACCCCGGCGTGCTCGATGAACTCTTCACTTACGACGGCGAACTCGGCGTCAGCTTCGACGGCAACACGCCAACCATCCGCCTGTGGGCGCCGACCGCCCGCTCCGTAAACCTGCACCTGTTCGACAATACGGACAACACAAGTCCCGCGGTAACGGTCATCCCAATGACCGAAGATCCGACAACCGGCACCTTTAGCGCCGCCGGCAACCCGGGCTGGGATCGCATGTACTACCTCTACGAGATCGAGGTCTTCGCCCGCTACTCGGGACAGGTCGAGACCTTCTTCGTCACCGATCCCTACTCAGTCAGCCTGTCGATGGACAGCCGCCGCACGCAGATCGTCAATCTTGACGATCGCGACCTGAAACCGCGGCGCTGGGATCGCCTGCGCAAGCCGCGCCTGCGCGCGCCCGAAGACATTGCCATCTACGAACTGCACGTACGCGACTTCAGCGTGCACGACGAACGAGTCCCCGACGACATCAAGGGCACGTTCCGTGCCTTCGCCCTGCCGTGGACCTACGGATCGCGGCACCTGCGCCGCCTGTCACGCGCCGGGCTCTCACACGTACACCTGCTGCCGGCCTTCGACTGCGCAACGATTCCCGAAGACCGCAGCACCCACGCGGACCCGGGCGATCTGTCCGCGTTCGCACCCAACGGCACCGAACAGCAGGAAGCGATCGACGCGATCCGCGACCAGGACGGCTTCAACTGGTGTTACGACCCGTTCCACTACACCGCGCCGGAAGGCAGCTACTCGACCGACCCGGACGGCCCGGCCCGCATCCTCGAATTCCGCGAGATGGTTTCAGGACTTAACCGCATGGGCCTGCGCACCGTCATGGATGTCGTCTACAACCACACCAGCGGCAGCCAGGGCGGCGACAAGTCGGTGCTCGATAAGGTAGTGCCCGGCTACTACCACCGCCTGAACGATGCCGGTTTCATCGAGACGTCGAGCTGCTGCGCCAACACGGCGACCGAGCACAACATGATGGAGAAGCTAATGCTCGATTCGCTGCGCGTCTGGGCGACCGAGTACAAGGTCGACGGCTTCCGTTTCGACCTGATGGGCCACCACACCAAGGCCAATATCGAAAAAGCCCGCGACATGCTGCAGTCGCTAACCGTCAAGGACGACGGCGTGGACGGCAGCGCCATCTATCTTTACGGCGAAGGCTGGAACTTCGGCGAGGTCGCCAACGATGCACGCTTCGAACAGGCCACGCAGGCGAACATGGGCGATAACACGGGTGTCGGTTCGTTCAACGATCGCATGCGCGATGCCGTTCGTGGCGGCGGTCCGTTCGACTCGGGCGAAGACCACGTGCGGCGCCAGGGTTTCGTCAACGGCCTGTATACCGACCCGAACGCGCTCAACAGCAGCAGCGACGGCGAACTCGACGAACTGCTGCGACTCACCGACTGGATTCGTTTGGGACTAGCCGGAACGATGGCCGAATACCAGTTCATGGACCGCTTCGGCAATCTCGTGCAAGGCAGGGACATCGACTACTTCGGCAACCCGGGCGCGGGTTACACGAGCGATCCGCAGGAGATCATCAACTACGCTTCGGCGCACGACAACGAAACGCTGTTCGACATTAGCCAGTACAAACTGCCGCTGGCGACGAGCACGGATGACCGCATCCGTGTGCTCAACCTCGCCAACAGCATCGTTGCGCTCAGCCAGGGTGTGCCGCTATTCCATGCGGGTCAGGACATTGCGCGCTCGAAGTCGCTCGACCGGAACAGCTTCAACTCCGGCGACTGGTTCAACTTTGTCGACTGGAGTTATAACGAGACGGGATGGGGCAGGGGCCTGCCGCCCTTCGGCGACAACCAGAACAACTGGGACGAGCAGTCCGCTCTGCTCGGTAATCCGGCGCTCGCGGACGTAGACCGGCGCGACATCCGCTCCGCGGGCAGGCACATGCGCGAGATGTTGAGAATCCGCAGCAGCTCAAAGCTGTTCCGCCTGCGCACCGGTCAGGACGTTCAGGAACGCGTCGAATTCCACAATACCGGTCCGGGTCAGACGCCGGGCCTCGTGGTCATGACTCTGCGCGGTAAGAAGGACATCGAGATCGTTACGCTGTTCAACGCCTCGCCCGAGGCACAGTCGTTCACGCTTGAGACCGGCGAAGACCGCGACTTCGATCTGCATCCCGTGCAGCGTTACTCGCGCGATCCGGTGGTTCGCGAGGCTGTCTACTACGACGACACTTATACCTTCCACGTGCCGGCACGCACGACGGCCGTGTTTGTTGTCTGCGACGACTACGAAGACGACGACGATGACTAGGCTAGCGCCGTCGCCTGCTCTTTCCAGCCGGACTAACGGCTGTTTTCCCCAAAGGCTAGGTTGCCGTTCCGCAGTATTCGAGTACTGTCGCGTGAATGTTGCTGCAAACTTTACTAAACGACGAGCATTGAGGGCCGTAAAGGCCCGCAGACATTGCAGCGTCTTTGTCCGCCGGGACGATATCGCAAGCTTCGTTATCCGGATCGGTTGACTGCAGACAACCCGCAACGAACCCGCGAATCATTACCTCCGATTCTATGTCGTAAAACGGAAATTGGGTCTCCGCCTCCGACAGGCAACAACGGTAGTCCTGGTTCGAGCAGACCTGAGCGCCTAGCAACGCACCTTCGGCCTGCAGTTTCGTGGTAGATGCTTCGTAGACAGCGTAAACCCCGAGCGCCAGAGAAGCTAAGATCGTCAAGCCGATAACTCGCGATCTCTTCTTGTTCTTTTTCCCGGGGAACAGCAAAAACGATAGAGAAAGAACCGCCAGAGCTGCAACGACGCCGATCGCCACGGCGCCGTAGATGAAGTCAGGCTGATTCAATGTTCTGAGTCGTATTCTGGTGTTCGAAGCAAGTCATCAACGGGCGGATTCTTACCTGCTGACGGGCGTAGTACAGAACAATCTGACAGGATCAGCAACCGCTTTTTGGCAGCCGCTTCATAAGACCACCTACTCAGGATAGACGTCTTGTCTTTGTCGCCGGCGGACAGGCTGAGCGGGTCGCATGTCCTCGGCCTCGGCGGGCGCCCTTTTCGACGGCGCAGTGAAACCATTGCATACGGGCTCATGTAGTTGGTCATACCTCGCATTAACTTTGCGACAATAGACTCCTCCGACAACTGCACAGTCGCCAGAGCGCATTCGAATCGACAGCTGTTGACTGGCGAAAAGAGCTAGGCGTACCTGTAGCAGACCCGCAGATCATTGCCAGTTGCTACGCCCAGGCAGTAATGTATTGCGCAAATCCACGGTCAAATCAGATACCCGCCTCGCGCAACCCGTCAGACAAAGAAGCAAAGTGTCAAAAAGAATTTGGAAAACCTCAGCCCGCCTCCTGGCCATCCTCGCCGCAGCCTACCTGCTAACCGTCGGCTACCTCTACGCAGGCCAGGAATCCCTGATCTTCGCCGGTGACAAACTGCGGCCCGATCACCAGTTTCGGGCCGACCTCCCATTCCAGGAACTAACGATCCAGACCGAAGGAGCAGAGCTAAACGCCCTGCATTTCAAACAAGCAAACCCCCGCGGTCTCGTGTTCTTCCTGCGCGGCAACGGCGGCAATCTGCAGTCGTGGATTAGCGGCGTCGACTACTACCGACGTGTGAATTACGACATGTTCATCTTCGATTACCGCGGCTCGGGCAAGAGCACGGGCGAGATCGAGAGCGAAGAACAGCTGCACGCGGACGTGCGCCTTGCGTGGGACTTGGCAACGGCGCAATACGAAGGCAAACCCGTTGTCCTGTACGGCCGGTCGCTCGGCGCTGCGCTGGCGACCAGGCTCGCCACCGAGGTCGAGCCGGATCTGCTGGTCCTTGTATCGCCGTTTCAGAACATGCTGAGCATGGCGCAGGAGCGCTATCCCTTCGTGCCGTCAGCTATCCTGCGCTACCCGTTTCAGAACGATGAACTCATCGCCCGCGTTCGTTCACCAATACTTCTGGTTCACGGCGACGAGGACCGATTCATTCCGCTTGCGCACAGCGAGGCGCTCATGCAGTCGGCGAGCGCGCAGGCGGAGTTAATGGTCATCGAAGGAGCGAACCACTTCAACATTCATACCCATCAGCATTATCTCGACGGGCTTTCAGCGGCACTGCCGGACTAACTGCGACCGGCAAACTCAGTAAGCAACCGAAAACTGCTGCCGCACATGCATCGCCCGTTCCGCCTCGTCGATAAGCGCCACGGCAAAATCGGCGCGCGAAAGTCGGGTTCTGCCACGCTCGTCCTCCAGCGCGCGGCCACCGCCAATGCGGAACACGCCGGTACGCGGCCCGTTCGTAAACTTCTTGGGCGGCGTTACGTAAGTCCACTTCACGTCGTCGACCTTGCGGAAGAACTCGAGCGCCAGTATCTGTCCCAGAATCTCCACCTCCAAACCTTTCGGCAGCACGATCTTGGGCAGCTTCTCGGCGAACAGCACACCCGGCTCAACTTCGAGCGACCCTGAGCCGCCGACGTGCAGTAGCCGCGGTGCTCGATCTCCCAGCCTGAACAGCGCGTCGACGAGTCTCTCCGCAGCCATGAACTGCAATGCGCTAGCAGGCTCACCCGAATCGCCAATTACGCCCCGCACGGATACGATCACGACGTCCCGCCCGGCCACAATTTGCGCGACGCTGGCCTCGTCGAGCAGGTCGCCTTTGGCTATCGAGAGATTGTCATGCGACATCTCGACCCGCTCGGGTTTCCGCGACATCGCTGTGACCCGGTGGCCGCGATCCAGCGCCTCCTGCACGATGTGTGAGCCGACTTCCCCGGTTGCGCCGTAGATGGCAATGTCGAGCGGCTTGTCCGCCAACCGTTCGGCGTGCGCGGCACCGGCCGTGAGTATCAGGATCAAACACGCAAAGACAGCCCGCCGCATTGATGCACTCCGTTATCGAGTCAAGCTATAGAAATATCCGCCGCTCACGATAACTCATTACTCTGGTGGCCCCAACTCACTGGCTGCCGGAGTTAGCGCGGCCGGAAAGTCCAGGCGATCAACAGATCAGTTTTCTTCCGAAAGGCGCGTCATCGCGATAATCACCTTCCCCCGCGCGCGTTGCGTCTCCAGGTAGCGCAGCGCCTCGGCGGTGTCTTCCAGCGAATACCGCCTGTCGATCCGCGACGTCAGGCGGCCGTCGACCATCAGGCGTGCAAGAAACTCGAGATCGTCGCCGTCCAGCTCAGCCAGCATCACGCCGATCTCCTCTTCGATGAACGGCGCCAGCATCGCGGCCTTCAAAGGCGGCCAGAGTGGTGCAATCCAGTTTCCCTTCGGCCCGCCGACGATCACCATGCGCCCCTGGGGTTCCAGCATGCGCCGGTTTGCGGTCAGGGAGTGGTTGCCCACCATGTCGACTATTAGATCGTACTCGTTGCCGCTGTCGGTATAGTCTTCCTGCTTGTAGTCAAAGACGTGCGCCGCGCCGAGTTCGCGCACCATATCGACGTTACGCGTGCTGCATACGCCGTGCACTTCGGCGCCGAGCGCTGTTGCGATCTGCACGGCATAGGTTCCGACGCCGCCCGATGCGCCGTTTATCAGCACTTTCTCGCCCGCCTGCAGGCGGCCATGGTCGCGCAGTGCCTGCAGCGCGGTCACCGCGGCAATGGGAATGGCCGCGGCCTGTTCGAAGCTCACCCCGTCCGGCTTGGCGGCAATGGCGTGATCCTCGGGAATCGCCAGAAACTCGGCGAAGGCGCCGGCGCGCCCGCCGAACACCGCGTCGCCGACCGCAAATTTCTTTACGTCATCACCCGTCTCGACGACGATGCCGGCAAAATCCACACCCATTCGAGGATCGCCTGGGCGGCCGATCCCCAAAGAGAGCCGCATCAGGTAAGGCGATCCGCGCATGTAGTGGTAGTCCAGGGGGTTTACGGCCGCCGCTTCGATCTTGACGACGACCTCGTTCGGTCCCGGGCTCGGCTTCTCGATGTCGAGATACTCGAGCGCCTCCGGTCCGCCGTAGCAACGCGAGACGACAGCCTTCATCGTCTCTGTCCCCGGTGCGACACCCGCCGGCGGCGTGCACCCGGATGTGTAGCCAATCGTAACGGCGAGTGCGAGAACCGATATCCCGACAACAGCCAGCAGCCCGCTGACGATCTTGTAGCGAAGTTTCATCGTTTAGTCCCAGTCTTGCTAACGCTGACAGGGATTGTAGCGCTCACCCTGGACTGAAGGCTCATCCGAAAGGCGGATTACCGCCTCCCCCTGTGGGTGGAGGGTCACTGAGTGCTCACACTTTCCATACCGCGCATAGCTCGAAGTGCACGACTGTTTCCCGTATTAACGAGTCACCTCGTGATGCCGCCTGAGATACTCATCCAGCGCACGCACGCCCCAGGCCGAAAAGCCGACCGGTATCGTCGGCATTGGACGCTCCATGTAATCCACGCTCGCGATATCGAAGTGTGCCCAGGCCTGTTCCTCGGCGACGAAGCTGCCAATGAATGACGCACCAATGCTCGCGCCGGCGCCGGATATGCCGCTGTTGATGACGTCGGCCACGCCGGACTCGATGAGTTCGAAGTGAATGTCGTCGAGCGGTAGCCGCCATGCGGGTTCGCCGGCTGCCGCGGCCGCGTCCCGAAGCCGTTCCGCCAGTTCGTCATGGCGGCTGAAGAGGCCGGAGTAGGTATCGCCGAGCGCGCGGTAGACGGAGCCGGTCAGCGTTGCGACGTCGATCAGCACCTCGGGCGAGTACTCGACCTGGCCGTAGTGCACGGCATCCGAGAGCACGAGCCGGCCCTCGGCGTCCGTGGAGCTGATCTCGATCGTCTTGCCGGACATCGACGTCAGCACGTCGCCCGGGCGAATCGCGCTGCCGGACGGCATGTTCTCCGCCAGTGCTGCGAGCGCCACGACGTTGAGCGGCGCCTCACGGCGCGCCGCGGCCAGCACCGTCGCCGACACGATGGCCGCGCCGGCCATGTCGCCCTTCATGCGCCACATGTTCTCGTTGTCCTTCAACGACACGCCGCCGGTATCGAACGTAACCCCCTTGCCGGCCAGCACCACCGGAGGTTCGTCGCCGCCGCCCTCGTATTCGATGACCAGGAGGCGCGGCGGTTTCGCGGAGCCGCCGCCGACGCCGAGGTGTGCGCCCATGCCGAGCCGCGCAAGGTCGCCTTCGTCGAGCACCTTGACGTTTACCTTATCGAGCCCGCGAAATTCCTGGCGCACGCGGTCGACGAAACTCTCTGGATAAATCACGTTGCCGGGCTCCGAGGCAAGATCGCGTGCCAGGTAGACCGAGGCGGCCAGGTGTTTGAGATCCTCGTCGAACTGCGCGGCGGCTTCTCTGTCGTCGCTTAGAACGGTTACGCCGCCAAGGCTCGCGCGGTCGAGCCGGTCTTCCAGGTAGCGGTCGAAGCGGTAGCCGCCGAGCAGGAAGCCAAACGCGACCCGCGCCGCTCCCGCGTCTGCGCTGTCCCACAGGATGTTCACGCCGGTGCCGCTTGCACCGTCGTTGATGCTGGCCGCGGTACCGCCGAAGTCTTCCGCCGCCACGCGATCCAGCTTGTCCGCGCCCATACCGATCAGGTCGATGCGCGTATAGGGCTTCACTCCGTACAAGCTTAGCGTTTCGCTTCTGGCGCCCGTGAAACCGGCTTCGGCCGCGGCCATCGCGAGCGCGCCGCCGGTGCGTTCGTCAAGGCGCGCCGCCAGGCCGCTCAGAGTTTCTCCTTCGACAACGGGTACTACGACATTCCCTTCTTCGGGCAGCGAGAGCGGTCCGAAATCAATGCTGCGCTGGGCTAAGGCCGGCGCGGCCAGCAGCAGCAACGCTGCGACAATTATTAGGTTTCTCACAATTCTCAAGTCCCGCGTCGTCGGCAAAGCCGGCAAGAATAACAAAAGAGCGTTTGCAGATTCGTTCGAACAATCGTGTCTGTCAGTTCGAGAAAATCTGCGTGTATTCGTGCGCATCGACCGGGCCGGATTCGGGAGGCGCCTTGCCGCGGGAAGCGGCCGCTTATCGGCAAACACTGCGTTCGTAGCTGCGGCTTACGCGCCGTCGCATGTTAAACTGCACGCATGCGGGAAACCTGTCTCAACACTGTCGTTTGGCGGCAGCGTCATGCTTGGGTGAGAACAACTCACGCAAAATCCCAGCCCGTCATCGCGAGCCAGTTGCTGCTCGTGCGCGACTGTTGACCAGGCCGGCGAACACGGGCCTAAACGCAGCCTGGTGCCTCGCGCTGGCCGCCTGGTTTTTCGTTACGCCGTTTTTTGCGCAGGATGCCGGGCCCGGCAATGCCGAGGCCGAACCTACCCTGCTTCAGCAAGCCGAGCGGATGGCGCAAACGGACGCGGCGCGCGCCGTCGAGATCGGCAAGACCGTGCTCGAGGAGGCGACCGAGAGCGGTGACCGGGCGCAGGAGGCGGCAGCGCTACGCGTGCTCGCCATAGCGCGCTACTTCCAGGCGGATTTCCCGCATGCGCTGGAGCGTGCCGTGGCTGCCGAGCGGCTGTACCGCGAACTGGGCGATCCTGATCGGCAGGCCAGTCTGCTGAGCCTGATGGGCGCCATTCACGGCAGCAGCAAGCAGTCGGACCGCGCGCTCGAGGTTTACCGGCGTGCGCTCGACGTGAGTCGCGAAGCCGGCGCCAGCCACGGCGAAGCCATCGTACTGATGAATCTCGGCAAGACGCACTTCGATCTCGGCAACTACGATGAGGCCGTAAGCAGATACGAACAGTCGATCGGGCGCTTCGAGGCTCTCATGGCGGAGGGCCAGCCGGTACGGCCGGACGCGCTCCTGTTTGCGCGCATGGGCATTGCCGACGCGCTGTTGCGGCAAGGTAAACCGGAGCAGACCATCGAGCGCGCCGAAGCCGTGCTTGCGGCTACCGGCCAGGACGGTCTTGTCTATCAGAACGCGCTGGCCATACTCGGCGAGGCACATCTGGATCGCGGCGAACTGCAGCAGGCCGAGGAGTATCTCAACCGGGCCAGAGACGAGGCCGAGCGAACCCAGCGGCCTACCAAACGCGCAGAGGCGATGAGGCTGCTCGCGCGGCTGGCGGAAGCCCGCGGGCAATTTGAGCAGGCGCTCGAAATGCAGCGGTCGGTCAACGAACTCAATCTCGACATTTACAATGAACGGAATTCGTCCGAACTCGCGAAACTGCAGGCACGGTTCGAGAGCGATCTGCGCGATCAGCAGATCGAAGTGCAGGCTCTCCAGCTCGAACGCAACCGTTCGACAATCGTTGCCGTCAGCACGGTCGCCGGCGCGGCGCTGTTGCTGGCGCTCATTCTGTTCCAGCTGTATCGCGTCAAACAAAAATCCCATCGGGAGCTTCGGGTGCTGGCCGAGACCGATCCGCTGACGGGACTGCTGAATCGCAGAACCATGTATGAATGCGTGAGCCGGATTGCGCGCGATGCCGATGAGGCGTCGTCGGCGTCTTTGTGCCTGCTCGATATCGATAACTTCAAGACCGTCAACGATCGGTACGGGCATCCGGTCGGCGACCGGTTGTTGATCGGTGTTGCCAAGACCTTATCCGGTAATCTTCGGGCCGAAGATCGAATCTGCCGGTGGGGTGGAGAGGAGTTCCTGGTGTTGCTTGTCGACCGCTCGTTCGACGACGCGGCGGCGGTCGCCCGCAGATTGTGCGAGCAGGTCTCGGCGCTCACGGTTGACATTGGTGACGGCAATGTGGCCCAGGTTACGGTGTCCGTCGGGGTTGCGCGTTTTACGCCCGCCGCGAACGACTCCGAGGTGATCCGGCGGGCCGATGCGGCGATGTATCAGGCCAAACTGGAGGGTAAGAACCAGGTGACGGTCTTTTAGTCGCCTTGTGCACTGCGGCCGATACCTGACGAACTGAAAATTCGCGTGTCGGTGGTTCGGTTATCCAAGAGCGTCACAACGACTAGTTCCGTAGCGCATTCAGTCGTTCGGCTGATTGCAATAGACCATCGAATATCGGGCCGGAAACGATGTCGGGAAAGTCCTGTGGCAGCAAGGCCGATACTCTCTCGACGACACTTGTCGCTTGTTTCGCCAATTCCAAAATGTCCTCCTCGGCCGCCGCTTCGAGTCCCACTTCCGCCGCGGTCGAAATCCAATGTCGGGCTTGAATTTCCGACCATTCGTAATGCCGGTTCTTTCCACTCACGGCCATCGCCATCTTGGCTTTCTGCGGGGCAAGCTGGTTCCTCCCACCCCCAAGGATCGGGTACGCCGAAAGAACGTCATAGATCGGCGTGAGGTAAAACCGGCCTTGTGGCTCGATGAAAACACTAAAATTCTTAGCGTGCCCGTCCGTGGCGCACAACAGCCAGAAAAGCACCTGGGCCTTGAAGAAACTTCTCCTGTCCATTGCGGCGTTTCTCGATCCGAGCAGTAGGGTACAAATGTCTGAAATACCGGGACCACCATCCGATTCATAGCGCAGCGCCGGCGGCGTTCCGGTTGCCTGACACATGTCTTCTTGTGGCAGACGTATCAGCCACTGCTTATCGTGCGCCAACCGTCTGTCAAATCGCTCCACCACCAATACGTGCTGGTCGGCGAAATCGGCGATGTCGCAGTTGGCAACCGGAAGCCCAAACTCGCGAACGATTTGTGCACAAAGCCACTCGTTTTCCACAGACGTCGACAGGTCGGCCTGCATGTTCCCCACGCGACCCAACGGCAGCTTGAACAGGTGAGTTGTCGGTGTTGTCCCCAGCGGACGCTGCCACTGTTGTTCGTGCCACAGCAGCGCCGTTTTTTCCTGCGCACCGGCTATGGATATCCGAAACGACTCGTCGTCGCGCTGCCCCAACGGCGCAGAAGACGTTGTCGATCGCAGTATGTCGGCGACAGCCTCTTCATCGAGTGGTTCTCCATCAATCTGTCTGACGTTCTCTGGCGGTTGATCGGAGGGCAGCAATTGTATGGCGCCAACACAGTCGCGGCCGATTTCGACCAACAAATCGAAAGCGGACGTTGACGCTGCTCCGAATCGCGTCTGAACGCGACGGCGAATGTCGGCGCTGTCCGGCAACAGGTTTTCGAAGAACGATTCGACGACACTGCCGCGATAAGGAATTTCTGGCGGTTGTAACGGCATGGAAAGCGATATCGGGCGCGCATCGTCGGCATTGGCCCATGCTTGCCCGTAGCGGAATTCGTGTTGTCCTTGAGCGCTCATGTTCCAGTTTCCGACTCGTTCCCCGTTCATCCATACGTCGAGGCGTTTGGATTTGGCGCGGCGTGCCACGACTCACCACTCCTTGCCGGGCGATGCTTGCGATTTGGACTGGACCACAAGCTCCAGTTCCAGCGCGGACAACAGCTTATAGAGACTCTCAATCGTCGAGGTTTCGGTATCGAGCTCCAGCTTCGATATCGTTTTGGGCAGGAGCCCGACCCCGTCAGCCGCGGTTTGCTGGGTCAGTGCCTGCGACCTGCGTTGCCCCTTGAGTATCTGGCCAAGCTGTTTGGGTGTGTGTGCAGTCGTTTTCATCAACATCCCCTTTGGGGTATAGATCCAAAATATACCTCATAGGGTACAGAATGGCAATATACCCCGTAGGGTGCAAGTGGTGGCGTAATCGGTAGGCGATGCAGCCGACATAAGCGCAAGGCTGTCAGACGATGGGCGCGTCACGCGACACGTTCTATCGATACCAGTCTGCTCGGGATGAAAGCGGCGTTGATGCGCTGCCGGATCGGAGCCGGCGCAAGCGCAATGTGAGAAACCGCGAGGAGTCGCAAATCGAAGCGGCAGTTCTGGAGTTTGCTCTGGAGTATCCCGTACATGGCCAAGTCCGCGTCATCTACAGGAGGTGCTCTGCTTGCAGAGCCCAGATCATTACAATACCATTCGCACAGGTTATCTAGACATATCTAAATATATGGAATACTTCGCTGGTAGCGCCCGTCTGCCCTCCGGTTGGGCGAAGAATGTCCGTATCTCCGTCTCGGCCGACGGGCTGTTTGAGCGCGTCGAACCGAACGCGGAGCCCGGCGATGCGAAATCGCTAGGCGACGCCGTGTTGCCAGCCATGCCCAACGGCCACAGCCATGCGTTTCAGCGTGCGATGGCGGGCGCCGCGGAGTTTCGAGCCGGGTCCGCCGACAACTTCTGGAGTTGGCGGGCGGGGATGTATCGGCTGGCGAAAAAGATGGACGCTGCCAGCTTGTACGCTGTCGCCCATCGGCTGTATGTCGAAATGCTAAAGGTGGGCTACACCACAGTGACTGAGTTTCACTACCTGCACCGGACCGGACAGCCCGCGACTCCCGATATCCTGCAAGGCAGTGTCGCGCCGCTGGTGCGCGCGGCCCATGATGCCGGTATACGACTGCTGCTGCTGCCGGCGCTGTATCAGAGGGGAGGGTTCGACAACGAACCGCTCTCTGCCGCTCAGCAGCGTTTCGCGATGGACATGCGGGAGTTCGCCGCGCTGCTGACGACACTCTCCGAACGACAATCCGACGGCTTCCGGCTCGGTATGTGTATTCACAGTCTGCGAGCGGTCGACGAAGCGAACATGGGCGCGGCGCTAGCAGCGTTCGAAGAGATCAACCCAGCCGGCCCGATTCACATCCACATTGCGGAACAGGAGCGTGAAGTCGCCGAATGCCTGAAGCACACCGGCATGCGCCCCGTCGAATGGTTACTCGATCGATTCGATGTCGATGAGCGCTGGTGCCTCGTTCACGCCACTCACATAAACGACGTGGAGCTGGCGGCGCTTGCGAAGACGGGCGCCGTGATCTGCGTTTGTCCGACCACCGAGGCCAATCTGGGCGACGGAGTTTTCCGCGCCCGCGAGTGGTTGAACGCAGGTGGACGACTATGCGTCGGCAGCGACAGCAATGTCTCTGTCAGCGTTTCCGAAGAGCTGCGCTGGCTGGAATACGCACAACGCCTGGCCAATAGAGAACGTAACGTTTTATCGACGCCCGAGTATCCATACGTCGGCGACTACCTGTGGAACCAGGCGGTGCGGGGAGGTTCGCAGGCGACCGGTGCGCCGCGGTCAGGGATCACGGCCGGCGCCCACGCCGATCTGGTGCTTGTGGATACCCGGCATCCAGTTACTCATGCAAAGGTCGAAGAGGGTGTCCTCGACGCATTGGTGTTCGCCGGTAACGAGAATCTGGTCAACGACGTCATGGTTGGCGGCGAGTGGCGGATTCGCTCAGGCAAGCACGAACGAGACGCCTCCTCCGCCAACGAATACGCTCACGCACTCGAGGGCCTTCGCAATGAGAACTGATCAGGGCAACGACCAGGTTCGTGAATCGTTAACGATCACGGCAGGCGGGTTCACGATCGAGCAGTTGCAGGATATCTGGTGCGACCCGCGCTCGATCGCGCTTGATTCCGGGCATGACGATGGAATCGACAGGAGCGCGGCGGCCGTCGAGGAAATGCGTGGCCTTCGGAAGCCGATCTACGGAATCAATACCGGCTTCGGCAAATTGGCGCAGACGCGCATTTCCGAAGGCGATCTGCATACACTGCAGCGCAACCTTATCCTGTCGCACTGCTGTGGAACCGGGGCTCTGCTCGACGATCGCTGTGTACGATTGATCATGGCTCTGAAGATATCCAGCCTCGGCCAGGGTTACTCCGGCATCCGCCGATCAACCATCGATGCGCTAATAGCGCTCTTCAACGCAGAGGTCTATCCCTGCATTCCGGAGAAGGGATCCGTCGGTGCATCTGGCGATCTCGCGCCGCTGGCTCACATGAGTGCTGCCTTGCTGGGCGTAGGTAAAGTCCGTCACGACGGCCAGGTACTGCCTGCCGAAGAAGGCCTGGCCATCGCCGGTCTCGAGCCGGTCGTACTGATCGCGAAAGAGGGTCTTGCGCTGATCAACGGCACCCAGGTTTCCACCGCGCTCGCACTCGATGCGTTGTTCAGAACCGAACGCCTGCTGGCGTGGGCCGTGGTCAGCGGTGCGCTTACCGTCGAAGCAATGCTGGGCAGCACCGCACCGTTCGATCGCCGCATTCATGCGATTCGCAACCACCCTGGGCAGCAGGCCATGGCGAAAGCGTATAGGGCCTTGCTGGAAAACAGCGAGATCAACGCATCGCACGCAGCCTGCAACAAGGTTCAGGACCCGTACTCGCTACGATGTCAGCCTCAGGTGATGGGGGCGGCGCTCGATAGTCTGAACTACGCGGCTTCCGTGCTGCTGCGAGAGGCCAACGCCGTGACAGACAATCCGCTGATCTTCGTGGACACCATGACGGCACTGTCCGGCGGCAACTTTCATGCCGAGCCGGTCGCGCTGGTTGCCGACCAGATGGCCGTTGCCATTGCAGAGATTGGTGCCATTGCCGAAAGGCGGCTCGCCAATCTTACCGACCAAAGCCAAAGCGGCCTGCCGGCGTTCCTCGTGAACGATGCAGGCCTCAACTCAGGGTTCATGCTCGCCCAGGTGACCGCCGCCGCGGTCGCCTCGGAGAACAAGTCGCTCGCGCACCCGGCGAGTGTGGACAGCCTGCCGACATCGGCGAACCAGGAAGATCACGTCTCGATGGCGACGTTTGCTGCGAGGCGGCTCCGGGAGATGGTCGACAACACCAACACAGTGGTTGCAATCGAACTCCTGGCTGCCGTGCAGGGCCTCGAGTTTCACCGGCCGCTGCGATCGTCGGCGACACTCGAGGAGGCCGCCGGTAAGCTGCGTGCCGTCGTGCGGGCGTACGATAAGGATCGCTTTTTTGCGCCCGACATCGAAGCGGCAAAACAATTGCTTGAATCCGACTGGGCGATGAACGCGATAGATCGATCTACAAGGATCTCGGCGGTGGCCTGAGCAGACCAAAGCCACCAGGGCGTATTCGCATAGTGTTGCCAGGCCCTGGTGGACCTAGGGGACCCACCGGCCGGATAGATCGTAGCGCGTACCCGGGTGGTACAGATAAGCGAGCGTGGCGACAGCACCTCGAATCCAGGTACGGCGCTTGATCAGCAAACACGGCTCGCCCGTTTTCATCAGCAACAGTTTACGCTCTCGCGGCCGTGGCATGACCGCCTCGATTTGCTGTTCGACTTCGGTGGGTGGCGAGATGCTCATCAGGTAGGCGGTGGGCGTGGTTTCGGTCAGGTCGATGCTCATGAGGTCAGGCGCAACCACAGGGTTGATGTAGCGATCCTCGAGCTGAATCGGCACCCCTTGATCGCGATGTACGATGACCGAGTGAAACACCTGGGTACCCGCGGGGAGCTGCAGCTTTTCGCTGACCTCGTCGCTAGCCTTGAGCGTCTCGAGCGTAATGATCTCGTTGTCGTACTCGTGGCTTCGTCCACGTACCTCTTCGGCGATATTGGTCACGCGCAGGAACTCGCCGTGCGATCGATTTTCGGCAACAAACGTGCCGATGCCCGGCGCACGCTCGACATAGCCTTCATCGGCTAGTTCGCACATTGCCTTGTTCGCAGTCAGGCGCGAGACACCAAAGTCGCTCGCCAATTCCTTATCGGACGGAATGCGGTGGGATACCGGCCATTCTCCGGAAAGGATCTTGCCCAGGATGTCTTTCTTCAGCCGCAGGTAGGGTGGCACTAGCGAGCTTGCCATGATGTGGATCTCCACGGAACGCGCAGCGCGCCTGGGCTCGTCGCCCAAATTGGAGCAGGCCCGATCTCCGCTGAATTATCTAGATAAGTATAAGTAGTATACGGGCAATCCATGCACGCGTCTTCGGTGCCAGGATTCACGCAGCCCTCAATCCCTCGGCGGCTCGACCGTGAAAGCATGCATCACGGCGCGCAGGGTCTTGCGAAGTTTCTGCGTAAGTGCAGGATCGAGCGTTGCCGTCTCGACGTTCAAATGCGTGTGCTGTGACAACTCCATTTGTACCGCGTGCCAATGCCGCTCGGGTTGGCCGTAGTGCCGGGTGATGTAGCCGCCGACAAAACGCCCGTTGATGGCATGCGTGTAGGGACTGTCCTCGATGACCGACTCGATGCGGGCGCTGAGCGCGGGATCGCAACTTTCGCCGTGTGCCGTGCCGAGGTTTAGACTCGGTAACGTTCCGGTAAACAGTCGCGGCACGATCGGCGCTATCGAATGTGCGTCGTACAACAACGCGTAACCGAACCGATCGGCGGTTGCCGTCATCAGGGCCTCTAGTGCATCGTGATACGGCTGCCAGTATCGTTCTATTCGCAGCTTTCGCTCCGCGTCATCGGGTTCGTCGCCTTCGCGGTAGATCGCCTCCCCCGAGAACGTGGTCGTGGGGCAGACACCGGTTGATGCATGAGCGGCGTAGAGCCGCTCCGAGGAAGGCGGTCTGTTCAAATCGACGACGTACCGCGTCATCCTGGCGACGATCGTCGAGGCTCCGTAGTCGGCAACAAAGTCGTACAGTTCCGGCACGCACCAGTCCGTGTCCGGTAGCCGTTCGGCAGCGCCGACAAAGCGGTCCGCAAAAGCGGCCGGTACTTGCGTGCCGGAATGCGGGAAACTCACCACCAGCGGTGACTCCCCGACATGCTGATCGAAGACGGCAGCTTCTCGCTGGCGGGACTCAGTGCTCATTAAGACAAGATGCCCGGAAGTTTCAGCCCTTTCTCCCGAGCGCAATCGATGGCTTCCCGGTAGCCGGCGTCGGCGTGACGCATGACGCCGCTAGCCGGATCGTTCCACAATACCCGGCCGACGCGTGCTGCGGCCTCATCGCTGCCGTCGCAAACGACGACCACACCCGCATGCTGGGAGTAGCCCATGCCGACGCCGCCACCGTGGTGCAAGGACACCCACGTTGCGCCACCGGCTGTGTTGAGCAAAGCGTTTAGCAGCGGCCAGTCGGAGACGGCATCCGATCCGTCTTTCATCGCTTCGGTCTCCCGATTGGGGCTCGCGACCGAGCCTGAGTCCAGATGATCGCGGCCGATCACAATCGGCGCTTCGAGTTCACCGTTTTTGACCATTTCGTTGAATGCGAGGCCAAGGCGCTCGCGCTGGCCGAGTCCGACCCAGCAGATCCGGGCCGGCAGTCCCTGAAACCGGATTCGCTTTCGCGCCATGTCCAGCCAGTTGTGCAGGTGCGGATCGTCCGGGATCAGCTCTTTGACTTTTTGGTCGGTCTTGTAGATGTCCTCGGGATCGCCGGACAGCGCAACCCACCGAAACGGCCCGATGCCCCGACAGAACAGCGGCCGAACGCACGCGGGCACGAAACCCGGAAAGTCGAACGCGTTTGCCACACCCTGGTCTTTGGCGTGCGCACGAATATTATTGCCGTAGTCGATCGTCGGAATCCCCTTGGCGTGGAAGCCAAGCATTGCCTGCACGTGCACTGCCATCGATTTCACGGCCGCCTCGGTGACCGCTGCGGGATCGCTCTTCGCGCGTTCCCGCCACTGCGCCAGCGACCAGCCAATCGGCAGGTAGCCGTTGACGGGATCGTGTGCCGATGTTTGATCGGTGACCAAATCGGGTTCGATACCGTCGGCCAGCATTTGCGGTAGCAGTTCAGCGGCATTACCCAATAGTCCGACCGAGACGGCCTTACCGTCCGCATGCGCTCGATCAACGATCGAGAGTGCCTCCTCGACGCTGGCCGCCTGCTTGTCGAGATAAGCCGTCTTGAGCCGAAAATCGATTCGGCTTGGATCGCATTCGATGGCGATCATACTGAACCCGGCCATGGTGGCAGCCAGCGGCTGTGCGCCGCCCATGCCGCCTAAGCCTGCGGTCAGGATCCACCGTCCTTTGGGATTGCCGCCATAGTGTTGGCGGGCGATTTCCATAAAGGTCTCGTAGGTGCCCTGCACAATGCCCTGGCTGCCGATATAGATCCATGAGCCCGCCGTCATCTGCCCGTACATCATTAGGCCGGCGCGGTCGAGCGTGTGGAAGTGTTCCCAATTCGCCCAGTTGGGTACCAGGTTCGAATTGGCGATGAGAACGCGCGGTGCGTCTTCGTGGGTCCTGAACACACCAACCGGTTTTCCGGACTGAATCATTAGCGTTTCATTGGGCTCCAGAGCGACAAGTGCCTGGCGAATCTGTTCGAAGCATGCCCAGTTCCTCGCCGCCTTACCGATACCGCCATAAACGACGAGATCCTCAGGTCTTTCGGCCACCTCCGGGTCGAGGTTGTTGTGCAGCATGCGGTAAGCGGCCTCAATCAGCCAATTCCTGCAGTTGAGCTCCGTTCCGCGCGGGGCGACGATCGTGCCGCGCGCGCCAGTGACATCTGCATACGTAACGGCGGCTTGTGCGTTGTGACCGGACATAGTGGCACCTTCTGGAATTCGGCTGTTTTGTGCCTACGGCAGGCACGAGCGATCATGATACAGATTAGATATAGATATATCTAGATAACCTGTGAATCGCGAACTTCCAGACGCAAATTTCCACGCGAATCTCCAGCAGAACACAAGCGTCACCGCGACAAAACGAGTGCCCGGATAGCGGTGCTGACAAAGCTATCGGCGTTCGCCGTTCACCCACACGTCCCGGCAGCGATTCTCCCCGATGCGATAGCACAACTCGGCGGGATCGTCGATATCCCAGAGCACCATGTCCGCGTCCTTGCCGATGGCGAGCGTTCCCTTGGTCTCTTGCAGGCCGATCGCACTGGCCGCATGGCGCGTTACGCCGGTGACCGCCTCCTCAGGCGTCAGACCCATCAACACGCAGCCCATATTCATTACGGTCAGTAACGAAGCGATCGGTGAGCTGCCCGGGTTGTTGTCGGTTGCCACAGCAATGCCGACGCCGTTTTCACGCAGTGCCTCGATCGGCGGCAGCTGGGTTTCCCGCAGGTAGTAAAAGGCCCCGGGCAGCAGCACAGCTATAGTGCCGCTTGCCGCCAGTAATGCCGCTTCCTCCGGTTGGAGATACTCCAGGTGATCGACGGACAGCGCGTGAAACCGCGCCGCCAATGCCGCACCCCCCGAATGCGACAGTTGCTCCGCGTGTAGACGAACCGGGAGCCCTATCTCCGCTGCAGCCTCGAACACGCGCCGGGTCTGGTCAAGCGAGAATCCCACGGTCTCGCAGAACGCGTCCACCGAATCCACCAGGCCCTCCGCCGCAAGCGTCGGTAACATTTGCTCGCAGACCAGGTCAATGTAGCGTTCAGGGTCGTCTTTGTATTCGCCAGGCAAGGCGTGTGCCCCAAGAAAGCTTCGGTGCACCGTAATGGCGTGGGACGACTGAAGCTCGGCAGCCACCTCCAGCATCTTGCGTTCGGTCGCGAGATTCAGGCCGTACCCGGATTTGATTTCGACCGACGTGACGCCCTCGCTCATTAGTGTCTGCAGACGCCGTTCGGCCGCGTGAAAGAGATCGTCGGCCGATGCCGCCCGCGTCGCATTGACCGTCGACTGGATGCCGCGGCCGTCACCGGCGAGTTCCTCATAACTTCTGCCCGACAGGCGCTCGTCAAACTCCGCAGCGCGATTGCCGCCGAAAACCAGGTGCGTATGACAATCGATCAGGCCCGGCGTCAGCACGCCGCCGCCGCAGTCGAACACCGTATCGTGCTCGTCATCTCCCGATCGGATCTCGCCCCGTCGGCCGATGGCGGAGATCTTTCCCTCCGCGATGACAATCTCACCGTTGGCGATCAGGCCGAACGGTTCAGTGCCCGGCTGCATGGTGGCCAGCCGAACGTTAGTGAGTCTAGTAGGCATACGGTGGTTTAGAACATCCAGGGGAACAAGTTCCACATATTACTAGATAACACTGGACTCAACGGTCGTGCTCATTGTCGACGCCGACCCTTATTACGACCACCGAACGATTCTTACGCAGCTGCCTGTTCGAATGTTAAGCCCACGTCATCGCAAGGGTCGCCGGGGAGAAAGTGTAACTAGGTGCCGATCCAGATGTGATGGCGCGGTCCCTTGCCGGCGCGATGCGGCCGCACTACATGCTCGCGCACGTCGAAGCCGGCTTGCCGAAGCCGCTTGCTGAAGGCGCGATCCGGGCTGGAGGACCAGACCGCCAGCACGCCGCGCGGGCGTAGCGCTGCGCGAGTGCTGCGCAGTCCGGCGGAGCTGTAGAGCCAGTCGTTTTCGCGGCGGACCAGCGCTTCGGGTCCGTTGTCCACGTCCATCAGAATAGCATCGAACCCCGCGGGTTCTCGGCGGATCAAATCCGCAACGTCACCGACGTACACGTTGCTGCGAGCATCCGTCAGCGGATTGCCGGCCGGTGCGCCGATTAGCGCGCGATTCCATGTCACCACCTCCGGCACGAGCTCCGCCACGACAACTTCGGCATTGGGGCCGGTCGCCTTCAGGGCCGCTGCCAAAGTAAACCCCATACCGAGTCCACCGATCAGCAGCCGCGGCTTCTCGTTGCCGCCGAGTTTTCCGCATGCGAGATCTGCGAGCGCCTTTTCGGAGCCGTGCACACGGCTGTTCATCAGATCGCCCCGGCCGGGGATCTTGATGGAGAAAAGGTCGCCGGACTGATACAGCTGCATCACCTTGTCGGTGTCAGGTATCGGTGCAGTGTCAAGCAGGATACGGGGAATCACTGGTGTCGCTTACGCTGGTTCCGGCTCAGGCAGCCCGGTGTTTTTCGCTTAGCAACTGCGCGCGCAGGTACTCGTCGTAGCTGCCGCTGAAATCGATAATTCCATTGGGGGTCATGTCGATGATGCGTGTGGCGAGCGAGGACACAAAATCCCGGTCATGGCTCACAAAAATCAGTGTGCCGGGATAGTTTTCGAGTGCCAGGTTCAGCGCCTCGATCGACTCCATATCGAGGTGATTCGTGGGCTCGTCCATGATCATTACGTTGGGCTTTTGCAGCATCAGCTTGCCGAACATTAGTCGGCGCTGCTCGCCGCCGGATACGACCTTCACCGACTTCTCGCTTTCATCTCTGGAGAACAGCATCCTTCCCAGCGTGGCGCGCAACAATTGTTCGTCAGCGCCCGGCGGCTGCCACTGTGTCATCCAGTCGAACAAGCTCATGTCCTCTTCGAATTCCGCCGCATTATCCTGGGCGAAATACGCTGTCCGGGATTTCTCTGCCCATTCGACCTCGCCGCTGTCGATGTCGAGCTCTTGCAGCAGGCAGCGTACGAGTGTGGTCTTGCCAATACCGTTTGTCCCGATAATCGCGACACGTGAGCCTGCCTCGACGGTCAGGTCCAGGTCTGCAAACAGCGGGCCTTCGTCAAAACCCTTGCCTATGCCGGTCGCCTGGACGGCGACACGACGTAATGGCTTTTCCTGTTCGAAGCGAATAAAGGGGCTGACCCGGCTCGATGGCTTGACGTCTTCAAGCTCGATTTTTTCCAGCTGGCGGGCGCGAGACGTGGCCTGGCGAGCTTTCGAGGCGTTCGCGGAGAAGCGGCTGACAAAGTTCTGCAGCTCGGCCATCTTCGCCTTCTTTTTCGCGTTGTCCGCGTACATGCGCTCGCGCGCCTGCGTGGCAGCCGTCATGTATTCATCGTAGTTGCCTGGGAAAACCTGTAATTCGCCGTAGTCAAGATCGGCCATGTGCGAACACACGCTGTTCAGAAAGTGGCGATCGTGCGAGATGATCACCATGGTCGCCTTGCTCGCGTCCAGGAATTCTTCCAGCCAGCGAATGGCGTTGATGTCGAGGTTGTTGGTCGGCTCGTCAAGCAGCAAGACATCCGGCTCTGAAAACAGCGCTTGTGCCAACAGCACCCGGAGCTTCCAGCCTGGCGCAACGGCGCTCATAGGGCCTTCGTGCTGCTCGACGGGGATGCCGATACCTTCCAGCAGTTCGCCCGCCCGGGATTCGGCGGAGTATCCGTCCATCTCTCCAAACTCGATTTCCAGATCCGCAACGCGCATACCGTCTTCTTCGCTCATTTCAGGGAGCGAATACAGCCGGTCACGCTCCTGCTTCACTGCCCACAATCTGTCGTAACCCATGATCACGGCATCGAGTACCCGGTAGTCCTCATACGCGAACTGATCCTGAGCGAGCTGCCCGACCCGTACGTTGGGGTCAATGGATACATTGCCCGACGTGGGCTCGAGATCACCCGCCAGGATCTTCATCAAGGTCGATTTTCCACAGCCGTTTGCGCCGATCAGGCCATAGCGGTTGCTGTTGCCGAAGGTCACCGAAACGTTTTCGAACAAGGGTTTTGCGCCGAACTGGATCGACAGATTTGCAGCAGAAATCAAGAGTTTGTACCTGGTGTGAGAGGAGAGGCAGCGGCCGGCAGATAGCGATTGTCAGGCGGTATGAGCCTGAAGAACCAAGGACAGGCATAGCCGGGCAGCTGTAGAAGCTGGCGCATGGTAACAAAATCGCCGGCTCGTGGGGGTAGAACGGCTCCGGCCTCGGCGAGGAAACGTATGCCGTCGCCGCTCTCCGTCATCCGGTAGCGTAACGAACAGCCTGAGTGCGGTCGCTGTCACCGCGACTTTGCCTGACCTATAATCGCGCCGGTCATGCTGGCCCTCACCAACATCTCTCTGCGCCGCGGCCGCAAGGTTTTGATCGAGCGGGCCAGTTTTCAGATTCACGCCGGACAACGCATGGGGGTGATTGGCGCGAACGGCTGCGGCAAGTCGTCGCTGTTTTCCATGTTTCTCGGCGAGCTGGAGCCGGACGACGGCGAACTCGCCCTGGACCCGAAAGACGAAATCGCCCACGTCGCGCAGGAAAGCCCGCACGGCAGCGGCTCCGCCGTCGACTACGTCATGGACGGCGACCGCGAGCTTCGGGAAGTGCAGGCCGCCATTGCCGAGGGCGAAGCTGCGGCGAACCAGCCGGATCTACATTTGCTGTACGAACGCATGGAGGCTATCGACGGCTTTACGGCCGAGTCGCGTGCCTCGCGGCTGCTGCACGGTCTCGGATTCGCGGCGGACGAGTATGCGAAACCCGTCAGGGAGTTCTCCGGAGGCTGGCGCATGCGGCTCAATCTCGCCCGCGCGCTCATGTGCCGGTCCGACATCCTGCTGCTCGACGAGCCAACCAATCATCTCGATCTCCCGGCCATACTGTGGCTCGAGCGCTGGCTCAAGCGCTATGAAGGCATCCTGCTGGTCGTGTCCCACGATCGAGATTTTCTGGATCAGATCTGCACGCGTATTGCGCACATAGAACATGCCACGATCAACCTGTTCACCGGCAACTACAGCCAGTTCGAAACCCTGCGCGCCGAGCAGCTTGCACAGCAGCAGGCGATGTACGCCCGGCAGCAAAAGCAGATCAAACACATTCAAAGCTACGTCGACCGGTTTCGCTACAAAGCGTCGAAGGCGCGTCAGGCCCAGAGCCGGCTCAAGATGCTGGAGCGTATGGAGCAGATCGCGCCCGCGCACGTCGATTCTCCGTTCCGGTTTCATTTCATCGAGCCGGAAAAGCAGCCGCAGCATCTGCTCGGCCTTACCGACGCGGCGGTTGGCTACGGCGACGATGTCGTTCTCGACAATATCGAGCTGAACCTGTCGGCGGGTGACCGCATTGGTCTGCTCGGCGTAAACGGCGCGGGCAAGTCAACGCTGGTGAAAGCGCTTTCGGCCGGCAGCACTTTGCTGAGAGGTGAGCGGGTGTTGAGCAAGGACACCAGGATCGGTTACTTCGCCCAGCACCAGCTCGAACTGCTGCGTCCCGAGCACAGCCCCATCGATCATTTACGGGACTACGCGCCCGACGACCGCGAGCAGGATCATCGCAATTATCTGGGCCGCTTCGGTTTCAGCGGAGAACGAATCTTCGAACCGGTTGCACCGTTTTCCGGCGGCGAGAAGGCGCGGCTGGTGCTGGCGTTAATGATTCGTCAGGGGCCCAATCTGCTGCTGCTCGACGAGCCCACCAACCATCTCGATCTCGAAATGCGCCAGGCCCTGAGTGTCGCGCTGGTGGAATACACGGGCGCACTGGTCGTGATCTCGCACGATCGTCACTTGTTGCGTAGCGTTTGCGACGAGCTGCTGATCGTTCACGACGGCATCGTCGACCGCTTCAATCGCAGTCTCGACGACTACCCGGCCTGGCTCAAAGAGCAGGAAGAAGCCTCGGAACAGGCAACGGCCAAATGGCAAGACGCCCCCGCGAAGAACGTCAACAAAAAGCAGCAGCGGCAGGAACAGGCGCTGCGGCGCCAGCGCCTGAAACCGCTGTATGACAAAGTCCGGGATGTGGAAAAGGAACTCGCCTCGAATCGATCCAGGCTGACTGAACTGGAAGCGCTGCTGGCAGATGAGTCGATTTATGCCGATCCGGACAGGAAGGATGAGCTGGCTCAGTTGTTTAAAGACCAGGTCGCGGCAAAATCGGCAATCGAGTCTCTCGAGTGGGAGTGGCTCGAAGCGAGCGAAAAGCTGGAGCAGGCAACGTGAAAGCCTGCAGTGCAATGCGCCCTGCAACCGACCCGGACAGCCCAAGCGCAGGTACACTCTATTCGTCAAGGCATTAGAGCCCATCGAGCAGGTATCCGAGAGAGCACTTCACGCTCTACGCCGATATCCTGACCTGGTACGACCGGGACTTTGCCGCGGCCGAACGCGAATACCGCAAGACCGTCGAACTCGATCCGCTCAACGTTCTGGGGTACGCGCAGTTCCTTTCGACGCAGGAGCGTCACGAAGAGGCCGTTGCGCTGATCGAGCGCCGCCTTGCCGCGGCTTCGCATGGCCGAATCAGGCCTTAGAGAATCGCAGCCGGGATACGATCTTTCTAAAGGTCGATCAGATGCTGCGGGGTTATCGCGACGACCCGCGCTATCCGAGTCTTGTCGAGCGGGTGGGTTTGTGAAGGCAGCAACTGCTGCCGGCCACGCATTTCTGTGCTTCCGTTCGCGTATGCTGACAAGCACGATACGAGTTTTCACGATCAGCAGGAGTCATCGCCATGACTGACGCTCCAGGAAGCCTTTCCCGCCCGTTGTACGTTGCCGTAATCGCAAGTCTGGCATTACTTGGCTACGGCTGCGCGGAGTCTGACGATGCGCGTGTCCCGGCTAACGGTAACGACGGACTATCGGCCACAACGATGAATGCCGAACGGCTCGGCGAGCTGATTCAGAACGTCGATGAGGATGCACGGCAGGAGAATACGACATGGTTGTTTGCCGTCGCCGGCCTCGACGCGGCCGTGGTCTACGACGTGGGCGCGGACCGGATGCGCATTGTCATCCCGATCGGACCCGCCGCGGACTTACCCCAGGAAGAACTGGTTCGCATACTGCAGGCAAACTACGACTCCGCGCTGGATGCGCGTTATGCGATCGCCAACGGCCAGCTTTGGGGTACTTTCATCCATTCGCTGAGCGAGCTGTCCGACGATGAGTTCCTGGTCGGACTCGGTCAGACGGCCAACGTCGTGCTGTCCTATGGCACCTCCTATTCTTCAGGCATGTTCATTTTCGGTGGCGGTGACAGCGCGGAAATACAGCGCAGGCAGCTCATCGAGGAGCTGCGGCAAAAGCGCACGTGACGATCGGCTGCGCGGACTCCGCCGGGCGCGCAACGACGGCAGGCACTCGTCTTTCCCAGGGGGAGTCCGGCTTGTCAGTACACGTCCCGCGCGACACGAAAGCCAATGAAGTTCGTCCGGTCATGCGAGCCGCCGCGGCCGCGTGCCGCGGAGCGGAGAAACCACGCTGAATCCAGCCAGCTGCCTCCGCGTACGACATGCATTGCGCCGTGGCCCGATGTCCAGGGCAGTCCGTCGGCCGGGGCGCCGGCGTAGTCGTTATGCCACAGATCCTCTACCCACTCACGCACGTTGCCGTGCATATCGAACAGGCCGAACTTGTTCGACGGAAAGTCCCCGACAGCGGTCGTCGACTCCGGTTGACTGCCGGCGAAATTGGCATTCGCGGGATCGATCCCTTGATCGAAAGCGAACGGACCCGCGCTGCCGGCGCGGCAGGCGTATTCCCACTCCGCTTCCGACAGCAAACGATACCTTTCGCCGGTTAGCTCCTTGAGCGCGTCGAGGAACGGCTGCGTGTCCGTCCATGACACATTGATCGCCGGGCGTGCGCCCCGGCCCCAGCCGTCGTCGGCGGGCGAGTAGTCGACGGCTCCACCGGCAACAAACGCGTCCCATTCTTCGAACGTTACGGGGTAGACCCCTATCGCAAAAGGAGCACGAAATTCAACGACGTGACGAGGCAGTTCGCTGTCGCGTTGATCAGGGTCGCTGTCCGGCGAGCCCATCGCATAACTGCCTGCCGGCAGGACGCACATAAGCGGACCTTCCTCGCTGTCGCGAAAAAACGTGCCGCCGGCGGTGCGGCGGGTAATCGTCGCACCGTCGAAGACGATCTCCCCATGTTCGGTAGTGCCGAAAGTGCGCCGCCACTGCTTGAGGCCCGCATCGCTCTCGCTGGACTGATCGAGTTTGGGTACGGCGCGTGACAGTTCTTCGATCCAGGCGAGCAGCTTGCGCCATTGCGAGTGATCGCGGTCGCCGTTCCAGGACGAAATGTCGGCCGTCTGATTTAGCATGAAGGAAATCGGCAGGCGGCACTGATCGAGTTGCACCGGAACGAGCTTGCCCTGCTCATTGGCGAAATGAGCTTCCGTCCGAACCCATTTGGAAGCGACCGATGCCTCGGTCCAGATGACGACGACCGCCTTCGCTGCCTCGAGCTCCCGGGCGATGGTGTCATCCCATTCGCCGTGCGGGGTAATGCGATCGTCCCACCAGACCGAAAAACCGGCCTCTTCGACGGCCGAGACAACAGGCTCGATCCGTTTCCGGTCTTCACGCTTGTAGCTCAAGAACACGTCGGCCATGGGAAACGCTCTCTTGCGGCAAGACTACGCAAGAACACACCTTATCTATGGTACACTTCTCACATATAAGAACAACTCCTGTAGATGTACACCGGCACCCGTTTCCGGGTGCGTTGCGTTCGGCGCAAGGGAGGCAACATGAACAAGGCTGAATTTCGCGAGTACGCCCATCCCAAAGAGGCTTCGCGCTTCATCCTCGCCCTCGTTTTCGCTGTGCCCGCAGCGGCCCTCATTCTGATTCTGACCATCGTGTCTTACGGGACACTGGCACTGATTATCGGCTTCATTGTCTTCCTGGTCTGGATCGTGTTCGAGATCTTCTATGCGAACTTCGTAGGCAACGCAATACACGTTTCGGATACCAACTATCCGAGGCTCAAGCAGCTCACCGAGGAAATGAATGAGCAAATCGGGGCGAAGAAGAAGATCGATATCTTCGTGTATCAGCAAGGCGATTTTAACGCTTACTTCAAGCGGCTCTTCGCGCGCCGCGCGATCTTCCTCAACTCCGAGCTGCTCGAAAGCGGCGTAAGCGACGACGAGATCCGCTGGATTATCGGGCGGTTCCTCGGAATGGTTCGCTCACAGGAGTTGACGCACGTGTTCGGCCTGCTCATTGCGGGCGTCAGACGCCTGATCGTATTCAACCTTTTCCTGCTGCCGTACGAACGGGCGACGGCCTATACGGGCGACCGCGTTGCGCTCAAGTGCATCGGCGGCGACATTTCCGTGGCCGTAAGCGCAATGAACAAGCTGCTTGTCGGCCGCGGCGTGGGCTATTCGGTGAATCCCGCCGGTATCGTCGAGCAGAACCGCGACGTCCGCGGCAGCTTCTTTGCGTTTCTCGCGCGTCTTCCGTCGCCGCTGCCGCACGGTATTTCGCGGTATGTGGACCTGATCGGTTTCGCCGGACGCAAGTTCCCGGGCCAGTTCGAGGTCTTCGTGGCCGAGAACCCGAGCTTTCAGTCGGTCAAGTTCAACAGCGCGCCGGCCTGACGTGAGCAATGACGACTGACGGCGACAAGAAGCCGGCCGTTCTGTCCGCGTCCGACTTCGGGGACAGGGCGCCGCGAGAGGCGCGCAATGACGTTCCGGCGGACGTTGCCGACGGCGGCATTACGGCGAGCGATTTCGACGCTGGCAGCAGTTCGTTCGTTTTCTGGGGTGTGCTACCTTTTGCAGCGTTTCTCGCCGTTGAGATCACGCAGTTCCTGGTGTTTCGTGCGTTGCCTTACGCAATCGGCGAATACTACTGGGCGCTCGGCGCTTTCATTGCCGCGATTTACCTATCGCTGGGTGTTATGGCATTCCGCGCAGCGCGCGTTTACGAGAAGGGCAACGCAGGCCGCAGGGTGGACCTGCTGCTCGCAACGGTCATGGTTGTCCTCGCCGTCATCCTCACCGTGGCCGTCAGAGATCCGGGCGCTTTGTTGTATGCCGATGCGTACGTCCATTTCGGATTCGGCGGTTTGAGCATCACGAGGATCCTGGCGGTAGTGCTGCCGTCAATGGGTGTGGTTTTTCTCACCGAAAGTGCAATACGCGGCGTTGTTATCGGACGGCTCGAACAGTTGCGCCGGAAGCCGGTCGCCATTGTTGCGACGGCAGCGGTGTTCGATTTCCTGGCGGCGCTGATGGTCACCGGAGTCGTATTCGCCGGCTACGGAGGGATCGATTTCGTAATCCGCGTGGTTATCGCCACTGTTCTGGCAGGCGTGTGTTTCAGCGTACTGCGCTTGTGTCTTGGCCGGGTCTTGCCCTGTATCGTCGTTGGCGTCGTCGGTGTGCTTCTGACGCAGATCGTGCGTCTGGGTTAGAGGCGCGGCTCCGGCCGCCACTAACGCGCGGCGAACTCGCCAAAATCTTCGAGATCGATCATGGCGCCGACTTTCTCACCGATTCGTTCGAGGTCGGGCATACCTTCGATCGAATCCAGCTTGCCGACTTTCTCAGGATCGATATCGTGCAAGCCGATTCGGTCGAGCCCTTCGCGCGTGAACTCGGCGTCGTAACGCAGGTACAGAAACCGGCGGCCGAGATCCCGGTCCAGCGGGATACGCTTTCCTCCGGCATCCCTCGGTATTAGATCGGCAACTTCCATGTCGAGGACGCCGCCGAAATTGCATCGCCCTACCGTGCGGCAGTTCATGTCCTGGTCAACCTGGGCCTGCGCCATGACGGCGGACAGCGTATTCACGGCTGCCGCTGCGAGGTTCGTTTCGGGGTCGTCCGCCGAATCGGCAAGCACTGGCGCCGTGCCCGTGCCCAGCGAGACAATCAGCAAATTCCGCTCCCCGCTCGGCCAGCTGAGCCGGTAGGCCGGCTCGGTACTCATGCGGTACATGAGAAACGCCGGGTTGTTGTACGGCGTAGTGCCTCCGTCGACAAAAACATACCGCTCGCCGCTCTTGTCTACCTGAATCACCTCCGGGGGGAAATACACGGGAGCCGCCGTGCTTGCGCGAACGATCTGGTAGAGCGGAAAGTTCAGGTTGCACTGGCTGCTGCCGGGATCGTTGAAGAAAGCGTCGGGGTTGCTGGAGATCGGCCAGGCGGAGTCGGTTGTCTTGTTGCGCGTGACGACCAGCAGCAGCGTTTGCAGATCGCCGGGGAACAGGCACGTATTGGCGCCAAAAACCTCCTTGAGTTTTCGTTCCAGGTTGCCGTCGGCGTAGAGTGAGCGCCAGCGCAGGAAAATATTGCGCTTGGTGAAAGCCTCTTTTCCGAACTCCCTGTAGAACTCCAGAATTTCTTCCGCGGGCATTCCACGCGCGATCGCGGCGGCGATGATGGCGCCCGTGCTCGTGCCGCCGACGTAGTCGAAGTAGTCGCAGAGCGTATAGCGGCTGTTATCTTCGCCGAAGCGCTCGGCGAGGAGCGCTTCCAGCTTGACGAGTGCCTTCACCGTCATTAGACCGCGAATGCCGCCGCCGTCCAGCGCGAGCATTCGTCGCGGCCGCTCGGCGGCGTAGCGTTCCCCAAGGTGTCCCCACTTTTTCGGATCAAGCGTTGCCATTGTTCGCGTCCTCCGCGTTCCCGTCCGGCTGCCCTGCGTCGGCTTGCTGCGCAATCCACTCGCTGTGTTCGACGGACAGCACCTCGCCGTTTCGTCGTATGAACTCGTGGACGGCGTCAGTGTTGCCATCGAGCGCCAGGCGCCGGACGTCCGAAAGGTCCGCCGAGCGCTTCCTGAGATGGCCAAGGGTTATTTCGTAGCGGGCAGCGTTCCGCTCGTCCTGGTTGAGCCGTGAGAGGCCCGTTTGCGCAGTTAGCAGTATGGGCGTCAGCAGGGCTGCGACCGCCGCAACGCTCAAGGTGTCGCCGATTCCGCTGCCGGCCGCGACGATCGCGCCGGCGACTGTTGCCACGAAAGTAATCGCCGCGCCGACGCCTACAAATCGTTTTGCGGCCGCGGCGTGCTGCGCCCCGCGGCCTTCGTAGTACTTGAGCTGAACCCCGAGTTGGTAACGCACAAAATACTCGAGCTGCAGCGGTAGCAGCGGGTAGTCATTCTCCCGCACTTCGTTTTCCCACGTCCGCTCCGTCATCCCGGCTACCGTTTCGAACAGTTCGATTCTCGCGGTTTCCGCAATGGAGCGCTGTTTCTGCCAGCCAATGAAGGGCTTGTTTACACTCGCGTAGTACTTGATTGCCGCGACGCCGCCCGCGCACAGAACCTGCAGTACGAGCAGTGCGGGTCTTACGCTTTCCAGACTCTCTGTGGCGCCGCTCGTATCCGTCATCGTCAGCACGATTGCGCCGAGGACAGCGGCCGCGGTAGCAAGGTAAATCTCGGCGCGGCCGAGCTTTTTGTAAGAGTCCTGATAGTTACTGGCCAGCTGGTCGGCGCGGCGGTAGCGGCTCATGATCTCCTGGATGGCGCTGTGCTCGAGCACGCGTCGCAGCGCCGCCGCCTCGGGCCGCAGTTTTTCCGCGTGCGAGCGCGGCGCAAGTTTCCAGTCGTTTCCCGCGTCCTCCGCTCCCAGCAGATCCGCCGGCTTCGCAATTTCGCCCGTCATAGCAGAGCGCGGAGCGCCTCCAGCTGTTCCCTGGTCGAGCCCGGCATCCATGCGGCGGGTGCTTTTTCGAAGAGCGCCGCTGACTCCGCCTCCAGCCGGGCATGTTCCCCGAGCCCGAGCAGTGCCTCGAGCCGCGTTGCGGAGACCCAGTAAGCCTCGGTCGCGTCCTCGGGATTGCCTTCGGCGTCCAGCGGCAGCGCGTCCTCTGCTTCGTCGACAAGATCCAGGACTTCTTTGCGGACTCGATTCGCGAGGACCCTGTCGGCTACGGCTTCATCATTGTCATCCTGCACGGTCGCGCGCACGCTCAGCATGAACGCGTAGTTGATGCCGTTGTAATAGTCACGCTTGAGGTAGAACCCTCGTTCGTACGACCTGACAGCGCGTTCGAGATAGTCCCGCTGTTTGTCCAGCTCCCACAGCCGCTTGTGAACGGCACCCCAAAGGCCGAGCGTTTCGGGGTCGTTGGTCGTTTCCGGGCGCAGCCTTTCGGCCAGAATTCCGCGGGCATCCAGCAGCGCCTTGCGTTTGCCGGCATCGTCTGCTTGCGGACGCTTGTAAGTCGCCAGCGCGAGTTGCTGCGTGGCGTAGGCATCGGACCCGTTGATATCCAGCAGGCGTTCGAACAACAGTCTGGCCTTGTCGAACTGCTCGCTCTCCATGGCCGCCTGCGCCTGTTGCAGTAGCGCGCCGTATACAATGTGGTCAACGCCGGCCTCCGTCGTGGCTGCGGCTGGCTCGTCGGCGCCCGCGCTTCCCGCGATCTGCGGAGCGCCCAGATCCGGCAGGAAAGTATAGACCGGACTATCGACGTCTGCGTTGCCCAGCACCGTTTCCTTAATGGCTTCGACGAGCATGCGCTTCACGCGTTCGACCTCCTCGAAGTCGATGCCGGTGCCGAGGTGCTCGTAAGTTCTGATTACCACGTGCCCGAGATCGAACGGAAACCTGAAGTTTTTCTCCGCTATGACAATCGTCGTGTTCGGTCGCAGCGCATGCCGGACGCCCAGTTCGTAAATGGCGTTCTGGTTCGAGGTCGACAAATCCGCAATGACAAGATCGGCGCCGAGCAGCTGCTGATACATTGGCCTGTCGATGACGCCGGTGTGAATGATGTCATCTGCGCGCACGCACTTTATGCCGCAGGCTTCCACGGCGGGTTTGATGATGCCGCGATAAGACTTGTCCAGGTCCAGCGTACGCTGCGATTCGTAGTCGGTCTTTTCGCCGAAGCCCATAACGACGAAGCAGGTCTTCTGTTCCGGCATGCTAATCCCCTGATCCCGGATGGCCGGGTGCCGGCTTTGCATGGCCGGTTCGTCTGGTGAACTCAGGTCTGGCAGCCGTTTCTATTGCTGCTTTTTAACGCTGCCTTGGAGCAGAAACTACCATATGCTGCAGAGCTGCGCGACTCGGTTTCGGCCAAGCGCTCGTCGCGCCCGCTACGACAGCCGATCGTTCCAACACTGCCTGGTGAGCAGGCGGGCTAGTCACCGGGCATCAGTTGCCGGAAGCGCTCCGCCTCATCGGGATTGCCCCTGGCGATGTAAAAGTCCACCAGCCGGCGAACGGCGTTTTTTGTCATACGATCGCGCGGCCGGGCCTCCGCCACGCCTGCATACCCTTCCAGTAACATCGTTTCGGCCTGGTCGAGATCGCCGGTAAGCATTAGAGATTCGCCGCGAACGCTGGTTGCGCTGGCAGCAAGCCAGTGGCCCGCCGGCAGCGAGGCTTCGCATATGTCGAGCGCGCGCTGACTGTGTATGAGACTTTCATCGGGCAGCTGCATTCGATTCAACAACGCCGCGTAACCGACGCTGGCCGACGCGATGTACGGATGATACTCGTCGAGGTTTTCAGCATAGATGTCGAGCGCGTCTTCAAAGAGCGTGCGCGCCTCTTCGGTCTCCCCTTTGGTGGTTAGCAGGTTCGCAAGATTGACGCTGTCGTATGCCGTAAACGTGTGCCTCGGTCCGCGCAGTCGAACCGCGATCTCCACGGCTTCGCGAAGATGCACTTCTGCCTCGTCCAGTCGGCCCATGTCTCCATACAGCCGACCGAGATTCGTCATTAGGACCTCCATGTCCGGGTGATTGTCACCGAGCAGTTTTCGGTCGAGCTGAATGACCCGCAGATACAGCGCCTCTGCGTCTTCGTAATCGTCCATCTCGTGGATCAGTGCGGCGAGATCGTGCATGTAGGTTGTGGTTATGGAGTGGAGTTCTCCGTAATTATCCAGGGCAGCGTCCAGCGCGCTGCGAAAATTCTTCTCCGCCGCTACGAGGTCGCCTTGTAACTGCTGTACCTGGCCAAGGTCGTGCAGCGTGTCTGCATATCCCGGATCGGAGAAATCGTTGAGCTCTTCGTACATCGCGATCGCACTGCGATAGATAGCGATTGCCGTGTCGTAGTCGCCCTGTGCATAGGTGATGTGGCCCAGATCGTTGAGATTCGTGGCAATCTTGACGTGGTTGTCCGGCAGGATGCTTTTGTTGATCGCGAGTGCTTCTTCCAGCGATTCATTCGCGGCTTCGAGTTCGCCCAGCTCGTACTGGATACTGCCGAGCTCGCGCAGGCTTTCGGCGAGTCCCGGCAGATCGCCGGCTTCTCTGCGCAATCCGGAGGCGTAAGTGTGTTGACTTAAGGCCTCTTCGTAGAGCCCGAGGCTTTCGTAGACCGTGCCTATCGTGGTGCCGAGCGTCGCCTTCGTCGCGGGCAGGCTTTCAAGGTCCCGATTCAGTTTCTGCGCGCCGAGATCGAGAATTTCTTTGGCCGTGACCGTCTGTCCGGCGTTCTGGTCAGGGTCCGACAGTTTGAAAATATCGACCAGGAACTGCGTGGTCGCCGCTGCGCGGTCGGCTTCGACCCGCGCGCGGTCCCGCTCGTCGGCGAGTTGCAGCGTATAAAAAACGCTCATCGCGATAAAAGCCGTAACCGCACCGATCGTACTGATCACCGCGGGCCGGTGGCGCGTGTAGAATTTTCCGGCGCGATACATCAGCGAGTCGGGGCTTGCGACCACGGGCAGGCCTTCGAGATGGCGCGCGATATCGGCCGCCAAATGGTCCGCCGACGTGTAGCGATGGGTGGGTTCCTTGTGCATTGCCATCAGGCAAATCGTGTCGAGATCGCCCGCGAGCAGCTTGCGCAGATGTTCCGTCCTGGTGCCGCGCACCGCACTGAGCTGCTCACGCGTTTGTGTGCCGACATGACCGTCGGTATCGGCCGGAATCTGCAGTACGGCCGCGCTCGGCTTTAGCGGATCGCCCGTCAATACCAGATCGAGCAGCTCCCGCGGCGTGCGCCGGGTTTCGAACGGCCGCCGTCCGGTCAGTAGTTCATAGAGCACGATGCCGAGCGCATAGACATCGGTTGCTGTCGTAATGTCGCTGTTCATGAGCTGCTCGGGCGCGGCGTAGGCCGGCGTCAGCACCTGCATCCCCGTGCGGGTCAGGCGATCGTCGGCATCGCTGTCGTCGAGCAGCTTTGCGATGCCGAAATCGAGCAGCTTGAGTTCGCCATCGGGCATGACAATGATGTTCGACGGCTTGAGGTCGCGGTGTACGATGAGACTCTTATGCGCGTGGTGTACGGCATCGCAGGCTTTCTGAAATAGCGCGAGGCGCTTTTCGAGCGACAGCCGTTGCTGGTCGCAGTACTCCGTGATCGGCAGTCCGTCGACGAACTCCATGGCAAAATACGGGCGGCCGTCCGCGGTCATACCGCCATCGAGAAAACTGGCGATGTTCGGGTGGTGCAGTCTTGCGAGTATTTGCCGTTCCTGCCGGAAGCGCTGCAGGACGACTTCGGAATCCATGCCTTTCTTGACGATCTTGAGGGCAGCGCGCTGTTCGAACTCGCCGTCGGCCCGCTCGGCCAGATAGACCTTACCCATGCCCCCGCTGCCGATGCGGTCGAGGATACGCCAGCCATCGACGGTTGTGCCGACCATCTCGCTTTCAGGAGCCTTGAAGTACTTTCGCAGCGGCTGACGTTCGTCGGTCGCGAGGTTTTGCTCGTCGGCTTCTATGAGCGTTTCGAGCTTGCGGCGCAGCGGCGCGTCGTCGCCGCACTCCCTGTCCAGAAATGCCGTGCGCTCGGCTTCGGGCAATTCCAGGACAGCGTCGAAAAGCCGTTGCAGACGGTCCCAATCGGAGTCAGTCACGGTTGCAGCCAGAGTTTCTTTTCACGATCGGAGTTCCTTATCGACCCGTACAGCGGAACGCGCACCGCCATTCTATCTTCTCAGTGTAGCGGGAATGAACTCGCGGGGTGCAAGAGAGAGATCGATCGGCGGTACCTCACCGTAGCGAAAAAACCTTGTCCGCCATTGGCTGCGAAGAGCCGGGTTCCGCCCGGCGCTTTCCCAGGAACGTGCGCCTGTCTGCCCGGCCGGTTCCGCAGGCCAGCGCTAATTACACGTGCTCAATCCGTCGATCCACGCAGCCATCCGAGCCACATTCAAGGTATCGATCAGGTTCGATCCGATTGGCGGCATACCGTGTACGTCGCGGCGCTGCATTCGATTGACGATCAGCGACGCGGCCGAGCTCCCCGGCGCAAGCAGCCGCGCATTGGGAATACCGAGATCGTCTCCCAGCGGCAGCGTATCGCAGGCGCTGGTATTGGCGAGTGCCGTCGAGTAGCGGAGATCCATTGTCGATGGCGTGGGCCCGTTCGGCCGATGACACTGTGCGCAGTTCGTATGCAGGTAAGCCCGCGTGCGAGGCGCGAGCGGTGCACTGGTATCGCCCGGGTCCGCAAGCGTATCGAGCGTGCTGGCCGGCGCCGGCAGCGGCGCCGAAAACATCATTACATGTTCGATCGTTTCGAGCTGATTGGCGACACGTCCGGTTGATGCGTAAGTAACATCCTTGTTGAGCTGTGCAATCTCGGGGCCGAGTGCAAACCCGGCTGCGCCCGTATGACACTGCATGCACTGGCCTTCCGACGGGTAGATCCAGTCCTGGCCGTTGATGTCGGCCACCTTGCCGCCGCGGACTCGCGTCGCCTCGGTTTGAGCGGCGTTCCATTCGTACGTGTATCCCGCCCACACGCCGTCCGGATGCCGCATCAGGTGCCGCGTTTCGACGAGGTCGCCGCCGAGCCGGAAGTTCTTGACGATGACCGTGCCACTCGGAAAGTCGAAGTCGCCGTCCGCATCGATGCCGATCGTAGTGCCGTTCGGCAAGCCTATGTAACGATCTTTCTCCGCGCCGTCGGACCAGAACGGAGCATTCAGGTCATAGGGCAGCAGTCCTTCGTAAGCTTGGGTGATATCGCCCGGGTCTACACAGCCCGTGTCCGAAAGAAGACTCGGAATCGTGTCGGGCGTCGGTGTGCCCGGCGGCTCGATACGCCGCACGCGGCCGAGGCCGTTATTGCCGTCGATGTCGACGACGTATAGCTCGCCGTCCGGCCCAACGCCAAATGCCGTCGGCTGTATGCTGGTATCGATCAGCTCGTCGTTGTCGTAGCCGCCCGTGCCGTCCGGCCGCGCTGCCCAGAAGCGGCCGGAGCCGTAATCGGCAAAGATGTACAGCCCGACGAGTTCGGGAATCGCGCTGCCGCGATACACGTAGCCACCGGTGATCGACGTGCCGAGGCTGCGGGGATATTCGGTTACCGGATCGATCAGACCGCCGCCGCTGCCGCAATCCGACGCGTTGACCGTGTCGCCGGTGCCTTCGCGGCAGCGCCAGCCGTAGTTGCCGCCGAGTTCGATGAGGTTGACTTCCTCCCTGGCGCCCTGACCTACGTCCGCCGCCCACAGCTCTTCCGTGTCCGGGTCGAAACTCCAGCGCCAGGGGTTGCGCAAGCCCCATGCGTAGATTTCGGGACAGTCGTTCGGGTTCGCGCCGGGTCCGCACTTTGCGTTGGGTGCAAACGGGTTGTCCGACGGGATGTTGTAACCCGCGCCCGTACCCAGCACGTCGATACGCAGCATGGAGCCAAGCAGCCGCGTCGTATTCTGCGCGCGCTGACGCGGGTCGTTACCGCTGCCGCCGTCCCCTAATCCGAAGTACAGGTAGCCGTCCGGTCCGAACGCAATGTCGCCGCCGTTGTGATTGTCGAAATCCTGATCGATTTCGAGGATCACCTGCTCGATCCTGCCGGCGCCCGGAGTGTTCACATCGTCGAGGATCATGCGCGAGAGTATGTGGCGCATATCGGGATTCGAATGATCGATGGTGTAGGACAGGAAGATCTCGGGTGTTGCCGGATAGTCGGGATGAAACGCCATGCCCAGCAAACCGCCCTCCGATGCCGTGCGGATCGAACGGCCGTTCGCCAGATTGATGTACGGAGTAAGGCTGCTCGGGTTGTTCGTGGGGAACGTCTGGATCAGACCGCCTTTCTGTAGCACGAACCAGCGGCCGTTCGGACCAGGCTCCAGCAGGATCTTGGTGGGTTGCACGAGGTTCGGCAACGACGGATACGGATCCGTTACAGCCACCGACGAGTTGGCGGTCGGCCGGGCAGGTGCCACGCAGGTCTGGTTGTCGGGCCGGGTATCGAGACCGGACGCGCCGCTGGGTGAGTCGTCGTCGCGAATCGTGCCCGTCGCCGTAGCCTGCGAAATTGTGGCGTTGGTCGGCGAAGACAGGGTCACCGTAAAAGTTTCGTTAGCCTCGATGTCGGCATCGCCGACAATTTCGATATCGATCGTGGCTTGGCCGACGTTGCCCGGAATTTGCACGGTACCGCTTGTAGCCTGGTAGTCGGTCCCTTCGGTGGCGGTGCCTGCCGAGGTTGCGTAATCCACGCTCGAATCCGCAAATACCGCGGGGGCCGGCGCGATGCCGCCGGCTTGTACCGTGAACTGCAGTATCGTCGTGCCGGCGTCACCCTCCGTGACAATCGCGTCGCTGATCGAAAGCGTGGGATCCACCGTGGTCGGAGGCGGTGGGGAAGGCGGTGGGGAAGGCGGCGGGGATGCGGCGTCGCTACCGCCTCCGCCGCAGGCAGTGAGGCCAAGCGCGAAGGTCAGCGTGCAGACGTAGCGCAACACGCGTGGAGTTTTTCCAAGCCATTCAGCGAGCATGATCAGCACCCAGGCCAGCTCATTCAGCAGACATTATTGCATGCGCGCGGGCACGTTGAAGCGGCTCGTTACAGAATCACGCACTCATCGGCAATTCGTCGCCGATAAGCGACAGTTTCATTCAATATATTCGGCCCAAGTTGCCCGGTTCGTCGCCCGTTCACGTATTCCAGAGTACGCAACGCTACTACGGAGACGATAATGATTCTAAGCAGCAAACGAAGAACAGCGATGGCCTGTGCGGTCGCACTTGCCATCGCCGCGCCCGCGGCAGCACAAGTACCCACACTGCCGGAGCCCCGACCGCAACCTCAGCGTCCAACCGAACACGATGTGCAAAGGAACAGTAAGAAGACAGAAGTAAACCCGAAGGTCACCACATCCGTCCGCGTGCCCGTCAACACGAGACAACGCGCCAAGTTCGACATTCACGCCGTGAAGCTGCACGAAGTCGTGCTGCGAAAACCGCGAATGCGCGGTGCCATGCTGCGCGCAGACGATCTGTCTTTCAACGTCGTCTTGCAGAATGCGGGCAGCAACACCTTTGCTTTTTCCGGCAACCAGATTGACGCCAGTATTATCGAGGGTCACTTCGACTACCGCCAGCGGGTCAGCATCGATCGGCGGCGGGTGCCGTATTACCCGGCGCGCGGTACCTTCGACATTATCGTGCAGCGCGGCGGCAGTATCGAGCTGCCCATTGTGATTCGCGGTCAGAAGACCAAGCGCGTTGCGTTCTGGCCCGTGCCGTCACCGTTTCGGCGCCGCCCCGACGTTACGGCAATCCAGCTCGAAAGCGGCAACGCCCCGATCGAGATACGTCCTGCTGTCTGGTACACGATAGACGCGCGCCTGGTACCTGCGGGCGATGATGAGATCGAGCATCAGCATTCGGTGTTCGTAAACCTGCGTTTCGATCGCAACGGCGGAGTTGCCGAATTGCAGGGACCTTATCTGTATTAGAGTATGTCGCACGACAGATTGAGCCCTGGCCGGCGCTAAAGCCGCCGGTTGGGGCACGTGCCGCCCTGCGGTGACCTGCGGCCCTTAGTCGAGTACGACGGGCTAAGCGTATCGCCGCGCTACAGTCCGCTCTCGGATTTCTGTTCACCGCCGGCTTTGTCGAAGGTCGTCGTGACGAGCTTCTTCTCACAGGTCCACTCTTTCTTCAGATCCCACAGTTTCGCGTGCACTTCCGTATTGATGATGCCCAAGAGTTTCATCGTTGCCTGAGCGATGACGGCCAGGTGCTGTTTTCCGGCCTGGCATGCCTGCATGGCACTTGCGATTCCCGGTTCGTAGGTCGTGACGCCGTCCATCATGAAGTAGATCGACGTTGCTATCGGCAGGCGGAACAAGCTTACCTTGAAGCGTGGCACCTTGAACGTGGTACCAAGCCCCACCGTCAAGCGGCCCGCGGATACGGTTTCGTCGTTTTTGCACATCGAGGCGGTTCGCTTGCGAAACGTTGACTCATTTGAAAACGATCCGTTGGAATATCTTAATCCGGTCGAGCCGTCGTACGCAAACATCATGCACAGTTTGCTGCTGCCGGAAGTTCCGCGCTCGATGATCGGTCGAAACGAGAGATCGGCTCCGATCGTGAACGTGAGCGGGATAATGCCGCCTATCGGCACCGTCACGACATATTCAATGGGAACCGACAGCTGCATCGTGCTGACCAGCCCCGCTAGCGTAGCCGCTTCGAGTTTCACCTCGCCGCTCAGGGATTTGAAGTCTATGTAGACATCCTGCGGAACGCCGTCGCTGATCTTGAGATCGAACCATTGCTGGAAGCCGGAGATATGTCCCGTGGCCTTGGCGAAGCCGATCGCGCCCTTGACGTTTGCCGACACGCCACCTCCCGTATCGCCGAGGTAGTTGCTGCCCCCCGCTTCGGAAGGCGGTTGACTGTAGTCTGCGCCCGTTCCCGTATCCCGTGTGTTGTCACCATAGGATTCGTCGGCCCGGACCGGCTGAAACGCGTCGCCGTTGACGTACGAGGTCGGGTATTTACGCTCCAGGTCTTCCTGTTTCAAGGCCTTCTTGTACATCTCCTTGTTGGCGGAGAGCGTGATCTGAAAATTCAGCCGGTCGGCGCTCTGCGGTTTGAGGCTGTACGTCAATTTGATGCCTTCGTGTTCGAAGGACTGGCTGATCGACCCGTACATCCGGCCGGTTTCCTCTCCCGCGTGCGCGGCCGGGATGAGGCTGAAGCGAATACCGGATTCCGGCGCCGCGTGCTGACTCACCACCTGACTCCAGCCGATTTCGACGACCGATTCGATGTCGGCATCCTTGATGGCGTCCGTTAGGGCAGCGGGCTCAGTCTGGACGATTATCGAGTCGCCAGACTCCCTCCAGGACACGACCCGCACGAGAGCGGCCATCGGGAAAATAGTGACTGCGTTCTCTTCGAGATCCAGATGCGGTTTTGCGTCGAGCGAGAACACGAGTTCGTTGCTGTCGAACACCGGACGCGCCATGTACCGCATTGCCTCATTGGATACGATGACAGTGCCCGGCTGATAGCTTACCTCGTACTTCTCCTTAAGGCGTTCCATCGTGTGCATCTGCCGATCGTCCCCACCGCCAAGGGCCGGCGAGGTGGGTGGATCGTCCGAACTGCAGGAGACAGCCAGCAATCCTAGCGTAAGAACAATCGTATGACGTAGTCTGATCATTGCAGTCTCCAGAGGATGAATAGCCCGGCTCCCGATGCCTTGAGTTAGCGAAACCCGGAGTTCGGTATCGAGGCGGGCGCTATTGAAGGTCTTCGACCGACACCCAGCCGGTGGTGCCGAACTTGTCTTTCACCTCGAGAAAAGCGCCGTCGCGGTTGCCAGTCGGATAGACGAACATGCCCTCACGCAGCCCGCGAACGGTCTCGTCACGCGCCGCCGTCTTGTACATATCCGTATCGAGCGCGATGACGTAGGACTCGACAGGCGCGTCCGCCGTTGCGAGAGCGCCGCCCGAGGACTGGACCTTAGCGACCAGCTCAGAGTACGCCGCCGCATAGGCTGCCGCGATGACGCGCCCGATCTGGGTGTCCTTGTAGCTGCTGACCCCGCCCGCGACGCCGAGCAGTCCGCCGACGTTGAAGGATACGTCGCGCTGCTCCGCCTTGCCGCGAGCGGTCGCGGTCTGCACCCCGGTGCGTGCGTTTACGAGAGTGAGTATCGTGTCGGCCTCGAGCTTCTTGGTCTTGACGTCACCGAGAATGCCGCCGATCGAATCGCCGATCTTGCCGCCCAGGATGCCGCCGATGCGCCGGCCGCCGCTGTCGTCGTCGTTGCCGATAAGGTCGGGCACAAGAAAGAAATCCGCAGCCAGCAGCTGACCGCTGCCGACGTTCGATCCGCCCTGCAGGTCGCCGGACTCGGCGAGCATGCGTTCGTTAGTGCCCATGTCGAGCCCGGCGCCACGATCGACCAGCGTAAAGCAGCCCGATTCGTTGACGTAGAGCTTGATCAGCGCCTCAGGGTTTTCGAGGTCGTAACTTTCCCACCAGCCGCCGCCACTGGCTTCGCGCAGTGCGACGGTACCGTAAGGATTGTCGCAGTGTGGAATAGCGGGTTCTTCCACATCTGCTGACGTCGTTAGCGGTGTGGCCATCAGTATCGTCAGGCCGATCAGGCCTGCCGGGTGAGTCAGTGTCTTCATCTTGTCTGCTCCTGCGCGTTGTTGCATCGCTGAAAATCAATCATTTGGTGCCGGCGCGGCCCAATGTGCGACGTGCCTCGTCAACGGTCGGCTTCAGCATGCTGACCGCCGGATTGTCGGGATCATAAACGACTTCGATCCGCTGCCTTTCGGTGTAGGACTTGAAGTCAGCGGGCGTGACCAGGTTTCTGTTGGTGTGCGTCTGCCCGTTGCGTGCCGTGAACTTATAGGCCACGTAATGCTTGAATCGCGAACGCGAACTGTGATCGCGTTTGAGTTCGGTCACGTAGGCACTCGCCATTTCCCCACGCTCAAGCAGCGTTTGCATTCGTTCGGTTTGCTGCCGTGCGCGATAGACAAACCACGCAGCAACCCCGGCCATCAAGATGACCATGCCAATAAGCTCATCCATAGACGCATCCTCCCAGATGCTCGCGGTTGCGGGTTATAGTCATCGAGTGGCGGCTCCCCGCACCAACACCGACTGTCCGGGTTCGTCCGGGTTGTAGTAGACCGACACCGTGCGGCCCACCGGATGCGAGCTCACCAGCGCTTCCTTTTCCCGGACGGTGATCTCCGCCTGATCGAAGCGCACGACGTCGTTGCGATAGGACTGTTCGCCGACGACGTATTCGTAAACCACGCGAACGATGCAGTCGGTGTGCTTGTCCCGAAGGGCCGATTGCACGATCAGTCCCTTGACGGACGGCCAGTCAAGGCTTGCTTCGGGCAGGCCGGCCAGCCGGCTATCGTTCCATCGGTACGCAAAGCTGCCGGCCGCCGCCAGCGCGGCAAGCGCGAGGATCACCAGCAGGTTTTTCGACTGACCCGACATTGATCGAGCCGACATCGACTTCGTGTGAACTGAGCGGGCGGACATCGGGAACTACTCCGTGAAGCCCAGTTCGACCCGCCGGTTCAGCGCTTTGCCGGATTCGGTCTCGTTCGGTGCGGTGGGCCGTGACTCGCCAAAACCGTTTGCCGTCAGGCGCCGGGCCTCGATGCCGCGTTCGATGAGCCAGTTGATGACCGTCCGCGCACGCCGCTCCGAGAGATCCTGGTTGGATGCGTCGCCGCCGTCGGAGTCGGTGTGCCCGACGATCGTGAAGTTGCGCTCTGGCGCACGCTTCATGACCTCAAGCACGGCGTTCAGGGTGCCGAGCGAGGATGACTTGAACTGGTCTTTACCCGAGTCGAAGTGAATGCCGTAGAGATCGATCGAGCCGCCGGATGCCAGGCCGGCCTCGAGCTGGGTGACGTCTTCGCGGCGCAGATCGACCTGCACGATCAGTTCGAGCGTTGCGCCGCCGGCGAGATCGCCGCTGGCTGCGCCGTTGCCGTAGTCGGCATGCCTGACGGCGACGCCGACGGAGCCCGTGCGGACGTCATCGAAGCGGAAGCTGCCGTCCGCTTCGGTTTCGCGCGCGGACCGAGCCAGCGTCACGCGTGCGCCGCCTACCGGCTCGCCGGTTTTGGCGTCTACGACCGTGCCGACGACGGTGCCGATACGGATCGGTTCCAGTTCAATCAGGCTGTCGGTCACGGCGGCAGGCGCAACCTCCACCGAAGCGCCGCCGGATTCGTAGCCGCCCTTCTGCGCGCTGAGATTCAGCGGGCCAGCATCGATTCTTTGCGGGCCGAAGCGGCCTTGCGCATCCGTCCGTACGCGCGTCGTTCCGAGACTGACGTCGACGCCGGCGAGCGGCGCGCCGCTGTCGGCATCGACAACCCGACCGCGGACGTCGCCGTAGGTGATCGGCGGTAGTGCGATACGCCGTGTTTCGGTTTCCGCCGGTGCAAGTTCGAAGCGGTCCTCGACCTGCTCGTAGATTCGCTTGTCTGCGGTGAGCATCAGGTTGCCTGCCGCGACGCGCTCGAGTTCGAACTCGCCGGCGGCGTTCGTTCTGGTGTTGCGGCCGGCGACCGCAACGACCGCATCGGCGACCGGCTCGCTCGTCACGGCGTCGACGACTACGCCGCGGATCGTGCCGTAGGTGATCGGCTCAAGGGATAGCTCGATTTCAACGGTTTCGGCGGCGATGACGGTTGCGCTTACCCGATCTGTTTCGAAAACGGGCTTGCCGGCGCTGACATTGACGTCGCCGGCGGCGAGTTCGTCAAGGACGAAGCGGCCCTGATCGTTTGTCGTCACGCCGCGGCTGCCGATGCTGACGGTTGCGCCGGCCAGCGGGGCGCGCGTCGTTGCGTTTACGACGATGCCCGAGAGTGAGCCCACCGTGACCGGCTCGAGTGCAATCGCCTGCTCGAGTTCGGTGGCCGGCTCGAGCACGTAGTTCCGTTCGCCCGTGACATAGGCGTGACGAACAGCCGATAGCGAACCCTCGCCGGCCGGTACTTTGTCGAAACGGATACGGCCGCGAGCGTCGGTCTCTCCGCTCAGGCTGCCGGGCAGCCGAACCGAAGCGGCGGCAAGCGGCCGGCCGTTCGATGCATCGGTGACGATGACGACCAGGTCGCCGTAAGTGATCGGCTGGAGCGCTATGTCCACGCTGACGCTCTGCATCGCAATCACGTCGACGGTCTCTATCGCCGGCTCGAACAGCGTTTTCCTTGCAGCGACGTTGGCGTCGCCCTGCGGCACGTTGGCGATCTCGAAGCGGCCGGCATCGTCGGTAATCGTGTCAAAGGTCCCGACCCGGATGTCGGTACCCGCCACCGACTCGCCCGTTGTTGCGTTGCGAACGATGCCGCGAACCGTGCCTTCCGTAATGGGCTCCAGTTCGAGGACGGTTTCAGCCGTGGTTCGAGCTTCGAGCGTTACGTCGTTGCCGGCGGGCCGGAAGCCTTCACTGCCTGCCTGAACCCGTACATCGCCGGACTCGATATCGGCGATGCGGAAGCGTCCTTCGGCATCCGTCGTGACCGTCTGCCCGGCAATGGTAACCGAGACGTTGGCAAGGACCTTGCCGGTGACGCGGTTTACCGCCGTGCCGACGACGATGCCGGTTGTAATTGGGTCGATAGCGAAGTCCAGCTCGATCTTTCCCGGGCTGTCCGCGACGATCGTGTTGCTGCCTTCGTGATAGTCCTGATGACGGGCGAGAACGGTGTGTTCGCCGGCGGCGACTTTGCGAATGATGTACGCGCCCTGGCTGTTGCTTCGGCCCGTCATCGAACTGTTGCCGATGGCGACCAGCACGTCCGGCACGGGTTCGCCGGTATCGCTGTCGATTACCGTGCCGCTCAGAAAGGTCGGCAGTTCGAGTTTGACGCGCTCGAGCTTCGGCAGCTCTACCGTCTCGGCCGCTGTCCGATCGGCCTCGATCGTGAAGTCGTGCTGCAACAGGTTGTATTCGGGCAGACGGTGCACGATCAGCGCCGCTTTGCCTGCCGGGATATCGCGAATTTCGAAACGGCCGTCGTCCGCCGTGAGCGTTTCCCAGCGCTCGGTATCTCCGATCATCGCAAACAGCATCATCTGCGGAAAGCTCGCGGCGACCGTAACACTCGCGAGCGGCTCACCCGTTTCCCGGTCGATGACGACACCGCGGACGTGGCCGAGTTCGTCGGGCAGTTCCGGGCCTTGGTCCTCACCCGGCCGCCACCGCGGCTCGCCGCGGGCATCGGCGCGCGCGTCGGCCTCGAGCTGTCCGATACTTACCCGGCCGAGGAGGTCGAAGGGCGTCTGTACTGCGTCGAGCCGATCGTGGTCGTCGTAGGGTATCGAGAAGCGGTATTCCTGACCCTGCTCGAGGGCTTTGAGCCGTTGTTCGGGCCCCATCCGTAACCAGGCTTCGGTTATGCCGTCGAGGTCGCCTTTCGCAAAGGCCTGCATGAATTCGCCGAGTATGCGCTCGTCCGGCGGGTAGGGCGGCTCCGGATAATCGAGCTCGAGCGTACGATTGCCTAGCGGATCGTCTTCGTCGTAATCGCCACTGTAGAACCCGTCCTCCGAACTGCCTTCGGCTGCTGCCGAGGCCGTATCTCCTGCGGCGTCCCGTCCGGCGCCGTCCGACCCGTCGCCCGAGCAGCCGGATAGTGCCGCCAGCACGAACAGCAATGTGACGAGGCCATGCCTCATGGGATGGTTTCCAGGCGTAAGTAGTGACATAGCCGCCCCTCCGGCGATTGCGCTATTTCCGGGTTCTCAATCCGTAATACGCAAAGCCTCAAGGAACCGGGCAATCCGGTCCCGGGAGAGGGTGCCGCCGTTCTAGCGGCAGTCGGAGATTGCGGCGTTCGCGGCGATGACGTCCGGCCTGCCTGCCTGCCCGGCCGCATCGATGATCGGTGAGTAGCGTTCGCCGATTTGCCGGGCTTCGGCGCAATGGCCGCGGCCGGCCGCGATGCGGGCGAGCCCGAGCTGTACGATGGCCTGATTCGGGTGTTCGTCGGGCAGCGCCGCCGCCGCCGTTTCCGCGGCGCGTCGGTACAGCGGTTCGGCTTCGTCCGTCCGGCCGTTAGCGAGCAGTACCGACGCCAGGCCGCTGAGTATGCTGACGGTGTGCGGATGATTCGCGCCGGCGGTCGCTTCGAAAATGCCCAGGGCGCGTCGGAAATTGGCCTCGGCGCGAGCATGATCCCCCTGATCGAACTGCACGCCGGCCAGCGCATTGTAGGCAACGCCCGTCAGGTGGTGCTCTTCGCCGAGCGCGCCGACGAGTATTTCAAGGCCGTCGCGCGTGGCCAGCGATGCGCCGTCGAGGTCCCGAAGCATGCGCTTCATCGAGCCTACGTTGATGGTCATTAGTCCCACCGTCGGGTGTGCGGGTCCGTAGGCGCGAGTTGCTCCGATCAACGCGCGTTCGGCGTACTCCAGCGCGCGCTCGTCGTCGCCCTGCCCGCGAAAGAACACCGCCAGCGAATTCAGCGTGTTGGCCGTTTCCGGATGCTCTGCGCCCAGCATTGCTTCGTTGATTCGCAATGCTTCAAGGTACAGAGTCTCGGCTTCCTCGTTGCGATGATGCTGACGGGCAATACCTGCGAGTTCCTTCAGCGTCACCGCAAGATCGGGGTGCTTGTCACCCAGCAGTGTCGTTCGCGTCGCGCGGACGTGCTCAAGGATCGCCTGCGCCGCATCCAGCTCACCGCGCTGAATCAGCATGACGCCGATGTCGTGCTCTATCGCGGCGTGCTGCGTCGTTTCAGCGGCATTGTCATCGGTCAGGCGTTGCGAAGCTTCGCGCAGCAGTTCGAGCGCCCGCGCGCTGTCTCCTTCGCTAAAGCGCAGCGTGCCCAACCGGTACAGATCGCGTGCAATTTCGGACGGTGTTGCCAAGCGCGCGCGGTCTATGGCCAGTGCGGCTTCGAACGCCGCGGCCGCCGGCTCGAACTGCGCCTGCTCGCGAAGATTCTCGCCGCGTTCGATGAGCAAGGCGGCGTGGCGCGCCTGGTCGCCGGCGCCGTCGAGCAGCTTCTCTGCGTCCTCGAGTAGCACTGCCGCCGCCGCAAACTCGCCTTGCAGACGGGTTAGCCGCGAGCGCACGAGCAGCGCGTCCACCTCGAGTGCCGGTTCGCGTTCCGCTGCATAGAGAGCCGATGCCCGATCGGCGAGCGGCAAAGCGGCGTCGTACAGGCCGAGCTGGCCGTAGGTCGTCGCGAGCAGCAGCAGCATTTCGGCCCGCAACACGGGCTGGCCGGCGAGTTCCTCGTTGACACGATTGGCGCCCAGATCGAGAAGCTGGCGTGCGGTCAGTCGGTCGCCGAGGCTCTTGTCGGGGCTGGCGAATTCGAACAGGCTGGTGATGAAGTCCTTCGTCTCGTTAGCCTTCGCCGCCTCCAGGCGGGCGATCGTGGCGGCGGTTCGGGCTTCGTCTGCCTGCTGCAGCGCGTAGCCCGTGCTCAGCAGCAAACCCAGTGCCGCGAGCAGGCCAAGTGGAAGACCAACCGGATGCCGGCCCGAGAACTTCTTCAGTCGATACCAGGTCGTGTCCGCGCGAGCGCGCACCGGAAGGCCGTCCAGATAGCGCTGGAGGTCTGCGGCAAACGCTTCGACCGACGAGTATCTGCGCTCGGGTTCGGCGCGCAGCGCTTTCAGTGCGATGTTCTCGAGATCGCCGCGCACCGAGCGCTCGAGCCGCCGCCACGAGGTGCCGCGCGCTTCCGCAATTTCCTCGCGTTCGCGACCCGTAACGCCGGCCGCGAGGCGCGCGAAAGTGGGTGCGCCGTCTTCCCGGATGCTGCGCTCGATTTCGAGTGCGGATCCGCTGACGCCGGCGAACGGCCGCCGGCCTGCCAGCAGTTCGTACAGCAATCCACCGAGCGCGTAGACATCGACTGCCGTCGTAACGCCCTTGCCGGCGAACTGTTCAGGTGCGGCATAGTCCGGCGTCAATGCTCTTAGAGCAGTTTTCGTGCGGCTCGTGTCATCGTCCGACAGCAGTTTGGCGATACCGAAGTCGAGCAGCTTCGCGCGACCGCTGCCGTCCACGAGGATATTGCTGGGCTTCAGATCGCGGTGCACGATCAGTTTGCCGTGCGCGTAGCTGATCGCGTCGCAAACGGACAACAGCAGTTCGATGCGCTTATGGACCGTCAGGCCTTGCCCGTCGCAATACGCCGTAATCGGTTCCCCTTTCACGAACTCCAATGCGAAATACGGATCACCGTCATCCGTGATACCGCCTTCGAGGAGCTGTGCGATATTCGGATGCCGCAGCGATGCGAGTATCTGTCGTTCGGTCAGGAAGCGGGTGTGCCAGTGCTCGGACCGTCGTGAGGGGTGGATCAGTTTTAGTGCCACGGTCTGTTCGAAGTCGTCGGTTGCGCGTTCGCCGCGATAGACCGTGGCCATGCCGCCCTGTCCCAGGCGCTCGGTAATGCGATAAGCGCCGATCCGTTCGGGCGCGGCAGCATTGGCGCTATCGGCGAGTTCGGCAAGATGCAGATCCGCCGCGTCTTCCAGCAGGCCGTCACTATCCGCATCAGCCGCAAGCATCGACTCGACGCGCCGGCGAACGTCGGCGTCATCGCAATGCTCATCGAGAAACGCTGCACGCTCACCGGCCGCGATATCGAGCGCCTGCTCGAACAGCGCCATTGCGCGGCGATCGGTTGCAGCGCTCACTGCCGCTCCATCTCGGAATAGAGAAACGCGCGAGCCTTCCGCCAGACCAGCTTGACCGTGCCGTCCGATACGCCGAGCAGTTCTGCGATCTCTTCTATCGTGCAGCCGCCGAAAAATTTCAGCTCGACGACCTTGAGACCGCGCTGGTCAACATCACGCAGGCGGTTGAGCGCTTCGTCTAGCGCGAGCACCTGCTCCGACAGGTGATCTGCCGGCAGCTCCTTCTCGTCGAGATCCATTTTCAGCCAGTCGCCGCCGCGCTTCTGCGAGTTCTTCCTGCGCGCGTGGTCGACGAGGACGTGACGCATCGCTTGCGCCGCGGTCGCAATCAGGTGCTCACGGTTTTCGAGCTGGCCGAGTTGATCGACGCCGAACAGCCTCATCGATGCTTCGTTGACGAGTTCGGTCGTGCATAGCGTGCCGCGCCGGTGCCGGTTGAGTTGCGATCGCGCCAGCTTGCGCAGCACGGGATACATCTGGGCGAAAAGATCTTCGTTTGCGTCGCCGTCGCCGGCCGCAGCGCGTTCGAGCAGCCGTGTAAGCTTGTCGCCGGTGTCCCCCATGCAATTATCATAAACACAATCGAGGCCAAGTTTCCGCAAGCCAACGGCAAGCAGTGCCGGCGGGTGTTTGCAATAAGTAAAAATCGACCGGAAACGACATCGCGACGGCTATCCGCGAGAGAAAAGCTCTAAAGGGTCTTACAGGTTCGCAGCTGCTCCGTGAGTTCCAGCAGCTCAGTCAGATAGTCTTCGCCTTCTTCTCTGGTATAGCCTTTACGCATCTCCAGATCGATTGCGTCGATGGCATCGCGTGTTATTTTCTCGCATTCGGCACGGTCCTGAGATACCGGGGCTTGCGATGCGTTTGTTGCCGGCGCCGGCGGCTCTTCGGGTTCGTCAAACGGGCTCTCGAAAGCAAAAAAATCGTTGGCCCTGTCCGGCTCAAGCTCGGTTTCTTGCTGGCCAGCCGTAGCAACGGTTTCTTTAGGCTCCGGACACGGTGTTCCCTGGAAGGCGATCGTGCCGTCGGGCTGTGTGCAGCGATGAATCTCGGGTTCGGCAGCAATGCCGGCGCTCGCAAGCATCAGTAGTAAGGCCAGTACGCTGCCTTGCAACCAGCATTCACTGCGTGTGGGTTTGCGGCCCGCCCTAACCATTCGGACCCGGCGGCTTCGGGACGAGCACCGGTGTGCGGCGTTTGTACTCTTCGTAATCGGGCTGGCCGCCCCAGCGTTCGTCGGCCTTGTTCTCCAGCAGTGGAATACCGCTCACGCGGGTTAGCAGCAGCGTAACGAACACGGGCGAGATCAGCGTTGCCCATTGCCATCCTTGCAGCACCGGCAGCGCAACAACGGCCATGCCTGTCCACAGCATGATTTCTCCGAAATAGTTCGGATGGCGCGACCATGCCCACAGACCTGAGTTGATGAACTTGCCGCTGTTAGCCGGATCTTCCTTGAACCGCGACTTCTGCCGGTCCGCGACGATCTCGATGAGAAAGCCCGCAACCCAGATCGCGATACCCGCTATACCGATCAAGCCGAGCGGTTCGCGTGCGCCGCCCGTGATGACGGCCAGCGCGGCCGCCGCGGTTAGCAGAACCCACAGACCCTGCAGCGTCCAGGCCATCAGGAAGCGCAGCGGCTGGGTCTTGATGTCATCGAAGCGCGAGTCTTTACCGCTCTTCGAGATTCGCAGGAACAGGAAACTCGACAGCCGCAGCGCCCAGATCATGACCATGGCGGCTACCAGCGTTGCGCGTAAATCGAGCTCGCTCGAAAGCAGTATGGCAATGGCCGTAACCGAGATATAGGTGATACCGCCAACCAGGTCGTAGTAGTGTTCCGTTTGCGCGATGGCGGAGGGGATGAAGGCGAGCCAGTTTACGGCAAACGCCAGTACGCCGCACAGTGCAAACAGCGGCATGCCCCAGGCCAGCGTACCGCCATCACTGCCTGCCCAGGCAATGAGGCTGCCCAGGACAACGGCGATGACAATCGCCACGAAACTCTGCGTGTTACTCCGTTCGGCCATGTTGCATTTCCGAGGGTCAGATTGAAGATACGATTCGATCCCGTTTCCGGGCAAAGGCTGCTGTGAAGCCTACCTTATCTGATCGCTTCCGACTCAGGTGCTGCGCTGAATCAGCTCCGTCCTGATTGTCGCCGACTTCGGCCTTTCGCCGTCGATAATTCGCAACAGTTTCGCCGCGAGCATGCGGCCTGCCTGATAAGTGTCTTGGCGTATGGTTGTCAGCGGCGGGTAGAAGTAACGCGCCTCCGGAATATCGTTGTAGCCGACAAAGGAGACGTCGTCGGGTGCGTGCGCGCCCGCGTTGCGAAACGCTGCGATGAACGCCATTGCCGCCGTATCGCTCCACGTGAATACGGCATCGGGAACGGTCTCCTTGACGTCGAGATAGCGTACCGCTGCATCGAAGGCCGACTCGTAGCGGAAGCTGTGCAATTCGACGTCATCGAGAACAATCGCCTGATCGCTGTCGTCGATCGCCTGTTTGAGGCCCTGCCGCCGTTCGTGGATCTCGCGAAACGACGTGTCGCCGACGAACAAAAACCGCCGGCGTCCCTGACGGATGAAGTGCTCCCCGGCCAGTTGACCGCCGAGAAAATTGTCGCTGCCGACGACACAGTAGTTGGCGTCTGGCGCGGCCGCACCCCAGACAACCAGCGGTGTGCCTGCGGCGGCGCAGTCCGCCAGCATTTTTTCACGGTGCCCCTGCCCGAGCACGATAAAGCCGTCCGCGCCGCGTTCTGTCAGTATCTGGCGAAACGCCGCGGCGTCGTTGTGGTTCGGCGCGCAGAGCAGCAGGTCCTGATTGTGATCGCCGAGCGCCTCGGAGACGCCGGCCAGTAGTTCGAACATGAACGGATCCGAGATCCGGTTCTCGCGATGCGAGCGGAAGTCCATCGATACGGCGATGGTGTTGGTGCGCTTGTGACGCAGCTTCTGGGCGTTGCGGTTAACCGCGTAGCCGTGCTCCGCGGCTACCGACAACACTCGATTGCGGGTCTTCTCGTTGACCAGCGGATTGTTGCTGAGCGCTCGCGACACGGTCGGTTTCGAGACGTTGGCCAGGCGGGCGATATCCGCCATCGTGATGGCGCGTTTTTCTTTGTCGTTCAATGCTTTCTTCTCGGGCCCGGTTAAGGATAGTAGCGCGATTGAAACCAATTTCAAAGAAACTGAAATGCATTTCTTGAAATGCATTTCATAACGGGGTACGGTCGGTCTTGCGTTCCAGCATTGACCTTGGGGGGAAACGATGAACAACGCAGGTTTCTGGCGTCAGCTCACGATGCCGCTATCCGGTCTTTTTTTACTCGCAAATCTGGCGCCGGCCGCGCTCGCGCAATCCACGGAGCAGTCCGTTAACGACAACGATGAGGACTCGGTCTGGATCGAGGAGGTTATCGTTACGGGGACCGCCGGGGGCGCCGAGTTGCGCAAATTTGACGCCAGCTTCGCGATCACTACCGTTAGCGACACCGACATCAACGAGTACTCGCCGCAAAGCACCGCCGACTTGCTGAAGCTCGTGCCGGGCATCTGGGCGGAGAGCTCCGGCGGCGTGGCCGGCGCCAACATTTTCGTGCGCGGCTTTCCCGGCGGGGGCGATGCACCTTTCTTTACGCTGCAGGTCAACGGCGCTCCCATCTTTCCGCCGCCCACGCTGTCATTCCTCGAAAACACGTCGCTATTCCGCGTGGATGAAACGATCCAGCGCGTCGAGGCACTGCGCGGCGGGCCAAACCCTGTGTTCTCGAACGGACAGCCGGGTCTGACGACCAACTTCATTCTGCGCGAAGGCGGTGAGGACACCGAGGGGCTCGTCAAATATACGACTTCCGACTACGACCTGCGGCGTTTCGACGGTTACCTGAGCGGTGAGGTCGCCGACGGTCTGTACTACATGGTGGGTGGCTATCTGGCCAGTTCCCCGGGCATTCGCGACGCAGGCTTCAACGCGCGCGAAGGCAATCAGTTCACGATCAATCTCACCAAGGATCTCGACAACGGCACGATCAACGTGTTCCACCGCAACACCGACGATCACGGCCAGTGGTACCTGCCGTCGCCGCTCAACGTGCCTGGCGTGGATGCGGAATACAGTCAGCTTGGCACTCTGAATCGTCAGCGCCGCATTCTGTTTGCCAACGATTCCGGCGATCAGGCCTTCGACGACCCGGGTGAAAAGAACCTGGATCTCGGCGAAGGCCGCGGTTGGGACGGTTCAATGACCGGCGGTTCGATCGTGCTGGAGCTTAGCGATAACTGGGAGTTCACCGATCGCTTCAGCTATACGGCGGGCGCAGCCGACACGCTGGGCCTCGTTCCCGATGGCGGAGCCATTAGGGTTGGCGACCTGCTGGCCGATCCGCTGGTCGACGAACTCGCGAACGTTACCGGCCCGATTACGGGCGCCATTACGGGTCGGGCGATCGGCAACGACGAATTCATTCAGCGCTGGGGCGCATGGGAAGTTCGCAAGGATATCGAAGCCTTCACCAACGACCTGAGCCTCGCGTACGACTGGGACCGTGGCCGCCTGACTTTCGGTCTGTACACGGCAAATGCGTCCGCCGACGAGTTCTGGTCGCTCGGCAATCACAAGTACGAGGTCATACAGCAGGGCGGAGAGCGCGTCACCGGCATCGAGTGTAACGACGATCCGAGCATCGATAGCTGCAACTGGAACTACGATATCGACGCCCGCGGCGACGCGACCACGAATGCTCTTTACGCCGCCACTACTTTCGACCTGAGCGATCGTCTGACGGTCGACCTTGGCGTGCGCGGAGAACGGCACGAGGTCAACTACTCCGTTGACGAAGGCCTCGACGGACAGGTAACGCTAGCTGTCGACTTCGACGAAACGGAGTTCTCGTGGACGGCAGCCGCCAACTACATTCTGACCGATACGGTCGGCGTGTTCGGCCGCATCAACAGCGGCAGCAAAATGCCGTACTTCGACGATTTTCGGGATAACCGGGATGCCTTCAGAGCGGGTAACGATCTGATTCAGGAGGTCGATCAGTTCGAACTTGGCCTGAAGTGGGTCACCGACAGCCTGAGCGTATACGCAACGGGTTTCTATACCGAAGTCGATCCGAGCTTTTTTGTTGCGCTGACCGGCCAGGGCGCCGTAATTCAGACCCAGGAATCGATGGGTGTGGAAATCGACGCCATTTGGGCCACGGATGCGGGCTTCTCGGTCTCCATGAATGCCACGGTGCAGGACGCCGAGATCGTCTCGGGCCCGAACGACGGCAACGAGACCCCGCGCCAGCCCGGCTGGCAGTTACGCCTGACGCCGCGCTATCAATTCGATGCCGGCGGCATCGATGCGACGGTCTACGGCACGTTTAGCGCCGTTGACGATCGCTGGAGCGAGCCAGAGAACCTGAATACACTCGATAGCTATGAGAAGCTCGATCTCGGCGTGCTGCTGCGCATCAACGAGCAGTTCCTCGTGCAGCTCGCAGTCGACAACCTCACTGACGAGCAGGGACTGACCGAAGGGGACCCGCGCAACATTACTTCGCCGAACGGCCGTTTTATCATGCCGCGCACGATCGAATTCAGCGTCGGCTACGAGTTCTGAGGCCAGGCAACGCGTCTGGACACCCTGTTCGCATGCCAGCGAAAGCGGGACAGGCAGATTGATCTGCTTATTGATCTGCGTATCGATCTAATGATTGACCTGTTCCGCTTTCCCTTGTATCGATCCCGTCCGTGTTCCTGTTTCGAGCGATGAGTTTCCAATGAACCGCACGCTGGTCACGCTATCGCTGTTCGTCAATTACTTTGTCTTCGCGATACTTCTGAACAGCGTCGGCACCGTCATCCTGCAGGTGCAAAATACCTATGGCGTTAGCGAATCGGCCGCGGGCGTGCTCGAGGCATTCAAGGATCTGCCGATCGCGATCACGTCGTTCCTGATCGCATCGTTCATTGCGCGCCTGGGCTATCGGCCTGCAATGCAGATTGCGTTGCTGCTGGTGGCTGCCGCGGCGCTTGCGATGCCGTCTTTACCGGGATTCTGGATGGCGAAGGTGATGTTTGCGGCCACGGGCGTTGGGTTTGCGCTCGTCAAGATATCCGTGTTCGCGACAATCGGCGTCGTCACCGACTCGCGCAAGGCGCACGCCGGCATGATGAACTTTCTGGAGTCGTTCTTCATGGTCGGCGTGCTGTCGGGCTACTTCCTGTTCAGCGCGTTCGTCGACGACGCGCGGCCGGAGTCGATCGCATGGCTCAACGTTTACTATGTGCTCGCCGGCATGGCCGGGCTTGCGTTTATTCTACTCAGCGTGGCGCGCATCGAAACGCCGGCGCCCGAAGAAAGCGGCAAGCCGTTGCGGCAAGAATTCGTCGACATGCTCCGTCTTGTGGCCCTGCCCCTCGTCATGGTTTTTGTCGTCGGCGCATTTCTCTACGTTCTGATCGAACAGAGCATCATGTCGTGGCTGCCCACCTTCAACAGCAGGATCCTGAATCTGTCGCCGTCGCTGAGTATCGAGATGGCAAGTATCCTGGCCGCCGCCACGGCGCTCGGCCGGTTCGTCGCCGGATTCGTGCTGCAACGTTTCGATTGGTCGCGGGTACTGCTCGGCAGTCTCGTTTGCGCGGCGCTTTTGGTCCTCGTTGCGCTGCCGCTCGCGGGCGGTGCGAGTGCGCAGCCGATTGCCACATGGTCGGCGGCGCCGCTGGCGGCGTTCGTGTTTCCGTTGATCGGGTTTCTGCTGGCGCCCGTTTACCCGGCGATCAATTCCGTTATCCTGTCCTCGCTGCCGAAGCGGCGGCATGCGGCGATGGCTGGATTGATCGTCGTATTTTCGGCGCTGGGCGGAACCTCGGGTTCGATGCTTACCGGCGCCCTGTTCGAGGTATTCGGGGGCAAGACAGCGTTCTATTTCTCGTTACTCCCGATTGCGCTCATGTTCGTCGCGGTGCTTGCGTTCAAGCGGCTCAGTGAGCAAACGCACCCGGCCGAGTCTGCATCATGACGCTTGGCCCGGCACCCGATATTCTGTTCCCCGAGCTGTTCGAGGCAGTACAGTCTTCGCGCGTGCTGGACGACTCGAAGGCTTTCGTCGACGCGATTCCGAGGGGCAGTCCGGCGGACATTCTGCGCGCGTACCTAGGTAAACGTGGCGAAAAAGACTTCGATCTTGCGGAGTTCGTCAATTCGAACTTCGAGCTGCCCGCTGCTGTGCCGCCCCGGCGCGAGCGCGCGATAGCGGCGCCGGTCGGCGAGCGTATCGAAACCCTGTGGAATGCGCTGACCCGCGAGGCCGATCGGGCGATCGCTCATTCTTCGCTGATCCCGCTGCCCAACCGCTACGTCGTTCCCGGCGGCCGGTTTCGCGAGGTCTACTACTGGGACAGCTACTTCACGATGCTTGGGCTCGCCGACTCGGGACATACGCAGCTCGTCCGCGACATGGTGGAGAATTTTGCGTATCTGATAGACGAGATAGGCTTCGTGCCCAACGGTAACCGCACCTATTACTGTACTCGCTCGCAGCCGCCGTACTTTTCGCTAATGATCGAGCTGCTGGCCACGATCGACGCCGACGACTCAGTGTATGTGCGTTATCTGCCGCAGCTCGAACGCGAGTACCGTTTCTGGATGGATGGCGTCGACAAGCTCTCGCCGGAGCTGCCCGCGTACCGGCACGTCGTCCGCGGCCCGAAGGGCCCTTTGAATCGGTATTGGGACGATCTTGCAACACCGCGCCAGGAGAGCTACGCAGAAGATCTCGATCTTGCGGCTACCGCCGGCAGAGAGCCGGAAACGCTGTACCGTGAATTGCGTGCCGGCGCGGAGTCGGGCTGGGACTACAGTTCCCGCTGGCTGGCCGATTCCCAGTGCCTCGGTTCGATCCGCACGACCTCCGTCGTGCCCGTCGACCTCAATGCGTTGTTGTGTCATCTGGAGCTGTCCCTGGCCCGCGCGCACAGCCGCGCCGGCAACGCACGACGGTCGGCACGCTACGAGGACCGCGCGCATGCGCGGCGCGACATGCTAAGGTCGATATTCTTCGATTCCAGCGTCGGCATGTTCGTCGATCTCGAATTGCCGGGCTTGCAGCCCACCGGCGTGCTGTCGATCGCCGCGGTTTATCCCCTGTTTCTCGGTCTGGCCGGGTCCGCGCAGGCACGGCAGGTTGCGGAAGTTCTCGAGCGCGATTTTCTGAAACCGGGCGGCTGGGTGACGTCAAATCATGCAAGCGGCCAGCAGTGGGACAGCCCCAACGGCTGGGCGCCGATGCAATGGCTTACCTACCGGGGTCTCAGGCGTTACGGCTACGAGGACGCTGCGGAAACGGGTGCAAAACGATGGGTAAGCAGCAACCTCGCCGTTTACGAAAGCTGCGGACGTCTGCTCGAAAAGTACAACGTCGAGTCGGCGGGCGTCGCCGGCGCCGGCGGCGAGTATCCGGTGCAGGACGGGTTTGGCTGGACGAACGCGGTATTGCTCAAGTTGATGCGCTAGCTCGTCTGTCCAGGCGGTACCTCGAATCTCGTGCAGGCAATCGTTCCTCGCGTGTGCGGAGCGGCGCCGCCAGGATTGTCGATGCCTGTTGCAGAGGCGTCGAAGCCAGCCCCATACACGCAATCGTTACAGGTCATGCGAAAGCGCTATCCGATATCCATGCCTGCACTATCCGCAGGATGCGATCAAGCTCCTCCCCGGGTTCGGTCACCAAAGGCAGGTGCACGAATCCACAGCGGCTGTCAGGCAATTCGGTGTGTACCAGGTGTGCAGCCTCAAAGAACACGTGGTTACAGACAAAGCCGCCGGCATCGAGTGAAAACTGTACGTGATGGCCGAAGTCGCGAGCGATTTCGGCCATTCTTGAAAGTGGCAGCGAGCTGCGGTGACTGGGTGGAGCCTGTTCGGCTATCCGTTGCTGCAAGCGCACCTCGCCGTCGTTGTCCGGCGCGGCGCAATCGTCGAAGTTCAGAGCGGCTCGTTCGAGACGGATAGACTTTGTGTCGCTCGCGAGGCCAAACATTAACACCCAGTCCGGGCGGTGTGCCCGTATCAGCTCGCGTATCCGTTCGCCGGCTTTGCGGTAAGACGTAGGCAGTACGGCGGTCACAAGGTCTTCCTGGCCGATGTCGGCCAGCTCTTCGACCACGAGTTGAGAGATATTGACGTCCGCGCCCCCGAAAGCGTCAAAGCCTGTAATCAGTATCGTCACTGGCCAATGCTCAGACCGGCCAGGCGTTCCTGCGCCATTAGTCGCTTCGGCCGGTTAAGCGGCGGTTCGTTTAAGATGAGTGAGTTTACGTAACTCGAAACTGCCCGCGGGTTCTCCATCCAATCCAGAATCAGCCCGCGATTGAAATGCAGCCAGGAATTCCCGGGTGTCTCGAGTTCGGCGCTTTGCAGCTCATCCAGCGCCTCGTCATGGTTGCCCAGGGCGGCAATGCCAAGAGCGCGGGAACTACGCGCATAAGCTGCTGCGATAGCATCCGTGTGACTTGCTATAACCTCGTCGAGTTCCCTGATGCCGCGCTCGTAGTCGCCGGTCTCGATTCTTACCTGTCCAAGGCCCTGCAGAACGTCGAGCCTGTCTACTCCTGCCGTCAGTGCCACTTCGAAGTGTTTTACCGCGTCTTCCAGCCATCCGTCGTACCAGTCGACCGTTGCCAGCTCGAAGAACAGATTGCCCTCTTGTCCAAACTGCTCCATGGCGCCGGTCAACAGCGCTCTTGCGAGGCCAAACTCTTCCATATCCGCCAGCGCGCGCGCCTCCATGGCGTAGTCGAACCAGTCGACATCTTCATCGGGCGGCCGGGCTGACTGTGCCCGGTACTCGAGCGTTTGTTCTTCGACAGGCATGCCCGATTCGGCAGAGCGCGAAGCCTTCAGCAGGTCGCGGATCCTTGTCGCGAGGCTTTCGACGGCCTTGCGCACCTTTATCGAAGAAGGTGTCGTCATCCGCAACTCGCGCCAGTCCGCGTACTGCCGTTGCTGCATTCGCTCTGAAACCGGGTCGTCGCGCTTTTCGAGATCCGGCACGTCAATATAGTAAATGGGCAGCAGCCACTTCTCGCGGTCCGGCTGTGACAGGAAGTCTTCGAACTCGTTTCTGCACTCGGTGCTCGACAGGTAGGTTGGGGTGACCACCGTAATCAACAGCGTGCTTTCCCCCAGGCCCTCGGCGATACGGGTGCGCCACGCGTCGCCCCACTCGATCGACTGTTGATCGAAAAAGACCTGCAGGTCCCGCTGTCCGGTGAATGCGCGTATCGATCGCTCGAGCCGCCCGGCCAGTTGTTTTATCCCGCCGCTATCGTACGCGTCATCGTCATGTGCGTAGCTGATAAACACTACGTGATTCGGTTTCATGAGTCTCGCTCCGGTTGGCCTGCTCCGCTCGGGAAGACGAACACTATCCCGGCACCACAAACAGGACGTTCGTACCCGCCACCTCGATGGCATCTTCAATTCTGCCGTTAGACACATTGGCTCCTGGCACAAGCTTTGCGCGCGTTCCGCCGTATCGAGTCTTCTCCCCGCCGCAGCGGTTGAGGCAAATTTTAGGGAAGCAGCAGGGCGGACTGCACGAGAGATCCGGCAGCCAGCAATGTGCCGACGATAATACCCGCCACGCACAGCAGCCTGTTAAGCGGCTTGCCGGGCTTTTTCTTTACGAGCGTCCACGCGGCGAGGGCCGCCGCCGATGTCGCGAAGGCGCCGGCGCCGAGCCAGACGTCCGAGTCATTTTCGCCGTCTGCCAAGCCGAAAAAAACGAACAGAATGATGGCAATGCTAATCCAGGCTTGCGGTATGAGTTTCTCATCCGGCAGCGCCGGTGGGCCAATGTGCTCGAGCAGACGGTCGACGTCGTAGTCCCAGTGAGAATCGGCGAGCGAGTAGGCGTTGAGATCGGCGAGCTCACGGATGGATTCGGGCAACGTCGAGCGCGGCGGCATTTTCGCGCCGTTCACCAGAACCGGAATCACGGTGGCGGGGGACTGGATTGCCGTTTCGATTTCCAGCCGCAAGTGATCGTCTTCGGCTTCCAGTCGTCGCCTGCCGTCCTCGTCTTTCATGTCCAGCCATTTGGGCCCAATCATGATCAGTACACACGAGCTGGACAGGATGGCTTCGCGTATGACGTCGGCGAACCGCGAGCCGGGGCCAATGGATTCGATGTCGAGAAATACGCTGTCGCCGCCGAAGCGCTGCTTGAGCCTGTCGGCAAGCCGGTAGGTTCTCGCTCTGACGCCGCCGCGTCGATAACTTAGGAATATCTTTGCCAATGTTGCCGGACTGCTCGTGGAGTTGGCCTGCCGCTCTCGGTCAGCCTTGTGATTGTTTCCCTAACTATAGGATTGCCTGCCGAAAAAAGCGATGCCTGGCGATTCGGCACAAAGGCTCTTGGGGTCGTCGGCTTCGCTTAACTGCCGTTGCCCTTCAGCTCGACCGTATTGCCCTCCGGATCCTTGAGATAAATCGACGGACCCATTCCGGAGGCGCCGTAGCGACTTCCCACGTCTTCGTACGCCACCTTGTGCCGGTCGAGCTGTGCCTGAATGGCCTGCGTGTCCCAGGGGTCGACCAGGAGGCACACGTGGTCCATGTTGGGCGCGCCGCGGTCGGGCGGTCCACCGGCTTGTTTGCCGAGCGGGCCGTCGGCGTCGACAAGATCGATCAGGGAGCCGCCCGCCCTTAGCTGCGCGAGCCGCAGTTCTCCAGGTCCGCGCTCCAGCCTGCAGCCGAGCACGTCGCGATACCAGGCGAGCATCGTCGCGAGATCGTTCGCCCGGATAACAACGTGATCGATGTGCGTAATGTTGATGGGGTTGGGTTCGAACATGGCCGTTACTTCCTCCTGCTGCCGTGAGTACCCACGGTGCCCACTGTAGCGGGTATGCAGCACGCGCGAAACGGGTGCAGGTGTCCAGCGCCGAGCCTGAATGCAACCCGTCGTCAGCGTGCTAATGTACGGCGATGAATCAGTCACTCGATCGTTATCACCGCCAGATTCTGCTGCCCGGTTTCGGCGAGGAAGGTCAGCGCCGGCTGCTCGATTCGACGGCGCTAATACTCGGCTGCGGAGCCCTGGGAAGCGTGGCCGCGGATCTGCTTGCGAGAGCCGGCGTTGGCCGTTTGCTCATCGTCGATCGCGATATCGTCGAAACGACCAATCTGCAGCGACAGGTGTTGTTCGACGAACGCGACGCGGCCGAGGGCCTGCCCAAGGCCGTGGCGGCGAAGCGCAGGATCGCCCGCAACAATTCGCAGGTCGAGGTTACGGCGATCGTGGACGACATACATTACGGCAACATCGAACGGCTCGCGCTGGACGCGGACGTGCTAGTCGACGGGCTCGACAACTTCGAGACGCGCTATCTCGCGAACGACCTCGCGGTCAAGACGGGGCTGCCGTACGTGTACGGTGCTGCCGTAGGTACTGCGGGCATGGGCTTCTCGGTTCTGCCGCACGGCAGCGGCAATTTGCCCTGGGAGTCCGCGCAGGGCGGGAGCTTTGCCACGCCCTGTTTCCGCTGTCTGTTCGACGAGCCGCCGCCGCCGGGATCCAGCCCCACGTGCGACACCGTCGGCGTCGTGAGCGCTGTCGTCGGACTGATTGCAAACGTGCAGGTTGCCGAAACGCTCAAGATCCTTACCGGACAGTACAGCCGCGTCCGCCGGTCGCTGTTGAGCGTAGACCTGTGGCAAAACGAATACCTGAATCTCGGTGTCGACGATGCCTATTCGAAGGGCGATTGCACATGCTGCAAGCAGCGGCGTTTCGATTACCTGGACGGTAAGTCCGGGTCCGCGGCCGTTTCACTGTGTGGACGGGATGCCGTGCAGCTACGGCATCGCGAAGGGGCGAGCGCCCCGGACCTCGAGTTGCTGGCGCGGCGTTTTGGCGACGGACAGACCGCGCGCCTTAACGAGTTCATGCTGGTGCTGCATATAACCGATGGTGATAAGCCCTACGAAATCACGGTGTTTCGCGACGGCCGGGCTATCGTCAAGGGTACGCACGAACCCGCAGTCGCGCGTACACTGTTTGCGAGATACATTGGCAGTTGAGAAAGCAACGGTAATACCAAACCGCTTACGCTTAAGGGGGGACAAGCATGACGGCCATACGCATCCTCGTCGGAACGCGCAAAGGCGCATTCATTCTCTCGTCGAACGGCGATCGCAAGGACTGGTCCGTGGAAGGGCCGCTGTTTGCCGGCTGGGAGATTTATCACATGGCGGGCTCGCCCGCCGATCCCGAGCGGCTCTATGCGTCGCAAACATCGAGCTGGTTCGGGCAGGTTATTCAACGCTCCGACGACGGCGGACGAAGCTGGTATCAGCCCGGCTCCGGTGACAAGCCGACCGACGGCAGCATGCCGGAGGGCGAGAGCAACAAGTTCGTCTACGACACGTCGGCGGCGACCGGCAAGCCCTTGTCCACGCATCAATGGTATGACGGGACGCAGCACCCCTGGGAGTTTGCGCGCGTCTGGCATCTCGAGCCGGCGCTCGACGATCCGGACACCTGCTATGCCGGCGTCGAGGATGCAGCTTTGTTCAGAACCACGGACGGCGGCGTAAGCTGGCATGAGCTGGCCGGGCTGCGCGGCCACGAATCCGCATCGAGCTGGGCGCCCGGCGCGGGCGGCATGTGCCTGCACACGATCGTGCTCGATCCGAATGACAAGAATCGCCTGTTCTGTGCGATCTCGGCGTCAGGTACATTCCGTTCCGACGACGCTGGCGATACGTGGACGCCGATCAACAAGGGCCTGCACTCCGACTACATACCCGATCCCACCGCGGAGGTTGGTCACTGCGTCCACCGCATCGCGATCCATCCGACTAACCCCAACACGCTGTTCATGCAGAAGCACTGGGACGTCATGCGCAGCGACGACGGCGGTGACAGCTGGCGCGAGGTGAGCGGCAACCTGCCGAGCGATTTCGGCTTTCCGGTCGCGGTGCACGCGCACGAACCCGAAACGATCTACGTGGTGCCGATCGAAAGCGACTCGCTGCACTATCCGCCCGGCGGCAAGCTGCGCGTATACCGCAGCCGTTCCGGGGGCGAGGAGTGGGAGCCGCTGACGAACGGCCTGCCGCAGGAACACTGCTACGTCAACGTATTGCGCGACGCGATGGCGGTGGACACGGCGGACCCGTGCGGCGTGTATTTCGGTACGACGGGAGGCCAGGTTTATGCGTCCCGCGACAGCGGGGACAACTGGGCGCCGATCGTGCGCGATCTGCCTGCGGTCCTCTCGGTCGAGGTGCAGACACTGCGATGATCCGCGTTGTCCTGCCCGCGCATTTGCAGACGCTCGCGGACTCCGGCCCGGAGGTGTCCGTCGACGTACACGGCCCTGTGACCCAGCGCAGTGTGCTCGATGCGCTGGAGGCGCGTTACCCAATGCTCGCCGGAACGGTGCGCGAACACGGCACGCTGCGGCGCAGGCCGCGGGTTCGTTTCTATGCAGACGGCAGCGACGTGACCCACGACCCGGCGGATTCGGAGTTACCGGAGTCCGTGGCCCGTGGCGAGCAGCCGTTCAGAATCGTCGGCGCCATCTCCGGGGGATAGACCGGCGCACCGTTGCGGCGACTAATCCCCGAGTTCCTCCTCGATACGCCGAAGGAGCTCTTCGGACTCGGATCGCGCCAAACGATACAGCTCGACCATCGCGTTCGTGTCCTGCCTCGTATACACAAAGAAGTTCCGGAACAGCTGATCCTGCAGCAGCGAGGCATCCGTCACGCGCAGGGTGGCGATGTCGAACTGATTCATGAGCAAGGGGATGTATTCGTCATCGAGAGCCTGCAGAAAATTCTCCTGCACCATGGCGATGTCCTTGTGCCGCCGGTCGAGACGCAGAATGCCTTTCTTGATCTCCGCGTTCCGCAGCAGGCGAAAATCGCCGCTCTCCTGCATCGAACGGTACGTGAAGTCCGAGGGAGTGAAGAACTGGTAGCTGGACGGTGTATAGACTGCCTGCGCCTGTTCCCCGGGTGACAGCTCGTCGAGCTTCGGCAGCAGCTCGATGAACCTGTCCGTTCGCTCGGATTTCGCCACGCCGCTGTCGATCGCCAGATCGAGGTTCTCGATATTCGTCAGCAAATCGTTTCGCAGGTCCGCGATGTACTGCGCTTCGATTTCGGCATCCTCGAGGTCCTGGAACCAGCCCTCGAACCACAATGCAATGTTGATACCAATGACGATCATCAGTATTTCGAGCAGCAACTCGGCCTTGCGGCCGTTTCGGGGCGATTTGGACATAGTCTCCGTTTGGATGTAGCAAACCGGTAAATGGGTTAAACCGGGGCTGGCCCCCGCTACCGCGGGCAGCACGCGGGACCGTAAAAAAACCTATGGAACGCAGCGGTGAAAGCGGCTACCGTCGATCCACCGGCCACTTTACGAAACTCGAGGAGAGGTTATGCACCCTTCGACATCCAGACGTCAGCAGGCGATGGCGCTGTGCCCGGTGCTGTACCTGGCGCTGCTGTTCGTCGTGACACCTGCGGCTGCAGAAGAGGACATGAGCGACTGGCCTGACTGGCTAAGGTCCGCCATGCTCGAGGAAAGCAAGTCCGATCGTACGAAAAAGCTGAAGTTCGCCGACAATGCATCCGTAAGACTGCTCGGCAAGCCCATGGAGTCGCAGGCGCTCGACAACGGCTGGTACTTGCCGACCGATATCGGTTCGGGGAGTCCGGTCGAGTGTTACATCTTTACCAATGAGCCGGACCTGGCCACGACGGCGATGCAGCTAAGCGACGTCAACGTCCAGGTCGTATCGGACGCAAACGGCCCTGTCGGCAACAAGAGCGTGTATTACCTCGACGCAGGGGAGATCGACGGCGTGCCCTATTTCGCGGTCGACTGGATGTATACGGTGGGCGAGGAGTCCGAGGCCAAGGCTGCGTTAACCAAGGTCCGCGTCGCCGTCAACGGCGAGCTCGTTCAGGCCTGCACGCACAACGGCGTAGGCTATCGCGAGACGCTCGGAAAGGCGTTCCGGGCTTTTGTGACGTCCCTCGACTACCCGCGAACGATGCCGGAGCCCTACTATCGCGAGGTCGTGCGGATGAGCCTGGGTGAGCAGCCGATCGGTCTGGCCTGGTTTTCCTACACGCTCGACGCCGACGGTGACACGGAGATCCGCTACAGCGATGCCCAGATCGTGCCGGTCGATGCGGCTACGGTGCAGTCCGGCGATTCTTCGGCACTCAGTTTTTCTTATCCGGATGGAACACTTATCAACCAGGTATCGGCAGCCGTGGAGAACGGTGAGCTGGTCACGCGTCTCGCGCTTAGCCGTGGCGCCGAGAACGAATGGATCGTCAGCGGGACCTTTCAGGGCAAGGCGCTGGAGGTCACGCTGGACGGTGCCGTCGCGCCTTTGAGCAATCTGGGCCAACAGTTCAGCGCACAGAACTTGCTGGCCGGCGACGCCGATCGCATGGCTTTCGATGTCTGGCTCCCGGAAGCCGATCCGTCGTCGTTCCTGGCCGCGGTGATAGAACGAACCAATGACGATGGCCTACACAACGTTCGCATGCAGCTTGGCCCGATCGCAATGGATATGGAAGTCGACGAGACGGGATCGGCGAAGCGCGGCTCGATGCAGGCCGGAGCGGCTACCGTGACAATGAATCGTATCTACGTGGACGGCGAGGTCCGTTGACACGCTACGGCGCGGGCGCCCTGGCCGCTGCACTACTCATGCACGCGGCGCCGGCGATGGCCGACGAAGGTCCGTATCTGTTCTCGATTCCGGCCGAGCTTGCCGCGAATCAATCGCTTCCTCTCGGCGAGGACATTATCGTGACTCTCGAAGTGCCCGACGCCGATCACGCGGCGGCAACGCTAGCCCGAATGGCGGGTATCGATCTCGTCGCGACGGGAGAGGGTTTCGTTACCCTGGAGATGGGCGATCGTGCCACCCTGCCCGGCGATCCGCTGCCTGCCCATCTCGAAGCATCGTTCGTCATCGACTTCGATGAGCCCGCGTTCGAGGGGCCCTTGCAGGAGCTGAAGCGCAGTCGCGGCGACACGCCAACGACCGATCAGCTGATCGATTTTGTGCACGGTTTCGTCTCGGACAAGAATTATTCGCGAAGCTTCGATCTGGCGTCGCGCGTAGCGGACTCACGGGAGGGGGACTGCACCGAGCACGCTGTGCTGCTCGCCGCCGTTTCGAGGGCCACCGGGCGTCCCGCAAGGGTCGTCGCCGGCGTGTTGTTCGTCAGCGGCGGGGACCGGCAGCTGGGACTCGGTCACGCGTGGACCGAGATTTACGAGGACGGCCGCTGGCAGATCGCGGACGCGACGATGCCGCAGCGTGAGGCGCCGGAGTTGCGGACGTTTTACGTGCCGATGATCGGCCTGGAAAACGAAGGGCCCGGCTACGGCCTGGATTTTGCGAGAATCATCCGCCTGCAGCCGTCACGCCTCAGCGGGATCGCGGGCGCGCGTTAGCCGAGACCGCGGCTGTGTATCGTTACGCGCCGCTGCACAATCCCGTCGATAGCAGATGTCTGCCGTACTTGACAGCGATTAGTGAGCGTCTGCGAGCGCAGACAGAGAAGACCGCGCGACGGGCTTGCCGCTCAGTATTACGTAGTCGATACTGTCGTACGCAGCGACGCCGTGCAGCGGGTTTTCCTTAAGTAGCAGCAGGTCAGCGCGCTTGCCAATTTCAACGGTGCCGATCGTTGTCTCCAGTCCGAAGAACTTCGCGTTGCCGAGCGTGGCCGCGTGAAAAAGTTGTGCCGGGCTTACGCCCGCGTCTATCCACCTGTCCATTTCGATTCGCCCGTTTAAGCCTGGCGGGTTCGCGTAGGTGGGGTCGCTGGGCGTATCGCTGCCGAACAGAAGCCGCCCGCCGCTGTTCGCGTGCAACTCGAGCACGGCGGAAACCCTGGCGAGCGGCGGTTCGTCCAGTTCGTCCCAGCGGCCTTCGGAAACCAGTTGAGCAACAACCGGAATTCCAAGCATGCGTTGCGCCCACCATTGGCCCGGCGGGCTTTGGTACCACTCGATCAGGCTGTTCGGCAACACGTGCTCGAGTCGCGGGTCGTCGAAAAAGTGAGGGTTGTGCAGGTCCTGCTCGCCATGCAGAACCTGAATGGTCGGCTGCAGCGCTATTCCCTGATCAATGGCGGCCGCAACCAGTGTCCTTATGTCTTCGTGGAGCGTGGTAAGCGAGCGGTCGTTCCATGTCCACATGCCGTGCGCAAAGGCGTCGACACCTGCCGCGACGCCAAACGACTGCGCGGCTTCGGAGTTGGCGTGCAGAAGGACAGGCATGCCTTTGTCGTGAGCGGCAGCTACCAGTTCGCGAATTTGCGCAGTCGTCGGTACCGGCAGGTCACCGCGCCCGCCGAAGCCTCTTTCGTAGTGCGTCTTGACGCAAATCCCGCCGTCAGCGTGGATGCGGGTCACAACAGCTTGTGGCGTGTGCAGCCGCGGGTCGGCGGTATCCGGGAAGTCCCTGGCGCGCGGCTCGTCATACAGGAAGTAAGGCATTATTTCGTACCGCGCGGGCTTCGGCATGAAGCTCATGGGGTAGCCGTCGAACACTGGTGATGCGCCGCAGAAGTAAGCCTGGGGTCGAAGAGCTTGAGAATTCCAGCGCTTAATCGCCGCCGGTTCCGAGTTCAGGTCAATTACGGTGGTAAAACCTTGGTACAGATAGCTGCGCGGAATTTGCCGGCGTGCCTCCGCTGCTATGCCCGGGAAAGACTCCTCGTGTTGCAGCGTCATTCCGGGGATTTCGTTCAGGTGTGTGTGACTGTCGATGAGCCCCGGTATGAGAAATCGATTCGTCCCGTCTATGATCTCAACGGCGTTGACTGCGGATTCGTCGGCAACGTCTCCGACAAAAACGATTTTGCCGTCGCGTATCAGGACATCGCGGATTGCCGCGTTTGGCGTTGCGTCGAACGAAACGACGGTGACGTCCTTGATGTATAGGTCGGCCGGCGTAACTGTCGCTCGCTCGGAGCGACAGCCCTGAACTACGATCAATACCAACAAGCCAAGGCAGATGTATCGCATAGCAGCACTCCAACCAGTCAATACCGCGCTTGATATTGGATGATCCCCGGGCGAGTAGGGTTTAGTCTCGAGATGGCGTGCCGCGTCGAGCTACGGCGAGCTGGAGCCACGCTCCCTATCGCGTCCCAAACCGTTGATCCGAAATTGTGTACCGTCGTTCCTTGCATTCGCCTGCGAATCGCCGAGAATCGCCGGAGCAAACTTAACGGGACGAAGACGGCCATGACCGCTCCGGAACAACTGTGGGACGTTCTCTTTCTGCTGGCTCCGGCAAAGCGGCCGGCGCCGCCGTCGACTCTCTACGACGTTATCGTCGACTCGGAGGGCGCGCCAGAGGATCTCAAACTTGTGCGGGAATATGTGGAGGGCGGCCACGATCTGTCCCGACAGTTCGGCGGCGGACACAGCGTAGTCCTCGCAGTGTCCAAAGGCAGCCCGGAGTTTGTCCGGTACTTTGTCGAGAATGCCGACAATCTCGAGTCGGTGAACGGCATTCTGGATCGTGCCGTGCAGCGGCTGTCGGAGGCGAGCGACGAAGAACTCGATACGGCGACGGCCGTGTTCGAATATCTGCTGCAACAGCCATTTGCGAAAGCAGAGTTTGCTGCCGCGTTTACGGCTTGTGCAATGCGCAGCCAGTACACGGCGGCCAAGGCACTGCTGGCGGCGGGCCTTGAGGATAGCGAGATACGGGTCGGCGCGAACCGCTTCGTGTCTGTTTCAAAACAGCTCGAGAGTCTGGGTAAAGCCGAATACGCGGCCCTGTTGCGCAACGCAACGGTTGACCAGGAGCAACTGTTGAATGAGGAATGTGAGGAACGGCATACGAATGCCGAACTAAAGGCCATGCTGGACGGAGTGGAGGCATTTTCCGGACAGCACATTCTGGAGGGTAAGGCATTCGACGAACGCTATCGGGCATTGCTCGACGCAGTCGACGCCGGCCAATGGCGGGCGGAGCTGGCGTCGCGCGATTCACGTTTCGGGCAAAGCGTCATAGAGTTCGCGGCGGCGAACGGCTTCATTGAGCTGGCACAGCGTCTGCTTGAAATAGCTGTCTTATCCGGTGCCGAGGCGGAGAGCGCAAATTTTGCGGCCGCCGTGGCTGCTGCGACGCACGGCAATCTTGCGGTACTGGAACTGTTAAAAGTGCACGGCGTACCGGTAGAGGACACGCCAAAAGGCTACACCACGCCGCTTTCGGAAGCCTGCCGCTACGGGCACCTGGACATCGTCCGCTATCTTGTCAGTCTTGGTGCTGACACCGGATCCGGGGACGGCAGCGGAATGGAATTTACGCTTGCCGACATCACGGGTGGTCCGCGTCGAAAAGACATCCTTGCGGTGCTTTGCGGCTAGCGCTGTTTAGTTTGCTGTGGCGGCGGATCGTCCCGACCCGAGCAGCGCCTTGCCGAAGGCCAATTGGCTGCGCAGGAAACCTTCGTGTTTCGGCAGCGCGTCGCCTGCATCCTCACGCCTTTTCTCGTAAAAGATGTGACCGCGAGGCGCCGGCAGTTGCGCACTCTCCGCATGAATCGCAAACGGCACGATCGTCAGTTTCGGCAGCAGCGGCGCGTCGAATATCTCGATTGCCGCCTGACCGCAGCCGGTGCAGATTCCGCGCTTTACGTTGGGGGGTGGCTTGTAGGTCGTGAATGAGACGATGCCCGGCGCCGGGCGTACGACGCTCGCGGCCCTGTACACGACAACGTCCGCATGGTTTGCGTTGTTGAAGCGTTGGCAAATCGAGCAATGGCACAAGATGCGGAACAGCGGCTCTCCGCTCACCTGAAATTCCGTTTTGCCGCACGCGCAGCGGCATGTCTGTGGTTTGCTCACCCTTACTTACCCTAACGCCAGTGAATTGAGATGCCCGATCCAGCGTCTCCATTATAGTTTGGTGCTTGTCGGAATTTGTGTTTAATGTGTAGAACGCCCACACAATGAATCGGACGGAACTCTATATGAACCATCGCGCCTGCCTTCATTACTCCACCCGCGCACCGGTTCGCGTGACAGCAGCCGTTCTTGCTCTGCTCGTTCTGGCAGCGCCGGCCAGTTCCCGCTCCGACGTTCTCGAGCCCATTGTGCCGGAAGACGTCGGCTTGTCGTCAGAGCGGCTGGAACGTCTGAGCGGCACCCTGCAACGCTATGTTGACTCGAACGCTTTGCCCGGCGCTGTGGTTCTGATCGCGCGGCAAGGCGGGCTCGCATTCCACGAGGAATTCGGCTTACGGGATCGTGAGATCGGTGCGGCGATGCGCCCGGACACGATTTTTCGCATCGCGTCGCAGACCAAGGCCCTGGTGAGTGTCGGCATCATGCTGCTGCAGGAAGACGGGCGCCTGTTGCTCTCCGATCCGGTCGGCAAGTATTTACCGGAATTCCAGGAAACGACCGTCGCCGTGCCCGACGGGACGGGCGGTTACGACATCGTAACCGCCGAACGGCCGATTACACTGCGCGACCTCCTGACCCACACGGCCGGTATTGGTTACGGAACGGGTATTGCCGCCGATCGCTGGGAGGTGGCGGGCATTACTGGATGGTATTTCGCCGATCGCGACGAGCCGATTGCGGCAACGGTGTCCCGCATGGCCGGTTTGCCCTTCGAGGCGCAGCCGGGCGAGCGCTGGGTCTACGGCTACGCAACGGACATTCTGGGCGTGCTCATAGAACAGCTTAGCGGGCAGTCGCTCGATAGCTACCTGCGGCAGCGGCTGTTCGAGCCGCTGGGCATGTCCGATACACACTTTTTTCTGCCGCCGGCGAAACGCGAGCGGCTTGCCGCCGTCTACTCGATCGCTGATGACGGATCTCTGCAGCGGGCGCCGGATTCCGCAGCGATGCTTGGGCAGGGGGCCTACGTGGACGGCCCCCGGCAGAGTTTCTCCGGCGGCGCTGGCCTGGTCTCCACGGCGAGTGACTACGCACGGTTTCTGCAAATGCTGCTGAACGGCGGTGAGCTGGACGGCGTCCGCCTCCTGAGCCGCAAGACGGTCGAGTTGATGACCGTAAGCCATACCGGGCACAGCCAGCTCGGGGACAATCTGCCGGGCGCCGGTTTCGGGCTCGGGTTCTACGTCGTCCAGGATCTCGGCGGCCGCGGGCAGCCCGGTTCCGTCGGCGAGTTCGGCTGGGGCGGCGCCTATCACACGAGCTACTGGGTCGATCCCGCCGAAGAACTTGTCGTGGTATACCTGACGCAGGTCAACCCCGCGACCGGCCTTGACGATCAGGAAAAGGTTCGCGCGCTCGTGTATCAGGCTATCGTCGACTGACGCCCGGTGTGAACGGCGTCGATTATTCGCCGCCCTGAAACGCCATCACAACCGGCACGCGCGCGGCACGCCATGCCGGGAATAATCCGCCGATGAGGCCAATGGCCAGCGCCAGCAGGATGCCGTTGGCGAACAGTTCCGGCGTCAGTTCGAAGGTAAACACAACCTGCGTGAAGCCGGCCCCGAGCGTCGACGCGCTGAAGCCGTCGAAGAACAGCCAGGCTGCCAGGGCGCCCACCACGCCGCCAATGACGGACAGCACCAGCGATTCGGCCAGCGTGCCGACAAAAGCCGAGGCGTTGCTGAACCCGAGCGCCCGCAGCGTCGCGATCTCGCGGATGCGGGACGCCACCGACGTGTACATCGTATTGAGCGCTCCGGCGAGCGCGCCCAGCCCCATGACAAAACTCAGCGCCCAGCCGAAGATCGCAATGCCGGCGAGCGCGCGGCCCTGGTTGGCGAAAAACTCGGCCTCGGTCTCGACGTCGAGAATGAGCTGCGGATCGTTGTCGATGAACTCGCGGATAGGTTCGACGTTACCCGCCTGCGCCAGACGCATGCGCACCGTCTGAAACGAGGAGCCGCGCTGGAACTGGCTCTGCACAGTTGGCGCGTCGGCCCACAGTTCGCTTTCGAAGGCCGATCCGCCGGTCGAAAACACACCGACTACTTCCCAGGTGGTCTTGCCGAAGCGAATCTGCCGGCCGAGTTCGAAGCCGTCGAACTCGCGCTGCACGCCCTGACCGACGACAATCTCGTTGCGGCCGGATTCGAACATGCGGCCCTCGACGATATCGACCTGGTCGCGCAGGCTGAAACCCTGCGGCGAAATGCCGCGCATCGGCAGGTTCGCCTCGGTCTGGCTGCTGCGTTTGATGCCGTCGACGATGACGTAGAGTTCGGCCGAATACTCGGGATCGCCCGCCGCGTTGCGCGCGATGCCGGGGGAGGTGGCGATGAGATTGACCGCGTCGCGCGACATCGAGCTGTTGAGCTCCGACTGTGAGCCGGTCCGCGTGACGATAGCGATCCTCTCGGTGCCGGTTCCGGCGAGCGTCTCTTCGAAGCCTTTTGCCATCGCGAGGAAGGCCAGCAGCACGGCAACGACGACGCTCACGGCGAACACCGCCGCCAGCGACATCCACAACCGCCGCGGCAGGCTCAGGATGTTCATGACGACCACGGTTCCAATTTGCGAGAAAAACCCACGCATGCGCGACTCCAGATTCTTTAGCTGCGGCTGAGCGCCGTAATGATATTGAGCCGCAGGGCGTTCGTTGCCGGCACTATCCCCGTAATGAAGCCAAGGCCGAGCATGAACAGCAGCGCCTGGGTCCATACGTCGCTGCCGAGTACCAGGACCGGTAACTGGATCGGCGCCTGATTGACCAGCGATACCATCAGGCCGGAAGCCAGCACGCCAAGCACGCCGCCGAGGATCGCAAGCAGCAGCGATTCGGCCAGCACCATGCGGAAGATGCGTCCGGACGTGAAGCCCAGGGTCTTCATGACGCCGATTTCGCTCGTGCGTTCCCGGATCGACAGAATCATCGAATTGCCGACTATTACCAGGATCACAAAAAACGCGGCCAGCACGACCGAGGTAAGTATTAGGCTCAGGTTGCCGATCTGCTCGATGAAGGCTTTGTTGAAGGCCTTCTCGGGCACGGTCTCGGTCTCGGCGGGCGAGTTCACGAACAGTTCGTCGATCGCCTTGATGACAGCTTCGTTGCGCTCCGGATCGCTAGTGCGCACGCCCATGAAACCAATGAAGTCTCCGCCGAACGACTGCGTCTCGTTGAAGTACTCATAGTGAAAGTAGACGCTGTTGGTGTCGGTCTGCGGGTCGGCACCCTCGTAGATGGCGACTACGTCGAAGTCCCAGTCGGTGCGGCCGTCGCGCTGCGAGAAAATGTTGGAGTTGACCGGAATGCGCTCGCCGACCTGCCAGCCGAAGTTCTCCGCAATGGACTTGCCGGCGATGAGTCCCTGGCGATTGCCGATCCACGCGGCGCGTTCGGCATCGCTTATAAGCAGTTCGTCGTAGACGGTAAGGAAGTTCTCCGCATCGACCGCAAACATGGCAAACTGATTACGCGGTTCCTGATAGTAGCCGCCGAACCAGTTGAGGTGTGTGACTGCGGAGACGTCCTCGACCGCGCGCACCCGGTTGACGTAGGCGATCGGCAGCGATTGCGTGAAGTTGATCTTGTTGACGACAACCAGACGGTCGTCGGCGGCCAGGTCTATTCCCGAGTCGAAGGCCTGCTGAAACGCCGTCAGGGTGCCGAAGATCATGAACGCAATGAACGTTGCAAACACTGTCAGGAACAATCTCAGCGGCTTGCGCGTTAGATTCTTCAGAACGAGATACAAATCCTTCACGCCGCGAGATCCTTCTCGACGAACTCGCCTTTGTCGAGGTGCAGCGTGCGTTTGGCGTATTTCGCCGCGGCCGGATCGTGCGTGACCATAACGATGGTCTTGCCGTATTCGCGGTTGAGCAGTTGCAGCATCCCCAAAATCTCGTCGGCGGTCTGCCGGTCGAGATCGCCCGTGGGCTCATCGCAGAGCAGTAGCTTGGGGTCGGAAACGAGTGCGCGCGCAATGGCGACGCGCTGCTGCTGGCCACCGGACATTTCCTTCGGCATGTGTTTCGCGCGGTCGGAAAGACTGACGAGTTCCAGCGCCGCCGCGACGCTCTGCTTGCGCTGCCCCTTGCCGAGGCGCGTCAACAGCAGCGGCAGCTCCACGTTGCGCTGTGCGTTGAGCATGGGCATGAGGTTGTAGAACTGGAAGATGAAACCAATGTTGTTTGCGCGCCAGGCCGCGAGCTGGCTCTCGGATAAAGTGTCCACCCGCTTGCCGTCGAAAAAGATCTCGCCGGAACTGGGCTGGTCTACGCCGCCGAGCATGTTGAGCAGAGTGGTTTTCCCCGAGCCCGACGGTCCCATGATGGCGAGAAAGTCGCCGCGCGCGATGGAGATGTCCAGCTTGTCGAAGACCGTTATCGTCTCCTTGCCTTTGACGAACTTTTTGGAGACCCCTCTAAGGTCGAAGAGGATGTCGTCGCTCATGTCTTTCTCTCCTGAGGCTTCGTTCGGCATTCAGTCTTTCAGGAACGCCACTTTGACGCCCATGTCCGGAAGTATACGCGGGTCTAGCGCTTCGATTCCGATACGAACCTTCACCGTCGCCTTGGCGCGGTCGGCCGTCGGAATAATGGCAATGACCGAAGCGGGAACATCCCAGTCCGGGTATGCGTCGAGATTCGCGAGTACCTGCTGGCCGGCAAACACGCGTCCGATGAACGCTTCGTTGACGTCGACCTCGATCTCCAGCGAGTCCATGTCGACGATCGTGCAAATACCCGTGCGCGTGAAACCGCCGCCGGCCGAGCCGGGCGACACGATTTCGCCGGTCTGCGCGTTCTTCACCGTGACCACGCCGGCAAACGGCGCCGTGATGACGTGATCCTGGAGGCGCTCCTCCTGGCTCGCAATCTCCAGTTCGAACACGCCAATGTCCGCTTCCGCGCGCTGCAGGTCTGCGGTCAGCGCGTCGAAGCGGGCGGTGCTCTCCGTCAGCTCCGCCTCGGATACGAGGCCCCGGGGGCGCAGTCTTTGCGCTCGCTCGTAGACGCGCTCGGCCTCGGTCAGATTGGCGCGAATGCTGTCGATGCCGGCTCGCTGCGAGGCGAGCCGGGCGCGGGCCAGCTCGAGATCGACCCGCACGAGCGCGTCGTCGAGCCGGGCGAGTACCTGACCGGTCTCGACGACCATGCCTTCCTCGACGTTGACCTCCGTGATGAGGCCGGTGATTTGCGAAGACACGGTTGCGATGCGGCGAGCCGTGATATAGCCGGATGCGTTAAGGATGCGGTTGTCCGCGGGCGCCGCGCGGCGCGTGTCGTCAGCCACTGCGGGCTCCGCCGCCGGTGCATTCCCGGCGGACGGCGTACGTGGCTCGACCGGCGCCGTAGTCTGCGCTGCGCCGGCCGCGGGCGCATCGCCCCGCAGCAGCAGGGCTCCGCCAACAGCACCCAGAATCGCGGCCAGCACGGCGATTGCGCTAACGCCGACCGGCCCCATGCCACGCAGAGCGGGTTCGCTGCGGTCGATCTTTAGTTGGTCCAGCAGTTCGCTTTGTTTATTCATGGTCCCGGAGTGAGTATTCGACGCGCTGCGTCAGCTCGAACGATCCCGCGGCGGCACAACGGCTGGGTGGCCGCGAGTTCTTGGCTGCCGACGGAGTCTAGCGAATCTGCACGTCTGCCGACAGTGCCTTGCCGGCGGCGGGAGCGGGGGGATAAAGCCTGGGTGTGACCGCCGGCAGACCCGCCGACGGGCGCCGCGCGATCTGCCAGGAGGGTTAGCGGCCGGGCCCCGGTGGGCCGGCCTGACTCATGCCGCCTGCGGCTCGAGGAATGCTGCGAGCTTGTCGGTGGCCGCCGTCCAGCCTTCGCGAATGACCTCGCGCAGTTCCGTGTCGCCGTCGACCTTCACGTCCGGGATATTCGAGTGCACCAACTCGACGCGCGTACCGCCCTCGACCTCCTCGAAGGACACCGTGATCAGCATTGGGTCGTTCTCGTCCGTAGAGGTGTATGCAAGCCGATGCGGCGGATCGAACTCGGTAAGCGTTGCGAATCCCGGTGCCTCATGCTTGCCTGCTTCTGTCTGAATGGTCATGTGATGGTCGTACTTTCCGCCGACCCTGGGTTCGACTTCGGCCTGCACGCCGACGCACTCGGCACAGCCCCACCACTGCTCGATCTTGCTGGTCTCGATCCAGGCATCGAATACCGCTTCGATTGCCGCCGCGTAAACCCTGGTCACAACGAGTTTGTCCCCTTCGAGCCTGATATCGGTACTCACGTCTTCCCCTTTGCGCTTTGTGTTTGCAGATACTCATCGACGGAGTCGAACTGCAGCCGCCAGAAGCGGGCGTAGCGGCCGATCCAGGTCGATGCTTCTTCGATAGGTCTTGGGTCCACGCGGACGATGCTTTCGCGTCCCTGCTTCGTCTTGCTGACCAGGCCGGCGCTTTCCAGCACGCGTAAATGTTTGGATACGGCCGGCTGCGACATGTCGTAACGCTCCGCCAGGGCGCTCACGTTGGCTTCGCCGGATGCAAGCTGAGCGAGCATGCCGCGCCGCGTGGGATCGGAGAGGGCGGAGAATATGCGGTCGAGGTTTTCGTAACTCATAACCAAATGGTTATGTATTTTACGTGTTCTGTCAAGCGCTTGATGCCTTGAGTGAACTTCAGGCTGTCCGTTCTACCGCGATACCCGCCTCTTCTGCCTTGAGTTCGAGCCACGTCTGCACTGACTTGCAATAGCGACTGTCGGCGACGTTGATTTCGAAGATGGGCGCAAACTGCCGGAGTTTGTTGAATGCGGCGGCCACCAGATTCACACAGTACTCGGGTTCGGTCGCAATGCTCGAGGCGAATCGCGTCAGCAACTCGTGCATCGCCGCTTCGACACTGCCTGCATCGAAGCGACCGAAAAGATCACACAGCTCGTTGGAAAACACTGCGAGATCCCGAAGACGTTCGCTCGGATACTCCGGCTCGAGCACAGGGCCCGGCGGCATGCCGCGGATGGATTCGATAATCGAGCTCGGAAGGTTCCAGTTCCTCGCGACGGCGGCGCCGAGCCTGGAATAGCTTACCCCGAGCACACCGCGGGCTGCAGCGGCCTTGCCCAGTCCCTTCGTCTGCACAGCCTCGCTTATGTCGGCAAATTCGTCGGGGAAATAATGAATGACGAGATTCTCACCGAGGTTCTGACACATGCCGCAGATAAACGCTTCTTCGGCGTCGCGCAGCTTCGCCTGCTGCGCAAGGTGTCTCGCGATCAGGCCGCTCAGGAACGACTTTGTCATCGAGTCCTTGAGGACTGACGAGTCGCTTTTCATGTGGCTGAAGAACATGAGGCTGTTGGCCGTCATGCGGACCTTTTCCAGGCCTAAGAAAACGACCGCCTCGGAGATCTTGGTTACCTCGACGCTGCGCGTGTTGTAGAACGCCGAGTTGACCAGTTTGAGAAGTTTGCCGGTGAGGGCGAAGTCTCTGAGAATGACGTTAGCGAGTTGCTCCGCATTGGCGTCGGCGTCGTCCCCCGTCAACCGGTTGATGTCTGCCATCGTCTGCGAGATCGTCGGAAAATCGCCGGTCCGCTGCATGCGCCGCAGCAGAAACTCGACCGTGCTGTGGCTGGCCGCGGCAGGCTGCGCTTTGTCGGAGAGTTCGCTTTCCGAGAGGAACAATTCGAAGGCTTCGGTCATGACCGCGCCGTCGGTGTAGCGCCCCGATTCGCTTTTCTCGAGCGCGCCGGCCAGGAATCGTGCGAAGGCATCCCAGAGCGGGTCGTCGTTCAGCACGGAAAAATCGACCTCGCCGAAGAGGATCTCGTTCCTGATCGTCTCGAGGTCGTCCCCGGGTATCGCACGCCGACCGGTAACCAGCTCATAAAAGGTGGAGCCCAGAGCGAAGACGTCCGTCGCGGGACCGAGCGGCCGCCCCTCGAAGTGTTCCGGCGCCATGTATCTTAAGGTGCCCGTCGTCGATTCCCTTGGCTTGCGCGCGCTGCTGACGTACTGCGCCAGGCCAAAATCCATTACTCGCGGAACGCCGTCCGCATCGATCAGGATGTTCCGCGGATTCAGGTCGAGATGTACGATCGAGGCGCCGTGGGCGCTTGCGATCGCCTTGAGGATTGCGCCGATCATTGGTATCGCTTGCTCAATGGAAACCGCACCCTTTTGTTTCAGGGTTTCGGCGAGCGACTTGCCTTTGACGTATTCGAATACGAGGTACGGGCCCGGGGCAACTTCACCAGCGTCGAAAATCGGAATGATATTCGGATGCTTGAGCTTGCTCGAGATACGGGCTTCCATGGGTACGCCGTCGTCGGACATGCTGTTCAGCGCGGCATCCTCGGCGGTCAGCACCTTGATCGCCACCAGCCTGTCCAGCGTGGGGTCCCGGCCGAGATAGACCGTTCCCTGCGAGCCCTTGCCGATCGAGCGAATCAGTTCGTAACGGCCGATGTTCTGCGTCTCTGCCTGCATCTCGATCGGGAAGCCTGTGTCAGCGGATATCCATACTAGGTAGTCGGCTGCACCAGGCATCTTCTTTAGAGACTCGACCGCCGTTGACATTGCTGGCAATTAGTAATAATGTAATTACATGATTACTAATGAGAGCATGGATCAGGTCTTTCACGCGCTGGCACATCAGACGCGGCGAACCATTCTCGATCTACTCCGCGAAAACCCGGGCTGGCCGGTCGGCAGGCTGGCGGCGCAGTTCGACTGCAGCCGCATTGCGGTCATGAACCATCTTGGCGTGCTGGAAACCGCGGGCCTCGTGGTTAGCGAGAAGGACGGACGGTCACGCCGGCTGTACTTGAACCAGGTTCCGATCCAGATGATTTACGAACGCTGGACCGATGAGTACGCCGCGCACTGGGGCGAGCGTGTGACCTCGATAAAAAGAGCCGCCGAAAGGGCTGCCGGGGACACGCAAGAGCGTAAGAAAGACTAACCGAGGGGAAGGAAACAGCAATGAGTAGCACGACCTCAAATAGCAACAAAGCCATCTACAAAGTCACCATCGCCGCGCCTATCGGGAAAGTCTGGGATGAACTGGTCAAAACTGACGAAGTACTGCCGTTTTTCTTCGGCTCCGTGTGCAAAACCACCGGCGAAATCGAAGTCGGCGCGCCGATCGCGATGCAGACCAAAAGCGGCAAGTATCGCAGCGTCGTCGGCAAGGTACTCGAGTTCGATCCGCCTTTCCGCTATTCGCATACCTTCAAGTTCACCAACTACGACGACCCGCCCTGCACGGTCAGCTACGAATTGAAGGAGGTGGACGGCGGCACGGAGTTCTTGCTGATTACGACCAATGTGCCGGCCGGCACCAGGACGGAAAAAGGTATGGCGCAGGGCGGTCCATTCATCGTCAATACCTTCAAATCGATAGTCGAAACCGGACGGCCCACGTTCGGCGGCCGGCTGATGCTGGGTCTCATGGGCTTGTTCGAGCCGTTTTCGCCAAAGGTTTCGAAGTCCGAAAACTGGTCCTTCGACAAGATCGCCAGACTCTAGGAGTACTGCCATGTCTACACCGGACAAACAACTGGCTACGATGCTCGCCAACCTGCCGGAGAAAACGGGCAAGCCGCTGGCGGAATGGCTGCAGCTGCTTGCGAAGAGCGGTCTCGGCAAACATGGTGAGATCGTCAAACACCTGAAGACCGAGCACGGCGTGACCCATGGCTTCGCCAACCTGATTGCTGCAAAGGCGCTCGAAGGCGGCGAAGGCGAGGCCGATCTCGTTGCCGCGCAATACGCCGGCCCGAAAGCAAAACTGCGCCCGCTACACGACGAGATCGTCAAGTTCGCGCAGTCGCTGGGCCCCGACTTGGAGATTGCGCCGAAAAAGGCCAGCGTAAGCCTGCGCCGAAAGAAACAGTTCGCGCTGATCACGCCGGCGACCAGGACCCGCATCGATCTCGGTCTGGCGTTGAAAGGGAAGCCGGCTGCCGGCCGGCTCGAGAGCTACAACGCCATGTGCAGTCACCGCGTGCGTCTGGAGAGCACGGCCGACTTCGACAAGTCCGTGAAGGCCTGGATGCGCGAGGCTTACGGCAAGGCCGGTTGAAGCCGGGCCTCGGCGCTCACATCGGCTAACGCGGCTGTCCACCTCCGCTACGACGGCAGCAACGCGGCCGCAATCAGAGCGCCGCTTCGGTCGGCATTGCTACGGCGGTAATAGCGCAGCTGTATACAGCACAGGTCCGGTCGGCACCGCCTCCGGCGATCCACCTGTCGGTTCCAGGCTAACCGCCAGCAGCTCACCGTTGTCGAGTGCCGCCAACGCCACCGGCGTCAGCGGCAGTTGACGTGCCCCCGTTTGCGGTAGCAGGCCCAGCGAGACCGGCACGCCGTCGGCGCCCAGCACCCAGAGCTGGTAATCGTTCGCAGGCCTTGCCACAGGCAGCGTGGACACGGCGACATCGGCGCGCGCGAGATCGGCATACACGCGCGCGACCCACAGCGCGTTGCCCTCGGCATCAGCGACGACGCTCACGGCCGGTTCGAGCGGCATCGGTTCGATGACGGTTTCAGTGACGGTCTCGACAACGCGTTCAGGCGGCTGGCTTAATTCCTGCCACCAGGCCGCCGTACTGACAAGTAAGCCGAGGAGCAGCGCCGCCGCGATCGACCGCCAGGGTCCCGTTTGCGCTTTCCGTGGCGTCCTGCCGAGGCCCGCCTGCCGCGAAATGCGTCGCCAGACGAGTTCCGAAGGGGCGACCGGCGTCAGCGACCAGGCCATCCCGAGCAGCTGCTCTTCGAGCGCATACACCGCTGCCGCAACCGTCTCGTCCTCGTCGACAAGCCGGCCGAAGCGCCGCCGTGCTCGCCGCGGCATCGTGCCGAGCACGAACTCCCGCGCGAGTGCCTCGAGCCTCTCCGGGTCGCGATAGTTCATGCTTGCATACACTGCTTGAGCTTGCTGACACCGCGGCGTATCCAGCTCTTTACGGTGCCGAGCGACCGGTCGATTCGCGCGGCAATCTCGGCGAAGGTCAGGCCGTCGAGATATGCGCTTTGAATACAGATCGCAGCGTCGCTGTTCAGCTCGCCAAAGCAAAACGCCAGGCGTCGCACCGTGGCCGTGGATTCCGGGTCGTCAGCCGCAACGTCGCCATGCCGGCTGAGCACATCGCGAATGTCGGCAGCGCTGTCCCTGAACACCTCGTCACGGCGCTTGCGGCTGCGCAGCAGGTCGAGTGCCCGGCGCCGTGCAATGGTCGTGAGCCAGGTTCTGGCGCCCGCCTTGGCTGGATCGAAGTCGGTGGCCTTGTTCCAGGCGATGACCATGGTGTCCTGCAGCACGTCCTCGGCCTGGAAGCGATCCTTGAGCATGCGCAGGAGTATCGCGAGCACCGTGGGCGCCGTCAGCTCGTAGAACTGTCGAAATGCGGCCTCGTTGCCGCCACCGGCAAGCAGCAGCATTCTGTCGAGTTCGCGGGCGTCACGCTTGGACATTTGGATCCCCCTGGGTTTCTAACCGTATTCTATGCATGCGAATATCAAAATATACGAATGCCGGCGTACTTTGGATGCATTGCGCAGGCGTGTTACCCGATAAACGAGGCCCGCAACTCGCTTCTCAACCCGCTTCGCTGGTGCCGCAGGAACGGCGCTGCGGCAGCCACTAACCTCCGCACGACGAACATCCGCGAGTGCGTGCCGCAAGCAGCAGGTCTTCGGCTTCACGCTGTTGCGCCAGATTCACCCTGGCAAGCTGCTGCGCGAGCGCCGGGCGCGGCAGTACATCCAGGTAAAAGCGCGCCATCTCCCGAGCGTGCAGCCAGTCTTCGTGTGCTATCCAGTGCCGGAAACGCCGGTCCGCGCGGGTGATCTCGTGAGCTATTTCTGCGTCACGGTTTTGGCGCTTTGCGACGATCATGCGCCGCACCGTCAGCGGCAGTGCCGCGGAACCCGACGCAAGCGCAGCTTTCGCGTCGTCCAGTCGATCTGCGCGGAGTAACACGTCGACCAGCGCGGATCGCACCTGCGTGCTTTCGGCGAGATCGAGTGAGTTGCCGTACAGCGATGCCGCGAGTTTCGTATCCAGGGTTGCGGCAGCGTCGCCCGCTACGCTGAACGACCAGGCGAGTTCGTCCGCATCGGCATCGTCTCTGCGGACGTGGGTCAAGACGGCCGTCATTTGCTTGAGCGCCCTTTCATGCTGCCCCTGCGCAACTGCAACCCTGGACCGGCAGCTTATGGCCGTAAGCGTCGCGACCCGCCGCAGCCTGCGGCACGCATCGAGCGCGCTGTCGGTGTTGCCGCGCACCAGCTCGATCGAGGCACGAAGCAGCCAGGCCGGGTCCAGGTGCGGGCTTTTGGCGAGCGCCCGGTCGATGAGTTCGAGCGCAAGCACAAAATCGTGCCGTGACTGCGCCACCGTCGCGGCGTTCACCAGCGTGGCCGCGTCGATGTCGCGAGCTTCGAGACCCGGCTCGATCAAGGCCCATGCCGCATCGAGATGCGCATCGTCGCCGCTCTCCCGAAACGCGCGAATCAGTGGGCGGACCGCGTCGTGCGTTTTGCCTGGCGATCCGTGATGTTCGTGTGCGTCCTGTGTCTTCGCTGCGTGCGCCTCAACCTGTGTCTCGCGAATGTCGTGCGCCGCCGCCACGGGCACAAACAGTATCGCCAGAAGCCCTGCGATTGCCGTCACTCGCGACGTGAAATTGCTGATGATTTTTCCGGTTTTCATGTTCCCGAACTCCCAGGAAACATGCATGCCCCGGGGCGTAACCCCGGGGCAGAGGCATTAGGGCAGAGGCATTTACGGCGTCAGAAGATCCGCAAAGTCGTCGTTCTCGGCGTCTTCCGCGAACTCGACGGCGTTGATCAACTCAGGCTCGCCGTTCTCGTCGCTCACGAACGTGTCGCGCGCGAACTGCTGCATCGACTTCTGCTCGGGCTGCACCGTCAGGAGGAAAGAGGCGCCGGCCGACAGGCCCTGCGGGTCCGACACCACAATCGTCACGAAGGCGTCTCCGGCCTCATCGGCCCTGGGCGTCACCGTCAGCGATCGCGCCGAGCCGCTCCCGGTCAGCGTAATGCCGTCGTCCGGCAGCACCTGCTGCCGGTCCGACGATGCCGAGAGCGTCAGTTCGTCGACGTTTTCGTCGGCAAGCGAGAAAGCTATCGGCTGACTGCTGCCGTTTGCCGTGACGTTCTGATCGGCGATCGCGCTTATCTGCGGCGCCTGGTTGACCGGCGGGCGGTCGTCACCCGACCCGCCGCAGGCCGTGAGTGCCAGGCTCACAAGCGCAAGACTTGCATACATTCGTTTCATGTCTGTCTCCAATAAAGCGGATCGATTAGTCCACGGGCTGCGGCAGCGGAGCGCCTACGGGCGAACCCGGGTACGGCGTCAGCAGGTAGGGGAAACTGTTGTTGAACTCCGTTGCCCGAATCGGTGCGCCGTCGGTAAACGCCTGGTTGCCTACCACTGCGTCTTCCGGATCGCACAGACCGAGGTCCAGGTCGGCGCCGTTTTCACCGAGCGGGACGGGGTAACACAGCACACCCATGACGACGCGCAGGGCAATATCGACGCTGTCGTCAGCGGGGCGGCGGCCGTTCGGAAACCCGGCCGCATCGCCGGCGGCAACGCCCAGCGGATGCTGCGCTTCTCGCGGTGTCGGCAAAATTGCCGTGTTCAGGCGGAGCATTTCTCCCGGTACCACGTTCGCGGGCTGGTTCAAGCCCGGGAAACCCGTCAGGAACGCCGTGACCAGGTCGTTACGCGGGAAGTTGGTCGGCGCAATGTTGTCGAAGGGCACAAACTCGGGATCGACCATTTGCAGCGTCTGGTTTACGGGTGTTCTGAATAGCGAGTCGAGGATCAGCGGCAGGCCCGGGTTGGTCACGAACTTGAGGAACTGGCCGTCGTCTTTCGGCTCGCTCGAGTTGAAGCGGTCCTTGCTCTCGAAGCCGATCACCAGCTCGTTGACGAGCGGCGCCGACAGGCGCGATACCTGCGTCCAGCGGCCGCCGCTCACTTCGGGTTTCAGGAACGTGGGGCGCGGGTTCAGGATGTTGAGCTGCCGCAGGCTCGACGTCGTCCATGCGCCGACCACGGGTTCGTCGCCCTGCGTGAGGCAGTCCTCGTGGATTTCGAGCGCAATCGACGTGACGTTGTTGCGCGCCAGGATGTTGCGTTCGGGATCCTGAGTTACGCCGTTGGGGAAGCCGTCTCCGTCGCCGGCGCCCGGCGCACTGTCGCCCTCGAGCGGTACGAAGTTAACGAGATCGAATACTTCGCCGAGGCTCAGCTTGAATGCCTCGTTGCGCTGACCGACGAACACCCGGCCCGGCAGGCTGCAGCCCGGAATGCTTATGTCGTGGATGAAACTGTTAGCGTAGGTCGTGTAGTTACCCGGCCCGCCGAAAGTCTTGGTGCCGGAATAGTCGAAAGGTTTGGCGAAGCTCGAAGCACCCGTTGCGATGTTGGTCGCTTTGCTGCGGCTGCCGCGGCGCCGGTCCCCGTCGACTACCGATACCGTATACGACTCGAGGTGATTGAGTCCGGTCTGATCGTCGGCGCTCAACACGCCGATGTTGCGCAATACGCTCGAGATTTCCTCGCCGTCGACGTTTAGCCGCACCGGTCCGCCTTCGGGGAACGAATCCTCGAAGCGAAACTGGAAGGTCAGGTCTTCGACGCTGTCGCCGTCGTTGTCGACATGGATCTCGTACAGCGCCTGGCTGTCGAGCGGAAAGTAGTGCGGGCCGCCGTAAGCCGCCTGCACCGGCAGGTAGTTCGCGATCATCGTGACGTAATCTTCACGGCCCGGTTCGTAGCTCTTGAACAGATAGAAGTCCGTGCCGTCCGACTGCGGATATTTGGTTACGAAGGGCGCCTCGCGGTGGCTGGACGCAAGTGCATCGCCGGTTGCAAGCAGCGCCATCGCGACGCCGAGGCAGGTGAGTGTGTGTTTCATGAGGGTTTCTCCTTGAGGATGTTGTTTTGCACCTCCTATACGGACGTCAGGCGGGAACGGATGCGTCCGCACCGCGGAAAAGTCGAAAAAAATCCGGAAACGGAAAAAAGTTGTCGAATGCTGCATCCAAGCGCGGCTGGCGTACGTATAGCTTCGTACACGCGGAAATTCCTGAGGCGCGTTTTGGTATAGTTTCGGGATGGTGTCCCATCCGCTAACCGGTTCCGCGAGCGCTTCGAGCGAAGAGTTCGATGCCCGCTGCACGCAGTGGATACAGGCAATGGCCAAGGGACACGAACAGTCGCTCAGCGATTTGTACGATGCGACGCTCACCCGGGTGTACGGCGTCGCCATGCGGATCGTCGGCGACGCGACGCTCGCGGAAGACGTTGTGACAGACGTCTATCTCGACATCTGGAACAAAGCAGGCCTCTACGACCGAAAGCGCGGCCGGCCGATTACCTGGCTGCTTAGCATTTGCCGCAACCGCGCGCTGGACGAGTACCGGCGTGAGAGCTCAGTGGCACGCAAGGCCGAGGCGGCGGCCGCGGAAGCGGCGGACACCGTTGACGAGCCGGACACGTTGCTGGAATCGGTAGAGGCGGGGCATGTCGTACACGCTTTGCTGGCGACGATCTCCGCGGACGATCGGCAGCTGCTTGCGCTGGCGTTTTTCCGCGGCTTGAGTCACCAGCAGATTGCGGAGCTGACGCAAATGCCGCTCGGCACCGTCAAGTCCCGTATTCGACGGGCGCTGCATACACTTGGCGACGCGGCGCCGGCGGAACTGGGCGGGCATTGAGGATAACGTGGCTGACGACAACGACACTGTAATACCGGAAGCATTTGCCGCGGCATTGCTCGACGCGAGCGCGCCGATGGACCCGGGACCGGAAGCGGCCGCCCGTATGAAGGGCCGGCTGCTCGATCGCGTTCGTGAAGCCGCGCCCGCGGACCTCGTCACGGTGCGGGAAGCGGGCAGCGGCTGGATCGAAACGAGTCCCGGCAATTCGATCAAGGTGCTGCGCAGCGACGAGGCAACAATGTCGATGCTCGTGCGCCTCGAGCCGGGCACGACGTTTCCAGAGCACTATCATCCTGCCGACGAAGAGACCTACGTCGTCGAAGGAGAAACATGGTTCGGCGATATTCACCTGGTCGCCGGCGATTATCATCTTGCGCCCGAAGGCACGACGCACGGCGAAGTCCGTACCGAGACGGGCTGTGTGTTGCTGATTCGCAAAGCCAGCGAATAGCTTTCTGCCGTCTGCAGGCTTGCGCTGCGTCAGTTTGAGCAGTGCCGTCAGAATTCGTCATACGCAATACGGCTCGGCGACACACGGTGTGAGTTCAGCAAGTCCGTGGCTGCGCGAATGAGGGCGGGCGGACCGCAAAGATAGTATTCAATGCCGGCGGGATTCGCGTGCTTCCCCAGATACTCTTCCTCGAGCAAGTCGTGAATCCATCCTCGCCGCCGTTCTTCCGGATCGTCGGCTTGTGCGGCGGAGAGCGCCACGTGGAACGTGAAGTTATCGAAGCGTTCCGCAAGTCTCGTGAAATAGTCCGTGTAAAACAGTTCGCGCTCGGCGCGCGCGCCATACCAGAAGCTCACGCGACGTCCGGTTTTTACGGTCTCGAACCAGTAAGCGATATGCGAACGTAGCGGCGCCATTCCCGCGCCACCGCCGAGATAGATCATCTCAGCGCCGGTGTCCTTCGGGTGAAACGTGCCGTGCGGGCCTTTCGCGGTCACGATATCGCCGGGCTTGAGAGCGAATACGTAGGACGATCCAACGCCAGCATTGCAGCTAAGCCCAGGGGGCGGCAATTCGATACGGACGTTGAAGCGAAGATCGCCATCGCCGTGCGGGTTGCTTGCGATAGAAAAGTTGCGGCGTACCGGCGTACGGCTGACGGTACGATAGCCGAGCAAGTTCTCCGAACGCCACGTGCCGGCATAGGGTTCGTCAATGTCGAAATCGCCGAACACAAGGTCGATTTCCGGTATGTCGAACAGCAGGTAGTCGCCGGGCGTAAAGCGAAGCTCGGGCGATTCTTCGACGGGCCGAAGCACGAGCTCTTTTATATAGGTTGCCACGTTGCGGTTGCTGACGACTTCGAACGTGTAGGCGTCTTCGACGGGCGGGTCCGTCAGGGCGGCAACGTTCATGAACAGGCGATCGCCGCGCGTCTCCACCGGATAGGTCCTCAGGGCGAGGCACACCGGATGCCGCCGCGGTGCGCCGTCGCGCACGTCGAAGCGGCCGTTGTGCTTGGGGCACTCGACGAGATGACCGCGCACCAGCCCACTCGCAAGATGTGCATTGCCGTGAGTGCACAAGCCGTCCGTTGCATAGTAAGCGCTGTCCGCCGTGCGATAGACCGCAAACGTGTGTTCGCGGTAGTCGAAACGCAGTACGTCCTCGCGTTTTAGCGCTGCGGACGAACATACGTCGACCCAACCGTCCGTTGCTGCCGAGTCGTCCGGCGCAGCTGTCTTGACCGCCGGCGTTCGCCGGGTGCTCTTCGGCAGCTGCGCGCTCCGGTCCACAAAATACGAGGGGTCGCGCATCTGCCGGACGAGAGCCGGCAGAATCTCGCGCCAGGCCTCGACGACCCCGCAGTAGGTTGGTGGCAGATCGTCCTTGATTGCGGCATGCAAATTACCCAGCTGGTGGTACGGCACCATCGGGTACATGTGGTGTTCGATGTGGTAGTTCATCTCCCAGTACAGGAAACGAAACACCGGATTCATGTACACGGTCCGGGTATTCAGCCGGTGATCGAGGGTTTCCTCGGCCAGCGCCGTGTGCTGCGGCAGGCCGAGAATCGGCAGCAGCCATTGACCGTAGAAACTCGGCAGGATGACGTACATGAGCGGCAGCACGGTGCCGAAATAGACTGCCGTGCCAACTGCGCCGCCGTAGATGAGCAGGTAGATTCGCGCGATACGGAACATGCGCGGGTGCTGCGATTCGGGGACGTAACTCGCTTCTCCCGGAGCAAGTCTGCCCATCGCGTGCAGCGTCATGTTGCGAAACTCGCGCGGAACGTGCTTGAGGTTCGTGAAAATCGCAACGAGCGACAGCGCGCTCGGCGGCCGCGGCACGGTGATTTCCGGATCGACCCCCTTGATGTAGGTATCGCTGTGATGGCGCATGTGACTCCAGCGCCACGGAGTCGATTCCCTGACCACCATGAACGCGGCGATCTCGTACAGCACGTTGTTCATCCAGTCGCTTCTGAACGCCGTGCCGTGCAGGGTTTCGTGCCAGCGCGAGTCTGACGACGACGTATAGAGAATGCCGTAGGCCGCGAAAGGCAGGATCGCCCACGCGCTGCCCCACAGCAGGAAGCCTGCCGAGCCGAAAATGCCCAGCAAGGAAAACCAGATTGCCGTGTCGCGAACGGCCGGCAGGTTTCGTCTTACCAGTACGTTCTGCAGCACCTCGCGCGGTACGGGCGACAGGTACCAGTCGGCATCGACCTTGCCGGCGGCTTCGGCACGCCGTCGGTTTTCGGCAGTTAACGCGTAGTCTGGATAGCGCATGCGATGTACTTGCTCGACGGCACTGTCGGATGTTTACACGCGATTCGCAACGCATCGCGCAGGACAACTTTTCGGATGTTTATCGCGGCTATGGGCAACACGCAATACTTAAATTCATCTGAAACAGGCGAATCGCTTGCAAGGCGCACGTCCGCTGAGTAATGGTTGCTGCGGACCTTGCAACGGTCCGCCGTGTCAGTGGGGGAGCGGTCAGCACGATGATCAGTAATCTGGATCTCGCCATCATTGCAGCCTATCTGCTGCTGGTTGTGGCAATAGGCATTTGGGTTTCGATGCGCACGAAGACCGGCGAAGACCTGTTTCTCGGCGGGCGCTCGCTGACCTGGGGCTTCATTGGTTTATCGCTGTTCGCATCGAACATCTCGAGTACGACGCTGATCGGCCTCGCGGGCGCCGCGTACAACACCGGCATTGTGCACGCAGTTTGGGAGTTCAGCGCCGGCATTCCGTTTGTCGTGCTCGCGGTCGTGTTCGTGCCCTTGTATCTGCGGGCCAAGGTGACGACCGTTCCCGAGTTTCTGGAGCGGCGATTCGACCGGCGATCGCGGCTGTTCTTTTCGGCTGTCACCATCATCATTAGCATCGTAGTCGATACCGCGGGCGGCCTGTACGCCGGTGCAATCGTGCTGCAGACGTTTTTCCCCGGTTTGCCGCTGTGGGAAACCTGTTTCGCGCTGGCCCTGTTCGCGGGCCTGTACACGGCCTTTGGCGGGCTCAAAGCCGTCGTCTATACGGATGCGCTGCAGGCGGTCATTCTCATCATGGGCTGCGGTTTGCTGACCTTCATCATGTTCGGTCAGATCGACTATTCATGGGAGCGTATGGTGTCCGCAGCGCCGGAAGGACACTTCTCGCTGGTCAAGCCCCTGACCGATGCGGAGCTGCCCTGGCCGGGCCTGATCCTCGGCGTACCGTTTCTGGGCTTCTGGTACGTCGCAACCAACCAGTACATTACTCAGCGCGTGCTGGGGGCAAAGAACATCCAGCACGCCCGCTGGGGAATCATGCTGGCCTGCATGCTGAAAATGACGCCGTTCTTTATCATGATCCTGCCGGGCGCCATGGCGATCGTGCTGTTTCCCGGATTGACGAACGGCGACCTCGTGTTTCCGACAATGGTGCGCGAGGTGCTGCCGGTGGGTGTTGTCGGGCTCGTAATGGCGGGCCTGATTTCGGCGATCATGTCGAGCGTCGACTCCACTCTGAATTCAGCGTCGACTCTAATCGTCGTCGACTTCGTCAAGGCGCGTCATCCGGAACTCACGCCGCAGAAGATCGCCAAATACGGGCGCATATCGACCTTGACACTAATGGTCGTCGCCGCGGCCTGGGCTCCCATGATTGCGAACTTCGGCGGCCTGTGGGCTTATCTGCAGCAGATGTTTTCCATCATCGTGCCGCCGATCGTAACGATCTTCCTGTTCGGCGCGTTCTACAAGCGCGGCACCGGGAGCGCCGCGTTCTGGACGCTGGTGCTGGGCACGATTATCGGCATTGCACTGTTCCTGCTAAATCTCGCCGGCGCCTGGCCGCTGCACTACCTGATGAACGTCGGCCTTGCGATTGCGCTGTCGTCGGTCGTGTTCGTGCTTATCAGCAAGATGACCGAGCCGCCTTCGCAGGAGGTTGTCGAGCGCTACACGTTCAACACGTCGCTGATTCACGTCGAAAACGAAAATGTGCCGTGGTATCAGAACTATCTGTATCAGGCAGCCGTCGTTCTGCTGACCATCGCGGCAACCTACGTCTTACTCTGGTGACACACGCGGACGGCCCGAACCGGTGGGCGCGCGGTTTGCGTTGATCCTCGGCATTCGGTTATCTTAATGCATTAAGTTCGCTTGTTCCGCAAGCGATCAGGACGCTGCCACACAATGAAAACAACAAGCAACTGGTGGAGAGGCGGGGTGGTCTACCAGATATATCCGCGTAGCTTCGCCGACTCGAACGGTGACGGCATTGGTGACCTCCGCGGCGCGGCTTCGCGCCTCGATTACGTAGCGGACCTCGGCGTCGATGCCGTGTGGCTGTCGCCGTTCTTCAAATCGCCCATGAAGGACTTCGGCTACGATATTTCCGACTATCGGGCGGTCGACGAGATTTTCGGGGATCTCGCGGATTTCGAACTGTTCATCGCCCGGGCGCACTCGCTGGGACTCAAAGTGATTATCGATCAGGTGTTGAGCCACACATCCGATCAACATGCGTGGTTCGCCGAGAGCCGCCGTAGCCGCGACAATCCGAAGTCCGACTGGTACGTCTGGGCCGACCCGAAAGAAGACGGCTCGCCGCCCAACAACTGGCTGTCTCTGTTTGGCGGCGGGGCGTGGAGCTGGGATTCCACGCGCGAGCAGTTTTATCTGCATAACTTTCTCGAGTCGCAGCCCGATCTGAATTTCCATAACGGCGAGGTCCGCGACGCTCAAATCGACAACATGCGCTTCTGGCTCGACCTGGGCGTTGACGGGTTTCGTCTTGACGTCGTCAACTTCTACTTTCACAGCGATACGCTCGAGGACAACCCCGCCGTGCCTGCCGGCTGCGAGCGCATGAATGGACTGTCGCCGGACAATCCGTACGGCCAGCAGCTGCATCTGTACGATGTCAGCCAGCCCGAGAATCTGTCCTATCTGCGGACTGTCCGAAAGCTTCTCGAAGAATACCCCGATACAACCAGCGTTGGCGAAATCAGTGCGGGCGATGCGCTTGCCGTCATGGCGGAATACACGGCGGGAAACGACAAGCTGCATATGGCTTACACTTTCGATCTCCTCACCGAAAAGTGCAGCGCGGACTGGATTCGCCAGGTGGTCAGAAACACCGAGTCTAAAATCCAGGACGGCTGGCCCTGCTGGGCCTTGTCGAATCACGATGTCGCCCGTGTCGTCAGCCGTTGGGGGCGGGACAGCGACCCCGCAGCGTTTGCCCCCGTCGCGATAGCGACGATGCTGTCCTTGCGCGGCAGCAGTTGTCTCTATCAGGGAGACGAACTGGGTCTGCCGGAGGCGCAAGTACCCCGGGAACGAATGCAGGACCCCTACGGTTTGCAGTTCTGGCCGGCTTACAGCGGGCGGGACGGATGCCGTACGCCTATGGTCTGGGAGCCTAAGGACAAGGGCGGTTTTTCCGCAGTGGAAGGATGGCTGCCGGTGGAGCCGCGGCACCTGCCAATGTCGGTTGCCTCGCAGCTCGAAGATCCGGCAAGCGCGCTGAACCGGATAAAGGCACTGATCAAGTGGCGCAAGCAGCAGCCCGCGCTTATCGACGGCGACATACAGCTCGTAGAAAATACCGGGGAGATGCTGTGCTGGATTAGATCGGCGGCCGCACAGAGAATGCTCGTCGCACTCAATCTCACCGCGGAAACGCAGCGCGCGTCAGTTCCGTATGCCGTCGCAACCGTGCATGATAATCTTGGTTTCGAGGGTAGCGTCGAAGGCGGCGCGATTGTCCTCGGTCCGTTCCAGGCGCTGTTTGCGGACCTCGGGTGAACGTGCATTGCCCAGTCCATTGTTCACGGCTGTAGAGGCTGCAATACGATGCGAATGCAGTCCGATAAACCAACTCTCAAGCAAATGGCGAAGAAGCTTGGCGTATCTACGGCAACGGTTTCGAACGCCTTCAACCGGCCGAGCCAGTTATCCCGGGAACTTCGCGAACGGATTCTGAAAGAGTGCATGGCCAGCGGCTATGCAGGGCCCAACGCGGCGGCGCGCAGTCTCCGCACCGGACGCACCGGAATAGTCGGCGTCATGTTGTCGAACTATCTGGCCTATAGTTTCAGCGATCCCGTAGCGCAGCAGTTTCTGCAGGGGCTGGCCGAAGTGTTCGAGGAGTCGGAATACAGTTTGCTCGTCATGCCCTCCCGCGATCACGTCAAACAGGTGCATGGCTACGAATCGTTCGTCGACGGGTTTATCGTGTACGGGCCGCCGCAACAGCAGACGCTTGATCAGCTCCTGTTGCAGCACAAATCGGTAATCACGGTCGATTTTGACGTCGACGGCTTTACGTCAGTCAATATCGACAACTACTCTGCGGCCAAACGTTGTGCGGAGCACGCGCTTGCCAACAAGGATCAACCGGTCGCAATTCTTGGTTTGCGGCTGATTGCCGCAAACCGGGTTTGCGTTATTCAGGCCGAAGAACTCTTCGGCAAAGAGAGCATCATTACGATTCACCGTTTGAATGGCTTCCTCGATGCTGCAGCCGAAGCCGGCGTGGAAATACCGGCCAAGCGGATCTTTCACATTCCGGATAACACTCAGGAACTCGGTTACCAGGCGGCCAGGCAGGCACTCTCCCGATCGCCGAGGCCGCGATTGCTGCTGTGCATGAGCGACCGGATAGCGTTGGCCGCAATGCGGGCGGCCCGGCACATGGATTTACGAGTACCGGAAGACGTTCGAATTACCGGTTTCGACGATATTCCCGAGGCAGAGACGCACAATCCGTCGCTGACGACCGTGCATCAGCAGAGTACCGATAAAGGCCGCGTGGCCGCCGAGATCTTCCAGGGAAAGCGGCTCGACAAAAGTATCATCCTGCCGACTGAGCTGATCGTGCGCGAGAGCTGCCCTTGAAGCAGCCCCAAGGCCGGCCGCACGCCCGGCCGAATTAAGTTCAAATTAAGATTTACCCACACTTGCCAGCACAATATCGTGCCCGCTATATTCAAACTTAATCGATTTAGTGGATAACCCGTATTGGGTCGTTCCATAACGATTGCAGCCGCAATTGCAGGTCGATTGAAATGGGGGGCCATATGAACACCACTAACTTTCTCGCTCGCAGTTCGTCCGCGGTCTTCGGTGCCGCAACATTCACGATACTCACGGCTGTTACGCTCGGCACGCTGGTTGTGCCCTCCGGTGCCGCACTCGCACAGGAGGAGCCGATCGAAGAGGTCGTCGTCACCGGTATTCGCAGAAGCCTGCAGGATGCGGCGTCGCTGAAACAGAACTCGAGCACCATCGTCGACGGCATCTCCGCTGAGGAACTCGGCAAGTTTCCCGATATCAACGTGGCCGAGTCGCTGCAACGCATCACCGGCGTGGCGATAACCCGGACACGTGGCGGGGAAGGGCAATTCGTAACCGTTCGCGGTCTCGGCGAAGAGTTCAATGCCGTGACCTACAACAATCGTCTGCTCGCGACGGAAAACAACGGCCGGGAATTCTCGTTCGACGTAATTGCGTCCGAGCTGATCGCCGGTGCCCAGGTCTACAAGACGACCATGGCCAGTCAGGGCGACGGCAGCCTTGGCGGCCGCGTCAACATCCAGTCGGCGAAACCCCTCGACAGCCCGGGCTTTACGTTCGCGGGCTCAGTCGGCGGTCAGTACGAGGACCTGGCCGATACCACCGGGTTGCGGGCTTCGGGCATCATTTCGAACACCTGGGCGAACGACACGATGGGTTTCCTTGCATCGTTTTCCTATCAGGACCGCGACGCGCGCACAGATCTTGCCGAGAGCGGCTTTCTCGTCAACGACGTGCAGGTGGATGCGAACGGACTTGCCGGCGTCACGATCGACGCTGACGGCGACGGATTCAACGACACGACCAATGCCGCAATCGTGAACACCGAGGCCCGCTTCAACGGCTTCGGTGCGGCGATTTCGGAGCAGCAGCGCGAGCGAATCGGCGGCACGGTTGCGTTTCAATTCGAACCCAGCGACGACTTTTCGATGACGCTGGATGCCCTGTATACGAAGTTCGATGCGCCCGGGCTGCAGGATCAATACGCATACTTCCCCAGTATTTCCCTCGATCAGACGACCAATGCCGTGCTCAACAACGCGAACCAGGTTGTATCGCATGCATCGCCGGCTTTTGCACTGGATCTGATCGTCCGCGAGCAGGTTGCCGAGACGGAGACCTACGCACTGGGTTTCAACGGCGAATGGCGACTGTCCGATCGCATGCGGTTCATTGGCGATGCGTCGTACTCCAAGGCCGACGGTCAGCGCGACAATTTCGGTTCGGCGGGCGGCTCCGGAGGGTTTTTCGTAATCGGCTATCCGGAATCCAACTTCTCGCAAACGTTTACGGGTGACGCCGTGCCGAATGCGACTTTTACCGCCGCAAACACCGACGGCGGGCCGCAGGTAACGACCGACCAGCTTTCACCCGACGATGCACGGCTGCATTTCGCGCGTAACGACACGGTGCTCGTTACCGACGAGATTATTTCCGCGCGCGGCGACCTGATAATCGATTTCAACGACGATTCGACGCTCAGTTTCGGCGGCGACATAGCAATTCGCGAGAAAGACAACGCCGCGTTCAACAATGTCGCAACGCAGTGCGCGTTCTGCGGCTACGCCACACCGTTCTCCGACTTCGCGCCGGCATCGAGCCTGTTCCGCGGCTTCACGCCGAGCGATCTGCTCTCGGGAACCGGTTCGAACCTGCCGCGCGTATTCCCGCGCATGAGCGCCGACGCAATCCGCGCAGCCTACGCAGCCGCCGGCTCCACCGCTTTGAACGCGACCTTCGATCCGGTGGCATCCAGCGTCGTTGAGGAAACCGTCATTGGCGCTTACGTGCAGAGCGATTTCGGCGGTGAGATGTTCGGTCTGCCCTACAGCGCCAACGTCGGCGTTCGCTTCGCCTACACCGACAGCGAATCGACGGGTTTCGGCGTTCAGCTGCAGGATATTACGGGTGTCACCCTGGCCACCGACGGCAACAACCAGACCTTCGACATTAACCCTCCCGGTCCGGTCCAGCTCGACAACAGCTACTTCGACATTCTGCCGTCGCTCAACATCTCGTTCGATCTGACCGATCAGATGATTTTGCGGGCCGCGTTTTCGCGCAGCCTGTCGCGTCCGACGCTCACCGATCTGTCGACCTTCTTCAGTCTGGCGAGCACAAACGTCGGCGGCGAGGCAATTATCCGGTCCAACCCGCTACTCGAGGCAATTCGCTCGAACAACATCGACTTTTCCCTGGAGTGGTACGGCGAGGCGGGCACCTATGTGGGGGCGGCGCTGTTCTACAAGGACGTCACCGACTTCGTAACCCAGAACGTCACGACCGAAGCGCTGCGGATCGAGAACGTCGTTCAGCAACAGGTCGGCGGCCCGGATATCGTCTTGCCCGGCCGCGATTTTACCTTCCGCATACAGTCGCCGCAGAACGGCGACAAGGCGGAAATCTACGGGCTTGAGCTGGGTGGCCAGTATCTGGCGCTGTCCGGCTTCGGCGTTTCCGCGAACGTTACGCTTGCCGACAGTTCGGCAACCTCCGGCGGCGTCAAGGCGCCGCTCGAAAACATCTCGGACTTTGCGGGCAACCTGTCGCTGTTCTTCGAAAACGAGCGTCTCTCCGCCCGGATTTCGCTTAATCACCGCAGCGACTATCTGGTCGGGCAGACTTTCGAAGGCAGCCGTAACGAGTTCGTAGACGACTTCGAACAAATCGACGTGTCGATCAGCTACAACATTACGGACAATCTGACCGTATTCGCGGACGGCATCAACATCAACGACGAGCCGTTCTTCCGGTATTCCGAAACGACGGATTTCCTCGAAGCGTTCGAGGAAAACGGGGCCAGGTACGTCTTCGGCCTCAGGGGCAATTTCTAAGCGCAGAATCCGTGCCGGCTCCGCTGCATGCGGAGCCGGGCCGTTACCCCCGCCGCCTGCATCCGCAGTTCGCGCCTGCAGCGCGTGTTCGCGATTGGCCGGCGATCCGCTACCAAGAGTGCGGGTTACCGGCACCCCAAACCGTATACTTGAAGAGCGGAAAAACAATCGGCGGCGGTATCAAGGTAGCGCCTTGCCGCGAGATCATGGGCAGGACTTTGCAGGGGTAGAACTTTGAAAGAACCGATCAGGCTGGGCATCCTGGGCTGCGGCGTCATCACGCAGCGAACGATGCAGGCCCTGTTGGCGCTGCTCGAGGAATTCGACGGCAGGATCGTCGGCACCTGCGACCCGAATGACGCGAACGTGGCGGCAATCGAGGGCATGGCCGCTGGACATGCTCCGCAGAGATTTGCCGATCTCGAGGCAATGGCATCCGCCGCAAATACCATCGTCGTGGCAACGCCGATCCGGATGCACTTCGAGCACGTTCAGGCCGCGCTGAACGCCGACTGCCATGTGTATACACACAAGACGCTGGCCGCGACCGCGGCTGAGTGCCTCGAGCTTGGCGGCTTGGCGGGGAGAGGCAAGCAGAAGCTGGTTTGCTCACCCGGACAGTTGCTGCTGCCCGCGTATCGACGAGCGCTAGCCATCATCGAGTCCGGCGAACTGGGTGAGATCGTCTCCGTCGACGCCGCGGCCGAAGCATCTCCGCACCGCTACGAAGTGGAACGTGCGGATGAGAATCCGACCGCCGGGCAGCCGTACTCATGGGAGTGGTATCACCGGCAGGATCGCGGCGGCGGTCCGGTCGACGACATGTTTGTCTACCCGCTCGCCTTTCTGGTGCCGGCATTCGGCCGTGCAAGCGCCGCTGCCGTCAACTCGCGGCTCATCGAAGCGGTCATTGAATGGCGCGGGCGTACTATCGAGGCAGACGCTCCCGATGTCTACTCGGGTTACATGCAGTTCGGATCGGTAATATCGACGGTGCGCACAAGTTTCAGTTCGAATACCAGCCGCGTCGCCTGGGGAGCGATTGCGATCCGCGGCAGCCGGGCCTGTCTGGAAATCGACAAGCGCAACGATCTCGAATACAGGCTGTACGTCACGCCCAACGGCAAGGGCCCGCGGGTCGAGGAGTGCAATGTATTCGATCCGGCCGATGCCGCCCGTTTCGGCCGCGCCGAATGTCACGTGATTCGGGATATGCGGGAGCTGTTCGAGGCGATCCGGGACGACAGAGCTGTCGAGGTGGCGACGCCGGAAAACGCAGCGGCTGTTGCCGACGCAATTTCGCTACTGAAAAAGAGCGCCGCCGCCGGCGGCAACCTAATAACCGCATAGTTTTCAATGCCGGTTCGCCAGGGTAAAGCTCAATATATGACGGACAAACAATGAAAATCGGAATCATAGGTGCGTCCGGAACCCTCGGCAGAGCAGCCGTCGCTTCCTTGTTGAAGTCGGGTGCCGCGTGCTCGATCAACGCGCTGATCCGGCGCCCGGATCGGGCGCTAGACGAGATCGCCGGCTGTTCGACGATTCCGGGCGGCATCTTCGACGTACCGGCGCTCGAGCGACTCGTGCGCGACAGCGACGTTGTCGTCAACCTCGCCGCGCGCAACCCCGAAGGACAGCACAAAGACCTACAGTCCGTTGCGGACTTCCTGGAACTCAACGGCCTGGGTGCGGCACTCGTAGCCGAAGTTACCCGGCGTGAGCAGAAGCCGCTCATTCACTTTTCCACCGTGGCAGTGTATGAGTCCGGAGCTTACGAAGAAGCCAGACTCCTGGCGGAAGACGAGCCGCTTCCGGCAATGAGTTCTGCAATCGACGGCTACTTTACTGCCGCCGTGTCGGCTTACGTCGATCGGGCAAAGCGGCTCTGTGGCGGTGTCGCAGCGGCTGCCGAGAAGCCTATGCCTGCCCGTTTTCCCGGAGCAGCGCCCGTGTACGGGCTAAGCAAGCTGATCGGAGAGTGCTGCGTGCGGGCTATTTCAACCGATGCCTGCTGTATCAGAATGTGCGACGTATACGGGCCCGGCCATGAGTCCCGCGGTGTCGTTACCGATCACCTCGGCGCCTTGCGCGAGCAAGGCCGGATCGCCGTGGATTTCGATTTTCGCAGTACGGTTTCATTCATCTACATAGAGGACGTCATCGCGTTCATTGCGTTGCTCGCATCCGCAATGACTGGGAAACGCGTCGCCACGACACTAGTGAACCTTGCGGGGCAAGCTATCGACGAAGCAGGGTTTGCAGAACTCCTGAAGACGCTCGTGGACCCGGGCGAAGGCGACGCGCGGATTGCCGTATCCGCGCCGGTCGGAACGCGCTACGACCGGCGGTATTCGACAGGCGTCCTGCAGCGGGAGTTCGCAGAGTTCTCGCTCACGCCGCTCGCGGACGGTCTGCGCAAGACCTGGTCACTAAGCTCCTAGCAGCTCACCAGGCCAACGCCGGCATCCCGAAGCTTTCCCGCCGCAAAGCGGCGAGCGTTTTTTCCCCGGCCTGTCGTTTGCATGCGCCGTTTTCGCTTAACGGATTGAAAGTATCTACAAACCGTCAAGTGAGGAAGGTCATGCTAAAAAGAAAACTCGTACTTGCGTTGTGTATCGTCGGTACCGTCGCGGCTATTTCGGGCTGTTCGTCGATACCGTCTCCAACCCACACCTGGGAGGCCCCGGTCACGGAACCCCGGTACCATGCCGACAACCGAAGTTGTTCGCCGGGCAACAAACCCCGTCAACAGTTCGTCTCCAGCAGCGGGGATTTTGTTGCCTACAAGGACTGCATGCAACTGTTGGGCTATCAGTTCGTGGCGCTGCGCTAGGCTCAATGCGGCCGGGTTCGTGCCCGGCCGCAGGCGCAAACGGCCGCGTTAGAAAACGATCCCGAATTGCAGCGCTGCTGCCCTAGCGTCACCGCCGTCCGCGTATGCAAGGTCGATCGCAAGCCGTTTCCATATCGTGCCCACCCCGATCGATACGATATCGTCGCGGGCGCCCTGCATATCGTGCCGGTAACCTGCCCGAATTCTGACTGGCAACCCCAAAGCCCACTCGACTCCGGTAGCTACCTCCTGAGTCGGCCGCTCGGTGCCGAGCGGTTCGTTGCGGGTCAGGTCCGCGTCCACGGCAATCTGCACTCCGCCCGCCTGATAGGCGGCGCCGATTCTCGCCCGCGGCCGGAAGCGAATATCCGTGCCGAGCGCCGTGTCGTACTCGCGCGGAATGATGTCCTTGACGGCAAGCCCAATGCGCCAGCGCTTGCCGAATTCCCTGACGAGGCCGACGTCGAAGTTGATGCTGCCGTGGTACTTGCTGTTTTGCCCAGTGTCGATACGGTCATCCAGGCCCCGTTCGATATCCTCGAACGTATCGATGCGCTGCACCTTGAACGTAAAGCCCGCGGCGACGGGCCCTCCGAGCAGCTGCGCCTGCGTCGACATGGCAACGCCCGCTTCCGTAACGACCGCGCCAACGGCGCTCACCGTCGATTCAAAGTCGTTGCCCGGATCGATCAGAGCGCCGTTCGCATCGAACAACTCGGGACGGGCGACTCCCTGCATACCGTTGCTGGCAACGAACGTAAGGCCCTCCCGATACGCGGCAAGCACCGTGCGGTCAACGCCGGCAACGTCTGGTCGGCCGCCCACCAGCACCCGCGCGCCGATGAAAAAACCGCCGCCCTGAAATTTGCCCGGCTCGCTGACGGCCAACCCAAGATAGATGTCCGAAAACAGATCCTCGCCGTCGATGTCCGCGAGGGCGCCGTCAAGATTCGCCGTAGCATCGACGACAGCCTGCGCCGTCAGCGGGTCCGGAGCGGCGTTGAAGTCGCTGACGGCGCGGGTGATCGCCCGCGTGGGATCGTCCCGCGAAAGCTCCTCGATGGTGATGACCGACTCCGCCGCCTGCGGAATCAGCAGCGGGAACAAAAATCGCGAGTCCAGCGTCCGCTCCTCGATCTCGTCGTTGAAGGCGAGTAACGCGGCGTTGTAAAACTGTGCGTTGTCGTTGTTCGCGGACGCTACCGATGCGCCTCCCATGCCGAGCGTGCGCGCGTCGTAGATACCAAACGCCGTTCCCGCCAGCACGGGCGACGACAGGACAATCGCGCAGCAAGTACTCAAAGCGGGCAGCGCCAATCGGCGCGGTATGCCGGTCTTCGGAGACTTCGGGTTTCGCATACACAGTATCGCGAGTTCTTGGCGCCAATGCTGCGAACCAACAAGCGAACGACGTTGCGGCTCGGTTGTTTGAGCTTAGCACTCATTCTCAACGCCCGGGAGTCCGCAAAAAGCGACAAAGCGCAGACAGCCTGCGCTTGCTGCCGGCACAGCTCATGACCGGCTATTTGCCGGCAGGACAGGATGAGCCGGCAGATCCGTGCATGGCCAGCAGATTCCTTTGCTAAACTCGAGCAGCTTGCGGGCGTGCGAGCACTTCCGGTGTTTCGAGAAACACCGGTGCAATCGGAAAAACGGCAAGAAACCTAAGACGATGACCGAGCTTGCAGGCTCAAGAATGGTATGCCACGAATGCGATCTGATCGTAGACGTGCCGGCACTTGCCCTTAACGACAAGGCTTTTTGCCCGCGCTGCAGCTACCTGCTGGCGTCGAACCGGCCGAACGCGTTTAGCAAAATGCTGGCCTACTCGGTAACGGCGTTGATATTTCTGGCGCTGGCCAACGCGTTCCCCTTCCTCAGCCTGACCGCTAGCGGACAAGAGCAATCCGTTACTCTGCCGGGGAGCGTCGCCATCCTGTTCGACGAAGATCACGTCTTACTCTCGGGGATCGTGTTCGCAGCGATCATTGGCGTGCCCGCCGTACTGCTGTTCGGGATCATGTACGTGTCGATCGCCATTCGACTGCCCGGCGGCCTGCCGGGTGCGCGCAGAGCCTTACGCTGGTCGCTCAATCTGATTCCCTGGAGCATGGCGGAGATCTTCCTGATCGGGATACTCGTCAGTTTCATCAAGATCGTTGCGCTGGCCAACGTTGCGCTGGGTTTGTCGTTCTGGGCCTACGTGTTGTTTACCGTATTCATGTTGCTGGTGTTCATCAATATCGATCGCCGCGAGGTCTGGCGGCGCGTGCAGGCGGTGCGGCGTGGATGAGTTTCACGAGTGCTCCGCGAAAGCCAACGGCGTGCAGGGTTGTCCCATGTGCACGCTGGTCGGTCCGGCCGGCTCGACTTACTGCGGTTCCTGCGATTCGCATACCCACGATGGCTGGGACGACAGCCTGCAGAAGACCTGGGCGTGGCTGCTCACCTCGATCGTGTTGTACCTGCCCGCCAACCTGCTGCCGATCATGTACACCAACTTTCTCGGCAAGACTACCGAGAGCACTATACTGGGCGGTATCGTCACATTGTGGGAACACGGTTCGTACCCCATCGCGGCCGTGATCTTCATCGCCAGCGTGCTGGTGCCGCTCGGCAAGATTATCGTGCTCATATGGCTATGCATCTCGGTACAGGCGGGCCATAAAGGCGCACACCGGCACAAAACGCTGCTGTACCGCGCGACGGAGCTCGTCGGCCGATGGTCGATGATCGACGTCTTCGTCGTCGGTATTCTCGTAGCGCTGATACAGCTCGGTAATATCATGAACATATTGCCGGGCGCCGCGGCGCTCGCGTTCGCGTTGATGGTGGTTACGACGATGCTCGCCGCAATTGCGTTCGACCCGAGGCTGATCTGGGTGTCCGAGCACAAGGAGGACCTCGAATGAACGACACCGTGGCGACGGTCAAGGCGGGCGTTAGCAAAAACGTGCGTATCCACAAGATCTGGCTCGTGCCGGTCGCTGCGTTTGTCATTGGTTTGTGGATGGTCTATGCGCACTGGGCGAGCCAGGGCCCAATGATCGAGGTGACGTTTTCCACCGCCGAGGGCATCGAGGCCGGCCAGACGAAGGTCAAGCGCAAGAATGTCGAAATCGGCGAAGTGCTGGGCCTAAGGCTGACGGACGATGCACAGTCGGTGGCCCTGTCTATACGCGTGCACAAGGAATACGCGGACCTGCTTCGGGAGGATGCCAAGTTCTGGGTGGTCCGGCCGCGTATCGGCCCGGGCGGCGTGTCCGGCCTCAGCACGCTGCTGTCCGGCGGCTATGTCGAGATGTCGCGCGGTATCGCGGAAGAATCGGCGCGCGAATTCATAGGCCTCGAGTCACCGCCCGTGACGCCGATAGGCACACCGGGCCTGCACGTGACCTTAAGCAGCGACGGCAGCCGCCCGCTCGTCGAAGGTCAACCGGTCCTGTTTCATGGCACTCGAGTGGGACGCGTCGAATACGTGCACTTCAACACCACCGAGCGGCGCACCTACTACAACGTCTTTATCACTGCACCGCACGATAATCTGATCACGACTAACACGCGTTTCTGGTTCAACAACGGCGTGTCGTTCGACCTGTCGGCGGAAGGCTTTCGCGTCGAGATGGCTTCACTCGAGACCATTATCGAGGGTGGCGTCTCTTTCGATGTGCCGCCCGGACAGCCGCTGGGCGAGCGCGTCACGGAGCGCGCGTTTTTTACGATCTATCCGAACAGGAACGCGATCAGCGAGACGCAGTACGAACACTCGCTGCAGTACGTGCTGTTATTCGAGGAATCGGTTCGCGGGCTGCGCCCTGGCGCTCCCGTCGAATACCGCGGCGTCAGGGTTGGCGAAGTGCTGCGCACCGACATTGATTACCCGCATGTGGACGACCTGCTGGCGCCAAACTCGCGAATCCCCGTTCTCGTCGAGATTACTCCGGCGTTGCTCGGCTACGAGGATACGCTCGGTGACTTGCGGATCGCCGAAAACCGCATTGGCGACCTGCTCGGGAACGGTCTGCACGGCTCGCTCGGCACCGGCAATTTGCTGACGGGCCGTAAACTGGTCGAGCTCGAGTACGTGGAGGGTACCGGAGCTGAGCGCCAGCTGTTCGGCGACTACACGGTCATCCCGTCCGTCAGCGGGCGTCTGGGACGCCTGTTCGAAAGCGTGGCCTCGACTCTCGACGCGCTCGGCGAAATGCCGCTTGACGAAATGGTGACGAATGCGAGCACGGCGCTCGAGCAGATGACGGCGACGCTCGCTGAGCTCGACGAGATTCTCGATGACGAGTCCAGCCGTGAGGTCTTCTCGCGGCTCAACGCTACGCTTTCGAGCTTTCAGAAACTGGCTGACGACTTCTCGGCCGGCTCCGCAACCTACGAAGAACTGCAGCGCAGCCTGCAGTCGCTGGAGATTACCTTGAAGGATCTGCAACCCGTATTGCGGCAGCTGCGCGCCAAACCGAACAGCCTGGTATTCGGCGCGGACGGCAATGCCGATCCCGAGCCGAAAGGAGTGAACGAATAATGCGTTGGATCGGAACATGCGCCTGCGTGTCGTGGCTCGGTCTGACGGCATGTGCCTCGGCGCCGGTAGAGGAGCACCACTACAGCCTGTTGCTGGATGCATTGAGCGATGGGAGCGTTGCGGATTCGTCGAGTGCGCCGGAGACGACGGATGCCACGCTCGCGGTCAAGGCCGTCGAACTGCCAGTGTACTTGCGCTCGAATAACCTCGTCATGCAGGTTGGCGACAACAAAATCCTGCCCGCACGCCGGCATTTCTGGGCCGAGCCGCTCGCCGACTCCCTGAAGAGGGTGCTCGAATACGATCTGCAGCGGCGCCTGCCGGGCATTGCAGTTCGGAAGTTGCCCGAATCCGGCTGTTCGCTCGAGGTGGAATTCGAGCGTTTCCACGCCACTGACGACGCCCGCGTAGCGGTCAGCGGGTACTATTCGCTCGAATTCGGCGGTGAGCGGATCGAACGCACTTTCGACACCTCGCGCACGCTGCCAGTCGGCGGATACGCTAACTCGATAAGCGAGCTGCGAAAGTCGGTGGGTGACCTGGCGGCCGCGCTGGCCTCCGAGATAGAGGGAGAAATTTCCTGCCAGCCGGCGAGCGATATCGACTCGTAGCGTGCTTATCGCGGTGCGGTGGATCGTTACCGGAATCCGGGCGGTCTCACAACGGCCGGTCCCGGATACCCGCATAGTGTTCGACATCTCTTATGATTTGACGGCCGACCCGGCGTTCGGCAACACGCAGGTTGTATTCATCCTGCAGGTTGAGCCAAAACTGAGGGCTATTGCCGAAAAATCGCGCAAAGCGCAGAGCCGTCTCGGCGGTAATCGCACGCTCGCCATTGATGATGTCGCTGACACCGCTTCGATTCATGCAGATTGACTTGGAAAACGCATAGGCCGTCAAGCCGAGTTCATCGAGAAACTCAGTCTTCAGAATCTCACCGGGCTGTATTGCTGCGAAGCTCGGCATTGCTCTTTCCAATTCATAAGCCTCATACAGTATTGTTCAAATCGTCACACTTAGCCTACAAAAAACTACAAATTGAGCGGGGATTTGTTCCTAGACTTGCTGGCAAACCTGCCTCCAATGAGGCGGGGGCTTTTCGCTGCCGTGAACCGGCCTGCCGGTCAATGCGGCGCCGGGCCCGGCGAACCACTACGAGTACACCTCGCATCAGGAACTACACTTGGACGTTACGACACAAATACACTTTCGACAATGCGGCAACCCGGGCGGCCCGGCGATCGTTTATCTGCATGCGGTCGGCACGAGCCGCTGGATGTGGGACGATCAGTGTGAGTTGATGCCGGACTATTGCTGTCTGGTTCCGGACTTGCCGGGGCACGGGGCCAACAGGGAGATCGCGTGGCAGAGCGCCCGCCACGCGGCAGAGCTGATACACGATTCGATCCTGCGTGACGGCCGGCATACCGAGGTGCACCTGGTCGGCGTCTCCCTGGGCGCCTATGTGGGTCTCGAACTGCTGTCGCGCTACGGCGAGCTGTTCAGTTCCGCGGTGTTCAGCGGTTTGAACGTCCTGCCGATTCCGGGCCGGGCCGTCTTGACGGCCGTCAGCACGCTCAGTGCGCCGCTGCTCAAGTTCGGGCCGCTTGCGAGAGTCAATGCCAGGATGCTCAACATTCCCGGCGAGAAGCTCGACGGCTACTGCAATTCCGCGAAGCAGACGTCGCTTGCCGCGTTCCGCAGGGCCAGTGCCGAGGCGCTCTCGTACAGCATGCCCGACAATGCGGCAGACATAGACATACCGACGCTAATACTGGCCGGAGAAAACGAGCATGCGCTAATCCATACGTCGCAGCGCGTGCTGGTCAAGACCCTGCCTAACGCAGCGGCGGGGATAGCGAGAGGCGGAGGTCATGCGTGGGGGCTCGAGACGCCGGCGCTGTTCGCGGACGTCGTCCGCAGCTGGACGGAACGCGGCATCGTCGATCGCAGCGTCAAGGCGCTGGAAGCCTGGACGGCAAGATCGAACGCCGCCTGACATGCAGCAGGCCTTCAACGGCCCAATTCAGGTTTATTGAAAGAGTTGTACTCATGAAGACCTTGCGAAACCCGATCACCACGCTCGTGTTTCTGACGCTGCTGCTTGCGGTAGTCAGCAGCCAGCGGCATCAGGCTGCCGCACAGGAGGCGCCGCAGGACCGGCAAAAAGGGGGAACTTCCCTGTTCCCCGAGGATGCCCGGGTTTATCCGCCGCGGCAGCCTGCCGCCGTTTTGCTCACGGTCCTGTCCAGCACTGGAACGGCCGAGCTCATGGATTCGCCGGCAAAGTCAGCTGACCGCGCAGCTCACCCCCAGGGAACGCAGCCGTATTGACGCTTAAGTAGTAGCGGCCGGTAACCAGCGCGTCCGCCCGCGCGGCATCGAGTTCGGTAACGGGCAGTACCCAGTTGCCGGGCAGTGTGACGTCCGGAGTCAGCGAGAACACGAACGCGCCGTTTTCGCCGGGCGCGCCGTCATACACGGCAACGCTCACGGCGTCGGGAATATCCGTATTCACCGCCACGCCGAAGTTCGACAGCGTCTCGACCCAGGTAACGGTCGCAGTGGCTTGTGCGCTCGAGTCGACGGGCGCGCCGCCGGTCACTACCTCGGCGGCCGTGAGCTCCGCGTCGAAGACACGGATAGTATCGTCCACGATCTGGCCGCGCAGAGCGCCGTTCATATTGGCGACCGACTCCAGGCGCAAGTACAGTGAGCCGCTTGCCAGCAGGTCGAGCCCCGTGAGAGTCAGCCTGGCACCCGAGTTCGGATCGTTGAGGTCGATGGTGCCCCAGACACTGGCGTCGGCAGTCGACTGTTCGAGCGCGACAACCAGCTCGCCGCGTGCGCCGGCAATGGCATTGCGGATCCCGGCGCTCGAAGCGTCGGCAACACCCGTTACGGTCACTCTCACCCGGTAGTCTCCAGTCCGCGGCTCAAGGGTTAGACCCGCTCTCGCCGTACCGGCGGACGCCGATGCCGGCACGACACTGGCCGCATCGAGATCCACCATGCCCGACGCCAAACCCGGCGGCAGGATCTGTCCGCGCAGGTCGCCGCCGGGTGTGCGGACCAACACGTAGTAGCCGCCGGTCTGCAGGCGCGAGAGCTCGTCGGAATCGAGTTCCGTGCCGGCCGGGACGTTCCAGGTTCCGCCTCCGCCGCCGGTCAGCGCGACGGCCACAGGACCGTTTTCGCCCGCATAGCCCGCGTTGATCGTGACCGCCGTTGCCGTGGCCCCGTTGACGGTTACGCTGCCGCTGGCGACAAAGTCGTCCCCGCTGGCACTCGACAGGCTGGCCGTTGCCGAGATCGAGTCGGGTGCCGCGTTGGCGGCGATCAGCTGATCGCTTGAAAACGCCGTCTGATAGGCGGTGGTAGTTACCGGAGTTGGCGGCCCGTCGTCGTCTTCGTCGCCACCCCCGCCGCAGCCGGCAGTCGCCAGCAGGCAGAAAAGCCCTGCCAACTTCCATATCTCATTGGTTTGCATCCTCTTATCTCCTGTCTGACACCGCGATCCGCGGCTTTCTTTTGCTCCTCCTCACGGTTGCAGACGGGGCCTAAAAAGACATGAGCATTGTCTGCACAAAAGCTGATTTCTTCCTTCGGATTGCGTTGTGCCGGGCGCCGCTTGCCGCCGGATATGCCGACGCGTTATATGCGCCGGCGCTGATGCCCCTTACATGACGTGACGGAATCCGCATAATCGGTATTCGCCGGCGTCGATTCGCTCGCCGGCCGACGGGGGCTCTCATTGAGCAAGCGCGATCTGAATTCCGGTTTTCGTCTGCGGCAGTGGCTCGTGCAGCCGTCGCTCGGCCGGGTGTCTGCCGGAGGCATCGAGCATCACGTCGAGCCCAAAGTGATGAACGTGCTCGTGTACCTCGCTGAGAGCGGCGGCGAAGTCGTGTCGCGGGATGCGATCGTCGAGCGGGTATGGGAGGGCCGGCCCGTTTCGGACGACGGACTGTCGCGCTGTATCAAGGAACTGCGCAAAGTGCTCGGCGACGATGCGCGTACTCCGAGCTTCATCGAAACCGTGCCGAAACGCGGCTATCGCCTGCTGCCGAATGTCGAACTGTCGACTCCGGATTCCCGAACGGACGGCGCGCATCGCAGCTGGTCCGCCCGAGCGACTGCCGCTGTGGCGGTCGTGCTCGCAGTCGTGCTAGTCGCAGTCTGGTTTAGCCGCGACGTGCCGGAGCCTGCCGAACAGGCCGGCAAAGATCGCCCGACGCTCGCGGTTCTGCCGCTGGTGAGCCGCAGCGCGATCCCTGAGGACAGCTTCATTGCGGACGGCCTGCATGACGACCTGCTGACGCAGCTTTCCCGCATCGAAGCCTGGGACGTCATTTCCAGAACCTCGGTAGAACGCTTTCGCGATAGCGGCGAGAGCATCCCGGAGATCGCCTCGCAGCTAAACGCCTCGCTAATACTGGAGGGTGGCGTGCAGCGAAACGGCGCCCAGGTTCGGATCAACGTGCAGCTCATCGACGCGTCGGGTGATACTCACCTCTGGGCAAAAACCTACGATCGCGAACTCACGGTGCAGAACCTGTTCGACGTGCAGAGCGATATTGTAGAGAGCATCGTCGGCGAGCTGACCGCAAGTCTGGATGCCCGCCAGTCCGCCGCCGAGGCGGCGCCTACCGTCAGCTTCGAGGCCTACAACGAATACGTAAAAGGCCGCCGGCTCGCGCGCACAGAGTCCGTGGTATCGCTGAAGGCGGCGGCGGACCATTTCGAAGCGGCAATCGGGATCGACCCGGACTACGCCGAGGCGCACGCCGCGCTGGCCGACGCATATCTGAGCCTTGGCATTTATTTCTACGGCGGCATGCAGTGGGATGAGGCCGCTGCAGCGGCCGAGCCGCTGATTGGCCGGGCGATTGGCCTCAACCCGGACCTCGCGCACGCCTATGTGGCAAACGCGTTGCTGCAAATACTGCTAGACGATATGACGGCGGCCGAGGAGGCTATCGAAACGGCGCTCGAATTGCAGCCGAGCTACCCGCGCGCCCATCGGGTTTTCGCAAACATACACTGGCGTCAGCAGCAGAGCGATAGAGCGATCGAACTCGGCGAGCACGCCTCGTCGCTGGACCCGCTGTCCGGCGTGATCCAGCTCGAGCTGGGACGCTACTACGAGGCAACGGGCAGCTACGACGCCGCGATGGAAAATTATCTCACGGCGGCCGATGTGCTGCCGGACAACGCACTGGCGCGCCTGTACATAGGGGCGCTCAAATACCTGGTTTACGGCGAAGTGGCGGAGTCGCTGGTGTGGTACACGCGCGCGGCCGAGCTCGATCCCGAAAGTCCGTCGATGCAGGCAACCCCGGCGATGGCGTTTATGGACGTTGACGATCTCGATCGCGCCGGGGACCACGTCAGGCGCGGCATGGCGCTCGATCCCAACGTATTCTGGCCGCGCTTCACCAGTATGATGCTGCACTTGCGGCGCGGCGAGCGGGAGGCAGCCTGGCAAGATGCCGAGGCTCTGCGCGCCATCGTGCCGAACCAGTACGATGCGCTTCGCGTGCTGCGGGATCGCGATCTCGCCGCCGGCAACCCTGCAACCGCGCTGTTCCGGTACGCGGAAGTGTATCCCGAGCTGACGGAGCCGAGGGAGCCGCGAGTGGACGCGCAGAACTACCGGTCCGCGGTTGACCTCGCACTCGTATATTCGGTCATGGGCGAGCGGCAGAAGGCGCAGCAGTTGACCGCGGCGGCCCTCGAGCTAATGCAGGATTTGTCGCGGGAGGGCATATTCGGCTACTGGCTTACCGACGTCGCCGCGCTGTCGATCCGCGGGGAGCACGATCGCGCGCTGAATCGTCTCGAGGAAGCCGTCGAGGACGGTGTCCGCATCCTGCTCTCGTATCACCTGGATATCGATCCGAACTTCGCGGCGTTGCGCGAGCAGCCGCGGTTTCCGGCGCTACGGGAGAAAGTCGGTTTGCTCGTTCGCGCCGAAGCGGAGAAAGCCGAGTCGCTGCGCGCGCTTCGCGCCGGAAATCAGGACTAAGCGTCCACTGCTTACTGAAGCTGCGGGTTTATCAGCGGCTGCTTGCGAGCGCAGACTAAGCGGCTGCATACCATCGCATCCTGAACGATGTGAACGGCCGAAATGGCGAAACTGGCGCGCACCGGAAGTGTGTTACCCGCTCACGACGTGTAGCCAAAAAAATCCACAAACGACACTTTGGTCCGGCTTCCTGCGGGCTCGCGCAAGCCTGGACCCAGACGCGGTCGAACCGCCTATCTTTTCTTCCTCGATACGGTCGACCTTGGGCTGGTCAACACGCTGTCCCTAACCTACAGCCCCGGCGGCAACATCCTCACCAAGTCGGACGTCGGCACGTACGCCTACAGCACCCAATCCAAGGCCGTCGACTCGATCGCTGGCACCCGTCCCGCCGACTACCAGTACGACGCCAACGGCAATCGCACGGAGCGTAACTCGGACCCCACGACCTGGTTCTCCTACAACCTGCCCGACAGGATCGACTACGGCAGCGACTATGCGGAGTTCGAGTACGGCGCGTATCGGGCCAGAACCAAGCAGATCGCCCAGACCGGAGCGAATACCGTCACGACCTGGTATGTCGGGCCGCACTTCGAGAGGGAGTTATCCGCAGGCATTACCACCTACCGCCACAACATTCTGTTCGGCGGCAGTACGGTGGCAATCATAGAACGGCCAACGAGCGGCCCCAACACAACAACGTACGTCCACCGCGATCACATGCAGAACGTGGAGACCCTGACGGGCCCATCGCAGTCCGTCGTTGAACGCTTTAGCTTCGACGCTTTCGGCAAACGCCGGAACCTCAACTGGAGCGCCGATGCCGGCGACCTGAGGTTCACGGACAGTCACACAACGGAGCGTGGCTACACCGGACACGAGCACCTCGACAACGTTCGTATGGTGCACATGAACGGGCGCGTGCTTGACCCGATCATCGGCAGAGTCATCAGCGCCGACCCGTTGGTGCCGAATCCGTTTAACGGACAATCGTACAACCGGATGAGCTACGTGCAGAACAATCCGCTGTCGTTGATTGATCCGAGTGGCTTCGAGGAGGCGCCTCCGGGTCATACGCCGGGCGATGGTTTGTGTAGCTTCTTTGGTCTGAGCTGCTCGCCCGGCTACGGCTGGGGGGATCCCTTTCTCGAATATGGCAAGGGCGG
>JBCBSC010000014.1:0-126131 GCA_039819385.1 Pseudomonadota bacterium | reverse complement strand
TACTCAGATGAACTCGCCGGCAAGTCGCGCTGGCTGGTTCTGAACAAAGCGGATCTGCTGGAACCGGGCGTTCGCGTGGCGGCACTAATGAGATGGACCGGCCCTTGCCAGTCCAGCTCCGTCACTACACGATCGCGCGCCGCCTCGCGAACGCCCGGTTCCAGCAGATCCGCTTTGTTCAGAACCAGCCAGCGCGACTTGCCGGCGAGTTCATCTGAGTACGCCGCAAGCTCGCGGCTGATCGCCCGCACCTGCTCCACGGGATCCTCTTTCTCATCCAGAGGCGCCATGTCGACAACGTGCAGCAGCAGGCCAGTACGCGACAGATGCTTTAGGAACTGAATGCCGAGTCCGGCGCCTTCGGCCGCGCCGGCGATGAGCCCCGGTATGTCCGCCATCACAAAACTCTGCAGACGACCGACGCGGACAACCCCGAGATTCGGGTGCAGGGTTGTAAACGGGTAGTCGGCAATCTTGGGTTTTGCCTGCGACAGCGCGCTAATGAGCGTGGATTTGCCTGCATTGGGCAGCCCCAATAAACCGACGTCCGCCAGCACCTTCAGTTCGAGCGTCAGGTGCCGGCCCTCGCCCGGCGTTCCCGGCGTGGTCTTGCGGGGCGCGCGGTTCACGCTGGACTTGAAGCGCGTGTTGCCAAGACCGCCACGGCCCCCTTCTGCAACCTTCTGTCGCTGGCCATCCTCAACCAGGTCGCAGATGAATTCGCCGGTATCGACATCGTGCACGACCGTGCCGCAGGGTACCCGCACTTCCCGGTCCTCGCCCGAACGGCCGGTTTTATTCCGCCCAGCGCCTGGCTGGCCGTTCTCCGCACGGAACTTGCGCGCGACGCGAAAATCCGCCAGCGTATTCATGCTGCTGTCCGCGCGCAGAAAAACGCTGCCGCCGTGGCCGCCGTCACCGCCGTCCGGCCCGCCTCTCTCGACATATTTTTCCCGGCGAAAGCTCAGAGTGCCGTTGCCGCCGTTGCCAGCCTGTACGCGAATACTTGCTTCATCGACGAACTTCATGGCAACGCTCTAGAATCTGCTGACTGTGCACTAGTAATGCCTGCCGGCCTGGTACAACAAGCAAAAAACCCCGCGAGCGCGGGGTTTTTTTCGGCCATCCGACGGTATCGACTCAGACGACGCTGACGAATTGCCGGTTCTTCGGGCCTTTCTTCTCGAACTTCACCTGACCGCCCTTCTTGGCGAACAAGGTGTGGTCTCGGCCAATACCGACGTTGACACCCGCGTGGAACCGAGTGCCGCGCTGGCGAACGATAATATTGCCGGCTACAACCTCTTGCCCGCCGTAGATCTTGACGCCGAGACGTTTGCTTTCCGAATCGCGGCCGTTCTTACTGCTACCGCCTGCTTTCTTATGTGCCATGGCTAATTACCTTCATTGAACCGGGCCATCGTGGGGCCCTTGGTCGAAAAAATGGTCGAAAAAACGATCTAAAAAAGCACTGATAAAAAACAATCAAAACTCTCGAGGACGCCTCAACGACCGATCAGGAATCTTTTGCCGCCGTCTTCTTTGCCGTCTTCTTCTTTGTAGCTGCTTTTTTTGCGACCTTCTTCTTCGTCGCCGTTTTCTTGGCCGTCGCCTTCTTTGCGGCCGGCTTCTTGGCTGCAGCTTTCTTCGCAGCGGGCTTCGGCTTGCCGCCTTCACCGGCTATCGCCGTGATCTCAACCTCGGTGAAGAGCTGCCGGTGCGAGCCCTGGCGCAGATAGTTCTGACGGCGCTTGAACTTGACGACCGGCACCTTGCGAGACTTGCCCTGCCGCAATACTTTTGCGGTAACAGAGCCACCTTCCAGCAACGGGGTACCGACTTTCACGTCGGATCCGGCGCCGACCAACAACACTTCGTCGAACTCGACGCTGGCACCTTCGTCCGCCTCGATTTTCTCGAGTTTGAGGACGTCTCCTGTTGCAGCGCGGTATTGCTTACCGCCCGAGCGAAAAACCGCATACATTGTATTGTGCTCCGTTACGCAAGCTGCCTTAACGCAAGCTGCTGAGAATTAAGAGAATTTTGCGAGATGCGCGGCACGGCTTCAGGCCGCGGGACTAGCTGCCGCAAAAGACCGGGAATGATATAGACTCCCCGGTCGCGGGTCAACGCTCAGACGAGGCTTTTTCTTACTGAATTTCAATGACTTAAAAATACCGGCTTACGCGGGCCGGCGCTGCCCGTACCTCGCCAAGCCCGTATTAATCAGGCATTATCGTCGATTCAAATGCACGCTATCGAAACCACACACCCTGTACCCGATATAGACGACGTCGTTGCTCTAACGGAGCGCGACATGCATCGCGTCGACCTGCTGATTCGGGAGAGCCTCCAGAGCGATATCGAATTGGTATCGCAAGTCGCCGAACACATTGTGCTGTCCGGCGGTAAACGGCTGCGCCCAATGATCGTGATTCTCGCGGCGCGCGCGCTCGGCTACGAAGGCGTGCAACATATCCGCGCAGCCGCGATTATCGAGTTCATCCACACGGCGACGCTGCTCCATGACGACGTTGTAGATTCCTCTTCGAGGCGCCGGGGAAAGGCCTCGGCCAATGCGGTTTTCGGCAATCAGGCCAGCGTGCTCGTCGGCGACTTCCTGTATTCGCGCGCGTTCCAGATGATGGTGGACATCGACAGTATGCACATCATGCGAATACTGGCTGACGCGACCAACACGATCGCAGCCGGCGAAGTCCTGCAGCTCATGAACGTTCGCGACCCCGAAACCAGCGAAGAGAGCTATCGCCAGGTCATTTATCGGAAGACCGCCAAGCTGTTCGAAGCCGGCGCACGCATCGCCGCGGTACTCGCGGAAACGCCGGCCGCAACCGAGTCGGCAATGCAGCATTACGGGCGCTCGCTCGGAACCGCGTTTCAGCTTGTAGACGACGCGCTGGACTTCGACGCATCGGCTGAAGAACTGGGTAAAAATCTCGGCGACGATCTCGCGGAAGGCAAGCCGACGCTGCCGCTGATATATGCAATGCGGGAGGCCGCACCGCCGGAAAAGAAGCTGCTGCGGTCTGCGATCGAGACCGGAGCGCTCGAAGAGCTGGATAGGATACGGTCGATCATTGAATCATTGGGAGCGCTCCAGTACACTCTCGCGCGCGCTCAGGAGGCGGCAGACGAGGCCATAGGATCGCTGTCCGGAATTCCCGAATCGGACCATAAGCAGGCCCTTATCGCCCTTGCGGAGTTTTCCGTAAAACGCCGCTCCTGAGTTCAGTCCTGCAGCCGCCAAACCGCATTGACGGGGTATAGCTCAGCCTGGTAGAGCGCTATCTTCGGGAGGTAGAAGTCGTGAGTTCAAATCTCGCTACCCCGACCAATTAAATCAATAATTTACAGACAAGTCCTCGCTCCGCTTCGAGCATGGAGCGCCGCAGGAAGTGTACTCCTGCCTGGAGTCGCGCCCAGCCGCATGGAGCGCCCTGCGCCATCCGAAGCGCCACCTCGGCCCAGGGGCGCGGTTTTGCAGAATGCGGCCCGGAGCAGAGCCCGGGCGGCGTGGACTGGCCGGCATCGGACGACGTCTCCCGACGCTAGAAAAGGCCAGTGATCCGTCCGTCGTCGTCCACATCGATGTTTTCCGAGGCGGGCGAGCGAGGTAAGCCCGGCATCGTCATGATGGCGCCGCAGATGACGACCAGGAACTCGGCGCCGGTTGCAATGCGCACCTCACGAATTTTTACGCTGTGCCCGTCCGGGGCGCCCAGCAACTGAGGATCGGTCGAAAAACTGTATTGCGTCTTGGCCATGCAGATCGGGTAGTTGCCGAAGCCCGATTGCTGATAGTCGGCGAACTGGTCGCGTATTCTCTTGTCGGCCATGATCTCGTCCGCACCGTAAATGGAGCGAGCTATACGCCGGGTCTTTTCCCACAGGGAGACGTCATCGCCATACAGCGGGCGAAACTGCGGTCGCTGCTCTTCGGTCATGCTTACAACCTGCTCCGCAAGTTCGACGGCACCCTCACCGCCGTCCTGCCAGTGCGAAGACACCGTGCACGGAACGTTGTACCGCGCGCAGAAGTCGGCGATAGCCTTCAACTCGTCAGCCGTGTCGCTGACATACCGATTGATCGTTACCGTCACGGGCACGCCGAAGTGAGCGATGTTGCGAATGTGGCGCCCGAGATTCGAACAGCCGGCGACAACCGCATCGACGTCAGCCGAAACCAGTGCGTCCTTCGCGACGCCGCCGTGCATCTTCAGTGCTTTCACCGTTGCGACGAGGACAACAGCGTCAGGCTTCAGATTGCCTTTCCGGCACTTGATGTTGAAGAACTTTTCCGCCCCAAGGTCCGCACCGAAACCCGCCTCGGTGACAACGTAGTCCGACAGCTTGAGCGCGGTTTTGGTGGCAAGCAGAGAGTTGCAACCGTGTGCGATGTTGGCGAAGGGACCGCCGTGCATTATGGCCGGATTGTTTTCCAGCGTTTGTACGAGGTTGGGTTGGAAGGCATCGCGGAGTAAGGCGGCGACAGCGCCATCCGCTTTCAGCTCCCGCGCAAGCACCGGCTCCTCGTTGCGAGTTTGACCGATCGTAATGTTGCCGATGCGGCGCTTGAGATCGGCCAGATCGCTTGCAAGACAGAATATCGCCATGATTTCCGATGCGACGGTAATGTCGAAGCCGGCTTCACGAACAACGCCGTTGTGAAAACCTCCGAGACCCGATGTGATCGTGCGCAAGGCACGTTCGTTCATGTCGAGCACGCGCCGCCAGCTTACCCGGCGCGGGTCGATGTTCAGCTCGTTGTTCCAATGCATGTGATTGTCGATCAACGCGGCAAGAAGATTGTGCGCGGCGCCGATCGCATGCATGTCACCCGTGAAGTGCAGATTGATGTCGGTCATAGGCACAACCTGCGCGTAACCGCCGCCGGCGGCGCCGCCTTTCATGCCGAAACAGGGACCGAGGCTCGGCTCGCGCAGGCAGATCATGGCGTTCTTGCCGATCTTGTTGAGCCCGTCACCCAATCCGACCGTGGTTGTCGTTTTTCCCTCGCCGGCGGGCGTCGGAGAGATTGCGGTAACGAGTATTAACTTACCGTCGGGCTTGTCGTTCAGGCTGTCCAGCAGCTCGTAGGAAATTTTCGCCTTGTCATGACCAAACGGAATCAAGTCTCCGTTACCAATACCGGCTTTCGCCGCCACCTCGTTTATGGGCAGTTTTTCGGCTGCGCTGGCAATTTCAAGATCGCTTGGTATCGCGCTCATGTTGCTGATTCTCCCTATCTCTCTGTTCTCGCTTTCTGTACTCGGACCGCAGCACCGCCACTCAGCGCTAACGCGGAGGCAAGGTAGTGTCGTAGTGTATGCAGCGTTACGTGGTGCAGCCCACCTGGCTCTCGAAGCCGCTTCCACTGTCTTGCGACGGATGCGACAGGGAATACGGGTTTGTTTTTATTGGTCTCTTCGTCAGGTCGTAATGCATGAGATCAGCTAACGGCTGATCCGGGACTCGGAGATAGGGATTCTCCGAGCCTTCCGGTTGTTCGTACGACTGTTCTTACGACCGTTCGTATCCAGGCACTCGGCAGGCAAAGCCTCTGCGGAGAGACCGCCTGCAGGCGTCGCAGTATGGCGCCGACCCTCCGGGCGAAGGGTTTGCAGCCTGTATTCCGCGATTCTCCCGATCATGCCGGGAGATTACTCGGAGTCCAAACGGAGTACAAATGTGCACCGATGACGCCGCGGCATAGCGCCCGGGAGTCGAGAACGTTAACAACGGTGTTCGATTGCCCCACTCGATCGCCGGGCTTACGGAGTCGACACTCCAAAGGCAGGAGCCGTGAGTTCAGAGTTCGCGATCACGGCCATCCGCATGCGGCTCGCCGGCATTCGTTGCACGCGCCGACAGACGCTAGCCGGTTTGCTTGAATTCCGTTTCGACGCCAAGCCTAGCGAGCAGCTGCGGCGCCTGGCGTTTTAGCTTGAAGTAACCCTTGGCTGCGTGCGGCCACGCGAACTCGTCGTAGTCTCGTCGAATACGATGCAAGCCTATGCCCTCCGCCGCCAGTCTCTCGGAGACACGTTCGATGCGGGTTGCTGCCGGTCCGACGGGTGCCCACGCCGTGACGAGCTTGTTTAGTTCATTCCTCTTGCACCAGTCGATCAGGTAGTCGATCCAGTCCGCCTCCGGTGCCTGCTCGGCATCCACGCCCCAGTAATCCGACGCGCGGCGCAGTCCGTCCGCCAGAGCCGCCGCACTGAAGTCGAAAGCGAGTGGACTCACGGGAAGCAGCGAGCGGTCGTTAGACGCAGCCAGACCCAGGACGGCGGACGGCGCACCGGTCAACAGACCTTGCTCAGGCGAGCAGTCCTCCTCGGTCATCAGGAGCCCGAAGCGTGCTTCCGGCTCGACGCAGGTTGCGCGCGGCGCTGTCGAGCGGATCATGTTCTCCTCGCTCAGGGGCGGCGCGCTGGTCGCGAGCTGACCGCGCGGATTGAACCGATAATTCGTGTAGTTCGCGATGTTCGACACACGCGCCAGATAGGTCTTGCCGCGCGTGTGCAGGCCGCACACCCATCGCCAGCCCAGCGTGTTGGACGCTGGATCGCCATCCAGCAAGTGGCGCAGAAAGAAATCGGCGCCAAGCTGCCAGGGGAGATTCAGCGTGTAAATCCAAATACTCGCAAACCACATGCGCGCGTGATTGTGCAGGTAGCCGAGTTCGGTCAGCTCGCCGACCCAGGCATCGAAACAGTCGATACCGCTGCGCCCGGAAATGGCCTCGTTGTAGCGGTCGCAAGCCGCCGCATCGTCGTTGAGCGCCCGGACGGCGTGCCCCAGGTCGCGCCGGTAACTGCCCCAAACATCCGGGTGATGCTCCATCCAGCCTTTGAAGTAGGTGCGCCACAAGACCTCGTCGACAAATTTCTGTGCGTCGCTGTACGTGTGGTGCTCGAGTACGGACCGCAGCAATTCCTCCTCCAGCAGCAGGCGATGACGAACGTAGGGAGAGAGAACGGACACATTGGACCGGTCTTCCGGCCCGTAGTCGAAATTACGACTCTTCGCATAGCGGCGGCCGGCGTTTGGCGTGAACAGTTGCAGAGCCGCAAGCGCGGCGGATCGGTCGGCAGTCAGACGCATCGAAGTCGTCATGTGCCAAGACCTTCGGCCCGGATAATGCAGCCCGCCAAGAACTTCATCGCAAACCTCCGTTGTGCCAATTGCGATACGTTCCTGAAAAGACCGGCAGCCCGGGAAGGCCGCCGGTCAGAGAGCGCAGAGACGTTTAAATCGGGGATGGTCTCTGCAAGGGAACGCTGGCCGGCGGACTGCATTGGCAGCCCTGCGCCGACGTTCCCATATTACGCCGTGAATCAATTCTGTCAATGTTTTGTCTAAATAATAATTAGACATATGTGTTTCTTGTTGTAACAGGCGCTCTGTCACACAGAGCAATTAGTATTCGAGCCCCTCTGACCGCACCACGCGCTCCAGGGCCTCTTCAATTCTCGCTCGCGCACGGGCGGTCGTTCGGTGAAGATAGTCGTGAAGCGCCCGGTCGTCGTCATCGCGACTAGCGCAGCCCGCGCTATACAGCTCGAACGCGGCCAGATCGGCCGCGAGCTGCGCGAGATGTTGTGGGCATTCGCAGTCGATACTGCTAACCATGCGCGATAGTCTGCCAAGCTGCTCGCGGCTGAAGCGCCGCGGTGCGGCAAGCTCCTCCAGCGGCCATTCACTCTCCGGTATTTCCTCAGCCGGCGCTTTTTTTGTTGCTGACGGGCCCAGATCCGCGAGCTTGAGCAACGCGTTGCGGAGCTCTTCGATCCTCACGGGCGCACGCAACGGCGTTACGCCCTGCGCCTGAAGGCGCTCCAGGTCGGTGCTGCGGGCGAAGGTGTAAACGGCGATACACAACCGCGCGCCACCGAGGCTGCGCAGACCGAGTATGCGATCGATATTCGCGGCCGACACGGTCGGCAGCTCGAGTATCAGCGCATCGACGGATTCGTGTTTGAGATCGGCCTCCAACTGCCGCAGACCGCTCGCGACGACCGCAAACTCGAGCACGCCGAGCGCATCGTCGTAGTCGCGCACCAGACTGGGGAGAAAGTCACCGGCAAGCGCGACGCGAAGCTTGTCGAGTCCGGCTCTGGCCGTGACTTCATTCATCGCCGACAGACGCTTCTTGAGCATCTCGCTGCTCTCGTTCGCAATACGTCCTATCGTCAAACCGCGGTCCGTCAGGAGCTTGAGTAACTTGAGCTTCTCGACGTCGGCAATCGTGTATACGCGCCGGCCCGTGGCACTGCGCGTCGTGACCACGGCCTCGTAGCGCCGCTCCCAGACCCGTATCGTATGATCGGACAGGCCCGTTAGCTTCGCTACCGCGCCAATGCCGTAAGTATCCTGCGCCGGCTCGGTCATCTAGAGTTCCTTGGATTGCATCGTGATTGTTTGTGGCTGGGAATCGTGCGCAGTCGCCGCGTAGGCGAGGAGCGGAATATCGTTCACCCGGTCAATGTACTGTAGACGCCAAACCTAGACAATATGTAGACACCGAACAGTGACGACGATTGTGCCTCTGCTGCCGTTCACTTGTTGCTCCCGCAAACCGCCGGCCTGCTGCCTGCCTGCTTCCGGCGAGCAGTGCGGCGAAGCCTAAGAAGGGCGTTTTCGAATGCTGCATGGACTGCGCGTCCCGCCGAGCCGAGGTGTTCCGCCAAGCGGCCGGGCAATACTCGCAAGCCCCGCCCGATCAATGCCAAAATAGCGGCAACCCTTAGGGCTGTCGCGGGTCAGACTCAGCCTCGATAATTCATATGGAGCACCGTCATGCGTCGATTGGGGCTGGCATTGCTGGCATGCGTATTCTCATTACCGCCCGCGGCGGCCTCTGCGGACGAAACGGGCTTTCAGCTAACCCCGTTTGTCGGCTACCGCATGGGCGGCCAAATCGATGCCGAGGACAACAACCTCGACATCGAACTCGACGACTCGGTCAGCGCTGGTCTGTTGCTCAACTGGCACTATCGCGACAACACGGAATGGGAGATTCACTACAGCCGGCAGGACAGTCGCGCCCTCATCCGCAACAGCACGTCGGGCGAGACCGACCGAATCGATTTCGACGCGCACACGGCTCAGTTGGGTGGAACGTATCTGTTCGACGGAGAAACGCTAATCCCCTACGTGGCAATGACGCTCGGCGGCACTTACGTCCGCACCCGAGGCGACGGCCGTGAAAGCGACACGTTCTTCTCCGGTTCGCTGGGACTTGGCGTACGCTACTCTCCGAATTCGCGTGTCGGGCTGCGTCTCGAGGCAAGGGCGTACGGAACGCTGGTCAGCTCCGGCACCGACATATTTTGCGAGTCCGATGCAACGGGTGGCGACTGCGCAATTCGGCTGCGCGGTGACGTTGCGGGCCAGGTAGAAACGTTCGCGGGCATCACAATCCGGTTTTAGCCGCAGGCTGAACGGAAGCAGTGACGGGGTATGGCTGCCCGGTGTTGACGGCCCAACACGGCGCTGTCATCGTCCCTCAATGCAAGCAAAGGAGAGGAAGAGCAGGCTGCCGGGCGTAGGGACCACCATCTTTACGCTAATGAGCCAGGCCGCCGAGGAGTGCGGCGCGCTGAATCTTTCACAAGGTTTTCCCGCCTTCAACCCGCCCGACGCACTGCTGGCACTGGTCGCCAGGCATCTCAAAGAGGGCCACAATCAATACGCGCCCATGGCGGGCGTACCCAGGCTGACGGCCGCGCTGGCGGACCAGGCCGCAAGGCGGTACGGGCGATCGCCCGACCCGGATACCGAAATTACGATTACGGCCGGCGCCACCGAAGGACTGTTCTGCGCCATTCAGGCTGTCCTGCATCCGGACGACGAAGCCGTCATCCTGGATCCGTCCTACGATTCTTACGCCCCGGCAGTACAGCTGACGGGCGCCTCCGCAAAACGCGTTCCGCTGTCTTTCGACCCGCATTCGCTCCGCTTCGGCATAGACTGGGAACGGCTGCAAACGGCGATGAACGATGCAACGCGTCTCCTGATAATCAACTTCCCGCACAATCCATCGGGAGCGACGCTCGACGCAGCCGACCTCGACCGGCTCGCAGATCTCCTCGAACGGCACGATACGCTGCTGCTCGCAGACGAGGTGTACGAACACATTGTATTCGACGACCGCAAACATCATAGCGCCTTGGCGAACGATCGCCTGTGGCCGAGATCGCTGGTCGTTTCATCCTTCGGCAAATCGCTGCACGCGACCGGGTGGAAAATCGGCTACTGCATGGCGCCGCCGGCGCTGAGCCGGGAGTTTCGCAAGATTCATCAGTTCACCACTTTTTCGGTCAGCACACCAATGCAACACGCGATAGCGGATTACCTTGAAGAATACCCGGACTTCGCACAAGCCCTCGCGCGCTTTTACCAGGCAAAGCGGGATCTCTTTCTCGCCGAACTCGAGGGTTCCCGCTTTCGCTACGCACCGGCTGCAAGCACGTTCTTTCAAATGCTCGACTACAGCGAAATCAGCGACGACCCGGACACCGAGCTTGCGCTAGGCTGGACTCGCGCACCGGGCGTTGCCTCGATCCCGGTCAGCGTGTTCTGCGAGCGAACGTTTCCAGGGCGCCTGCTGCGCTTTTGTTTTGCGAAAGACGACGCAACGCTGGCCGACGCTGCACGCAGGCTCCGCACGCTGTAGAGTGTCGAGATCGAATTTGCAGAGGAGTCGCAATCGTGAAAAAAGCGCTGATTGTTATCGCCGCCGTTGCCGCACTGGCAATAGGCTGGTTCCTGGTCTCACCGCTGTTCATAGACCGCACGGTGGACGAGGCATTCACGTATCTGGAGGCGGACGGTTCCGTGAATGTCGATGCAGTGATGTCCATGCCCGAGGGCGAGCGCAACGCGGCAATGAACGAGATTATGCAAAGCGCCGCGGCCGCGCCCGAACAGCAGGCGTCCGACGACATGCCCGATCAGTTGCCGCAGGTACTCGCAACGGGCCAGTTCCGCGATGCCGACGCTGTGCACAAAGGCTCCGGGGATGCAACGCTGTATGAACTGGCGGATGGCAGACACCTGATCCGCTTTGAGGACTTCCGCACGACCAACGGTCCCGATCTCGTGGTGTATCTTGCGCGGCACGCGTCCCCAACGACGGCGGACGACGTCACCGACGGCGGCTACATCTCACTCGGCAAGCTTAAGGGTAACGTCGGCAATCAGAATTATGTCGTGCCGGCCAACATCGATACGGCGGAGTACAAGAGCGTCGTGGTGTGGTGCGAGCTGTTCGGTGTGCTGTTCTCGCCCGCACCGCTCATGCCGGTGGCAAGAGAGCCCGACACACACGCAAGCTAGTAGGCTGCTGGCGAAGGCGACGCGTCAGGAGCCGAGCTGGAACGCGAGCAGCGCACCGAAGTAACCGAGAGCGGTCATGTAGGTCCACGCAAACACCGGCCATCGCCAGGAATTCGTCTCACGGCGAATGACCGCGATGGTTGCCGCGCACTGCAGGCACATCGCGTAGAAAATCAGCAGGCCGACAACCATGGGCAAGGTGAATACGGGCCGGCCGTCTGGCCAGGTCGAAGCCTTGAGACGTCCCGCGAGCGTAGCCTCGTCGGCGTCGTCGCCGACGGCGTAGACGGTCCCGAGGATCGCGACGACGACTTCCCGCGCCGGAAAGCCGGCGATGACCGCGGCTGACACGCGCCAGTCCCAACCGAGCGGCGCAAACACCGGTTCGACAAACTTACCCGCGCGGCCAAGATAACTCCGTTCCAGCTGCAAAGCGGCGATCTCGTTGTCGATTGCGGCCGGCGTCTCCTCACGCGTTTCGCCGCCTTGCGCCTGCGAGACGAGCGCCCGACGCTCCAGCAACTCCGCCTGCGAGATGTCGGCGCGCGGAAAATACGCGAGCGCCCAGACCACAACCGCGACGGTAAAGATGACCGTGCCCGCGCGCTTGAGAAACACCTTGGCGCGAGCCAGCAGCTGCATGCCGACCGTTCTGAGGTTGGGCCGCCGGAACTCGGGCAGCATGAGCGCAAACGCGGGTCTCGGGCCCGTCAGCGCCGTCTTGCGAATCATGAACGCGGTGAGAATGCCCATGACTATGCCAAACAGATACAGTCCGAACAGCACCAGCCCCTGGAGGTTTAGCACGCCGATTTGCTGCCGCGGCACAAACGCCGCTATCAGCAGCGCATACACGGGAAGCCGCGCGGAACAGGTCATGAACGGCGCTGCAAGTATGGTCGCAATCCGGTCCCGGCGGTTGGGGATCACGCGCGTCGCCATGATTCCGGGAACCGCACACGCAAAGCTCGAGATCATTGGAATGATCGACTGGCCCGACAGGCCGACGGAACGCATGACACGATCCATCAGGTAAGCCGCGCGCGCAAGATAGCCGGAATCCTCGAGCACGATGATAAACAGAAACAGTATTAGTATCTGCGGCAGGAAAATGACGACGCTGCCGACGCCGGCGATTACGCCGTCGGCCAGCAGGCTTGCCAGCAGACCGTCGCCCAGCCAGCCGTGGACGAGCGCGCCGAGGCTACCGCTTGCGCCGTCGATCAGGTCCATAAACGGCGTCGCCCAGGCGAACACCGCCTGAAAGACGACCAGCATCACGGCAAACAGCCCGAGCGTGCCCGGCCAGGGCTGGTTGAAGAACTGCGAGACGCGGGCAGCGACGCTATGCCGCGGACTGCCGGTCTGCTGCACCCGGCTTAAGGCCTCCCGAACCCAGGCGTAGCGACGGCGCGCCTCCAGCGCCAGCGGCGGCTCGTCGCCGATAAGCTCGCGCCGCAGACGCTCCAGCTCGCCGAGCGCGCCTTCGTCGAGTTCTGCCGCAACGCGCCGGCCTGCCGCGGAATCCTTATCGAGCAGTGCCCTGCCGAGCAAAACGCCTGCCACGCCGCTTGCAGCGGCCAGCGGAGCGACGGCCTCGGTCAGTTCCGGCCATGCGCCAGGCGGTTCGACCGCTGGCTGCTCGTGAAGCTGCGCCAGCGCTTCCTTGAGGCGATGTACGCCCTTGCCGGTCGTAGCGACGACGGGCAGCACCGGCACGTCGCCGAGAGCGGCCGATAACGCGTCGATATCGGTCTTCAGCCCGCTCGCTTCCGCCGCATCGTTCATGGTCAGCGCCACAACCGTGGGCAGACGCAGTTCAAGGAGCTGCTGTATCAGAAACAAGCCCTGATAAAGATTGCTTGCATCGAGAATGGCCAGCAGACCGTCGGGCGGCCGCTGGCCCTCGATCTGTCCGAATACGGCGTCGACGGCAAGCCGTTCTTCGATGGAATGCGCGCTGAGTCCATGGGTGCCGGGCAGATCGACCAGTTCGATGCGCTCTTCGACGCCGCTCAGAACGCCCACGTGACGCTCGACCGTCACGCCGGGATAGTTACCGATGCGCTGGCGCAGCCCGGTCAGGCGGTTGAACAGCGTGCTCTTGCCCGAATTGGGCGTGCCAACCACCGCTACGCTGGCTTCGAAGTGCCGGCTTAAGGGGATTGAACTGGCGGGGATTCTTACTTCGGAAGCTTTAGCCACCGCGGGCCGCTGGCGAGATCAGAAATTTTTGCGCCTGTTCGCGACGCAGGGATATTCCGCAGCCGAACAGACGGAATTCCAGGGGATCGCCGCCGATCGCCCGTCCGGCCATTTCGACGATAGCGCCTTCGACCAGTCCGAGCGACATGAGCCGCTGAGTCGGTGCATCGAGCTCGTGAATCGCGTCGATCACCGCCGTTTCACCGGGTTTCATTGTTGCGAGTGAATCCACAAACAGACTCGTTACGGCCGTAGACAGGTGCGCGGGGACACCGGGACAATGATGATAATCATTCGCATTAACACGCGCAAGCCTTGTGACGTTCAGCCTGCATTCATGGCTCGCGGCATAGCGTTGTCTAAAGACCTCCGGAACGCCGCCTGGCAACACGCCACGCCGGCTCGATCCGCTCAGCGCCAACAGCACAAGGACTGCACATGAACAGTGACCCCCACTCAGGCTCCCCGACAGGATTGAGGTTTGCCGGCGCCCTGGCGGCGGCAGCGATCCTCGCTGCGGGCTTCGCCGCGCTCAATGTCGCCGCCGCAAATACCCCAACCATACGGCTGTTCCCCACGACCGTCGTCGAAGACTTGCGGCAAACGGGCAACGTCGCACGCGATATGGAAACCGGCTTGCAGGAGGTAATCGGCAACCTCGATCAGCAGCGCGAACTCTACGAACAGAGCAAATGCGACGGCGCGGAAAACGACCCTGGCTGTCAGCGTCTCGCACGGCAAATCGGCGCCAGCTACCTCGACATGCTGACGATCATGGAAGAACGGCTGCCCGACATGGAGCACACCGTCAACAACACGCGCCTTAGCCTCGAGAAGGGATTGCGCAGCGAACTCGGCCGAAAAATGACGTCGTGGACGCTGCAGGAAACGCTGATCGGCAAGCAGGGCAGCGAGGCGACGGCCACGGCATCGCCTACGCTGCGCGGCCGTTCCGGAATGCGCCTGTCAGAACGCTTCAAACAATATTATCAACTGGTCGCCACCTCCGGCAGCCGGGGCGACCAGTCGCTTGCGGTACTGGCGTCGGACATTTACCTCGACATGGAAGAAACCAGCCTGCTGATCCAGCGCACGCGGCAGGAAATAGCGCGCGCGACGCTCATGGAACAGCTCAACCAGTCGTTCGGGATCATTACGCCCGAGATGATGGAAGTAGTCGGCGGCGTCAAATCCATACTTTTTGGCGACGAAGAGTCCCGAGCGCTCGTTGCGGGCCCGCCCCCCGGGAGCGTGGAGCAAGCCTATCGCAGTCCGCTCGAACAGTAAGGAGACCATTGTGAAGCTATCCATCATTCGCCGCGCGCTCGCAGCACTGCTGCTGCCCATCGTACTCGCGGCTTGCGCAACCCCGGTCCCGGTCTGCAGCTCGCCGGAAAGCCGCAACCTCGACACGGCTATTTCGAGCGTCAAGAGCTCGCTGGCGGACGGCTGCCAGGCGCACTACGACCGCTACTTCAAAGACCTGCTCAACACCGCGGAAGGCGACCCCAAAGCCGAGAACAAACGTGTATTCAGCGAGTTCCTGCTGTGGTCGGCCGACGAAGGCTTACTTAGCCAGCGACAGGCGGAGGAGTATTACAACCGCTACTTCAACGTCAAGTTCATCACGCTGAGAAGCGACTACAACAACTGTTCGCACACGTGTCCGAACAAGCGCAAAGTTCTGCTCGACATGCAACGCGAGCTTTCCGACAAGGAGCAAGGGTTGCTCAAAGTCAGCCTCGACAACAGCGGATACTACCGTGCGGACCGCCTGTACCAGGAGGTGGAACTCGTGCTCGAGGCGACCTGCACGGCCTGCGCGGCGAGCCGCTAGGAACACGGCGACATGGAAAACGGCGTTCGCTTCCTGCAAGGACTCATGGCCGGCGCACTCGGCACTCTGGCGGTCGGTCTGGCGCTCATTGGTATTCTCGGCGAGCAGCAGCTCGTCGCCCTGCCCGGCGCGCATCTGATCGATCCGGCCGGCTGGGTGCGCTGGGTGTTTCATAACCTCGGCTGGTCGATTCCGGTTTTTGTGCTGCTGCTCGGGGCGTACTTCTTCACGCTCGAGCGACTCAGGCAGCACCTTGATTCAGCCGCCGATGGCAAAAACCCCAAGCTAGACCGGCCTGACGTAAACGGTATTGTCCAGCTCGACCAACTGGTTGACACGTGGACCGCGCTGTTTTTCGGCACCGGCGTCATCTGGACCGCAATCGGTATGCGCAGCGCGTTGATTTACGCGCTGGGCGACAGGGACCTCGTGCTCTCCGCGGGCGCATTCTCGATGCTCGAACGGATGATCGACGGCGGTATCCTGCTGGCGCTGTCGACGACGATCGTCGGCGGAATCGGCGGCTATCTAATGCGCGTATACAAGACCATGACGGTGGGCGCGGCGCTGACCCGCCGCTACGACGAAGCCGCGCGAGCGGATACGTCGGCGATGCGCGCGAGCCTGAGACGCATCGAGCGGCGGCTCGGCTCGCCAACTTCCGATGTCCCGAGGCACGGCGCGGCGCAACCTTTGCGGCGCACCGCCGTGGATGACGGCCATGAGAACGCCAGCCAAGGGAATCACAGCCGGGAAACTGACATCCAGGGAGAGCACGACCGATGAGTCGAGCGCCATTCATGTACCCGCTGCGGCGCGGCATCGACGGCGACGCCGGCGGCGCCGCGGACTTGCAAACGGACATCATGCGCTTCATGGCTATCCTCGCGCTGTGCCTGATGGCTATCTTCGCGCTCGTGCAGAGTATTCCTCCGGTGCCGAGCACAGCCGCATCGCCGCCGAGCGGCGACAGTCCAGCGGTTGAGCAGGCCACCCCCCCTGCCCCGCAGCCAGCCCCCGTCGAAGCAATTGAACCGGAACCGGCGGTGGCAATGCCGGCCCCCCGTCCGGTCGCACCAGCGCCCGAACGCAAACAGCCGGTAAGGCTTACTCGCGCGCAGCCGACGACCAGGCCCGCGGCCGTCGCCGATTCCGCTCCGGTCGAGATCAATGAGCGGAGTAAGCCGGTTGCGCCAAGCCCGCCTGAGAGCAAGGGTTTTACGCTGCGCTTCGAATCCGACGTTGCGCTCTCGCGGCTCGTTGCCACGGGACAGATCGGCCTGTTTGCGCTGCACGAAGGCGCCGCGCGCCGCATGTCCGTCAGCCGCAGCCGACCGAGTTTCTGGGCGGCGCCCGCCCCCGGCCGCTTCCATGAGATGGATGCGGGGACGGTGCCGGACAGCGTCCGCGACGCGCTTGGCCGCAGCGGCTGGGCAAGCGCCGACGTAGCCTGGGCCGTAACCCTCCCGCCACGCATGTCCTCGGAGCTATCGCGCCTCATGCAGGAGCACCGTGACGGTGCACTCGTGATCGCCAAGGACGGTTCGCTGTCGAGGGCAACGCTGTGAGCACCGGGCTCTTTCGAGGCACGCTACTGTCGTTGGGCCACCTGGGCGTCGCACTGATCGTGCTATCGGGCTCAACCTGGGCCGAAGCGCGTTCGGTGAGTCTCGATGAGTGGTTCGACAACGAGGCGATACCCAGGGTCGAAAACCGAATTACGACGCACCCCCGCTTCAAAGGTGAGAGCCTGCTGTTCGTTGTCTTCAGCGAAGGACAGGCGGCGCCGGTGAGCAATGTCCTCGCCATTGGTCTGCGCGACAGACTGCTGAATGCCGCACTCGACATGCCGGGTGTACGCATTGCGTGGCGACAACGCGGAGGGGCGTCAAACCCCGGCTGCAAGCGGGCGCAGGCAGATTACTGGATCGGCATTGAACTCAAGCGCACTCTGTCGGGACACTATCGCGCGAGCGTGCGCGCACTCGACGTCGCCGAGCAAAGCTGGGTCAGCGGTTTCGGCCTGTCCTGGCGCGGCACACTGCGCACACCCGAGCGGACGGCGCTCGAGAAGCCGCAAAGCGACCCGGCGTTCCTCGGCAGCCGCGACGTCCCGTATTCGCTCGATCAGGCAGATCTCATCGCGGCGGATCTGGCGCGCAAACTTCAGTGTGAAGTATCCACGTCGAACGACCCGGATTATGTGGTGGCGCTGGATGAGGCGGATGCGGACGCAACTCCGTTTACGGTCGCCACCACGCTCGCCGCGCGAAACCTGGACGAAGCGAAAGCGCTCAGGATCACCGCAGAACCCGGCGTCGCGAACGCCCGGCTCAGCGGCACGGCACACAACATAACGGGCTCGTTGCATCAGTACTGGCTGAGTATTACGCCCCTCGGCACGAACGGCGAGATAGACGGGATGAGTGCCAGCGTGTACGTCGATGTCGCGGCGCCGTCCGCGACGGCACGCAATGCGGAAACCGCGATCGATCCGCAACCGGCAGAGCCACTTCCGGTGTCGCAGCCCTCGCGTCTGGCAGGTGTCGAAATGCCAGGAGCCGCGCCCGGCGGACTGCTGAAGCGCCTGGCCGTGTACCGCGACGGCCGCGGCGGCTGCTCAACGGGACGCGGCTGCGCCGTCCTCGAAGCCCGTGCGCTGGACGACGTGATGGTTTACCCGCTGGCCTATCGTCCCGGCATCGGTTTGCAGCGTCTCGGCAACGGCGAATGCCAGGCACACCCTCGTGCAAGCGTAGTGACGGCCGGGCGCTCGGCGTTATTCCCGGTGCCGGAATACGGACGTTCGCGGCGTGAGCCGGCGCAGCCGCTGCGCTGGCTGCTGGCACCGAGACGCACGACCTACTACGCAATTGCAGTCAATAACGCACACGATGCACGCAAGCTCGGCGCACATCTTGGCGCCCTCCCCCCCGCCTGCGGCCGGCAGGCAGAGCGTGGGCTCGCCGGACTGGCGCTGGAGCGGTGGCTCGGGACGCTGTCACACCTGATGCTCGAGCTGCGAACGCGCGTTCAGTGGCGGTCTCTGGAAGTGGACACCGCCAGCGGCGCGAACTCATATGTACTGACAGGTGAATAGGAGCGACGCATGATCAGAATGTTAGGGGTCTTGTGCGGAGCTGCCATCGCCATTGCGCTGCTGACCTGGCTCGTTGGCGTGCCGCAGTTTTCCCGCGAGCGGTCGGCACAACCCGATCCGATTACGCTCGTCGAGCTGCCCGCGCCGGTCAGGCAGACGGACGAGCCCGTAGCGGCGGCATCGAGCGCGCAGACTGACGCCGGCGAATCCGCGAATACGGCGACAAAAACCGCGCCGCCGCCTAGCGCCGAAATTGCCGAAATTGCCGCCGATGCGGAAGCGATGCGCACGCAACAAGCGATCCCGGCGCAGCCGGCCGTGCCAGCGGAAGGTATGGCGGACGTGCAGACCGAATCGATGCAGCCACCGGCGGAGGCATTCCGGTGGTTTGCTTTCTGGAGCCCGTTCCGCAGCGAGATCGCCGCCAACGGGTTTGTCGAGAGGCTGCAGAGCGTCACGGGTATCGACTACCGTGTTGTCAAGCTTAAGCCGGGCGTGTACGAAGTCGCGTTTGCGTATTCGGAAGACGACGAGATCGATCTCAACCTGGCGGCGATCTCCGCTGCGACCGGATTGAAGCTGGCCGGCACGCAATGATGGCGCGCTTGCTGTCGATCGCCCTGCTCATCCTTTCGCTGCTGACGATCAAGCCTGCACTTTCCAGCAACCCTCCCGCGGATCTCGAAGCCGCCTGGCAAGCCTACCTGGATACGCAAACGCACCTGGCGCCCGTGTACGTCTTCCCGCACAGCGCCTGCTTCGCCGCTGCCGCCGCAAAGTATGGGCTACCCGAGACACTGCTGCTTGCCGTCGCTCGCGGCGAAAGCGATTTCGAGGCTACTGCGCGCTCGCGCGCAAACGCGCACGGTGTGATGCAGATTCTCTGGCCGGTCACCGCGAAACACTTGGGCATCCGGCGACTGAGCAGCCTGTACGATCCCTGCACCAACATAGATGCCGGCGCCCGCTACCTGAAAGAGATGCTCGCCCGTTACGCGGGCAATCTGCACCTTGCACTCGCAGCGTACAACTACGGCCCGAATCGTATCCCCGTCAACGCGGTATCGATTCCGGACGGCGCGCGCTGGTATTCGGGTTACATATTGCGGCACATGCGCTACGTGCTCGGCGACGGTGCGAGCACGCCGCCCGCCTCGGGGCTGTACTCGGAACTCGGCCAGTCGACCCTCCTGACTTTCGGCGAACCTTACCGCGCCGCCGCGTTCGTCGCCCGGCTCGAGGATCGCGCCGAAGGGCTCAAACTCGACTGGTTTCGCCGCGGCACCGGTGAATTCGAGGTCGTCATGAGTTACGCCGACCGGGACGAATTCGATCGTCACGCGGCATTGCTGCGCCGGGCCGGTTATCGGATCGATTGACGGTCTGGTGGACTGCTAGCAGTTCGGCCTGCCGAGCTCCGGCGGCAGCAGACACTCGATGCGCTGCATCACGTCCAGCTTGTGCACCAGATCGTGTATGTAGTCCAAGCTGTCGGTTTCGAGCACGAGCACTTCGCTCAAGGTATAGCTGTCGATCCAGCCGTCGTAGAGACGCTCGAGCCGCTTGAGGTATGTGTTCGGCACGTCCTGCTCCATCTTGCGGCCGCGCAGGCGAATCCGTGTCTTCAGCGTTCGCATCGAGCATTTGAGGTAAATCATCAGGTCGGGCGGACGAATGGCGTCGAGGATGGCCGTGTAGAACCCCTGATACGTCTGCCAGTCTCGTTTGCTGATCTTGCGCATCTGGTACAGCGCCGTGGCGAAGACCTCCGCGTCCTCGAATATCGTTCGGTCCAGCGCAACGACACCGGGCTGCCGGTCGAGCTCCTGGTGCAAACGAAACTTGCTGGCGAGGAAATACAGCTGCGACTGGAACGCCCAGCCTTTCATGTCACGATAGAAATCCTTCAGATAGGGATTCTCGTCGTTGGGCTCGTAGAACGGCACGACACCGTAGGTTCGGGCAAGGAACTCAACGAGCGTCGACTTTCCGACACCCATATTGCCCGCGATGGCGATCGACCGTTTCATCACGCCGAGTGTAGCGAATAATGACGTGACGGCAACGTCTGGCGCGATACGGCGGGATCGCCTATGCTGCGGCTGGCGGCCCCGATGAGACGCGAAATGTGTCTGGATCGCCCGGGCTCCTGCCAGCAACCTGGAAGAAACGCACATGGACCAACCACCGGTACTGCTTAGCGAAGAACGCATTGCCAAGCGGGTTCGCGAAATCGCCGCGGAAATCTCGGCTGACTATGCGGACAAGGGCGGCCTCGTACTCGTGGGTGTATTGAAAGGTTCGTTTATTTTTCTCGCCGATCTTTCGCGGGCGCTGACGATCCCGCGCGATATCGAGTTCATCGCCGTATCGAGTTATGCCTCGGGCAGCCGCAGCAGCGGCGCGGTCCGGCTGATCATGGACGTTCGCGGCAATCTCGAAAACCGGCACGTACTGATTGTCGAAGACATCGTCGATACCGGGCACACGCTCAAGTACCTGCTGGGAATACTCGAATCGCACCGCCCGGCGTCGATTCGAACCTGCACACTGCTGCACAAAGCGGAGTGCACGGAAGTCGACGTCGAAATCGACTATGCCGGTTTCCAGATCGGCGACGAGTGGGTGGTCGGCTACGGCCTCGATTACGCCGAGCAGGACCGCACCCTGCCCTACATCGGCGCCATCACTCCGGACGACCGGTCCGAGGGCTAATTCCGAGAGCTAGCCGCGAGCGCCGTGATCGGCGCACGCACCGTACTCCACCTCGACCGTCGAGTGTGCGATCTGGTACTGCTCGCAGAGCAGGCGTTTAACCTTACGAATTGCCGCCGTCGGGTCGCGTTCGGTCTCGTCGAGTTCGAGATGCATGGTCAGCATGAGATCCTGCGGCGTCAGGCCCCAGACGTGCACGTGGTGTATGCCGCACACGGCCGGCACGGCGTCGGTGATCGCCGACTCCATGGCGTCGACATCCAGCCATTCCGGAGAGCCTTCAAGGAGAACGTGTGCGCTGTGGCGTACGAGGCTCCAGGCACTCTTCAGGATTAGCCCGCCAACCGCGACCGACAGCAGTGGATCGACGACGACGAGCCCGGTAAACAGGATCACCACTGACGCCACGATCGCCGCAACGGAACCCAGCAGGTCGCCGGCCACGTGCAGCGCGGCGCCCCGTATGTTGAGATTCTCCCGGTCGCTGCCATGCAGCACGAGAAACGACACGATGTTGATCGCGAGTCCCACAACCGCGACCTTTAGCATCGTCCCGGCGAGCACGTCGGAAGGCTCGACGAGGCGGCGCACGGCTTCGATGAAAATCCAGGCGACCACGAGCAACAGCAGCAGGCCGTTGACGAACGCCGCAAGTATCTGGAAGCGCTGGTAGCCGTAGCTCAGGCTCGGGTCGGCCGGCCGCTTCGACACGTGAAAGGCGACGGCAGCCAGCAACAGCGCCATGGAGTCGGTCAGCATGTGGCCGGCGTCTGCCAACAGCGCCAGCGAACCCGAGACTATTCCGCCGATCACCTCGACCACCATGAAACTCGCCGTCAGGGCGAGTGCTATGTAAACGCGGGTAAGATTATTATGCTCGTGCGAGTGCGCCACGGAACCGCCAACAGCTGTGCGAAATCGTCAGAGGAGAGCATAATGCCCCTCGACGCAACGACGCCAGCGAAGGATTCACACACATGACGACAGAAGCACCCGCCAAACGTTTCCTCGAAGTTGACGGACAGCGCATGGCTTATGTGGAAATGGGCAGCGGCCAGCCGATCGTCTTCCAGCACGGCAACCCGACGTCTTCGTATCTGTGGCGCAACATCATGCCCGCCCTGAGCCATCGCGGCCGCTGCATCGCAGTGGATCTGGTTGGCATGGGCGATTCGGACAAGCTGCCCGAGAGCGGTCCGGACCGTTACACCTATCGCGAACAGCGGAGCTATCTGCACGCGGCCTGGGAGCAACTCGGCCTCGACGGGAACGTGACGCTCGTGCTGCACGACTGGGGCTCGGCGCTCGGATTCGACTGGGCCCGGCAGCATGCCGACCGGATCAGGGGCATTGCCTACATGGAGGCTATCGTAAAACCGCTAAGCTGGGACAACTGGCCGGACAACGCGCGCGATATTTTTCAGGCTTTCCGTTCGGACGCCGGCGAGGCGATGGTCCTCGAGAAAAACCTTTTTGTCGAAGGCGTTCTGCCGGCCTCCGTGCTGCGCAAACTGACGAAGGCCGAACACGACGAGTACCGGCGGCCGTTTGCCGCGGCTGGAGAAGAGCGCCGCCCGACGCTCACCTGGCCGCGGCAAATCCCGTTTGACGGCGAGCCTGAGGACGTGCATGCCGTCGTCGAAGAGTATTCCGCCTGGCTAAGGCAGTGCGAGACGCCGAAACTGTTCATCAATGCCGACCCAGGGTCGATTCTCGTCGGCGAGCAGCGCGAATACTGCCGCCAGTTCCGCAATCAGGAAGAAGTTACGGTTGCGGGCCTGCATTTTATCCAGGAGGACTCGCCCGGTGAGATCGCCAAGGCTATAAACGAGTGGCTCGACGGGTTGGATGGACAATGAACGCCCTGGCGTCGACAAGTGCGCCGGCAGCCACCCGAAACACAATAAAAAAGGCGGCTGGACTCCGCGAGTGCAGCCGCCTTGGTTACCTACGTCGAGACGTGGTACCAATCCCCCTGATTTCCCCCGCCAAGCCTAACCTGAAGGTTTCGTGCCTGAAGGATGTAGCCTTCAAGTGTCTTGGTCGGCCGGTATCGCTGTTGCGATGCCGCGACGTACCGGCACAACGAACGGTCTCAAAATTGCGGAGTGTTGTCAACAGAATTACGCAAAAACCTTGTAAATACGGGCGATACCGCATGAATGTTGGGTTCTCGCAACATTTTCTCATTTGTTGTGGGTGCACAACAGTAAACCGCGAACACGGTTAGCCTTTAGGCTCAGATACCGTTTGGAGTCAGCAAGATGCAGCGAATATTCGTAATTCTCACTTTATTTGGTCTTGCACTGCCTGCCACGGCGACAGCCACGGAGAGCGACATGCAGCACGGTTACGTGAACAACAACGGCGTCAAGATTCACTATGTCGCGGCGGGCGAAGGGCCGCTGGTGATCATGATTCACGGCTTCCCGGACTTCTGGTACACGTGGCGGCACCAGATCGACGGACTGCAAGACGGATATCGCGTCGTCGCCATGGATCAGCGCGGCTACAACCGCAGCGATCAGCCGGCCGAACAGGAAGCCTACGACATGCGCTTGCTGGTGAGCGATGTCGCGGCGCTCGTCCGGCACTTCGGCGAACAGCGGGCCATTGTCGTCGGCCATGACTGGGGGGGCTCCGTGGCGTGGAACGTAGCCCTCGCCATGCCGGATCTCGTAGACAAGCTCGTGATACTGAACCTGCCGCACCCGCGGGGTTTTCTTGCCGCGATCAAAAATAATCCCGACGCGCTGGCGGGCACTCACTACGCCCGTGCATTCCGCGAAGGCAGTCCGGACGATCCTGAGATCTTCTTCGGCATGCCGATGACCGCGGAAACCCTGTCCGGCTGGGTGACCGACGCCGACGCACGCCCGAAATACATTGCAGCCTTCGAACGCTCGAACTTCACCGCGATGCTCGCTTACTACAAGCAAAATTATCCCGACCTCTGGAGCGGTACGTTCGAACCGGCCGCGATGCCGCCGAATCTCTCGATGCCCGTGCTGATGTTCCACGGCCTCGCTGACGAGGCACTGCATTCGGACGGGCTGAACAACACCTGGGACTGGATAGACGCCGACTTCACGCTCATGACCATTCCGGGCGCCGGACACTTCGTGCAGCAGGACGCCGCGGAATACGTCACGAAGAATTTGCGCCTCTGGCTGGACGCACGCAGGGAGCCAAACACCGAAGCCGGAGAGTAGCGGGAAGGCGGTTGTGAGGCACGGCCGTGATCGCCGGGCGATCGCACGCAATACGCAATGCGGCGCGACGTTTCCGCGGTAACGCGGGGGCCGTGCTCGAGGTGCGATTGCTCCAGCCCAAGCTGGGCCGGCGTTACCGCGGTAACCTGCGGCCTGTTCTCTAGATTAGCCTGCTGCACACCGGCGTCGTCCGGCGTTTCCGCCGTAACGTCGCACAGGGTTTCCCCGGATACGTGCACCACCACCCGATATCAGCGGCGGCGTCAGGACAAGGCTTAGCTTGCGGCCCAGCCTCTGGATAACTATCCCGGGAGCGACCTTACGGCGGTTTTACTGCGAACTCATTACGTATCCGCAGGCACCCGCGACACGATTCGCCACAATTTGTCTTGAGACCGCCAGATTGCCGTCCGCTGACACACTCCCGCCCGCAGTTCAATAGTCCGGTACTCACGGAGACCGGCCATGCGCATCGAACGAAGACGCGAAACAAGACTTGCTGCAGTGCTCGTACTGCTGACGCTCTCCCTGAGCGGCCACGCACGGGAACTCACGCCCGATGCCGCGGAGTCAGGCAGGCAACCGATCGGAGTGCAGGACGACTACCGGATGGCCACGCCGCCGAATAGCGGAGGCGGCCTGCATACCCACGGACCGGTCGCCAACGTCAGCGTACGCCAGTCCCTCGGCGACGAAGGCAGCGAGTGGGCGGAAGGCATCTACGTCTTTCCGCTGCCCGAGGCCGCGAGCAGGACGGGTATCCGGGAGGGTGACGAAGCGCCGGCCCGTCCGGCCGCTGAAGGTTCCGCGAGCGAACCGGCGGCAGATCTCATGCCCTACGGCCGGAGCGGCGGCGCCGCGTTCGGTTTGCAAGCAACAGCCACGAACACGGTCCGACCGCTGCTGTGCGGACTGGCGCTTCTGATCTCGGGGCTAATGCTGTTCGCTCTGCACTGGATCAGCGCGGCGCGCGGCAACGCGGCAGCCGTTTGATTCGAAGCCTCGCGGCGGCGCGGCCCGGTCGTTAACCCTTTTCGCAGCCTTCGTCCGCCACCGTATTCCGAAGGCAGCCGACCGGCCCCAGATCGACCTCGACTTCGTCACCCGCCTTGAGCCAGCGCGGCGGACGCCGCGCTGCACCTACACCACCCGGCGTACCGGTTGCTATGACATCGCCCGGTTCGAGGATCGTGAAGGTCGAACAGTATTCGATCAGACTGGGAACATCGAAGATCAGCTCGGAGAGCCGGCCCTGCTGCATGACTTCCCCGTTGATTCGCGTACTTAGCGTCAGCGCCGCAACGTCGGAAACCTCGTCGGGAGTCACCAGCGCAGGCCCGAGCGCGCCACTTGCGGGAAAATTCTTGCCTGCCGTGAACTGCGTCGTATGGCGCTGCCAGTCGCGCACCGACCCGTCGAAAAACGGGCTGTAGCCCGCCACGTAGTCGCGGGCATTCTCGCGCTTCACGTACCTGGCCCGCCGCCCGATCACGATCGCAAGCTCGCCCTCGTAGTCGTACTGCGTCGAAACGCCCGGGCGCCGCAGCAGGCTCCTGTGCCCCACCATGCTGCTGGCAAAACGCACGAACACCACCGGATGCCCGGGAACTTCCCGGCCCATTTCCTCGACGTGCGGCCGGTAGTTGACGCCCACGCAGAGGATCTTGTCCGGTCCGGGTATTACGGGTTCGTATTCGAGCCCGCCGGCATCGAGCGCCTTAAGGGCAAGGTGGCCGGGCAGCTCGTTGAGCTTGTCCGCGACGAGCACGGACTTGAGATCGGGCCATTCCGCCCGAAACGCAGCCGTAGCCTCGAAGACCTGGCCGTGCTGCAGCACGCCGTAGCTGCCGATACCGTTGTGGATAAAACTCACGCAGCGCATGTTGGCTCCATTTAGCGACTACAATAACGCTCACAGTGACGGCTTTGGCGCCGCACCCGAGCTTCAAGGATACGAGCTTTGAAACCAACACTACAGATTGTCTCGCTACTACTTGTATTCGTCGCGAACGACTGCCTGGCAAGCCCCCCCGAAGAATCGCAGGACACGCTGTGGCATAACGTCGAAGGCTACACCTCCACCGCACAGGGCCTGCTGGCGTTTAGCGTGCTCGCTGTCGGCGCGGACGGCAAGGTGCTCGCAACCGGCGACGACTCGCTGCTGGAACGCTATCCCGAAGCGCGGCGGCGCGACGGGCACGGCCTCACCCTGCTCCCGGGACTCACCGACGCCCATGCCCACCTTTACGGCCAGGGACTGCTGGCGAGCCAGGTCGATCTCGTCGGCGTGGCCAGCCTCGATGCGGCCGTCGAACGGGTTCGCGACTACGCGGACGGGAATCCGCTCACGCCCTGGATACTCGGCCGCGGCTGGAATCAGGTCCTCTGGGAAGCACAGGAGTTTCCGAATGCCCGCGACCTGGATGCAGCGGTCAGGGATCGGCCGGTGTGGCTGCGCCGCATCGACGGCCACGCGGGCTGGGCGAATACGCACGCGCTGGAGCTGGCCGGCATTGACCGCGATACGCCGGACCCGGTAGGCGGCAAGATAATCCGCAGCTCCGCCGGCGACGCCACGGGCATACTCATCGATACGGCAATGAACTATGTGGAGCAACTTGTTCCGCTGCCTGACAAGCGGCAGGTCCGCGACGCCTACCGGCTGGCGAACGAAAGCCTCGTGGCGCTCGGCCTGACGGGCGTTCACGATGCGGGCGTCACGCTCGCCGAGGCCGAAGTGCTCATCGCGATGGCCGAAGACGGCGAACTCGATCTGCGCGTCTACGCCATGCTCCGCGGCGCGGGGGAAAACCTCGACGGCTTCGGCGAGCCGATCGTGGCGCACGCCGACGATCGGCTAGACGATCGGCTGGAAATACGCGCCGTGAAAATCTACGCCGACGGCGCGCTCGGCAGCCGTGGCGCGGCGATGCTCGAACCGTACTCGGACGATGTCGAAAACCGCGGCCTGCCCTTCTTCACGCAGGACGAACTCACGCAAATGGTCATAAAGGCCAACGACCGCGGTTTTCAGGTTGCGGTGCATGCGATTGGCGATCTTGGCAATCGCATGGTCATCGATGCGTTCGAGACCGCGGGCAGCAGCCGGCAAAACAAATTCCGTAACCGCATCGAGCACGTGCAGATCGTGGCGCTCGAAGACATCCAGCGCATCGCCGACCTCGGGTTGATCGCGTCAGTGCAGCCGATCCACGCTACGAGCGACATGAACATGGCGGAAGACCGCGTGGGCCCGGAACGTATCCTGGGAGGCTATGCGTGGCGGCGGCTGCTCGATGCCGGCGCGGTCATCGCGAGCGGCTCGGACTTCCCCGTCGAGCTACCGAATCCCTTCTTCGGACTGCATGCCGCCGTCACCCGCCAAAGCCGCGACGAACAACCCGCAGACGGCTGGTATGCCGACCAGGCTCTGAGCCGCGAAGAAGCGCTGCACTCGTTCACACTGGCCGCCGCTTATGCCGCACACCAGGAAGATCGGCTGGGCTCGCTGGAGCCCGGCAAATGGGCGGACTTCATCATCATCGATCGCAATTACTTCGAAATTCCGGCCAACCAGATCGACGACATTGTCGTGCTCGAAACCTGGATCGGCGGCAAGCGCGTTTTCAGACAGGGCCGATTAAACAATGAATGAGATGTTGGTCGAGCAGGTCTGGACCGGTAACAGCTACCGCAACTTCAACTATCTCGTCGCCTGCCCGGAAACAGGCGACGCGCTGGCTATCGATCCCCTGGACTTCAAGCAGTGTCTGGCCATTGCGCAAGACAAAGGCTATCGGATCAGTCAGATTCTGAATACGCACGAGCATTCCGATCACACGGGCGGCAACAAGGGACTGATCGCCGCAACGGACGCGCGTCTGATCGCGCACAGGAACGCCGCGCCGCGCATTGCCAACATCGATCGCGGCGTTGATGCCGGCGACGTCATTCGCGTAGGCAAGACCGTCGAGCTGGAATGTCTCGATACGCCGGGACACACGATGAGCCATATCTGCCTGCTCTCACACGGGGATCAACCTGCGCTGTTCAGCGGCGACACGCTGTTCAATGCCGGAGCCGGCAACTGCCACAACGGCGGACACCCAGAGGCGCTGTACGACACGTTTGCGTCGCAGCTTGCAAAACTGCCGGGCAGCACGCGCCTGTATCCCGGTCACGACTATCTCGCGAACAACCTCGAATTCACGCTGGACCGGGAACCGGGCAACGAGACCGCGCGCGCCCTCCTCGACAAGGTCGCGGGGCAGGACCCGGCCAATGCCCACGTAACGACACTCGATGAGGAGAAGCTCATCAATACGTTTTTCCGGCTGGACAGCCCTGGCGTCATCGCAACGCTCGTCGCACAGTATCCGGAACTCGGCGATGCGCCGGATGAGAAGGCCGTGTTTCTGAAGCTCAGGGAGCTGCGGAACCAGTGGTAGCTGCGCGGGTCGCTTCCCAAAGCAGAACGAGCGCACGGTAGACCGCAATGGCGCTGTCTATGTCCGCATCGGGTACCGTATTCGGGCCGAAGTAGGCACTCGTCAGGCGACGCCGCTGCTCCGGGTTTAGCTTGTGCTCCGCAATCAGTCCGGCAAGATCGAAGAGCGCGGAGTTGTTGCCGGCATATTCCCAATCGATAAAACCAATGACAGTGACCGCTTCGGATCCGGGCGGCCGGCGCGCCACGAGGTTCCCCGCCACAGGGTCGTTGTGGCACGGCACCGCGGGGCCGGGCAGCCGGGTTTCACGCAGTAATTCAAGCGCTGCATCGACGCCGGCGCCGGGCGGCGCGTTCAGGAGTCTCAAGCGCTCTGCGTAGTGCGCTCCCCAAGCACGCGGGTCGTAGACATGCCCCAGAGCGGGCAAGGCATGCAGGCATCGCAGCGCCGCTGCGATCGAATCGAGCATTGGCGGCTGCGTGAGATCGCGCCGGCTCAGGCTTTCGCCGTCCAGCCACTCGGTGAGAATCCCCTGCTCGGAATGCCATAGCACTTTCGCCGCAAGGCCCGCTGCCTGAGCCTCCCGCTGCGCGTCCGCCTCCTCGGCACGCGAGTTGTAGGGTTTCTCCCTGGGCCCCGCGTCGAGTTTGAGAACGGCGCGGCGGTCGCCGTCCGTCACGCGCCAGCTCCGGTTCATCGTACCGCCGCCGAGCGGCTCGTAAGCGGCGCCGGACCAGCCGGGAATGCGTTTCAGGAACCCTGCAACATCCGCGCTCACGCGGCGGCCCTGGCGCTCATGCTGCGTCGCCACGCAAGATAGCCGAACGGGATCATGAGCACGTACAGCACAAACAGCAGCGCCGTGAGCTCGAGTCCTCGCGACCAGTAGATGACTATGGACACGAGATCGATGAACAGCCAGTACCACCAGTTCTCCAGCACTTTCCGTGCGACCAGCCAGGTCGTCCAGAGTGCGGCCCAGGTCGTCAGCGAATCGATGTACGGAAACGCGGCATCGCTAAACCGTTCGAGCAGCGCGCCGTTAATCGCAGCCAGCACAACTATCGTTGCGACGGCCGCGGCATGGAAGCGCACGCCGCGCGTCGTTACCGGCAGCGCAGCTTTCCCACCGTTTCGCCAAACCCAATAGCCGTACATAGCCATCAGGAAATACACACCGTTCAGCACGGCTTCCATGTACAGCTTTGCATCGATAAACAGCCCGACGTAAATCGCCGTGCTCAGCAACGCGAACAGCCAGCAGGCGATATGCTGACGGATCGCAAGCACGAGATAGAGTATCGCCGCGAGCACGGCAACGATCTCGAGCCCCGACCAGACCGCCGCCTGCTCGGAAAGCGTGGCGAGTAGCGCCTGCACGCGCTACTCGGGCAGCGGGTTGTTGAGAATCTTTATGGCGAAAACGGCCTTCGGCAGGCTCGCAAACGTCGTGCCTATCTCGGCCTTGAGCGCGTCCATGACGGTATCGAACTCGCCGCGCAGCTGGGTGCTCATGGCATTCTCGGACATTTGGACGTCCGGGTAAGCCCGCAGGCGTTCGATCACGTCCTTGATGGGCGGAACGAAATCCTTGTCGAGCGGGTAAAGACTAATGTCTACGGCTATCTGCATGTCAAAATCCCCAGTCAAAGCGAACGCCAAACTGCCGCGGATCGCCGAGGCGGGTGTACAGCGTTGGCGGAAAATCGGGCGGCTCGTTGCCGAAGAAGAAACCGCGTACGGCATAGCGTTCATCGGTCAGGTTGCGCACCCACAGAGTCAACGACCAGTCCGCCGCCTCGAAGCCGGCCCTGGCGTTGAGTAACTCATAGCGCTCCGACTTCTGATCGTGGCTGACGTCGAAGTAAAACTCGTCCTTGCCGTTCGCATCGAGCTGCAGGAACCAGCCCGCAGCATGTGTGTAGCGGCCGCCCAGGGCAAAGCTGTAGTTCGGCGCATGCGCCTGGTCCCGCCCCGTTAAATCCGCATCCGCCGTCACGAAACGATCGAAACTCGCGTCAAGCAACCCCAGGTTGAAGAACAGGTCGAGGCCGTCGGCCGGCCGCCAGCGCAGGTCGGCCTCGAGGCCGTAAGACTCGCCTCTCGCCGCGTTGTCGGTAAAAAACACAAAGGTCGTCGGGTCCCCCGGCACGAGTTGCACCGACGTTCTGACCTGCTGGTCGTCGCGGCGGCTGGCAAATACTGCGAGATTCGCACTGAGCCTGCCGCCCCAGCCGCTGGCGCGCAAACCCAACTCCGCGTTCCAGACGCCTTCCTGCTCGAATTCGCGCGCAGCATCCGGTGCGGCCCCAAGGTTGAAGCCCCCGGCCTTGTAGCCACGGGCGAGCGTCGCGTAAACGTTCAGGCCCGAATCGAAGCGATGTGTGAGCGACAGCTCGCCGCCCAGCATCGACTCGTCGGGTCCGGCAACGAGACCGCTGCTGTCGCGGTAGTCGGTGCTGCGCCGCTCGGCGCGCAGTCCAAGGCTAAGCGTCGTCGAAGCCGCAACCGGCATGTCGATCTGGCCGAAGAGCGCGAGATTAGTGGCCTCGTAGTCGCTCGCGAGCCTGTCGTCCAGGCTGTCGGCAAAGTTTATGCCCGGATCGAAGTACTCACCCTGGTTCAGCGAAGTGAGCGACTCTTCGAGCCGCAGCGCATAGACACCCAGCAGCCAGTCCGCGCCCAACAGCCGATTGTCGTCGCCCGAGGCAAACCGCAGCTCCTGGCTCAGCGTCTGGCGCTCGCGCTCGCTGACGGTGACGTAGTCGTAAGTCACGGGAGCCCAGCTCTCGGGGTTGCCCCAGTCCGCATCGAAGCTAAACGCTATGTCGGAGTCCGCATAGGCCGTAATCGAAGTCAGCGTACTGCCGCCGACGTCGGCACCTTCGATACGGACCGATGCACCCACGCTTTCCTGAGCGTCGCGGCCCGGTCTGTCGGAAAGCATCGTATAGCTGTTGTCGAGTGCAAACGCATCGTAGCCGTTGTCGATATCCGCATAGAGCGCGGCAACGTCGATAGACCAATCGGCGGACGGTTCGATACTTAGCTTGCCGCGTACCGTCGTTTCGTCACGGCCGTTAGTATCGTCGCGGCCGAGGAACGGGTTGCTCCGAAACCCGTCGCTTTCGTGGTGCTGTGCGCTAACCCTGACTGCCGCACGCTCGCCTACTGCGCCGCCAACTGCAGCACCCAGGGTGCGGGCATCGTCGTCGCCGGCGGCGAGTTGCACCCTGCCGCTGAGCGCTCGGGTCGGAGCAGCGCTCTGCAGGTAGATCAGTCCGCCAATGGCGTTGGCACCGTAGCGTGTGCCCTGCGGCCCGCGCAACACTTCGATCCGCTCCAGATCGAACAGGGTCGCCACGGTGCCTATGCCGCTGAAGTCGATATCGTCGATCAGCAGCCCGACCGAAGGGTTCGGCGCACCCTGGTACTGCTCGAGTTCGCCGACACCCCGAATCTGAAAGTAGCGAGCCCGGTGCCCATCGCCCGACCAGTTGAGATTCGGTATGACGGCGGTCAGCTCCTCGAAATGCTGTACGGACAAACGCTCGATGGCCGCCGCGTCCAGCACGGTGACGCTTGCCGCAACGTCGCCGAGCGAGCGCTCGCGAAGATCGGCACTAACTATGATTTCTTCAATGGTGTCGTCGGCACTGGCGCGGTCGGCGCCGAACAGTGTGATGAATAATAGTGAGAACGCGGCGAAACGCCGCTGATATGAGTCCATGATTCCCTTCCTACGCCGGCATTATCCGGATCAGGTTCGAGGGTTCCCGGCTGAATGAAGAGCACCTGCCCTTCAGCGGATCTCAGGTCGTCTGACCACCCCTGTGGAAATACGATTATAACCTTCTGGCGCGCCGCGGGAAGGGGTGTCGGTGCGACACCAGGCGGCGTGGGATTTCACTGACCCGATTCAGCTCGCCGTTTTCCAGATGATAAATCCCACCTGTTCTGGATCTCGACGCCTCGGCGTACACGTACACCTCCGTTGCACTCACATAGTCGTAGATGACGGGGGCGCCCGTGGAGTCGACGAGCCTCTTTCTTCCACCGACACTCGAAGGCGTACAACCCATCTCGCCTGGAGGGTACCAGTTGTTCACCACGTAAGATTCCCAATCATCTCGCGTGGGGTAATGCCCGTTCTGTACGAAATGATCGGCCACGAGGAAGACCGCGCCCATTACCAGGCAATTGGCGATTGCTGCCTTATGAGCCGATCTATGCGCTGCACACTCAGATTCCTCATACGCCATACCGCCGTATACGATCGCGAAAAGCACTCCGATAATCGCGGTGAGCGAGATCGGCAGCAGGAATCTTGATTTCACTATGAGCAGCGACCCGCCCGAATCCAACTCGGTCAGCAGCAAATGGAAACCCCAGTATACTCCTCGAGCCCGCCGCGGGAAGCGTCGGCGTGCTGGTCGAGAGCGCAAACAGGAACCTTGAGTATCCACCGCAGAACCGGGCGTTTTCAAGCGATGCTGCGGCATAGTCAGAGCATATCGAATTGAAATCGGCCGTAGATGGACGCAGAGTACGCACGATATTCCCGGACGGTGTTTTCGAAATGACGATACGCAAGTTGCTGTGCCTCACCGCGGTTTGCCTTAGCTTCACCGAGGCCAACGCCACCGATTTCTATCTTGGCGCCCGTGCCGGCATTTCCCTGTTCGACGGCACAGCCGACAGCGACGGCCTGCAGCCGCCTCCCCAGGGCGGCCTGCCCGAGGAGATTCCGATCGACGGGCTGAGCTTCGACTCGAACGAAACAGCGTGGGGCCTGTTTGCGGGCTGGCAGCTACGGGACTGGTTTGCGCTGGAAGCGGGCCATACGGACCTCGGCGAGAGCAGGCGCAACGTCCCCACGTCGATCGTTGGCGAAGACCTGATCTTTCTGAACAGTACGAGCATTGCGATCGAGGAATGGTACGTGAGCGCCCGATTCTCGAAAGATCTGTCCAAGCGGTTCTCCGCGAACTGGACACTCGGCGCCTCCAGAGCGAGCTTCGACGTAGCCGGCAGCATCCCGGTTTTTGTTGGACCGGTTATTGGACCCGGCCTAATACCGCAACGGCTTCCGTTTGCAACGCCCGGAGACGAGATCGGACTGGTATGGGGGTTCGGCTTCGACTGGCTGCTCACTCAGCGGCTGGTTCTGGGAATCGACTATCGCCAGCACAATACCAACGTGCTCGACGTGCAGTCTTTGACCTTGGGTTTGCGCGTCAGGCTCTAGAACCTGTCTAAAATTGATCAGTGGCCAATCCATGCCTGGATCAAACTGTCGTCGGTCGCCTCAAAGCTCAGGTAAAACGCCTTATCGCCGTCCAGTATCATTATCGTAGCCAGGTTCCACCTGACCTGTATCAGACCGATTTCGAATTCCTCCAGCCTGTAAACAGTCGAACCTTCACCCGACGTCAAAGCCTTCGCAACGAGAAACGCCATGGTCTTGGCTATCGCTTTTCCTGACGCGCTGCAGTCCAGATCCTTAGTTGTGTACTCAAAGCCTTTGTAGACCAGCCATTCGTGTAACACCGGTTCTTCGAACGGGTTTGCACCGGCAATTGGCCTGCCGATCAGGTACTCGACCACATCGTCGCGCTTGGTTGAAGGGAAATACAGCGCTCCCGCTCTTCCGGATTTGTGCTTCGCGTAGGCACTACCCATTCGAAAATCAACAACGAGTTGTTCTTGGCCGACAAACGGCATCAGGAAACTCTTGTCGCCAAACCGTACTTCGGTCCGCTCATCGAGAGCCGTGCCAATTTCACGCAGCGCTCCCGCATAGGTGATGTCGTAGTCGACTCTTAGCGCGGCCGCCTGACGATCTATGCCATCAACAAACTTACGGCATTCATCTGCCAGTTCATTGCTGTATACACTTGGGAGCGCAGAAAGAAAAAGTGCTGCCAAGATAGAGTGGTACACGGCCTAATCCCCTTAGAATTTGGATCGAATCGCGGATCAAACTCACTCAGTACACTTTTTGATCGGTCAAACGGTCTCTGGCTTCTCGAACCTCGTAAACAGAGACGAAGTATCCCAACGGTTGCCGCCGAGCTCCTGCACCTCGGCATAAAAGCTGTCAACCAGTCGCGTCACCTCGAGGTCGAGACTCATTCCCTCCGCCGCTTCGAGCGCCATCCCCAGATCCTTGCGCATCCAGTCCACGGCGAAGCCGAAATCGAACTCGCCGTCTGCCATCGTTCGCCAGCGGTTATCCATTTGCCATGATTGAGCGGCGCCCTTGCCTATTGCCTCGACAACCAGCGACGGATCGAGCCCCGCCCGCTTCGCAAACGCGAGCCCCTCCGACAAACCTTGCACCAGCCCGGCGATACAGATCTGGTTGACCATTTTCGCGAGTTGCCCGGATCCCGCCCCGCCTATCCGCGTGATCGCTTTCGCATAGCTTTCCATCACTGGTTTTGCGCGGTCGAAAGAGTCTTCCGTGCCGCCTGCCATGATCGTAAGCTGACCGTTCTCGGCACCCGCCTGTCCGCCCGACACGGGCGCATCGAGAAACCCCGTACCGCGCTTACCGGCTTCGGTTTCGAGTTCCCGCGCGATTTCGGCGGACGCGGTTGTATGGTCTACCAGCACGGCACCCTGAGCCAGGGTTTCAAACACCCCGGCGGGCCCCATAGTCACTTCGCGCAGATCGTCGTCACGACCGACGCACACAAACACAAAATCCGCCCCGGCGGCGGCCGCCGCCGGCGTTGCGGCAAATGAGCCGCCGTGCTCTTCGACCCAGCGCTCGGCCTTCGAGCGGGTCCGGTTGAACACGATGGTCTCGAAGCCGCCAGCCTTGAGATGCCCGGCCATCGGGTAACCCATGACACCCAGACCTATGAAAGCCACTTGCGGTTTATCGGCAATAGACATGACTGTTCGTCCGTAAGCTATGCGTCTAATTCTTCTTCCGCGGGTCGAGCCCGATGGACCTCGCGATGATTTCGCGCATGATTTCCGAGCTGCCCGCGTAAATCCGCGAAATCCTCGCGTTCGCGTACATGCGGCTGATTGGATACTCATCCATGTAACCCGCGCCGCCGTGCAGCTGCAGGCACTCGTCGGTTACCCGTCCTTCGAGTTCGCTGGTGAAGAGCTTGGCTTTCGCCGCGTCGTCCGCGCTCAACTGCCCCGCATTGTGCTCGATAACACAGTGATCGACATAGGCCTGAGCAACGTCGATCTGCGTACGCAGGTCCGCCATCTTGAAACGCGTGTTCTGAAAATCGGCGATTGCCTGGCCAAAGGCCTTGCGTTCCTGAATGAAGTCCATGGTGGTTGCGAATGCAGCTTCGGCATTTGCGATGTAGCCGACTGCACCGATCAGCCGCTCTTCGGCGAGAAAGTGCATTGTATGATAAAAGCCGCGGTGCAGTTCGCCCAGCAGATTTTCCTTCGGCACTTTGACGTTGTTGAAGAACAGTTCCGCAGTATCCTGACTCTTGAGGCCCATTTTTTTCAGATTGCGGCCGCGCTCGAAACCCTCCATCCCGCGCTCGACGACAAACAGGCTGAGTCCGTGCCGCTTTTCGGGGTTGGTGCGCGCGACCACAATCACCAGATCCGCATTGATGCCGTTCGAAATATAGGTTTTCGAACCGTTCAGGAGGAAGTGGTCGCCGCGATCCTCGGCGCGGGTCTTGAGTCCGGCAACGTCGCTGCCGGCGCCCGGTTCGGTAATCGCGACGGCCAGTATCTTTTCGCCGCTGACGCAGCCGGGCAGCCAGCGCGCTTTCTGCTCGTCGGTACCGAGTTCGCCAATGTAGGGCCCGACCAGGCGGCTGTGCAGCCAGCAGAAAAAACCGAAGTCGCCGTGCAGGCAGTTCTCTTCGATCAAAATCTGCTCGTAGCGAAAATCCCTAATACCGGCGCCGCCATAAGCTTCGTCGGCCCACATTAGCAGCAATCCCTGCTCGCCGGCCTTCTGAAACGCCTCGCGGTCCACGATGCCCTGCTCGTGCCAGCGTTCCGAGTGCGGCCGGATCTCGTTTTTGAGAAACGCCCGCACGCTGTCGCGGAACATATCGTGTTCTTCTTCGAAGATTCGTCTTGCCATGGCGGTCTGCGCTTAGCGTCCTTTGAACTCGGGCGCGCGCTTCTCGAAGAACGCGGCAACGCCTTCCTTCGCGTCGTCGGACGCGAGCAGCTCGGCCTGCAGCCGGGCCTCGAGATCGTAGCCCGCCGGCCAGTCATTGTCCGCGGCGAAGCGCATGGCCTGCTTGGTCGCGGCCAGCGACAGCGGCGCCCGCTTGGCGAGATCCGCAGCCCAGGCGACGGCGGCATCGCGCAGCGACTCGGCCGGGGCCGTTCTGTTCGCAAGACCCAACTCGACGCAGCGCGGCGCGAGGATTCGCTCCGACTCTACGCTGAGTTCAAACGCGCGCCGGTAACCGAGCTGGCGCACCAGCATCCAGTTGGCGCCGCCGTCCGGGACTAGCGAAATAGTAGTGAACGGCGACAGGAGGAACGCGTCCTCAGCCATGATCACGAGGTCCGACTGCAGTGCGTAGGACAGTCCAATGCCGGCCGCAAAACCGTGGACGGCGGCAATCACGGGCTTCGGGACGTCCGCAATTGCCTCGAGCGACGGCCGGTATTCGTCCTGCAGCTGACCTTCCACGCCGCGCTCGGCATCAAAGCCGGCCTTGAGGTCCGCACCGGCGCTGAAGCAGCGGCCCTCGGCACGGAGCACCACGGCGCGCACGGATTCGTCGCCGGCCGCCTTTTCGATCGCAGCGAGCAGCGCACGGCGCATCTCGGTATCGAAACCGTTGAGTGCATCAGGCCGGTTGAGCGAAACGATGGCGACAGCATCCTGCTGCTCGTAAAGAACAGTGTCTGACATGGTGGTTTCCTTGAGTCTTGTCTACATGTTACGGCGGTATTCGCCGCCGACGTCGTACAGCGCTGTCGAAATCTGTCCCAGCGACGCAGATTTTACGGTATTCATGAGCTCGGCAAACAGGTTCTCGCGCTGCCGGGCGACTTTCTGCAGATCGCCGAGCGCGGCGGCGCTATCGTCGGCATGACTGTCGATGAAATCGCGCACCGCACGAATCTGATCGTGTTTCTCGTCGTCCGTAGAGCGAATCAGCTCCAATTCGTGCACTTCGTCTTCCTGGCCCTCTTTCGGCAGGAAGGTGTTGACGCCGATCAGCGGCAGCGAACCGTCATGCTTCTTGGTTTCGTAATACAGGCTTTCGTCCTGAATCTTGCCGCGCTGGTACATCGTGTCCATGGCGCCCAGAACCCCGCCGCGCTCGGATATCCGCTCGAACTCCTGATACACGGCCTCCTCGACGAGGTCCGTGAGTTCGTCGATGACAAACGAGCCCTGCCAGGGGTTCTCGCAGAAATTCAGTCCCATTTCGCGGGCGATGATCAGCTGTATCGCCACGGCGCGCCGCACCGACTGCTCGGTGGGCGTGGTAATCGCTTCGTCGAAGGCGTTGGTATGCAGACTGTTGCAGTTGTCGAACAAGGCGTACAGCGCCTGCAGCGTGGTGCGAATGTCGTTGAAGCTGATCTCCTGCGCGTGCAGGCTGCGGCCCGAGGTCTGGATGTGGTACTTCATCATCTGCGAGCGGCCGCCGGCGCCGTAGCGTTCGCGCATCGCGCGCGACCAGATCCGGCGGGCAACGCGGCCTATCACCGTGTACTCCGGGTCCATGCCGTTCGAGAAGAAGAAACTCAAGTTTGGCGCGAACTCGTCGATGTTCATGCCGCGTGCAAGGTAGTACTCGACGATCGTAAAGCCGTTCGCGAGCGTAAACGCAAGCTGACTGATCGGGTTCGCCCCGGCCTCGGCAATGTGATAACCCGAAATCGATACGCTGTAGTAGTTGCGCACCTTGTTGTCGATAAAGAACTGCTGGACGTCGCCCATCATCTTCATCGCGAACTCGGTGGAGAAGATGCAGGTGTTCTGCGCCTGGTCCTCTTTCAGGATATCCGCCTGCACGGTACCGCGCACGTTTGCGAGCGTCGCAGCGCGAATACGCGCATAGGTCTCCGCGTCAACGAGCTTGTCGCCCGAAATTCCCAGCAGACCCAGGCCCAGGCCGTCGTTACCCTCAGGTAAATCGCCCGAATACCGCGGCCGCTTGCGGCCTTCGAAATACTCGTCGATTTTCTCGCTCGCGGCTTCCCATTCGCCCGACTCGCGCAGGTGTTTTTCGACCTGCTGATCGATCGCCGTGTTCATGAAGAACGCCAGGATCATTGGGGCGGGCCCGTTGATCGTCATCGAGACCGAGGTGCCGGGCGCAGACAGATCGAAGCCCGAATACAGCTTCTTCATGTCGTCGACGGTTGCGATCGACACGCCTGAATTGCCGACCTTGCCGAAGATATCGGGACGTTCGTGCGGATCCTCGCCGTACAGGGTGACGGAGTCGAAGGCGGTCGACAGGCGTGCGGCCGGCTGCCCGAGCGACAGGTAATGGAAACGCCGGTTAGTGCGCTCGGGCGTGCCCTCGCCCGCGAACATGCGGGTCGGGTCCTCGCCGGCGCGGCGGTAGGGATACACGCCGCCCGTGTAAGGATAGGCTCCGGGCAGGTTCTCCTTGCTCAGGAAACGCAGCAGCTCGCCCCAGTCGCGGTAATCCGGCGCGGCGATCTTCGGAATCTTCTGCCGGCTCAGGGATTCGCGGTAGTTCTCGCCGCTGATTTCGCGGCCGCGCACGGTGTAGGAATAGCGCTCCGAGCGCACGCCGGCCTTACGTTCCGGCCACGCTTTCAGCAGCGCCAGCGATTCGCCGGACAGGCTGGACAAGGCTTCCTGGTAGCGCTGCCGCAGCACCAGCAAACTCTGATCGCCGCCCTCGGTCAGCGCCGCTTCGTTGTACAGCTCGAGCTCGCCCGGCAGCTCCGGGTCGTCGAGCAGCTTCAGCGATTCGTAGACGTGCTGAGCATGGCTTGCCGCCTCGGCCTGCTTTGCAATGTCGGTTTCGATGCGCCGGCCGTTCTCGGCGATCTCGGCCAGGTAACGAATGCGGCTGCCCGGAATCGTCGCCGTAGAGCGCGGCTCGCGAACGCGGGTGTCGAGTTCGGGCGCCCAGCGCTCCGGATCCAGTCCGGCCTTGTCCGCGACGCGGCGGCACAATTCGCTGAACATCCAGGTAACGCCCGGATCGTTGAACTGGCTCGCGATGGTTGGATAGACCGGCACCTCGTCGTCATCCATCGTGAACTCGAGACGGTTGCGCTTCCACTGCTTGCGTATGTCGCGCAGCGCATCCTCCGCGCCGCGTTTGTCGAACTTGTTCAGTACGACCAGGTCCGCGAAGTCCAGCATGTCGATTTTCTCGAGCTGGCTGGCCGCGCCGTAATCGCTGGTCATGACGTACACCGAAAAGTCGACGAGATCGACGATTTCGCTATCGCTCTGACCAATACCGGCCGTCTCCACGATAATCAGGTCGAACGCCAGCGACTTGAGGAAGCGGATGTGATCGCCCAGCATTTCGCTGGTGGCGAGATGCTGGCGCCGGGTTGCAATGGAGCGCATGTAGATACGCTCGGAGCGCAGCGAGTTCATGCGGATACGGTCGCCGAGCAGCGCTCCACCGGTACGCCGCCGGGTCGGATCGACGGCCAGCACGGCTACCTGCCGATCCGGAAAACTCGCCAGAAACCGGTTCAGTATTTCGTCGGTCACGGAGCTCTTGCCCGCACCGCCGGTGCCGGTAATGCCGACGACGGGCGCGTTGTTCGCCTGCACCTGCCATGCCTTGCGCAGGCTGCCGAGCCGGGCCTCGTCGAACACGCTCTCCTCGATCGCGGAAATCATGCCCGCCACGTCGACGGATGAGTGCCGCTCCACGTTCGCGGGCGGCTGCGTGGCGAGCCGGCCAGCCTCGGTGCGCTCGACGAGGTCGCGGATCATGGCCTCCAGACCAAGCTCCATGCCGTCGTGCGGGTGATAGATGCGCTCGACGCCGTAGTCCATCAGGGCGCGAATCTCGTCCGGCGTAATGGTGCCGCCGCCGCCGCCGAACACCTTGATGTGCGAAGCGCCCGACTCGCGCAGGCGATCGATCATGTAGCGGAAATACTCGTTGTGACCGCCCTGGTAAGAGCTGATCGCAATGCCGTCCGCATCTTCCTGAATCGCGGCCCGCACGATGTCATCGACGCTGCGGTTGTGGCCCAAATGAATGACTTCGACACCCTGCGCCTGAATCAGCCGGCGCATGATGTTGATGGCGGCGTCGTGACCATCGAACAGGGAAGCGGCCGTTACAAAACGCAGCGGCACGTCCCGAGGCTGTCCCGAGACGCCCGGCAGATCACTGGCGGCGGTGCTCATAGACGAAATCTCCGAGGAAAATACGGTACTTACAACGGACTTTTATGAAGTTTCCCCTTAAAAAACAGGAACTTCCAGTGTTGCAATAATTTTAATCTTCATTAAAATAATGCAGTTCGCAGCGAAACTCAAGACAATTGCCCCGTCGAGACTTGCCCCTACAGGAGCCCCCATGGCACAAGCCGCCGAAGCCAGTCGATTCTCGTTACAGAAGGACCGTATGCTCCGGGCCGCGGCGCTGTGCTTTAACCAGAAGGGCTTCAGCGGCACATCGCTCAAGGACGTTGCCAGCCATCTGGGTCTGACCGATGCCGCCCTGTACTATTACGTTAAGAACAAGGAAGAACTCGTTTACCTGTGCTACCTGCGCGCCGCCGAACTGGGCCGCGAGGCGCTGGACGAAGCGCTGGAGGCCGAGGGTTCGGCATTCGACAAGGTACGCCGCTATCTGCGCCTGCACTCGCGCTTCATGGTGGGGCCGCCAGGGCCCGTTGCCATCATGAGCGAAATCCCGTCCTTGCGGCCCGAGCATCGCGCGGAGATCCTTAGCCTGTCACGCGAACACTCGGCGCGTTTCGAACGCCTGCTGAGAGACGGTATCGCCGACGGCAGCATTGTCCACTGCGACGTCCGCATGACCGGCAACGCAATAATGGGCGCCCTCAACTGGATCCCGAAGTGGCACCACGGCGACATGGCCGTCGCGGAGCACGTGAAAGACAGTTTCCCCGACATCCTGAGCCGCGGCCTGAAAGTCGAGGCCGATTGACGAATTGCGGCCCTCGCCGCGCCGTTATTCGACGCGCTCCAGGTACTCGTTGACCGCGCGTCTCAGCTCGTCGAGGTCGACATCCTCGGGCTTCGTCGGCGGCTCATCCAGGTCGAGCTGCTCCACCAGAAACTGGAGGCTCGCATCGAGCCGCCGGTCGATCTGCTTGTAGTAGTTGTCGCCCGAGCGGGCCGTGCGCTGCGATGGGTTGACGACCGTCAGTGACTGGCTGCCGCCCGGAAGGCGGGATCCCGTACGCACTGTCAGGTTTTTGACGTCGGCCTCGACCTGCTCGAAGACCACCGCAATGTCCGAGTACTTCTGCCGAAGCTGGCGATACACTTCGTCCGAGCGCCCGCGATCGGCCTCCGAAAGCGCGTTCCAGAGCTCGTCACGGACCCCGACAAATTCGGTCTTGCCACGCTCCGCAGCCATGCGGTACCAGGCAGAAGCCCGGATGCGGTCCTGCTGAACTCCAGCACCGATCAGGTGCATGTAGCCAAGCATGTATTGCGCATACTTATCGCCGACGGGCGCCAGCTCGTTCTCGTAGATAAAGTAGGCACGGTCGTATTCGCCAGCCGCAAACAGCGCCTCGACCTTCTCCTGGATACGCAGCGTACGCGCATCCACCGCGGTCACGGACAGCGAGTCGTCGGCGTAGCCACCGCCCGACATCAGCAGCAGCGCCGCCCCGGTTAACAAAACTGACTTCATGTTCGAACGACTCGGCACAACGAATGCCCGTTTAGAGCCAATGTTGCAATCGTAAGTTCCTGAACAAGGCCATTTATCCAGCCTTCCGTGGCCCGAATTCGGGCTCCCTGCGACCCAGATTGGCCGCCACGGCCTCCGCCTGATTGGCGCTGCCCAGCAGCGCCATCTGCAGCTCGGCCTCCAGCCGCAGCGCTTCCGCGGGCGGCAGCGTCAGACCGTCGTTCAAAAGCGCTTTGATCGAGGCCGTGGCATCGGGCGAGCGGCTCGCAATCTGTGCCGCCAGGGCCGTCGCGGCCTCGAGCGGCGCCGTATCGAGTCTCGTTACCGCGCCGAGCTCCAGCGCGGTCTGGCCGTCGAACACCCGCCCGGTCAGCGCCAGTTCCTTGAGCTGGTCGGGGCGCAGCAGGCCTCTGGCCGTGACGGTCATCCCCATGTCCGGCACGATACCCCACTTGACCTCCATGACGGACAGCTTACAGTCGGGAGCTGCTATCCGCAGGTCGGCGCCGAAAGCGATTTGCAGCCCGGCGCCGTAGCAGATTCCGTGCAGGGCAGCGATGACAGGTACCGGCACCTCCTGCCAGATCGTCGCAGCGCGTTGAAAGTAATTGGCAATGTTACCCGGCTGGGGCTTGAGAGCCTCCGGCCCGAAAACCGGTTCCGCGCTCTGGAACATCGCCAGATCGATTCCCGCGCAGAAGTTGTCTCCGGCGCCGCTCAGAACCACGGCCCGTACGTTGCGGTCCTCGGTAAGCGCCTCCCCGGCGGCAAGCAAGCCGTCGATCACGCCGCGGTTGACGGCGTTGTATTTCTCCGCGCGATTCAAGACGACGTGTGCGACGTGTTCTTCGATCCTTAAACTTACGTGTTCGGTCACGATACCCCCTGGAAAAGGCTTAGATTCTCAAGCTGCAGCGGCCGTTCCGGATCACGATCACGTTGCGTTCCACCACCCGGCACTGGAACGAAACGACGTTGCCGTCCTGCCAGATATCCGTGGCAATCGTATCACCGGGCAGTACGGGCGACGAGAAGCGCGCGTCGAACTCGCCGATTAGCGTGTGATCGTAGTCCAGTACGGTCTTGAGGATCGCGTGACAGGCAATTCCGTAGGTACACAAGCCGTGCAGAATCGGCCGCTGGAAGCCCGCCCGGGCCGCCAGCGCCGGGTCGGCGTGCAGCGGGTTGCTGTCGCCGTTCAAGCGATACAGCAGCGCCTGGCTCAAGTCGGTCGGCAGCTGACAGGCCATATCCGGCTCCCTGTCGGGAACCCGATGCGGTACCGGAACCTCTCCGCGTCCGCCACCGAAGCCGCCGTCTCCGCGGGCAAGGACCGAGCTGCCGGAGCTGAACAGCACCGTATCGTCCGCGGCAAGGCGGCCCTCGGCCTCGAAATACAGCATGGCTCCCTTCTTCCGGCCAAGATCGTGAATCGCCGCGATCCGCTTGCTGACCTTGAGATCCGCGGCCGGCGGCAGCGGCCGGAAAAGCGACAGCCGCTGCTCACAGTGGAGCACGTTGGCGAAATCCCAGCCCAGATCGGCCGGAAACGGATCGGGTACGAGCACGCTCGCCTGCGTCGGCAGCGGCTTGAGCCATGAGTTGCCTTCGAAGGTGTAGTTCAGCTCCTTGGAGTCGAGCGCCTGCCGCGACATGCCGACACTCAGAGCGTATAGAATCGTCTGCTGCTCGGTGTAGGTAAACGGCAGATCGGCCTGCTCGTTCGCGAGCAGAGCTTCGTAGTCCAAACTCATGGTCCCGGAGTCTACCTCTGTTGCGGCCCGCACGCCGTGTTCCAGGGTCCGTTGACGCTATGCGTCAATGGGTCAATTCTTCGATAAACCGCGAAAACAGCTCGTACTGCGAGGTAATCGCAAGCTTCGAAAACAGGTTGCGTTTGTGAACCATGACGGTTCCCGGAGCAATTCCGAGTTCCCGCGCCACCGACTTCGTCGAGTGCCCCTGCAGCAGCAGCTGCGTGATCTGCCGTTCGCGGTCGGTCAGCAAGCCGGCGCCGAAGTTATCGAAGCAGCGCGTCAGCTGTACGGCCTCGGCATCCGGCCGCGCCGCGCTGCCGTTTTCGCGCCGGTCCCACACCTTGCGCATTGCCGCGTGCACGAGATCGGCCATGTCGTGCAAACGCGCCACTTCGACCTGCGAAAAACGTCGCTTGCGACGGCCTACCACGAGCGCAAGTGTCGTGCCGCCGGCAACATCCACCAGATAGTCGATTTCGTCGGTCAGATGCGTTTGCTCGCAATACTGCCGGTAGTATTCGCTGGCGCGAAAACGATCCGGGGTTGCGTCGCGATAGCGGCACACTCCCGGCTTCAGCGTTTGCTGGCTCAGGCGGAACAGCGGATCCAGCAGATAGGGGCCCGCGAGATAGCGATCCAGATAGTGGCTGACGCCGGCGGGCTCGAGCGTGTGATGCAGGACATCGGGCGTACGCTGCGCATGAAATGCAATGAGGCAGGTCCCTTCGTGCGACACCGCCAACGCTATGAGATCGGCCAGCGCGTTGGCCGTATCCGCTGCGGGCTGATCGCTAATGAGCTCCGCGAGTGGCGGAAACCAGCTCCGGTCCATCTAGTACAGCGCGGCCGCAATGTGCACCGCCGAAGCGACCCGGCCCGTTCTTCCCGTACCACTGCCCATCTGTTGTCTCCTTACCGGCGGTGTACACTTACCCGGCTGTGATTGCTAGCATAGCGCGGTGTTCGTGTAGAGAGAATCCGTATGAAGCTCGTGACCGCTATCGTAAAACCGTTTCGCCTCGACGACGTGCGCAACGCACTGGCCGAGGTGGGCATTCAGGGCATGACCGTCAGCGAGGTCAAGGGCTTCGGGCGGCAGCGCGGCCATACCGAGCTGTATCGCGGCGCCGAATACGTTGTCGATTTTCTCCCCAAAGCCAAGATCGAAGTAGCCGTCAGCGACGAACTCGCCGAGCGTGTCGTCGAGGCAATCGTGGAGAGCGCCAAGACCGGCAAGGTCGGCGACGGCAAGATTTTTGTCACCGCACTCGAACACGTCGTCCGCATCCGCACCGGGGAAACCGGGGATGGCGCACTATAGCGTACGCCAGCCGACCCCCTCGCCACGACGGTAGTAAACGGCAACCGCCCTCGCATAAACGTCGCCTTCTTCAATCAGGCCAAAAAAACGCCCGTCCCGGCTGTTGCCGCGGTGGTCGCCCACGGCCAGCAGGCTGCCTTTCGGCAACACGGCCGCATGATCGGGGCCTCCGCCGCTGTCGAGACGCAGCACCGCGAGCGTGTCGCCAAAACGCTCGACATCCGGCCGATTCGGCAGCGCGAGCGGCTCACCGTTAATCGACAGGCGGCCGCGGCGAATGACGACCCGGTCGCCGCCCGTCGCCACAATGCGCTTGATCAGCCGGGTGCCGTCGTGTGGCGAGTCGAAAATAACGACGTCGCCGCGTTCGACGTCGACGCCGCCAAGAATCTCGAACCGCGTAAAGGGAATGCGCAAGCCGTAGTAGCGCTTGTCGACGAACACCCGATCGCCCGGATACAGAGTGTGCTCCATCGAGCCTGAAGGCACGATGTAGTGATCCGCGAGCGACGAGCGGGCCGCCAGTATGCCGCCCAGCAAAAGACCTAGCAGCAACAGTTCCCGAAGCCACGCCCGAAGCCTGCTTTTGTTCATGAACTCATCCCCATAGCCTCTCCACACAGTTACGCTTCGACAGCGCACAAGCCCTCAAGTGCCCTGCAGCAGCCGGACAAGCGACCTCAAAACCAGCCACCAGAGGACCAGTGAGGACACGAAGTACAGGCTGAATCGCAACATTACGTGGTTGACCGTGCACTGCACGGCGCTGTGCAGGCAGCGCAGGACAAAATAGATCCACGCACTGTACACGTCGACCGAATCCGCCATGCCCGTTACGTAGAGCACGATGCAAACCGCGTAGAACACCACTGGCAGCTCGAACAGATTGCTCAGATTGTGCGCCGGGAAGCTCACTTCGTCCGGCAGGGCCGCGGCCTTGCCCGCCGGCGAGCGCAGTCGTTCGGGTCGAATCCGCGCACGTCGCATGTAGCCGATACGCTTGACGTACATATGCGCCCATACGAGCGACGTCAGTACGAGCATGCCGAGCACGGGCAACAGGATGGCGGGATCGGCGGCAGCCATCGTTGCCGGCTCACTCGCCACCTAGCGCTCGGCCATGCAGTAGGCGTTCAGTTTGTTGCCGTCCAGATCGCGGAAGTAGGCGGCATAGAACGAACCGTCGCGAAAGCCGGGAGCCCCTTCGTCACGGCCGCCCAGTTCGAGCGCCTTGGCATGCAGCGCGGCCACCTGCTCGGGCGAATCGACCGTGAGCGCCACCATCGTGCCGTTGCCGACCGTTGCGGGCTTGCCGTCGAACGGCAGCGTAACGGACATGCCGGGCGTGCCTTCGGCACCTGTCCAGGCGATAAAGGTATCGAGCTCCATGAAACGCTTTGCGCCGATCAGGCTCAGCAATTCGTCGTAGAAAGCGGCGGCTTCCTGCAGCTTGTTGGTGCCGAGAGTTACGTATCCAATCATGTCTTCATCCTCGTCTGAGATTTATTTCGGTCAGCCTGCGTTCATCCTTCGAGTTGCAGAGCGGGCAGGTAAGCCTCGAGCGCCGCCCGCCAGCGTTCGGTTTTCTCCGTCAGCGACATGGCCGCGTAGGCCGGACTCGTAGACGGCAGCAGCGCGCGGTCAACGGTCCGCGATATGGCGGAGAGGTCCACGAAACGCTCGAAGAGCTGCTGCGCCTTGCGGCCGTTCAGAGCGATCAGCCGAATACTGGCATGTGTCGTCAGGAAAGCTTCCAGCGGATTCGGCTCGGCGGTCGACACGTCGATGTCGGCGTCCATGCTGCCCGGTCGGACCGACTGTCCCAGGACGTCCCAGACGGCAATACCCGACCGCTTGACGAGATCGGTGCGCTGCCGGTAACTCGCGTCGGCACGATCCGTATTCGTGTCTCCCAGCAAGGCCTGCATGATCTTCCAGAAGCCGTTTTGGGGATGCCCGTAGTACTGCTGCTTCTCGATAGACCTGACGCTGGGCAAGCTGCCCAGAATGAGCACGCGCGGCGTTTTACCGACAATGGGCGGAAACCCGAACGACTGCGGCCCGGTCATTTCAGTCCTTGCCGGACAGCCATTGGCGCAATCCGGGCGTCACCATGCGAGCGCTTGCCAGCACGAATCGATGCTGCGGACAGCGGCGGGTTTCTTGTTGTTTTCGGCGATTTCACAGCGGGCACCGGCACTGGAATTGCGGGATAACTATGCCATGCCACGCCGTCCATTGCCTTACCTGCTGCTCCTGTTGTCGTTCACCGCACTTGCGCCGACTATCGCGGTCGCCGACCGCGATGGCGACCGCCAGTGCCGTAAGATCGACGAAACCATCCGTAAGATCGAAGTCCGTATGCGTAGACCGTATACGGCGGCGCAGGGCGTGCGCTTCGACGAACGGCTGCGTGAACTCAAGCGCAAGCGCTACGAGGATTGCCGATAGAGCGCCGGGCGACGATTCGCACGAGGTCGACAGGTCCTAGGAATTCGCGCGCTGCAGAAAGCCGGCCAACAGCTCGAGATCGCCGGCGCGGCGCTCGTGTTTCAGAGGATCCTCTGCCGTGGCGTTGAGCGCCCGGATCGTGCTTCGCCGCATGGCACCGGATGCCGCGCAGGTATCGAAATCGATAACGTTGAGGCAACAGGTTTGCTGGTCGAACGCACCGAAGGCCGCCTTGCCGAGACCGCTGGCCCAGCCCAGCAAGGCCAGGTTGGTCCCGCCGTGCGCAAACACGGCGAGGCTACTCCAGCTCTGGTCGGCAAGTATTGCTTCGATCGACTCGACCACGCGGGCATAGAAATCGGCGTAGCGTTCGCCGCCGAGAAACCGGGCCTCCGGATCGCCCGCGCGCCAATGTGTGTAAGCAACGTCGTTCAACAGGTCGAAATTCGGCGCCGCTTCCGCCCGAACCGGCCGAATCTCTTCCAGACCGGCAACAACGCCAAGCTTCAGGCCGCGATCGGCCAGCACGATATCCGCCGTTTGTCGCGTCCTCGGCAAACCCGAGCACAGGGCTTTGTCGACAGCGACATGAGCGAACGCCTGCGCCATGGCTCGCGCCTGCGTCTCACCGCGGCTGTTCAGGCGGACCGCGTCGGGATCGGCGACCCAGTTGCCCGCCGCATCGACGTAATCCACCGCGCCGTGCCGAAACAGATACAGACGGCGCCGGCGAGCCCCGTCGAGGGCAGTGTTGCCGCCATTCTTCACGACCGGCGCGACCTGCCAGGACCTGACACTAATAGCCCTTTTGCGGATCTACGACGTTGTACAGGCGTTCGCCCTTGGCGAAGCGGCGCAGGTTCTCGCGCACGAGCAGCATGTGGCGCTCCTGTGTGCCGCCACGCCACGAGACGTGCGGCGTAATGATGACGTTGTCGAATTGCCATAGCGGATGCTCGGCCGGCAACGGCTCGGGATCGGTAACGTCGAGCCCCGCACCGCCTATCTGACCTTCCCGCAACGCGGCTACGAGGTCGTCGGTTACCGTCGTCTTACCCCGGCCGACCGAGATGAACAATGCGCCTTTTCTCGCCGCCGCAAAGAAGTCGGCGTCGAAGGTCGCCTCGGTCGCCGGAGTTAGCGGCAGCGCGTTGACGATGACGTGCGCCTCCCGCGCCAGCACATGCAGTTCGTCGGACAGACCGACGTAGTCCACATACGACGGGCCTGACCGCGAGCTGTTGCGGGTTGCAATCACACGCATGCCCAGCGCTTTACCGCGTTTGGCGACTTCGCTGCCGATACCGCCCAGGCCGACAACCAGAAGCGTTCGACCGGCCACCGGAAACATGCCGCCGTCCGCCGACGCGCTCCGCTCCCAGCGCCCCTCCGGCATCAGGCGCGCGTAGCGCGGCAGATCGCGGCCTAGCGCCAGCAGCATGGCAATCGCGTGTTCGCCGATTACCGGAGCTGACATCTTCTGCATGTTGGTCAGCACGATCTCGCCGGATCCGACCGGCGTCACGTCCAGACAACGCTCCGCACCGGCGCTGAAGATTTGTATCCAACTGGCCTTTGCGGCGGCTGCGACGACCTGCGGGTTGCAATAGCCGATAATTGCATCCGCCTCGCCAGCGGCCTCGACGGCGAGGGCCTGCGAATCTACGGCAATGAGCTCGAGCCCGGGGGCGGCGGCCGCCAGATCGGCCACGGTATCCTTTGTGCCCCGCACGAGCACGATACGCGGCGGCTGCCAGCGCGGCGCATCGCGCATGGCGCTGTCGCCGAGTGCAACGCCGGTATCGTCGGCGAGTTGCAGAAAGCCCGCTTCGGCCTCCGGCGGCGCGCCTGTTTCGGCCTGCAGCGCCAGCGGCAGCAACAGACTTAGAAGAAGGAACTTACGGACTGGACGCAGGATCACTGTTGGCTCCACAGGCGGCTATCCAAGGAGCATAGAATAGCGCCCGGATGCCCGCAATCCTGTCGCAGTTTGGAAGCCAAAAAAAAATGAACCGGGCTTAAGCCCGGTTCATTTTTTTTGACCCGGTTTGTTTTTCGTCAGGCCGGGAAGAAGTCGATAGGCTTGGTCGTCGTGATCGGCTCGACGTCGCGCGCCTCGAAGCGGAACAGCTTGATACGCTGCACAAGCTTCTGCTCGAGATCCGGGTCGCCGAGTTCGCTGGACACGACCTCACAGAAGGTCACCTGGCCGTTCGGCGCGATGGTCAGCCGCAGGACAAGCTTACCCTCGAGTGACGGGTCGCGTCGCAGCGCGCGGTTGTAGAGCGCAAAAATGGAGCCTTTGTTCTTGTCGAATACGAGCTCGATTTCTTCACGCGAACGCGAGCCTTTGCCGCTTTCGCCCGTGCGGCGCGCGCCGCCGGCTTCCTGCCGCTGGGCGATCGTCGCAACGTCACTCTGCACGCGGGTTGTGGTCCGCCCGGCGATACCGCTACCGCCGGTATTACGGCTCATGTTCGCCGTGTTGATACCGGCTGACGCCGTACCCACCTGCGAGGTAATCATCGAACGCTCATTGCGCGCAGCCTCACCTACCGAGCCAGTCAGGGGCCGGTCGTCAGCCACCGACTCGACCAGATCCTGATCGACGAGGTCCGCCAGGTCTTCGGCAAAGGGCATCAGCGCAGCCTGTGCCTGCTCGCGCGCTATCTCGGCCTGATCCGGTACCGGCTCGGGCTCGGGCGGCGGCGTTTCTTCGACGACGCGCTCGGGCTCAGGCTCCGGTATGGGATCGGGCTCGTCCAGTTCCGGTTCGGGTTCGGGCTCCGGCTCGGGTTCGGGTTCCGGCGGCGGCGGCGGCGGCAACGGCTTCTCTTCGAGCATGAGTCGTGCAATACGCTCGGGAACCTCGACAAGCTCGTTGGGATCGGGCTCAGGCGTCGGCAGGAACGGCCAGACCAGCGAGAGGGCAAGCGTAACCAGCATGATCCCGCCCAGCAGGCGCTGGAACTTGCGTTCCTGGCTGCGCTCCGTGCTCCATGGCAGTTCATACTCTCTGTAGAACGGTAAATCCAATGCCGTAACTCCTGCGCTTCATACCCTGAAAGAGAGGGTATTCGTTCGCTGTCCGCCCGCTGATCCCTAGCGGGCTGCCGCCTGCAGATCGTCCAGTTGCTCCGAACTCTTCTGCAATACAGCCAATGAAATCTGTCCGTACTCGGACGCCGAGCAGGTCGCCATGACCTTCTTCAGCAGCCGGTAAGGAATTTCCTTGTCGCCCATGATCGTTACCTCACGGCCGGCGATATCCTGCTGCGCCTCGCGCCGCAGTACGCGGTCGTTTTGCGACTTGAGCGCCTCGCGAAGCTCCGGGATATCGTTGCCCTTCCGCGCCATCACATCGGCGACTTTCGCAACCGGCGTACCCTGAACGATGATGTCTTCGTCCCCGATCATGATGACCACGGTTTCCTTCGCCTTCTCTTCGGCTATCGACTCCGGCAGCTGAATGTCTTTCGCATTGGGCAGCACTTCCACATCGGAAGAGTTGACCAGCAGAAAGAACACCAGAATCGTGAAGATATCCATGAGCGACACGAGGTTTAGTGCACCGGAGCCCTTGTTGCGCCGGTGATGCTTCTCCATGCGTTTTGCGCGACCCGACTTGACCATCTCTCAAGCACCTCCGCCGTCGGTAACCGGCGCATCGCCGATCGAGATCACGGGAAACAGGTCGTAACGCACGATCGCGTCTTCCTCGATTTCCTCGCGTACGCTGACGCGGTCGTAGACCTGCACAAGCGTGTCGTATTCGATGTCGCCTTCCAGCAGGATGGCGGCGTCCGTCTTCTCCGGATATCGCCGTTTGATCTCTGCAAGCTTGGTACTCAAGCCGTCGAAGTCGTAGCCGTCCGGCAGGTTCTGATAGATACCCAGCGCGCCCTGGTTCCGGTCGCCAATCTCGAGGCGGTCCTTGCGGACCGTCACCTCGAGCTGGAACGTCTGTTCCTGCGGTTCCGCGGGCTCGGTAGAGGAGCCTGGCAGATTCAATTCGAGAATCGCCAGTCGCGAGAACACCGCGGTAATCAGCAGGAACGGAACCAGAATCACCATCAGGTTCATGAACGCCGTGATGTTGAGTTCGGCCGTCTCGGTATTGCCGCGACGGCCGCCTCGGCGGCTACGAATCATGACTTACGCCCCGGCCGCTTTGAGCTGACGCTCGGTGACTGCGTTCAGGAACTTGACGCTGGCCATCTCTAGGCTGTCGACGAGCTGATTGGTCTTGGTCTGCAGCAGCGCGTGAACGAGCAACAGCGGAATCGCAACCATCAGGCCAAACGCCGTCGTGTTCATCGCCACCGAAATACTGGCGGAAAGCATGTCGGCCTTGTCCGCCGGGTTGGCGTTCGATACGGCCGTAAACGCCGCGATCAGTCCGATAATAGTGCCGAGCAGCCCGAGCAGCGTCGCGATGTTCGCGAGTGTCGCGAGATAGTGCGTGCGCTTTTCGAGCCGCGGCAGCACTTCCATGAGACTCTCTTCCATCGCCTTTTCGATATCGTCACGACGGCGCGCCGACTTCACGCGATAGAGACCGTAGGTAAGAATCGAACCGATCGCCGCCTTCGACTTCGAGGTATGCGCGGCCGCTTCCTGAAAGTTGCCGGCCTTGAGAAACGGCACGATTTTCTTCCAGAGCGAGCGGTTAGCCGCCCCCGACACCGTCAGATAGGTCCAGCGTTCCACGGCGATTGCGACGCCGAGCGCAAATACGATCAGGATGGGATACATGAACGCTCCACCCTGTTGAAAAAAATTGATCATGGTACTCACGTGATTACTCCTCTATTAATCAACGTCCGTCTTCGACGCTCGTTGTCGACGTCTGTTGTCCAAACGATCGAACATCGCATCATTCTTCGTCAGGCTTGCCGTGCAAATCACCGTAGTAGTCGACCTGACGTACAAATTCATCGCGGTTCAGCGGCGCCAGCACTTCGTCCAGCAGCGTGTTCACCGGTCTGCCCATCAGGTCGCCGGGATCCGACTTTTGCCAGGGCACGATGTACAGAACCTTCGGCAGTTCCTGATTACCCGTAATCTCGGTACGCCCGAGATCCATTTCGTCCATGACGCCGCTGCTCGTTGCGCGCCGCCGGATGTCCTCCGCTGCCCGCGCGGCGGCGGCAGCGGTAGCCGCTTCCTCTGCCTCAGCCGTCGCGTCCTCACGGCCGGCGTCTTCGGCTGCGAGCGGCGCCGATGTATCCACGCCAGGTTCGTACGCATCCAGTTCGTCGGGCTCCTGCGCAAGCGCGCTTGCCGACAGCAACAGCGCCAGCACTGCGAGTCCGCTCAATCCAAACCGGGTTTCAAACCCGGTTTTGAACCCGTTTCCGCATCCGCTCGTCATCATCTCCGTCATTCCGCCACGTTCGCCGTGCGCTGACTGGCAGCGACCCGGCGCTGCAGATCGCCGATCCATTTCTCGACCTGCTTGTCCTCGCCCACCAGCGATTGATAGATCTCAAAATGCTGCAGTGCCGCATCCAGACGCTGCAAATACAGTTCATTGAGCACGCCGAGGTTGTAGTGTGCCAACGCGTAGTCGGGACTCGCTGTGACGGCCTTCAAATATGCAGCCTCTGCCTCGAGAAAATTGCCGTTTCTGCGAAGCAGGAAGCCTTTCTGATTAAGGGCGACGGCGTTGTTCGGATCGATGGCGAGCGCTTTCTCGATGTCGGCGAGCGCCTGCTCGTCGTCACCGTTCTCCCGATGAATGATCGCGAGATTCACCCACGCACCCGGATAAGCCGGGTACTGCAGCAAAAACTCCTTGAACCGCAGCTCGGCGTCGACGAAATCGCCCGCTGCCATCACGGCAACGGCCTGCTCGTAGAGCGTCTGCGCCGCCGCCGGCACCTCAGCGCCAAACGCGGCCGGCCCAGCGGCGGCTTCCGCCGCTTCGGCCCGTTTCCCGGGCTTCGAACCTGACGACGCGCAGGCGGTCAGCAATACGGCAACTGCCGTCAGCAATACGCCGTGCACCAAGCCCCGCGGCATGCGGGACATCCCTTCCCTGTCAATACAGCGCGGTAACAACATCTTCGCTGCGCTCCGTTTTGGCGTAACGCGCCGGCATCAGGCCGGCGAGTCGATTGAAACTCTCTTGTACCCATTCGTCGTACACACCGTCGACGGTCCGCTCGGTGTTGACCATGTAAAGATCGATCGCTTTTTCCTCGAACGGATACACTTGTTCCTCGAGCAGCAGCTCGTACTGATCGAGCGCCGCGGCATCCAGATTGCCCGGCCGTTCGGAATTCATGAGATCGGCGCCGAAGGTTTCGTACACTTGCGCCAGACGATAAGTCGCGGCGGTAGTGACTTCGGCAACGCCGTAATCCGCCGCGGCCGTATACACATCGATCGTGTCCTGCATTAGCTTGCGCTTGACCTTCATACTGTCGGCCAGCGGCTGGCTCAACTTGAACACTTCGAATTGCTGGCGTACGGGTTCGGCCAGTTCGATCGATGCCTTCGCCGCCAGGAAGCGGGTCCGGTCGGTACGCTCGGCGCCCGCGCTCGCATCGGCGTCGACGATGTCCTTAAGGCGCGCCATCCGCGCATCGTAGCTGCCGCTCGCCTCCGCCAGCTCGAGCAAGCGGTACCGCGCTTCGATCGATTCGGCAACGGGCCTCGGAAAACGGCGAACGATGTTGTCCAGCACACGCTGTTCGCTGCTCTGCACCGCGCTGCTCTTGTAGAGCTCAGCCGCTTTCCAGAGCGCTTCGCGCTGCACGTCCTCGCTCGAATCGGGGTCCTCCGCGATACGCTCGAATTCACTGCCGGCCTTCGCCGAATCGCCCGACTCCATGTAGGTGACCGCAAGCTTTTGCGTAATGTCGTCCGCGTACTCGCTGTCGGGATAGTCGACCCGGAACTTCTCGAGCACATTCGATGCGCGATCCCAGGCCTGCATGTTGATCAGCGCCGCGGCGGCATCGTACTCGGCCGTCGCGCGAATATCGGAATCCGGCACGGCCTGACCAAGGCGCGTGAAGTGCGTAACCGCGGTGGCGAGGTCGCCGCCGTCTCGCGCCTGCTCGCCGAGCTTGTAAATCGAGGATGCAATCCGGTCCTTGATCTCGTCGTTCGCCGCGATGTCGTCCGCCGGCGTAAAGGTTCGCAGCTGGTAGTAGGCCTGCTCCGCATTCGCGTAGTTTTCAAGATCGAAGTGCGAATGAGCAACCACGGTCCACGCCGTCCGCAGCAGCGGCGGCTCGACCGGCGGCTGCTTGCCTACCACGGCCTGCCCCACCGCAATGGCGAGGTCGAACTGTCCGTCGGCAAACAGCTCTTCGGCGACGGTGGTCAGCACGGCACCCGATTCAGGGTGCTCCGGATAGGTATTGGCAAAGCGCAAGCCGCTATCGAGATAGCGCTGATGCCAGGTCTTGCGGTCGTTTTCCTCGGTGAAGGTCTTCTCGTGTTCGGCATAAGCCAGCAGCGCGGCATAACCCGCCTCGGCGGCGCGCTCGTGGATGGGATACGCATACGCCGTGCGCTCATACTCCTCGGTCGCCGCGAGATAGTCCTCGCTCTCGAACAGAATCTCCGCCAGCAGGAAGTTGGTGTTTGCGCTGTCGGGCTCGTCCGGGAAAAACGCCAGAAATTTGCGATACCAGCGCGCGGCTTCCCTGTAGTCGGACCTGGCGCCGGATTCGCCGCCGCCGGCCTGCGCCTGCGCGTGGTAGTACTCGGCCAGGTCAGAAAGATTAGCCTTCAGGTGTGCCGCCACGGCTTCGTTTTCGGCGGGCGGGTTTCTGACCCAGAACTCGCCGTCCATCCCGTAGCGCTCCACAAAGCCCTTCTTGCCATCCAGCACGAGCGAAGGAAAACCGCCCTGCTCATAAGCCTCGATGACTTCGACCTGCAGCAACGGCGCCTTGGGGTGTAGCGGATCGTGATTGACGAAGGCTTCGTAAGCCCCGGCCGCATCGACATAGCGCTCCTTGGAGAGATACAGATCTCCAAGGTTCATGTAGATGACGTAGCTGTAAACCGGATTGCCGCGCTGCTCCAGGAATTCGTCGATGCTCTTCGCGCCTTCCATGTACGAGAAGCTAATGGACAGCACGCGGAAGGTGTCTTCGACCAGTTCCTGCTCGGCGCGGCTCAGGCCCTCGAGGCGGTCTTCGCCGTCCTTGAATTCGAAATCGCCGACCTTCCGGTCGAGCAACTCGAAAAACGGCGTCAGGCTTTCCTCGTGCCAGGCCAGCTTGAACTGCGACCAGCCGAGCTTGTACAGCGACTGCTCGTAAAACCGGGACTCCTCGCCGTACTCGACAACGGCGGCGTAGGCTATCTCGGCATCGTTGTACGCCTTCCGCAGGAACAGCATCTCGCCACGGCGAAACTGTACTTCGTCGATCAACGGCGTGTCCGGGTAACGCGCGATAAGCTGGTTGAGGGTACTCAGCGCCTCGTCTGTGAGGCCGCCCATTTCATAAGCGCGCGCCAGCTGGTACAGCACGGTGTCGTTGCGCCGATAGTCCGGATAAGCTTCGAGCAGCTGTCTGTACAGATCGACCGCGTTGTCGTACGACTCCATGCCAAGCGCATCGATGTTGTCACCGAGCTGTTCAGCCTCAGTGACTTCGAGTTCCAGATCGCCCAGCCGGCGCATGGCCTCGGCCCGCAGCACGGGATCGTCCGATACGAGGTCCAGGAAGGCGCGATAATTGTCGCGCGCGAGGTCCGAACTGTTGACGATCACGTTACCCGGACGCACCTCGACGGTCTTGCCCTCCAGGCTCTCGATCGTATCGCGCTTCTTGACCTTCTTGCGGGCATCGGCGGGCCCCGCCAGACAAAGACAGAACGCCGTAAGCACAACTATTAGCGTCGCGCGCATCATTCGGCCGCCTCCGACATCGTGGCAATATCGTAGATTGAAGCCAGGGCGAAACGTGCCTGTATCGTGTAGGTGTCGAGGCGTTGCTTCTGCGCGCTGAGTTCGCCTACCGCAATATCGCTCAGGAACTGCTGCTGCGCGAACATCGCATTGCCGACCTCCGCTTTCATACGCTCGATGCGCGGCGCGAGACCGTAGACGCGATCGCCGAGCGTGTCGAACTCGATCGGCTCCAGACGGATGGATTCGTCGACCTGACGCCGGGACCGCTGCGTTTCGACCAGGGCCTCGCCGGTCTGCCGCAAATGCCGCCGTATGCGCCACAGGCGGTCCTTGAAGTCTTTCTCCAGTTCCCACTGCAGCACGCCTTTCAGCAGGCCGATCTTGTCGCGAACCTCGGCGGCTTCGGGAATGTCGGCGGCCAGCGCCGGGTTGTTTTCGAGCCCGGTAATCTCGCCCCACATTTCGAACTGCTCTTCGCTCGCCAGCGCAAGCCAGTCGTTGCTTTCCTCGATGTTGTTCAGCAGCGAATCGAATTCGAGCTTGCGGTCTACCAGCGCATCGATATCGGCCCGCGCCAGCGCTTCCTCGACTCTTGGCAGGCGCTCCGCGAATGCCTGACGGCGTGTTTCCAGCATGTTGCCGTAGACGACGACGTTTTGTTGCCAGGTATCGAGGTTGCGGTAGAGATAGTTGAGATCGCGATAGTTCTTGAGTCCTTCCTGAAACTCGTGCGTGGCGAGCAGGTGAAAGAGGTAGCGCGCCTCGGGACCGGTGGGCAGCTCTTCCATCTGCCAGTACCAGCCCGTGCTGTCCAACGGGTCGTCGGTCACGAATTCGTCGAAGAACAATCCGGATTCGATGCGGTCGATCGTCAGGTCGATGCGATTGGTTTCCTCGTAGAAGGCTTCTATCGCATTCAGGTAGTGGTCGGCAGCCTGGCTTACGGCATCCAGTTTCGCCAATGCGTAGGGAATCGCCAGCATGGATTCCTGCACCGCCGAATCGAGCAGATCGCGGCCCCTAAGTTCCATCCACGGAACCAGTGCCCTCTCGTAGCTCTCGAGTTCGGCGTCAGCCCAGCCCACGCCGAGCAGCGCCTTGTTCGAAAACGGGCCCTCGAGCCGCACCCGGCTCAGCGCCGGTTTCGCGGCGTTCGGCTGACCGTCCTGCAGCAGCGCATAACCCAGCGCGAGATTCGCCTTGTCGCGCAGGGAGGTCAGTTCTTCGTTCCAGGGATCGATGTCGCCGAGTTCCGAGAGGATCGACTGCGCTTCGGCAATTCTTCCGCTGCGCACGAGCGCCACGCCCAGGTTGAACTGCGCATAGCGCGACCATTCCGTGTTCCCTTTCCACTTGTCCAGCAGCGCTATTGCGCGGTCGTGCTCGCCGTTGTCGATGTGTAACTGAGCCTGCAACAGCCGCGCCTCGCGTTCGAGGTTCTTCGGCAGCTTGCCTTCGATGTTGCCGAGAGCGCCCTGTGAGCGCTCGAGATAGCCGCGCTGCTGCCAGATCTTGGCCAGGAAAAACCAGGTTCGGTCGCGAATATCCTGATCCACGCTGTCGGCCAGCAGCCGCTCGAAGATGTCGGCCGCTTCCAGATGGTGCCCATAAGACAAGTACAGACCACCCAGCAGCAGCTCCGATTCTTTCAGGTGGTTCTCGACGCGGGAACTGTCGCGCGCGGCCAGCAGCCGGACGATCGCCGGAAAATAATCCTCTTTATAAAAGTGGAACAGAACCTCACCGTAGTGAACGTCCTGTACGACGATGGGCTCGCGCTTGTCTTTTGCCGCCGCCGGCATTGCCAGCAGCAAGAACACGATTCCCGTCAGCGCTGCGCGGAGGAGCTGCAACGATTACTCCCATTCCTTGATGACGAACTCGGGCTGCTGTTTCTGCACGCGATCGGTTATCTCGAGCTCGACGTACTTTGCGCCGATGCCTTTGTCGAAGTTCAGGGTCGCACCCCGGCGATAGTCGCGGGTGTGCGGACCGCTGCCTGTAAAGATCGCGATGAGTTCATGATCGCCGGTCTTGAGGTTCGCCATGTGCAGTCGATGTACGCCGCCGCGAATCAGCGAACCGGCCTCGCGCTCCGTGTACAGATAGTTCGCCACTTCCTTGCCGTTGATCTTGAGCTGCACCGAGTCCAGTTCGAAGTATTCGCCGACATCCATCGAGACAAAAAAAGCGACTTGCGAATTGGCCGGAAACAACAGCTCCTCTTCGAGCAGGAAGAGATCCCGATTCAGGTCCAGCACCTCTTTCTTGAGATCCTGCACATCCTTGTCGAGACTGCGAAACTCACCGCGCGACGCGGCGTCTGCGCTAGCCAGCTCCTCTGCCGCCGCCACCGTATCGGCTGCCATCGGCTGCATATCCTCTGCGGTCGCGGGCGTCACTGCTACGGCGAGCAGCAAGGCACACAGGACGGCCGTTGCGGCCATTGCTGCACTAGGGAAAGGCTGTCTATTCACCCTCTTTTCTCCTCTGCGGCCCGCGCTATCGGGCCATTGAGCTCCGGACTCGAAGGACGACGCTGGTTCACTCGCGAAGCAGCGCGCGTACCTCATCGAGATACTTCTCTTCGTAACCGGGCTTGTAACCCTGATGGACGTGACGAACGTTGCCCTCGCGATCGAGAATGACGGTCACGGGCATCGCGTTTACTTCGTACAGCTTGCTGACGTCTTTGCTTGCGTCGAACAACACGGGAAAGTTCACGCCGAGTTCGCGCATCATGTCGACGGCCCGCTGCGAGTTATCGTCGATATTGACGCCCAGCAGCGTGAAACCAACGCGCTCGTAGCGGTTGTAGAGGTCGTCGAGCAGCGGCATTTCCTGCCGGCAGGGACCGCACCACGTGGCCCAGAAATTGATCATTACAACTTCGCCCCGGTACTCGGACAGGCGTAGGTTTTCGCCAGTCGAGCTCTTCAGAGCAAAATCAGGCGCTTTCTGCCCGACCAGACCTGACGAAGCCAGGCTCGTTGCGGCGGCAGCGCTCAGGGCAATGGCCACAAGCAGTTTCTTGAAGTTCATCGTCTCATCCCTTTGGTTGACATCCATTTCGGTACGCGATGTCCCTTGGCCGAAACTCCGAGGCAGCCACCAGGGCTTACTCGGGCATCCGTCACGGGCCCGCGATCTTTTCCATGGCACAGCGCCGCTTACGGCACCGCGCCTGCTAAACACCGACAGCAGATGGTGACCGATGAGGCCCCGGGAGGCCGTGATAATCGTCACACAACCCGGAATGCCTGAACATAATTCCCGGCCGACCGGCCGGGCGCCATTGGCCCCATTTGCCCCTGTACGGCACACCTCGCCGCCACGCGGAAGGTCAACATACGCAAGGAAGATGACTGTTTAAGTGCCTGTCTTTCCGCGGCCTTTCGGCAAGTTCACCAAGCTGCCCCGCCGGGGCGCCGCAGGCCTCTCGGCGAGAAGCGTTGCGACGCTTTTATGATAGGCGTACTGGTCTGAATTTAAAGTGAAAAGCCGTCTGTATTCGGCGACAGAACGGGACTTTTTTTAGCCTCGCTCAGGGGCGGTCGAAAGCGGCTGTTCAGCCGTCGGACAGGGTCTCCGGTGGCTTCGGCGCCGGGGGCATGAGCCCGTCGGAGTAGAAAATGGCGCCGTTCGCATCAATGACGATACTTTCGTAGTCGGGCAGACTCGAGATCAGTCTCAAGCCCTGATCCACGCCTAACACGAAGACCGAAGTCGACAGTGCATCGGTCATGACGGCATCCGGCCCAATCACGGTTGCGCTGTGCACGCCCTCCGCCGGCTCGCCGGTGCTGGGCGCCAGTATGTGGTGATAACGGACCCCGTCTTCGTCGAAAAAGCGCTCATAGTCACCGGAGGTCGAAATGGCTTCGTCGCTCAAAGGGACGGTAATCGCCACGTCGCCGTCCTTGCGGGGATCGCGAATGCCAATCCCCCAGGGTTTCCCGCGGCGGTCCCCGAGTAGCCGCGAATCGCCACCCGCAGTCACGATTGCATGCTGCACGCCGCGGCTTTTGAGGATGTCCACTCCGCGCTCCACCACGTAACCCTTGGCGATGCCGCCAAGGTTGATGCGGACGCCTTCGGCGAGGTAATGCACGGTGCCCAGGGCTTCGTCGAGTTCCACGAGCCGGTAGCCGATACGCTGCTTTTCCGCGCTGACCGTGGCCTCGTCCGGGCGCTGCCGTTTGCGGAAGTCGTAGTGTTGACCAACGCTGTCGTAGGTAATATCGAAGGCGCCCCGGGTCAGTACCGAAATATCGAGCGAGCGCTGAATCAGCGAAAACAGCTCAGGCTCGGCAATCACGGGGCCTAGAGCCGCCTCCCGATTGACCATGGAGATGTGGCTCTCCTCGATATAGGTGCTCATGAGCTGATTGATGCGCTCCGCCTCCGCAAATACGACGTCCACGTAGCGACGCCCCGCCTGCGGATTTTCGTGCCACAGCCAGACGCTGACCTCGGTTCCCATCAGCGGCCGTTCGTCGCCCACCCACTCGGCCGAAACTGGCATTGAAAACAGTGAGATAAGCCCAATAACTAGAACTAATCTTGAGCCAGCGCTATGCTTGGCGACTTTCATCCACGACAAGGAGCGGGACAGTGATTTCATTGCTGGTATTCCTCGCGATTATCGCCGCGATAGTGTTCTGGGCTATCGGTATTTACAACCGTTTGGTCAACGAGCGCAACCGTGTACGTAACGCTTTTGCCCAGATCGATGTTCAGCTTACCCGCCGGCACGATCTCATCCCGAATCTCGTCGAGGCCGTAAAAGGCTATATGAAGCACGAGCGCGAGACGCTCGAAGCCGTGATCAAGGCGCGCAACGTTGCCGTGTCCGCCCTCGAAGCCGCCAAAGCGGACCCGTCCAGCGCGGCGGCAATCCAGCAGCTTGGCGAATCCGAAGGCGCCCTAGGCAGCATACTCGGCCGGCTGTTCGCCCTGTCGGAAGCCTACCCGGACCTCAAAGCCAATACCAACATGCTGCAGCTTCAGGAAGAGCTGACCACAACCGAAAACAAAGTGGCTTTCTCGCGTCAGGCTTTCAATGACTCGGTAATGAGCTACAACAACACGGTCGAAAACTTTCCGAACAACCTGATCGCCGGTACCTTCAAGTTCGATCCGGCGAGCTTCCTCGAGATCGAATCCGAAGAGAAGCGCGAGGTTCCGGAAGTCTCGTTCACCTGATTCCGGCACCTCCCTAAGCCTTGAATTTTTTCGACGCTCAGGACAATGCCCGGCGCGTGACGCGCCGGCTGGTCGTTGCGTACGCGCTCGCAACGGCCATGATCGTCGCCGGCATCACGCTGCTCACGGGTTTCGTGTTATGGAACCTGTACACGGTAAAAGCCGGCGCATCCGTCGAACAGTTCTTTCGCCAGCAAGGCGGCATCATGGCGCTTACCGCCGTGCTCGTTACGCTGCTGATCCTGGGCGCAACCTTTTACAAGGTCGCGAGATTGTCGTCAGGGGGCGGCAAGGTTGCCGTCGACATGGGCGGCACGCCCGTCGCGCCGGACGTCAGAGATCCGCTGCGCCGCCGCCTGCGCAACGTCGTGGAGGAGATGGCCATCGCCTCCGGCGTGCCGGTTCCCGAAATCTACGTGCTCGAGGAAGAGCCGGGAATCAATGCATTCGCGGCGGGCTACACGCCGGGCGATGCGGCGGTGGCCGTGACCCGGGGGACGCTCGAACTGCTCGACCGCGACGAACTGCAGGGTGTCATCGCGCACGAATTCAGTCATATCCTGAACGGCGACATGCGGCTGAACATCCGGCTGATGGGGATACTGTTCGGCATCATGGCGCTAAACCTGATCGGGCGGATCATTCTGCGCGGCGGCCATCGTGCGCGCGGCAAGGGCGCGCCGGTCGTACTGATCATTGCCGTCGGAATGACCGTGCTGGGGTGGATCGGCATGTTCTTCGCGCGACTTATCAAGGCCTCTGTGTCACGTCAGCGCGAGTACCTGGCCGACGCGTCCGCCGTGCAGTTCACGCGGCAGACCAGCGGCATCGCCAACGCGCTGAAAAAGATCGGCGGCTATGACCGCGGCTCGCTGATTACGGCCACGGACCCCGAGGAAGTCGCACACATGCTGTTCGGCGCCGGCGCACGCCTTAGAGGCGCGTTTGCAACGCACCCGCCGCTGCTTAAGCGAATTCAGGCGCTGGATCCGTCGTTCAAGGCATCCGACTACCCGCGGATCGATGCCCGCGAACGTAACCCGGTGAGCGAAACCGAGGGACCGGATGCGGGTGACGACCGGCTCACCCGCGCGTTTGCCGCGGGCGGACGGCAATACCTGGTCGAAGATATCGCGGACAGTGTGGGCCAGCCCGACCAGGAACACGTGTTGTACGCCGGCGGCATTCGGCGCTCTATACCCACGAATTTGTACGACGCGGCCCACTCCCCGGAACTCGCCTATCTCCTGACGATCGCCCTGGTACTCGATCGGCGCGGCACCGCGCTGCCGCGGCAGATAGCGCTATGCCAGGAACGCCTCGGCGGCGAGCGAACCGTCATCATCGAGCGCCTTTATCGGGACTTGAGCGAGATCGGCGCGGAATTCCGGCTGCCGCTGCTCGAAGTGTCGTTCCCGGCGCTCAAGAACCGCCCCGCGCCGCAGCTTGCGTTTCTCGAGGATCTTTGCAGACGGCTCGTCAACATCGACGGCAGCGTCGATCTGTATGAGTTCTGCTTCAGCAAACTGCTGAGTGTCAACCTGCGCCAGGCAACGGCCCCCGGGCAATCCCTGCCCCGAAGACGCACGGCGAAACGCGAGGTTCGCGCCGCCGCTCTGGAGCTCCTCGCGATCCTCGCCGATTACAGCGCAACTACGCGGGAAGCAAAGGCCCTGGCGTTTGCTGCAGGCATCGCGAGCCTGCCCGCCTGGGCAGCGCAGCAAGGTTTTGCCGAACCGGGCGAACACGCAATCGACAAGCTCGAGCGAGGCCTCGAGACTTTGAAAATCCTGGACGGAAACGGCCGCCGCATGCTTATCCGGGCAATTAGCGCCGTAGCCATGCACGACAAGACATTGTCGGTTCCCGAAGCGGAGTTGATTCGCGCGGTTTGCGCGACGCTCGATCTGCCATTGCCGCCGATTCTGGTCCACGACAACCCTTGAGGGGCCAGCAGATAACCGGCAGATAGCCCGCCGATGCCGCAAAATGCGTATCATAAGAACTCTTTCACCATAATCCGTTCAGCTAACGCCTGTGCCCTGACGGGCCGCCGGCCAACCTGGATATAAAGTCCTATGCAGCACACGCCAATTGCCAAATCCATTGCGGCCGCAGCCGCCCTGATGATCTTGTTCACATTGCCTGCCGACGCCGCCACGCGGGAAGAAAAGCGCGTGACGAACGCCACCGACGTGCTCAGTCAGCTACTGCGCATTCCGGAGCAGTCCATCCCGCCCACGCTGCTGTCCCGCGCCTACGCGGTGGCCGTCGTGCCGAATGTCGTGAAAGCTGCGTTTGGCGTGGGCGCCCGGCACGGGAAGGGCATTCTGGTCGTCAGGCAAAACGACAACGACTGGAGCAATCCCGCGTTCATTGCCCTGACGGCCGGCAGCCTCGGTTTTCAGATCGGCGCCCAGTCGACCGACGTCATTCTCGTGTTCAAGACCAGAAAGAGTATCGACGGTATTGCCAGGGGCAAGCTCACCCTCGGCGCAGATGCATCCATCGCAGCGGGTCCGGTAGGCCGCCATTCCAGCGCTGCGACGGACGTGCAGCTGCAGGCCGAGGTTTACTCCTACTCACGCAGCCGCGGTCTGTTCGCGGGCGTAGCACTGGAGGGTGCCGGCGTTACGATGGACCGGAAGGCAAACGCTGCATACTACGGGACGGCCAAGCTGACGCCGGAGCAGATTTTTTCGAGTTCGCCCGATCTCGCGCCGGACAGCGCCAACGCGTTCGTGCAGTTGCTGACCGCGCAGACCTCGCGCCTGCCCAAACAACCCAGCATGGCGACGGACGACGTCGAACGCCAGGGCGGCGCACCGGTTTCGACCCCCGAGGTCCGTACCTTCGGCATACCGGGGCCGGATGAAGACGAACCTGGCGAATAAACCCGACGACGGGATTGGACGCAACTAAAAGGCTCGCTTAGCCGCTGCCTTCGCCGCGGCGCTTCAACTCCTCGCGAATCGCCTCCAGGTCGGTTGGTGTCTCGCCGGCCGGCTCCTGGTTTACTGGCTGCTGGTTTACCGGCTGCTGGATCGCTTCCTGCGGACCGACCTGCTCATTGGGCAAAGGAGTTTCGGCCATCGGCGAATTGTTCGCGGGCCGTGGCGGAGCGACCTCGTCATACGGCGAGCTGATCGGCTCCGGAAGGTCGCTGGTCACAGGCTCGGGCAATACGGCCATGGGCGCATTGCCTTCGACCGTTTCCGGCTGTGCCTCCGGCGGCAGCTCTCCGAACTGAGCCAGATACTCTGCCTCCTTGCGACGACGCTGCTCTTCCGCTGCGCGGCGGCGCGCTTCGGCAGCCGCCTGCTGGGTACGCCTAAGTGCCTGACGTTTGCGCTCCGATTGCGCTTCGAGCTCCTGCCGGCGCTCGGCCTCTTCCGCCGCCTCGAGAATCTTCACCGCCTCTCTCGCGTTCATACACTCCTCGGTGTAACGCGTCTCCGAACGGTTCTCGGCACAGCGGACTACCGCGGCCTCGAGCAGTATCGGGTTGGCCTTGAATTCTTCGACGGTCCGGGCCGGCGGTTCACTGTCACAGCCCAGCATCGCCACCACAACGGGCAGTAGCGAGAGAGTTCGGACTGTCGTGAAAAATACGTTCATTGGGCCTACGCAGTGCTTGGCAGCAGCGATCATAACATCGGGCACAAGCGCCGAAAGAGCAGCGAGTTCGCACTTTTGGCGGTTTCTCCGGGCCGAACACGCACTGTTTCGTGCGGCACGATAGCGGGATCACGCCGCAGCGACTTTGCTATAGTCGGGCGGCCAGCACGCAAATCAAAGGTAGGAATGGCCGACGAGAGCCAGTTTCGGCTGCTAGGGCAGCGGCGTTTCGCTCCGTTTTTCCTGACGCAGTTCTTAGGGGCGCTGAACGACAACGTTTTTCGCAACAGCCTGCTGTTCCTCGTTACCTTCCAGCAGCTGAGCATCGCCGGCATGGACGACAGCCAGCTCGCCAACGTCGCCGGCGCTCTCTTCATACTTCCTTTTTTCCTGTTTTCCGCAATGGCTGGGCAGCTTGCCGACCGTTACGAAAAGTCGATGCTGATCAGGCGCATCAAGCTCTTCGAGATAGCGCTCATGTGCTTTGCTACCGCCGCGTTTCTCACGGCCCAGTTTGTGCTGCTACTGTTTATCCTGTTCCTGATGGGCCTGCAGTCCACCCTGTTCGGACCGGTCAAGTACGCCTACCTGCCGCAACAACTCGACGACAGCGAACTCGTCGGAGGAAACGCGCTCGTCGAAGCCGGCACGTACATCGCCATTATCCTCGGACTGATCGTCGGCGGCATAGCGATCACAATCGACCCGGATACTCTGACCGTCCTGGTAAGCTGCCTGCTGTTGTTCTCGCTGGCCGGCTATCTGTTTGCGCGGCGCATTCCCGTATCGCCGGCGGCGGATCCGGGTCTGGTCATTCGTTTCAACGCCTGGCGCGAGACCTTCAGACTAATGGCGTACGCCCGCGAGAACAAGAGCGTCTACCTGTCGATTCTGGGAGTTTCCTGGTTCTGGTTTTTCGGCTTTGCGATGACCCTGCAGCTGCCGGCGTATACCTTCGATATTCTCGGCGGCAACGAGGCGGTCACGACGGCGCTGCTGGTCGCGTTTGCGGTTGGTGTCGGGATCGGCTCGCTGCTCTGCGAGCGGCTTTCCGGGCATCGCATAGAACTCGGACTGGTCCCCTTTGGATCGATCGGCCTTACGGTGTTTGCCGTGGACCTGTATTTCGCGCAACCGCTTGCCGCGACATCGGCGGTGAGCTCGCTCGGCGAATTTCTGGCACGTCCGGGCAGCCTGCGAGTCCTGGCCGATTTGGCACTGCTTGGCGCATTCGCCGGCATCTACAGCGTTCCGTTGTATGCGCTGATACAGGCGCGCTCGGAACGCCGGCATTTGTCCCGAGTCATCGCCGCGAACAACATTATCAACTCCATCTTCATGATCGCGGCTGCTCTGCTCTCCCTCGCCGTGCTTGCGGCCGGCTTCTCGATACCGGAACTGTTCGTTTTGCTCGCCGTGCTGAACGCCCTCGTCGCAATCTACATCTACACACTGCTGCCTGAATTCCTGATGCGATTCCTCGCCTGGCTGCTGACCAGCGTTCTCTATCGCGTCGAGGTCAAAGGTACGCAGCACATACCGGCGACCGGTCCTGCGCTTGTCGTATGCAATCACGTGAGCTATGTCGATCCGGTGATCCTGAGCGGTGCGGTACGGCGGCCAATGCGCTTCGTCATGTGGTACCGAATATTTGAGATCCCGGGGCTCAGGTTTTTCTTCAAACAGGCCAAAGCCATTCCCATCGCGTCCGCGAAAGAGGACGAAACCATCATGCACGCCGCTTTCGAGTCCGTCGATGCCGAGCTGGCGGCCGGCCATGTCGTGTGCATTTTCCCGGAAGGGGGCATCACGCGCGACGGGGAGATTCAGCGCTTTCGGCCAGGCCTCGAGAAAATCCTCGAGCGGCGTGCCGTACCAGTGATTCCGGTATCGCTCGGGCGTCTTTGGGGAAGCTGGTTCAGCCGGCGAAAAGACGGCGGCGTCCGCCGCTTGCCGGGCCGTCTGTTTGCCAGAGTGCCGGTCAGGATTGGCGAACCCGTAACCGCCAAACGGGCCACGGCGCCGCGTCTCGAGATGCTCGTAAGAACTTTGCGGGGCGACGAACGTTAAACAATGCCGAAACCGACCTTCGGGGAAGTGCGGTCTCCGTTACTCGCGGCTAAGGGTACCGAACGGGGCGCTAGTTCTCACCGTCCGTCGCGCGACCGAGCCGAACCGGCCAGTCCTCGAGCAGGGTGTGCCGGTTACCGAACATGCCCGGCCGATTCTCATCGTGCAGCCTGACCAGGGCAATCGCATTGCCGTCGATCGTAACCCGATGCGGCACGGCAGGCCGCCCTTCGCGGTCAACGACAAAGACCAGCTCCCTGCCTCTCCGGCTCGCGGCAACCAGCTGGGCGTCAACCCACACCAGACCGTCTTTGCCGAGTGTCACCTCATGAATCCAGCGCGGCGTGCGAACGAAAACCCGGGCCCCGATCGGCGCAACGGCAAGCTCGCGGACGGCGGACGGTAGCACAAGGCTGCGGCGTCCCATTTGCCCGGTGCGTATGGACAGTTGTCGCACCGTGTTGGCGGCATCCACGAGCAGCAGGTCTTCACCCCGTGGCGTCGCCGACAATAAGCCGAGCGCTGCGTCACCCTGCCAAACCTTCTGCACGGCGATCTGCCCTCCGGGTGTAAGTTGCACCGCGCTTAGTGCGCCGTCCTCGCCACCCGTATAAATGGTCGAATTGTCGGGAAAAGCGAGGCTCTGTTGAGCCACTGCAAACTCGACCTCCGCCACTACGGTCCCGGTACCCCGCTCGATGACGGTAAGCCGGGTACCGCTCAACACGGCCAGACGACTCGAGTCCCGGGAGAAATCCAGCTTTGCGGCCGACGCGCCCACGGTTTCGAATACCCAAGGCCTCGGCAGACCGTCGGTAATGCTCCAGACACGCACCGAATTGTCGACCGCCGCGGTTGCCGCCCACAGGCTGCTGCTATCGACGACCACACTCGTCACCGCCGCACTGTGGCCCAGGAAGCTCAGCTCACCCTCAGTGGTCGCTGCCAGCTGCGTCGGATCGGCGTGCACGGGTATGATATGCAGATGACCGTCACGGTCACCCGTCAGAAACTTGCGGCCGTCGGGCGTTGCCGTAACGACGGCATCCGGGGCGGGACGCCAGTAATCGTGTTCGTCGATTGTCGCCGGCTCCGCAGGCGGCGCGGCCGGCGCCCGCCAGAAACGGACGCCGGCGGAGGGCGCGCCGGTCACGACCGTATTCTCGTCAGCGCTAAATGCAAGCATTGCGTCCGCGAGCGCACCGTATCCGAGCGGCGCGCCCAGGCGCCGGCCGGTACTGGCCGAATAGACCTGAAATCCGACTTGCGGCTGCCCCGCAATTACCCGATCTCCAGCGGGCGCAAACCGCATCTGCCAGCTGCCGGGTTCGCGGATTTCGAACATGGGACTGACATCCTCCCCGACGTCCTCCCCGAGCCGCCACAAGGACACGCCGGCTTTTCCGTATACCGCGCCGAGCGTATCGCCGCTGCCGGACAACAGAATTTCGCTCGGTTGCGCGCTCAGATTGAGCTGCGCCACGAGCGAGCCGGCTGCAAAGTCCCAAACTCGAATCGACTGGTCGAAATCCGCGATCGCCAGTCGCCGCCCCGATGCGTCCACCGCAAACAGCGCCGGCGTTCCCGCGACTTTAAGCGTGGCTATCGAATCGAGCGTGTCCAGCGACCACAATTCGAAGCTCGTTTCGCGGTCGCCCGGATACTGCACGAACAGGTGGTTTCCGTCGTCGGTAATGCCGCCCGTCAGACCGGCGCCCTGTATCGGCAGGCTCGCAAGCTGATCGCCGGTCGTCGTATCCCAAAGATTGACGGTATCGAGTGTCGCCGTTATCAAACGCCGGGCTCCGGTGTCGAGGCCGATTAGCGACTCGTTTTGGCTAACCGCGATGGCGCGCAGCGGTTTGGCGAAACTGAGGTCCCAAAGCCTCGCACTATCGCTTTGCGTCGCTCGCGCCACGGCGTAACGGCCGTCGCGGCTGACCCACACGCTGCTCGCTTCCACCTCGACGGGGTCGGGAATACCGAGGCCGCGCTGAAAGTCTTCCACCAGACCCTGGGCGTTCAGCGTCAGGTTCCAGCCTACCAGGTGGCCGGCAACGCCCGTGCTCTCGTCGCGGACGCTCAGGCTCCAGGTGCCCGCAAGGGCCTCACCCCGCAGCGCCGAGAGCTGCTCCGCCGGTATCTGCAGATCGTCCACGTCGGATGAGCGGTCCCGCCCGGTCTCTATCTCGACCGCCTTGCCGGACGGCGCGATGATCTTGATCCGGAGATCGGCGTGCCGGGCGTGGCTCAGATTCAGCGTCAATCCCGCGCGGGAGACACTGCCTTCGCGGTTAACCATGACCCGCCTGACCAGCGGCGAGACTTCGAGAGCGGTAACCGACCAGGGGTCGATCTCGCGCAGCTCCTGGCCAGTGAGGGTCCATTGCCGCACCAGCGAGCCGTCGATCGAACTCAGCGTCGGTCCTTCCGGATTAAAAAAGCGCCTGCCGCCCTCGGGCAGGGCAAGGGTCGCGATCAGCTCCGGATAGTCGGCGGCCAGCAGGCCGGCGACGCGCTGCCGACGCGCGGGCGTCAGCTCGACGAGTGCGTTCAGAGCTTCCAGCAGCGCGAGATCGCGATCTTCATAGCGCAGCGCGTTGCTCACACGCCGGTCGTAGAAACCGGCGAGCAGCTTGTCACTCAGGTTCAGGTCTTCCGCGTTCGGCAGGTTGCCCGCGCTGAAGGCGATGGCGTCGATGGCCTCGCGCGAGTCGGCGAATTCCGCGCTTCGCATGACGTACAGCCGGTACAGATTATCCGCAGTGTCCGCATGCCCGGGAAACGAACGCAGGTTCAACCAGGCCGTTTCGGCCTGCTCGAGCGGGCTTGTCGCGTCGTTCAGCACATTCACATAGGAGCGCGGCAGCCACTGCGTGTACCAAAAGGGGATCGCGAGCAGCACGAGCGCCAGCAGCGCGACGAGTGCCGGTGTCCGCCATCGCACGGACAGGTTTTCATTCGCCCAGCGAGCCGTGAAGACGTCGGCATAAATACGGTTGCGCACGGCGAGTTCGCCGCGCTCGCCAATCGTCAGCAGGCCCAGCGCGATCAGCCGGCGCTGCGTGGCCAGGCCCAGGTCGGTTGGAACCTCGACGCCCTTGCGTATGCGGCCGTAAAGATTCAGCAGCAACTCGGCGCTTCGTCCGTCGCCCAGGATGCGCTGATGCACGTGATTGAGCAGCGGCTCGTTGGCCAGCGACGCTCTGCCCGTAAACTGCTGCTCGACGGTACGGTCCACGAACGCCACGGGATCGTCCTCGGGCGCCTCGCGAGCCACGGCCCGCGCCAGCTTCTGCGTGAGATAGGGCTGGCCGCCGGCCCAGTGGTGAATACGGTCGAGAGCGAGGTGCGCCTGAGACGGCGACAGATTAAGCTCGGTTGCAAAGAGCTCGGTTTCCTCGCGGGTGAAGTCGCGCAGCGGAATCGACTGCGTCACCTGGAACGGCGAGTGTTCCGGCACCTGCACGAGTGCGGCCGGATCGCATTCTCCGCTAAGTGCAAAAGTAAGCCGGGTAAACTCCGGATCGGTCGTTCGGGCGTCGTGCGCCGAGCGTACGCTCGTGAGGAGTTGATCGGTAAACGGCAGCCCCTCGACGCACTGCACTTCGTCGATGAACACGATAACCGGCTTCTTTGTCTGCGCGAGAACAACCTCGCTATAGAATTCGTGAAGTCGCTGGCGATTGCTAAACAGCGCCTTGTCCTGCCACCAGCTCTGCAGATCGAGACGAATCCGAAGCTGGCGCAGGATACGATAGGCTACGCTGTAGTAAAACCGGCCGGCGTCGGAGCCGCCGTCGCGCAGACCTAGCTGATCGAGATCGAGGTTGGCGACCAGTACGCCGTTGTTCTCCAGGCGCGCCGCCGTGGCCGCGATCAGGCTCGATTTTCCGGACTGATCCGGCGCGATGATGTGCGCATAGCGTCCAGCCAGCAGCGCCTCGAAGAGCAGCTCGTCGGCGGGACGGCGTATGTAGCTCGCGCGCACGGCATGCAGCGGCGTGCCGACCGCAAAGAACTCGCTGTACGACTCGCTGCGCTTCCCGGGCCCGGAGCGTGTCCGGCCAGCCCCGGATTCAGTATCTTGGGCTTCGCTCATTGACGGCGTCGCTGTTTCCGAATATCTGCTGGCAACCGCCAGCATTCTGGTCGTTTTACGTCACTGGCGCCAGCCGGCCGGGTGCCAATCCGGCACAGACCCCGAAACCCCTGGGTTCTGCGGCCCGCAAGGGCAGGCATCCGCAAGTGCGGTCGGCACTCCCCGCGGGTTGAAGTGCGTATATAATCGGCGCCCGTCCCAAGCAGCAAGCGATCTACGACATGGACTATTGCCATCAACACAATCTCGTCGACCAGGCAGCCGCCGGCCAGGCGCGCCCTTTCGGAATCCGCGTCAGCCTGCCGCCGGGTGACACTCTGCGCCGCTTGCTCGGAGACGAGTGGGAACGCCTGCACTGGTACCCGAGCGAAGCAGAGCGCGACGAAGCCCTGGAGGCGATGCGGGAGCGCCACGGCTACTATCGGAATACCGACACGCCCACGCAGATACTCGAGAAAATCACGCGCTAACGGGCCGCTTGACAAGGGCACAACCGTTGCCCGCGCGGCGGACCTGGCGCGCGGCCGGGCACGAACCGGCAACGCTCGCCGCAAGCGCCGGGGATTCATCGCGCCGCCTACGACTGGTTTTGCCGATGGCTCTGTCGATACTTAAGGCGCAGACCGGCCCAGGCGACGCGGTGGCGAGCCCAAGAAGATGTACACGTTTCGCTCGCCGCCTTCGCCGAAGCCGAGCGCCAGATAGAACGGACCGACGAAGGTATCGAGCCCTGCAAACAGGCTCCCGTGCAGGAGCGCCGAGTCGAGACTGATTGACCTGCGCTCGGACCAGACGTTGCCCGCCTCGAGGCTGGCGCCGAGATACAGCGGCACCGTAAACAAGCCCCCCGCGGAGTTGCCGACGCGACGGTAATAGAACGCGCGTAGCACCGCCAGGTGCGGGCCCGCCCGCTGGCCGAAGGAAAGTCCGGACAGGTTCAGAAACCCGCCGAGCGGGTAGAAATCCTCGACGCGGCGGCTATCTCTCGCCGTCGTGCGATAAGAACCGCCCAGATTCAGCGTGTTTTTGCCACGGCTAAACGCGGCGCTCCAGTCCAGCTCGAAAAAGTCGGCCCGCACGTCCGCCCCCATGGCGGGCAGCGCGACGTCGTAGCTTGCCCTCGCCAGCAAACCGTGGCGCGGAAACTGCGCGTCATCCTGGCTGTCGATGCGCAGGGTCGAACGCAGGCCGCCTGTGTCGAACTCGAATTCGGCAACGGAGGGGGCGCCGACGCGCCTCTGGCTCTCGCCGAGCCCGCGATAGGCGCTCAAGCGAATGTCGGTCGTATTGCCCAGCTCGATACCGCCGCCAAAACTCGCCTCCGCGCGCCACACGTCGATATTCGCCAGATTGTCGCCACCCTCGAACACGTTGAACTCGGAACGGCCGGCAGCGATCCCGGCCGTCAGAAAAACGCGCGAATCGAAGCGCAAAGGCTGGTGCAACTCGCTGGCAAACAGAAGCTCCGATCCGAGCTGCAGGTCCGTGCGCCACTCGCCGCCCAGTCGGTTTAGTGCAGGACGCGTCACTCTTGCCGCGAGGTTGAACGCGCTCGAGCCGTCCACGTCGTCGCTTAGCGTGAGCCCCGTTCGAAGATAGGCCGGACCCCAGGGTTTCTTCCTCGCGTTGAATATCACGCCGCGTTCGCCGTTTTCGTCCACGAGCCGGTAACCGACACGCTCGAACACCTCGAGGCCGTGCATGCGCTGGGCGTCGTCCAGCAGTGCTGCCCTGTCGATCGGATCGCCGGGCTGTGTTCGGAGCCGCGATTCGATAATGCGCGAATCGATGCGGGAATCCGATTCGACCCGCACGAAACTCAGCCGGGTTTCGAGCGGGTCGAGCTCGAGCCGTGACGCCCTCCACGCGGCATACTCCTCGTCGCTCACGCCAAGTTTCCGGAGCCTCGACTCCGCTGACCGCGCCGCGGCGACGCCGGGCTCGACCGCGCCGCTCGCGTTGACGAAATCCGCGGAGCCGAATTCGCCGAGGTCCGGTCGCAGCAGGATATCGTCCTCGCCGAGAAGATCGATCTGGCGCAGCGTCTCCTGTCGAATCAGGATCGTCAGCATCTGCTCCGACACCGACAGCGCCGATACGAGTTCGTCCTCGCTGTACAGCGGAAACTCGACGTCCACGGCAATGATGACGTCGACCCCCAGCTCGCGCATTACGCTAACGCCAAGGTTGCCGACCAGGCCACCGTCAGATAGCAGACGCCCGTCGATCCTGACGGGCGCGAATACGCCCGGGACGGACATGCTTGCGCGGACGGCCTCCGCGAGATCGCCTTTGCCCATGACGTATTTTTCGCCGGCGCCGATATCCGACGCGATCGCGCGAAACGGAATCGGCAGTGCGTCGAAGTCGTCAGTGTACGAGGCTTCGAGCAGAAGCTCGCGAAGCAGCAGATCCAGGTTGTGCCCCTGAATGGCACCCCGCGGCAGCTTCAGGCGCCCGCGATCGAGTCCCAGCTCCAGGCCAAACGGATACTGCCGGTCGTCCTGCTTGCGACGAAAGCTCAGATTCCGCCGCGCGGACCGATCCGACAGACTGGTAACCCAATCGATGGAGCCGACGAGGGTCTCCAGTTCATCGGCGCTCATGCCGGTTGCGTACAGGCCGCCGACGGCGGCGCCCATGCTGGTGCCGACGATGGCGTCGATCGGTATGCGCAGGCGCTCGAGCTCCTTCAGGACGCCAATGTGCGCCGCGCCGCGAGCCCCGCCTCCGCCCAGCACGAGGCCGACGCGCGGACGTTCGGCGCCCGCCTCGTGCTGGGCGGAGGCTGCCTGCCCGTACAGCGCCAGGGTCAGCAGTAGCGGCAACAGCACGGCCTTGCTGCGGCGTTGGCGGGCGCCTTGCTCGAAGTTCATCGCAACTCCAGTGAGTCTGGGAGGTCTTTACAGCCTGTGATTATAATCCCCGTACCCCATCGCCCGCGCCCTCCAATGTTCCCAAGACTATCCACGGCCAGCATTTTCCTGCTGGCGCTGCTCGCGACCCGGAGCGCTTCCGCCGACACGCTCGAGGAGATCGTCGTCACGGGCGCGCGCAGCGCGCAGTCCACACTCGACTACGCGGGCAGCATCTCGGCGATTGGCCAGGGCGACGTGGAAGCCGTCAAGCACCAGCACATTCATGAGCTGCTGACGCGGGTCCCGGGCGTGTGGCTGTCGCGCGGCAGCGGCCAGGAACACCTCACGGCCATTCGCTCACCAGTGTTGACCGGCGCCGGGTCCTGCGGCGCCTTTTTGGTTCTGGAAGACGGCATTCCCGTCCGGCCGGCCGGTTTTTGCAACGTCAATCAGCTATTCGAGTTGCCGACGGAGTTTGCGGACGGCATCGAAATAGTCCGCGGCCCCGGCAACGCGCTGTACGGCTCGAACGCATTGCACGGACTGGTCAACGTGCTCCTGCCGGATCCGGCCGCCGCCACGGCCAGATCGTTCAGCGTCGAAGCCGGCGCAAACGAATTCGTGCGCATCCAGGCCGCCCTGCAGGGCAAGCTCGGGCTGCCGGCAAGCCTTGCTTTCGTGTATGCCGACGACGGCGGCTTCCGGAGCGCATCCGGCTACCGTCAGCTCAAGCTCAACGGCAAGCTGGCCGTCGACTGGCTCGGCGGTCGCCTGGAACTGGGCTTATCCGCCACGGGACTCGATCAGGAGACCGCCGGCTTCATTTTCGGCGAGGACGCCTATCGGGATCCGGCGCTCAATCGCGGCAACCTCAATCCCGAGGCATTCCGCGAGGCCCGCTCGCAACGGCTGTACGGAATCTGGCGAAAGCAGACCAACGCGGGACTGCTCGACGTCCGGCCCTATTTGCGGCACTCCGACATGGAATTCCTGCAGCACTTCCTGCCGGGGCAGCCGCTCGAGGAAAACGGCCACGTGAGCTTAGGCTTCCTGAGCCTGCTGAGCGACAGCCGCGGCAAGCTGGACTGGAGCGCGGGCCTGGACCTCGATCTGAGCGATGTGTTTCTCGAGCAGACTCAAGCCGGGCCGACCGAAGGCTCCGCCTTTCTCGTCGCTACCCGGCCGCCGGGAAAACACTATGACTACGACGTCACCGGGTTCGCGATCGCCCTCTACGGCCAGACGGAATATGCGCTGAGCGAGCGGTTGAGCTTGAGCACGGGGCTGCGCGTGGAGCACACGCGATACAGCTATCGCAACCGTATGCTCGACGGCAACACGCGGGACGACGGCACGCAGTGCGGCTTCGGCGGCTGCCTGTACACGCGGCCGGCCGATCGGAGCGACGCCTACACGAATCTTGCGCCAAAGATCGCACTGCGGCTCAGAACAGGCGTTGCCGGCAGCAGCTTCCTGCGCGTCGCGCGCGGCTTCCGTGCGCCGCAGATGACCGAGCTCTACCGGCTGCAGAGCGGCCAGAGCGTGGCCGACCTGGACTCCGAGCGCATCGACAGCGTAGAGCTCGGCTACCGCAACGCAGGCGCCGGACTAAGCTACGGGGTGACCGCCTTCGCCATGCGAAAGAGCAACAGCGTTTTCCGCGACGCCGAGGGGTTTAACGTCAGTAACGGCCGTAGCCGTCACGAGGGCATCGAGACGGAGCTTGACTGGTTATTCGGCCGCGCGTTCGAGCTGAGCCTGAACCTGAGCTATGCCCGGCATCTCTACGATTTCGACCAGGTCGCGAACCGGGGCGAAACCTTCGTCGCCGGCCGCGACATCGACACTGCGCCGCGCTGGCTCGGCAGCGGCGAGCTGCGCTACGCGCCGAACGGGGCGTGGGGGCTGGCGCTGCAGCTCACGGCAATCGATCAGTACTATCTCGATGCGGAAAACCGCTACCAATACCCCGGGCATGTGGTTGGCAACGCGCGCTTCTGGCTCAAGCCTCTGAACACGCTCGAGATCGTCCTTAGACTCAACAACGTCGCAGATCGGGACTACGCAGATCGGGCCGATTTTGCGTTTGGCAACTATCGTTACTTTCCCGGCCGCGGCCGGGAAATATTCGTGGAGTTTCGCCTCCGCGACCGGTGATGGCCGGCTTACCTTGGGACTTGCGGCCAAAACCATCATAATAGCCGCCGCACAATTCATCGACACCGGAGCCCAGCATGGCAACAGCAGCACCGACTCCGCCCGCAGGCGGCGCGCGAATTACGATTGAGAGCGGCAAACTAAACGTACCCGACAATCCGATCATCCCCTTCATCGAAGGCGACGGTACCGGGCCGGATATTTGGCGAGCTACGGTGCGGGTTCTCGATGCCGCGGTCGAAAAGACCTACGGCGGCAAGCGGCAAATCCACTGGATGGAAATCTACGCAGGGCAGAAGGCCAACGATCACTTCAACTCCTGGCTGCCCGAGGAAACCGTAGACGCCTGTCGTGAGTACCTGGTATCGATCAAGGGACCGCTGACGACGCCGATCGGCGGCGGCATACGGTCGCTAAACGTGGCCCTTCGCCAGCTCCTCGACCTGTACGTCTGCCTGCGTCCGGTCCGCTGGTTCAACGGCGTTCCGTCGCCGGTCCGGGACCCGGGCAGCGTCGACATGGTGATCTTTCGGGAAAACACGGAGGACATCTACGCCGGCATCGAATTCGAGCGCGGTTCGGCGGCTAACGGCAAGTTCCTGGAAGTCTTCAAGGAGAACTTTCCGGACGAATACGCAAAAATCCGCTTCCCGGAGTCCTCAGGGATAGGGCTTAAGCCGGTCTCCCAGGAAGGCACAGAGCGGCTCGTGCGCGCGGCCATCGAATATGCGGTAGCAAACCAGCGCAAGAGCCTGACTTTTGTGCATAAAGGCAACATCATGAAGTTCACGGAGGGTGCGTTTCGCAACTGGGGTTACGAACTCGCCGAACGCGACTATGCCGACCAGACCTACACCTGGGATCAGTGGGAGCGGACCAAGGCTGACAAGGGTACGGATGCGGCCAATGCGGAGCAGGATGCCGCGCTGGCCGCCGGCAAGATCCTGGTCAAGGACGCCATTGCCGACATTACGCTGCAACAGGTACTCACGCGGCCGAAAGAATTCGACGTCATCGCGACGATGAATCTCAACGGCGATTATCTGTCCGACGCCCTGGCCGCGCAGGTCGGCGGCATCGGCATTGCACCGGGCGGTAACGTCAACTACCAGACCGGACACGCGGTATTCGAGGCGACGCACGGCACGGCGCCCAAGTACGCCAACAAAGACGTGGTCAATCCGGGCTCGCTGATACTTTCGGGTGAGATGATGCTGCGCTATCTCGGCTGGACCGAGGCGGCTGACGCGATCATCAGCGCAATGGACACGACCATCGGCAAACGCACCGTGACCTACGATTTCGCTCGCCTCATGGAAGACGCCACCAAGGTCAAGTGCAGCGAATTCGGCAGCGCCATGATCGACAATATGTGAGTGGCGGACCGCAATGACCGGCCCGTCGACAGCCGTCGGCAATGCAGACGCTCTGGCAGACTGCATTGTCGACGCTTTCATGGCTTACAACCATGAGTTCCGCAATATCACGCGGCAGGCAAAAGAGGCCTTCGAGACTCGTGACTGGCTCACGATGCGGCACGACGCCGTTGCGCGTATCGAACTGTACGACCTGCGAGTACGTCTTACGGTCGAGGACATGGCGCAGCGCCTCGGCGACGACGGGCACGACAAGGCGCTTTGGGCCGCGATCAAGAACAGCTATGCGGAGAAGATCCGCGAGTATCCGGACGAAGCCTTCTTCAAGACCTTCTTCAGCTCCGTAACCCGGCAGCTTTTTCAGACGATCGGCGTCGATCCGCGTATCGAGTTTACGGCATTCGACATTGCTCCGCCCGAACACGAACCGCCAAGCCGCGGCATCCGATCGTATCGCAATCGCGGCGCGGTCCGCCTGCTCGTCGACCAGATACTGTCCGACTTCAACTTCGCTGCCGCCTATCGCGACCGCGACCGCACGGTGCGTTTCGTCGCGGCCGAGATCGAGGCGTACTGCGCGTCGCTGGGCCCGAAGCAGCAGGTCGTCGCCGTCGATATGCTGACCTCCGTCTTCTACCGATCGACTCGCGCCTTTCTGGTCGGCTGCATCGAAGGCAGCGGATTCGTGGCGCCGTTCCTGGTCGCGATGCGCAACACCGACGACGGTGTTGTCGCCGACACGGTCATTCTGACCGAGAACGAAGCGAGCATGATTTTCGGCTATACGCGCAGCTATTTCCATGCCGACATCGACAACGTGAGTGCCACCGTGGCCTTCCTGAGGCGGTTCCTGCCGCACAAGCCGCTGGCGGAACTCTACACGGTGCTTGGGCGTGCAAAACAGGGCAAGACCGAACGTTACCGGGCGTTCTTCCAGCATCTCGAGTCGTCGGCCGACCTGTTCGTACATGCGCTCGGAGACAAGGGCATGGTCATGGAAGTATTCACGCTGCCCTCGGCCGACATTGTGTTCAAGATCATTCGCGACCGCTTCGCTTATCCGAAAACGATGGGGCGGAAAGACGTCATGGAAAAGTACGAACTCGTTTTCAAACACGATCGCGCCGGCAGACTCGTCGACGCGCAAGAGTTCAAGCGGCTGCGCTTTCCGGTCGAGCGCTTCGAACCCCGCCTGCTCGACAATCTGCTAGAAGGCTGCAAAGCAAGCTGCCGTATCGAAGCCGACGATCTGGTCGTCGAGCACTGCTACGTCGAACGGCGCCTCACGCCGCTCAACCTGTATCTGGAAGACGCGAGCGAAACCGAGGCCCGCGCAGCGGCCGTCGAATACGGACAGGCAATCCGCGACCTGGCTATGAGCAATATCTTCGCGGGCGACCTGCTGCTCAAGAATTTCGGCGTCAGCCGCCACGGCCGGGTGATCTTTTACGACTACGACGAACTCTGCCTGGTGACGGAGTGCAACTTTCGGCGGCTGCCGGAACCGCGAGACGACATGGACGAGATGCGCGCGGGCGCGTGGTTTTACGTCGGGCCGAACGACGTATTTCCCGAACAGTTCATCGAGTTCTTGGGATTCAGGAATCCCGCACGGCAGGCGTTCCTCGATTTTCACGCGGACCTGCTGACGCCTGCGTTCTGGTCGCGGCTCAAGCGGCGTTTCGAACGGGGCGAGGTCATCGATGTGCTGCCGTATGCCAACCGCGACTGGACCGAGCACCGCGGCACCCTGCTCGTCCCCGCGCGCAATCAACCCAGCGGACTGCCTGATTAATTCCTTGACTCATTCGCCGCGTCTGTTCGCGCCTGGCGGCGTTGCGGCTCCTCGCAATAGCTCGCTATTCCTAGTCGCCACGCCTTGCCAGACACGAACATCCGCTGCCGACTGGAGTCAAGGAATCAACCAGGCAGCCCACTGACGAGAAAAGAGTCCGCATAACGCTCGAGTTCCGAGCGTTCGCGCGCCTGCCGCGTTTCATCCCAGGAAAAGTGCTCCGCGGCAACCCGGATGAGCGATGCGTAGTAGCGCCGTCCCTGATCGGCATCGAAGCCGAGCATGAGACGACGGTGGACAACGTCGACGAGATTTTTTGCATGCTCGACGGTAAACGCAAAAACCACCTCGGCCGCCAGCACCCGGCCTTCGTCATCGAGGCTTCCGGCCGGCAGTTCCCGCGCCTCGATACCTTCGAGCAGTTCCTGCGCGCGGCTTCCGTATATCTTCAGGATACGCTCGACACCCGCCGCTGACAGCAGCCTCGCCGACTCGACCGAGGCCTGCACGGTCTTCGTGTCGTGCGCACCCGGCAGCGGCTCAACCGCCGTAAGGCATGCGCCCGCATGCAAGTCAAAGTCTCTCTTCAGGCGATCCACAACCTGCTCTGCGAGGTTTCGATAGGTCGTCAGCTTGCCGCCGACAATCGAGTACAGGCCGCTTGCGGTAGCGCTGTTTTCCACGATCACGTGCTTGCGGGTAATCGCCGACTCGGGCCCCTCCTCCCGTTTCGGCAACGGTCTGACGCCCGCATACGCAAAGTGTACCGACGAGCGTTCGAGACGCGCACGAGGAAACACGTGATTACACTCCTCGAGCAGGTAATCGACCTCGTCAGTGCTGGCGCGTACGGCGTCGAGATCCCCTTCGTAGCGAATGTCGGTCGTACCAATGAGCACCAGACCGTTCCAGGGGATGATGAAAAACGGCCGTCCGTCCGAACGCGCTTCGACGTAGATCGCATCCGACGGGCAACCGTCGAAACGGCTCACGATAATGTGGCTGCCTTTGGTGCCGCCGATGAACTCGCGCGACTGCGGTCCGGCGCGTTCGAGCACGGCATCGACCCAGGGCCCTCCGGCGTTGACTACGGCGCGGCCGCGAATCTCGGCCCGCGCATCCGAGCCCGGCTGGCCGTAGAGGACGCCCGCCGCAGAACCGTTTTCCGTCAGTAAGCCGAGCACCGGGCTGTAGTTGAATACCCTGGCGCCGTGGCGCTCGGCATCCAATACGTTTTCGAGCACGAGACGCTCGGCGTATGTAATCTGCGCGTCGTAGTAACGGGCCAGAGCCTTGAGCCCCTCTGGATTCAGTCCGGGCTCCGCACGGAGCGCCGCGGACCGGCCCGGCATATCGTGATTCGGCAGGGACTTTCGGAACGACAGCAAGTCGTAGGCCAGCAAACCGAGTCGAATGAGCGCTTTACCTCGGCGCGCGCCGTGGTAGACGGGTATTGCGATTCGAATCGGACGCACCAGATGTCCGGCGATGCGCTGCAGTGCGCGACGCTCGTTCAGCGACTCGTACACCAGCGGTATTTCGAAATACTCGAGATAGCGCAGGCCGCCATGGATCAGCCGGCTCGACCAAGCGGACGTGCCGCTGCAGAAGTCGCCTTTTTCGAACAGCGCTACACTTAGGCCCCGCATCGCCGCATCGCGGGCGATTCCGGCGCCGTTGACGCCGCCGCCAATCACGATCAGGTCGTAATAGGTATTGTCTTCCGTCACCCGTCGCGCACCTGTCCCTGGCCGCGCACAAGATACTTGTAACTCGTAAGCTGTTCCGCCCCTACCGGCCCGCGGGCGTGAATGCGTCCGGTTGCGATACCAATTTCCGCGCCCATCCCGAACTCGCCGCCGTCGGCGAACTGCGTCGACGCATTGTGCAGAAGGATTGCACTGTCAACGTCGCGGAAGAACGCCGTAGCGGCGTCGTCCGCGGCGGTCACGATACACTCCGTATGTCCCGAACCGTAGCGGCCGATATGCTCGACTGCGGAGTCGAGGTCGTGAACGCAGCGTATCGAAATCACGGCATCCAGGTATTCGCTGCGCCAGTCCAACTCCGTCGCCGGCAACACGCTGTCAACCCGCGTCCTGACCGCCTCATCGCCTCGCACCTCGCAACCCGCAGCCTCGAGCGCAGCGACAACGGGTGGCAACAGACGATCGGCCGCGCCCTCGTGCACGAGTACGGTCTCCGCCGCACCGCAGATTCCCGTGCGGCGCATCTTGGCGTTCAACACGATGTCGGTAGCCATCCGCGGATCGGCATCCTCATGCAGGTAGACATGACAGAGCCCCTCGAGGTGTCCGATGACCGGTACGCGCGCGTCCTCCTGAACCCGCTCGATCAGACCTTTGCCGCCGCGGGGAACGATGACGTCGACGTAGTCCGCCATCTCTCGCAGCAGAAAACCGACAGCCTCGCGGTCCCTGACCGGCACGAGCTGCACGCTGTCACCGGCAAGACCGGCGGCAGCGAGTCCTTCGACCATGCAGGCATAGATAGCCTGGCTGGAGTGAAAACTCTCCGAACCGCCCCGAAGTATCACGGCGTTGCCGGATTTTATGCACAGCGCAGCCGCGTCCGCCGTCACGTTCGGCCGGCTCTCGTAGATGATGCCAATGACGCCAAGCGGCACACTGACACGCTGGATTCTGAGGCCGTTGGGACGCTCCCATTCCGCCAGAACGGCACCGAGCGGATCGGGACGCGCGGCGATGTCACGGAGCCCGCGCACCATGCCCGCAACGCGTGCCTCATCGAGCATGAGGCGATCGAGCATTGCGGCGCCAAGCCGTTTTTCCCGGGCTCCGCTCAGGTCCCGCGCATTCGCGCTCAGGACTTGTGCAACGTTGCGCTCCAAAGCGTCGGCTGCTTCCGTCAAAGCGCGATTACGGTCGGCGCCTGCACTCGCTGCGTTCGCGCGGAAAGCAGCGCGGGCATTGATCCCGAGCGAGGTCATGAGTTCGCCGACGGTCGCTGCGCCAGCCCTGGCCTGTGTCTCAGTCATGTTCGAATACTACCAACTCGTCGCGATGTACCAGCACGGGCCGCCCACGATAGCCGAGTCGGTTCTCAATTTCTTCTGAACGCACGCCCAACAGCTTGCGGGCATCCGCGAACGAGTACTCGGCCAGGCCGCGGCCGATTTCCCCGCCTCCGGCAAGCACGATGCGCACGATGTCGCCGCGCCGAAAGTCGCCGTCAGCGGCGACGACGCCAACCGGCAACAGACTGCCGCCCCGCCGCAGCGCCGCAGCCGCGCCATCGTCTATGGTTAGCGAACCGGCCAGCTTGAGACTGCCGGCCAGCCATTGCTTACGCTGTGCCGCTGGCGTGCCCTGCGCGTGAAAGCGCGTGCATCGGGCGTCGTCAGCGAGTGCCGTCAACGGATGCGTGGAATTGCCAAGGGCGACGATTGTGGAACAGCCCGCGTGGGTTGCGATGCGCGCCGCCTGAACTTTGGTTGCCATACCGCCGCTGCCGGTCTCCGTCGGACTGTCGCCCGCGATCGCCATGACCCGCGCATCGATCGCGTTCACTTCGGCAATGTGGCGCGCGGACGGTACCTGGCGCGGATCGGCATCGTAGAGTCCGTCCACGTCGGACAGCAGCACGAGCACGTCGGCCATGACGAGCTGCGCAACCCGGGCCGCAAGACGATCGTTGTCGCCGTAGCGGATCTCTTCGGTCGACACGGTATCGTTCTCGTTGATCACCGGCACTATCCGGTGCTTCAGCAGCGCCGCCAGCGTGCCGCGCGCATTCAGGAAACGGTGCCGGTCTTCGGTATCGCCAAGGGTCAACAGCACCTGCGCGGTGCTGAGCGAATGGCGGCCCAGGGCCCGTTCGTAAGCGTTGACGAGCTTCACCTGTCCTGCCGCGGCCGCGGCCTGCAGCTCGACGAGGCGCGCGCGGCGGCGGCTCACGCCGAGCGTCGCGGCACCGAGCGCAATCGACCCTGACGACACAACCAGCACGTCGCAGCCGTCGCCGTGCAGCGTTGCAATATCGTCGGCAAGCGTCGCCAGCCACGTACTATTGAGTTCACCGCGTTCGTCAATCAGCAGTGAAGAGCCCACCTTGATAACGAGCCGGCCGAAGTCCTTGAGCTGGCTGTCGGGCACGGTTCAACTCGACAGACGGTGGTGCAGGTCGAAGGTCGAGAGAGTGACCTCGCCTTTCGATACGGCGACGCTGCCGCTGCGCGCGACCGCAGACAGTTCGCCGGCTTTGGTTGCGGCAGCAACAAATGCGTCGATTTCGGGGATACGCCCGGTGAGCTGCAGCGTGCAGCTACGCTCCGCGTCGTCCAGCAACTCGGCGCCGTACTCGTCCCTGAGCGCCGCAACGACGTCGCGGCCGCCAGCCTTCAGCTTCAGCTTGATAATCGCGAGCTCGCGCTCGAAATGATCGCCCAAGGTCATGTCGTGAATGTTTACGACGTCGACGAGTTTTGCGAGCTGCGTATTGAGCTGTGCGATCGCCGCATCGGAACCGGACACGACCAGCGTTACCCGGGAAACCGATTCGTGCTGCGTGGGAGCCACGTTTAGCGACTCGATGTTGTAACCCCGGGAAGAAAACATGCCGGTCATGCGGGTCAGCGCGCCGACTTCGTTTTGCAGCAGTACAGAGATGGCGTGGCGCATGTTGGCTGACGGTCGTTTACTGGCGGTTGGGTGGAAACAATTGAAACTAAAATCTCGCGGTAGTTCGCCGCAGTCATGGGCGGATAGTCGCGCAGTCCGCCGAGTATTGCAATGCAATAACAATTGCCCGACACTCGAAGTGTTTCAGCCTCTTACGCGAATACGGTCACGCCTGACATGAGCGAACAGTCCAGCGCAGCAGCAGCTCCTTCTCACCCGTTATCCGGCACGCAAATGAGCGGCGCCGATATGGTCGTGCAGGTGCTTGCCGACGAAGGTGTCGATACGATCTTCGGGTACTCCGGCGGCGCTATTCTTCCCACCTACGACGCCGTATTCCGCTTTAACGACAAGCACAGCAGCGACGGCACCGCACCGCCCATGCCGCTGATAGTCCCGGCCAACGAGCAAGGCGCGGGCTTCATGGCTGCGGGCTACGCCCGCGCCAGCGGCAAAGTCGGCGTTGTCATGGTGACCTCGGGACCCGGCGCAACCAACACGGTCACGCCGGTACGCGACTGTATGGCGGATTCGGTTCCCATCGTCGTCATTTGCGGCCAGGTCCCCCGCGCAGCGATGGGCACCGACGCTTTCCAGGAAGCGCCCGTCTCGGCCATCATGGGCGCCGTCGCCAAACACGTCTTTCTCGTTACCGACCCGGAAAGCCTGGAACAGACCGTTCGCAGCGCGTTCGAACTCGCCCGCACTGGACGCCCCGGGCCAGTGGTCATCGACTTACCGAAAGACGTACAAAACTGGGAAGGCCGGTTTCAGGGCGAGGGTCTGCTGCCGCTGCCCGGCTATTACCGGCGGCTACGCGCGGTCACCGAAAACAGGCTGAGCAAGACCTCGGCCGAGGCGCTCTACGCGATGCTCGCAGAGGCCGAGCGGCCGTTGATCTATGCCGGCGGCGGCGTCATCAACGGCAACGCCAGCAAGGCCATGCGCCGGTTCGCCAACGAATACGGCATTCCCGTCACGACCACGCTAATGGCGCTCGGCGCCAGCGACACGACTCATCCGCTGGCTCTGCACATGCTCGGCATGCACGGTCTCGCCTCGGCCAATTACGCCGTGGAGGACTGCGATCTGCTGATCGCCATTGGGGCGCGTTTCGACGACCGCGTTGCCGGCGATCCGGCCGGCTTCGCACCGCGCGCGAAACGCATCGCCCACTTCGACGTGGACATAGCCGAGATCGGCAAGGTCAAGGCCGCGGACTGGCACCACGTGGGGGTACTCGAAAACGATCTCGACGATTTACTCAAGTTCGGCCGCGAACTCGAGTTCGAAACAGACTATTCGAAGTGGCATGAGCACATCGCACGTCTCAAATCCGAGCACGCGCTCAACTACGATCGCGAGAGCGAGCTGATCCAGCCCTATGCCGTTATCGAGGCGATCAACCGGCACTCGCGGGGCAAAGCCATCATCTCCACCGGGGTAGGCCAGCACCAGATGTGGGCGGCGCAGTATTTCGACTATCGCGAGCCGCGGCTGTGGCTCACGTCCGGCAGCATGGGCACGATGGGGTTTGGGCTGCCCGCCGCTATCGGCGCCCAGTTTGCCGCGCCCGACCGGATCGTTATCGATATCGATGGCGACGCCAGCATGCGTATGAACATAGGCGAGCTGGAAACGGCCACCACCTACAAGCTTCCCATCAAGGTCGTCGTGTTGAACAATTACGGCGACGGCATGGTACGCCAGTGGCAAAAGCTGTATTACAACTCGCGCATGTCGGCATCCGACAAGTCTTTGCACCGCAAGGACTTCGTCAAAGCCGCCGTGGCAGACGGCTTCCATTTTGCCAGGAAACTCGATAACAACGCCGATCTCGAGAGCGTTATCGAAGAGTTCATGACGTTCGAAGGCCCTGCGTTTCTGGAGGTCATCATCGACCCGGACGCCGGTGTCTACCCCATGGTCGGTCCCGGCCTGTCCTACGCGCAAATGATCACCGGGGACTTCATCAAGTCCCGCGACCAGGTCAGCAGCGACCTCCCCGGACCAAGCGAGATGTTCTGAGACGGCCGTCACGTGCCGGACAGCCCGGTTACGTGACCCACGCCCTGAATCCCGGCGGCGGGCGGCGTAGTCTTCAGGCGGTATCTTTGACTATCGCGAGTCCGAATCATGACACGACCCGCAATTGCGCTTGCAGCCGCTTCCCTGCTGCTGACGCTCGCCGGCTGCGGCGGCTCCTCCGAACCCTTCGGCCTGCAGGAATCGCCCAATACAGGACAAATTCCCGGCACTGGCCTCGCGATTACGGCGAGCAACGCCGCCAGCGCGGCGGGACTCAGCTACGCCGCGGGCGTCGGTAGCCTCAGCACGATCGGCGTCGCGAGTTCCGTCGGCGACCTGGTCGGCGGCGGCGCGCCGGCCAAACCCGGCCTGGGCTCGCTCGAACGCGGACGTTTGCCCGCACTCGTCGTTCTCGCGCCGTTTGGACCGGTCGTGCAGGGCTGTGCCGTTTCCGGCACCGTCAGCGTATCCGGGGACCTCGCCTCTCCGACCGCGCTGACGTCCGGGGACAGCGTAACGCTGGTATTCGACAATTGTAACGACGGCACTGGCGAGACTGTCGACGGCCGCATCGACACGACGATCGACCAGTTCACGCCGGATGTCGTCACGCCCGCAAACTTCGTGCTGGGCATTTCGGTCGTGCTGCTCGATTTGCAGCTTCGTACGGCGGCGGAGACGACTACCGGCAACGGCGACGCCGGTGTCATCGTCGACACGTCAAACCCCACGGCGATACGAAGTTCCGTGGCCGGAAACGCACTGACGATCGACAGCGGTAGTAAGTCCGAAACCCTAAGTAATTATTCCAGCGACGAGAGCATTACACTGTCGAGCGAAAGCTTCGATTTCACACTCGGGTTCAGGGGCACGCTCACAAGCACTGCCCTAAACGCCCCGGTCGTGTTCAGCACGCCGCTGGCGTTCGAAGGCCTCGTGGGCGAACGTCCGTCCTCCGGCGAAATGCTGATTACGGGTAACAACAGCTCCGTTCGCCTCGTCGTTCTGGACCGCTTGAACGTACGGCTCGACGTCGACTCCAACGGCGACGGTGAAATCGACGTTGCGATCCAAACGAGCTGGGACGCCGTCCTGAACCCGCCCGGCTGAGTACGCCGAGCTTGGTATGAAATAGCCGGTTCGTCGTTTACCCTCGACGCGATACTCTGCCGGCGCCCGCGTTGCATCGGTTATCATGCTGGCGAAGTCCGACGCGGCGCACGCCATCGGACCTGCGGTCCCCGCGCGTTCGCCCGCCGAGGATTGGCAAGCACACGTGATGGGGAAACCTCGATGAAAAAACTCGAACTGTCGGGAAGCTGTCTCTGCGGCAGCGTCGCATACACAGTCACCGGCGACGCAAAAGCCTTCTACCATTGCCACTGTCAGCGCTGCCGCAAAGTCACGGGCACGGGTCACGCAAGCAATCTGCTGCTCACCGAGGGAGAGGTCGACTGGACGCGCGGCGCCGAACATCTCCGGCGTTACGACGTGCCGGGGGCAATACGTTTCGCCAGCGTATTCTGCAAACGCTGCGGCAGCTACCTGCCGCGGGTGTCGCCGGGACTGGTTGCCGTTCCGGCCGGTACCCTGGACCACGAACCGGACATGCTGCCCGAGGCGCGTATCTTCGCCGGCTCGCGCGCAGCCTGGTCCTGCTCCGACACCGCACTCCCCGAATACGCGGAGTATCCCGACTAGGCGGCATCCAGGATGCAGACACCGAATAGACCGCTCGATCACCTGACACGGCCTTGACCTTGCGGTTATTATGTGACCTGGCGCAACACGTTTATCCCTACGTTCGGCAAACTCTAAAGGTACCGGAAGTGGTTACAGCGGAAATGCCCGGGTGTTGAAGACAGCGCAAAACGCACAACGCAACAAGATCGTCATCCTCAATCCGAAAGGCGGTTGCGGCAAGTCGACGCTGGCCACGAATATCGCCGCCTGCTATGCACGACGCGGTAATACGCCGGCCATTATGGATTACGACCCGCAGGGTTCGACGATGGCCTGGCTCGAGCGCCGGCCTGACGACATGCCGGCCATTCACGGTATCGCCGCTTACAAGCGCAATATGCAGGCGACGCGAAGCTGGCAGCTACGCGTGCCGGCCGACGCGATGAACCTGATCATCGATTCCCCCGCCGGCGTCAGCCACGATGCGCTGAGAGAACTGACCCGCGATGCAAGCAGCATTATCGTACCGGTCCTGCCGTCGAGCATGGACATTCATGCGGCGTCGCGCTGCATAGCCGACCTGCTGCTCGTTGCGAAGGTCGACCGGCGGGACCGCAAGCTTGCCGTGGTTGCCAATCGTACCCGGCGCAACACCAAGAGCTTTAACCGTCTTATGCGTTTTCTCGATTCGCTGGGCATCCCTATCATTGCCGTGCTCCGCGACAGTCAGAACTTCGTGCACTCCGCGGAAATGGGCATAGGGCTGCACGAAATGACGCCCTCAAGGGTCAAGCCCGATCTCGAACAGCTCGACAAAATCGTGAGCTGGCTCGACGGCTGGGAGTCCAGGCGGCGCTCGCCGAAGACCGTAACGCGACTGAGCGGCGGCTCGTCCGGTATACAGCCCGGCATACTCGGAAAGCCTCAGTTCGGCTCCGCCTGAATTTCACCAAACAGACGCTCATCGACGTTAGCTCCGCTCAGCATGACCGCGGTGGTCTCACCCTCCGTCGGTATCTTGCCGAGCAGAACGGCCGCCAGGGCCACGGCACCCCCGGGTTCGAGAACGAGCTTTAGCTCCCGGAACGCATAGCGCATGGCTGCCCTTACATCGGCTTCACTCACGACCAGCCCGCCTGCCACGTTTTGCTTCAGCAAATCGAAGGTCAGCTCTCCCGGACGAGGCGTCAGCAGCGCATCGCATATCGAGGGAACCGACGGATCAACCGAGATTCTTCTGCCCGCCGCGAGCGACCGCGCCGTGTCGTCGTAGTCGGCAGGCTCAACCGTGTGGATACGCACTGCCGGTTCGAGGGCCTTTATTGCAATCGCGCAGCCCGCGGTCAGTCCTCCGCCGCCGCAGCAGATGAGCGCCTGGGTTAGCTCCGCTCCCTGAGCCTGCGCCTGCTCGACCATCTCGAGCCCGGCCGTACCCTGCCCCGCAATGATGTCCGGGTGGTCGAACGACGGTACCAGGGCCGCGCCACTGCGGCGGGCGATCTCGCGGGCAATTTCCTCCCGGTCTTCGCGATAGCGGTCGTACTCGATAAGTTCGCCGCCTAAACGATGCGTGTTGTCCCGCTTCGCGACAGGCGCGTCCGCGGGCATGACGATCCTGGTTCCGATACCGAGTAGCTGGCCCGCCTTGGCGACCCCTTGCGCATGATTCCCCGAGGACCATGCAACGACTCCGCGGGCCGCGAGCTCCGCGGGGATTTGCGACATCGCGTTGTACGCACCGCGAATCTTGAACGAACCGGTAAGCTGAAGGCATTCGGCCTTGAGCAGGACACGACCTTTCGCCAGGGCGTTGAGTGCCGGGTGCTCGATGAGCGGTGTACGCACCGCCACACCCTCGAGACGCTCTGCCGCGGCGAGTATGTCCGCAAGGCCAACGCTCACGGGGCCGATTCGACGAGACGATCGGTCTTCGCCGCGCAGATAAAGTCGTTTTCGGAAAGACCGCCTATTGCAAACGTGGTCCAGCGCACCTCGCAATGGGCATATCCCACGCGAAGCTCGGGGTGGTGGCCCTCGGCTATCGCGATCCATGCAACGGCGTTGGCGAAGCCGACTGAACGGCTGTAAGCCGGGAATTCGAAGCGCCGCGCCAGGACCTTGCCGTCAGCGCTAATCCGCCAGGCAGCCTCGAGGCGTTCGAGCAGGCGCAAGGCTTGCGCCCGCGGCAGGGGAGATACGCCACCCTCGCAGGGACGGCAGCGCCGTTCCGCCAGTTCGTCCGGCATGAAAACCCTCCAAAACGCGAGAGTGTAGCCTCCGCTGCCGCATAAAGAAAAACCGGCCAGCAAGCTGGCCGGTGTTGCATCGCTTGAGTACCGTTGCGCTGACGCTAGTCGGGCATCGAGGCGAACGACGGCGTGCTATCGAGGCTCAAGGTAATACTTACCCGCCGTTCGAGCGCATAGTTATCCAGCGTTTCGTCGTCAGCCGCAACCTCACCGTGCGCCGTGCTGCTGATCCGCTCCGCCGCGACGCCCGCGGCCACAAGCTGCTCGCGGACGAACGCGACACGCTTCTCGGAGAGCTGCTGGTTGTATTCGGCGTCACCGCGCTGATCGGCGAAGCCGTCCAGCGTCACATGCACTTGCTGCATGTCGGCGAGCTTGCGGCCGAGTTCGACAAACCGCTGGCCAGTGGTATCGGGCAACGCATATTCGTCGGTACGGAACAGCAAATCGATGGCAACGCCCGCCTCGAGCAGCCGGGTCAGCTCCGGATTGGATACGCTCTCGAGATGATCGAGTTCATCGCTCATCGAGTCGATATCGCGATTCAGCGCGGCCAGATCGAGTTCCAGATCGGTAATGGTGCCGTTCGAGCGGTCGAGCTCGGCCGCGAGCGTCTCGATCTCGTCGTCCTTGCGATGCAGCGTGTCACCGATTTTTGCGCCGATCGCGGCGCCCACGATAAAGCCGATCGGCCCGCCGGCAACAGCGCCGACCACTCCGCCCGCACCGAGGCCGACGGACTCCTCCTTGGAAGCACCGGCGTTGGCGGGCGCGGCAGCGACCAGCAACAGTGTTACGAAGGTCGCGGTAAGGCTTGTCAAAGTAGTTTTCGGTTTCATTGTAGTCTCCGTTTTCCTTGAGTGTTGAAAGAATCGGAGACTATTGAGCGCCGCAACGCCGGAACGGGCAGCGGCGAAACTGTGCCGCGTTCGGGATCAATTGTGACGAATCGTGGCAGCGGCCACACGGGTGGGCGAAACCGCTCTGGTGTGCCCCTCGTAAACAATCGGCCGTACACGCACGCAAATTCTTGTGCCTGGCAGGGCGCGGCGACGAGCCTTGTCGATGAGTGACGGCACCGCTATTGCTAGGAACCGCAACGCGGCCAGATGCAAAAAGGTGCCGCGCGACGGGCCGAGTGGTTATGGCGGGTGCACTAGTATTCGGTCAAAGCGACGAAGGTGCCGCCGTTGCGCTCACAGATTACACGCATGAGCTGCGAGAAACGCACGGCCGTGGGCGGCACATTGCCCGCACGGTTGAACAGATAGGGAAAACCGACAGCGTGGATACGAACCATGCGGTTGCCGTCCGCCATTGGCCTGTTCACGGCGTCGATCTGCCGGGTAATCGCCTCCACCGAACGGCCGCTGAATTCGTCGCCGAACACGTAGATACTGATCTTCTTGTCCGGCGACCAGAACGTATTGATCGCGTAAATGATGCCGTCAGCCGGGTTCGAATCGCTAAACGGCCGCCACGTACGCATCGTGTTCACGATCGCCTGACGGCGCCCGGGCGAGTCGGGAATCCACCGGTCGCGGTACTGCGAGAACATGAAGTTGCCGTTGTCGTTCATGATCTGTATACCCTTTACGTCGGGGTACACGTTCAGCGTTTCGGTGATCTTTTCCTGCGCCCGCGCCCAGTTGTACTGCTGCATGCTGCCCGAGGTATCGATGACAAAGATGATGTATTCGCTGTCGACCGGGATGCCGGCCACGGCATCGTCGCTTGCACGCTTGAAATAGGGCTGCAGACGGCGCATCTCCTCGGTAAGGCTTTGCCGCGCCGCCATCAGCGCACCTTCGTCCAGGATAGACTCGGACTCGTCCTGGGTTGCCTCGTACTGACCCTGAATCGTATTCAGCTCGCCCTGCAGCCGCGCCAGCCGGAGTTTGGTATCGGACGTCTGCTCGCGCTTGTCTTCGAGTTCGCGGTTGATGACCGCGGTTTCGCCGCGTATGTCGAACAGCTCTTCCTGCAGCAAAGCGATGAGCGATTCGAGATCATCCTGCGTCTTCTCGATAATGACGGGCTCGTAAATCTTGCTAAGCACGAGCAGCAGGATAATCGCCCCGAAACCGCAGCAGATGCAGTCGAGAAAAGACAGGCTGAACGCCTCTACGTTACGCCGCCGCCGTTTCACCTAGTGCACCCTGTCATAAATAATCGACCCTTCTCGCGGCGCCTTTTTGCGTCTGGCGGCGTTGCGGCTCCTCGCAATAGCGGTGCTATTGCTCGTCACCGCGCCTTGCCAGCCACAAAAATTCACGCGCGTGTATGCCCGCCTATTTATGACGGGGTACACCAGACTCTCTCAACACGCATGTCATGGCCAATCCCGGCTAACGCTCATGAACGAACCGGCCGAACTGTAGGCCAGAGTCCAATACAGTATCGCCGCATCCGAATCGCCTTCCATGGGGTACAACAATATATTGACCGGAACGCCGGACGGCAGTTCACGTATCGCGCGGCGGTGCAATGAGACGCGCTCGCGGCCGCTGATCGTTCGCTGATTGCTTTGCCTGTCGCCCATGGTCGGTAAACCGTCAACGAGCAGAATGATGTTATCCGGTTTCGGGGTAAAGCGGTTGGCGACTTCATACGCAGCCTGCATGTTCGTGCCGTTTTCGGGCACGGTCCGGCGCAGCACGCGAATGGCCTCGTTGAGCTGGTTGGCGTCGTCCGCTTTGAGCCACGTGCCGTCGCTGCCTTTGATGACCGGCTGGGCTTCGTTGTTGAACATGTATATCTGGAATTCGCTGCCGGGCTGAAACTGCGACGTCAGCCAGTCCACGCTGGCGACGACCTGCCGCCATTTTGCGGCCCGAAGTTTGCGCGTATCCGACATGTTGCGGCGGCGAATGATGTTGACGATTGTGCTGTCGAGCATGCTCGCCGACCGGTCCACCAGCACGAGGGTTCGTTGACCGCCGAGCTTGAGCCCGGTCAGATACTGCCGGTCCCCTTCGCCCTTGAACTCCCGCAGACGCGAACCTTCGTTCTCTTCTTCCTGCTTGAGCGCCAGCAGGCGCTTGACCTCCGCCTCCAGGGTCTCGATGTCCGACTGCAGCTTCTCGATCCGCTCGATTTGCGCGAGGGTATCGTTGTCGTACTCGGCAAGCTCGGCCCGAAGCTCCTCGATCAGCGCCAGGATGCGCGCTATCTGGCCCTCGGCCGAATCGTTCTCGCTGTCGATGCGCTCCAGCGTGTTTTTTGCGAGCACCAGGTTCTTGCGACCGTCGAGTATCTCGATCTCCAGCTTGCGGGTCTCGGCCATCAGATCGCTCGGGCTGTCCTCCGTCGTCTCCTTGACCTGCGAGTTGATAATCATGAAAAACAGGATGACCGCACCGAATCCGCAGCTCATGCAGTCGAGGAAAGACATGCTGAACACGTTGGCTTCGCGGCGTCTACGAGCCATGAGCACCCTCCGTAACGATCATGCGCAGCTCGTGGCCCGGAGTGCCGACGCGCAGCAGATCGCCGATTTGCAGCACCGCGGAGCCGTCGATCCGGTGACCGTTGAGATACGTTCCGTAGCGTGAGTAGTCTTCGACCACACACTGTCCGCCCTGAATGCGCAACATGCAGTGCTGGCGCGACAGACCCGGCATGTCAGCCGGCAGGTCGAGAAAGCGTCCGGGCTCGGACGACTGGCTGCCCAGTACCAGCGGCGTCTCGTCGATGGCGTAGGCCCGGCTGCCAAACAACACGTGGCTCGGCCGGCCATTGGTTTCGGTGCCGGACGGCGTTGTGGCGCTTGCGGCCGCCTGATCCCAGGGAAGCTGCCGCAGCAGGCTGACGTTACTCGTAGACCGCTGCATTTCGCGACAGCGCGCGGCAAGTCCGCGACAAGTTGCGCCGGGCTCCAGGACAAACACATCGCCGCCGACTCGAGCCGCCAGCGTGTCCGCGAGGCCCGGAAGCCGGGCGGCACGATCGCTAAGCTGAATCGCCGGCAGTTCGTCCGCGCGGTATACGGCGCGCAGCTGACTCACGACGCGCTGATACACGGCGTCGACCGCCGCAATCAGATCGAGCAGTTCCACTTCCGCCCGGTGCTCGATACCGCGGTAGTCGATCTCGAGTTCGGCGCGCCCGTCCGCGGTCGCGCGCTGCAGCCACTCTGGCAGCCGATCCTGCATGTACTGCTCCGTTTCCGCCGTGTGCAGCGGATCGAAACGCGACTGCTGGACGAACGCTTCGGCAATCGACTTGATCCAGGCGTCGGTCAAAGCGACGGTGCCGGCATCTTCGATCAGCGCGCTGCGCTCGACCTGAGCCTGACCGTTCTGGCTAAGCCTCGTAGTCGAGGCGCTGTGCAGGCTGAAATCCACGTGCACCGGAGCGGCCGCCGTGTACTCGCGCCGGGTCGCCGCCACGGCCGCGTCAACCAGGGCCACGATCGGAACGCGAAGATCCGCGGCAATGCCGAGGAACAGACCCAGCTGATCGCCGCTCATGTAAGGCGGCACGGCAACGATAAGCCGGTCGCCCTTGTCCCCGACCGTTTGCCAAAGCTTCTCGAGTTGCCGGCTGACGAGATCCGCGGCGCTGAGATGCCGGAACCGCGCGTCGCTCAGCGGGTCCGTGCGCAGCTCGCTCCAAAAACGACTGTGAATGCGCCGCGGTTTGAGCCGTGCGTTACGGTAGGCCGTCTCGCCGATAACGAGCTCCCGGTCCTCGAGCAGTGCAAAACCGGGCTCGCGATACAGAATACCCTGATCGCCGTACACGGCGATGCCGGCGTCGTTGATATGAGCGGCAAGCAGGCTCACGGCAGGCGGCTCAGTCCGCCTGCATGTGGCGAATCAGCTTGTCGTCGCAGTAGGACTCGCTGTCGAACACGAGCCGCTCCTGCATGAGCTGCAGCTGATGCACGAGAAACATGAGGAAGATGCTGATCAAGAGCGCGATAAACGTCGAGTTGAAGGCGACGCCCAGGCTCTGGGTGACGCCGGCGATATCGCCCTGCACGGCCTTGTCGGCCTGCGCGAGCGCCTCGCCGATACCGCGGACGGTGCCGATGAAGCCGATACTCGGTATCGCCCAGGAAATATAGCGGATCATCGACAATTCCGATTCGAGGCGCTCGGCTTCCGATTCGCAAATGGTGTGCGTGCTGCTCGACACGTCCTGGATGTTGCGCGTGGACCCGAAGCGCCGCAGAGCGTTGAGCAGCGCCCGCGGCAGCAGCATGCGCTGGCGGTCCAGGGGTAGCGCCTGCACCTGCCGCGCGAACTCGCGCGTATCCTCAGGCAGGATTCGCATACCCTCCGCGACGGGCACCAGGTCGACGTCGAGTAATCTGCGTTCGTTCATGGTGCTGACGGTCTTGTACGCCATGATCGCCAGCGCCCAGAACATGAGGATAAAACAGGCCTCCTGCTCCAGGTCTTTTATCAGTACCCAAACGGTGCGTTCGCGTACATAGTCGGGATTGGCTTCAGCAGCGGCGTTTTGCTCTTCGATGATCTGCGCCGCATTCGGCCGTACCACGGATACGTAAAACGCATGCACGACGATTACGGCGATGATCAGCGCAAACAGCTGAAATACAAACTCGACGGGGATGTTCTTCTTTTTCATAAGGCGTGGCTACTTGCAACAGTGTGTATTCGCATGGAGTAAGGGGGGTTAGATATCGGTGGGAAAAGCGATCGGCGCGTCGGCCGGAATGTCTTCGCTCGGTATAAAATCGTCGTCGTCGTTCGGATCGAAGCCCTGTGCATCCAGCAGCGGATCGTCCAGCAGGTCGTCGGCCGACGAGTCCTCTTCGGACGGCGCGGCTTCCGTATCCGCCGTAGCCTCGCTGTCTGCGGCCGGGCTCGCCTCTTCCGCTTCCTCCTGCGCATAAGCCAACGACAGCCACGCGGCAAACAAACTCAGCACGAGCAGCAGCCGTCCTGGGAAAGACCGGGTTCTAAGCATTGGCGACCTCCTTCGACCGTCCGCGGCCAGCGCCTTCGCTGTTTGGACCGCAGCGCGCGGCAATTGTCTCACGATTCGTCAAGATTTCGCGCGATCCGGAAGCCCACGTCCGGCCTCGCTTCGGCACTGTGATCGCGATAACTCAAGCGGAGTTCCGTCATCCCGGCGTGGCGCCAACTCGAGCCGCGAATCACACGCGTCTTGCCCCTTTCCGGGCCGAGCGGATCGGTAAGCACCCGCGTCTGGCCAGGCGTCGGCACGGTGTAATAGTCGTTGACCCACTCGGCTACGTTGCCGCCGCCGTCCGCGATGCCCGCTGCGTTGCGGCCGAAATCCCCAACCGGCGCCGTGGACGCGAACCCGTCGTCGTATCCCGGTATTAGGGTTGGCGCGATGCCGTCCGCGGACTTGTCCGCGTAGTTACCCGCTTCGCCTTTCGGCGGCCAGCTCTCTCCCCACGGATAGCGCAGCGCACCCGCACTACCCTCGTACCGCACCGCCCAAGCCCACTCCGCCTCGGTCGGCAAGCGATAGCCGTTCGGCAACGGCCGGATGGCCACCCACGCGCCGAATTCTTCCTTGTATACGGGGTTGAGACCCTCCCTGGCGCTCAGCCAGTTGCAGTACTGAGCCGCCTGCGCCCAGGTGACGTTCGCGACCGGGTTGTTGTCGCCTGCCATTGCCGGATGAATATCGCTGCCGGAATCGTGGCTGCCGTCGAATTGGGCAAACTGCCTGTTGGTGATTTCGTGGACACCGATCAGGAACGGCTTGCTGATCGCGACCGGCACGATCACTTCGTTGGCGCGCCGACCCTGCTCGCGACGCGATGCGCCGAGTTCGAAACTGCCGGCCTCGATACGCCGCAGCGTATGCCCGAGCGACGACTCTTGCTCGCGCTGGATTGATGCCGCCGCGACGGCTTCTTCGCTACGCAGGCGGGCCGACAGCGTCTGCGGATAGCCGGGCCGCGGCGTCACGCTCCGCGACCAGGTCTCGTAACCGGGCTTACGAACTTCGATCCGTTTCGGCGCGGAACTCAAATCCAGCGTCGTATTGCCCGTGCCGCGCGCGCGGCCGTCAACGTACACCTTTGCATCCGCCGGCGACACGTTGATCGTGACACGGCCCGTGCGCGCGCTGAGGTCCACCGTAATCTCCTCGCTGGCGGCGGATTGCAGGCGCACCCGCCGCGTCGTCGAGCCGTAGCCCGCCCGCGACAGCCCAATGGAATAATCGATGTCGGGCGACAGATCCAGCGTCAGCGGTGTCTGTCCGCGATAGCGGCCGTCCACCGTCACGTTTGCGCCGCGCGGTATCGTGTTGACCCGGAGACGCGCATCCGCCTCCTCCAGCCGGATCAACGGCAGTGTCTGCTCGGTGTTGGGTTCGGCGACGACCGTACCGTCCCAGGCCTTGAAACCTTCGCTAACGACCGACAGGGTGTGTTTACCCTCGAGTAGTTCGAGCACGGCCGGTGTCCGGCCGACGACTTCGTCATCCGCGAGTATGCTGGCTCCGGACGGCTCCGAGGAGATGCTGACGTTCGACCAGCGCGGCACGAGCTGCACGGCGATCCGGTTCTGCTGGCCGAGCCCCTGCAATTCGAACGCATCGGAAAACGGCAGATAGCGCTCGGACAGGACTTCGAGGGTGTAGGTACCCGGCTCGAGCTCCACGGGCCCCAGCGGCGCGGCGCCCACGTGCGTGCCGTCAATGTTGACGGTTGCCAACGCCTCGTCCAGTACGCTTACCGTTACCGAACCCGGGCGGCGACGCAGAGTCACCCCAATGGTCTTGTTCGGCGTCTCGTCGACCACAAAAGCCTGGGCGAGATCGTAGTAGCCAGCTTTCTCTACCGTCACCGTGTACTCGCCCGGACGCAGCAGAATCCGGTTGCCCAGCGGCAGCTTGAACCAGCCGCCGCTAATGCTGACGCTATCGGGATCCGCCGGGGTAACGTCGAACTGGATCGACTTCGAGGTGAACAGCAGCCATGCGGCTGCGGCAAGCACGACAAGACCGCTGCCGATCACCCAGCGCAGCACGTGGGTTTCCCCCGCCGGCTCCACGGCGCGGGTTTCGGCCGCGCGTTGGAACGCCGTCGGCGCAATAGCCTCCTCGGCTGCGGCCGCGTCGTCTCCGGGCAGCTCCGGCGGCCGGGTCACGTAGGCGCTGTCTTCAAGGCGAACCGTGAGCGCCGCCTGCCGGTCCGTTACCGTCACCTCTATCCGGCTGCCGAAGTATTCGAAAACGTCGCCGTCCACGAGCCGGTGACTGGCGCTCAGCGGCTCGCCGTTCACGGTCACCGAGCCGTCCCGGCGAACGGGCTGCAGGAACGGCGCGCCGTCGAGCAGATCGAGCACGAGCAACGCGCCCCCGCCCGGCCCCGGCAGGCGCAGATCGCTGTCGCTGCCGGTGCCTATACGCAGTGGCAGTTCGGCCGCGGTAACGACACGCTCGCCCTCTACGTCGCGTATCAGTAACTGCTCGACGCTCAAATCGGTTCCTCGCAACGCACCACTACGGGCTGCATATCCAGTTCAGGCGCGACTCGAAACTCGACCCGCACATCGCGAAACCCCGGCCGGCTGCCGACGGCAACGTAGGTCCCGGGCCGCAGTTTAAGCTGCTGCGACGAAAAACTCCCGAGCCTCGCCACCCGGTAGACCGAGACATCGGTGAGTTCGTCCGAGCGCAGCTCCACGGTTAGCGGCGTGGCGGCCCGTTTCATCAAGCGCGACAACTCGTCTTTCTGCCCGGTCAGACGCGGCCCGACATTGTCCATCCGGGTGACCGCCAGCACGATGTTGGTTGCGCGCTGCAAGGTCGCCGGCGCGCTGAGAGCATCCGGTTCGGCGATGTATTCGTCGAGCTGGCGGTGCAGGTTCACCATGTTGCGGGCGTCGGCCAAGCCGGTCTTGGCGAACTCGAGATTACCGTCGAGTTCCAGAATCCGCTCGTAGTGAGTGACGGCGTCCGCCCAGCGTTCCGCCGCCTCGAGCTCGGCGACCTCGCGTTCGAGCCGGCCTATCGTCGTGAGCCGGATGCCCTGATCGACCTGCATGAGACCGTCCTTCGGTTCGGCCGAGTCCGGCTTCAGCTGCTGCGCAACCCGAAACGCCGCCCGCGCCGATGCGTAGTCGGCGACCGCCAGAGCCGACAGGCCTTCACTCATGCGTGCATCGAACTCCATTTGTTTGGCCGTTGCCAAAACCCGCCGGTGGCCTTCCCGGGCCGGTTGCCAGGCCTCATCGAGGTCCATCGCCTGCTTGAAGCTCTCGCGCGCCGCATCCAGCTCGAGCTGCTCTTCGTAACGAAGGCCGGCATCGACCAGGTCCAGTACACGATCGAGATTGCGCGCGCGCGTGAGCCCTTCCTGCGCACGCCGGCTGCCCGGACTGATCGCCACGGCCAGATCGAAGTTCTTCAGCGCCTCAATCGAATCCGCATTAGCCAACGCCGTTTCCGCGGCGGAGAGGGTACTCGCAAATACCTCGTCGACCTCGTCCAGGAGCGGCTCGATCAGTTCGATCGCCTGCTCGTAATCGGCCGTGGCGCGCGCATAGTATCGCGCCAGATACGCCTCGTCGCCCTGCTCGTAGGCCGCCTTGGCCTGAGCGTAGCGGACGCCGCCCCAGCGCTCGACCGCGCGCGCTTCCAGCGTCTCCATGTTCGCCAGCAGACGCCCGAGCACGGCCTCGGTAGCCTGGCGGGCTTCCACGCGCTGATCGCGCTGCGGCAAACCGCTGCTGGTGTCGTCCGGCGGTGCCGGCTGCCCTTCCGCGGCAACCGGGCCGCTGTCCGCGGGAATCTCGTCCTGCCGATCGGCCGTCGCGGCCGGATCGACGGTACCGGGCAGGTAGAACACGACCGCGAACAACAGAGCTACCAGCAGCGCGAGCAGCGCCATCACCGTACGCGGGGTCAGGCCGCGACTGCCAGTGGCTGCCACGGGCGGCGCCGCGCCGTCTTGCATCGCGCCCGCCCGCGGTGTCTGCCGTTCCCTGACCTCGATCACTTCCTCGTTGACGGCGCCGGCAATGGCGCCAAGGACGTCCCGCGGCGCGGTCCCCGGAGGAAAACCCGCTGCCGACAGCAGCTCGAGAACCGCGGCGGCGTCCGGGCGCTCCGCCGCATCCTTCGCCAGCATGGCAGCGACCAGATCGACCACCGGATCCGGCAAGGCCGCGCCTCCGGCGGAGGTCAGCGGCGGCGGCACCGTCGAGGCAATATCGTGCGCCGGATCGGCGTACGGCGAGCGGCCGCTCAAAAGCTCGTAGGCAAGACCGCCGAGCGCAAATATGTCATCCGCGGGCGTCGCTGCCGCGCCTCGCTGCTGCTCGGGAGAGCCCGCGATCGGCGCACCGCCGCTGACCTGTTCGCCCGTTCTCGCGGCAACCCCGAAATCGATCAGGTAAGCCGCGCCGTTGCCGTCGAGCAGCACGTTGGACGCCTTGATATCGCGGTGCACGAGCCCCTTGCCGTGCGCGTATCGCAGAGCGTCGGCGAGAGCCGCGATGAGCGGCAGTACAGCCGCCGGGGCCTGCCCGGCGAGTACCGATATGTCCGGTCCGTCAATGTATTGCAGGCTGTAGAACGCACCGGCGGCGTCATCGTGAAACTCGAATGCCCTGACGATGTGTGGATGCAGCAAACGAACGCCGATCTGCCACTCTTCGCGCAGACGCGCGCGATTGCCTTCGAGCGATGCGAGTATCTTGAGCGCAACGGTCGAACGCGTCATCCGGTCCTGGGCCAGCCAGATTACGGCCTCTCCGCCCTGCCCCAGCTTGCGGACCAGCGAATAACGATTGGCAAGCTGCGCACCCGGCTTCAGGTCCCGCAGCGCGTTAGGGCCTGTTAACACTATGCGAATACACCCTGTTGCCCCCCGAAAGGCGCCAATCAAGGCGCGAGGAGCGTAGTTTGGTAAATCCAAATAAGCGACGAGCAACGCCGAGTGGCGCCTTTCGGGGGGCAACCCCTTTCTCGATCAGAGCAGGGGCTGGGCCTATTTTGCCGTCCAGCCGCGTTGTCACTCGCTTATGTAGCGGTGCTACCCGGCGCTCTTTCCGCCTTGCTGGACAGCAAAAAAGGCCCAGCAGGGTGCATTCGCATAGTGTTAACAGGCCCAAGGTGCACTCATTGGCGAGGTCAGATTTTCAGGTTTCCGGCGCGCGCGCGGGTGTGCCGACCTCGACGTCGCCCGGGAAACCCGTCTCGGCTTCGTAGATCTGCCGCAACAACCGCCGCCAGCTCTCGTACTGCGCCGCCGCCGTGCCGGTCAAACGGCGCGTTTCGCCCTCCACATTCACCAGCATTGGCGCAGCCTCGGAGCCGAAGGACTCCGACAGTTCCTTGATCGCCTCCGCGTGCAGAGTCGCCTCGGAGCGACGGCTGAAGCCCGCGAATATCTGCTCGATACCCTGCGATACGCCGATTGCCTGCAGCGATCGTTTGGTTCGCCTGACCGATCGGCTCGAACTGTTGTCGGTTTCCATCGCCAGCGAACCGGCAAGAACCACCACGCCCATCAGGGCCCGCATGGTTCCCGAGCGGCGCACCTGCCGGTAGTTGACCGACTCTTCCCGGGCCGTTTTCCGCCAGGCATGGTAGGGAATCGCAATGCCGTAATAAAAATTGGCATAGTGCTCGTTGAGCGTATCGATCACGAGGCGGTCGCGCTCACGAATCTGCCGCATACGGTCGACGGCTGGATCGCCCTCCGCCGGCAATCTGACCAGGCTGATAATGCCGTCTTCGTCCGTGCTCAGGAATTCGGCATACGGCTGCGGCGACATATCCGCGAAAAACTGCAGCTCGGATACCTGACGTATACGCGTTACCCGTCCGCCGTCGAGTTCGGCGACGTAGGCCTGCAGATCGTTGGCGATATCGTTGAAGACCTTCTGATACGGGTCTTTGCGCCGGTCGCGAGTGCTCGAGTACGAGGAGATACCGGTTTGCGTTTCGTATTCCTTTTCGTACCAGAGCTCGCCGGTCGCATCCTCGACGCGTACATCGAGCGTGATGAACTCACCGTCGGACTTCGCCACTCCGCCGCTGATTACGACGTCGGTGTAGGCCGCCCGCGACGGCACAACGCGCACGGCCCCCCAGTGCCCGGTGCCCTGCAGCGTGGCCTTGAGATGATAAGGCAGGTAGCGCGCCTCGGCCTCGCGGATCTCGCCGTACACGCCGGTTTCGGCCGGATCGTTATCCTCCGGAATGCCGTCTTCGAATTCGACGATGCCAATGTCGAGCAGCAGAGCCTCGTCGACCGGCGTGCCTGCAACGACGAGTTCGGTCTCCTCGGCGGTCACTACCTCGTTGACAGAACAGCCCTGTGCGGCAAGCAGTGCTAACGCCGCAAATCCGATAACGCGCAACATAAACCGTCCGTTGACCCCTTACAGTCCCTGGTACTTCCTATACTCCTCCCACAGCCGCTCGCGCAGCTCGGGGTCTTCCTCAGCGACCGCCGCTTCCCGAAGCTGACGCGCAATAATGTCGTCGTCAGCAACCATCGGGATGTCTTCGGGCGTACGCTCACGCATCTCCTGATCGGACATGCCCGCGATCGGCGACTCCCTGGGAGTCATCGCGTCGTTGACGACCGCGACGGAGCCGCCTTCGCCTTCCTGCTCTCCGAGGCTAATGCCGCCGCTGCCGCCACCGCCGCCGCCAAAGCCCTCGGTACTGCGGCCGACGGCCGCAATCTCTTCCTGTTCTTCGAGGAGGACATCGTCGAAGTCGCCCAGCGACTCGTCGAGTTCCTTGCCCAGGCGCTCAGCCCGCTCGGAGCCGCTCTCGCCGGGGAATTCGCCAACTCCGCCGGCCGCGCCACCGCCGCCCGAGCCGCCCGAGCCGCCCGCCGAACCGACTTCGCCGCCGGAACCGCCGCTCGCGCCGCCGCCCGAGCTACCGCCGCCGCTGCTGGCGGCATCGCTGTCCGAGTCGGACGCCGAACCGCCTCCGCCAAGACACTCGCCGTCCTGACCCATGCCGCCCACACCGCCCGGCAAAGCACCCGTATCACCGCAGTCACCGCCAGACTGGCCGTCGCTGTCGCCACTTGCGTCACCGGACGCGCCGCCGGAACCGCTGGGAAAACCGCCGACATCGGGCATCCCGGCACCCGCGCCGCCGCCCGGCGCGGGGATTCCAGCCCCGGGCATTCCACCGCCCGACATACCGCCGCCGCTCGAACCGCCGCCGGACATACCGCCGCCCGACATGCCGCCGCCGCTCGAACCGCCGCCGGACATACCGCCGCCGGACGCGCCGCCGCCGGAAGAACCGCCTGGCATACCGCCACCCGACATACCGCCGCCGGAAGAACCGCCGCCCGACATCCCGCCGCCGGAAGAACCGCCGCCCGAAGAACCGCCACCGGAGGACCCCCCTCCCGATGAGCCACCGCCGGACGCGCCGCCCCCACTGCTCGGTGAGCCGCCCGACTGACTGGATGATTCGTCGTTGCAGGCTGTGGCCACGGCCAGTGCGGCAAGGCCTAGAAGCAACGGCTTCGCCCACGCGGGTAGCGAGGCAAGCTTGATTGGGTTATTCATGGTCTGGAGACCTCCGGGCGCAACGATTCGGCCCGCGAACGCGCGAAACCGCATTGTATGTTTGGAGCAACAGACACCACGCTGAGTTCCATCCGATTGGAAACCTTTGCAGCCGTCGCCATAGCGCTGTTTGACTGTTCTTCGACCTTAATACGCAGCCCGCGGTGGTTCAACCGCAAGTACTTGCGGCGTTCCGGCCGCCTGGGCATGAAAAAGCAGCCCGGCCGGCCGGCCAAGCGTCCTTTTGTCAAACCGGACAGCCCCTGGACGACGGTTCCGCTGACTTCAGGCCCCGCTGGGCCCGGAGGAGCGCCGGTAGGGCTTGCGGAACAGTATGAGCGAGAGGTCGTCCGGCTTGCAGGGTTTGAGACTGTCCTCGTCCGCCATGCGCCGCGCCGCCAGACTCACGATTCGCTCGGCGGCATCCTCGAGCGGCCCGCTGCGCATCCGGTCGACCACCTCGGTGATATGCAGGTTGTCGGTAAGGCCGTCACTTGCCAGCAACACCGTATCGCGTGGATTCAGGGTCACCGCGGCACCGACATCGATACGCATGTCGCTATTGCCGACAAAATTCGACACCACGTGCCGCTCCGCGTGGTGCAGGGCATCGCGCTCATCGAGGAAGCCAGCCTCGACGGCAAAACCCGTTGGCGAATGTGCCAGGGTTTGCAGGCGGATTTTACCTCGCTGGCCCGCGATGACGGCCTCGGAGTCCCCCACCTGATAGCTGCGCGCCAACAGACCTTCGATCGTGACGATAGTCATCGTCGTGGCGGAGCCTTTGGCCTTGGCCATCACGGTCTCGTTAGCCGCCTCGATGCCGTTCAGTATTGCGGTACGCAGGAGAGTGGTCTTGCCGAGCGAAACGTCCAGCGACTCGGCCAGCGCCGTCACGGCCAGCATCGACGCCCGTTTGCCCGCGGGCAGCCCTCCGGCACCATCGGCCACCACCAGTACGCAGGCATCCGGGCCCCAGGGAATACTCGCTACCGTATCTTCGTTATCGGACTGCTTGTCCGGCGCGCGTGCCGTATACGCCAGCAACTCGCCGCCGCCCATTGCGGCGCGTCGCCGGTCGGACCCTTCGCGGCCGTTCAGGAGCAGTATCCCATCGTCGGCCGAGCGCTCAGTCATGCACCACCGGCTCGCGGCACCAGGCGCAATAATTCCAGAACTCGGCGGCAATACCCCAGCCGCAGGCGCTGCACGAAGAGCGGCTCCCCGACAGCTTCCACGCCTTCCGGACCTTGCTCCGGCACCAGGGGCAGTAGCGCATGAACGGCATGAGCTCGCCCCGGCACCGCTGGTTGCCGCAACGCGCCACGTAGCGCTTGTCCGGGTAGCGCCTCGTCGTTTCCTCGACGAAGCCGGGACCGTAACACCAGCTGCAATAGTCCCAGTCGTTCTTCACGCCGCGCTGGCAGCGCGGGCAGCTCGACGGCATCCGCGACTCGGCCCCGCGCGTCGGATTGTCGAAGCCGCACCACGGACAGGCCTGCATGCTCTCCGCAACCGGGCCTTCGCAATGACGGCATGAATGCCGGCAATCGAGTTCCGTGCCAAAACGCCGCTTGAACTCGCGCCAGCGAATCTGCTGCCAGCTCACGCTGTGCGTGCCCGTGCTGCGGCCAGTGCCCTTCTTCCTGCCGCCTATCTGTCGCCGGGCATGACTTTGCAGACGGTCGAACGCAGCCTGCATGACGCGCGCGTCGGCAAACCGCCGCTTCGGATCGAGCTGAATCGCCTGCTTCAGGAAATTCACCAGCTCGGGCCTTACCCGCTGTTCGAGGCGGTCCTGACCGGGCAGCGGCCACTCGAATGGCCATTCCGGCAGCCGCCCGGACAGCAGCCGGTAGATGACGAGCCCCATCGAGAAGACGTCCGACTGGAATTTGGGCCGCCCCATCGCCTGCTCCGGCGCAATGTAGTCTATCGTTCCGGAACCCGACGCCTTGAGCGTACGAATGCGCAGCTTGGCGAAACCGTAGTCGCAGAGTTTGAGGCGGTTACCCGGAAAGAGGATAAAGTTCTCCGGCTTTATGTCGCAGTGGATAACCCTGTTGTCGTGCACGTGCGCCAGGCCGCTCAAGGCCTGGCCGACAAGATCCAGCGCATTGGCGGTAGAGATACGCCGTTCGATCCGGTCCGCCAGCGACTCGTCGCCAAGCTCCATCGCAATGACGAAATAATCATCGATGTACGCAGCGTTGAGCACGCCCAGCAGATTCGGATGATTGAGGCGCGTGGCAACCTGCACCTCATGCAAAAACTCATCGTGCCCCGTATGGTCGGCGTGCCGGGGTATCTTGAGTGCCACACGTATTCGCTGAATCCGGTCAAAAGCACGATAGACGTCTGCCAGGGGCCCGGACGCCATCCGTCCGAGGATCGTGTACTTGCCCAGTTTTTGTCGTGCTCTCAGCAAACGGGGAGGTCTTCGTCGTGGTTGCGGAATCTGGCCGGGCGGACGGAGCCTGCCGGCAGCGGGAGTACTTCTATGAAGAATTCACCGACCTAGTTATACCCAATGATTAGCGGTGCATTGCACACAGTCAAGCTCCGATGCGCGCCGGACCCGGCGTGCGTTGCGCCATCAAACTGTCACCAAACCTAAACCGCAGCGTCAATTCCCGGCCCTACGCTTCGCGACGTGCTTGTTACGACCGGGGATACTTGCTCATGCAGACGCAACACTACCGCACACTCTGGCTCTCCGATGTCCATCTGGGGGCCATCCAGTCACGCGCCGACGATCTTTCCCGATTCCTGCAATCGGTCAGCGCCGATACGATCTACCTCGTGGGCGATATCGTCGACCTCGAGAGGATGAAGGTCAAACCCACATCCATCGAGTCCCACCGCAGCCTGCTTGGACAGCTTCTGGGTATCGCGGCTGGACCGTCACGTGTGGTCTACATTCCGGGCAACCACGACATCGAGTTCCGGCGCATGGCGGGACAGGAGATGTTCGGCATCGAGATCCGCCTCGAAGCGGAACACACCACGGCCGACGGCGACCGTTATCTGGTCTTCCACGGCGATGCGCTCGATGCGGCCATCCGCAAAGGCACGAATCTGGAACGCTTCGCGTCAGCCGCGTACACAATGATGGTTGAGGCGGACGTCCGTTTTAACGCCTTGCGATCGCGTTTCGGCGGACAGTTTTCACCGCTGTCCACACGCATCAAGAACAAGCTGCGCGCCGCTAACGAATACATCCTGCGGTTCGAGGAAACAGCGGCCGGCTACGCGGGCTCGCGCGGTTTCGACGGTGTTATTTGCGGCCACATACACCGTCCGGGCGCCCGGCAGATCGAGGGGGTGCGCTACATCAACGACGGCGACTGGGTCGAACACCGCACGGCGATTGCCGAGGACGCCGGCGGCGCGCTGCACCTGTTGCGCTACCGTTCCGGCGGAATCGAACTCGACGCGCTGTTCGAGGGCGGCAGATCAGACGCACCCGGGGCCAAAGCGCCCGGGCACCGGCCGCTGGCAGCCTGAGTCGGCCACGGCGGGAGGCAAACCGGAAGCGACACCAGGTGTAGCCGCGGTGTAGGCTTGCCACTTTTATAGCTAAGCGCGTCGAGAAGACGTCACTCCGTCTCATGGGAAAACCCGGCAACACTGGCTTTCGGCGCGTCGTTCGCGCAACCCGTTACTCGGCCCAGGGCCTCGCCCACGCATGGCGCCACGAAGCCGCATTTCGTCAGGAAGTGGTTCTCAGTCTCATGCTGCTGCCCGCGGCGCTGTGGCTCGGGCAGAGTCCGCTCGAACGTATGCTGCTTATCGCGAGCTGCCTGTTCGTGCTCGTGGTCGAGCTGCTGAATTCCGCCGTCGAGGCTGCCATCGACCGGTTTGGCGGCGAACAGCACGAACTTTCCGGCCGCGCAAAAGATATGGGCTCCGCAGCCGTGATGATGAGCCTAATGCTCTCCGGCGGACTGTGGTTGACGATAATATGGCAGCGATTTGCCTAAGCCATCGCCTGCCGCAGCTGCGCGGATACTTGCCATGGAACCGTCAGGCCACTACGGCAATGCCGGCCGTCGCGATAGCCGCTCCGAGTCCGGCACCGACGACGACATCGCTGGGGTAGTGCAACCCGAGTATTACGCGCGATGCGGCCACCAGCAGCGCGAACGGCACGAGCACAATCAGCATGCCCGGCTCGTAACTGCCGTACAAAACCGTAAAGCTTGCCGCGTGCAGCGTGTGTCCGGACGGGAAACTGTAGCGGTCGAGCGGCGCGGTCCCGCACACGATCTCTCCGTGCATGATGTAGGGCCGCTCCCGGACAAAACGGCGCTTGAGAAACATGTAGATGACAATGCCGACGGCCGCCGTCGCCAGCGTGTGCACGACGAACACGCCCAGGCGATCGCTTTGCTGCACCGCACAAACCAAGCCGAAGCCAAACCAGGCCGGATAGTCCCCCAGGCGGGAGACGGCGGTGAACAGCGCCTTGACGCCGCGCCTGCGGCTCAGCGCGTTGATCCGGCGGCAGGCGTCGATATCTAAATCGTTAATGTAATCAATAACTACCATATTGATGTACCGGTTACATTTCGCCGCCGATTGTCTGCCCCGCAAACGACAGCGGCGTGACCGCGCCATGACAGATTGGTGAACGTCGCGAACAGCATATCATTGGCCTGTTATGTTTCTGTAACATAGATTTCATGCGCCCGGCTAACCATCCGGGATATGCGCATTGCAATTATCACGGATGCCTGGGAGCCGCAGGTCAACGGCGTTGTGCGGACCCTGTCGCGGACCCGCCAGGAGCTCGACGCAATGGGCCACGAGGTCATGCTGATCACGCCGGCCGGACGCCGGTCCGTGCCCATGCCGAGCTATCCGGAGATCCGTCTTTCGCTGCTTGCTGGCCCGGACGTCCGCAGGGATCTCAGCCGGTTCGCTCCCGACTGCATCCATATTGCAACCGAAGGTCCGCTGGGTCTCGCGGCACGCGCCTATTGCCAGCGGGGGCAAATCCCGTTCACTACCGCCTATCACACGCAGTTCCCGGAGTACGTACGCGCGCGCGCGCCGGTGCCGCTCGCATGGACGGCCCGCCTGCTCCGCTGGTTCCACGGCCCCGCGGTCAGAACGATGGTCCCCACCGAGGCGATCCGCAACAAGCTGACCGACCGCGGATTCGAGAACGTAGTCATCTGGTCACGCGGCGTGGATACCGGCATGTTCAATCCCGCCACTCCGCATGCCTACCCGCTCGAGAAGCCCATCTGGATTTATCTCGGCCGCGTCGCGGTGGAGAAGAACATCGAAGCCTTTCTGAATCTCGAGCTTGCGGGAAGCAAGGTCGTCATTGGCGACGGGCCGGATCGCGAAGCGCTGTCGCGCCGCTTTCCGCACTGCCGGTTTCTCGGCTACCGCTTCGGCCGGGACCTCGCCGATCATCTTGCAGGGGCCGATGTGTTCGTGTTCCCCAGCAAGACCGATACTTTCGGTCTCGTGATGCTCGAAGCCATGGCCTGCGGACTGCCGGTGGCGGCCCTGCCTGTGGATGGACCCATCGATGTCGTCAGAAACGGCGAAACCGGCATACTCGACGACGACCTGAGAACGGCGTGCCTCGCCGCGCTCGAACTGGATCGTAAGGCCTGCAGGCGCTACGCCAAGCAACGCAGCTGGCGGCGCGCAACCGAACAGTTCGAGGCTTACCTTGCGCCCCGGGTTCTCGAGACGGCGTCGGACCAGCCCGCGAGCAGCTGATCGCGCACGTCGGGTGTCATGTCGGGCTCGAAAATGCGCTCGCTTTGCCAGCGCTGCTGCAGATCGCCGATATCCTTAAGAACACCCGCCCTCAAACCCGCGAGAGACGCAGCGCCGAGCACCGTCGATTCGATGTTGGCGGGCCGTTCTACCGGCGTGTCGAGCACACTCGCCAGAAAACCGAGAAACCAGTCGTTCGCCGCCATCCCGCCATCGACCCTGACGACAGCGGGACTAATGCCGTCCTCGCGCATTGCCACCACCAGATCGTGTGTCTGAAACGCAACGGCCTGCAAGGTTGCAGTAACCAGCGTCTCGCGGCTGCTGCCGCGCGAAAGGCCGACGATTGCGCCCCTCGCGTGCGGGTCCCAGTACGGCGCACCGAGCCCCGCGAACGCAGGAACGACATACACGTCGTCGACGATGCCGGTCTGCCGCGCAATGGCCTCCGACTCCGGCGCGCTGCCGATCAATTGCAACTCGTCGCGCAGCCACTGCATGGCTGAACCCGCCACGAAGACGCTGCCCTCCAGACCGAACGCCACTTGCCCGTCAATGTAGCTCGCAATGGTGGTCAGCAGCTGATTGCGGGACCGGAGAGCTTCGCCGCCGGTATTCGCGATCATGAAACAACCCGTGCCAAAGGTGCTTTTGGTCATCCCGGGTTCGAAGCCCGCCTGCCCGATCAACGCAGCCTGCTGATCGCCGGCAATACCCATGATCGGCGTCCCGTCGCGAAGAAAATCGACGCTGGTCTCCGCAAAATCCGCGGCTGACTCGCGCACTTCCGGCAGCAAGGACTGTGGCACGTCGAACAGGCTCAGCAGATCCTCGTCCCAGCGTTGCTCGTGAATGTTGTACAGCATGGTCCGGGAAGCGTTGGTTGCGTCGGTCACATGCGCCGCGCCGCCGGACAAACGGTACGCGAGAAACGAATCGACGGTGCCGAAAGCCAGTTCGCCGCGTTCGGCGCGAGCCCGCGCGCCCTCGACGTTGTCCAGCAACCACTGAACTTTGGTGGCCGAAAAATACGGATCGAGCTTCAGCCCCGACTTCGCGGCAACGGTTTCCTCGCGGCCGTCACGACGCAGCAGTTCACAGCGTTCCGCCGTGCGCCGATCCTGCCAGACAATCGCGTTTGCGATTGGCCTGCCGGTTCTGCGGTCCCAGACGACACTGGTCTCCCGCTGATTGGTGATACCGATTGCCGTTATCGAACCGGGGGAGACCCGTGCGAGCTCCAGGACCTCGGCCGTGACCGCAGCGACCGACCCCCAGATCGCTTCCGGATCGTGTTCCACCCAGCCGGACCGGGGGTAGATCTGCGGAAACTCCTGCTGCGCCGACGCCAGCGGCTTGAGTTCGTGATCGAAAATGACGGCCCGGCTGCTGCTCGTCCCCTGATCGATTGCCAACAGTACTTTATCGCTCATCGTTCGACATCCATTGCGGTTCACTAAGCATCGCGCTCTCCGTATCGGCGAAACCCTTTGTACAGCGGCTCGCGGACCCGCATTTGCTGGCCTGCTTCTGCGGGCGGATCGGCTCCCCGCTGCGCGGCTGCGAGCGCCGCGATTTTGTCGAGGACCGTCTCGGGCCAGGGCACAACTTTACGCTCCCCGAGATCGACGTGCAGGTTCATCCATTCGCAGCTCGCGGCAAGGGCCATATCGTGCGCCCGAAACATGCGCTGAAACTGGTGCAGGCGCTTCCTGTCGTACGCGAGAATCTGGCTCGTTACGATGAACTCTTCGTCGAGCCTGAGCTCCGCCTGGTAAGTCACGTGGCTTTCGACCGCAAACGTCGACTGGCCGGTCGCGGCAATACTCGCTTCGGTGATTCCAAAACGGGTCCACAGCGCATCGACGCCGTAGTCGAATGCCAGTACGTAGTATGCGACGTTCATGTGTCGATTGACGTCTATCCAGTCGCGCGCGACCCGGCCCCGGTAAACCTCTACGCCCGGCAGGCGCTTCGCCGCTGCGTTCATCAGGCGGTCGCGAGCTCTGGACGGTCGCGAAAATGCTCGAGCGCCCCGGGATTGGCGAGCGCATCCGTATTCTTGACGGGTTCGCCGTGTATTACGCTGCGCACGGCCAGCTCGACGATCTTGCCGCTGCGCGTCCGCGGTATTGCGCCGACCTGCAGCACTTTTGCGGGCACGTGCCGCGGGGTCGTCTTGTCCCGAATCGCCTGCCGGATTCTTGCGCTGAGCTCCTCGTCGAGCGTCACGCCATCCTTCAGCACGACAAACAGGACGACACGAACGTCGTCTTCCCAGCGCTGACCGACGGCAATGCTCTCCACCACCTCGTCTAGACTCTCGACCTGACGGTAAATCTCCGCCGTGCCAATCCGGACGCCCCCCGGATTCAGGACGGCATCCGAACGTCCGTGGATGACGAGTCCGCCCGACGGCGTCAGCTCGGCATAGTCGCCATGCGCCCAGACGCCCTCGAAACGTTCGAAATAGGCGGCGCGATAGCGCGCATTGTCAGGGTCGTTCCAGAATCCGATCGGCGCGGACGGAAACGGCCGCGTGCACACGAGCTCTCCCCGCTCACCGCGGACCGGTTTGCCCTCGTCGTCGAAGACGGCGACCGCCATGCCGAGGCCGCGGCACTGGATTTCGCCGCGCCGGACCGGCAGCAGCGGATTACCCAGCACGAAACAGCTCAGGATATCGGTACCGCCCGCGATGGAGGCAAGCTGCACGTCCTGCTTGATCTCGCGGTAGACGTAGTCGAAACCCTCGGGCGCCAGCGGCGAGCCCGTCGACAGAACGGTGCGCAGGCCGTCGAGCGCGAACTCACGGCCCGGCTGCCGGCCCGCCTTCTCGAGTGCCGAAAGATACTTGGCGCTCGTCCCGAATACCGTTAGCGATTCCGCTTCCGCCATGCGCCACAACGCGCGCCCTTCGTCCATGAACGGCGAACCGTCGAACAGGATTAGCGTTGCGCCCGCGGCCAGCCCGCCGACCATCCAGTTCCACATCATCCAGCCGCAGGTCGTGAAATAGAACAGCCGGTCGTGGGGACCAATGTCCGTGTGCAGCAGATGCTCCTTGAGATGCTGCAGCAGGGTGCCGCCGTGTCCGTGAACGATACACTTGGGCGCACCCGTCGTACCGGATGAGTAGAGTACGAACAACGGATGATCGAATGCGACAGGCTCGAAGACGAGATCGCCGGCGGCATCCGCGAACTCGTCCCAGGCGACAAAATCCGGCGGCAGACCGCTCGCCGCCCCGGTGAACGGCACTACCACCGTATGCCGAATCGAGGGAACGGCCGCCGCTATTCCTGCGGCAATGCCGAGGGAGTCGTGCCGCTTGCCGTTGTAGTGGTAACCGTCGGCGGTGAACAGGACCGACGGCTCGATCTGGCCGAAACGATCCACGACGCCTTCCAGACCGAAATCCGGCGAACAGGAAGACCAGACCGCGCCAATGCTGGCCGCCGCCAGCATTGCAACGATCGCCTCCGGACAGTTCGGCAGAAAACCGGCGACTCGATCGCCCTTCTGCACGCCCGCCCGCCGCAGACCGGCCGCCACGCCGCGGACTTCCTCGCGAAGCTGGTCGAAACTCAACGCACGCCGCGCACCCGACTCGCCGACAAATTCGCCGATAAACACCAGCGCCTCGCGAGCGCCCCCGTGCATTAGCAGGCGTTCGGCATAGTTCAACGTCGCGCCGGCAAACCAGCCCGCCTGCATGATGTTGTCGGGGTTTGAAAGGACGCGTTTCGCCGGCGTTGCGAACTCCACCTTGGCAAACGCCGCCAGCGCCGCCCAAAACTCCGCGGACGACTCGACGGACCAGCGATACAGCGAGTCGTAGGTCTCGTGCCCCGACGCCCTCATGAACGCGTACATCGCCGACGCCTCACGTCGCTCGGACGATGGCTGCCACAGTATGGGATTGTCCTGCATTCCGTCGTTTGCCTCGCAAGCAGCGTGCGCGCCTCGTGTCCGCAACTGTTGAGTTCGACACAGCTTAAAGGTATTACGGAGCTATGGTCGCCGCCAAACCCAGCACAATGCAAGCCGTACGGATCCGGGAACCCGGCGGACCCGGCGTCCTCGAACCGGTCACGGTCCCGGTACCTCGACCCGGACCGGCAGAGCTGCTGATTCAGACAGCGGCGGCCGGCATCAATCGGCCGGACATCCTGCAGCGCGAGGGCCGTTATCCGCTGCCGCCCGATGCGAGCCCCTTGCCCGGGCTCGAAGTGGCGGGAGTAGTCGCCGAACTCGGCGCCGACGTTCGGGGCTGGCGTGTGGGCGATAGGGTGATGGCGCTGACACACGGCGGCGGTTATGCCGAATACTGCGCCGCTGCTGCCGGGCACTGCCTGCGAGTCCCCGGCAGCCTTGGCCTCGAAGAAGCGGCGGCCGTTCCGGAAACCGGATTTACGGTTTGCTACAACGTATTCATGCAGGCCGGCCTGCGCACGGACGAAACGCTGCTGGTACACGGCGGGTCCAGCGGAATAGGCAGCACGGCGATTCAGCTCGCGAAACAGCGCGGCAGCCGCGTGGTAACCACGGCCGGGAGTGACGCCAAGTGTGAATTCTGCAGGGAGCTTGGAGCAGACCTTGCCGTGAACTACCGTAGCGAAGACTGGCCTGCAAAGATTGCGGAGTTTCTCGGTGGGGCCCGTGTCGACGTGGTGCTCGACATGGTCGCCGGGGATTACGTGCAAAAGAATCTGTCGTTAATGGCTCGGGATGGCCGCTATGCGCTGATTGCGTTTCTTCGCGGCGACACGGCGGAAATAAACCTGCGGCCGATCGTCGGCAAGCGTATCGTGCTGACAGGCTCGACCCTGCGCCCGCAGACGGTTGCCGAAAAAACCGCGATACGGGACCGGTTCGCCGAAATTGTTCTGCCGCTGCTTGAATCGGGCGCGATGAAACCCATTATCGATAAACGGTTTGCGTTGGCCGAGGCACGGCGGGCGCACGAGTACATGGAAACCAGTGCGCACATGGGCAAGATTGTGCTCACGATCTGACGGGCTGATCGATAGCGTCAATGGCCTTCGACACGCCGGATAAACTAACCACAAAAATCGAGGACTTGCGTGATTTCTTACTACATAGCGGCCGCGATCGCCGTCGCTGCACTCGGATGGTGGTTCTGGCGACGCGGCGCCCGGTCAACCCCCGACGCATTGTTGCCGGGTAAACCGCTGCCGCTCTTTCTCGCTTACGACGAACAGGGCAACAAACTCGACTCGAGCAGTCTCGAGGGTACGCCCGCCGTTATGCTGTTCGTGCGCGGCGGCTGGTGCCCGTTCTGCAGCTCACAGGTAAAAGACCTGACGTCTTATTACAAGGAGATCACGGAACTCGGCGCCCGCCTGATCCTGATCACGCCCAGGCCGTTGGAGACGACGCGCCGCGTGGCCGAGATATTCGGCGTGGATTTCGATTTCTGGCTCGATCACGATCTGACGATCGCCCGTGCGCTGGATCTCCTGCACACGAACGCTGTCCCGGGCAAATACGAGAAGGAATTTGGCCGCGACACCATATGGCCCACCGCGCTGGTAGTCGACGCCGGCGGCGTCATACGTTTCACCGAACTGTCGAAACGGATCGTGGACCGGCCCAATCCGAAGGCGCTGCTGAACGCCCTGCAGGCGGCCATATAGCCGTATTCCGCTACCTGTCCGAGGACCTGTTAACGCTATGCGAGTAGTCCCTGCTGGGTCTATTTTGCTGTCCGGCAAGGCGGAACGAGCGCAGTGTAGTCACTCTATACAGGCGAGCGACAACGCGGCTGGGCGGCAAAACAGGCCCTAAGCGATCTTGGGCTTCTGCTCGAGAGGATTGGGATACATGTCCGACTCGTCCTCGCTGTCACGAGGCGCCAGGCAGCGGAAGTCTTTTTCGACGAGCAGCGTCAGAAGCTCGCCGTCGTCCAGCCGCTGCTCACCGCTCATCGAGACCTGCTCGGTGCTCGCCCAGGCGAGCACGGTCGTTTCAGGCAGGCGGACCGTCAGCCGGTTCTCGGAAAAGTACGCAGCCGGAGTGACGCTGGCGGGGCTACTCTCGATTTCGTAGTGGAGCCGGCGGCCGCCCGGAAACGCCGTGCTGGCGCTCACCAGACCCTGCCGGTTGAGGCTATCCACCTCCTGCCGGGTAAGACGAAGTCGAATGCTGTTGTCGCGAATTCGGAGTTTCATGCTGACGCTCGGGCCGGGACCTGTTGAGGACTGCTTGTATTGACCTATTACAACACGAAAATTCCCGACAGCCACCCGCGCAAGCCAGTAGACTGCCGCGATGTTGATCACCGATCCCTGGTTTTATGCGGTCGCGATCCCTGCGGTCCTCATGTTCGGCATTGCGAAAGGCGGCTTCGGAGGCGGCCTCGGCACGGCGGCGGTACCCTTGATGGCGCTCGTTATCTCGCCGATCCAGGCTGCCGGTATCCTGCTGCCTATCCTCTGCCTGATGGACATCGTCACGCTGTGGGCCTACCGGGGGCAGTGGCAGCTCGGCGAACTCAAGGTGTTGTTGCCGGCCTCGCTGCTCGGAATAGCGACCGGCACCGTGTTCTTCGAGGTCTTGAGCCCGGACGCCATTCGCCTGTGCGTCGGACTCGTCGCCGTGCTGTTTACCAGCCACTACTGCCTGAGCAAGCTGCGGCCCGGTCCGGACGCCATGGCGGACTTCTCCCGCGTGCTGGGTTTGCCGGCCGGCGCGGTTGCCGGATTCACGAGTTTCATCGCGCACGCGGGCGGCCCGCCGATGAACATGTATCTGCTCAGGCGCCCGCTGAGCCGCACCGAATTCGTCGCGACCACGGCCGTGTTCTTCGCGCTCGTCAACTACACCAAGCTGATTCCCTACGCATGGCTCGGGCAGCTTTCGGCAGCAAATCTCAAGACCTCGGCGGCACTCGCCGTGTTCGCACCGCTCGGGGTCTATCTCGGCGTGTGGCTGCACCGACGCGTGTCCGATCGCGTGTTTTTTGTCGTCGTGTACCTGTTTCTGTTCGTCGTCGGCGTCCGGCTAATCGTGACCGGCTCGAGAGGCATGCTGACGTAGGGCCCGCGGCGGCTGAACCGGCGCCGAAGGGTAATCATGGCGCTGCGCGGCATTGCGGAGTCGGTAATTGCGCCGCCCACAAATATGCCGGGCAGGCGGCGACCGGGTCCGTAGCGGCTCGAGTGAGCTGGACCATCAGTACAAGCGCACCCGCTGGCTTCGCCGACCGGCGAAACTCGTGGGACAAACCTGCTAACAGACATTTCGAAAACACCGCCGCCATACCTGCCGACGACACTTTCGGAACCAAGGCACGAGCCCAAGCCCGTGCTTCACCGCCTCAGGCGGCGTCTATTCTGCGATAACGTTTTCGGCCTGCGGGCCCTTTTGGCCCTGAGTCACTTCCATCGTGACCTTTTGCCCTTCTTTCAGGGACTTGAAGCCTTCCATAACAATCGCGCTGTGATGAACGAAGACATCCTTGCCGTCTTCGCGTTCGATAAATCCGAACCCTTTGTCATCATTGAACCATTTAACGGTTCCCGTAACTCTCTCTTCAGACATAGCAACCTCAAAGACACCAGCCGGGCCGCCGAACGAATGACCAGCGTATACCGGAACTTACATCCTACTCGTAAATGTGCAGAGACGACCAGTAGGTAGAAATGCGACTATGCGGAAGAATTGTTACAGATCGAATAACAGCCCAATTCCAAGGCGGTTTTTCGGCAACGCGCTATCAGCGAACACAGTGGTCACGGGTCTGCACCGGTATCGCGCAGGCAAAACGCGCAAAAACAGCGTCAACTATCGTTTACACCGCCTGAGATACGAACGCCCGCACGGCGCTGCACGTAGCGCCGGCCAAGCTTGTCAACGGCATTGCAACCCGCCAGCGCGAGGGTCCGATCGAACTCCGCGCGCAGCAGACCAAGCGCTCGCCCGACGCCGGCTTCGCCGCCCGCCGCGAGGCCATAGAGATACGCGCGGCCGATACTGCAGGCGTTGGCGCCGAGCGCCAGCGCCTTCACGATATGATTGCCGCGGCGAATGCCGCCGTCGCAGATGATTTCCAGACGATCGCGCAGCGCATCCGCGATCGCCGCAATGCAGTCCACAGGGGCTGGCGAAGACTCGAGCTGCCGGCCGCCGTGATTTGAAATCATGACGGCCGTGGCGCCCGCATCCGCAGCTTTGCGGCAATCTTCGACCGTCTGCACACCCTTCACGACCAGCGGACCGCCCCAGCGTGTCGCCAGCCAATCGACGTCCTTCCAGGTCAGGGATCGCTGCAACTCAGTATCGATGAACTCACGAATGCTGCGATTGACGTCCGCTTCATAGGCGCGGTTGCTGGTGATGTTCACCATCTCGAGATCGTCGCCGAGCACGGCGCGGCGGAGCCAGCCCGGGTGCTTCAGAAAGCTCGTTATCTGCCGGACGCGGCTGCGCGGACTCGGGCTGTTGGGTCCCTGCGCAAAGCCGTAGACAAAGTCGCGCTCGCGGTTGCCCGCCACGGGCGTATCGACGGTGAGACACAACGCCGCGTAGTCGCTGGCCTTGCAGCGCTCCACAAAATTCTCGGTCATACCGCGGTCATTGAACATGTAAACCTGAAACATCTTCGGGCAATCGGCGGCAACGGCTGCGTCTTCTATGCTCGTGGTGCCCAGTGTGGACAGGCTGTACAGCATCCCGAATTTCGCCGCCTGCCGGGCCACGGCCGGTTCCCCGTCCGCGTGAAACAGCCTCGACGCCCCCGTGGGCGACAGCATCACGGGCCAGTCGAGATCCCGGCCGAACAACCGGCTACCCGTGGCCAGCCGGCTGACATCCGAAAGCTGTGTCGGCAGGAGCTCATAGTCGTCGAACGCCTGAGTGTTCCGGCGGAGAGAGATTTCGTCGTCCGAACCGCCGTCGAGATAGTGGAACACGGGCTCGGGCAGCTGCGTTCTGGCACGAGCCCTTAGATCGACAATGTTGTTGCACTTTGAAAGTTGCATGACGTCAGATTACCATCTACATTCTCAGGAGCGTCTTCCCGGCGCCGGTCATTCTGCCAGCTTTCCAATGAATATGAACCCGGACGACGCGGCGCGCAGGCGGCGTGTCGCAATTTGGCTGTTTTCCGTCTGCGCACTCGTGTTTTGCATGGTTGTGCTGGGCGGCTTTACCCGTCTCACTGGCTCCGGCCTGTCGATGACCGACTGGCGTCCGGTGACCGGCGTGCTGCCGCCGTTGACCGAGTCAGGCTGGGCCGAGGAGTTCGCCAAGTACAGGCAATCGCCGCAGTTCGACAAGGTCAACTCGCACATGGATGTGCATGCGTTCAAGGGTATCTTCTGGCTGGAGTACCTGCACCGGCTGCTCGGCCGGATACTCGGACTGGCGTTTTTTGTCCCCTTCGTCGTGTTTGCGCTGCGCGGCGACATCCGTCCGCGCGAATACCCCAGGTATCTGGCCATGTTTGTCCTCGGCGGGCTGCAAGGGCTGCTTGGCTGGTACATGGTCAAGAGCGGCCTCGTCGATATTCCGCAGGTGAGCCAGTACCGCCTGACCGCGCATCTGTCGATGGCCTTCCTGGTCTTCGGCTTCATGTTCTGGGTGGCGCTGTCGCTGTGGTTCGACAGGGACAGGCCCGGACGGCACCCCTGGTTTGCCCGGACGGCCGGGCTGACCGCCGTACTCGTCGTCACGATCCTCTCGGGCGGTTTCGTAGCGGGCCTTAGAGCCGGCAAGATCTACAACAGTTTTCCGCTCATGGGCGACCGGCTAATACCCGAGGGCCTGTATGCCCTGTCGCCGTTCTGGCGCAACCTGTTCGAAAACGCGACCACCGTTCAGTTCAACCATCGTATGCTGGCGCTGACGACGTTTAGCCTGATCGTCGTCTACTGGTGGCGTTCGCGGAGCGCCCGGCTGCCGCGCCGCGCGGCACTCGCGGCAACGGCGGTGCTGCACACCGCGACGTTGCAGGTATTGCTCGGAATCAGCACCTTGTTGCTCAGCGTACCGATCTTACTGGGCGCCATGCACCAGGCCGTCGCCATGCTCCTGCTGGCTTCCCTGCTGTTCCTGACCCACAGCCTGTCGCGGCAGACGGAACCGGCGGCGGAACCGGCGCAGATCCTGGCCACGCCGCGCGAAGCCTAGGCACAGAGGCCAGGCACGAAGACCGGCACCAAGGCCAGGGAAGGCCTGCCATACGCACATCTACCCATTTTTTCCCGGGCCGCTTGCCACGAAACTAGCGCTATGGACGTCCATTGCTCCCAGAGCGGCTTCGATCCGGAGCTGATTCGCCGCTACGACGGCCGCGGCCCGCGCTACACCTCCTACCCGACCGCTCTGCAATTCACACCGAACATTGGTCCCGCGGAGTACGCGGCAAACGCGCGCCAGAGCAACTCGGGCGGACTGCCTTTATCGCTGTACGTGCACGTACCGTTTTGCCATCAGCTCTGCTACTACTGCGGCTGCAACAAGATCGTGACGCGCAACGAGGCCCGGGTGGCACGCTACCTGGACGCCCTGCACAAGGAGATCGCCATGCAGGGCGAATTGTTCGATCGCTCGCGAATGGTGGAACAGCTACATTTCGGCGGCGGCACCCCAACCTACCTCGACGCCGAACAACTCGATCGGCTGTTTGCCGTGCTGCGGCGGAATTTCAGCTTCGACGAATCGGACGAACGGCAGTATTCGATCGAAGTGGACCCGCGGACCGTCGATTACGAACGCCTCGTAGAACTCGAATCGCTGGGCTTCAACCGGCTGAGTCTCGGCGTCCAGGATTTCGACGCCAAGGTCCAGGAGGCCGTCAATCGCACGCAATCGCTCGACAGCATCGTAACGCTCGTCGACGACGCCCGCGGGCTCGGCTTCGGCTCGATTTCCTTCGATCTGATTTACGGGCTGCCGCATCAATCGCTGGAGCGCTTCGACCGTACGCTTACAGCGACGCTCGACATTCGGCCCGAACGTCTGTCGGTATACAACTATGCCCACCTGCCCGCGCGCTTCAAAGGGCAGCGCATGATCCGCGAGGAGGACTTACCCAGCGCGGAGACGAAACTCGCGATACTCGGTCGAACCGTCGAGCGCCTTACCGACGCGGGCTACGTCTACATTGGCATGGATCACTTTGCACTGCCGGAGGACGAGCTCGCGGTGGCGCAGCGGGAAGGCGGCCTGCAGCGGAATTTTCAGGGCTACTCGACCCACTGGCACTGCGATCTCGTGGGTCTCGGCGTCAGTTCTATCGGCAGTATCGGCAACGTGTACGCGCAAAACACCGTATCGACGCAGGATTACGAGGAGCTGATCGAACGCGGCGAGCTTGCCCTCGCCAAAGGGCTGCGCGTCGATCGCGACGATCGGATTCGAGCAGCGGTCATTCAATCGCTGATGTGCTACGACCGACTGTCGTTCGCCGAATTCGGCGACCGCTTCGATATCGACTTCAAGGACTATTTCGCCGGCGCGCTCGACACGCTCAAACCAATGGCGGCGGATGCCCTGCTCGCTATTTGCGACGATGAGATCCGGATACTGCCGAAAGGCCGCTACGTGCTGCGCAATATCGCCATGAGTTTCGACCGCTATCTGGGCTCGGAGCCGGTCGAGCGTTTTTCCAAAGCCATATAGTGTCCTGTCTGGTTAATTCGTTGAACAATTCGCTGCGTCTTTTCGCGCCTGGCGGCGTTGCGGCTCCACGCAATAGCGGTGCTATTACTCGTCGCCGCGCCTTGTCAGGCACAAAAATCCGCTAACGACCTTGTTCAACGAATTAACCAGACAGGACACTAGACCTGCAGCACGGCCTGCCTCAAACGCTAGTCAGCCAGCCGTGGGTGTCGGGTGCGTTACCATACTGAATGTCCTGCAGCGCGGCGCGCAGCCTTGCAGTATTCGGACCACCGCTGCCGTCTCTGACCGGCAGCTCCTCGCCTCGATAAACCAGCGCACCGACCGGCGACAGACAGGCGGCCGTACCGCTTAGCGCGGCCTCGTAAGTCTTTGAATAATCGAGCAACTCGGCAACGCTGAAGTTACGCTCACTCACGCTGTAGCCGAGATCCCGCGCAAGCGCGAGAATCGACGCGCGCGTCATCCCGTGCAGAAAAGACGTGTCGAGCGGCTTGGTGACGATCTCGTCGTCACCGATCAGCAGAAAGTTCGCCGCGCCGGTTTCCTGTACATCGCCACCCGGACAGAACAAGACCTGATCCACGCCGTACTGCTGTTTCGCATCGAGGGTGGGGCCAAGCGCCGCCGCATAGTTGCCGCCCGTCTTGGTGCTGCCGAGCTGTTCCGTGGAGCGGGCCCGCTCGTCGTCCACCAGCAGCTTCAGCGGCCGCGCCCCGCCGCTGAAATAGTCGCCGACGGGCGACGCCAGGACGTACAGGAGAGCCTCGGTCGACGGCGACGCCGCCGCGCCGATGTTCTCGAGTGTGCCGATAAGGGTTGGCCGCAAGTACAGAGAACTCGGCGGCGCGGGAATATCGTCTACCTGCCGCGCGACGAGATCGGTCACCATTGCAGCGAGCAGATCCGCGTCGGGCAGCGGCAGCCGCAACGAAGCTGCACTGTTCTGCATCCGCCGGATGTGATCGTGCAGGCGAAAAATACGCGCCTTGCCGTCCGGCCAGCGATACGCCTTGAAGCCCTCGAAACAGGTACTCGCATAGTGAAAAACATGTGCCGCCGGATGCAGCGACAGCGGTGCGAGGGGCTCGATCTGATGGCCGCTCCAGGTCCCGTGTTCGAAACGGGCGGTTGCGAAGTTGTCGCAAAACTGGGTACCAAATGTTGTCATGACGGATAGGTCTGTGCGTTAGAACGCCGGGTACTTTGAACTAATCGGCGGCAAATGGCCATACGTCAAAGCAGGTAGTCGGAGCGTTGCGGGCCGGGCCCGGGCCCGGCCCGCCGTGAGAGTACAAACCCGGCCCGGGGCCAGTGTGCGGGGCGGCCGGGGACTGGCACTTGCGCCCGTATTCAGCAACACTTGGCGGTGGACAAGGCACGCGGAGCGACTCCCATGAAAAAGGCAATTATTCTGGCGCTGGCCAGCTTGAGCACAACGGCATCGGCACAGCAGCCGGTGAGCGAGATCAAGGCGACGGAAGTCGTCCCCGGCATGCACATGCTCGAAGGTGCGGACGGCTTCGCCGGCGGCAACATGACGCTGCTCAGTGGCGACGACCAGGTCGTGCTGATCGACGACGGACTCGGCGCGGTCGCGGGAATGCTGTATGAGAAAGCCAGCGAAGTCGCCGGACGCGGCATCGACTTCGTCATTAACACGCATGTCCACGGCGATCATGTCGGCAGCAATGCACACTTCGCCGACAACGGCGCTGTCGTGCTGGCGCACGACAACATCCGCAAGCGGCTGCTCGACAGCCCCGGCGATGCCGGTGGCGAAGCGGGCCTGCCGGTCCTGACGTTCTCCGATTCCGTTACCTTTCACGTCAACGGCAACGAGGCCTACGTCTTTCACCTGCAACACGCACATACCGACGGGGATGCCGCCATCCTGTTCAGGAACGTCAACGTACTGGTGACCGGGGACGTGCAGTTCCGCGGGCTGTTTCCTTTCATCGATCTCGACAACGGCGGCGACGTGGACGGTTATATCGCCGCGCAAAAGAAAATGCTCTCCATGATCGACGACGATACGCGCATCGTGCCGGGGCACGGACCGATCAACGACAAGGCAGGACTGGAGACGGATCTCGAAGTCCTGATCGACTCCAGAAAACGCGTCAAGGAGTTGCTCGACGCCGGCCGCAACGAAGAGCAAATCCTCGCCGCCAATCCGCTGTCCGTCTACCACGATGAGTATAATTGGGGGTTCATTACGACGGAACGCATGACCCGAACCCTGATTCGCTCACTAAACGAGGACTAGGCCGAATGGATCACAACAAGACCGCAAGCTTTGTCGAAGACCTTTGGGACAGCGAGATCATCCCGCAACTCAGCGACTACATCGGGATTCCGAACAAGTCGCCGCACTTCGATCCCGACTGGGAGCAGCACGGTCACATGGAAAAAGCCGTGCGCCAGCTCGAGGCCTGGTCCGCGAAACAGCCCATCGAGGGAATGACCGTCGAGGTCGTCAAGCTCGAGGGCCGCACGCCGGTTCTGTTCATCGACATTCCGGGGCAGTCCGACGACGTCGTACTGCTCTACGGACACTACGACAAACAGCCCGAATTCAGCGGCTGGGACGCCGATCTGTCGCCCTGGACCCCGACGATCAAGGACGGCAAGCTCTACGGCCGGGGCGGCGCTGACGACGGTTACGCGACCTTCGGTTCCCTGACGGCTATCCGCGCGCTGCAGGAGCAGGGTATCCCGCACGCGCACTGCGTCGTGCTGATCGAAGGCTGTGAGGAATCCGGCAGCTTCGATCTGCCGTACTACATCGAGCTGCTCGAGGACCGCATCGGCTCGCCGGGACTCGTCGTGTGTCTGGATGCGGAGTGCGGCAACTACGAGCAGCTCTGGTGCACGACCTCGCTGCGCGGCAATCTAACCGGCACGCTGCGGGCCGACGTGCTCACGGAGGGCGTGCACTCGGGCAGCGCCGGCGGCATCGTGCCATCAGCGTTCCGCCTTCTGCGTCAGGCGCTGTCGCGGCTGGAAGACGAGCAAAACGGCAAGCTCAAGCTGGATGCGCTATTCGTCGAGATACCCGAACAACGTCTCCAGCAAGCCGAGAAGGCCGCCGCCACGCTGGGGGACTCCGTGTACCGCAAGTATCCCTGGGCAGTATCGGATCCCAAGACTTCCGAATCGCCGTACGAACTGCTGCTCAACAATACCTGGCGGCCTGCCTTGAGCGTTACCGGCGCCGACGGCCTGCCGGAACTGGTCAATGCGGGCAACGTGCAACTTCCGTACAACACGCTCAAACTATCGTTTCGCCTGCCGCCCACCTGCGACGCAGACGACGCGGCGGCAGCGGTAAAAACCGCACTCGAATCGGAACAGCCCGAAAACGGCCGGCTCGTGTTCGACGCCGACTCCGCCATGGCCGGCTGGAGCGCGCCGCCGGTGGCACCCTGGCTCGAAGCCTCGATGCAGGCGGCGTCCGTTGCCTTCTTCGAGAAACCCTCGATGTACATGGGCACGGGCGGCACGATCCCGTTCATGGGTATGCTGGGCGAGCGCTTTCCTGACGCGCAGTTTCTGGTCACCGGTCTGCTCGGGCCGAATTCCAACGCACACGGTCCGAACGAGTTCCTGCATATAGCAACGGGAAAACGCCTGACGAGCTGCGTGGCTCAGGTGCTCATGGATCACTACACCGAGTTTGCCGGAGTGACCAAGGCCGCTTAGCCGGCGAACAGGATCATGATGCCCGCGGCGACGGCTGAGCCAATCACGCCCGCGACGTTTGGCCCCATGGCGTGCATGAGCAGAATGTTCTGCGGATTGGCCTCCTGACCGACCTTGTTGGCCACGCGCGCGGCCATCGGCACGGCCGACACACCGGCCGCGCCGATCAGCGGGTTGATGTCCTCTTTCGACAGGGCGTTCATCGCCTTGCCCATCAGCACCCCGCTGGCCGTACCGATCGCAAACGCCACCATGCCGAGCACCAGGATGCCGAGGGTACTGACCTGCAGGAACGCTTCGGCCGACAGCTTCGAACCCACGGCGAGCCCGAGAAAAATGGTGACGATGTTGATGAGTGCGTTTTGCGTCGTGTCGGACAGGCGCTCGACGACGCCGCACTCGCGCATCAGGTTGCCGAAACACAGCATGCCCAGCAGGGGCGCCGCTGACGGCAGCAGCATGCCAACGAGCAGCAGCAGAATGATCGGAAACAGAATTCGCTCGGTCTTCGACACCTCGCGCAGCTGCACCATCTTGATCTTGCGCTCCGCCTCGGTAGTCAGCGCCTTCATGATGGGCGGCTGAATAATCGGCACGAGCGC
>JBCBSC010000013.1:0-130970 GCA_039819385.1 Pseudomonadota bacterium | reverse complement strand
TCATGCCAGCGAAAGGAGAACAGCTTCTCGTGCTCCATCCGCTCGACCGTTGCCACCCACGGGTAGTGCTCGTAACCCGGGTAGGTCATTTTTCCCGTAGACCTGCGGCCCTCCTCGAACGGACCGTCCAACTCGACGCGGAACCACTGGCCGAACTCTTCGGCGTCGGTCAGCGCGCGCCAAACGCGCGCCACTGGAACGTTGAACTCGATGACTTTCTCGATCTTGTCTTCGCCGGTTTGCATAAGCAACCTCCAAGTTGCTCATTATCCTAGCGCCAGCCGAACTAATATGCAACCATTTGGTAGCGCATTGTATTCGACGTCTTGTGAAAGTATGCCGTCGAAAGCGCATCCGGCCTTGTCCAAGAGCGGCTCGACAACGCACTCGAGTTGCAATCTCTTCGATCGACCCAAAATGATTATGCTGCCTGATCGGAAAAGGCACTCCGGTATCAACGCGCGGGAGTAAACGATGACAAGCTACTATATGGACGAGCACTCGACCGACCTCGGCGCCTTGCAGAAACGCCTGCAGAGCACAGACCTCATACCCAGCCAGGAGCCGTTGCTCGAAGGACTCGCCAAAAAGATGTCGTCGATCCGCAAGGCGGGCGTGCAATCCACAGCAGACCTTCGAACCGCGCTGAAGACAAAAAAATCGCTCGCCTCGCTTGCGGAAAGTTCAGGGCTCGACACCAGCTACCTCCAGCTGTTGAGACGCACGATAAACGGGTTTTTTCCCAAGCCAAGACCGCTCAAAGACATCGATTGGCTCGACAAGAAGACCCTCAAGGGCTTGAACAAGGCGGGTATAAAAGACACCCGAAAACTCTTCGAGGAAGCTTCCGGCGGTGCGGCGAAATTGGCGGGCCGAACCGGCGCGGACCGAAATGCGCTGCTGGAGTTCGTGAAGATCTCAGACTTGTGCCGCATTCAGTGGGTTAGCCCAACGTTCGCGCGGGTGCTGGTAGCCGCCGGTTGCGACAACGCGGCCGCCGTTGCCGCGGCGGATTCGGAAGCACTCTATAACGCGATCTCTGCAGCCAACGAAGACGCGAAGTTTTACAAAGGCAAAATAGGTTTGCGGGACGTGCGACGTCTGGTTGCCGCCGCGGCATACGTCCCTTGAAACCGGCATTTCCGCTCATCCTTCTCGCGTTCGCCTGAGTTCGCACACGACGATTCCAAGGCACTCGGATCTTCCTCGTGAAACATCAAAGACAGGCAGGCTCGGACTCGCTTGAAAATCCCGCGCGAACTCCGTAATCTTTTCGGCGACTCGGTTGCTGCGTCGGCAGCAATCATCCTTCGTCGAGAGGCGCTGCAGCGGTAATCCATTCCGTCACGCTCGACGACAGGTTCGCAGAGTATTCTGCAGAACATCAAGGGTGCCTCTATTTATGGAGGTATCTTGCGATGTCGCAATTTTCCGATGCTGTAACCGTAGGCCGCGTGGTCGGATTGTGGCGCTACCCCGTAAAGTCCATGGGACCCGAAGTACTTACTGAGGCCGAGGTTGGCTGGCACGGCCTTTCGGGCGATCGCCGGTGGGCGTTCGTGCAGGACGACAAGGTGCGGAGCGGATTCCCGTGGCTTACGCTTCGCGAATGCCCGAACATGAACCAGTACGTCCCGTCCTTCGCCAATCAGGGCAAACCGGACACGTCGCCCACGGTCGTTCGCACTCCGTCGGGCGAGGTGTTCGATGTAACGGACCCGGCGCTCGCCGCGGAACTGAGCCAGGCGGGAGCCCGCATAATCAGGCAGAGCCGCGGCGTGTTCGACACGTTTCCTCTCTCCCTTATCACGACGCAGACGATTGCACGGCTGAGTGAGATCGTCGGCGACGAGCTCGCTGTGCAACGGTTTCGCCCGAACATTCTGGTGGAAGCCAGCGACGATTCGCCATTTCCGGAAGACGCCTGGGTCGGACGGGTCCTGCGCCTGGGTTCGGTACGCATGCGCGTTGACAAGCGCGACGGCCGCTGCGTCGTCATCACTATCAACCCGGAGACGTCGAAGCGTAACCCGTCGATCCTCCGGGCCGTAAAGGACGAACGCCAGGGCTGTCTTGGTGTGTACGGAACGACCGTGGAGCCCGGCGGCATCGCCGTGAACGACACCGTGCTGATCGAGTCTTCGGCGTGAATCGCTGATCGACGGGTTCGGCCAGGCGCCTGAACCCGTCATCGGGCTTTACGGCTTCATGTTTCCCGGTTGCAGGACAAGAGGTTAGTGTCCTTCGCTCAGCGAGGCCGCTCCTTGCGCCAGATTCGGAAGATGCCGATCAAGCCACTCGAATACGGGATACAGATCCCCCGAATCACGGTGGGACAGCAGCAGGCGGGCCACCCTGGGCAGGTGCTGTAAGTACGCCGGTTTCCCGTCGCGCCGCCACAGGCGAACGAATACCCCGAGTATCCGCATGTGCCGGTGGACCGCCATCACGGAGTACCAGGTATCGAATTCCGGGTCTGCAGAGTCACTCATCGCCCTTTTGTAGCGAGTAATCATCTTGCGGGTGGTCTCTTCCGACACATCCCGGCGGGCGTCTTCCAGCAGCGACATGAGGTCAAAGCACCGAGGCCCGATCACTGCATCTTGAAAATCCAATAGACCGCAAGCATCGAGCGTCGATTCCGGCCCGACTCGCATGATGTTGTCGACGTGATAATCCCGGAGTACGAGCGTTTGGCGTGCTTCGGGCAGCGACCGCCATACGCTTTCCCAGGCATCGTAGAAGGACAGGGCTGCATCCTCTTCCATCGCCTTGCCTGTTGCCGCGGGAAAAAACCAGTCAACGAACAAGCCAAGCTCACGCTTCAGACTGGCATCGTCGTAGTCGCCTACGTCGATCCCCCTTACGTTCTCATGCCTTTGCAAGTGCGTCAGTGCGTCCACCGCCATCGTGTAGAGCGCTTCTTCGTCTTCGCCGCGATCCAGCAGGCGGGTCAGCGTATCGTCACCGAAGTCCTCGATAATGAGAAAGCCGGCATCCAGATCGGACGCCAGTACGTTCGGAGCGCGGATACCGCAGTCGAGCAGATGCTTTGCGACAAGCTTGAAGCGTCCCGCATTTTCCTGCGGCGGCGGTGCGTCCATCAGGAGCACCGCGACGCCCTCGCGCTGCAGCCGAAAATAGCTCCTGAAGGATGCGTCGGACGAAAACGGGGAGCACGACCACTCCGCGTAACCGCTGTGTTCCAGAAACCTCCGTCTGGCGTGTTGCCGGTCGTCCAGACTGAGAGCCACTCTGTTCAAACGACCGCCACGATTTCGAAGAGGGATTGTATTGCTACGTAGTCGCGTCGATTCACGGGATAGGGCAGAAAACTCGCAGGCACGGGATCAGCGTTGGACTTTTTCTTTGGGGGGCGAAAGTACTAGTAACACGGGGAAGTGGGAAGGTATTTGCAGGCAATTCTATTCATTGGACAGGATAATACCGTAACCGGAGCGGCGGAAGTGCCTAAGTAGCCGTGGTTCCCTGCAGGTAAGCCCGCAAGGGATCGTCCTTAGCATCCGGGTCGAAGCACGAAAGAGAATCGATGAACAGATGAAACAGCTCGAACTGTGAGCAGATATCGAGCCTCGAATAAGCGTTCTTCCGATGCATTGCAACCGTGTGGGTGGTAATCGACAGCTTTTCGGCGATCGAACTCGTCGCATGCCCGTGCAGATACATGCGGATGACTTCGGCCTCGCGCCCGGTCAGGACCGAATGACCAAATAACTCCAGAGCCGTCTCGAGCTGGGAGTGCAACGGCGCTACGACTCCCTGCCCGCCCGCTTCCTGAATGCCTCGCCAATACCGGGCAATGGCCATATCCACGATCGGCTGCGCCGTCCGCAGCAGCTCCACGCGTTCCGGATCGAAACCCCGGGACCCCTCGTGCATTGCGAGGGACAGAATGGAAAAGTAGCCGTCCGGCAGGGCCGTTATGAAGCCCAGTTCCGCGATGATTTTCGAATCGCGGTAGTAGCGCAGAAAATACTCGTCGTAGTCGAAACCCGCCGGCGCCACCTCAGCCAGGCTGTAAAGACCCGACGGCACGCCGCTGATCCCGGCCCGGTAGTACGGATCCAGCAGGTAGGCGCCGTCGAGATACGGCTCGATATGCAGATGGCGGACGTCCGCCGGAATATTGTCGAACAACGGCAGCGGCTTGATCGTTTCGCCGCAGACGACGAGGAACGCCGAATCGGACGGCACGAGGGCGTCGCAACCGGCCACCAGATTCTCCGGCAGACTGTCCTGCAAACCGGGATCGAGCAGCTTTGCCAGGCTTTGATTCCAGCCGGAAAACGATCGGAAATACTTCATAACTGATTGTTATTAGTACCCTATTTACCGTTCGGACTGGCGTTGCGGCCGAACGAGCAAGTAGCTTAGCAGGATGTGAGGCCCCGGGAGCGACATTAATCGGCGCTTGCGGCGCTTGCAAAAGCGGTCAGACGACGCTTCGGTCCCCAAAACCTACCCAATCCGGGGCGGAAGAGCCCAAACGACGATCCGGCCCCCAAAACCTACCCAATCCGGGGCGGAAGAGCTCAAACGACGATCCGGCCCCCAAAACCTACCCAATCCGGGAATGCCCACCGGCCCGGAAACCGTATATTTTCGGGAGTTGCAGTGTTTATTCATACGGGGGAGAAAAAACGTGCATATACGTTACGGACTATTGACTGCAGCTGCGCTCGCGGCATTTCCGGCGGCAACCGCCGTCGCCCAGGATGACGAAGACGACAACGAACGCTCGGTAGAGGAGATCATCGTCACGGCCTCCGGCCGGGAAATGCAGGCGAGCGACATCGCCATGAACATCTCCGCGATCCCGGAGGACGAATTGCGGCGGCGAAATATCGGCGATGTGAAAGAACTGATCGCAGACAGTGTTCTCATCAGCGCTCCCGGCAACAACAACCGCCTTGCGGAGTCGGTGACGGTTCGCGGCCTTAACGTATCGCCGGTCAGCGCCAACAACATCGAGTTCTTTACCCGCAGTACGCTGGCTTACTATCTGGACTCGACGCCGCTGCCGAACATTTCATACCGCATCAAGGATGTGGCGCGTGTCGAGTCGTTGCTCGGGCCGCAGGGAACCTTGTATGGCGGCGGCAGCCTTGGCGGCACGATCCGCTACATTACCAACAAGCCCGACACCGAGAAATTCACTTTCTCCGCGAGTACCAATGTTTATCAGGTGAAAGAAGGCTCCCTGAGCCACGATACGGACTTCGTCGTGAATGCGCCGCTGTCCGACACAGTCGCGGTTCGCGCCTCCTTCGCTTATCTCGACGACGGCGGCTTTACCGACCGCGTTGCGAGTCCGGTCTGGCTCACGGGCGTCGACGCCCGCGTCCCGACGCCAAACCCGTCGCAAAACCTTTATGAGGACGACGACTGGGAAGAAACGGCAACCGGGCGCATCCAGCTACAGGCGGATCTGACCGATACGCTGACGGTCAACCTCGCGTATGCAAAACAGGATCAGACTGCTCACGGATCGCGCGCGTCGAGCCGACTCGACGTCGACGTGGCCTGCGATCAGGCTGGCCTTGCGGGGCCTGACTGCACGTTCACGCGCGAAACGGCTCCTTTCCAGGTTGACCGGTACACGGTGCAATCGGTGCACGAGGAGTTCACGGACCGCGACTTCGAGCTGGGGTCGATAGACTTCGACTGGGACCTGGGCTTTGCGAATTTGCACAGCAGCACGTCCATGTACGAGGACGCCCGCGTCGGACAAGGGGATTACCTCAACGAAGGCTACCTGTTCTACGGCGTGCTGGCGTTTATCCCGCGAGTGCTGCCCGAGAACACCAACCAGTCCGCCTTCATTCGCTACGACAATGCTTACGAAGGCATTGTGCACGAGACGCGGCTTACCTCGAAAACCGACGGACCCCTGCAGTGGATCGTCGGCCTCTACCACACCGATAGCGACTCGACGCTCAGGTTCTGGGAGATTTTCCCGGGCCTCGACGACGCAATCGCAAACGACTACGGCTGCTGCGATCCCCGCATCGATTTCCCCGAGCGCCGGTTCCTGGACAACGGCTACTCCGAAGTCTTCGACACCAACTACGAGGAAACCGCGCTCTACGGCGAGCTGACCTATTCGTTCACGGAGAAACTCGATCTGACCTTCGGCGCGCGATTCTTCAACTGGGAAGACGAGACGCAGAAAACCATTAGCGACTACACGGGTTTTCTGGGCATCAACGACGATGTGTCGCGCGGCAAGGAGACCGGGCAGTCGATCTTCAAGCTAAACGCCGCCTACCGCTTCTCCGATGCCGCATTTAGCTACCTGACGGTTTCGGAAGGCTTCCGCCGCGGCGGCACGAACGGTTTCCGCGACGACGGCGGCAACGTGATCGCGACCGGCACACAGCTCTTTGAGCCGGACTCCACAACCAACTACGAACTGGGCTTCAAGGGCTCTTTTCTGGACAGCGCTCTATACCTGCAGGCAAACGCGTATCTGATCGAGTGGGACAATACGCAGACCTATTATTCGCAGACGATCCTGGGCTTTCCGCTGAACGGCACGACCAACGGCCCCGATGCGGAGACCCGGGGCATAGAGCTCGCGTTGCGCTACGAGATTACCGCCAACCTCGGCATTAGCTGGGAGTCGGCGTTTACGCAAGGCGAGTTCGTCGAAGACCGCACGGTCTGCCTGTTCGAGGGCAATACAACAACCGGCTGCCGCACGTGGTTCGACGGCGACGAACTGGGCGGCGCGCCCAGCGACCGGCATAACTTCGGTATCGACCACTACATGTCGGCTTTCGGCGGCGAGATACGCTCGAGTTTCGACGTGCGCTACGTCGGCAAAGTGCAAAGCGACCGGCAGGATCAGAACGATCCGTACGCATTCGATGCATACACCAGTCTTGGCGCGTCCGTGGAATACGCTCGCGGCCCGGTAACCACCGGCCTGTGGGTGAGCAATCTGACCAACGAGGACGGCGAAACCTCGCTGCAGGTTGTCGGCGGCCAATGGGGATACCGGTCGATCTATATCCGGCCGCGCACGATTGGTCTGAAAGTCTCGTACAACTACGAGTAGAGACACACGAATAGCGACAGCTTGGCGGCACCGTCTGTACTCCCCCGACCTGATTGAGTCAATCGTCGGTCAGGCGGTGCCGCTGCTTTATTGCACGGGAAAATCGAAGAAGGTCGCCGGGTACGGCTCGTCCGCGATCGAGAAGTGCCACCACTCCAGGTCATAGGGCTTGAAGCCCGCGTCCAGCATGATGGCCCGCAGGCGGTAGCGGTTGGCTTTTTGCCCGGGCGTGATGCGCGGGTCGTCGGTGTTCGAACGCGCGTCGAAAAAATCGAACGGGGTGCCCATATCGAGTTTGGTCCAGCCGCCCTGCCTGTCCTTTTTCACCAGCGTCAGGTCGATCGCGGCCGCTCTCGAATGGCCGGAGCGGGCGGCAATGTAGGGGCCGATCAGCTCGGGTTTGTGTTTGTTGGGGTAGTACGCCGCTTTGGTCTTTATGTCGTCCGGGTTGGCCGCCCAGCGCAGAAAGTGATCGACCGCGCGCTGCGGCCGGTAGCAGTCGAAAATCTTGAGTCGCAGCCCCTCGGCCTCCGCCTGCTCCTGCGCCTTCTTGAGCCTCGCAGCCGCTTCCGTGTGGACCAGGCATTTCGCCGCGAGATAGCCGTCGATCGCTTCGCCGACGAAGTTGTCGGTGCCGGCGTAGCGTATGTCGAGTTCGAGATTTTCAACGACGTCCGTGACATCGACAATGGCTGCGGGCCGCGCCGCCGCTTCCAGCGCAGCGGGCTTGTCAGGGTGCGGTCCTGACCGACAGCCGGCGAGAGCGACTATGGATAATACGGCGAGGATCTGAGGCAATTGCGATCGGTGCGGCATGGCATTCTCTTACCAAAAAGGCGATCAATTCGTATCTTTTAGAACAAACACCCTAAACTGGCAATCTTCTCGCGCCGCATAGTCAAGCTAGCGGGGTTCTCCGTGAACGTCCAGAAAACCATTCATGCGCTTATCGGCATAGCCGCACTCTGTTGCGCCTTGTACTTCATTGTCTCGGAGACGTTCGTACTCGACTTCTCCAGCCCTTATCTTTCTTATCGGACCCAGGTCTTTACGGTTGGGCTGTTCGTCATGGCAGCGCTTTGCTTGCTGAGGTGTGTCTGGAGGCAGAGCAGCGTTCTTTACGCTACCGCCGGTTACGTACTGCTGGGAATTGGGATCCTGACTGTCTGGCTCATCCGCTACGGGTCGGCCATTTAGCAATCGCGCTCGGCCAACGGCCTGAAATCGCGCCGCCCATGCCAGCTCGGGCTACGTCGAACCAACCCAGGCCGGGATTTGCAACGATTTCACGTTTTTCGCCATGCGGGCTGGTATTCTCGTGCCCGCCTGGCGCCGGAACGTCAGACCGACCGGGACTATACGCATGTTCAAGCCTCATTTCGTACAAGCACTGCATCGACACGACGATGCCCGGCTGATTCTCTTCACGTCCGGCGCTTACACCGAACGGTCGTTTACCTCGCGGGGCACGTTTGCGCCCGGAGATTACATCTTTCGCCCGGCCTACTACGCGCATGACGGTCTCGGCGGACCCGGTGCCGGCTACGTCAAGCTGCCGTTGTCCGGCCAGGCGATCAGCCGCTACGCTGCCGACCACGGCTGGCTCTCTCGCCGCGGCCGCGTACCCCACGATCAGCTCGACGATCTGCTTCGGAACCCCTGGGCCGGGGACGACATCCTTGCCGCTTCGGAGACCGAGCCGCTGGACGTACCGACGCCTTGCAACCCCTTCGAATCGGTGGCGGCATCGCTGTGTCAAAGAAACCCTCCGCCGATCGGCCGCCTGGCACAAGCCCATGCCTTCTCCACCTGGAGCCTCTCACGGCATTTTCGGCGATATTTTTTTGTGAACCCGTGCCGGTTCCGCCTGGAAGCCCGGGTGCAGCGGGCGATCGGGCTGATCGCCGAGACCGACCTGTCGCTCAGTCAAATCGCCGCGGAGGCCGGGTTTTCGGACCAGAGTCACCTGACTCGGGCGACCAGGCGATATACCGGGGACTCACCGGCGACGATCAGGCGCAATACTGCGCGTTAACCTCCGCTGCAAATCCGTTCAAGAGCGCTCGACGTCGGTCGCGTAATCTAGCCGCTATTTGGGGCATACGAATGGCTGTACACAGTATCGCAACGGCGGCACTGCTGGCTTACCTTGGCTTCGCTCAGATGGCCCATGCCGAGTCTGCGACGTTCGCTCGCTCGCCGGAAGCCGGATGCGAAACGATTTCACGCTCGGCCGACAAGGCCTTGGCAAGAGAAATCGATCCGGTCGTCGACGATGCGCTCGGTCGCGGTTTCGCGGGCCAGGTAGCGATCATCAGGAATGGCACATACGTATACAGCAGGGCCGCAGGCAGCGCAGACCTTGGGGGCGAAGTCCCGGTGCGGCGCTCCACCTTGTTCCACGTCGCATCGGTTTCCAAGTACTTCACCGCGACGCTCGTACTGTATGCCGTCGATACCGGAATGATCGAGCTTGACGATCCGGTTGCGCCGCTCTTTGAGCGCGCCGACCCCGAATGGCAAAACGTGACGTTTGCAGACCTTCTCGCACACACTAGCGGCCTTGGCTCCTCCTACGTCGCGGAACGCCACAGCGACTCGCGAAAAGCTCTCGCCGCAATAACCCGTCACGAATTGGCAGCCGGCGGCTCCGGCTCGTTTCGTTACTCAAATGACGGCTACGACCTTCTCGGTATCCTTGTCGAGCGGATCTTCTCCGGAAATTACGAAGACGTCGCCCGAAGCCGTCTGCTCAAACCGTCTTGCATTGGCGAGGCGAAGTTCTGGAGTGAAGCGGACCTTATGGACCCTGCTGCAGTCAGCCAGCCTCTCAAGCGTATTCCCAGGGCGCTGCGGAAACGGCGCAACTATGGAATGGCGGCCGCGCTGCTGATCTCCGCGGAAGACCTTGCTGCCTGGCAACACGCACTGCGGACAGGAAGCGTCCTCTCGGCGAATGCGCTGCAGGAATTGCACGCACCGCGCGCTGAGATGCGCATCGGGCAGGCGTCGTACGGCGCCTTCATAGTCGATGTACCGGGGCTTGGCCACACGATTCGCGCGCTGGGCTACGAGGACTGGGGCCACAACGCCATGCTGAGTGACTTCACGGAGTGCGGATACATCGTCGCCGTGACGACGAGCCGCGGCCCTGCCGAAAACTCCGGCCTGCCACCCTTTCGCCAATCGATAATGGACGGCATTGAACGCGTCCTTGCGACGCGCTGCGAAGCTATGCTCTGACCTCGCAGAAAAACGGGGTCAGACCCCGGTTTTGGAAATCGGGGTCTGACCCCGATTTGCACTGGCCTTAGTCCCATAGCCAGGTGACCGACCCCCTCACGCTGCGCGCTTCGAGCGGATGGAAGTGGATATCTTCCACGCCCGCCAGCGGCTCGCCCGGCAGGCGCGATGCGTACCGGTAGGCAATGTCGTTGTCGTCGGAATCGAACAGGTTGAATACGTCCAGCCGGAACTCTACGCCGCCGGTACGGTAAGCCACGCCTGCGTTGACCAGCATGGAATCGTCGGAACGGATCGAATTGTCTTCGACGAGCGGCGCTTCGCTAAGCCAGCGCAGCCTCGCGCTCGCGGATAGGCCGTTTTCCCAAGCCGCGTTTAGCCCCAGCGTGAAGGTGGACTCCACGGCGCCGGGTATCTCGCGGCCGCCGTCCTGATCCGTCTTGAAGCGGGCGTCGGTTGTCGTATACGCCGAGTTCAGCGCAAGCCAGTCGGTCGCCTGCCAGAACAGCGCACCCTCGACACCAAAACGCTCCGTCGCATCGTTGGCTTCCGTTGTGCCCGCATCGCCGACATACACCAGCTCGGAGTCGAGCTCCAGCCAGAACATCGTCAAGGTCGCATTGAAGCTCTGACCATTTTCGATGCGTAAACCCAGCTCGGCGCCGTCCGAGCGTACGAGCGCCGGAACGGCGTCCACGGCGCCGGCGCTGACCGGGTCGACCGTTATCGTGGCGCCGCGAACGTCATTCGAATGAAACCCGCGGCCGGCGTTGAGATACGCCTCGGCGCGGTCGGCGAAGCGCCATGCGATGCCGGCTTTCGGGCTCAGGATCGTGTCGTCACCGCTGCCCGAATTGGCATCGCGAACGGCGCGAACGTCCCAGTCGTACCAGTCGGCACGTAAGCCCAGCGACGCACGCAGTCGGTCCGCGAGCAGCCATTCCGCCTCGCCCCAGGCAGCGGCAGAGAGCTCTTGCACGCGGTCGTCGCGCACGGTGTCGATCCGCACCCGGTTCTCGGTACCGTAGAGACCAACCTCGTCGATGTCGTCGAAGCGCAGGTCGCCGCCCCATCGCAGTACAACGCGGCTGGCCGGCTGCGGTGCGTCTCCGCCGCCCCGTACGCCGAGGCCATAGACACGTCGGACGTCACGCTGCTCGAACTGATCGCCCGCGAGCGGATCGTCGAGAAAATACGTGAAATTCGAATACAGCCTGAAATCGTAGTCGACAGCGTAAGCATTGACCGACCAGGCAGCAAAATCGAGCGAACCCGTCAATGCGTAGCGGGAGGTTTCTCCCCCGAGGTCGTCATCGATATTGCCGAGCGGGCCAATAAGGCCGGCGCGTACAGCACGCGCCGGAATCTGATCGCTTGCATTCCAGTCGCTGTCGTACCCCTGCAGCGTAATGCGCAGGTCCGCGCCGGCGAGGCTGCCGGTATACGCCCCGAAGAGCTTGAGCTGCTCGAGATCCTCGTCGAGATCCCATGGCCCCTCGTATTGGGTGAAATCGAGCGCGGCGGTCAGCACGCCGCCGCCCGCTTCGCCGGAACCGGCAGCCAGTGCCCGTTGGTAGCCGTATTCGCCCACCGTCGCAGAAAGCACCGCCTCGTCCAGCCGGTCGTAAAGATCGAACTGAACGCTGGCGGCGGAAGAAAAGTCGCCCACTTCCGCCGAGTAGGGGCCGCGGCGATAGCGGGTCGTCTCCACCAGCTCGGGGATGAGAAAATTCAGGTCCAGGTAACCCTGGCCATGGCCGTGGCTGCGCAGATTAACGGGCACGCCTTCGACGGCGACCGCAAAGTCGGTGCCGTGATCCAGATTGAAGCCGCGGATGAAATACTGATTAGCCTTGCCGGTGCCCGAATGCTGGGTCGCCACCATGCCCGGCACGGCCTCGACCAACTCACCAACCCGCAGCATCGGCGGCAGCCGGATGTCGTCGTAGCCGACAATACCCTCGGATGCGGAATTTGCCCGCTCGATCAGGCGCTGTGCACGTCCGTATACGACCAGCTCTTCCACCTCGACGCTGACGTCTGGCTCCGTGTCCTCCGCGGGCGCTGCTGCCAATGCGACGGTACTCGCCAGACACGCAAGGTACCCGGCCAGGGCGGCGCCGGGCCACGTGAGTCGCCTCTTCATGGACATTCTCCCTCGGACAAATGGCTTGATGTACAGAGTAGTACGAACCCAATGCTACGTTGGATGCAAACCGCGAGGAAAAAGCGCAAAAAAAGGCCCTGTGAAACGCGGGCGCTGGCTCTGTCGCTATTGGCGGGCGTCGAGAAAGCGGAATGCCTCGTCCATCTGCTCCGGACTGCCAACATCGCCCAGCCGCTGGGTATCGAAGATCAGTTTCACGTCCGAGATGCCTTGCTGCTGGTACGTCTCGTAGTCCGATTGAACCTGGCGCTTGGCTTTGTCGTTGGTGCCCGTGATAAAGACGTGACCTTTGCGCTGCAGGGATTCCACGAGATCGGCCGTGAGCTCCGGGGAGAAGAACGAGCCGCGGGTGTAGATGCCGCCTACGAATTCATTGGCCGTCAGCATCGTGCTGACCGCCAAGGGCACGGTCTCGCGCGTACCGCCGACGTACATGCGCTGCAAATCAATCGCATAGTCTTTGTCGAGTGCTCGCGACCCGAGTATCGCGTGCCAGATTTTGCGAGTCGAGTTCGCGTTACGCTGGGTCTGGCGTGTACCGATCCAAATGACGTTGTGGCGATCGAAAACCGGCTGCCAGCCGTCGGGAATCCGTCCCTGCCCGTTCGGATCGATGTACACGAACAATCCGGCGGGCCGTTCCGGCGTGTAGCTCTCGGGAACGTAAAGCTGCCATTGAAGCTTCTCGTTCTTCTCGACGATCTTGTCCAGCGCCTGGGCGACATCCGGCTCGACGATGTCCGCCGGCTGACGGGTCAGCCGGAACATCCCGGTCAGATAATCCTGAGCCCAGGCCGCGGGAGCGGCAAAGATGAGCGCGGTGAACAAGGCTGCGGAGAGAGTTCGTTGTAGGACCATGCGTAGCACCTCGCGTTTTTTTGGTGGACGGCGGACAATCGGCCGGGATGCATTTCGATCGCAATCGATGTTCGGACAGTTATTTTAGCTCGATTGTGTGGCGTATGCAGGCTGGATCGCCGCAGATGATGATGGGTGTAAATGGACATCGTCCTGCAGGCACCCGAATCGACTGGACCTGCATTGAGTTCGGAAATTCAGTGCCGGCTGCCATTGAGATCGCGTACGACGAGCTGAAGGCGGCCGATGAGCCGGCCGCGATGCAGTTGCCGGGTTCCCATAGTCATTCTCCGTGTAAACTAATGGGCTAATGGATTTCCCCCACTGAGCGGCTACCTAAGCGATGACGATCGGCATACTCCCGAAAACTGCCGAAACGATGCTCAACGATGCGGAGCGAAGGAGAATCGTCTGGGGAACGTAATCGATAAACCAACGCTGCCAAGCCGGGTTGCCAATCTGTCTGCCCTGACCGCCCTGATTTTCTGGGGAGGAACCGCGATCACCAACAAGAGTCTGCTGGACTTCCTCGCCGCGTCTGACATTGCCATCGTCCGCACGTGGCTTGCCGGCGTTTTCGCAGCAGTGCTGATCGGGCTTTCGAAGACTCGCCGCCCCGAATCCGGAACAAGGGTATCGCTGCTGATTTCGTATGCGATCTCCATCTTCGTATTCTGGCCGCTGCTATTGAGCGCCGGCCTGGCCCGGACGTCCGCCAGTCACGCTGCCATCATCATGGCGTTCCTGCCGATCCTGACGATTATCGTGTCGTCTATCGTCTCCGGAGTCCTGCCGGATCGCAGATGGTGGCTGGGATCTGCTGTCGCAACCCTTGCTGCCTTTATTTTCCTGATCAATCCGTGGGAAGACGTACAGGCAAGCAGCCGGAGTTCGCTGGCCGGGGATCTGATCGTACTCACAGGCTGCGTTTTTGCGGCCATCGGTTACGTACTCGGCGGGCGCGTGTCCAACGACATTGGCGCAAGGGCCGCGACGATGTGGGGCCTCGTCATCGGTATGCTGTGCGTTACGCCGCTCGGCCTGTGGTCCGGAACGTACGCGCAACTGTCCGGTCTTCCGGCGATTGCCTGGGCGAACCTGATCTGGCTTTCGGTCCTGTCATCGTTCCTTGCCTATCTGCTTTGGTACCACGCCAGCGCGCTCATCGGCGTAAATCGCGTCGGTACGATGCTCCTGCTGCTGCCGGTAATCACCCTGCTGGGCGCAAATGCCGTTTTGGCGGAACCCCTTTCGCTGCAACTGATTGCTGGCTGCATTGCGGTGGTGATGGGCACGTACTACGCGCACAAGTACGCTACGTGAAGTAGCTTGACACTGCGTGGGCCTGTTCAGGTCGAGCCGGCTTCCGTCAGTCCCGATTCGGCAAACAACGCTGCCAGAAAGATGTAGCGAAGCGCGGGTGCGGCAACGATGGCTTTCGCACAGGCCGAAACTGCGGCCGCAAGCAGGGTCATTGCGTACCAAGCTACCGACTTCGCTGCCGCTGCCTGCTCCTTCCCGGGAATAGAATCGACGATAACACGATCCCGATCCGGTCACTGATCCGACGAAATGCTTGAAGGGATAGCTGTGCGGGAAGGAGATGTCGCTCTGCGCGGCAAATTATCGTTCCGTACTCTTGTCCAGGTATTCCTCCAGCCCGGAGAGGCCAATTCCCGGATCAGATTTGCACACGATACGAGGTGGGATGTTTCGTGCGAAATCTGACGAGTCAAACGACCTGGGCCGCATCTGCATTACGCAGTTCTCGTTGATCGGGACCACCAGATCACCGTAAACGTTCTCGTAGTCTGATCCCGGGCGCTCCTGTCCCGATGGCTTTGTCGGACCGGCGGAGCCTGGCATCGGTCCCTGCATTATCGACACGTACTTCTTGTACCCTTGCAATTCCAGCCACTCCTCGAACTCCGCATCTCCCTGATCCTGAATGACCGCTCGCGCCTGCGCCCACCAGTCAATGATGCGTTCCGGTGTAGCTTCGACAGGATCGTCGCTGTATTCGGCTCTTTGAGGACGCCTTGGCGGAGCGCTTTGATCGGCCGGCGTGTCGGGATTGTCTCGAAGCTCTGGTTTCGGTGGGAGTTCGAATATCCGCACGCCGCTTTCTGTCTTGGGGAGTGAGCTGCGGCGAGACTCCAACTGCAGGAGCATTTCCCTTACGACCGGATCGCCACCAACCGGCAATATGAGCTGCGTCATCAAGAACACTATGGCTGTCGTTACCAGTGACGCTGCAAGGCATGCGGCCGAATATCTCAGCGGGATTGAGTTTCTGTCGGATTCCATTCCTCAGACACCGTCTTCTTCGGGTTTGACTTGGCGGCGCTCCATGGTGCACCAAGTGACGATGCGCGACTGTCAGGTTTTGTCGGATTATTTCCTGCTTATTGGCCAGCTGAGCACGGCCCGGCGCGAATCTTCTTCAGTGCCCCCGGAAAGTACCGGTCAATGCCGCTTCTGCCGGACAGCTATGCCCGGAGTCGCGCCATTAGCCCAAGCAGCGATTCGAGATTCTCTCGACCCGCCGCCGCGCCGACATCGTTGTAGAAATCCTGCAAGACGCCGTCCGCGTCCGACAACAACTCCCGCCCTCCGCTGGTCAGGCTGGCGAGGCTTTGACGAGCGTCCCTTTTATTCTTGGACGTTTCGACGTAGCCAAGTTTCTCCAACGGCTTGAGCGCCCGGGTTACGGCAGACGGCGTTAGCGATACGGCATTCGCCAATGCAACGCGGGTCAGGCCCTGGCTGTCGGCGGTCGCAAGGCTCCTCAGCAGGCGATACTCACTGAAAGTAATGCCTCGGCTCAGGGACAAAGCACTGTCGAGGCGTCTTTCAAACGCGCCGGCGGTATCCAGAATGTGCATGACCACCGTCTCGGCGATCTTTCGTTGGGATTTCATAATTGCATGATACTTGATTGCTCACGCAATATGCAAGCAATTATCGGCCAAGGCGCACCGCAAAAGAATTGGGGTCAGACCCCGATATTGAGACCCCGATATTGCGATTCACCTCGCAGTTCGACGGCCCGCTGCTGACGCCCGGATGATAGAATTTACTTCATCGGAGAGGTTCGCTGCTGACCCACAGCGAAAGCTCGGCGTTCGCACATGAAACTTGTCAGACTACTCGGTGTATTTGTCCTCTTGGCCGCACTCGAGCCCTCATATGCACAGACATCGAGGGTTTCGAAAGAACAGCTTCAAGAATTGTTTGATTCCATCTCGGAACATACGGACTGGGATATCTCTGGCGATATGACTTGGGCCTATTTTTTCACGGATGCAGACAAATCGGCATTAGAGCGCGTCGCCTCTATTCTCGACGAGAGGGGCTACTTGATTAAAGGGATTTATCTGTCCGACGAAGAGTTAGGAGACGAGCCGGACGTGTGGTCGCTATACGTAGAAAAAGTCGAGACTCACTCTGTCGACAGCTTGAATGCGACGAATATTGCCTTCCATGCGTTCGCCGAGAAGCATCATCTCGATTCGTACGACGGTGCGTATGTTAGACCCGTCGAAGCCTCCGACTGAGTGCATTCAATCATCTGGAAAATTGGGGTCAGACCCCGATTTCGCTAATCATCGAAAGACGCCGTCGACTGACGTTTGCGGTTCACCTTGAGCCGCGTCACATCGGGACGTGAGTAGTGTCCGGCGACATCCATGTTATGGCGCGCTTCCAACACTTCGCGATGGTCGAGCTCAACGACACGCAGCGAAGCCTCGCAGGTCTGCGGCTCGAGGCGCCATTCCCCGTCCGGGCCGGCAACGCAGGAACCGCCGTTGGCCAGCCATCCGTCGGCACTGCTGCGTAGTGTCCCGGCATGCGGCAAATCGTCACTAATGTCGTCAGCATGCATCAGGCCGCTCACGGAAACCACAAACGAGCGTGACTCCCTTGCGATGAAACGGGTGATGTCATGCGTGTTGCGTTCGCTGCCCGGCCAGATCGCGACATGCAGGTCTTCACCCTGCGCATACAGTGCCGACCTTGCCAGCGGCAGCCAGTTTTCCCAGCAATTCAGACCGCCTGCCGTAAAAGGCCCCAGCGGATGGACCCGCAGCCCGTTGCCGTCACCGATTGCCCAGACCAGGCGTTCTTCGTAGGTGGGCATCAGCTTCCGGTGCACACTGCCGATCGCACCGTCTTTGCCGATAAAAACCATCGAACAGTACAGGCTGTGCCCGCCTCGGTCGGCCGCTCTCTCGATCGTGCCGAGGTAAACGGCAATACCGTGAGTTGCCGCAGTCGAGCACAGCGCGTTCAGGTCGCCGCGATCGATCTGCACGGCCTCCTCGGCGTAGTGTGCGTACAACGCCTTTTGCAGGTCGCTCTCGAAACGGGCGCCGTCGGTACGTTCAACCCAGAACGGATAACCGGGTACCAATGCCTCGCCGAAGACAACGAGGTCGCAGCCCGCCTCCGCAGCCGCGGTGACCCGGTCCGAAACGCGGCAAAGGGTTGCGTCACGCCGTAGCCATACCGGCGCGATTTGCGCCAGACCTACGCTGATAGAAGTGTCCATAGCGGAGAAGGGTAGCTCAACTAACGTGCGGCTGGAAACTGAGCTTGAAAAGAACTGGAAAGAATTGGGGTCAGACCCCGATATCCCGATATCGTGCAGGCGGGCGGAGACAAAACGGCAAGCTGATTGTGAGATCTTCCGGTTTCCGGGCTAGAATTGTAAAAGTCTGTTTTGCCCTGCTTCCGGAGAACGCTCTTGCCAGAAATGATTCCGCTAGGCTGGTTTCATACCATCGCGGGTATCGCTGCCCTTGTAAGCGGTGCGATTACGCTCTATCGGTTCAAGGAGATTTCTTACCGTACACGAATTGGACTGTTCTACCTGCTCACCACGCTGGTGACGGCAGTAACCGCTTTGTTGATCTATCAACACGGAGGTTTCGGCGTGGCCCACTTTATGGCTGTGGCAGCCCTTGTCGCACTAACCGTCGGGTTGCTGGCAGAAAGCCTGACTCTATTCGGAAGTTGGTCGCGGCGAATACAGGCTGTGAGTTTCTCGGCTACTATTCTGTTTCACTGCCTGCCGGCCGCCACCGATGGACTGCTGCGGCTCCCGGTTGGAAGCCCTGTTTTGAGTTCAATCGACGATCCGGTAATGAAGATGAGTCACTTGGCTCTTCTCGTCTTGTTCCTCATCGGCGTGGCCTTTCAGTTGAGATGGATTAATCGACAACCAATGACCACGTCGGTAGGTGGCTGAAGAATTGGGGTCAGACCCCGATATCTTTCTTGCGCTCATATAGAGGGACCAAATTCTACGGGATGCGATGCCTGTCCCCATCCATTTCAACCAGTCCCATCGGATTACCTGCCGGGTCTTTGAATAGCCCAAGGACGACTACGCCGGGAACTTCGAAACGGGGCACGTCGACCGTACCGCCCGCCTTCTCAATTTCTATCAGACTCGCAGATACATCCTGAACCCCAACGTAGATTCGTTTCTCCGCAGGGTCTTTGCGAATGGTCCCTTGGATAGGTGTGACGACGGGAATACTAAACTGGCCGGATTGATCGGATTTCCAATCGAACACCGACGAATAAAATGCCTTTAACTCAGCGTCATCAGGTCCCGCAATGTCGAAAAACACGATAGGTTGAGTCATCGATTCTCCGTGTGCAGGCGGCCACTTTCGGCTGGCCTGCTTGGCTGCTTCGGGTCAGAAGCCGTGATTCTACTCCAAACCCGGCGAACTGCGGCTTGCCGCCAGAGACTTTCAGTTGGCTTATCGCCGGTCGGCCTCACGGCGACCTTGCGGAAACGTCGTCACACCGCCAGGCATTACCTCCCAAGACGCTTTGGAATCCACAAAGACGTGGTGAATTTCATCCAGTTCCGGCTCTTGGTTCAAGCAGCCCAAAGCCACGCCATGAATCGAACTATCGTTCGTACCGCAAAGTGTAGAGCCGCATGTGCCGCAGAAAAGCAAGCCAAATCCATGTTTGCCGCTGTAGGAAGTCAATCTTTCCTCCCCGGCTACCCATCGAAAATCTCCCGATCTGACCCTCGCATAGTGGGAAGATTGGGAGCTGAACGCCTTTCGGCAACGAGAACAATGACACGACAGAGGATCGACAAGCGGCCCGGATATCTCGTACTTGACCTCACCGCAGAAACACTCGCCAGTCAGTACCATTGATTTTCCCATTCAGTTCGACTCTTTGCACTCGTTGCGGCGAACGACCGTTTCGGGCTGCGTTTCAACCGGTCGATGCGACACATTCGTCAGCGATACTAACACTTGAGATTCTGCCTTCGGCCACGGGCCGTCGTTCACGATACTGCGATCGCGAAATTACGCCAGTGACGGCTCTGCTCCGCCCTTCCATTTCCACGCGACCCGAATTACGCCCAGTAGAGCGAGAATTTTGATCACCAGGAAGAAAACGTTGTCGAGATCGGGATTAAGGTTGCTGTACACCTCGATCATGATCGTCACGGCGCCCGCGCCGATGTTGGCCCGGCGATTGATCCTGTAAGGCAGAATCTGCGATAGCAGAACCATGAGAATCGGAATCTCGAACATCACTCCGCCCAGGAGCATTAGTTCTTCGGTAATCGTCACACCGTCAACGACGCCCGTCATTATTTGCTGGAGCATTCCGGGCCTGCCCAGCTCATGAATGTCCTTGGCGAATAAATTGAGAAGAACAAAGATCCATAGAGTGGACAGCACCGTTCTCGTAGAGGCCCTTTCCTGTGGTATTGCGTGGTTCATATTAGTTACCTCCGCAGCGTGGCCTGCGCGACGCTGTGAAAAAAAGTCGGCAATCCGCCGTCGACCAGCCGACGTCTTCAACGAATCCGGTACCGGCGATGCGATCCCAAAAGCTCGTAGTTAAGGCAGTAGCTGGCCAAGGTGATTCCTCGTGGTCATTTGGATGGAATGTGTGCATCATACGCATGCGATAATGCACAGCGAACCGCCATTCGAGGCGATACAGATATGCGAAAACGCATGGATTGGCGAGCACTTCGCTTCGACTGGAACCGCACCCGCGCTTTCCTCGTAACGGCGGAAGAAGGCTCGCTGTCGCGCGCCGCCGAAGCACTTGGCATGACGCAACCGACACTAGGTCGCCAGGTATCGGCGATCGAGAAGGAACTCGGTGTCGCGCTATTCGAACGATCCGGCCGCGGTCTGGAGCTGACGCCAAACGGGCTCGATCTTCTCGAGCATGCCCGGGCCATGGGCGAAGCGGCGAATCGCCTGTCCCTGACGGCATCCGGCCGCTCCGACGTATTGGAAGGGGTCGTCTGCATCACGGCGACGGAGGTGATGGCGGCCTACGTGCTGCCGCCAATCGTGGCGAAGCTTCGCGCGGACTATCCCGGCATCGAGATCGAAATTATCGCGTCGAACACAAGCAGCGATCTCAAGCGACGCGAAGCCGATATCGCAATTCGCGCCTACCGGCCGACGCAGGCGGATCTGATCGGCCGCAAGATCAAGGACATGCAGGCCCGGCTTTACGCAACTCCGGCTTACCTCGACTCGCTCGGAAACCCGACGCATCTTGCAGAACTCACAAAGGCCCAGTTTCTCGGCTTCGACCGCACACGTGAGTTCGTCGACGGGCTAAACGAGCGCAGCGTTCCGGTCAGCCCCGATCAGTTCTCGATCGTGACGAACAACCACCTCGTGCATTGGGAGTTGGTTAAGCAAAGCGTCGCCATCGGGGTCATGACGGAGGACATCGGGGATGCGGAACCCGCTGTGGTGCGGGTGCTTCCGGATCAGTTCGACGCCTTCCCGGTCGAGCTGTGGCTCGTCGCACATCGCGAGCTCAGGACGAGCCGGCGCCTGCGCGTAGTCTTCGATATTCTTGCGGCGGCGCTGGCCTGACGGCTACAAAAGAAATCGGGGTCAAACCCCGATATTGCGATACTGCGGCTGGCGCTCCAGCAACCGCGAAAACCGGGGTCTGACCCCGATTTTGGACCCCGATTTTGGGCAGATACCGGGACCGCCGTTTTGCCTGGTCGATTGGCCACCGATCAGGCTGCCGAACCGGTGCTGCCGGATCCGCCGAACGTCCGCATCGGGCTTTGGCAGCGACTATTGCAAACGCCGGGTCAACAACCGGGCAAAGCCGATTTTGCGCGAGCAAAGTGGTACCTTATCGCCAGCGTTCTCGGAGACCGAGCAAGATGATGTACGACACGTCCCCTGAGACTTATGAGCAGTGGCATCACTGCATCACCGTCGCGCGTGGTACCCCGCTGACTACAGAATACAGTGCACAGCGCTTTGGGAGTCTGGAGGGATGAAATTGACTAATAGCGCGCCAGCGCCGAACAACACTTAGCAGAATACCGTGGATATCAGCGACAACTTTGATGCAGGCAATATCGAGGTTCTGGACCTCAGCGACCCTGGCGCGGTTCAGCTCCGCATTCGCAAGGACGAGGGCTCGGATCACTACCAGTGGTTTCATTTCCGTGTGACCGGCGCACGCGGCGTGGACTTGAAGCTCGCAATCGTCAACGCGGCCGGAGCCAGCTACGCCAAGGCATGGGAGAACTACTGCGCCTGCGTGAGCTACGATCGCAGGAACTGGCGGCGCGTGAGTTCGACCCGCTATGAAAATGGAACGCTAACTATCGCGCACACACCCGAACAGGACGCGGTCTGGTATGCCTACTTCGCACCTTACTCGTTCGAGCGGCATCACGATCTCATCGCGCGCTGTCTACAGTCGTCGTCGGTACGCCAGGAACTGCTCGGTCGTACCCTCGACGGACAGGATCTCGACCTGCTCCGCGTGACCGAGGCCGGCCGGGAGCCGGCCGAGGGCAAGAAACAGTGCTGGATTTTCGCCCGTCAACACCCCGGCGAGAGCATGGCCGAGCACCTCGTGGACGGACTGCTCGCGCGCCTGCTCGACTCGTCCGATCCCACGTCGCGCACGCTGCTCGGCAAGGCCGATTTCTGGATCGTGCCCAACATGAACCCCGACGGCAGCCGGCGCGGTCATCTGCGGACCAACGCGGCCGGCGCCAACCTTAACCGCGAGTGGCTCGAGCCGACGATGGCCAGCAGCCCCGAGGTCTACCTCGCCCGCCGGAAAATGCAGGCCACCGGCCTCGATTTCGCCCTTGACGTCCACGGCGACGAGGCCCTGCCCTACAATTTTATTGCCGGGCCCGAAGGAGTGGAATCGGTGACCGAAGAGACGCGTGCGCTACAGGCCGAGTTCGAAGCCGAACTCGCGGCGGCGAACCCGGACTTTCAGACCGAATACGGCTACCCCAAGGCCGAGATAGGAAAGGCGAACATGGCCATGGCGACCAATTGGCTCGCCGATCACTTCGGTGCCCTGGCAATGACCCTGGAGATGCCTTTCAAGGACAATGCAAATCTGCCCGACGCGGAGTTCGGCTGGTCACCCGCGCGCTGTGAGCGGCTGGGTGAAGGGATCCTGACCGCGCTCCTGCGCGTGGTCGACCGCCTCTAGTCGTTCTCCCTGGTTCACGGAACGACAGCGGTACAGCGGGGCGTTAACGGGGTCCGGGCTGCGCCACGCTGTCATCGGGAAGTCGTGAATCTCCCGTTTCACTCTAGATCGAGGGCGTAAGGCTTGAGTGTCTCCAAGGGCACTCGCTCCAGTGCCCGCCGGTGGGTTGCTCTCAGGTAGACCCGCGGCGCCGCGCCGTGTCGCTCCGCATCGTGCCAGCGGCTGGCACACAGACACCAGCGGTCCCCGGGTTTCAGGCCCGGAAAACCAAACTCAGGGCGCGGCCTGACGAGGTCGTTGCCCTGCGTGCGGGAAAGCTCGAGGAATTCCCCGGTGAGCACGGCGCACACCGTGTGCGAGCCCCCGTCCTGGCCGCTGGTGTTGCAGCAGCCGTCGCGAAAAAAACCCGTGATCGGATCCGTGCCGCAAGGTTCCAGCGGCTCGTCGAATACGTTGAGTGATTCGTCCATGAAGTCCCCAGTAGATTTTCTTGAAGTCGAAGTCTGACGACTGTCCGCTACGGGTCAGCGCTGGAAATCATAGCAGACATTCCTCGGACGTCGGTTCAAGGCCACGAGCGGATGTCTTTGCTGTCTCGCCGCCCGGTCTGCCGAGGGAGTCAGCTACCCGGAAGGCTGAAGAGCCTTACTGGCATTCATTTGCTGCCCGGCTGGCCCGATGGCATCCTGCAGTCTTGCTTTGCGGTTGAGCAATAGGGAGCGTCTATAGTGTCCGAGCGCAAATTCGAGCCCATGACCAAAGCTGCAGTCATCGCGGCGCAGCGCGAATGGGCCAAGTGCGTCACCGAGCGTGACATCGATCGGCTTTTGGATCTCTACGATTTCGGGTCGCCGGATGAACCGCTGCTGTTCAAGCCCACTTTGGCAGATGTCATTCGCCTCGACCGCGCCGGTGCGCGCGCATACTTCGTGGGCGGTGATCCGGATTTCCCCCAGGACCAGGGCTTTCTCAATCGAGGTTGGGTGCGTGTGGAATTCCAGAGCGCCGCGGGTCCGATTCTGAAGGCAGGCGGGCTGGGCTATAAGGACATGGGGCATTACACGTTTGTCGACGGCGACGGCAACGCCACGCGCGCCGACTACACGTTCGCCTACCACAAGCTGAATGGGCGCGTTCTGATCTCCTTGCACCACTCCTCACTGACATGGTTCCCTCCGGCAGAGACTTAAGATATCTGGATCGGCCCCGCTAGGTCCCGCAGAACGTGCGGGTGACTCGCTCATCCGCCCTTGGTGCTTTCGCATACTCCGAGAAGCCCGGTTGCTCGGTATACGGTTGCGCCAGTGCAGTATTCATATCGTTAAAGACGGTGAGATCGCCGTCAACCGCGTCGCTGATCGCCTGCTCGACACGGTGATTTCGCGGAATGAAGAGAGGGTTCACCGAGTTCATGAAGGCCGAAATCTCGGCTGGTGTCTTGCCCTGGCTGGCAGTACGCCGCCGCCATTTAGTCTCGAAGGATCCGAACCGGGTCTCATCGAGCGCGCCTGCCCGCGACGCCAGCTCACGAAAGCTCAGGGTATAGTCGAGCCCGTTGTCGTTCAGATACTGCAACCATTCGGCGATTAGCCCGGCGTCCGCTTCCTGAAGGTCGCACAAACCCAGCTTCGGCCCCATCAGCGCAAGGTAGTGCGACCCGTATTGATCCGGGAAATCGGCAAGAACAGCCTGCAGCTCATCTTTGTCTACGTTAACGGCGAGCAAAGTATCGGCGAGACGGGCGAGATTCCATTGTGCAATAGTCGGCTGATTCGCGTACGCGTAGCGGCCGTAAGCGTCTATGGAACTGAACACCTTGTCGAACCGGAATTCGTCCATATACGCTGCGGGGCCGTAGTCAACGGTCTCACCGGAAATCGTCGTGTTGTCGGTGTTCATGACGCCGTGAATGAAACCGATCGACATCCAGTGCGCCATCAATTCGGCCTGACGTTCCATTACGCGTCGAAAAAACCCGACATACGGAGACTTCTCGTTCTTGACCTCCGGATAATGACGATCAATTGCGTAGTCGGTGAGCGTTCTGAGCGAATCCACATCGTTCCGATAAGAAAAATACTCGAACGTGCCAACGCGCAGATGACTGGCAGCCACTCGTGTGAACACGGCGCCGGGCATTGGAGACTCCCTGTACACCGTTTCCCCGGTCGCAACGGCTGCGAGCGCCCTGGTGGTCGGCACACCCAGATGGTGCATCGCCTCGCTGAGGATGTACTCGCGCAGCACCGGGCCCAACCAGGACTTGCCATCCCCTCCGCGCGAAAACGGCGTCCGGCCGGAGCCTTTGAGCTGGATGTCAAAGCGATGACCAGCCTTAGTGACTATCTCGCCCAGCAAGGTAGCGCGACCATCGCCGAGTTGGGGCACGAAGTGTCCGAACTGGTGACCTGCGTACGCCATGGATATCGGCTGGCTTCCTTCCAACGCGACGGATCCGCTAAAAACCCGGGCGAGCTGCACCTCGTCGTAGTCTGACGAGGCAAGGCCTAAGTCCAGCGCGAGATCTCGATTCCAGGCGAGGAGAGCCGGCGCCGGCACCTCGTTGGGGCTTACCGTTGCGTGGAATACCTGAGGCAAGGCGGCATAACTGTTTTCGAAGTTCATACTCGGGCCGATGGAATCATGGGTCACGAGCCGCCAGTTTAGCTCAGAGAGCGTAGCCGGCGCCTTCCGGTCAGACGGTGTAAGCGGTCCGGGCTTTCCACCAGCCGCGTCTGTACCGAGAATGTTATGTACTTATTGAGCCGAAGTGTGTGTTGGTCTACCTTAGTGCATTGAACTGCTTGGTAATAAGCAAACTTTCGGCAGGAAATACGCAGCATGATTGCCTACGTCACCGTCGGTGCTGATGACATCGCTCGCGCGAAACGGTTCTATTCCGCGTTCCTGCCAGCCCTCGATTACGAGCTGAAGGAGGGTCCTGAAGGCCTAAGCTACGCGCTGCCCGAACAACCGGGTCAATCTGCCGCTCCGCCGGATTTCTACGTTAAACCAACTTTCGACGGACGTCCCGCCTCGGCCGGGAACGGTGCGATGATCGCATTCGAGGCCCGCAGTCAAAAGCAGGTTCGTGAGCTTCACTCCGCCGCGCTTGCCGCAGGTGGCTCTGACGAGGGCCCGCCGGGCTTCCGTGACTCGTATGGGCCTCATTTCTATGTTGGCTACCTTCGCGACCCTCAAGGCAACAAGATCGCACTGTTCTCCAGCAATCCGGACGAACCCGGACGAGATGGATAACACAACGTTGCTATTGAGCGAGACTGTACTTGCCTTCAGCACTCACATAGATAAGGCATGCATCCCGCGCCTCGCAGACAATGTTATGAACGGCCTCTCCATTCGCACCGAAGTAACTACCCGTCTGAAGGTCCGTCGAAGAAGACTCCCCGCCCAGACGATGTAAAGCGGGGCCCCGGACTACGACCGCACGCAGCCACGCGCCATTGCCGCGGAGCTCGCCGTCAAAACCAGCCGGCAAGCGCAACAGGGTTCCGTTTCTTTGGTGATCCTGTGGAGCGCCCCAGAGGAAAGCCATCTTCGGGCCTTCAGCGTCTTCCGACATGCCCGAGTGTTCGATCCACGTAACGTCTGACGGTCCCAGCCAGACCAGATTACTGGATTCCAGGTTCAAGGGCCGCTCTCCGTTGTCGAATGCTGCCCCGGCCGGTTGCACCAGATAAGGCCCTTCGAGTATTTCAAGAAATATCGTGGCCTTGCTCCCCACGGCGGCGGCAGTGATGTGGGATTCTCCGGCGGGTTGTGTCCAAAACGAGCCAGGCCCCATCCACAAAACATCGGCGTTGGGGTCGTCATTGTGAACGGCACCACTAATGACTATGCCGCGGTACGTAACATTGTGGATATGGGGCGGCGAGGAGAAACCATCGGCAAATTCGATAATTGCCCCGCTCGAAACGTTCTCCCTGATGTCACCCCATAGAACGCCTGCCCTCGGGCTTGCGTCGCCGCGTGCAGGATTCAGTGGCTGGAACCGCAGGTCAGAGCTCGACACAATCTCCGCGGTGGTATCGGAGCGTGCTAATTCACTGGCTAAGCAAGCGACAACAAAGAAGGTTAACGCTATGAGCAATTTTGACACTTTCCTACCTCTTCCAGTGAGCATTGCCTGTCCAGGCTAGATTTCTACGACGACCTTTCCGATTGCGTTGCCGCTGGTCAGCCGATCGTATGCTTCTCCAACCTCGGCAAGGCGAAATTTCCGCTCATCGAGCATGGGTTTCAGCGCGCCCTCGTCCACGATCGCGCTGAGTTTCGCGAGTATTGAGCCGTGCTCGTCTCGCTTATGGTTGTGCAGCATCGGAATCAGCATGAACACCACATGTATCGAAAGGCCTTTGAAGTGGGCAGGCGTCAGGTCAATCTCCAGCAACGAGACTGTTGTCGTGATCTGACCGTTCAATGCGGCTGCAGCAAAAGAATTCGTCATGTTCGGACCGCCAACAGAGTCGAAAACGACGTCAAATCCGGCACCGTCTGTGTATTTTTGTACGTAGTCGGCAACTGTCTCAGCCTGAAAATCAATGGCCGTAGCGCCGAACTGGCCGATAGCGCCGAGCTGCGTATCGCCTGTACCCGTCGCATAGACTTCAGCACCAAAGTACTTCGCCAGCTGCACGGCTACGTGGCCGACGCCGCCCGCACCGCCGTGAACCAAGACTTTGTTGCCGGCTTGCAGATTCGCCCGTTGCAGGCCTTCGAAGGCAGTGATGCCGACTAACGGCAAGGCGGCCGCTTCGCGCATCGAAAGAGACTTCGGTTTCCGGGCCACTAATTGCGCATCAGCAAGGATGTAGTCGGCGAGCGCACCCTGCAAATCGGCGAGCCCCCCGGCACAGCCAAAGATTTCATCGCCCGGGGCGAAGTTCGTTACACCTTCGCCGACGGCCTCGACTGTCCCCGCAAAGTCCATGCCGAGTACCGCTGGCAGATCCGGCGAGAGCGGCAGATTCTCCTGGCCCAATTGCCGGATCATCGTATCGACCGTATTCACGCTGGTTGCGGCGACGCGCACAAGTACATGACCGCGCTCTACGGAGGGCCGGGGAAGATCTGTTAGTTGAAATTTTGCGTTATCGCCATATTCGCTCAGGATCATTGCCTGCATTGGACCACTCCAAAGGTGTACCGGGTTGATCCGCAAGATAGATCGTCCGTAATTGACGAAAAACCTGCTTTCCCGAGAATCAGTATTCGGGTTTTGAATAAGATCGGCGACCCTCGACCGGCGTTGCTGATCGACAAGCGCCCTGAGGCTATCGTTCCCAGACTGGCGGCTCACCAATTTTTTCGATCAGGAAGTCGATGAAGACACGCACCTTCGCCGTCAGCACGTTCGACTTGGGGTACACCAGCCAGATCGCAGAATTGTCGTCGACCTCGTAGTCAGGCAGCACGCGCACCAGCGAACCGTCCCGAATATCCTCATTGACACTCCAGCAGGAATTCATGGAGATTCCAACGCCCGCCCGGGTCGCGATTCTCATGCTGGCGCCATCGTCGCATACCACTCGACTTTCAACGCCTGGCGGAGGGAACGTACAGGCGCGCTTGTCACCGGATGCCGTCAGCTTTCTTGCCGGCCCGTCCATAAAGACCAGGACTTGATGCTCTTGCAGATCGTCGGGACCGTTCGGAGTCCCGCGTCGTGCAAGATAGTCGGGGGACGCGCAGAGAATGCGCTTGTCCTCAGCCAACTTTCTTGCCCTTAGGCTGCTGTCTTCGATCGCATAATTGCGCAGTGCCAGATCGAAGCCCCCTTCGATCAGATTCATCTGTGTGTCCGACAGTTTCAGTTCGAGGTTCACGCCGGGATGCCGCTCCAGGAATTCCGGCAGGATCGGCGCAACATAGAGCTGCGCAAAAGTACTGGACGCGGCAAACCGCAACGTACCAGTGACTTCGTTACTACCATGCCCCAGTGCCGCCCGTGCTGCGTCTTCCTGCGCAAGCATTTCCCGCGCAAAAGGAAGAAACTCCGCGCCCTCCAACGACAAGGAGACTTTCCGGGTCGAGCGATGTAACAAGTCTGCCCCGACCTGCTTCTCGAGCTTTGACAATCTGGCACTCGCAACGGCGGGTGCGAGACCAAGCTGACGCCCGGCAGCACTGATATTGAGCAAGTCGGCGGCCATGACGAAGAGCCGTATACCTTCAGTATCCACAAGCCACTGTCCGTTTGCCGTCCGTGCCAACGGACGAGGGTGAACGAAAGGGTAAGCACCCGATTATATTTGAAAACCGAATTCTCTTCTTCTCAATCAGCCATTTATTCCCTAAATCGACTGTAATAAGTTCTCTCCGGTACTACAGGTGAACGGATATGAGCATTCCAAACACGCTAGCAGGAGAGCAGGCATTCGACCCGATCAATGCCGGGTATAGCGCTGTGTTCGAGCCGGACCGCCTTTCGATCGGGCTGGTCGTACCCATAGAAACCTATTCGAACGGCCCCGTTCCGGATATGGAACAACACATCGAACGCGTTCAAATGGCAGAAACCCTGGGGTTCTCGGCTATCTGGCTGCGTGATGTGCCGTTCAATGTGCCGTCGTTCGGGGATGCCGGACAGATATTCGATCCGTTTGTCTATCTTGGCGCGCTGGCCGCTCAGACTTCGAGCATCGCGCTGGGTGTGGCCAGTATTGTCTTGCCACTGCGTCACCCGGCGCATGTCGCGAAGGCCGCAGCGACTGCAGACGTCCTCTCCAACGGCAGGCTCATCATGGGAATTGCATCAGGTGACAGGCCTGATGAGTATCCCGCCCTGAATCAGCCCTTCGACAAACGTGGTGAGTTGTTCCGGGAGAGCTACGACTACATTCGGCGGATGGCTGTCGACAGACCGCGGTTTGCCAACACATTCGGCCGGGTCGGTGGCGGCATCGACATGCTGCCAAAACCCGCAGGGGGAAAGATTCCACTTCTGGTCACGGGGTCCAGCCAACAGGCAAACGAGTGGATTGCCGCGAACGGTGACGGCTGGATGACCTATCCGCGTCCCGCAGTTCCGCAGTCGCAGCTGATCGGAGAATTCCGGGCAAGAGTCGAAGCTGCAGGTGAGGCAGACAAACCAGTGATGGAACCGTTGTATCTGGACCTGGCTGCCGACGCCGATGAGTCGCCGACACCAATACACCTCGGTGTGCGCACCGGCATCAATCGTTTGCGTGACTACCTCGTGACGCGGCAACGCATCGGTGTCAATCACGTCGCGCTCAACCTTCGATTCAATCGCGCGAACACCGAGTCGACGCTTGCGACCCTGGCGGACGAGATCATTCCAAACTCTTCACTCTAGGACCTCAACCATGACGAAGACGATTCTGCTGACTGGGGCCACCGACGGCATCGGCCTCGAGACGGCCAAGCTGCTGGTGGGCGCAGGACATACGGTATTGATACACGGCCGCAGCGATACGAAATTGGCCGACACCGAGAAAACCCTATCGCGCATCGAAAGTGCCGGGATCATCGAGGCTTACCGCGCCGACCTTTCGAAGATTGACGAAGTCAATGCACTTGCCGGCGCGGTTGCCAGGAACCACTCAACGGTCGATGTACTCATCAACAATGCGGGCGTCTTCAGTACACCCAATCCTGTCACGGACGACGGATACGACGTTCGATTCATCGTCAACACGGTATCGCCCTACCTGTTGACGAAGCGCCTGCTTCCCCTGCTGCCAGTCGACGGCCGGGTTATCAACCTATCTTCAGCCGCACAATCATCCGTCAATCTAAAGGCGCTGGCTGGCGAGTCTCGCTTGAACGACAGCCAGGCGTACGCCCAAAGCAAGCTTGCGATAACGATGTGGTCGTCCCACCTCGCCCATTCGCTGACTGACAAGGGTCCGACGGTCGTCGCCGTCAATCCGGGATCCCTGTTGGCCAGCAAGATGGTGAAGGACGCCTATGGCGTTGCAGGCAACGATCTCGGTATCGGCGCTGACATCCTGGTTCGCGCTGCTCTGAGCGACGAGTTTGCGAACGCATCAGGACAGTATTTCGATAACGATCAGGGCCGCTTTTCACAGCCTCATCCAGATGCGCTGGACACGGCAAAGAACAAAAAAGTTGTGGCGGCGATCGAGACGGTTCTCGTCAGACTGGGTGAAGATAAAACTTAAACAATTCGTGGTTCGGGACATCTCGAACACTCAATGGAGAACACAATGAAATACGCAGGATTTACAACGTTTAGGACCGAGCAGGATGACGGCATCTTGACGGTCACGTTCGACTTCGGCTCTGTCAACGTTCAAGGCCAGGAGATGTTGGCCGACCTCAACAGCCTCGCCATGCGACTGGAACGTGATCGAGAAACCAAGGTCGTCGTCTTCCAATCCGCGAACCCGGAGATCTGGGTTTGTCATTACGACACGGAATTGCTGAAAGACATGTCGGACGAAGCGGTTTCGCGCGAAGAAGTACAGCTTCTGGACCTGCAATCCGTCTGTGAGCGTATTAGTAAAGTGCCTCAGGCCACTATCGCCAAACTGGAAGGTTTCGCTCGCGGTGGCGGTCATGAGCTGGCACTGGCTCTGGACATGCGTTTTGCAGCGCGGGGCACGTTCAAGTTCATGCAGATGGAAGTAGCGATGGGAATTCTGCCGTGCGGAGGTGGTGCATCACGCATGGCACGCCAAACCGGCCTGGGCCGTGCCCTGGAAATTATTCTCAGCGCACGCGATTTTGACGCGGACGAGGCGGAAGCGCTTGGAACCATCAACAAGGCACTGGATCCCGATGAGATCGGCGAGTATGTGGACAGCCTGGCCAGGCGCATCGCACAGTTTCCTGCCGAATCGATCAACGCCTGTAAGCAAATGGTCTATGAGTCAATCGACAAGCCGATAGACGAGGCGCTCAAAGCCGAAGCCTATTGGTTGTACCAGGCGACCAGCAAAACGCCTGCACTCAAACGATTCACCGTTGCTGATGAACAAGGGCTTGAACATGACATTGAGAATCAGCGGAACTGGAATGAGCTGGTCATGAATGTTCAGGAAATCAACTGAAACCTGAGGACTACGGCAAGAGAATCGCTCTAACCTTTCTGGAGCGATTCCCTGACCAAGGAGGCACCGATACTTTCGTCGAGTTCACTGACGAGCCATCTCCTGAACAAGAACGTCAGCTTCGGGGCGGGAGGGCTGATGTCGATAGCGGCACGCAACTATGTCCCGTTCGATAGACAGGCCGTCGATAGGCAGCGAAATGAGACCTGGCTCATCGGGAATGGAGCTCTCGGGCAAAATAGCTACGCCGGAGCCTTTTCTGGCCATTGCGAGCAACCAATCCACGCGATTCGACCGATACGCCGCATAGAGATTGTGCCCTCGCTCGGCGCACGTCTCGTACAACGATTCGCGCATTTCGCAATTCAAACGGTCAAGCATGTTCGTCCTGGAAAGTGCCTCCAGCGACACCGAGTGATGTTCACTCAGTTGATGTTCTGTCGACAAGACCGCCCGATACTGCTCGCTGTACAGAGGGTCAACTCGATAAAGCTCGTGGTTCACTTCCCCGGGTGTCACGGCGAGATCCAGGCGGCCCTCCCGTAGACCCTCGAGGAGTGAAGGTTGCGAATCGACGATCAATTCTATGTCGGCTTCCGGAAAACCAAGACGATACCGTTCGACAGAACTCGCAATGGCATTCTGCCCAATCGTTTCTCCCAGACCAACGGAAATTGGGACGCGTTCGAGGCGGTTATAGCGAACGGCTTCGGCCTTTGCCGCCAATGCTTCGTGCTGTGCTGCTTCGATATGTGGTTTCACTAGAGCGCCAAGAGGTGTCAAGCGACACCCGGCTCGGTCCCGCAGAAATAGTGCCCCACCAAGTTCACCCTCTAATTTCTTGATCGCGGCTGTCAGCGACGGTTGTGAAACGCATGAAGCCCGGGCGGCGTGTGTGAAATTCCGGTGCTCGCAGACGGCCAAAAAGTAGCGAATTTGATTCATTTCCATTTGTTACCTCCGTAACGCCACCCCGTGGGCAGCGGATACTGCTGTCTTCCACCATAGTTTATATCTATTGAATGCTAGGAAAACAGTATTAGCGTAAACGCACGGATGCCTGAAGAATAGCGCCTCAGACTGCTGGCACAGAAGTATTGGCCAGCCCCGTAAACCAACAGAGCCAGACTTCAATAGAGATTAGCTATGAAAATGAACATAACAGCGCTGCTTACTGCGCTAACAATTATTGCCCCGATTACAACTGTTTCCGCAGAGGACGAAACCATGATCCGTAAGACCGCGAGCTACATTCCGATGACCGCCGCGCCAGGCAAGACTCAGCATCTGGCACAATTTCTTACCGACGCAGCACCGCTGGTCAAAGCAACAGAACCAGGAACAGAGTTGTGGTTCGCGTTGCAAGGTCCCGTAGAAGGCAAGCTCGCCATATTCGACACTTTCCAGGATGAGGCAGCAAGGGATGCGCATTTTTCCGGCGAAGTTGCCGGGGCCCTCAAGGCTCATTCGGCAGAATTAGTCAATGGCGGATGGGACGATGGTGTAGTAGCCAACATCAATGGCGCCAAAGTGCTCTCGGAGAAAGCTCCGGTGAACTTATATGACGCCGTTACAGCAACGTACATAAAAATCCAGGCAGCACCGGGCCAGGGAGAAGCTCTTGCCGGCCTGTTGACGGCAGCCGGCTCCATCGTGGCAGACACGGAGCCGAAGACCCTCTACTGGGTCGCACTGCGCCTGGATGAGGACAACTTCGCAATCTTCGACGTTTTCGCCGATGAGTCGGGCCGCGAAGCGCATTTCGCCGGGAAGGTAGCGAGCATGCTGAAAGATAAGTCTTCGGAACTCGTAAAAGGCGGATGGGACGAGGGTATCGTAGCGAACGTCAGTCACTTCAAGATACTCGCCATCAAGTAGCGATCCACAGGAGATCAGGTGTCGCTTGTTGCAGCTCGCTGCATCGAGCGACAGCCTGTTCGATAAACGGTATGCGGCGTTGCGCTTGAAGTCTAAGCAGATGTCGCTAGACGTACTGCGGACTGCTGCCTTCGGCCAGGAGCGGGCATTGACGCCAGCTACCAACCCCTACGGCATCGCTGCCAGAAGCTTTTCGAAGAACTCGGGAATTGCCTCCCGCTCTATCCACCGGGCGACGACAACCAGGTCGTTCTCCCGATCGACGTAGACCAGGTTTACACCTGCGCCACGATGCGTAAATGACGACTCAGGCGCTGCAGGGATGGCCTCCCGGCCGGTGTTCAAAAACCAGTTCATGTGGCCATAGCCGGGATTCACTTCACCGGGCGTTTCAGCCATGCGCAACCATTCTTGAGACAAGAGTTGCCGCTCACCCCAGCGGCCCTTATTGAGGATCAGGAAACCAAACCGCGCCTGATCCAATGCGGAAAGGTGCATGCCACCGCCCCAGTGCCCGCCTCCACTGACTGAGTTCATCCTCTGTCCGTCGACGGTCACCCAGGAGTTCTTGTAGCCGTGCCACCGCCATGTATTGGACGCGCCGATAGGGTCCATTAGGCTATCCTTGAGCACTTGTGGCAGCGGCCGCCTCCAGACCTGAAGCACCGCCAGCGCCAGGAGGTTGACCCGAATGTCGTTGTACTTGTAAACAGTTCCGGGCTCATGACGATCACGGAATCGGTTTTCGGCAACGTCTTCGCCGGGGCGGTCGGCCCAGTCCGGCTTACCCCATAGCGTGCCTTGCCAGTCGCTGGTTTGCCGCAGCAGATGATCCCAGGTGATCTTGCGGTTGTGTTGCGACTCGAAGAGAGAACGAGTATTGGGACTTCCGACTCCGTCTTCTTCATTATCCGGCTCGCCGTCGCCGGGCGGCAAGACAATGGGCGCGAAATAATCTCGCACCGGGTCGTCAACATTGCGAATCAGCCCGGCATCGAATGCCAGACCGACAGTCGACGACAAAAAGCTCTTGGTGACGCTAAACGTCATATCGACCCGCTCGATATCACCCCACTCTGCGACGATATAGCCATTCTTGATAACGATACCGGTCTGAGGACCACGTTCTCTGAACGGGCCCAGCGGCTCATCGAACGGCTCACCACCCCAACTCAGCGGATGACTTGCCTCCAGGTCCCGGAGCGCACGACTCTCGCTCGACACAGCAAAATCGACGGCACGCTGGAGTTGGTCGGCATCAATCCCTGTCTGCTCCGGTGAGCGGCGTTCCCACTCTCCTCTGGGTGGAAAGTACTCACCTTGTGCGAATGCCGGTGTTGAAAGAGAGCCTCCGACAAAAGCAGCCAACGCGATGAGCATGGAAAGTCGGGGATTCAAAAGCATGACGGTTACTTCCTCTCGAGACGCTGCATGCACGCCCCCTATTCAAGTGTGCATACGCGATGCGAACGACGGCTACGGGTCAGAGGCCGTAATTCTACTCCAAACCCGGCGAACGGCTGCTGTCCGCCACAACCAGCCGTTGAAAATCACTCTGGCCAGGTCTTCTCAAAAGAAGGTCTATGCCGGTCCAGCAGACGTCTCATGAACGGAGTGACGTTCCACAGATCTTCTTCATCGGGTGCGTCAAGGTGAGACCAATACCAAACAGAATAGATGTGAAGTGAGATGTCCTGCTCAATTGCCGAGAGCGTTTGTCGCCAATCCGAGTTTGTTTCCAGCGGCAGACAAGTCTCCGCAAACGATTGAATAATGGTCTCCATGAGCGTAAATCGCTCATCCTCGGATAGCGATCCATCGTTGTATGCGGCAATGAATTCCTTTATCCGAGCAGGGTCGGCCACCTCCCACTCCCAATCCTGCATACCCGGCGTGTTCGGAAACCCGAAGCGGCTAGCCAGACTGTCAATCGCCTCGCGAGTTGGAAACCGCCAAAGATGTTTTGGGGCACTCAACTAGGAAAATCCATCGATAAACTGATCAGCCGCGACCGGCTGCTTCGGGTCGGTAGCCGCCGTTCTGCCGCAACGCGCCTGGATGACGGGAACCGGCCACAACCAGTCGCTCGTAGAGTTAGTTTTGCCCCCATTTGCGCAGCTTCTTCTCAAACCCTGCAAGCTCTTGTGGCCAACTTCTTCCCTGCCTCGAAAAATAGCATGAGACGTCTGGCGCTTCGCGAATCTCGCATGCATAACTCTCTTCAATAGGCAACGTTCGCTTATCGTCTAAACCCTGAAAGTCCAAGTGAAAGCGACCTGTACCATCGGGTCGCTCAACCACCCAAACCCCGGAAATTCGGTACCCGTCGCCATCCAACTCTTGGGTAACTTTCCAATGCGCTTTTTCAAGGCATTGCCGAATATCATTTAGGTAAATACCGCTCATTAATCTGATGCAGGCATGACCGGCTGGCATGGGTCAGTAGCCGTCATTCTACCTCAGACCTATTGGGTTTCTGCTCTCGGCCAAAAGCAGCCGGTCAACCGCTAGCAGAAACCGTCCCTCCCGGGTCATCTCCGGGATTCACAATCCAGAAGTTCTTGCCAGTCTCTTGCCTATCGACCCAGAGGTGATGATTCTGCTTTTCGATCGCTTTGACAGCGGCTGCTGCGTCCCCGCGCGTAGTTTCGTCATTGTGATCAAGCAACATCTTCAAGTCGGGAATTGAGTTCTCATCGAGCCATAAGCAAGGGCACTGCAAGAATACGTTCGTACTATCCGCGACCTGTCACCCAAGCCCCGTTTGGCGATTTCTACAACTGACGGGTCTGATCTCGCGTACCTGCGAAGCCAGAACATTATGTGCATCCGACCGGCCCAGCTCCTGACTCGCGAAAACGCCTCAGCATATACGGTTACCAAGTTATCGAGTCCATACTTCTTCTGAAGCCGAATCTCATTGCCACCGACCTCGGACTCGCTTCGCAGATCGAGCAACCTAATCACTTCGTCTACTGTTAGTGATTTCGTAGTCAAATTAAGCGATTTCTTGAGCGGCTGGTATGGGTCATCAGCCGTCATTTTACCTCAGATCGACCGACCGACGACTATGTCGATTATAGAAGTCGTTCGCGGTCGGTAGCATGAGAATTGATCATTGAATGACAGCACTTTCGAATCGCAGTCAATCAATCGAGTTCCAGGTGAACTTCAGCACTCGGCCAATTGCAGCCACGACGCTAGGCCCGTCGTCGGACCTGCGCCACGTGAACGAGGGTGAATAAGTTGAGCACGTGAGTAAGAAATACGAACGTAACGCCCCATCCCAACGTCTCGCGCAAAGAGACATCAATATCTTTTATCGCGATCAGCCCGACTGCCGAAACAGTCATAATTCCAATCGTCACGGTAAGCGCGACCTTCCAGAACCTGGACCGAACCTCACGAGAAACAACGAATAGAGTGAGGCTATTTCCTGATACCGCGAAGATCAGCCAGCCCGCAAACGCCAAGTAGGATTCGAATCCGAATTGTCCAACGTCTTCGTTAAACCATTTATACAACGTGTACGCTGCCAGCAAGAGTACAACCTGATTGGCGTACTTCGCCAAGTGGAACTCTGGCCAGCGATTTGCATCGGACTTTGCCATGAAGTGCGACCTGGTTTGTAAACCCGCATGACCGCAATGTGTCACCAGGAGGCGATTCTAGCAGTTCCTGGCCATCGTCCCAGAACGGCCAGAACCAGCCGGTCAATCCGATGCGGTCGAACTCTCTTCAATGATCTTTCGAATGCTGGGCCGCGCATACTTCGCGGTTTGTTCGAGTGCGGCTGTGACCAAAGCGTAGTACTCGCTTCCGGGCTTGTAGTTCGAGCGCAGCACTGTTGTATCAATCGCTCCAGCATCTTCGAGTGCATTCAGCGATCTATTGAGGCCGTCAGCCAAGATACCCACCAAAGAAGCTGCTATCTGATCTTCGGTGGATTGATTCATGCTGAATCCTCTTGATTAGGTGCGAAAAGCGAACGACCGCAACGGGTCAACAGCCGTCACTTTTATCCCAGATCGATCAAGCGTCGGCTAACCCGGGTATTCCTGCCGGTCGAACGTGTTTCCGCGGAAACTCCCGGCTTGACCGTCGGTCACTCGCGTTGCAACCAGGAGAACTTCAGCACTCGGTCAAAAGCGGTCGCTCAGCTAGCGCCAACTCCTCCAGCCGTTAGTACATCCATTAGACCAAGCTGTTGCCGAAACACGAATACAAATCCTAGGATAATCGCCAGCACCACGAACGCCACGAAAGCGCTGACGCCGCGGCCAGGGAGATCGTCAAACTCGACGAGCTTACCTTGGTCGATGAGCAAGTCCGAGCAATACTTGCATGATGCGATTTGGATGGCTTCCTGCAATAAGCCCCTGAAATGGAGACAAAAAACGGCCGGAATCGCTTCGGACAGCTCTGGATCATGAACCGGCGATGGGTGAAATTGAAACGCTCCTGCAATATCTCGGGACATCCTCCCAACAGCTGATTCGCACCCAACTGTATGTTTTTACATCGAAATTGATTGGCTGAAGCCCAACGGCACTTTCACGGCGACTCCGGCACGTAGAAAGTACTCCAATACGGAACTGTTATGTTATAACGTTCGCTCTCGGCAATTCGGGCTGCCAGCCTGTGTCGATTACGTCAGGAGACCCTCATGAAAATCAAACTTTGTGTGCCTTTGTTGGTAGGCGCATCAACCATCGGCCTTTGGGCTGACACCGCTTCAGCGCAATCTGCCGAAGCAGATAGCTCGGAGATTGACAACATTACGGTTATCGGCACACGGCAGGCATATCAGGGGGATTTCGATCCGTTGGAAACGCCGCAAGCCGAGTTGAAGATCGACGCCGAGACCTTGCGCAACGCGGGCTCTATCGACCTCGTTCAGGCTCTGGATTTATCGGCTTCCGTCGCCAGGCAGAACAATTTCGGTGGTCTCTGGAACAGCTTCGCCATTCGTGGCTTTGTTGGCGATGAAAACCTGCCGAGCAATTACCTGGTGAATGGCTTTAACGCCGGGCGCGGTTTTGGCGGTTCCAGGGATCTGTCCGGTATCGAATCTATCGAAGTGCTAAAAGGTCCACGTGCCGCTTTGTTTGGGCGGGGTGAACCCGGAGGTACCGTGAACCTGGTCACCAAACGCCCCACGTTTGAGACGGCGGGGGAACTCACCGTTTCAGCAGGCAGCTTTAGCACTTATCGCGCTGATTTTGACTACACCACCCCGCTGTCCGATGCCGTTGCAATACGCATTGTCGGCGCCTATGAAGACGCTGAAAGCTTTAGGGATACCGTAGAAACGGAAAAGCTGGGGTTCAGCCCATCACTTGCCTGGCGGCTCAGTGATTCAAGCCAACTCATCTATGAAATGGAATATAGCGCTCAGGAAACGCCCTTCGATCGCGGCGTGATTGCTATCGATGACGAGCTAGGCCTTATCCCCGAGAGCCGGTTCCTGGGTGAACCAGGCTATGGTCCGATAGAAACGGAAGTGCTCGGCCATCAGGTGGAATTCCAGCACGATTTTAACGACGACTGGAGCGCCCTGGTTGGTTTCAACTATCGTGAAACCGAACTCGACGGCCTTGCATCGGAGAATGGTTTCGGCGCCCCGGATGTCGACGGTAACTTCGGTCGCTTTAGCCGTGACCGGGACTACGATGCGACCTACCAGGTGTTTCGAGCGGAGTTGAGCGGCAGTTTCAATACGGGCGGAATAGAGCATCGCATCATTGTCGGTCTCGATATCGATGAGTTCGAAAACGATCAGGTTGCGTTTCGAGACAGATCGACTGATCAGATCATCAATATTTTTAACCCGGTGTACGGAAACTCCCCGATATCCGGTCTTGCCCTGGCCCCGCAAATCGACAGAGTTGAAACGCAGGAGTCCGTCGGCTTATACGTTCAAAATCAAATCAGCCTGACGGACAAGCTGGATATTCGACTGGGTGCCCGATTTGATGATTATGATCAGTCGCTGAACAATCGCCTGTCGAGCAGCACTTCCGAGTACTCTGAAACTCAGGTGAGCCCACAATTTGGCATGGTTTACCAGGCGACAGATACCCTCTCTATTTACGCGGTATACGGTGAAAATTTCCGCCCGCTGTCCGGTGCGACGGATGACAACGGTTTAGATCCCAACATCTCGGAATCTACGGAAGTAGGCGTGAAGCTTGCGCTGAACGATGGTGCACTGATAGGAACCTTCGCAATCTTCGATCTTGACCAGTCCAACATTGCGACATTCGATGCCGACTTCAATCCAACGGCGGTAGGCGCAGCAGGAAGCCAGGGGTTTGAGTTTGACGTTACCGGAAAAGTCACGGATACGCTGAGCATGTGGCTTTCTTATGCGTATGTTGATGCTGAGACCAAGAACGACTATACGGATTTCATTTCCTTCAACTTCATTCCGGCCGGTTCAGATCTTCTAAACATTGCTGAACATCAACTAAGCCTGCAACTTGCTCAGGAGACTCAGCTGGCTGGCAGGGCATTGACTCTGATTGGTGGCTTAACGTATGTCGATGACAGAAGTGGAGAATTCGGTGATCCGACCTTCAGGCTGCCCAGCTACACCACCGTTCGAGTCGCTGCGAGCTACGACTTCTCCGATTCTTTAGGGTTGCGCGCAGAAGTAAACAACCTGTTCGACGAAGAGTATTACACCAATTCCTATGCTGACGTCTGGGTGCAACCGGGTATACCGCGTAATTTCCGCGTGTCGGCAAACTTTCGGTTTTAAGGGAGGCTTCGAGAGTAAACATGGATAGCTCTGTCAAACTGCACGCAGATCAGCTACAGGTCCACCGCTCGGGCAAGGAAGTCCTGAGCGGCGTTTCGTTTACTGTGGAGAGCAGCGAAGTTTACGCGCTTCTCGGCGGTAACGGAGCGGGCAAGTCGACCACACTGCTGAGTTTCCTCGGATTTCTGCCACCTTCGGGTGGCAGTATCGCCGTTAACGGTGTGGACGTCGGCACGGACCTCAAGGCGGTGCGCGAGGCCATTGCGTACCTTCCTGAGTCGGCATCGCTTTATGAGCATCTCGATGCGTATGAGAACCTCCGCTACTTCCTGCAACTCGCAGGGGTGTCCGATGACAGGGCCGCGATCGAAGTCGCGCTGGATCGCGTGTCACTCGACCCGGAATCGAGGGGGCGCAAACTCAAGGATTATTCGAAAGGCATGCGGCAAAAAGTCGCTATCGCGCTGGCCATTCTCAGGGACACCGACATCTTCCTGCTTGACGAGCCAACTTCGGGGCTTGATCCCAGCGCCATCGACGAGTTTCATGACCTGGTTCGCGACCTTGCCGGGTCCGGTAAGACCATTCTGATGGTGACCCACGATGTTTACGGTGCGTGTCAGGTCGCCGACCGGATTGGCCTGCTTCGCGGCGGCAAGCTCGTGGGCGAGTTCTCTGCCCCCGAAGATGGCCGCATCGAGACCGAAACCGTTCATCGCGCTTTTTCAGATCGAAGAGCCAAAAAAGAGCAAGCAGCATGAACGCTACGCTGACAATCGCAACGGATGAATGGCGCTACTGGCGGCGTTCCAACCTGGCGCTTGCGGTGGTCGCGCTTTTCGCCGTCATTCTGATTTCCGTAAGCGTGCTTACCGGCTTGCGTATGCACGCAGAGTTCCACGAACGCGCGCACCATCAGGCCGATTCGGAGCAAACCTTTCTATCCCAGCCCGATCGCCACCCGCACCGCATGGTGCATTATGGACACTACATCTTTCGGGCACCCATGCCCCTGGCGATGTTCGATCCAGGGCTGGATTCGGTCACGGGACAAACCATGTTCCTCGAAGGCCACCGGCAGAATTCGGCCACGTTTTCTGCCTCCGGCAGCAGCGCTGACCTCGGCGGCCTGTCCTGGTTGACTCCGGCGTTGATTTATCAGGTATTCGCGCCCCTGCTGATTATCGTGCTTGGGCATGGTGCAGTCATTCGTGAACGAGAAGCCAGAGCCCTCGCGCCCCTGCTTGCACAGGGCTTGAGTGGTCGCACACTGTTGGCGGGCAAGCTGTTGGCACTTTTCCTGTTTGTTTCGCTGTTGCTGGTGCCACTCGTCGCCAGCGCGCTGATCTCGCTCAGCAGCGGCGAAAGCCTGCTTGCGGCTGCATCGCTTGTTGGCGTCTATCTTGTCTATTTGTCTGTCTGGGTCGGGCTCACATTGCTGATCTCCTCGATGTTGCACAAGCGCTCGTCTGTTATTGCCACTCTTGCGGCATCCTGGCTCGCTTTAACCCTTGTGCTACCGGCTGTCGCCGTCAACGTCACCTCTCATGCTGCGCCGCTTGCCGGAAAAATCGAAACGGAGCTCACGATGCTGGCCGAGGTGCGGGATCTGAGCGACGGGCACGATGTCGATGACTCCGTGTACGATCGTGTGCATGCGAGCCTGCTCGAAGAGCATGGAGTGGATCGGGTCGAAGATCTCGAGGTCAATATACGCGGAGTTCTAGCAGGGATGGCTGAGGCAAAGCTGACCGAGACGCTAAACGTATATGCCGAACGGCGTATGCAAGCGGAAATGCGCCAGGCCGATCTGCTTGGAGGGCTTGGTTGGCTCACGCCTGCGCTGGCCGTTGCGGGTGCATCTCGCACACTGTCCGGCACCGACCTTGATCACTATCACCGCTTTCTTCGGCAGGCTGAAGACTTCAGGTTCACATTCGTGCAGGGCCTGAACCGGGCGCATGCCGAAGAGCTTTCCTATATTGACGATATCAACCGCAGTCGCGATGAGGAATCCTGGATGCGCGCGCGAGTCGACGCGTCCAACTGGCAGGTGGTTGATGAATTTCACTTCGAACCTGCAAGCGCATCCTTGCGGCTGGCGGGCGCCGGTTCGTCTATTTCGATGCTTGTCGTCTGGCTGGCCGTGTTGTCCGGCATGCTGGTCTGGAGCGGCGGGAGGCTGAAGCCTTGAGCAGTTTTAACGCGCTCAAACGCGAGACCCGGTTCATGCTGCGCGATCGCGCATTTGTGATCTGGATGTTGGTCGTACTCTGCTTCTCATCGTTTGCCGTCTGGTCAGGTCTGGCCGAGGTTCGGCAGCAGCACGAGAGCATTGCGTTTCTTATGGATGCCGATCAACAAGACCGGTCGGCTGAGTTTACCAGGCAGAACGATTGGGGCAGTGCGGCCTACTACAGCTTCCATCTAACCTATGACCCGCCATCGGACTTTGCCTTCGCAGCCATGGGACAAAGGGACGCGTCCTCGTGGAAACACCGGCTGCGCATGCTTGCGCTGGAAGGGCAAATTTACGAGCACGACCCGGACAATCCCGAACTCGCACTGACAGGCCGCTTCGACTTCGCGTTTTTTGCGGCCTTTGTGCTTCCCCTGATTCTCATTTTTCTTCTGCACGACATGCAGGCCAGTGAACGCAGCGCAGGACGTTTCGATTTACTCGTTGCATCCGCCGGCAGTAGCGGATCACTGTGGTGGCGAAGAGCTTTCCTCAGGTCAGGCGGTATTCTGCTTGCCGCCATCGTGCCGTTACTTGTAGCGGGTGTGTTGAGCGGTACAACAAGCTCAACGCTGATTGGCGCCGTCGCTCTGCTTGTCGCTTACGTCATCTTCTGGACACTGGTGTGCCTGTGGTTTGCAAGCTGGAAGCGTTCCGCGCCGGTGATTCTTACCAGCCTGATCGGCGTTTGGGTATTGCTAAGCACGGTACTGCCCGCCGGCAGCCGCGTGATTATCGACAGGATGGTGCCGATTCCCACGGGCGCAGACATTCTCATGACCCAGCGCGAAGCGGTAAACGATGCCTGGGATTTGCCCGTCGGAAACACGATGGAGCCCTTTGTAGAACGCCATCCCGAGTGGGCGGGTTATACCCACACGGGAGAAGGATTCGATTGGGGATGGTATTACGCCTTCCAACAGGTAGGCGATCAAAGAGCTGAGCATCTCTCCCAGGCCTACACTGCTGGACGAGTCGAGCGCGATCGCCTGGCCGGGCTGTTTGCGATAGCGGCGCCACCCTCTCTGCTGGAGCGACGGCTTCAGAACCTCGCCGGAACGGATATGCGGTCAGTGCTTGCCTACGAAGGCAGAGTGCGCGCCTTCCATGCCGAGCTTCGTTCTTTCTATTATCCCGGGCTGTTTCGCGGTGACCCGTTCGACCCGGGGCGGCTCGATGATCTGCCGCAGTTTTCGCCCTGAGAGCAGAGATGATGAAACCTTGTTTGAGAACGGCCCTTGTCGCTCTCGCCCTGCTGGCTCACAGCGAATACGCCTATTCGCAGGAGGGTTTTCAGCTGGGGGAAATCTCGGTCGAGCGCGGTGAACGCAAGGATTTCCGTCTCGAGGTGCCGGCAGGTGAAGCGGACCCTGCGACCTTTATTCCCTTATCAGTAATTGCGGGTGAACAAGTTGGGCCAACTGTCTTGATTGTTGCAGGAGTCCACGGGTTTGAGTTCGCGCCCATACTTGCGGCAGACCGGCTGGCCAGCGAGGTTTCGCCATCAGAGATACAGGGAACACTGGTCATCGTGCGCGCCGCGCACGTGTCTGCGTATGAAAATCGGTCCCCTTACGTCAATCCGTTCGACCGTAAGAACCTGAATCGCTCTTTCCCGGGCTCGGCTCGAGGAACACAAACGGAGCGCATTGCGCATTTGCTATCGTCAGTCGTTATTCCCGCGGCTGATTTTGTATTTGATGTGCACAGTGGCGATGGCGCTGAATGGCTGGAAGCATTTGTCGGCGTCTATGGCGGGCCGCTTGCCAGCGACTATGAAACCGCGCTCGGCGTAGCGCGTTCCATGGGTTTTCCTAATATCGTGCGCTACAGCATGAATACCCAACAGCAGGTTGATCAGGGGCGATCGTTAAATCGGCAAGCCGTAGCGCAGGGTCTGCCAACCGTGCTGGTGGAGGTCGGAGAAAACGGCAGTCGTGATGATGAGCATGTCGAACTGATCGTCAGCGGCATGCGCAACGCCCTGGCCTATTTGGGCCTGCTTTCAGGCCCGCAGTCACCCGGCAAAACTGAGCTACGCTATTTTGACGGCACGCAGTCGGTCAAGGTAGAGAATTCCGGCTTGTGGAACCCTGTGCGGCAGGCTGGCAAAGTCGAAAAAGGCGAGTTGCTTGGTGTTATACGGGGCTATCAGGGCGATACCCTGGAGAAAGTCAAAGCACCGGTTTCAGGGTACGCGATATATGGCCTGGCGGGGCCGCCCGTAAGAAGTGGTGATTCCGTAATGACCATTGCGAAGCCGGTTGAGTCGTTCGACTAGCATTCGGATGAACCGAATCAAAACGTGTGCCCGACGCATCGGCCCGCTCAGGACAGCTTCCCTTTAGCTATCCCCCACAGCCCAACGAGAATCGCAAGCACCTCGCAGAGAATTGGGGTCAGACCCCGATATTGAGACCCCGATATTGTTTAGGCGGCCGGAAGCGGCGAATTGCTGTCGGTACATGCGCTCGAGACATACGCTCGGGCCGGTTCAGTTCATACCTTCTCGTGTAAGCCAAACGCAATTCCCGTTGGGTCTTTGCAATTGCAGAACCTTCCGAAACCCGGCTCGACAGGCTCAGGCTCCTCAGCTATGCCGCCTGCCTTGCGGACCCTGTTCATCGCCTGTTGCAGGTCGTCAACCGCGAAGAATACATAGATCTGTGGATTGGGATCGTCGTCATGAATTCCCACTTTGATCGTGGGCGCTTGAAACCATCCGTTGGATTCGTCCATTGGTGCGTATTCCCAACCGAACACGTCGGCGAAGAACGTCGAGCTCGTTTTTGTGCTCTTGCTTCCTATTTCAAGATAGCTCGGAGTGTTCACAGCGGGTATTCCTCCTAAATTTGATGAGAATAACCGCCAGGGCTCGGTGTGTATTGTACGAATCCGAACTAGCTGTTTTCACTGTGCCACGATCAGATGCTGTGACTCTTGCGCACGCACTTTCTTGGGTGTTAATCCCGCGAACTCCCGAAAATCGCGATACATGTGGCTTTGGTCGTAATAGCCTGCCAGAGCGGATACTTCGGCTATCGGCATCTGTTTATCTACTAAGGCCTGATACGCAAGAGAAAAGCGAGCAAGTTTGGCTGACCGCAAGGGACTGCAACCAATCGACTCTGAGTACTTTGAAGAAAAATGGCGCTCACTCCAACCGATATCGCTCGCGAGCGCCTGGATCGTCGTTTTGCAACTGGTGTCCGACAGACGTTTCCAAGCCCATAGAATTTCTCTCCTCGTACTATGTCTCTTACTCTTCAATCTATCGCACAAGAACCGAATCAGGATTTCAGAGGCGAGCTTGACAGTTGAACTGTTCGATATCTCTTCAACAAGACTCTTACCCATAGGACCTAGCTCGTCCGAAACGCTGAGAAAAGCTGAGGTCGACACGACGTCTTGAGTGAATATTTCCGAAGCAAGCCATGGTGGCATGCTCAATTCCAGGCATGTTCCAAAGTCTTCGTTAGTCGCACGAAGTGGACAGCTCGATACTCCCGCATAAACGGCGCTCGTTTGGAAAGGTTCGCCTCCTGCCGCTGAGAACGTCCACTCGGAGCCAACTCCGAATATCATCGTGACAGAACCGCCTATGGGTTCTACTCGTGAGGATATGCCGAGGGCGTCCTTGGAAAACGCGCTTATTCGAACCCCTTGATCCCCGAGGGTCTTTGGAACGCGGATGGTACTTGTGAGCCAGAGCTGAACCATGTACCGAGCTTCTCAAAACCTGTGCTGATGTCCGTTTTGGGTCAAGGTCTGTCGGTTCCAGCAACTCCCCTTCAGGTCACGGAGACGGCCAATCGCTTTCACCAAACATAGGCATCCTAGATCAAGTTGAACTCCACTTCTGAGATTTCCTCCGACCAAACTGGGCGTCCTCTTTGATTTTGGCGATCGTTCGCAAGTGCCTGTTCCGGGCCACAAGCTGTCGAGCAACATCCAGATTCAACGTTGCTGCTGAGTGAGACTGTACTTGCCTTCAGCACTCACATAGATAAGGCATGCATCCTGTGCCTTGCAGGCAACGAAAGAATTGGGGTCGGACCCCGATATCCGAAACCCCACCATGTGGGCGAAACGGCGTCCTCTGGTTATCAATATATCTTGACGATACGCCCTCTGCAAACTCGTAATGCCAGCTTTTGTGAAAGCGTCAAAGAGCGGATACTCTCAGTCAATCGACTGGCACTACCTACGCGTTGGATCACTATGAATACGCTCTCTGAAGAAGAAGCCTACTTGGCAATGTTCGCATTCATTGAGAAGCGATATCGGTTGACGGCTTCTGACGACTTGGCATCGTTTTTGAGCGATATGTCGCTTTTGTTCGAGGGCGGCACCGCCGATCCCGCGTTACAGGGCGACTGGAAGGAAGCTTTAGAACTCGCGCGAGATGGAAAAGTGGACGCGATGCAAAGTCTGCGAAGGAAATAGCTGGCAATGAAACCGGAAAGACTTGGTGCTGTGGTAGCGGAACGAAAGTTGGATTTTGTTCGCGCTAACGGCTCGGCCATTCAGTGCACCGTAAGCGTTGGCACCCCAGTGCCAGATGAGAACGGAGATTGGTGTTGCCCATACGAACTGCGAGCGGGTGACGACAAAATACTGTTTGCGATGCACGGCGTCGATTCCATGCAGGCTCTTATTGGCACGCTAAAGACACTGGACGGCGAGATTTCGAGGATGGCTAAAAAATTCGATGCGAAAGCGCGCTACCTCGATGGAAGTCACGACTCGGTTTTCAATCCCTGAAGTATTACTAAGGTGAATCCATGAAAAAGCGCGCCGCCCTCAATATTATTGATCGACTGACGAATATGCACGTTGCGATGAATGATGTCATACGTGCAATTGAGGAGATTGAGGAGGAATCTGAGAAGTAAGGATATGCGCCGCGCCGTCGCCGATCTGATGGGCCGAAGCTATACGGAGCTGTTGGCGCCAATTCTGCAACAGTATCCGGAGCTCGATCCTGACGCAGACCCGCACGACGTCGAACCGGACGGAACTTTGAGCCCAAGTCAGTTAGCCATAGTAGAGATACTTACAGACGAGCAGATTGAAGATATCGACAACTCACTCTTGGAGAGCTGCCCAGACCGCTGGCGCAAGGTGGCAGCAGTCGTTGGCATTACGATTACACGTTATATGAAAGACAAGTGCCCTGGCGTACCAGACATTTTCTATGCGCAGCGCGTGCGGGCGTTGGTCGAGAAAGGCATCCTCGAATCGTCAGGAAATCTCGACTACATGCGATACAGCGAAGTTCGACTCGCAAAGGACAAGAGTGAGTCGTGAAGCCGCCGGAGATTCGAAACGCCATACGCGACTTTCTCAACCTCGTTGAGTCAACCGATGGCACGACTGAAGACGCCGAGAGCCGCCTTGTGCCAGTTTTAGACCGGCTGGCACTGGCACAGTCATTTGTTTCCTTCACGTTTGACGAGGCCGACTATCCAGACTCGCCAGACCAGAGCTACAACGACCTTCGCAAGCTGGTTTCCAAACGTTTTCCCAACTACGGCTACTACAACGTAGCGGATCCGATTACTTCGGACATCGGTGAGGCTGGCTCTATCGTCGGCGACGCAATCGATGAGCTTGCCGACATCGCTCGCGACCTTTACGACGCTGAGTGGTACTGGGCGAATACGAGCGAAGCGAACGCGCTGTTCCACTTGCAGCAGAGCTACCACACTCACTGGCGCAGGCATTTAAGGGAGTTTCAACTTTACCTCGACGCGCTCGCGCTTGATCGAGACTTGGCCGAATAGGGGCTAAGGCGAGGATTCATTGCTTGTATCTGATATCAAAATAGGTCGTAGGCGCCTCGACTTCAGCTCATCGGGACAAGGCCGCTTCGAAGCCACCGAAGTCTTCGCAGGCGACACGAAGATCGTGAACGCGATCGAACTTCTCGATTTCTCGGACGGACTCGTGCAGGTTCTAGTGTGTGAGGCCTGCGGAATAACAGGTTGCGAGCCGGGCTCTTGGGTTGCTATCCGCCGCGCTGAAGACAAAGTCATCTTTGTGCCCGCGATCGAAGCTATGCAAGAAGGGGACTGGGAAATGAACGAGTACTCGCCTCCCCGGTACATTAGAAAGAATGGTCCCCTCGTGTTCAGTTTCGACGCGTATGAAGAATTGCGCAGTAGGACAGGTCGATTCCCAGCGGCGACTAACGTCAAAGAGATCACATCGAAGGAGGCCCTAGGCGTCCTGCAATTGACGGCGCCCGGAAATGTGCTTGGCCAGCTTGGGACTCAGGTTGATCTGAACTCGGAAAATATCGTGGCCGTCACCGAAGGCGATCTCGAAGCCGAAGTCGCAGAATTTCGAAATCTGATCTCAATCATCAATGATGGCTCGGAAGGCCAGCAGGCTGGGTCGCCGGAACGCGTCATTGAGTTTCATCTCGATATCCCCTCCTTTCCTGCGTGGCGGCCGTTTGGGTACGATTTCAACAATGTCGCAACACTTAGCTTAGTCGATGCGCTAGACCAAGCAGATTGCCAATCGCGATAGGAACCTTCGCACGTGGATGAATTCCGAGAACTAGAGTTGCCGTTCATACCAGATACTGGAGCTCCTAACCCGGTGCTACTTCAGACCGATGACTCGGCTGCTCTGTTGTTCGGAGCCAGACAACTAATGAAGGACGGTGGGCCGAGCCAGGTTGTTGGAAATGCTGTGGTCGAGTTTGGCCAGTGCCACGCAACACGATTCGGCTATCCAAACGACGAGGCGATGGCGGGAATCCCGCGATTCGACGGGCTCTCCTACGGCGCCTGCGAGGTTTCCAACAGTTCCTGGATTGAGGAAATCCGGCAGCTCAACAAAAAATCATTTCCCGACGCGCCGTACCTAGTGAATGCCAAGCATTTCGTATTTGTGTTTCACGACAGCACTTTCGAGTGCGTAGCCGACGGTCTCAACGTCGACTTCAATCATGAGCTTTGGGAGCAGCTCTGGCCCCGCGTCTATCAGAAGCTTCTGCGGTACGCAGCCGGGTGAAATTTGCCGCTGCGACATAAGAACCGACCTAGCGGCGACATTGCCTGCTAGGTCAGTTAGTTAAGTGGTGGTGATGGGTGGAATTGAACCACCGACCTGCGGGTTATGAGTCCGCCGCTCTGACCATCTGAGCTACATCACCTGAATCTGCCCAATTATAGTGCGGTTTGCGGCCTTTGGCCGCCCCGCGAAGGGCTGCGAATTGTCCGGCCCGAGTCCCCTGCTGTCAAGGTCTCCGTTGTGCCGCCCGTCTCGCCTATAATGCGCCCTTGTTCGCCCGGGGAAGGCTGTAAATGTTTGAGAACGCAGAGATTCCACTCGAGGATCTGCCGCAGGCCGAGGCCGTCGAGTGGCAGCCTCTGGACAGTGCGTACCGGTCGCGCCTGATTGTCGACCGTATCATTACCATCGCTTTTCTCGTCGCCGGTCTGATTGGCGTTCAGTTTGTGCCCGGAGTCGATCTTGTCCGCACCGCGGTGCTCGGCGCGGGCGTCGCCGTGGCCGCCGCGGCAATGCTCGCCTGGCCCGGCATTGCCGTGCCCAGAATGGGCTATGTCATACGCGACAAGGACCTCGTCTACCGCAGCGGCGTGCTGTGGCGGAGCGTCACGGCCGTCCCCTTCAACCGCATCCAGCATGTCGAAACCTCCAGTTCCCCGCTGGACCGCCGCTTCGGGCTTGCCACGCTGAAACTGTTCACGGCCGGCGGCGCCGGCGGTGACCTCAAAATCGACGGGCTGGCCGCGGGACAAGCCGAGCAAATGCGCGCCCTCGTCCTCGAGAAAGCCGGAGCCAGTATTGAGTCCCGCTGACGGCCACGACTGGCGGCGCACCTCGCCGCTTGCCATCCTGTTTTTCCTCGGCAGTATCCTCAAAGCGCTCGTCAAGAACGCCACGCAGGTCATCGCCCCGACCGCTGCGTTTTTTTTCGCATTCGGCGGCGATACGCAGACCAAGATCATTATTGCCGTCTCGGCGTTTGTGCTTATCACGGGGACCGTCTCGGTGCTGCGCTATCTGTTCTTCCGCTACGCAGTCGCGGACGACGCGATCCTGATTCGCGAAGGCATCGTCAACAAGAAGCAGCTCGACATCAAGTACAACCGCATCCAGGGCATCAACACCGAGCAGAGCTTTATTTACCGGTTCTTCGATCTCGTCACGGTGAGCTTCGACACGGCGGGAAGCGCGGGCAGCGAAGGTCAGCTGCCGGCGGTCAAAACCGATTTCAGTCGCGTCCTGCGCGAGCGGATCGGTCATGCGAAACCCAGTGACAGCGCAGCAGACGAAACCGGCGCGCCAGCTGCGGAGGCCGCGCCGATTCTCAAGCTCGACTGGGGCGACATGATTCGCATCGGGCTTGCGGATCGCCGCGCGTTTCTGTTTCTGGCGATTGCCGCCCCGCTCTTCGATCAGCTCAGCGAGGAACTGGGCGAGGTCATAACCCGTGCCGTCGAGGACGTCGCCACCGACGTTGCGGCGCTCGGGCCCGCCATCGCCGCGACGCTGATTGGCACTGGCATCGTGATTGTCGTTGCGATCCTGGTCCTGGCCTCCATCGTCGCGGCGTTCCTGCGCTATCACAACTTCGCCCTGTATCTCGAGAGCCGGCGGCTGCGCTCGGTCGGAGGACTGCTGACACGGCACGAAGCGAACATGGAAACCGGCAAGGTCCAGCTCGTTCGTGTAAAGCAAAGCCTGGTCATGCGCTGGGCCGAGCGCGTCCGGCTCGTGCTGCAGCAGGCGTCCAGCAAGACCCAGAAAGGCGGCAAGAGCTTCATCGTGCCGGCAGCCGCGCCCGGCTTCGAGGCCGGTTTTGTCGCGGACGTCTTCGATCCCGAGGCACAAGAGATCGAACTTCGCTTCGACAGCGCAGCGCTACGCCGCGTTAGCGCACACTATCTGCGACCGCGTATTCTGTACTTCGGCGTATTACCCGCATTGCTAATGAGCACCTTGGCCTGGTTCGAAGCAGGCTGGGACGCCCTGCCGTTGCTGCTCTGGATACCCTTGTGGTCGGTCGTTAGCTGGCAGCGCTGGCGGCGGCTGGCCTATCACGTAACCGGCGACGCCTTGCTTCGCCGTTCCGGTTTTCTCGCCCGGCAGCTCGACGTTTTCCTCCTGCGCAAAGCGCAGCGCGTGACGATTACGCAGAGTCCATATCAGCGGCGTAAAGGACTTTCCAGCGTGCGCTTTTTCCTCGCCTCGGGCAGCATTCGCGTGCCGTACATCGACTTCGACGAGGCACAAAAGATTCGCGATTACGTGCTGTATAAGGTCGAGTCCAGCACGCGTTCCTGGCACTAGGGTCCTGTGCGATGAACCTGCTATTTGTCCTTGAAATGCTCGGCACCGCGGCGTTCGCGATCTCGGGCGCGCTGGCCGCCTCGCGCAAGAACATGGACATCTTCGGCTTCTTTGTCATGGCGCTGATGCCCGCGGTCGGCGGCGGCACGCTGCGCGATCTCATTCTCGACCGGCCTGTTTTCTGGTTGGCGAGCCCTGCCTACGTTGCGGTGGCGCTTGCGGCCGCGCTCGCGGTTTTTCTCGGCCATTTCAAACCCGGCGGCAGACTGCGCCTGCTCGTCTGGATGGACGCGGTCGGGCTCGCGCTGTTCGCGGCGCTCGGCACTGAAATCAGCCTTGCCTACGACGCCGGACCGCTGGTGGCCGTCATGCTGGGTGTGGCTACCGGCGTCGCCGGCGGCATGATTCGTGACGTCATCTGCAATGAGATTCCGCTGGTGCTGACCGGCGATATCTATGCCACGGCCGCGTTTGCCGCGGGCGTCACCTACGTGGGCGCAAACGCGCTGGAACTCAGCCGGGACCTAAGCCTGTTGGCAGCGGTGCTGATCGGCTTTGCGGTGCGGGCAGCGGGTATCCGCTACAAGCTTTCGCTGCCGAGTTTCATGGACAAGTCGGACTAGACAGCTTCCGGCTACACGTTAAAACGGAAGTGCATGACGTCGCCTTCCTGAACAATGTAGTCCTTGCCCTCTAGCCGCAGCCGGCCGGCCTCTTTGGCGCCCTGCTCACCGTTGTGCTGCACGTAGTCGTCGTAGGCAATCACTTCGGCGCGGATGAAACCCTTCTCGAAGTCCGTGTGGATCTCACCGGCGGCCTGCGGTGCCGTAGCACCCACACGGGTTGTCCACGCACGCACTTCCTTGGGGCCCGCGGTGAAGTAGGTCTGTAATCCGAGCAGCGCGTAAGCACCGCGAATCACCCGGTTGAGGCCCGGTTCTTCGAAGCCCAGGTCCTCCAGGAACACGGCTTTGTCATCCTCGTCGAGCACCGCGATCTCCGCCTCGATCGCCGCGCAGATCGCCACGACTTCCGCGCCCTCCGCCGCCGCGTGCCCGCGAATGGCATCCAGATGCGGGTTGCCGTCGAAGCCGTCCTCGCTGACGTTGGCGATGTACATGACGGGCTTCGCGGTAATCAGGTGCAGCGTCTTCATCAAAGCGCGCTCGTTGTCGTCGAGGGTCAGCGAGCGCACCGGCAGGCCTTCGTCCAGATGTTGCTTGATCTTCCTGAGCGTATCGCGCACGTACAGCGCTTCTTTCTGCCCGGTCTTGGCGTGCTTCTCTGCCTTCATGAGCTGCTTCTCGACCGACTCGAGATCGGCCAGCGCCAGCTCCGTATTGATCGTTTCGACATCGTCGAGCGGGTCGATCGTGCCGGCAACGTGCGTCACGTCGTCGTCTTCGAAACAGCGAACCACGTGCACGACGGCGTTAGTCTCGCGAATGTTGGCAAGAAACTGATTGCCGAGTCCCTCCCCTTTCGACGCGCCCGCCACGAGACCGGCGATATCCACGAATTCCATCGTCGTGGGAATCACCTTCTCTGGACCGACGATACCGGCCAGCACGCCGAGGCGCGTGTCGGGCACGGGCACGACACCGACGTTTGGCTCGATCGTGCAAAAGGGATAGTTCTCCGCCGCGATCTCGGCCGCCGTCAGCGCGTTGAAGAGGGTGGACTTGCCGACGTTCGGCAGGCCGACGATGCCGCAGGTAATTGCCATGTGCTTTCTTTTCCGTGGTTAACTTTTCGTGTGCAGCGTTTTCATTGCGGCGTTGAGGCCGTCATCCTGCCAGACCTCGAGCGCGTCAATCGCCTCGTCGATATTCCGCTCGACGGCCGCCTCCACCTCGGCGCCGCCTTTCCTCAGCACGTGCCCCGACACTTTGCTTTTCTCGCCCGGATGACCGACGCCGAGCCTCAGGCGAACGAAGTCGGGGCCGCAATGCTTGATGACGTCGCGAATGCCGTTATGGCCGCCGTGGCCGCCGCCCACTTTCAGCTTGACGGTGCCGGGCGGTAAATCGATTTCATCGTGCGCTACCAGCAGGTCGTTCACCTTTAGCCGGTAATAATCCAGCGCGGCACGAACGGGGCCGCCGGAGAGGTTCATGTAGCTCTGCGGTTTGACCAGCCATACGTCTTCGCTGCGCAGCCGAATCCGGCACAGCTCGGCATCGAATTTCTTCTCGTAGCGAAACTGGCCGCCGTACTTCCGCGCCAGCGCGTCGACAAACCAGAAGCCCGCGTTGTGCAGCGTGCGTTCGTATTTGTCCTCGGGGTTGCCGAGTCCCGCAATCATCGTGAGCTGATTCTTCATGGACGCCGATCTTATCGAATTAGGCCGCTCTCGTGTCTCCCGGGGGCAGAACCGAAAAGACCGTCCAGAGGACGGCCTTTACGTGACGGAAGCAGCTCGACTTCAGTCTTCGCTCTTCTCTTCGTCCGCCTCGGCCTCGCCGGTTTCCTCGGTCTCCGGTGCAGCCTCATCCAGCTCTTCCTCGACGGGAGCCGCCTTGATGATATGGATCGAAACGATAGCCTGATCGTGCTCGGGACCCTGCGCAAGCAGCGGCACCTCGACACCTTCCGGCAGCTTGATATCCGACAGGTGCAGCATGTCGTCGACTTCCAGCGCGGAGATATCGACTTCGAGGTACTCCGGCAGATGCTTCGGCAGACAGGTCACTTCGACGTCGGTCATGAGGTGCGACACGCTGCCGCCGCCCGTCTTGACGCCGGGCGCCGCATCTTCGCCGATGAAATGCAGCGGTACGTTCATACGAATCTCTTCGTCCTCCACGATGCGCTGGAAATCCATGTGCAGGATGACGTTCTTTGCCGGGTGGCGCTGCAAATCCTTGAGGATCGCGGCCTGGGATTTTTCGCCGACCTTGATGTTGAGCACGCTCGAATAGAACGACTCGCTCTCCAGCTGCTTGAGCACCTTGTTGTGGTCGAACGCCAGTGAGCGCGGCGGCCGGCCGGCTCCGTAGATGATTGCGGGAACCTTTCCCTCGCGACGCAGGCGGCGGCTCGCACCTTTCCCCTGATCCTCGCGCTGTTCCGCAATCAGATCAAATTCTTCAGCCATGACTGAGCTCCGTATCTAATTGATTTTAAGGATAATTTCTTTCCCGGCGATCGCGACCAACCGCTTGCGGGATGCGGAATATAACGCAACGACCGCCCGGCCGCCAGCATGCCGGGTCAAGGGGCCAGGAAGGTAAGGCGGGAGCCGCTGGTATTTAGTCCACGTACAGGGAAGAAACCGATTCTTCGTCCGAGATCCGGCGCATGGTTTCGGCCAGTAGTTCCGCCGTCGAGAGCTGCCGGATCGTCGAGCAGGCACGCGCCTCCTCGTTCAACGGAATCGTGTCGGTGACGACCATCTCGTCGAGCACCGAGGCGGCGATACGCGATACGGCCGGCCCGGACAGCACGGGGTGAGTAATATAGGCCGCCACGGTCGCGGCGCCGCGGTCCTTGAGCGCTCCCGCGGCGTGGCACAAAGTGCCCGCCGTATCGACCATGTCGTCGATCAGCACGCAGTTCTTGCCCTCGACCTCACCAATGATGTTCATGACTTCCGACTGATTGGCGCGTGCGCGGCGTTTATCGATGATGACCAGATCGGCATCGTCCAGCCGCTTGGCCAGAGCCCGCGCCCGCACCACGCCGCCGACGTCGGGCGAGACGACGACCATATCGTCGTACTTCTGCTTCCATACGTCGCCCAGCAGCAGCGGAGACGCGTAGACGTTGTCGACGGCAATATCGAAAAAACCCTGAATCTGATCCGCGTGCAGATCGACGGTCAGCACCCGGTCCACCCCTGCCGTGGCAATCATTTTTGCGACCAGCTTGGCCGTGATCGGCACTCGGGAGGCGCGCGGCCGGCGATCCTGCCGGGCGAAGCCGAAATACGGTATGACGGCCGTAATCCTCGCGGCGGACGCCCGTCGCACGGCGTCCACCATGACCAGCAGCTCCATGAGGTTTTCGGCCGTCGGCGGACAGGTGGGCTGCACGATGAAAGTCTCGCGGCCACGGATGTTCTCGAGAATTTCGACGTTGATCTCGCCGTCGGAGAAGCGGCCGACGTGAGCCCGGGCCAACGGTAAGTGCAGGCAGCGCGCAATATCCTGCGCCAGTTCCGGGTGCGCGTTACCGGAAAACACGGCCATGGTCGCCAGATCCATGCATCCCCCTCTGATGCGTCAGGTATGGCTGGGGCGGCAGGATTCGAACCTGCGCATCACGGGATCAAAACCCGTTGCCTTACCACTTGGCTACGCCCCAATCGAGCTTGTGATGCGCGCCAAGGACGCGCGGCGCAATTGTGCGGGCGGCACTGCTGAGTGTCAACGCGGCCCGCGGCCAGCCGCTCAGAGGCGCCAGCGATCGATAACGAGGCGAACGCGGGTCTCCGTATTGCTCACCGTCAGCCGCGCCGGCATTGCCTGTCCACCGATATCGCGATAGCGGCCGACGTCGACGGTCCATGCGCCCTGTCTCAGCGACTCGAGCTGCCCGGACTCGTTCAGCGTCGTCTCGGCCGCCTGGTCCGGATCGGGTATGCCGAGAGCCCAGTAGCGCAAGCTATCGAGCGGCACGTTCCAGCCGAAGCGCCAGGCCAGCTCCTCCGCGGCAAAGCGGCTTTCGACGCCGTCCTTGTCCGTGTAGCGCACGGCGCCGGCATCGCTCTCGAGCTCGACGGTGCCCATGCCCAGCGGACCGCTGACCACTGCGGAAAATTCGCCGTGATTATGCTCGTAGCGCAGCTTGGCGTTAAACCCGTCGTCTTCGGTGCGCACGGCCACGCGGCCGGTGAATCCCCACTCATCGAGTCCGGCAAGCACCTGTTGCCGGGTATCCCACGCGGACAAATCGGGCAGATTGACGGGCCGCTGCGTGGCGCAGGCGGCGAGCAGCAACGCGGCCGCGATCGCCAGCCACGGACGAACCGCGGCGGCCCTATTCGGCGGCCGGGAAGAACCGTTCCCGCACATCTTTCAGAAAACGGCTGTCGGGCTGTTTGGCCTCGGCTTTTTCGAGCACCTCCAGCGCCTCGTCGTGGCGCTCGAGGACCGCCAGCACTTCGACGATGTGCGCCGCGACTTCGGCGTCGTCAAACAGCAGGTAGGCCCGCTGCAATTCGACCAGCGCCTCCTCGTGGTGACCGAGTTTGTACAGCACCCAGCCCCAGCTATCGATGATCGCGGGCGAGTCGGGCTCTTTTTGCAGCGCCTTCTCGATGAGCTCCGCCGCCTCGTCATACTGCTCGGTGCGATCGGCCAGCGTGTAGCCAAGCGCGTTTAGCGTCAGGGCACTCTCGGGCCAGCGTTCGAGCGCGGCGCGATACGTGGCGAGCGCATCGTCGAGCCGGTCCATCCTGAGCAACAGCTCGGCTTTGCCCAGCATCGCCGCCTCGTCCTCGCCGCGAAAGCCCAGGTACTGTTCGTAGGCCGCCAGCGACTCGTCGTAGCGCTCCAGCATCGACAGGAGCTGCGCCCTGGCAAGCGTCACGTCGATCGCCGAAGCCGGGGCTATCTGCGCGAACTCGTCGAGCTTCTGCAGCGCGAAACTCGGATCTTCCTGTTCGAAGGCGATCAGAGCGCTGCCGCGGCGACGCGCCGCCAGCGCATGCTGGCCCGCCTCGACCTGCATGTACAGGCGGATCGCGCGTTCGTAGTCCTCGCGGAAATCGGCGATTCGGGCGAGGTAGTAGAGAGCCTCCATCGTGTGCCGGCCGCTCTGATAGAGATCCTCGAAATCGTCCTGGGCGGCGTCGAAGTGCCGCAGCCGGAAGTTGATGATCGCCATGAGCCGAAGCGCGTCGAAATTGCCCGACTGCTCGAGCAATACCTGATTGACCTGGCTCAGCGCGTCTTCGTCGCGGCCGACCGACATCATCATGATCGCGAGCTCCACGCGCGCATCAGGGTTGGGGTCCGGATCGTCGCCGATCAGGCGCGCCGTGTAGTCGATGGCTTCGTCATGCTTGCCGTCCAGCAGCAAGGCCCGCGAATACAGCAGGTGCGGCCGCAGCCAGTCGGGCTCCAGCTCGATGGCCTGCTGCGCGCGCTTGACGGCATGCTCGTTGTCCTCGGCCGCCAGCGCCATGACCGCGGCTGCGTAGTGCGCTTTAGCCGACTCCTTGTAAGGCCTGGTTAGCGAACGCATGATCTTGTCGCTCTGCTTAGGGTCCTCCTCGAGCAGCACGCCAATGAGCAGCAGCAGCCGGTCTTCCGCCTGTTCGCCCTCTATTAGCTGACGAAAGCTCCTGCGCGCCGCGCGATAGGATTCGAGCCGCATTTGAATGCGCGCAAGGTACAGCAGCGCTTCTTCGCTGTTGTCGGACAATTCGAGCCAGCGGTCTGCCGAAGCCAGCGCGTCATCGTTGAAGCCGTAGACGAACGCCACTTCGGTCGCCTGGCGCGCCACTTCGACCTGATCGCTCAGTTCGGCAGCCTGGCGGTATTCCTCCGCGGCTGTGCGATAATCCTGTTCGTTTAAGGCAAGCTCGGCGGCCAGCAAATGGCCCGCTGTGTCACTGACCTCATCGGCGCCGGCAGGGCCTAAGGCAAGTAGCATCAAAGCAGACAGAAATAGCTGTCGGCTCGTGAATTTCACGTTTTTCATGTAGTGGTCTGGTCATCCTTGTCGCCGCGTTTCGGACGCGCCGGCGCGGTTCCCTCAAAAATAGGTTAACAGAGACAAGGAAGTCGTGGTTCAGTTCGCTTATGATACGCAGGCGTTTGAACAAATCGGCTGGCGGGCTATTCCCGCGACCGCCAACTACCTGATATGTCGCTGAAAATCCTTGGCCTGAACCATAACACGGCGCCCCTGGAAATTCGCGAGAGAATCGTCTTCGCGGGCCCGGAGATCCCGGCCGCCCTTAGCGAGGTGCGTACCCTCTCGGGCGTTAACGAGGCCGTGTTGCTGTCTACCTGCAACCGCACCGAATTTTATCTAATGTCGGACGGGCCAGGTCAGCAGGCCCTGAAAGAGTGGCTGATCGGCGCGCGCAAGCTCGATGCGGGATTTCACGACAGCCTGTTCATGCTGGAAGACGCAGACGCAATCCGGCACATCTTTCGCGTCGCCTGCGGACTCGACTCCATGGTGTTGGGAGAGCCGCAAATCCTGGGCCAGCTCAAGGAGGCCTGGCGCAGCGCGCAGGAGAGCGGTGCGCTCGGCGCCGATCTCGGGCGCCTCATGCAGCACACCTTCTCCGTGGCGAAGAAAGTCCGTACCGATACGGAAATCGGCAGCAGCCCGGTCTCGGTCGCGTACGCGGCCGTCCATCTCGCCCAGCAGTTTTTTGCGGATTTCGGCAAACAGACGGCGATCCTGGTCGGTGCAGGCGTCACTATCGATCTCGTCGCCAAACATCTGAAACGCAAGAACATCGGGCGGCTGTTCGTCGCAAACCGCAATCTCGACCGGGCCCGGAATCTGGCGGGTGAGTACGGCGGTTACGCGCTGCCCTTGTCCGAGCTCGAGGGTACGCTGCCCGAAGCGGATATCCTGATCAGTTCTACCGCGAGCCCGGAACCCGTAATCGGCTACGCGGAAATGCAGAAGGCCGTCAAGGCGCGCAAGTACAAGCCAATGTTCGCCTGCGACATCGCCGTGCCGCGCGATATTCACCCGGACGTCAGCAAACTCGACGACGTGTATCTCTACACGATCGACGATCTCGACAAGGTCGTCCTCGAAGGCCAGGGCAGCCGGGAAGCGGCCGTGGACGACGCCAACCGCATTCTCGACGACGAAATCAATCGTTACCTGAGCGTGCAGCGCGCACGGCAAACCGTGCCGACCATCAACGCCTTGCGCGACCACGCGGACAGCGTGCGCGACGAGGTGCTGGCGCAGGCGCTGCGCCGGATCGGCAACGGCGCCGACGGCCAGGAGGTTCTCGAATACGCGACCGCGGCAATGCTCAAGAAGCTGCTGCATCATCCCAGCGTCACGCTGCGCGAAGCCGGCGAAAGCGGCGACGAGGAACTGGTCGCCGCCGCGCGCAAGCTGTTCGGACTCCGCCCGTGAAAGACTCCATTCGACTCAAGCTCGAATCCGTGGGCGATCGCTTCGAGGAGCTGGCCGGGCTGCTCGCCGATCCCGACGTGATTGCCGACCAGAACCAGTTCCGCGACTACTCGAGAGAATACTCGCGCCTCGAGCCGGTCGTCAAGCTGTTCGCCGACTACGAGCGCATTGGCGCAGACATTACGGCCGCGGAGGAAATGGCGGCGGACGACGATCCGGATATTCGCTCCATGGGCGAGGAAGAGCAGGCTGCGCTGCTCGAGCGCCAGGACAGCCTCGAAATCGAGCTGCAGAAATCGCTCATACCCCCGGACCCGCACGACAACAGCAACGTCTACCTCGAAGTGCGCGCCGGCACCGGCGGTGACGAAGCCGCCATCTTTGCGGGCGACCTGTTCCGGATGTACTCACGCTACGCCGAAACCAACGGCTGGCAGCTCGAAATACTGAATGCGCGCGAGGGCGAACACGGCGGCTACAAAGAGATCATCAGCCGCGTCAGCGGCAGCGGCATATACGCGAAACTCAAGTTCGAATCGGGCGCACACCGCGTGCAGCGGGTGCCGGCGACGGAAAGCCAGGGCCGCATCCACACCTCGGCATGTACGGTTGCGGTACTGCCGGAGCCCGACGAAGTCGAAGCCGTAGACGTGAATCCGTCCGACCTGCGCATCGACACCTACCGGGCTTCGGGCGCCGGCGGCCAGCACGTCAACAAGACCGACTCCGCGGTGCGGCTCACGCATTTGCCGACCGGGATTGTCGTCGAGTGTCAGGACGAGCGCTCGCAGCACAAGAACCGCGCGCGCGCGATGTCGCTGCTGCAGGCGCGGCTGCTCGATGCCGAGATTGCGGAACAGCAAACCGAGCAGGCCGAGCAGCGCAAGCTCCTGGTCGGTTCCGGCGACCGCTCAGAGCGGATTCGCACCTACAACTTTCCCCAGGGCCGGGTAACGGACCACCGCATCAATCTGACGCTGTACAAACTCGACGAGATCCTGCAGGGCGGCATGGATCACGTACTCCAGCCGCTGATCAACGAGTATCAAGCCGACCAGCTCTCGGCGCTGGCCGACTAGACGCAGTCTCGTGACGAGGTCGCCGCGGTCCGATTGCAACACGCCACGGGCTGCCCGGAAAGCGGGCGTGCTTGCAGCCGGCTGCGCCGCAGGATGCTCTTTGACTTAAGGCAGCGCGGTCGATCTCTCCCTGGCACCGCTCTATACTCTGGTTTGCACCGACGCTGCGCCGGGGTTGTCAAACGATGAAAACAAACCGCCTGCTGCCGATCGCCGTGTTCGCCGCGCTGATCATGTCGTCTACGGGCGCGCGCTCGACCGAGCGCATCGCGACGGAGAACTTCGCCGCACTGCCCGATTTCCGATACGTCCGTCTGTCGCCGGACGGTTCGCGCGTTGCGGCCATCGCAAATATCGTGCGGGACGAATTCAAGGGTAAGGTCCTGCTGCAGAAGGAACTGTCCACGGGCGAACGAACGCTGCTCATGTCGCTGCCGGACGGCGACTTCAAGATGAACTGGATACGCTGGGCCTCGAACGAGAAGCTGCTGGTGAGTTTCAGAACGCGGGAGTCGGAGCTCGGCACGCCCTTTACGTCGACGCGCATGCTGGTAATCGATGTCAACAGTAAGGAGTCGGCAAGCGTCATCAGCAAGGCGGCTCTACACCGCGCCGACAGGCTGCCGCAGTTCCAGGACAGGGTTGTCGACCTCATGCCGGACGACGACGAACACATCCTGCTGCAGGCCGATCTGCAGGGCCCGAACAAGCATGGAGTTTACCGCGTAAACCTCAACACCGGCCGGCTCAAGATCATCCGCAGAGGGCGCGAAGGTGTGTATTCCTGGCTCACCGACCGGCAGCACAGAGTCCGGGTCGGAATTTATGAGGACGGGACGACACGGCGCGTTTACGAGCAGGATGTGGACGGCAAGAACTGGCGAATGCTGTGGGAGTACGAGGCACTTTCGGAAGATTCCGTCAGGCCGATGGGGTTTGCCGCGGATCCCGACATTCTGTACATCAGTGCGTACCACGAGGGCCGCCAGGCTGTCTTCCGTGTCAACCTGGCCGATCCGGCCCTGCAGAAAGAACTGGTTTTCGCGGACGACAAGCTCGATGTGTCGGGTAGTCTGATTTACTCGCCGCGCAGCCGCGACGTCGTCGGCATTCGTACCGGCATCGGCGGCGCTTACGAGTTCTGGTCCGAAGAACACAAGTCTTTAGTCGACGCGGTCAACAGGGCGCTGCCGGATTACTACAACGGCATCGTGAGCCTGAGCGAGGACGAGCAGCGCCTCGTATTTTTTTCGGAAAACGACACGGACGCCGGGGTCTACTACCTGCTGGATCGCAGCGTGATGCAAATGACCCCCATCGCGCCGCGTTACAACACGCTGCCGCCCGAGGCTATGGCGGAGAAGCGGGCCGTGCAGTACGAAGCCCGCGACGGCACGACTATCCGGGCATTCCTTACGACGCCGAAGGATACCGAGGCGGCCGATCTGCCGACCATCGTCTATCCGCACGGCGGCCCGATCAGTTTCGATTCGGACCGCTTCGACTACTGGACGCAACTGTTCGCCAACCGCGGCTATGCGGTCATGCAGATGAACTTCCGGGGCTCGGCGGGCTACGGCTACGACTTCATGGCCGCGGGCTTTCAGAGCTGGGGACTGCAAATGCAGGACGACGTCACGGACGCGACGCAGTGGCTGATCGACAACGGCATCGCCGACCCGCAGCGTATCTGCATCGTGGGCGGCAGCTATGGCGGCTACGCCGCACTCATGGGCGCGGCCACGACACCGGACCTCTATCGATGCGCCGTCAGCTTCGCCGGAGTCTCGGATCTCGCCGCCCTGTTGACGACATACCGCCGGTATCGCAACTCGGACGTCACTGAACTGCAGCTAGGGTCCAGGCGGCGCGATCTCAAGGCGCGTTCACCGGTCAGTTTCGCCGCGGAAATCGACATCCCGGTGTTGCTGATTCACGGCGAGCACGACGTCGTGGTGCGCGTCAGTCAGAGCCGGCGCATGGCGAAATCGCTGGAGCGGAATGACAAAGACGTCACCTATATCGAGCAGGCGGAGGGGGACCACCACCTCAGCACCAATGAGCAACGGCTGGAGGCCCTGCTTGCGATCGAGAACTTCCTCGCCGAACACCTGAACTGAACTCGGGCCATTGCCGCCTCGCCGCCGATGCTCTCAGAGCTGAAGGGCGTGCCACCTCGAGTTCATTACCGACAAGACCCGTGCCGATATCGGCAGCTGCTGCACGAGGCACCGATACTGTCGACGCCTGAATCCCGAGTTCGCCAGATCCAGCTCAGGCAGTCGCGCGAAGCGACCATTCTTGCGCGCGGAGAGATACAAGGTATCGATAAGCGCTTTTTCCGGATCGGCAATGAGATACGGCAATCGCGATTCGCTCCAGTCGGCGCCTTGCCGCATGAGCTCGGGCTTGAGTTGAAAAAACTCGAAGCGGCCGACGGGCGAATCGAGCACTCGACCGCGCCCGGTTGTCGCAATCTGAATGCCCTTCGGGATTTGCGGGAGCATGCCGTGCAGACGCAGCGCGGTCAGAAACGATACGTATCCCTGCTCCTTTCCCAGCAAGTACGGCACGCAGGACAGCCGATGAAAGTACGGATGGCCAGTGTTCGCCCACACTCCCTTGGTGACTCGCGTCAGCCGACTCCTTAATGACAGTCGTGCCAGTCGCCTCGATGCGGCAGATATCGACACGCCCTCCTCGTTCGCGAACTCGCGCGTCGTGAATATGACGAAGTCTTCACTGGTGAGCCGATCAAGCATGGCTTTCGAGTTCGTTCAGTACCCGATTCCGCAGCCGCTCCCAGGCATGCCTGTCGCCGAATTCGTCACGGCTGTCATCGTGCAGGAATTCCACGACCTGTCCCTCATAATCATCCCAACTCAGACTCATGAGGCTGTCCAGCGCTTTCGCATGGCCCTTCCTGCCCAGCAATTTCGACCGCGGCGCGGGCGGACTGTGCGCAGCCCGGATCAGGATCGCAAGATCGAATACGTCGCGGGCCTGTGGGACCGGTCGGCCCGCCAAAGCGCGCAATTTTTGCGCTACGGCCGTGGGACCTGTGTAGTGCGGACAGCGATACGCCAATGTGCGATAAGTACGTGCGATCCCTGCGTCGATGAGCGAAATCTCGGATTCGCCGTCGTGACTGTCGTTACGCTGCGAGAATTCGACCTTGGTCGGCAACCGCTTGCCGGCCGATGTCACCAGGCCGAAGCGAAAACGCTGCGTCGTATCGATCTGGCTCGCTCGTGCCGGTTTGTCGATTTCGATGTCGGCGATATGGAAAGAACGCAGGCTGCGCCTGAAGGCGCAGTCATGCAGGATCTTGTAAGCGTTGTTCTTCAATGCCCCGGCGCTGCCGGCCAGGACGTCGATGTCCATGTCCTCGGAGTAGCAAGGACTGTTGAAGAAGAAGCGTAAATTCGCTCCGCCCCTGAGAACGTACAGGCCCGGATTCGACAGCTTGAGGAACCTGTCGAGAAAACAGAAGTGAAATACTTCACGAATTCGGGCGTCTGAAAACATGCTCAATATGCGTTTGTGTTTCCGTAAACATCAACATGAACGCATAGTTGACGAGTTTGTACGTCCGCCCCGTTAAGCACTCTGGCACACTCTCGAATCAGCGGGACTCCGACTACTCTTTTAGGTAGACCCTAGTAGCAGTAGTAGCTGTCCCCGGGCTCGGGCATGCCGGGCCGTAGCGGACGCTTCCTCGCCTCGATAAACACCGTACCGTCCAGGGCAAGGCAGCGGGTCCGGAAATCCACGAAACGGGCCTGGTAATCCATCCGTGCGTAATGCCGCTCTTCCTGCTCCGCTGTACGGGTCGTCGAACAGCCGCTGACGACCAGGAAACACAGAGCAGCAGCGAATATCCCCGTCAAATTCACACAACGTCGCGCCTTCATCGACTCGCTCCCAAAATCGGACAGTGCCTGGAACGTCGATTAGAGGCTGCGGCAAGGTCAGGAAGATCGGGGGAATGTCAGGAAACTGTCAGAAACGGCTGTGTATCGCACCCGATCCGCTCTAGCCGGCCAGCACACCGGTTACACTTCGTATATGCCTCGGCAGTATTCAAACTCAAGCATGTACAAGCGGCGTCCGATTGCGATCCTGGTCCTGCTGCTCGCCTGCCTTGTCTTTATCGGCACTCTGGGCTGGCAGGCCTGGCAGGCGCAGCGCTCGAACGCGACGGTAGCCGCGAACGTTATCCGCGATTACAGCGCGCTGGCGGCCGACGAGTTCGAGCGCCGGCTTGCCTCCTCACTGGGGAGCTGGGGTCACAAGACGCTGATCAAGGCGATCGAGAACGCGGGCAGTACCCGGGAGATGCTCGAGCTTATCGACACTGCGCCGTCCGACTACGTGCGCACGGCCGCGCAGCTGAGCACGGCGTTCTTCATCTACGACGGAACGCAACTCGACATCTCGGGAGCGCCTCCTTCCGAGGAACTCGTGGCGTTGATCGCCGGTCTGCGGGAAACCTACCACGACTATCATCCACCGTTTCAGTACACGTATACGGCCAACTCGGGCGAACAGGTCGTGTACCTCTTTCGCTTCGAGGGAGACGGCGAGCCGGTGCTGTTCGGTTACGTACTCGATCCCGCGGGAATCGTCCGCTTCATCGAGATAATGCTCGGGTTCCGGCCGCTGCTGCCCGAGTCGCTCGCCGGCGGGCGGGTGGACAACGAGATGCTGTTTATCGAGGTCCTGAATCCCCTGCAGCGGCCGGTGTACCGGGTAAACCTGAAGTTCGAAAACGAGCTTGCGGCATCCAAGGACTTTGCGCCGGACCTGGTGGGCGGCATGCTGGACGGCTACTCGGTGCGCGTCTCGCTGGATCCCTACGCCGCCTCCGAGCTGATTATCGGCGGCCTGCCCGAATCCCGCCTGCCGGCGCTGCTCGCGGCACTGGTCGCTGCCAGCATGCTGCTAATGTCGGCCATCTGGCTGTTCGTCCGCGAGTCCGCTGTAATGAACATGCGGGAGGAGTTCGTCTCGCAGGTTTCGCACGAGCTGCGAACGCCGCTTACCCAGATTCGGATGTTTGCGGAAACGCTGCTGCTCGAACGAACCCGTAGCCCTGAAGAACAGCGGCGCTCGCTCGCTATCATCGATCGCGAATCCCGCCGCCTGTCACACCTTGTAGAGAACGTCCTGCGGATTTCGAAAGTTTCGGACGAGATTCAGCTCGACTGCTCGGATGAAGCGCTGGAGCCGTTGCTGCGGGACATCGGCGACACGGCGCAGTCCATCTATCCCGCGGTCACCATAGACGTTTCGATAGAGGGTGACCCGCAGGCCCGGGTCGACAGGAACGCGCTGCGGCAGGTTGTGATCAACCTTCTCGACAATGCCATCAAGTACGGCCCGGAAGGCCAGCGTATCGTGGTCAAGGCGAAAAAACAGGACGGCGTTTCGACCGTAAGTATCGAAGATCAGGGCGCGGGGATACCGGAGGCGGAGCACGCACGGGTCTGGGACACTTTTTACCGGCTCGGCCGGGAGCGCCATACGGCCATAGGCGGGACCGGGATAGGACTCGCCGTCGTCCGCAAGCTCGTCACGGCGATGCATGGGCGTTGCTGGATCGAGACGCCGGACACAGGTGTCGGGACGCGGGTTGTCGTCGAATTCCCCGCGACGGCCGGCGATGATTAGCGCAGCGCGCATACTGGTCGTCGAAGACAACGACGATCTGGCTTTCGGACTGCAGACCAATCTCGAAGTCCAGGGCTATTGCGTCGCACTGGCAAGCGACGGCGCCGACGGCCTCAGACAGGCGCTGAACGACACGCCGGACATGATCATCCTCGACCTGATGCTGCCGAAACTAAACGGCCTCGATGTCTTGCGCCGCTTTCGCCGCCGCGACAAATCCACACCCGTACTGCTGCTGACGGCAAAAGGCAACGAAGTCGACAAGGTGCTGGGATTGCGCCTGGGCGCCGACGATTACGTCACGAAGCCTTTCGCTCTGATGGAGCTGATGGCTCGAGTGGAGGCACTGCTGCGGCGGGCAGGCATACGCTCCGCGACGGAGGCGACGGTCTATGCGTTTGGCGACGTCGAAGTAAACGTCGATGCACGGCAGGTGCTGAAAGACCGCCAGCCGATAGAACTCACGCCAAAAGAATACGGACTCCTCGTAGCGCTGCTGCAGCGCGACGGCGCGGTCGCCTCGCGTATCGAGCTAATGAAGGAGGTGTGGGGACATGCCTCCGCCGTCATTAGCCGAACCGTGGATACGCATGTCGCCGAACTGCGGCGCAAGCTGGAACCCGATCCGTCGAATCCTTCGCACATCCTCACGATCCGCAAGGCCGGATATCGTCTGGTGCTAAAACCCTGAACGGCCGCCGGGCAGATGGGCGCCGTGCGTCAGCGGCAGTTTTGCGCCTCCGGTCCGGAAACCCAGCGCGACAAACCACTGGTCGTCAAGCGGTGCGTTGAGCCGTACGCCCAGGTCGTCGGTTAGCGCATGCTCCCGATCGAACTCGTAACCGAGCGACAGATCGGCGCGAAGGGCCCGCCACAGGACAACGCCAAGGCTTGCCTGAGCGCGGATCGCCTCGACGCGATAATCGAACTCGCTCGCGAAGTCGTCGGCGACGACATGCCACCGATGCCCCGCCGGAAACACGCGCGCCGAGAAGCCGAGCCGATCCGACCATTCGATACTTAGCGACGAGTCCGGAAAAGCCAGACGCAGCCGGGTCATGGAAGCGGGCTCGACCTCGACGCCGATTACCGGGTACAGCGCCGGCCGGCCGAACGAGCGGTCGTGGGCGACGCCGGCGATCCAGGTTCTCTTCCCGGTATCGAGGCGGCCCTCGACGCCGGCGCTTACGACCACGTCGTCCGCGCTGCCGCGCTTGAACAGATCCTTGAACACGTTCGACGACGTCGAGACGCCAGGGGCCAAATGACCATGCAGCCGCCAGTCCCCAACAGCCGATTCGAAGTGCAGCGGGATCTGCAGACGGTGCAAATCCCGGTTGCGGCTGTCGATGTCCTCGTAAACGTAACGAGTGTACTGATAGTCGACGCCGAGCTCGAAGCGCATCGCCGCGACGCCGAAGCGCAGGCCGCCGGCGTAGAGCTGGTGTTCGCGCCCTTCGAGCGTTGCCGCGCCGCTGCCGGTAATACCGCCGGCGTCCGCTGACGGCAGCCGTGTAATGCCGGCCGCGAGGAAAAAACCCTGCTCGTCCCCGGTTTGCGCCGCGGCCTGCGGCAGGAGGCCTAGGGTCAGGCAGGCCGCGACCAACCGTGTCAGCCGCCTCCTCACGAGCAAACCCTCCGCCGGACCGACGGCCGGCTTACACTGCCTGCGCCAGGGCGTGATCCAGATCCGCCAGCAGATCGTCGAGATCCTCGATGCCCACGGACAGGCGTATGAGCTGATCGCTAATGCCCAGTTCCTCACGCCGTGCGAGCGGCACCGAAGCATGCGTCATGATGCCCGGATGATCGACGAGGCTCTCGACGCCGCCAAGGCTTTCCGCCAGCGCAAACAGCACCGTGTTCTCGAGAAAACGGCGCGCGTTGTCGATATCGCCTTTGATAAAGAAAGTCACGATGCCGCCGCCGCCACGCATTTGGCTAGAGGCCAGCGCGTGCTGCGGGTGCGATTCGAGTTCCGGGTACAGCACCCGGTCCACGCGTGAGTCCGACTCGAGCCAACCGGCAATCGCCGCCGCGCTGCTCGTATGGCGCTGCATGCGCAGATCCAGCGTCTTGAGGCCGCGCAAGGCCAGAAAGCTGTCGAACGGGCCCGCGACACCGCCGACCGAGTTTTGCAAATACGCAAGCTGCTCGGCGAGTTCGTCACTGGCCGTGACGGCCACGCCGCCTACCATGTCCGAGTGGCCGTTGAGGTACTTGGTCACCGAATGCATGACGATGTCGGCGCCGAGTTCCAGCGGCCGCTGCAGGTACGGTGTCGCAAAGGTGTTGTCCGCCACGAGCAGCAGATCGTTCGCCCTGGCGATTTCCGCCAGCGCCGCGAGATCGACGATCTTCAGCAGCGGGTTGCTCGGGCTTTCGACCCAGATCATGCGGGTGTTCGGCTTAAGCGCCGCCCGCACGGTGTCCAGATCCGTCATATCGACGAAACTGAATTCGAGATTCGCGCTGCGCTTGCGCACGCCGTCGAACAGCCGCCGGGAACCGCCGTAGAGATCGTCCAGCGCAATGACGTGACTGCCGGCGTCGAGCAGCTCCAGTATCGTGCCGATCGCCGCCATCCCGGAGGCGAAGGCAAAGCCGTGAGAGCCGGACTCGAGATCCGCAATGCAGCGCTCGAACGCCATGCGCGTCGGGTTTTGCGTCCGTGAGTATTCGTAGCCCTGGTGTTCGCCCGGGCTCTTTTGCACGTACGTCGACGTGGCATAAATCGGCGGCATGATCGCGCCGGTGCTCGGGTCCGGATGCTGGCCCGCGTGAATCACGCGCGTCGCAAAGCCCAGCTTCTTTTTCGATTCGCTCATCGTGTTCGCCTCACATTTGCCGCCGCAGGTAGTTGAGTACGTCGGCTCGGGTAATCAGCCCCAGGAACTGTTCGTCGTCCATGATCGCAGCGTAGGGCTGGACGTGCAGCATCGCAACGAGATTGTTGACCGAGGTAGCTTTATCGAGCTTGATGAACGCGGACTCCATCGCGTCCGCGACCGGCGAGGTCATGAGCTCCGGCTTGCCGAACACGAACTGGATGATCGCATCCTCAGTGACGATGCCGACCAGCCGCCCGTCCTGCATGACCGGAAGCTGCGAGAAACCCGCGTTGCGCAAGCGATTGTGCGCCGTGGTCAGAACGTCGGTAGGGCCCACGGTAATGGTGGCGCGTTCGTCGTGCAGCCGCCCGATCAGGTCGCGCAGATCGCCGTGCTGCTCGCGCTCGATGAAACCCTGATCCTCCATCCAGAAGTCGTTGTACAGCTTGGACAAGTACTTGTTACCGGTATCGCAGGCGAAACTCACGACGGTCTTGGGCTCGGTCTGTTCGCGGCAATATCTAAGGGCGGCCGCCAGCAGCGTTCCCGACGACGAACCCGCAAGTACACCCTCCGTGCGCAGCAGTTCGCGCGCGGCCGCGAATGAATCGGCATCGCTGATGGCGTAGGCGCGAGCGACCCTGCTGAAATCGGCAATGTCCGGGATAAAGTCCTCGCCTATGCCTTCGACCAGCCAGCTACCGCCTTCGTGCAGCTCGCCGCGATTGATGTAGTCCGTGAGCACCGAGCCCTCCGGATCCGCCAGCACGAGTTCGACCTGCGGCGCCTTGGCGGCCAGATACCGCCCCAGGCCCGTGACCGTGCCGCTCGAACCGACGCCCAGGACAATGGCATCGAGCTTGCCGTCGAGTTCCTCCACGATCTCCGGACCCGTCGTGAGTTCGTGCGCCAGGGGATTGTCGGCATTGCCGAACTGATTGATGAAGTAGGCGCCCCGCTCCTCGGCGATCCGCCGGCCCAAATCCTGATAGTATTCCGGGTGCCCTTTACCGACATCGGAGCGGGTCAACACGACGTCCGCGCCCATGGCGCGCAGATTGAATATCTTCTCCTGGCTCATTTTGTCCGGCAGCACGAGGATCAGACGATAGCCTTTTTGTGCGGCCACGAGTGCCAGACCAAGCCCGGTATTGCCGGCGGTTGCCTCGACGATGGTGTCGCCGGGCTTGATATCGCCACGACGCTCGGCCTCGCCAATCATGGAAATGCCGATGCGATCTTTGATGGAACCGCCCGGATTCATGAGTTCGAGCTTGAGAAGCAGGCGGCAGGGCCCCGTGTCCAGGCGGCTGACTTCGAGCATGGGCGTATGCCCGACCATATCGAGAATGTTGGAGTAAATCGCCATTGCACACAGAGTCCCGGTTAGCGGAGCCGCGAGTGTACGCAATGCCGAATAGCGATGCACAGTAGCCATGCCCGCCGTTAGCCAAATCCGCGACCTCGTCCACACTGTCCGCGAGCGGCTCTCGGCGGTCAGCGACACGCCCCGACTGGAAGCGGAATTACTCGTCTCGCGCGCCATCGACATGCCGCGCAGCTACGTTTTTGCCCATCCCGAGGACGAGCTCGACGAAGCCGCGCTAGGGCGCCTTGCCGGCGAAGTAAAGCGCCGTCTCACCGGCGAGCCGCTGGCCTACATTACGGGCCGCAAGGAATTCTGGTCGCTCGAGCTTCTGGTGACGCCCGACACGCTGGTGCCGAGACCCGAAACCGAGCGCCTCGTGGAACTTGCGCTCGCGGAGATCGCACACGACTCGTCCTGCCGCGTGCTGGACCTCGGCACGGGTTCGGGCGCAATTGCCTGCGCCCTGGCACACGAACGCCGCATGACGGAGGTCACGGCGGTGGACATAAGTAGCGCAGCCCTTGCCGTCGCGCGCCAGAACGCGCGGCAGCTCGAGCTCGACAACCTGCGCTTCCTGGAAGGCTCGTGGGTCAAGCCCGTTATCGATGAAGAATTCGATCTTGTGGTGAGCAATCCGCCGTATGTCGCGGAGAACGACGTGGCGTTGCAGCTACTCGAGCGCGAACCCGCCTCGGCGCTGGTTTCGCGGGGTGACGAACTCGGCTGCCTGAAGACTCTTGCGCGCGAAGTCCCGCAAGTCCTCGCGGACGGCGGCATCATGCTCGTCGAGCACGGCTCAGCGCAGAATGTCGGCGTGCACAACCTGCTCAGCGAAACCGGCTGGACGGATATCGAGTGTTTCACGGACTTTGCCGGTCTGCCGCGCGTTACCCGCGCCCGACGCGGCACTTTTTGATCGGCCGGCTGTGTGGTACAACGCAAACCCGAAAACGACTAGGCGGTCCAGGGCCGCGAGAGAGCCAGACACCATGATCACGATCAAGACCAACCACGGCGATATACAGGTGACGCTGTTCGAGGAAAAGGCGCCGATTACGTGCGAAAACTTCCTGCAGTACGTCAACGACGGCTTCTTCGACAACACGATCTTCCACCGTGTCATTCCGAACTTCATGATCCAGGGCGGCGGCTTCGACCCGGACATGCAGCAGAAGAAAACCCGTGAACCGATCACGAACGAAGCCGACAACGGCGAAAGCAACCGCCGCGGCACGCTGGCAATGGCCCGGACAATGGATGTCAACAGCGCCACGGCGCAGTTCTTCATCAACCTTAGCGACAACAACTTCCTGGACCACGGTGGACGCGACTTTGGCTACGCCGTCTTCGGCGAAGTTACGGACGGTATGGACGTAGTCGACGCCATTGCCGCCGTCGGCACGGGCAACAAGGGCGGCCACCAGGACGTTCCGGTCGAGACCGTTACGATTATCGGGGTGAGCGCAAACTGAGCCCGCGCCTCAAACGCGCGTTTACCGGGCTGCTCGAGGCGGGCGCCGTGCTGACCGCGGCGTTTACGGTCGCGACCGTGTTCGACTCGCTGCACCGGTATCTGGAGCTGTTTTCGCACTTCAAGCTGCAGTATCTGGCCGCCTCGCTACTGCTTGCCGCTCTGCTCGCCGCACTGCGGCGGCCGCGGTACGCCACGCTCATGCTGCTCATGAGCGGCATCAACAGCGCGTACGTGCTGCCCTGGTACACGGGTGCGCCCGAGCTTGGCGAACGGGAAACCGTCTCCCTGCTGCACGTCAACGTTCTTGCGAGCAACCGCGACATGACGCGGCTGCTAGAGCACATCGAACGAGCGGACCCCGACCTCGTATTCGTGCAGGAACTGACGCCCGAGCATACCCGCATGCTGCGGGCGCTCGACCTGGCCTACCCGTATCGGCTGCTCGAAGCAAGGCAGGACCCGTTCGGGCTCGGCGTGTGGTCTAAGCGGCCTCTGCACGATGCATCGGTTCTCGAGCTCCCGCCCCGCGGGAACCCAAGCCTTAAGCTCGGCATCGAATTCGACGGCCAGCCGGTCACGATCTACAGCACCCACCCATTGCCGCCGATGGGACGGCGCTTCTATGAAGACCGCAATGTTCAGCTCTCGGCGGTAGGCGAACTCGTAGCCGCGACCCCTGGCAGCGTAATACTCACGGGTGACCTGAATATCAGCGTATGGGCCGAGCACTATCGCAAACTGGAAGAGCAAACGGGATTGGACAACGTGCGCCAGGGTTACGGCGTACTGCCGAGCTGGCCGGTGTTTTTCCCTGTCGGCATGATCGCCATTGACCACGCTTTGGTGTCGAGCGATCTCGCGGCCGTAGACGTCAGGACGCTGTCGTCCGTCGGCTCCGACCACTTGCCGTTGCTGGTCGAGATCGCCAGGCGCTGAGTTTTCCGGAAACCGGGTGGCGCCTCAGGACTCCGTTCGGCTGACGACGAGCGTCAGCCCTTCGCGGTCCGTAACCTGCACAACGTCGCCGCCGCGGATATCGCGAACAGCGCCGGGCTCGGCTCTCGCCTTCCAGGTTTCGCCACGCACTTCGACTCGGCCGTCGCCGGCGTCGAAGTGACTGATTGCGGTAGCCGTCTCCGCCGGCAGATCGCTGCGTGTCGCGCGCTCGCCGGGACCAATACTGATCTTGGTCGGCGCGATCTTCTGCACGCCCAGCGCTACCAGGACGTCACCGACGAACATCGCAAACAACAAAGCGCCCAGAAACCCGAGTTTGTGCAGGCCGGTGAAGCGATCGAGCAGGAACGCGACCGTTAAACCGATAACAGCCGTGCTGACGAGCATGACGCTCCACCAGGCGCGCCGCGTACTCACGCCGCGTTCGCGGCGTCGGGATCGTAGCCCAGAACAGGCGCCAGCCAGCGCTCGACTTCGGCGATCGTCATGCCTTTTCGTTCGGCATAAGACTCGGCCTGATCGCGATCGATCTTGCCGACTGCGAAGTAGCGGGATTCAGGGTGCGAAAAGTAGAAGCCGCTCACGGCCGCGGTCGGATACATTGCATAGCTGTCGGTCAAGCGCAGTCCAATACTGGCTTCGACATCGAGCAACTGCCAGAGTTTGCTCTTCTCCGTATGATCGGGACAGGCCGGGTAACCCGGAGCCGGCCGGATGCCGCTGTAAGCCTCGGCGATGAGCTGTTCGTTGCTCAGGCTTTCGCCGGCGGAGTATCCCCAAAGCTCCGTGCGTACGCGCTCGTGGAAATACTCGGCCATGGCTTCGGCAAGACGGTCGGCCAGGGCCTTGAGGATTATCGCGCTGTAGTCGTCGTGTTCCGCCTCGAAGCGCGCGACGTGTTCGTCGATGCCAATGCCCGCGGTTACGGCAAACCCCCCGACAAAATCCTGCTTGCCGCTGCTACCCGGCGCCACGTAGTCCGCCAGACACCAGTGCGCCTGGTCGTCCCGCTTCGCTTTCTGCTGGCGGAGGTGGCAGAGCCGCATTTGGCCGTCCGGCGTTTCCACCAGCAGATCGTCGGCACCGTCCGACTGGGCCGGGAAAAAGCCAAGTACGGCGCGGGCCTCGAGCCAGCGTTCGTCAATGAGGGTGTTGAGCATTGCCTCTGCATCCGCAAACAGCGAGGTTGCGGCCTCGCCGACCACGGCGTCGCTCAGAATGTCCGGGTATTTGCCGTGGAATTCCCAGGCGTTGAAAAACGGCATCCAGTCGATATAGTCGCGCAGAATGCCCAGATCCACGTCGTCGTAGACGCGGGTACCGGTAAACGCCGGGGCCGGCGGCGTATACCCGGACCAGTCAATCGCTTCCTTGCGTGCGCGCGCCGCCTTGATCGAAAGCTGCGGCGCGAGCCGGGACTTGCCGGCGTGACGCTCGCGGCGGCGGGCGTTGTCGTCGCGGTTTTTGCTTACGAGCGCCGTGCGCGTGTCGTCCTCGACCAGAGCCTGGGCAACGCCGACGGAACGGGATGCGTCCTTGACGTAGATCACGGGACCTTCGTATTTCGGTTCGATCTTGACCGCCGTGTGCGCCGGTGACGTGGTCGCTCCGCCAATCAGGAGCGGCAGTTCAAAATCGAGGCGCTGCATCTCCGACGCCACGTGCACCATCTCGTCGAGCGAGGGGGTAATCAGCCCCGACAGTCCGATCATCTGCGCGTTCTCGCGTCGCGCCGCGTCCAGAATCTTGTCGCAGCTCACCATCACGCCAAGATCGATCACCTCGAAGTTATTACACTGCAAGACGACGCCGACGATGTTCTTGCCGATGTCGTGAACGTCGCCCTTCACGGTCGCCAGGACGATCCGGCCGTTGGAGGTGTTGGCGCCGTCTTTTTCCTCCTCGATGAACGGCACGAGATGCCCGACGGCCTTTTTCATTACACGGGCCGATTTCACGACCTGCGGCAGGAACATCTTGCCGGCACCGAACAGATCGCCCACGACGTTCATGCCCGCCATGAGCGGGCCTTCGATGACGGACAGCGGCCGGTTGGCGTTCAGGCGCGCTTCCTCGGTGTCCTCGATCACAAATTCATCGATGCCCTTGACGAGCGCGTGCTCGAGCCGTTTTTCGACGGGCAGCTCGCGCCAGGCCAGGTCGCGCTCGCGCGCCTGCGCCGTGCCCGCCTGATCCTTGTAGACGGTCGCAATATCCAGCAGGCGCTCGGTAGCGTCGTCGCGCCGGTTCAGCACGACGTCTTCGACCGCGTCGCGAAGGTCGGTCGGCAAATCCTCGTAAATCGCGAGCTGCCCCGCGTTCACGATGCCCATATCCATGCCGGCGCGGATCGCGTGATACAGAAACACCGAGTGGATCGCCTCGCGCACGGTATTGTTGCCGCGGAACGAGAACGACACGTTGCTGACTCCGCCCGACACCATCGCGTGGGGCAACGCAGCCTTGATTTTGCGGGTCGCGTCGATGAATGCGACGCCGTAACCCGAGTGCTCCTCGATGCCCGTGGCAACCGCAAAGATATTGGGATCGAAGATTATGTCCGCGGGATCGAAATCGAGTTCGCGCGTCAGAATGTCGTAGGACCGCTGGCAGATCGCGAGCTTGCGATCCACGCTGTCCGCCTGCCCTTGCTCGTCGAACGCCATGACCACTACGGCGGCTCCGTAGGCCTTGACCAGCCGGGCCTGTTGCACAAACGCGGCCTCGCCTTCTTTCAGGCTGATCGAGTTGACGACCGCCTTGCCCTGCACACACTTGAGTCCTTCCTCGATCACCGACCACTTCGACGAGTCGATCATGATCGGCAGCCTGGCGACATCCGGCTCCGACGCAATCAGGTTCAGGAAGGTCCGCATGGCCTGCTCCGAGTCGAGCATGCCCTCGTCCATGTTGACGTCGATAATCTGTGCGCCGTTCTCGACCTGCTGGCGCGCAACGGACACGGCTTCCGTGTAATCGTCCGCTTCGATCAGCTTGCGAAAGCGTGCCGAACCCGTCACGTTGCAGCGCTCGCCGACGTTGACGAAGAGATCGTCGGGACCGATATTGAGCGGCTCGAGGCCCGACAGCCGGCAGCGCACGGGTAGCGTCGGCACCTCTCGCGGCGCCTTGTCTTCCACCGCCTCCCTAATCGCGGCAATGTGCTCCGGGCGCGTACCGCAACAGCCGCCTACGAGGTTCACGAGCCCGCTTTCGGCGAACTCGCCGACAACCGCGGCCATGTCGGCCGGGGTTTCGTCGTACTCGCCGAATTCGTTGGGCAGACCGGCGTTGGGGTGGGCGCTGACGCGGATATCGGCGACGCGCGCCAGCTCCGCAACGTAAGGCCGCATGTCCTTGGCGCCGAGCGCGCAGTTCAGCCCTATCATGAACGGCCTGATATGCCGCACCGAATTCCAGAACGCTTCGGTCGTCTGACCTGAAAGCGTTCGGCCGGAGGCATCGGTAATGGTGCCCGATATCATGACCGGCAGAGTTGTGCCGCTTTCGTCGAAGGCCCGCGAAACCGCAAGCGTGGCGGCTTTTGCGTTGAGCGTATCGAAGATCGTTTCGATCATGATGAAGTCGGCGCCGCCTGTGATCAGGGCGTGCGTTGCCTCAACGTAGGTCTCGACCAGCGCGTCGAAAGTGATGTTGCGGTAACCCGGGTCGTTGACGTCCGGGGATATCGAGGCGGTGCGGTTCGTGGGCCCGAGAACGCCGGCGACGTAGCGCGGAACGCCGCTCGCCGCGGCGGCGGCATCAGCGCACTCGCGGGCCAGCGCGGCGGCACGCTGATTCAGTTCGCCAACCAGCGACTCCATGCCGTAGTCACCGAGCGACGGAGCGTTCGAGTTGAACGTGTTGGTCTCGATAATATCGGCGCCGGCCTCGAGAAACGCGGCATGGATCTCGCGAATGACGCCCGGCCGGGTGATGCTCAGCAGGTCGTTATTACCTTTCAGATCCTGCGGCCAGTCCTGAAAACGCTCGCCGCGATAGTCGTCCTCTCCCAGTCCGTATCCCTGGATCATTGTGCCCATGGCGCCGTCGAGCAGCAGGATGCGCTGCTCGAGCGAACTCAGCAGCCGTGTTATGCGTGAATCACGATCGTTCATAACGGCATGCTCCTCAAGCGGCGGCCTGGTTGGGCCGGACGCCCAACGCATGGCAGATTGCAAACGTAAGTTCGGAGCGGTTCAGCGTGTAGAAGTGGAACTCGCTGACACCTTCGGCGCGCAGCGCCTGGACCTGCTCAATGGCAACGCTGGCCGCAATCATCCGGCAGGTCTCGACATCCTCGTCCAGGCCGACGAAACGCTCGCGCAGCCAGTCGGGAACGCTGGCGCCGCAGGCTTTCGCAAACCGCTCGAGCTGCGGAAATCGCGTAATGGGCAGTATGCCGGGCACCAGTGAGGACTCGACGCCCGCGCGCGCGGCGCGATCGCGAAAGCGCAGAAACACGTCGGCATCGAAGAAGAACTGCGTGATCGCGCGGCTTGCGCCCGCGTCGAGTTTGCGCTTCAGGTTGTCGAGATCCGCGGCGGCGCTGCCGGCCTCGGGATGCACCTCAGGATACGCCGCAACCGACACGTCGAAGTCGGCGACGCTCCTGAGGCAAGCCACGAGATCGGCAGCGTAGGTAAAACCGTCCGCCGGAGGACGATAGTCAGGCTTGTCCTTGGGCAGGTCGCCGCGCAGCGCGACGATATCGCGGATACCCATATCCCAGTACTCCCGGGCGATCGCCTCGATCTCGCCCCGCCCCGCGCCTATACAGGTAAGGTGCGGTGCTGCGGTCAGCGTAGTCTCACGCACGATGCGCTCGACGGCGTCATGGGTACGTTCGCGGGTCGAACCGTCAGCGCCGTAGGTCACCGATACGAAGCGCGGCGCAAGCGATTCGAGGCGCTTGATCGACCGCCAGAGCGTCTCCTGCATTGTTTCGGTTCCCGGCGGGAAAAACTCGAAAGAAACCTGTACGTCGTCGAGAGTTGTTGTCATGGTCTTGGGTCACATGAAGAATGGAATTGGGGGCTAAGGCGGAACTCAGGCAGCCGCGTCGCGCGTGGGCGCGTGCGTGGCGACGGCCAGCAACCAGCCGGATTCGGCGGCGCCCGTTACGCGCGGCGGGGTTACCCGCAAGCCGCTGTGCGCACACCAGGCTGCCAGCCGTTTCGCCACGTCGTGATCGTGATTGCCGCCCGCGGTCGAGAGTATGAGCAGACGGCCGGCGGGCCTGAGTATGCGCCGCGCCTCCGCGAGGGCGGCTTCAGGCCGTGCCGAATCGCCCAGGACATCGTCGAGGATGACCGTGTCGAACTCCTCGGCCGCAAACGGCAGCTTGTACATCGATCCCTGCCGCAGACTGCAGTTCGGCAGCCCCGCCAGCAGCAGATCGGCGCGAGCAAGGCGTCGGGCGTCGGGATTGGTATCGACGCCGACCGCGCGGCGCGCGCGGGAGCCGAGTAACTTGAGAATCCGGCCCTCGCCGCTGCCAATGTCGAGCAGGTCGCCAATCGGCGCCGAGACCGTCAGCTCGACCAGCGCGCGATACAGTGCCCGGTCCGCCGCGCTGACTTCCGCCGAGCGCACGTTGCCGCGGAGCTTCTGCAAAGCTTCCGCATCTTCGTCGAACGCGGGTTCGTCAGCAGGCAGCAACGCCATCAGCCGACGCCGGCTGCTGCCGCGCGCACCTTCTTCGGGTGCGCGGTAATAGGCAAACTGCCCGTCCCGGAAACGTTCGATCAGACCAGTGTCCGCAAGCTGTTTGAGGTGCTGCGATACCCGCGGCTGGCTTAAGCCCGTGACTTCGGTCAACTCCGAGACGCTGCACTCGCCGCGCCCGAGCAGCACGAACAGCCGCAGACGCAGGGGATCGGCCAGCGCCTTGAAGTGACTGAGTAATTGTTCGGTAGCTTGCTGCATCGCGATACAAATCGATGGTATAAATTAATATATAAGAATTTCTTTATATATACGCTCAACAAAGCGTAGCACAGCGCGGCGAGCCGCGCGAGGAAGGAAACGAAACTTTTGCCGTCGCCCAGCCCGCCGGGATGCGGGCCGTTACGGCGACTACTGCACGCTCTTGGGACCCGACACGACGTTATCCACAAACAGGCGTGACACGTCGATAGCATCGAACCGCTGCCGCTCGCCGCAGTATTCGCAGGTCACCTCTATCCGGCCCTGCTCCTTGACCACGCCCTGCACCTCGGCCTCACCCAGCATCCTCAAGACCTCACCGGCCCGCCGCCTCGAGCAACGGCAGCGAAAGCCGACCGAACGCGGGTCGAATACCCGGACATCGTCCTCCGCGAAGAGTTTGCGCAGCATGTCGATCCCGGAGTTGTCGCTCAGCTCTTGTGCGCTAAGCGTTGCACTGACGAAACCCAGTCGCCGCCAGTCGTCGTGGTCCAACGGCAACTGTCCCGGCATTTGCTGCAGCAGGAGACCGCCCGCCATCGCCTCGTTCGACAGCAGCACGAGATGGCTTGGAACCTGCACGGAGCGGTCGAAGTAAGCCTCCAGGCTGTCGGCAAGCCGTTCGCCGCCGATTTCCACGATGCCCTGGTAGGGCTGATCGCCGTTGTCCACGGTAATCGCGCAGTGCGCCTCCCTGAAGAGCTCCGGATAACGCTCTACGCCGACGGGATTGGGGGCGGTCGCCATGCCGCGCAGCTCGAGCTGGCTGGTAGCCTGCATGACCAGCATCGACAACGGCCCCGATCCCTGCATTTGCAGCGTGACGCTCCCCGTGAACTTGAGACTGTGCGCGATCAGTCCGGTAGCTGCCGCGGCGTGTCCCAGCGTTTCGCGCACAAGGGGATCGTAATCGTGGTCACGCTGCATGCGCCGCCACGCGCGCGTGAGCTGAATCAGCGCGCCGCGAACGGGCAGGGATTCGAAAACGAACGGTACTAGCTGGTCCAGAGTCATGCGTGAAATTCTCAGGCGTCGGTCGCGGCGCTGCCTTATTCCCCGCCAAGCTTCTGCTTGAGGATGGCGTTGACCTGGCCCGGATTTGCCTTGCCGCGACTGGCCTGCATGACCTGGCCGACAAAATAGCCGATCAGCTTGTCCTTGCCGCCGCGGTATTCGGCAACCTGCCCCGGATTGGCTGCGATGACCTCGTCGACGATGGATTCGATCGCCGAGGTATCGGTTATCTGCTTCAGGCCGCGCTGCTCGATGATCTCGTCGACGCTGCCTTCTCCCGACCACAGGGCGTCGAACACCTGTTTCGCGATCTTGCCGGAGATCGTGTTGTCGTGAATACGTTCGACGAGGCCCGCGAGCATCGCCGCTGGGACGCGGCTGTCGGCTATCTCGAGGCCCTCTTTGTTCAACGCCGCCGCCAGTTCGCCCAAAGTCCAGTTGGCGACGAGCGACGCGGGCGCCTTCGTGTCCGCCGCCGCGGCCTCGAAGTAGTCCGCCACCGCGCGGCTGGCCGTCAGTATCGCCGCATCCTCGGCGCGAATACCGTAGTCGGCGACAAAGCGCCGGTTCTTCGCGTCGGGAAGCTCAGGCAAACCCGCTTGCACGGCTGCAATGTATTCGTCGTCGATTTCCACCGGCAGCAGATCGGGGTCCGGGAAATAGCGATAATCGTTCGCCTCTTCCTTGGAGCGCATCGGTCGCGTCTCGTCCTTGTCGGAATCGTACAGCCGCGTTTCCTGCACAACCTTGCCACCGTCCTCGACAACGTCGATTTGCCGCTCGATTTCGTAGTTGATGGCCTTTTCGACGAAGCGGAACGAATTGAGATTCTTGAGTTCGGTGCGCGTACCGAGCTCGAGTTCACCCCTCGGCCGGATCGACACGTTGGCGTCGCAGCGAAACGAACCCTCCTGCATGTTGCCGTCGGATATCCCGAGGTAGCGCACGAGCGTATGGATCTTGCGCATGTACGCAACCGCCTCCTTCGCCGAACCGAGTTCCGGCTCGGACACGATCTCGAGCAGCGGCGTGCCGGCGCGGTTGAGATCGACGCCCGTGGAGCCGTCCAGACCCTCGTGTATGGACTTGCCGGCGTCCTCTTCGAGATGCGCGCGGGTGATCCCGACTCGCTTACGCTCGCCGTCGTCGAGATCGATATACAGCTCGCCGTGCTCGACGATCGGCAGCTCGTACTGGCTGATCTGATAACCCTTGGGCAGATCCGGATAGAAATAATTCTTGCGCGCGAACACCGAACGCCGCGCAACGGTGGCGTTAACCGCCAGCCCGAAACTCGCCGCCATGCGCACGACGCTCTCGTTGACCACCGGCAGCACGCCCGGATAGCCGAGATCAACCAGGCAGGCCTGCGTATTCGGCTCCGCGCCGTACGCGGTCGGCGCACCGGAGAATATTTTCGACTGCGTCGCGAGCTGCGTATGAACCTCGAGCCCGATCACGACCTCCCAGGCGCCGCTCATGCGTAAGCCTCGGGACAGCGGGTGTGCCAGTCGGTGTCGAGCTGATAACTGTGCGCGACGTTTAGCAACGCCTGTTCGGCGAAGTGCGTCCCGACCAGATGCAGCCCCACCGGCAGTCCGTCGACGAACCCGCACGGTACGGACAGGCCGGGCAAACCGGCAAGATTGGCGCCGATCGTGTAGATGTCGTTCAGGTACATCGTAATCGGATCGTCGGTCTTGGCGCCGAGCTCGAACGCGGGCGTCGGCGCCGTGGGCCCGGCGATCACGTCCACTCCGGCAAAAGCCTGCCTGAAGTCTTCGGCGATCAGGGCGCGTACCTGCTGCGCCTTCAGGTAATACGCGTCGTAATAGCCCGCCGACAGCACGTAGGTGCCGGTCAGTATGCGCCGTTTCACCTCCGCGCCGAAGCCCTCGCCGCGACTGCGGCAATAGAGATCGAGCAGATCGACCGGGTCCTCGGCGCGATGCCCGAAGCGCACGCCGTCGAAGCGGGACAGATTAGAGGAGCACTCGGCCGGCGCCACGACATAGTAGGTGGGCACCGACAAATCGATGTTGGGCAGATCGATCTCGATCAGCGTGGCACCCTTGCTCTCGAGCAGAGCGAGCGCTTCGCGCACGGCGGCGCCCGTTTCGGCATCGAGGCCCGCGTCGAAGTGTTGCCGGACCACGCCGACGCGCAGGCCCGCGACGTCGCTGTCGAGCGACGCGAAGTAATCGGGCACGGGATGCTCGATCGAGGTCGAGTCGCGCTCGTCGAAACCCGCCATCGCGCCGAGCAGCAGAGCGGCATCCTCGACGCTGCGGGTAATCACACCCGCCTGATCGAGGCTCGACGCAAATGCGATCATGCCGTAGCGGGACACGCGCCCGTAGGTCGGCTTGAGGCCGACCGTATTGGTGAGCGCCGCGGGCTGGCGAATCGAGCCTCCGGTATCGGTGCCCGTCGCGGCGGGCGCCAGCCGGGCCGCGACAGCCGCAGCCGAGCCGCCGGACGAACCGCCGGGCGAACGCGTCGTGTCCCAGGGGTTTTTGACAGGACCGTAGTAGCTCGTTTCGTTGGACGAGCCCATCGCGAACTCGTCCATGTTGGCCTTGCCAAGCATGATGACGCCGGCGTCGGCGAGATTGCTGACGATCGTCGCGTCGTAAGGCGAGACGAAGCCGTCCAGCATTCGCGAACCGCAGCTCGTGCGCACGCCGCGAGTGCAGAAAATATCCTTATGCACGAGCGGCAGCCCTTCCAGCGGCCGTGCCGATCCGTTCGCGAAGCGCTCATCGGCGAGCCGGGCATCGGCGAGCGCCCGCTCCGCCGTCACCGTGAGCAGTGCATTCAGCTTCGAATCGTGGGCGTCGATGCGCGCGAGCAGCGCCTCGGCAAGCTCGACGGCGCTGAACTCGCGCTCCGCGAGTCCGGCCTTGAGCTCAGCGAGCGTCAATGTATGTAGCGGGGTCGTACTCATTTATCTGGATTCCGCAGGCCCGCCGCGTCACTCGATGACGCGGGGCACGAGATAGAGCCCGTCGCGAACCGACGGCGCATTCTGCTGCACGTGCTCGCGGTCGTTCGCCTCCGTAACCGCATCCGCGCGCAGGCGCTGACTGGCGTTTAGCGGATGCGCCATGGGAGTCACGCCTTCGGTCGGCGCCCTGGACAGCTGGTCCACAAAATCGACGATGCGCGACAGCTTGTCGGCGGTTTCCTGAACGTCTTCGTCGGCAACATGCAGGCGCGCCAGCATGGCAATGTGCCGAACCTGGTCTTTATCGAGTGACACGGGTATTTTCCGAGGTGTTGTTTGAGCGTTGTCGGCGCCACGTCGGGCGCGTACTTCATTCTACACGCCGCCTTGTGCAATGTCGTGGGCATTGCTAGATTACAGCGTTTATCTCGCCCCCGGCCCCTCCCCAACATGCTCAAGAACATTCTGGGTTATTTCTCGAATGACCTGTCGATCGATCTCGGAACAGCCAATACCCTGATCTATTCCCGAGGAGACGGCATTGTCCTCGACGAACCCTCGGTGGTTGCTATTCGCGAAGACAGCGGTCGAGGCGGTCGCGTCGTCGAAGCCGTCGGCGCGGAGGCGAAGAGCATGCTCGGCCGGACGCCGGGCAACATCACCGCAATCCGGCCGCTCAAGGACGGGGTAATCGCGGACTTCACGGTCACCGAGAAGATGCTGCAGCACTTCATTCGTAAGGCCCACGGCAGCCAGTACTTCCGGCCGAGCCCGAGAGTGCTGATCTGCGTGCCGTACGGCTCGACCCAGGTCGAACGGCGCGCCATCCGCGAATCGGCCGAGGGCGCGGGAGCCCGCAAGGTACACCTTATAGACGAGCCAATGGCGGCCGCGATCGGCGCGGGCATGCCCGTACACGAAGCCCGCGGCTCCATGGTGCTGGATATCGGCGGCGGCACCTCGGAGGTGGCCGTTATTTCGCTCAACGGCATCGTCTATGCCGCTTCGGTCCGGATTGGCGGCGACCGTTTCGACGAAGCGATTACCAACTACGTCCGCCGCAACTACGGCATCCTGATCGGCGAAGCCACGGCGGAGCGCATCAAACACGAAATCGGCTCGGCGTTCCCGGGACAGGAAGTGCTCGAAATCTCCGTCAAGGGCCGGAACCTGTCCGAAGGCGTGCCGCGCAGCTTTACGCTGAACAGCAACGAGATTCTCGAGGCCCTGCAGGAACCGCTGCAGGGCATCGTGGGTGCCGTCAAGGAAGCGCTCGAACAGACTCCGCCCGAACTCGGCGCCGACGTTGCCGAACGCGGCATCGTGCTGACCGGAGGCGGCGCCATGCTCCGCGATCTCGACAAACTTCTCATGGAAGAAACCGGGCTGCCCGTCGTCATTGCCGACGAACCGCTCACCTGCGTCGCCCGCGGCGGCGGCAGAGTGATCGAGCTCATCGACGAACACGGCCCAGCGGTTTTCGGCCTAGAGTAAGACCACTCTCAGGACCGCGGCGGAGGCACTCATGGTCACTGCTCGCAGCAACGGCAACAACGCCTCGCGGCTCCCCGCGTTGGGGCTGCGCGCCATTGTGCTTGTCATACTATCCATCCTGGTGATGCTGGCGGACACGCGCACGCAGCATCTCGATACCGTGCGGCAGGCGCTTGGCGCCGCCGTTTATCCGCTAAGGCTAATCGTGGACGCGCCCGCTCGCCTGTTCGCGTGGGCCGGAAGCTCGACCGTCGATCGCGATACCCTGGAACGCGAAAACCGCCGCCTCAAGAGCGAGCGGTTGCTCATCGAAGCGGAGTTGCAGCAACTCACGGCCCTCGAGTCGGAAAACGCCCGCCTTCGGGACCTGCTCGACGCCCGGGATCGTGTCCGCAGCAAGGTCAGGGTGGCCGAAATCATGTCCGTGGACGCCAATCCGTACCGGCATACCCTAATGATCAACGTCGGTACCGCGGAAGGCGCATACGACGGCCAGGCGGTCATTGACGCCGACGGTGTCATTGGCCAGCTCATCGATCCCGGACTCAAGACCTCGCAGGCCGTGCTCATTAGCGATCCGGGACATGCCATCCCTGTCGAGGTCAACCGCAACGGCCTCCGAACCATTGCCTTCGGCACGGGCGAAATCGACGTCCTCGACCTGCCGTTCCTGCCCAACAACGCCGATATCGAAAGCGGCGACCTCCTGGTTACGTCGGGTCTCGGCGGTAAGTTTCCGCCCGGCTACCCGGTTGCCGTGGTCAGCGCGGTGACGCGAATCCCGCAGGAACCGTTTGCGGACGTAAACGCGGTGCCTGCCGCCACCCTGAATCAGGTTCGCGAAATCATGCTGATCGACATCGAGCCGCCCGCGGCTGCCGAACAACCCAATGTCGAACTACCGGCCGCCGGCAACGACTCGCCTGACGACTCGCTGGACGAGCAGGACGCAAACGATGGCTAGCCACGGCTCGTCCCGCCCGCTGGCGATGCTGGGCTCCGTCCTCGTTGCACTGCTGCTGACGATGATGCCGCTGCCCGGGACGATAGAGTCGTTCCGGCCGGACTGGATTGCGCTGGTACTCATTTTCTGGACGATGACGCTGCCGCGCAGCTACAGCGTCGGTGCTGCCTGGGCCGTGGGACTCATCCTCGACGTTGCTCAGGGAACGCTGCTCGGACAACATGCACTTGCGCTCGTTGCGATTGTCTACGTGACATCCCGCTTTCATTTGCTCATGCGCGTATTCCCCATGTCCCAGCTCACTTTGACCGTATTGGCGCTGTTGGCGCTCTATCAGTTCCTGCTGTTCTGGATCAACGGGGTCGCGGGCGTCGATGCGCGCGCCGCGAGCTACTGGGGGCCCGTCCTTTCGGGTACGCTGCTGTGGCCGTTGCTCGCCGGCATGCTGGCCAGCTCGGGCCGGCGCCGGCCCACCCGGGCCTGACATGGATATCCTCTCCCCTATCAAGGATCACCATTCCGAGCGGCGCCAGTTTATCGCACGGGTCATCCTGTCTTCGTTTGTCGCGATCCTGCTGCTGGGTGTCGTCGTCGCGCGGCTGGTGCAGCTTCAGGTGCTCGATCACGAGTACTTCGCCGAACGCTCGCAGGGCAACCGGGTCCGTATCGAGCCGGTACCGCCAATTCGCGGCCTCATCCTCGACCGGCGCGGCCGGGTGCTTGCCGAGAACTATCCGGCTTATCAGCTCGAACTGATCCCCGAGCAGGTCCTGGATCTCGATGACACACTGCTAAGGCTTGCCGCGGCCGGCCTGATCGAGCAGGAGGACATCCCGAGAATCGAGGCGACGTCGAAAGCGGGCCCGCGCTTTAAGCCCGTCACGCTAAACCCCCGGCTGACCGATGCGGAGATCGCCAACTTCGCGGTCGAGCGGCCCCGGTTTCCGGGCGTCGACTTCAGGCCGCGGCTGGTGCGCCACTATCCGCACGGGCCGGCGGTGGCGCACGCCGTCGGCTATGTCAGCGCGCTGAGTGACGACGATCTCAAGCAGGTGGAGGCCGCGCGCTACGCCGGCACTTCGCAAAGCGGCAAGACCGGCGTCGAGGCCAACTACGAATCCGATCTGCACGGCTATGCAGGCTACCGGCATCTCGTCACCAATGCCCGCGGCCGGCAAATTGCGGTCGATACCAGCGACGTGCTCGATGCACTGCCGGCCGATGCCGCGGCGGCGCCGGGCGACAATATCTACACGACGCTCGATCTCGACCTGCAGCTCCTTGCCACACAGGCCCTCGAAGGCCGGCGCGGCGCAATCGTCGCCATCGATCCCTGGAACGGCGACATTCTGGCCATGGTCAGCGCGCCCTCATTCGACCCGAATCAGTTTGCCGTCGGCATGACACCCGACGACTACCGAAGCCTGACTGCAAACCCCGAGAACCCGCTCTACAACCGCGCGGTACTCGGCGTGTATCCGCCGGGCTCGACGATCAAACCCATGCTGGCTCTGGCGGCACTCGAAACCGGCGCCACCAACCTGACGCGCAGGACCGTCTGCCGCGGGTATTTCACACTGCCTAACAACACCCACCGCTATCGCGACTGGAAACCGGAGGGGCACGGTTCCGTCGACATCATCGACGCGATCTCGCAGTCCTGCGACGTGTATTTCTACGAGATCGCCAACGACATCGGCGTCGACGCCATGCACTACTACCTCGACCAGTTCGGGCTCGGCTCCAAGACCAACATAGACCTGAGAAACGAGAGCAACGGGCTGGTGCCGTCGACGAGCTGGAAGCGCGAGCGCTTTCAGGGCCGCGACCCTTCCGAACAGCGCTGGTATCAGGGCGAAACCGTGATCGCATCGATCGGCCAGGGCTACATGCTTGCCACGCCGCTGCAGCTTGCGGTTGCCGCGGCCACGACGGCGACGCGGGGCATTCGCTATCAGCCGCGACTCGTTGCCGCCATCGAAGACCCGCTCGGCGGGCAGCGGCGCCTGCTCGACCCCAGAGAGGTTGGCCAGGTCGATATCGACAACGAGTTCTACTGGGATACGGTCGTGCAGTCCATGCAGGATGTCATGCAGGACGTACGGGGCACGGCCCGTGAAGCGGGCCGCGACGCGCCGTATACGATGGCGGGCAAGAGCGGCACGGCGCAGGTATTCAGCGTCGCGCAGGACGAGGAATACAACGAGGAGGAGATCGAGGAGCGCATGCGCGATCACGCGCTGTTCATTTCGTTTGCGCCGGTCGAAAACCCGCAGATTGCCGTTGCGATAATCGTCGAGAACGGTTCGAGCGGCAGCCGCGTGGCCGCGCCCATAGCCCGCAGCATCATGGACGCATACCTGGGGTACGGCGATGCGGCTGAGTGAAACGCAAAAACTTCTCGCCGGCACGAGCATGCCGCTCGGCGGCTTCGGCCGGCTGCTCGGCCGCTTCAACATCGACGGGCCGCTGCTTAGCGCCCTGCTCCTGATTGCGGCGTTCGGGCTGGTGGTGCTGTACAGCGCCGTGGGCGAAAACATGCGGCTCTGGACCAATCAGCTGGTAAGACTCGTGGTCGCGGTCGTCGGCATGCTGATCATTGCGCAGTTCCCGCCGGACTTCCTGCGCCGCTGGACGCCATGGGGCTACGCCGCCGGCATCGTGCTGCTGCTGCTCGTGCTCGTTACGGGCGACGTCGGTCAGGGCGCGCGCCGCTGGCTGGACCTCGGGATACGCTTTCAACCTTCCGAAATCATGAAGCTGGCCGTGCCGATGATGGCGGCCTGGTACCTGCACGACCGGCAGATACCCCCGGCGCCCGGCAGCCTCGTCGTCCTCGCCGTGATTATCGTCGTGCCCACCGTGCTGATCGCGCGGCAACCGGATCTCGGCACGTCGCTCCTGATCGCCGCCTCCGGCATCATCGTCATTATTCTGGCCGGACTGCCGATCAAGCTCATGCTGGGCCTTGCGGTCGCGTCCATCCCGGGCGCGCTGGTGCTTTGGCACTTCATGCAGGACTATCAGAAGCAGCGCGTGCTGACGCTGCTAAACCCCGACAGCGATCCGCTCGGCGCCGGCTACAACATCATTCAATCGAAAATCGCGATCGGTTCGGGCGGCCTGTTCGGCAAGGGCTGGACCAACGGGTCGCAGGCACAGCTCGAGTTTCTGCCCGAACGCGACACCGACTTCATCTTTGCGGTGGTTGCCGAAGAGCTGGGGCTGCTCGGCGTACTGTCGCTGCTCGCGCTGTACATGTTTGTCATTGGCCGCGGCCTGTTTATCGCCGCCTCGGCGCACGACACCTACTCGCGGCTGCTCGCGGGCTCGATCAGCCTTACGTTCTTCGTTTATGTCTTCGTCAACACGGCGATGGTGACTGGCCTGGTGCCGGTCGTCGGCATACCTCTGCCGCTCGTGAGCTTCGGCGGCACATCCATGGTGACGCTACTTGCGGGATTCGGTATTCTGATGGCCATCCATTCCAACCGTAAACTGCTTCCGCGCTAGGGCCCCCTCAAATCCCAATGACCGTAATCCGCGTTTTATGCACGGCGCTGCTCGTATTGCTTGCGTCACCCTCTCTTGCGATCGATACATCGGCCGACAACGTGCAGGCGTTTGTCGACCGAATGGTGTCGGAACACGGCTTCGATCGCGCCGCGCTGATCGCTACGCTCGAACGCGCGGAACGCAAGGACAAAATTCTCGAAGCCATCAGCCGTCCCGCCGAAGGCACGCTTAGCTGGGGCGAATACCGCGGGATTTTCCTCACTGAAGAGCGTATCGAAGCCGGCGCCGCATTCTGGCGGGAGCAGGAAGACGAGCTCACCCGGATTGCCGAAGCAACCGGCGTGCCCATGGAGATACTGGTCGGTATCATTGGCGTCGAGACCTACTTCGGCCGGATTACGGGCAGCTACCGCGTGCTCGACGCCCTCGCGACGCTTGCCTTCCACTACCCGCGACGCTCGGCGTTCTTTACCCGCGAACTCGAACAGTTCCTGCTCCTGGTGCGCAGCGAGGAGCTGGATGCAACGGAGCCTACGGGCTCTTACGCAGGCGCCATGGGCCGGCCTCAGTTCATGCCCTCGAGCTACCGGGCCTATGCGGTCGACTCGACCGGAGACGGCAAGCGCGATATCTGGAACGACTGGGAAGATGTCGCCGGCAGCATCGCGAACTATTTTCTTGCGCACCAGTGGCGGCCCGGAGACGACGTGGCGGCCCGCGCGAGTTTGTCGGAGCAGTTTCAGGGCCCTGTACCCAAAGCCGCTCTGAAACCCTCCAGCACGGTTGCGGAACTCAAACAAAGCGGAGTCGAGTTTACGACCGGGCTCGAAGGGGACGATGCAACCCGGCTCATTGAACTGGACGGCGAAAGCGGACCGGAACACTGGGTTGGATTTCACAACTTTTTTGTCATCACACGCTACAACCGGAGCGTTATGTACGCGCTCGCGGTTCACCAGCTTGGGCACGATATCGCCGACGAGGTCGCCCGCGATGAAAGCTAGCAGCGGTCTCAAACGCCTGCGTGACCGCGTTGCGGCGCTCACGCTGCTGGCCGCCGCGGGGCTGCTGGGCGCCTGCAGCAGCAGCCCGCTCAGAGACGGGCCGCCCGACCGCGGCGCCTCCGGCAGTTCGACGACGCCCGCGACGGTTCCCCGCCCCGAAGCCCTGAGCCGCTACGGCAACGGGCCGATCTACGAGGTGCTTGGCCGCACTTACCGGGTCATGGAGTCGAGTAGCGGTTTCCGCGAACGCGGGGTCGCCTCCTGGTACGGCAAGAAGTTCCACGGCCGCCTGACCTCCAACCGGGAGGTCTACGACATGTACGCGATGACCGCCGCGCACAAGACTCTGCCGCTGCCCACCTGGGTCGAGGTACGCAATCTGCGCAACGACAAGAGCGTCGTCGTTCGCGTAAACGACCGCGGGCCGTTTGTGAACAACCGCATCATCGATCTGTCTTACGCCGCAGCGCAGCAGCTCGACATGGTGCAGGACGGTACGAGCATGGTCGAGGTTCGCGTCATCGAATTCGACGGACCGCGTGGAGACCGCACGGTCCGCAGCGTTACGCCGCCGACGTCGCCCGCCGCGGCGCCGGAACGTTCGGGGCATTCCATTTTTGTTCAGGTGGGCGCATTCGGCAGCCGCGACAACGCCGAACGCCGCGAGGCCGTGCTGCGGCAGCACGATATCGGCGAAGTCGGTATCGTCGCCGATACCAGCAGCAGTCCCGCGCTGTACCGGGTCCACATTGGTCCGGTCGCTAACGTCTTCGAGTACGACCGTATCGTCGACGAACTTGCCGCCATTGGCATCGACGACCCTTATCTGATCACCCGCTGACAGCCGCAGGCGTCGTCGGCGTACTACCCGGCGCGCGGATTAAGGCTACAATACGCGGCTCGTTTCGCTGATTTCGAGTTAGGACTCTATGCGCGCAAGCTTTCGTCACTCCCTCGTTCTGTTCGCCCTGCTTTCCGGCACGCTGCTATTGAGCCATCTCGCAGACGCGCAGACACGACCCACGCCCGCACCTCCGGTCATTGGCGCCAAGAGTTATCTCGTCGTCGACGTGACCACGGGCGCGGCGCTCGCCGAACTCGATGCCGACGTGCGCCTTGCGCCGGCAAGCCTGACGAAACTAATGACCGCCTACGTTGTCTTCGACGCCCTTGCGGCCGGCCAGATTTCGCTCGAAGAGCGGGTCACGATCAGCGAAAAAGCCTGGCGCATGGCCGGTTCGCGAATGTTCGTCGAAGTCGGCAAACAGGTCAGCGTGCAGGACCTTCTGCTGGGCATGATCGTGCAGTCGGGCAACGACGCAAGCGTGGCGCTGGCGGAACACATCGCCGGCTCGGAAAGCGTGTTCGCGGAAATGATGAACCAGTTTTCCAGCCGGCTCGGAATGCTGTCCTCGAACTGGGTGAACTCCACCGGCTGGCCGGCCGAGAACCATTACACGAGCGCGCGCGATCTGGCGACCCTCGCCAGCGCGATCATTCGGGACTTTCCGGAATACTACCGCTGGTACTCGGTCAAGGAATTCACCTGGAACGACATCCGCCAGCCGAATCGCAACGCACTATTGTGGCGCGACGAGTCCGTTGACGGCATGAAGACCGGCCACACCGAAGACGCGGGATACTGTCTGGTGTCTTCCGCCATGCGCGACGACATGCGAGTCGTATCGGTCGTCATGGGCACGGCGAGCGCCAACTCACGGGTCACGGGCAGCCAGTCCCTGCTCAATTACGCGTTTCGCTTCTTCGAAACCCGCCTGCTGTACTCCGCGGGCGAAAGCATTACCTCGGCACGCATCTGGAAATCCGCAAACGGCGAAACCACGCTCGGGCTCGCGGAGGATTTGTACGTTACGGTGCCCCGCGGCACCTTCGACCGGCTGGAGTCGACACTCGATATCCCGGCCACGCTGACCGCCCCGGTAGCCGAGGGCCAGCCGCTCGCCGAACTCGCCATTACGCTCGATGGCGACGAAGTGCTGCGCGAGCCCATACGGGCACTCGAAGACAATCCGCGCGGGTCGCTGTGGCAGCGCATGCGCGATGGCGTATCGCTCTGGTTCAAGTAAGCATGGCCGAAGAAACCCTGCTCGAATTCCCCTGCGATTTTCCTATCAAGATGATGGGGCGCGACTCGGACGAGTTTCGAAAAATCGCCCGTGAACTGGTAGAAAAACACGCGGGACCAATCGCTGACGAAGCCGTGCAGACGTCGGTCAGCGCCAAGGGCAATTTCGTTTCGGTAACGATCACGATCACAGCGACGAGCCGCGCACAGCTCGACGACATATACCGCGAAATTACGGCGCACGACGCGGTCATCATGGCGCTGTAGGCCGGTTGCGGCGTGAACTTCCGGATACCTTGTGAGCAGCAATCCAACAATCATCGTTCGCGAACTCGGCCGCCAGGATTACCAACCGCTGTGGCGCCGCATGCAGGCATTTACCGATCGACGTGACGCCGGCACGGACGACGAGCTGTGGTTCACAGAACATCCGCCCGTATTTACCCTTGGGGTAAACGCGAGTCGGGAACACCTGCTGGCGCCCGGCGACATACCGGTGGTACAGATCGACCGCGGCGGTCAGGTGACCTATCACGGTCCCGGACAGCTGATGGTCTACCCGCTCATTGATTTGCGACGCCGGCAACTCGGCGTCCGCGAACTCGTCAGCGCGCTCGAAGGGAGTGTCGTCGATCTGCTCGCCGAAGCTGGCGTTGAGGCGCACGCGAAGAAGGACGCACCGGGCGTGTACGTCGGCGCTGCCAAGGTCGCGAGCGTGGGCTTGAGGATCCGGCGCGGCGCCAGCTTTCACGGGATGGCGCTAAACGTCGACGTCGACCTGGAACCGTTCTCGCGTATCAACCCCTGCGGTTACGAGGATCTCGAGATGACGGATCTCAGACGGCTGGGCGCCGGTGAAACACTCGATGCGGCCAGCACTGCCCTGCTGCCGCAGCTCGCGCGCCGGCTCAAGCTTCGCAACGAAGACCTTCGGCACGCGTGACCGCAGTCTACGCGCCGTTGAGCGCGGCAAGACGCTCGGGTGTGCCGACATCCTGCCACGCTCCCGCATACAGCGAAGCGCCGACGAGCCCCCGGTCGGCGGCGTGCCTCCAAAGCGGCGGCAGCGGCGATTTCCCGGGCAGAAGCCCCGCGAAAAACTCGGGCCGATAACTCGAGACGCCGGCGTAAGTGTAAGCCGGCTTCTCGCCGTTCGCCGCTTTGCCGTCGATCAGATCGAAATCGCCCAGCGGCCTGAAAGCGGGCCGCGGCACCAGCACGAGATGTACGGACTCGTCCGCGCGCGGCAGCGGGCACGGCAGCGGCATCTCGGTAAACACGTCGGCATTGATGACCATGAACGGCTCCGTACCGAGCAGCGGCAGCGCACGCTGGATACCGCCGGCCGTATCCAGGACACCGTCGCGTTCGTCGCTGTAGACGACCTTCAGGCCGTAGCGCGCACCGGAACCAATGCGGTCGACGAGCCGCGCGCCCAACCAGCCCAGGTTGACGACAACGCTCGAAACGCCCGCGGCCGACAGCCGGTCGAGATGACGTTCGATCAGGCTCCGCCCCTGGACTTCCAGCAGGGGCTTCGGCAGCGTGTCGGTCAGTGGCCGCATGCGTTCGCCGCGGCCGGCTGCGAGCAGCATGGCCTTCACTGGCCGGCCTTGAGGCCCGGCAGCACCTGCTGCTCGATGAGCCGCGCGATAAAGACGAACTCCGGGTAGTCGCTCCCGCGTTCAGGCTTGCGACTCCGGCGCCTGCCGCCGCCCAATCCGTTACCGCTAATCGCGCCTCTCCATCACGGATTGAAGCACCCGCATACTTGTGCGAAGGTAACATTTCGCAATGCCTGATAACATCCCGCGTTGACCTGAGTCACCGGCGGAGTATCGGGTTCCGACTTCGAATCCAGTCATTAAGCCTTGTCCCTCAAAAGTCTGACATTTACAGGCGTCTTACTCTGTGCGCCGGTTCTGTGCGCGGCGGATGACCAGCCACTGGCTTGCGGTACTTCACTCGACGAACGCATAGACCTCGACCCGTCGCTCCTGGAGCAGTCGGGAGAGCGGCAGATCGGAGATGCGAACGGCGAAATCGAGTTTCTGACCGGTTCGCTCGAAGCAAGGCTGGGAGAAGAAGCCGGCGCCGAACTCCGCGGCGGCGTCGTACTCAGGCAGGGGCCAAGGCTGGCCGGTGCCGACTCCGCGAACATCGACCCCTTGACCCGGTCGCTATATCTGAGCGGCAAGGTCCGCTACGAGGGGCCGAGTACGCAAATACTGAGCGACACGGCCGAATTCAGTTACGACGACGGACGCGTCAGGTTTACAGGTGCGGAGTTTGCGCTCGCCGATGGCGGCTCGCGAGGCAGCGCCGATGTCCTCGAAGTCAATCAGGACGGCCGCCTCGAACTCGATTCCGTAACCTACACAACCTGCCCGCCCGGCTCCGAAGACTGGCTGCTGCTCGCCAGGTCGATCGAACTCGATACCGAAAGCGGTATCGGCACTGCGCGCGGCATCCGGATGCGCTTCAAGGGCATACCGATTCTGTATGCACCGGCGATTTCCTTCCCCTTAAGCGACGCCAGAAAGTCGGGCATCCTGACTCCGGAAATCGGCAGCTCGGGCAATCGCGGCAACGAGATACTCGTGCCCTACTACTGGAACATCGCGCCGAACTACGATGCGACCATTACGCCGCGCCTGCTGACGTCACGCGGACTGCAAATGCAAACCGAGGCACGCTACCTGACGCCGCGCAACGAGGGCAGCGCATACGCCGAGTATCTGCCCGACGACGACATTACGCGCAGCAATCGCTATCTGGGCCGTTTCAAACACCGCACCGAACTCAGCCGGCGCTGGCTCAACCGCCTGGATTTTGTGCAGGTATCCGATAGTCAATATTTCGAGGATCTTGGCGGCAGTTTGTCGACGACCAGCCTTACACACCTCAATCGTGCGCTGCGCGTCGATTACTTCGGGGAACACCTGGGGTTTTCTGCGCAGATACAGGACTTCCAGACAATCGACGATGCAATAACGCCTGAGGACGAACCGTATCGACGCCTGCCGCAGCTCGTTCTCGAAGGCCGCTGGCCAATGGCCAGGCGGGGCCCGGAGCTGGCCTTCGACAGCGAACTCGTCAACTTCGACCGCTCTACCGGCGTAACGGGCTGGCGGGTCAATCTCGCTCCGGAAATAAGCTGGCCGATCAGGCAGCCGGGCTGGTTCGTGAATCCTTCGGTCCGCTACGACTACACGCGCTACGAACTCGCGGATCAGGATCCGGCGACGGACTCGAGTCCGGACCGGTCGCTGCCCATTGCAAGTCTCGACATGGGCTTCACGCTCGAACGCGACATTCGCCGCGGAAGCTGGGTACAGACACTCGAACCTCGGCTCCTGTACGTGCACGTCCCCTTCCGCGACCAGTCCGACCTGCCGGTATTCGATACGATCACGCCGGACCTGAATCTGGTGCAGCTGTTTCGCGACAACCGCTTCCTCGGGGTCGATCGTATCGGCGATACCGATCAGATAAGCTTCGGCGTCACCTCGCGTATTCTTGCGCTCGACTCCGGCCGCGAAATCATGAACGCGACGATTGGCCAGACGCGCTACCTGAGCACGCGCAACGTCACGCTGTCGGACACGCTCGCGGATACCGACGAAAGCTCCGACTACATCGCTGAAATACGTTTCCTGCTGCTCAAGAACCTGAACTTCGATCTCGCTCATCAGTGGGGCACGGGCAGCAGCGGAACGGCCCGTTCGCAGGCGCGGCTGCAATACAAGCCGTCGAGCAACAAGGTACTGAACTTTGCCTATCGCTTTCGCCGCGACTCTCTCGAACAGGGTGACGTGTCCTGGTCATGGCCGCTGAGCCGGCGCTGGAACTTCGTTGGCCGTTACAACTTCTCGTTCCGCGATGACGAGGTACTCGAACAGTTTTTCGGCCTGGAATACGAATCCTGCTGCTGGGGTTTGCGCGTCGTCAGCCGCCGCTTCATTTCGCGCCGCGACGGAACTCGCGATTCGTCCTTCGGTCTGCAACTGGTACTCAAGGGGATGGCTAGTGTCGGAACCGCGGCTGACCGCCTCCTCGAACGTGGTATTCTTGGCTATTCTGCGGATCTGAGGTAGTAAAAAGTGTTAAAAAACAGATGCTTCTTTTCGTTACTCCCTCTGCTCGCAGCAGCTTCGGCAGCCGCCGACGATCTTTCGGAAAGCGGTGTTTTTCTGGACGGCGTTGCCGCAATCGTGAACGAAAGCGTCGTGATGCGCACCCAGCTCAGGGACGAAACCACGAATATCATCCGGCAGGCGGAATCGAACGGCATCCCGCTGCCGCCCGCCGACGTGCTGCGCGAGCAGGTGCTCGAGCGGCTCATCGTGAAAGAGATCCAGCTGCAGCGCGCGGAACGCATTGGGCTCGAGGTCTCCGACCAGATGCTCAACACCGTGATCACGAACATCGCGCAGGAGAACGGCGTCACCCTGGCCGACATGCCGGCCCTGCTCGCGGAAGACGGCATCAATTATCAGGAGTTTCGCGCCGGCCTGCGGGAAGAAGTCACGCTCGAGCAACTGCGCCGTATCGATGTGGGTCAGCGCATCCGCGTCACCCGTCGCGAACTCGAACAGTGTATCGCCGACCTCGAAACCAACGTCGTCGGCAACTCCGAGTACAACCTGTCGCACATACTGATTTCGATACCGGACGGTGCCACCGCAGCGCAGATCGAAGCGTCCCGCGAGGACGCACAGGCCGTTTACGACCAGATCATGGCGGGGGCGGACTTCCGCGAAATGGCCATTCGCCATTCGGAAAGCGGCACCGCGCTCGAAGGCGGCTCGCTGGGCTGGCGTCCTGGCGATCAGGTTCCCAGTATCTTTACCGACGCGCTCGCACCGATGCGCATGGGAGACGTCTCGGAGCCGTTCCGGACGCGCGGCGCGTTTCATATCATCAAAGTAGACAACATGCGCAGCGCCGTAGAACAAAGCACGATCGATCAGGTGCACACCCGACACATACTGGTCACGCCCAACGAAATCATCGACGACCAGACCGCGCGGCAACAGGTCAGCGACGCGCGTCGGCAGATCGTGGAGGAGGACGGCGTATTCGAGGAAATCGCGCGACTCGTATCCGACGACCCGACGACCGGGGCCGTCGGCGGCGATCTGGGCTGGACCGGGCCCGGCACCTTTGTGCCTGAATTCGAGCAAGTCGTCGACAGCCTCGAGGTCGGCGAAGTATCTGAGCCGTTCAAGAGCCCGTTCGGCTGGCACATCGTCGAACTGCTCGGCACACGCGTTTACGACAATACCGACGATCTGAAGGAACAGAACTGCGACGCGAGAATCCGCGCCGGCAAACTGGCCGACGAAACGCAGCTGTGGATTCGGCGCATGCGCGACGAAGCGTTTGTTGACGTTAAAATCTGATCGGCCTCCACGGCCGACAGCGCCCGACCGACCGTGAAAGGGCAAAAGCCCTTGCTGGTTACGGCCGGCGAACCCGCCGGCATTGGACCGGAACTCTGCCTGCAGCTCGCAGTGCTGCGGCCGGAAGCGTCGTTTGCCGTCGTCGGCTGTCCGGCGCAACTGGATTCGCTGGCGCGCCGGCTCGCGCCGGCGCTAACCGTCGTCGAGGTGAGCGACGACCCGGGTAGCTGGCGAGAACCAGCGCCGCAGTCGCTGTTTGTCATCCCGCTCGACTACGAAAGCCCCGTCGTGCCGGGCACGCCCGATCCGCGAAACGCGAAACGCATGCTCGACGGCCTGGCCGCGGCGGCGGATGCCTGCCTGGACGGGCGCTTTCGCGCACTCGTGACCGCTCCCCTGCAAAAGAGCACCGTCAACGACGCCGGCATCCCTTTTTCGGGACACACCGAGTTCCTCGCTGAGCGTGCGGGGGCCGAAGTGCCGGTCATGCTGCTGGTCGCGGACAAGCTGCGCGTCGCGCTGGCCACGACCCATCTGCCGCTGCGCCGTGTTGCCGATGCGATTACGCCGGCCGGGCTCGAGACTGTCCTGCGGGTTCTGCATGCGGATCTCATCGGCAAGTTCGGTATCCGGGCGCCGCGCATTATCGTATGCGGCCTGAATCCGCACGCCGGCGAAGGCGGCCACCTCGGCGACGAGGACGAGACCGTCATCCGGCCGGTGCTAGAAGCACTTAGCGCGGAAGGACTGGATCTCGCAGGCCCGCTGCCGGCCGACACGGCGTTTACGCCCGCCGCGGGCGACGCGGACGCCGTGCTGGCGATGTACCACGATCAGGGTCTGCCGGTCCTCAAATACGCGGGCTTCGGCAACGCCGTTAACGTGACGCTTGGCTTGCCGATCGTGCGCACGTCGGTCGATCACGGCACGGCGCTGGACATCGCGGGGCTGGGTACGGCTGACCCCGGCAGCCTGCTGGCGGCGTTCGACCTTGCCGATCGCATGACGGCCGGGAAGGAACGCTCGTCGTGAAAACGCATCGGCCGCGCAAGCGCTTCGGCCAGCACTTTCTCAAAGACCCGGGCGTCATCGACGCCATCCTGCGCGCGATCGCGCCCGCGAAAACCGACACGCTCGTGGAGATTGGCCCTGGCCTCGGCGCGTTGACCGGGTCGCTGGCGCGAACGGCCGGTTCGCTGCACCTCGTCGAACTCGATCGCGATCTCGCCGCGGGTTTGCGTAAGCGCTGGGCCGAAGACGAATCGGTAACCGTGCACGAGGCGGATGCCCTGCGCTTCGACTTTGCGGCGCTCGGGGACGATCTGAGAATCGTCGGCAATCTTCCTTACAACATCTCCACGCCGCTGCTGTTCCACCTCCTGGAACAGCGCCGCGCCGTTCGCGACCTGCACTTCATGCTGCAGAAAGAGGTAGTCGACCGGATTGCCGCGGTCCCTGGCAATAAAGCCTGGGGACGGTTGAGCGTCATGCTGCAGACCTGGCTTACGGCCGAGTCGCTGTTCGACGTCGAGCCGGAAGCCTTCGATCCGCCGCCGGCGGTTCGCTCTGCGGTCGTGCGCCTGTATCCGCGCGCGGCGTCCGCGGCACAGCCTGACGATGCGGATTTTCTCAGCAAGCTGCTCTCGAGTGCGTTTGCGCAGCGGCGCAAGACCTTGCGAAACGCGCTAAGAGGGATAGCGGACGAAACGGCGCTGGAGGGCGCGGGCATAGATCCCTCCGCCCGGGCCGAAACCGTTGACGTGGCCGCGTGGATTCGGCTCAGTAACAGGCTCGCGTCTGGCGGGTAACGATTTCGCCGACCCTGCGCTAGAATAGGGCGACACCCGTAAGCAGACGGTTTCCGCCATGGACGACAGCAGTACCGATATATGCATACAGGTATCGACCGCCTACGTCGATGACCAGTCGGAACCCGACTCGAGCCGCTACGTGTTCGCATATACGATCACCATCCGCAACGACGGTACTACGGCCGCCAAGCTGAAAAGCCGTCACTGGATCATTACCGACGCGAACGGCAAGGTCCAGGAAGTGAACGGCGACGGCGTCGTCGGCGAGCAGCCGCATTTGCAGCCGGGCGAACAGTTTCGCTATTCCAGCGGGGCCGTTCTCGAAACGCCGGTTGGCGCGATGCAGGGCTTGTACCGAATGGAGGCCGACGACGGATTTAGCTTCGATGCGCCGATTCCGCCGTTTACGCTTGCCGTGCCGGGCATGTTGCATTAGTAGCACGATGGGCGCGAACAGGCCTTGAGCTCGGACTTCTAAGCGTGGCGATCTACGCAATTGGCGACATCCAGGGTTGCTACGACCCGCTGCGGCGCCTGCTCGAGCTGATTCGTTTCGACCCGGACAAAGATCGGCTGTGGCTGACCGGCGATCTGGTCAACCGCGGCCCAAAATCGCTCAAGACGCTGCGCTTCCTGCGCTCGCTCGGCGACAGTGCCTTGAGCGTACTCGGCAACCACGACCTGCATCTGCTCGCGCTTGCCATGGGCAGCGTCGAGTACAGCAAGCGTTTTGCAACGCTGCGCCGCGTTCTGGATGCGCCGGAGCTCGACGAACTCGTGGACTGGCTGCGAGGCATGCCGCTGCTGCACTACGACGAGGAGCTGGACACGGCACTCGTGCACGCCGGCATCCACCCGCACTGGAGCATATCCAAGGCGCTCGCACGCGCCGCCGAGGTGGAAAGCGTGCTGCGCGGCAAACATGCCGCCGCCCTGCTTGAAGGCATGTACGGCAACACGCCGTGGCAGTGGTCGGGCAAGCTGCGCGGCAAGCGGCGGCAGCGTTTTATCGTCAACACGTTTACCAGGATGCGCATGCTGACGGCAACCGGGCGGCTCAACTTCACGCATGCAAACTCGCCGTTTCGCGCGCGTAAAGGCCTAAAGCCCTGGTTCGATCACGACTCCCCGGCCTGGGGCGACACGCGCATTGTCTTCGGCCATTGGTCCGCGCTGGGTCTGGTTGCCCTGCCCACCCTGCTGTCACTCGACACGGGCTGCGTCTGGGGCCGGCAGCTTACGGCTGCGCGCATCGACCGGCGCGCCCTGAGAATCTATCAGGTCGAAGGCGAAAAACCGGCGGCGCACAGCGGCGCGGGGAAAAAAGCTTAAGGCTGCTGCCGTTCCGAGCGATCCAGGCGGACAAATGCGTAGGCGTGCGCGTGCCGCTCGTCGGCCGCGTGTACCTCACGCGAGACTTCGGTCCACAGGCTCTCGTCCAGCGGCGGAAAACTCGCATCGCCGTCGATCTCGGCATCGACCTCGGTCAGGTAGATGCGCTCGGCGGACTCGAGAAACGCCCTGTAGATCGCACCGCCGCCGATAATCATCACTTCCGGTTCGCCGGTAAGTAGTGCCAGCGCGGCGTCGGGTGAGTGGGCGACGGTCGCGCCTTCCGCAACGTAGTCGGGCTGCCGCGTAATGACGATATTGTGCCGCCCCGGCAGCGGACGGCCGATCGACTCCCAGGTCTTACGGCCCATGACCACGGGCTTACCCAGCGTCAGACGTTTGAAATACCTGAGATCCTCCGGCAGCCGCCAGGGCAGCTCGCCGTCGCGGCCGATAATCCCGTTGGCGGAAACGGCCGCCACCAGACATACGCGCACCTTACTCGTTCGCGGAGTGCACTAAACCGCAACCTTGGCCGCAATGTGCGGATGAGACTCGTAGTTGAGTATCTCGAAATCCTCGAAACGATAGTCGAACAGGCTGTCCGGACGGCGCCGGATGGCGAGCCGCGGCAGCGGCAGCGGCGTGCGCTTTAGCTGCTCGTCCGCCTGCTCGAGGTGGTTCAGGTACAGATGGCAGTCGCCGCCGGTCCAGACGAAATCTCCGACACCAAGGTCGGCCTGCTGCGCGAGCATGTGCGTCAGAAGCGCGTAGGACGCTATGTTGAACGGCACGCCGAGGAAAATGTCGCAGCTCCGCTGATAGAGCTGGCAGGACAGCTTGCCGTCCGCGACGTAGAACTGAAACAGGCAATGGCACGGCGGCAAGGCCATGCGATCGACCTCGGCGACGTTCCAGGCGCAGACGATAATCCGGCGCGAGTCCGGCGTTTCGCGAAGCTGCCGCAGGACTTCGCCGATCTGATCGATCTTGCGCCCGTCGGGCGCCGGCCAGCTACGCCACTGAACGCCGTACACGGGACCAAGGTCGCCGTTCTCGTCAGCCCAATCGTCCCAGATCGAAACGCCGTTGTCTTGCAGATAGCGGATGTTGCTGTCACCCGAAAGAAACCACAGCAGCTCATGGACGATCGAACGGGTATGCAGCTTCTTGGTCGTCACGAGCGGAAAGCCCGCGGCGAGATCGAAACGCATCTGATGCCCGAACACGCTCAGCGTGCCGGTGCCCGTGCGGTCCTCTTTTCGCGCACCCGTATCGCGAACGCGGCGCATCAGGTCGAGGTACTCACGCATGACCGCGCGCCTCCCCGGACAGGCGGCGATATGCCAGCGCGAGCAGCGCAATGCCGCCGACGATCATCGGTGTCGACAGGATCTGGCCCATCGTCACCCAGCCGAACAGCAGATAACCGAGATCCGCATCCGGCATGCGATAGAACTCGATGAAGAAGCGGAACAGGCCGTAGAACAGCAGGAACATGCCCGAAACGGCCATGCGCGGCCTGGGCCGCGAAGAGAACCACCAGAGTATCGCGAACAGCACGAAACCCTCCAGCACGGCTTCGTACAGCATGGAAGGATGCAGCGGCGGCGTCCACTCGGTGCCTGCCGGCAATCCCAGCTTCGAGCTGCAGAGTTCCGCCCGGCCGGGCTTGGTGAAATCGCACTGGACCCGCATGGCCCACGCCACGCCGTTCGCCGGGCCGCCCCATAACTCGCCGTTGATGAAGTTGCCGATGCGGCCGAAGCCGAGGCCCAGCGGCACGAGCGGAGCGACAAAATCCGTCATCGTCCAGATGCCGTGGCCGATCCGGCGGCCGAACCACCACATGGCCGCCATGACGCCCAACAGCCCGCCGTGAAAAGACATTCCGCCTTCCCAGATCTTGAACGGGTACAGAGGGTCCCTGGCCAGTTCATCGAGGCCGTAGAACAGCACCGACCCGAGCCTGCCGCCCACGATCACTCCGAGCATCGCGTAGAACACCAGATCGTCGACTTGCGCCGCCGTGATCGGCGAACCGGGCTTCCTGCAGCGCAGGCGCGCGAGCCACCATGCGAACGCAAAACCCAGGACGTACATCATGCCGTACCAGCGAATCTTCAAGGCCCCGATTTCGAAGATGATCGGGTCGATTTCGGGATAGGTAAGCATTGCACATCAGGCTGGCGGGGCGATGTCTGTATCATAGTCAGTTTGACGGTCCGGTTGTAGAGCCGAAACGCGGAATCCCTAATCCCCATGCAGAATCAGCTAAAAAACGAGACCAGCCCGTATTTGCTGCAGCACGCCGACAACCCGGTCTACTGGTACGCGTGGGGCGAGGAGGCTTTCGAGGAAGCACGTCGCAGCAACCGGCCCGTTCTGCTTTCGGTAGGCTATTCCGCCTGCCACTGGTGTCACGTGATGGCGCACGAATCGTTCGAGGACGAGTCGACGGCGGCCGTCATGAACGAGCTGTTCGTGAACGTGAAAGTCGACCGCGAAGAGCGTCCGGATATCGACAAGATTTATCAGACCGCGCATCAGCTCATTACCCAGCGGGCCGGCGGCTGGCCGCTGACGATGTTCATCGACCCGGACGATCAGCGGCCGTTCTTCGGCGGCACCTACTTTCCGAACACCGCGCGCCACGGCATGCCCGGATTCACCGAATTGCTCGAGAGCGTCGCGAAGTACTATTCCCAACGGCGCGAGGAAGCGAAGCAGCAGGGCGCGAAAATACACGAGGTGTTCGACAAACTCGTACCGCCGCCCGCGCCCGATGCCACCCTTGACGCCGAACCGCTCGCCGGAGCGCGCGCCGTACTCGGGCAAACCTTCGACCATGACTACGGCGGTTTCGGCAGCGCGCCGAAGTTTCCGCATCCGGTAACGATCGATTACCTGCTGCGCTACTGGCGCAGCAGCGCGAACGGCGGCGAGCCGGACATCGAGGCGCTGTACATGGCGACGCTGACGCTGAAACGCATGGCCGACGGCGGCATTTTCGATCACGTCGGCGGCGGCTTCTGCCGCTACTCGGTCGACAAGTACTGGCAGATCCCGCACTTCGAAAAAATGCTGTACGACAACGGACCTTTGCTAGCGCTGTACGCACAGGCCTATCTCGCGAGCGGCGACGAAAGCTTCCGGGAGACAGCCGGGCTGACCGCCGACTGGATGCTCGCCGACATGCGTGCGCCCAACGGCGGCTTGTATTCGGCTCGCGACGCCGACTCGGAAGGTGAGGAAGGCCTCTACTATCTGTTTACGCCGGACGCGGTCGAAGCGCTGCTGGAACCCGGAGACTACGCCTTCGTCAGCCGCTATTTCGGCCTCGACCAGCCCGCCAACTTCGAGGGTCAGTGGCATCTCTGCCTGCGGAAGTCGTTCGACGAGTCCGCCGAGGCGGCAGAGTTGACCGCCGACCAGGCCCGCGCCGCGCTCGGCCGGGCGCGCAAAGCGCTGCTCGAGACCCGAGCGGAGCGCGAAGCACCGCTGCGCGACGAAAAACAGCTCACCGCCTGGAATGCGCTGGCCATCCGCGGCTTTGCAATCGCAGGCCGCGCACTCGAGCGCGACGATCTCGTTGACGCCGCCGGCCGCGCGCTCGAGTTCATCCGCGATACGCTCATGGTCGACGGACGCCTGCACGCGAGCTACAAGGACGGCCGTGTGCGCTTCAACGCGTATCTGGACGACTACGTATTTCTGATCGACGCAATACTCGAGTACCTGCAGTCGCGCTGGGACAGCAGCCTCCTCGACTTCGCCACGACGCTTGCCGACCGCGTTCTCGAACGTTTTGCCGATACGGCGAACGGCGGCTTCTATTTCACGGCCGACGATCACGAACAACTCATGCACCGCGGCAAACCCGTGGCCGACGACGCGCTGCCGGCAGGCAACGGCGTCGCGGCCTACGTGCTGCAGCGGCTTGGATTCGTGCTGGGCAGGACCGACTATCTGGATGCGGCCGAAGCGACGCTGCGCTTCGCCTGGCGCGCAATGCAGGAATATCCACACGGCCACGTAATGCTGCTCACGGCACTGGAGGAGCAGCTATCACCCTGCGAAACGATCGTCATTCGCGGCGACGCGGAGGAGATCGAAGGCTGGCGGCGGTCCGCCGCAAAAATCTACGCGCCACGGCGTCTCGTGTTCGCTATCCCGCGCGACGAAGACGGCCTGCCCGGGGCGCTGGCGGAGCGCACGGCGCGGGAAGGCGAAACGCTGGCCTATCGCTGTGTCGGCACGCACTGCGACCTGCCGGTTACGAACTTCGCCGCGCTCGCATTGGGCATGCGGGAGGCGAACGGCAACGGGCCCTGACCCGCCGGATGCGCTAGTGGGCCGCTTGATAAATTCGTACACTTTCAGAGCGGACAGACAGCGTCAATACAAGGCGCGAGTTGTGGCCATAGCACCGCTATGGCCGCGGCTCGCAACGCCGGAGTGGCGCTGTCTGTCCGCTCCCTTTGGGCGGGCGCTGCCGGCCCGCTGGACGGCGTTACGCCGCTTGCCAAGGACGCAGGCCATTGCCGGCGCGGCGTGCCTTGCACCCCAAAGGGGCATACACCAGCGAACCGGCAGCACCCGCTGAAAGCGTACGAATTTATCAAGCGGCCCACTAGTAACAGTAGTAGCGATCGCCGCGATTCGGAATACCGTCCCGGCCGACCTTACCGGTGGCCATGACGTAAATCCGCCCGCCGCCGCGATGGCAGGATGCGCGATAGTCGCGGAAGCGGTTTTCGTAGTCGGCGTTGGCGTAGGTCCGCGCCTCGAGGCGAGGTTCGCTCAAGGACGCACAACCGCTTGCGAGCAAAACGGCCAGCACCAGCATGCATGTCGATTTCACTTTTGCTTTCCCGGGTACCGTAGTGCTCCGGATGACAGCAGGCCGTCGAACCCAAGTACCGAGAACCGCGCGATGCGCACGCGAGTGTTTTACGAGAAAAGCGCGAAATCCAAATATTTCAATAAGTTATACAGCGCCATCTTGATCGCCGGCGGCGGCACATTCGGCGACGGGTTGACCTCGATGTGCTCGCCAACCGCGAGGCTTGGTCGGTAGAAAGTCCAAACACATGTGAGTAGCACTGACGTGCCAGGCACCGGTGCGAAGAACTGAGCGGGGTCCTCGTACGGGATCTACAACAGGTTCGCCTGCGCATCCTTTAGCGTAGTCATAAGATCAAGCGGGTCCGTCGGGGACGGCTGAAAACCAAAGTGCTCGTAGAATCGTTTGGCTTCTTCGGAAAGGGCGTGAACCACAAAGGCCCGTATCCCCGCAATCTGTGCAGCCTGCAGCGTACGTTTCACTGCATTCGAAACAAGATCACCACCGAGTCCCCTCTTTTGCCAATCACGATGAACGGCCAGCCTGCCAAGCACCATTACTGGAACAGGGTCCGGCATGTTGCGCCGCACCCGACCTGGCGCATCCACCCAATGAACAGCACCGGTCGACAACGTGTAGTACGCGATCACGCGTCCTTGATAACAAACTACATAGGTTCGCGAAGCCCCCGACTCTTCGTTTTTCATCGCCCGGCGTTTTAGCCAGTCGTTCAGGCTCTCATTATCACAATCGAAATCGTCGAAAATATGTTCCGCGGTAAGGGCTTCAGGCGCGGTCAGTTTTCCCAAAGCGGCTTCCGATTCAGCAACGCTTTGAGTTTGGGGTTGCTCTGTGTCGGAGCATCGAGTGCAACCACAAAGGCCTGATATGCAGAGGTATCGAGATTAAACAACCGCCGGTTAAGGAGAACCTCCTCGGCCTCACGGCATGCTGCATCGAGAACAAAATCTGTGACCGATTGATCGGTGATCGCGCGCGCGCGATCGATCAACGCACGCGTACGTCTCTTCACTCGAATATTGATGTTCGAGCTTGCGGCCTGGCGATCTGTAACAGTGTCTTTGCTCATCGGGAGACCTCAACTCTCAGGCGTCTTAGTATCGACGCGCGTGCGCACAATGTCAACACAATATGGCAAGACAGAAAATCCGCAGTGGCGGCGTCCAAAAACCAGTGGCCCCCGGGACCTTCACTGCACTTCTTGCGGCAAACAAAACGCGAGCTAATCGTCGTCCGGAGTGAAATGCAGCGCGAGCATGAACGACACATCGGGCGACGAATTCACCTTGATGTCCTCGCCCACGGCGAGACTCAGCGTGTAGCGTTTGCCGAGGCGGATGTTGCCGCCAAAAGTCAGCGCGATGGAGGGCTCACCGAGCACCAGCAGTTCGGAGTCGTGCGTCGCCGTTCGCATCGCGATCTGCGCGCGCAGGTCGACAGTGCGGTTGAGACGGTAACCCAGGCCGCCCGCGACGTGACCGATCCACTCGCGGTAACGATCCGGCAGCAAAGCTGGCTCATCGATCCAGCTCAAATGGGCGCGGTAAAACGCGCTGAAGCGACTGCCCTCGCCCAGCGCATCGATATCACCCGCTATGCCTGCGCTTACGCTCAGCGCATCGCTACCGTGCGGCTTGTACGCATCGCCTGTGGGCAGCACGAGCCCGAACCGCAGTGCGCGTCGATGCTTGTCACCGCTGCCGAGGCGCAGGGCCGCCTGCAGGCGCAGATCGCCGATACCGCTAGAGCCGTCCCGGTAGTCGAGTCGGGTACCGCTCGAGTCCGTGTAGCGATACAGCAGCACGTCTTCCGGCAAATCGTCCCGGAACCCATCGGGCAGACCGAACACGTCGTGCCAGGTATCGATCAGGGAATCCAGCCGGCCGGGCGAGTGCCAGACCCAGGGCAATTCGACCCCGAGTTCGATCCGTTCACTCAGACCATAGCGCAGCCGCCACTCGAGCCGCGTCGTCTCGCCGTCGAAAATCAGCGACTCCGCGCCGCGCTCTTCGAGGACCGAGTGACTCGAGGTAATCGAAGACAGCGAAAACGCAAACTTGCCGTCTGCGACGAGGTCCGCTCCTTCCGTGCTGTCCACGAAGTTGTAAACACCCGAGATCGGGCCGTTGTCCGGGTCGGGCAGCGGTTCGCCCAAAGCGGCTGCAGAAGTCAGTACGGCGACGGCCGCAAGCGGGCAGGCCGTCGACAGGAACCGCATAGAAAAAGGCATGCAGGGTTAAACTCACTCGTTTAGAACGAGCGTAGTATAGTCAGCAAATGTTGCGATTCGCGCGCTGGAGTCGACAAAATTGAGTTCCGATTCTCCTATTGAAAGCCCGGCCGGCCCGCTTGCCAGGACCCGTCTTACCGTCAAGCCTGAGTGGATCGATCACAACGGCCATATGAACGTCGCTTTTTTTGTGCTGGCTTTCGACGAGGCGACCGATACGGTGTACGAAGACTGGGGCATAGGGCTCGAATATCCGGACAAGAGCGGCTGCTCGGTGTTTACGCTGGGGATGAATGTCGACTACCGCGCTGAGCTGTTCGAAGGTGACGCGATAGACGTGACCACTCAACTCGTCGCCATGGACGCGAAACGGCTGCACTACTTCCACCGCATGTACAAGGCGGAGACCGGCGCACACTGCGCCAGCAACGAGTGCCTCGTCATGAACGTCGACCTCGGGACGCGCAGGAGCGCTCCGTTTCCAGCGGATGTGCTCTCGAAGCTCACTGCGATACACGCGGCACACTCGGAACTCGGACTCCCTGAGGACTTCGGCAGACGGCTCGAGATACGCCGCGCAGATTCGGCTTCCGCCGCGCTGAGCCCTACTCAGTAAGCCGTAAGGAGCTGACCGGTAGCCGGAACGACGGCGGACGAGTTCCGGCCTTCGAACTGAAGCGGAACGGACACGAGGCGCATCCCGACGTTCTGCAGCACGGCAAAGTGCAGATGAGGGCCGGTCGAAAACCCGGTATTGCCGGAATCGGCGATGTACTGGCCACGCGCGACGCGGTCGCCCGGCTTCACCCGTATCGAATTCCAGTTGAGATGGGCATAAACGGCGAAGGTCCCGTCTTCGTGCAGTATCTGCACGACGTTCGCGCGGGCGCCGTCGCGGGAGGTATCCAGTCCGCCACGATAGTTTTGCGAAGTTACGGCGAACACGACACCGCCGCGGGCGGCGAAAATATCGGTGCCGATCGGCATTGCAAAATCGACCGCGTGGGCGGAATCCGGTGTCTTGTGCGTGACGTTGTCAGGGTATGCCTGGGTCACGGAGAACTCCGTTGCCAGCGCGTAGGGTATCCGATAAGGCATTTCCGGCCTATGCACGGCATCGGGACTGCCGGCCATGTATTCGTACTCGTATTCGACTGACGGTGCCGGCCCGTCCGGGCGTATGTCGAGCTGCATCAACGCCCGCTGGTCACCCGCGGGGACGGTCCATCGCAGCGCTTCGTCGGGATCCGGGTAGCCGACGCCTGAGAGACGGCGGAATCGCAGCATTACCTCGACCGGTGCGTGAAAGCCGTTTTGCGCCACAAACCGGATACTTTGACCCTCCACCTGATGCCGGACCGTCAGCTCGGGTGTCCTGAAACTGTCTTCGAGCCTGCGCGTTTCCGCCTCCCGCCCGTCGGGCGGCGGCCGATCGCTGAAGATCCAGTTACCGTCGGCGTCCTGATACTTGTACAGAGTATCGGCCGCAGCCGGGAAGGCCGCGGCAAGAACAATCAACAGAATGGCCGCGCTAGTGCCTCGTTTGATGAATTCGTTAGCCCATTCGCCGCGCCTTTTCGCGCCTGGCGGCGTTGCGGCTCCTCGCAATAGCTCGCTATTACTCGTCGCCGCGCCTTGCCGGACACGAAGATCCGCTGCCGACTGGACTAACGAATTAAGCAAACGGGACACTAGGGCGCAACGTGGCCCGCTGCCTGCGGCGGTGCATCGAGCTGCCGGCGCTCCCAGCCGTCGTCGGTCCGGAACACCTCGTAGGCCGGCCAGTACTGATTGTCGAGCTTGAGAGTAATCACGTCGACGGCTCCGTTCCAGGTCACGGTCCTTACGCGTATAGATTCGCGATGCTGCTTGCTCGCCACAATCTCGACGAAACTATCGAGATTCGGCGTCGGCATTTCGTCGATCGCAATGACCCTGCGCCCGGCGAACAAGCCGTAGCGCGTCGCCGGCGAACCGTAGCTGAAGAATGCGACGTAGACACCGTAGGGATCGATGCCGCGCTGCGCCGCCATGGCGCGGTGCGGGTCCTGCAGCAGCGCACCCGCCCAGGAGACAACGCGGTCGACGCCGCGGCCGTCCAGCGCCGCGGTCTCGAGCGCAATGTCCAGTTCCCGGTCGTCGCGCCACACAGTCAGCGTTACGGCAGGCTTCTGCACAGCCTTTTCCAGACTGCGATAGGTCGTTACGACCTCGCCGTCGACCGCGAGCACGAGATCGCCGTTCTGTAGCTGACTGGCGGCCGGCGAGCCCGCGACCAGCCTGGTTACCGACAGCGCGCGGCGCTGCTCGGGATTGTCCTTTTCGAGACGGTCGAGCCAGTCTTCGTCGAGACCAATATTGCGCGCCGCGAACAGCGGCATATAAACGAGTTCGGCTTCGAGCGAGTAGAACGGCTCGCCGCTCTTAACCGTGGCGACGAACTCCGCGACGAGTTCGCTCGCGATTCCGCGATTGAACTGCGCCGTATCGCCGCCGGCCTGAACCATGAAGCTCGACCAGGTCGAAAGGACCCGGCCGCGCTTGTCGACGAGCACGCCGTCGAAGTCGTCCGGGGCGTTGACCAGATTGACCGTCTCTATGTTGGCGTCGCGAAAGCGCAGCGTCCGCGACAGCGGCAGCAGCATGGGATCCACCGACGCGACGATGCTTTCCTGCCGGGTGAGCTGATGATCGGCCTTCATCCCGACGACGAGAACCTCGTCACCCGGAGATAACGGCGTCGTGTTGAACGTCGCCGCCTTGACCGGAGTATCGCCAATGCTGGCCGGGTCGTACGACACGATCGCCAGATTGTGCAGCGGATGCAGCTGCTCCACGCGAGCCGGTACTTCGAGAGAACCGGCAAACGTCACCGTTACGTCACCAATCGCAATCGGCACCGTATTGCGGTCCACGACGACGTAACCGCGTTCGGCATCGACGACCAGGCCGGTGCCGTAGTAGTGCCGGTCGGCCACTCCTGAAATCGTATACGGCAAATCGAAGGTGACCACGACGAGGGACGGTGCGACGGTGCGCACACGCACATCGTCGGAACGGTTGAAACGCGTGCTGCCGACCTCCGGTGCCGGCGGCTCCGGGCCGTCCGCCAACGTGCGGCAGGGCCAGATCCCCGTATCGTCGTCGCGCGTACAGCGGCGCACCGGAAACCAGATCCGGTCCATCTCGAACGACCGCACGACGCTGTTTTGCGGGTTGTCGATGGTGACGTAGCGCAGCAGCGTGCGCGAACCGGTCGCAAGGGTATCGAGCGCCGCTTCGAAGGCGTCGAGCGTTGCCGTGGGGCGCCCGCCGAACTCGGTAATGACCGCGCCGCGGGGGATCGCCGAGCGCGACAGCAGGTAACCCGGGTTCGACACGAACACGCCCTCGACAGGCAGGTTGTAATGCCGCGCCTGCTGATAAGACAGTTCGTTGACGGTGCCGTCGCCAAACTCGATGAACTCGTGCGGTGTAATCGCGTGCAGGTCGCTAACCTCGACTTCCGCTTCGACGGTCCTGCCGCCGCGCTCGAGTTCGAGCAGCACGGTTGCGCCCACATTGTCGTCCAGTACGGCAGCCAGCGGCACAAATTCGGTGACGAGCCTGCCGTTGACGCGGATCAGTATATCGCCCACGGCGATCCTGCCGTCCGCGGGCGAGTCCGGGATCAGCTGCTCGACGACCAGCATGCCCGTTTGCTCCGGAAACTCGGAGCGGACTTCACGCTCGCTGAGCTCGGTCAGGCCGAGGCGCCTGAGTTCGTCGTAAGGCTTGCGCTCGAACATCGTCTGCAGCGTGCCGCGAGTGACGGTCTCCCCCGCTTGAATCAGCTTGAGAGCACGCTCGATGCGATCCAGAGGAAGGAAGAAGCTGCTTGCGGCGGAATTATTCGCGCCGGCGTTGAGCGCGACTACTTCGCCGTCGATATTCACGACCGGCGAACCCGAGGAACCGCCCGAAGTTCCGGACGCCGCCTGCAAATAGAAAGTATTGAAGTCGTTGTACTTGCCGCGCCCGTAGTCCGGCGCCTTACGATCGAGCCGCGCAATGGTTCCGGCGAGTATCGAAAGCTGCTCGCCGGCGTCGTTGCCGATTACGCGAATCTCGCGGCCAATCCCGGCGCCGTCCGGCGCGAGCTCCAGTTCGGCGGGCTCGATGTAGCTCAGTTCCGAGGGATCGTAGCGAAAGAAGCCGAAGTCGTGCACGGGATCGCGATAGACCGGCGTCAACCTGACTTCCTCGTTGTTGCGGAACACGGCTTCCGCAACCACCGGCCCAGGGGTTACGACGTGCCGGTTGGTCAGTATGAGTCCGCGCTCGACATCGACGACAAAACCGGTGGCCTGACTTGACGAGTTCCACTCCGTATCGAATGCCCGCGTGCTGTCTACTCGAATCGAGACGACCCCGGACGAAATCCGCTCCAGCGTGTTGACCCAGGCCTGATCTTCGGCAGCGGGCAGAGTGGCCGGCAGGAAAGCCAGTGTCAGGGAAACGAGCGGCAAAGCCGCAGGGCGAGCAATTGATTTCATAGGAGTTAGGGACTCTTGGCGTCGAGACGCACCGCATTGTTCTTGGTATTAGGGACTTTGGGCGGACCCGACGGTTCCATGTTAGCGCGATTCAGCCTGCGAACGCGGCCGGTTTTGACGAAATATCGGGACGGGCGGCCAACCGGCCGCCGCGCCTTGCCAGGCGTCAAAGTCCGCTGCCGACCGGAGTCGGCGAATTGACCGAACGGGACACTAGGCGGCGCTTGCCTCGTCGGTCTCCGCCGCATCGGGTTCGAAACGAAGGTCGAGCTGGCGCGCGGCCTTGACGTCGTCGAGACGCCGCACCGGCATGTCGTACGGCGCTTCCTTGAACTTCACGCCGCCTTGCCGGGCATCGTTGGCGATCCGGATCATGGCGTCGACAAAACCGTCCAGCGTTTCCTTGCTCTCGGTTTCGGTCGGCTCAATGAGCAGACATTCGGGAACCAGCAGCGGGAAGTAGGTGGTCGGCGCATGGTAATTGTGGTCCAGCAGCGCTTTCGCGAAATCCATCGCCGTCAGATCGAACTGCCGGGCCTCGCTTTTTAGCGTGACGATGAACTCATGACTTGCTCTCCGGGTCGGAAACGCGAGCTCGAAACCGGCCTCGCGCAGGCGAGCCTGAAGATAGTTTGCGTTTAGAGTCGCGTATTCGCCGATGCGGCGCATACCCTCTCGGCCAACCAGGCGCATGTAGATGTACGCGCGAAGGTTGACGCCGGCATTGCCCATGAAACCCGACAGGCGGCCAATGCTCTGTGGGAAGTCCTTCTCGTCCGACCAGTCATACAGTGTGTCGCCGCCGGTCTCGACCGCTTTGACGACAGGGATCGGCACGAACGGCAGCAAACGCTCGCCGACGCCGACGGCGCCCGAGCCGGGTCCCCCGCCGCCGTGAGGCGTCGAAAACGTCTTGTGCAGATTCATGTGGATTACGTCGAAGTCCATGTCGCCGGGGCGCACCTTGCCGAGAATCGCGTTTAGGTTGGCGCCGTCGTAGTACAGCAAGCCGCCGGCTTCGTGGACCAGCGCCGCCACCTCCTTGATGCGCCGCTCGAACACGCCGAGCGTCGATGGATTGGTCAGCATGATGCCCGCCGTATTCGGCCCGAGCACGCCCTTCAGGGCATCGATATCGACATCGCCCTCCGGTCCTGTCGGGATCTCGCGTACGACGCAGCCGCACATGTTTGCCGTCGCCGGGTTGGTGCCGTGGGCCGCGTCCGGAACGATAATCTCGCGCCGCTCCGTGTCGCCCCGCGCATCGTGATAAGCCCGGATCATGGCAACGCCGGCCAGCTCGCCCTGCGCTCCAGCCATTGGGGTGAGCGAAACGCCGCGCATGCCCGTTACGGCTTTCAGCATTTCCTGCAGTTCGAACATGGAAGCCATGTAGCCCTGACCGTGTTCCACGGGGGCGTACGGGTGCCGCCCTGTAAAACCCGGTAGCAGCGCGAGCGAATTGCAGGCTCGCGGGTTGTACTTCATCGTGCACGACCCTAGCGGATAGAACTGCGTGTCGATCGAAAAATTCTTTTGCGACAGGCGCGTGAAGTGACGGACGACCTGCAGCTCCGAAGCTTCCGGCATGCTCGGCACATCCTCGCGGACGAGTGCTGCCGGAATCTCGACCGAAGACATGTCCGCGGGCGCCTGTGCGAAAGCGCGGCGGCCCGCGCGCGACTTTTCGAAAATCAGTTTGTCGTACGGATTGTTGGTTTTAGCCACAGCGGTTCAACTCCTGACTCAAACTGCAAGCCCGACACCCAGCGCGCGGAACGCAGCCGGATAATCGGGTTCGCGAGATAGTTCTTCGATGTTTTCGGTGTGTACCACCGTGTTGTTTTCGTCGATCACGACCAGCGCCGGCGAGTACATGCCGGCCAGCGGCCCTTCCGTAATCTGCACGCCGTAGTTCTCGCCAAAGCCGCCATGTCGAATCGCGGACAGGGCCGCCGTGTTTTCAAGCTTCTGCTCGCGCACGAAACGCTCATGCGCAAACGGCAGGTCGCAGGACACGAGCAGCACGGCGAGATCCTCCTGCTCGGCGCACAGGCGATCCAGCTCGACGATCGAGCGGGCGCAGACCTCGGTATCGATGCTGAGCACAACGTTCATGATCTTGCGCATCCCGCTCCAGTTGTTGAACGTGACGTTACGCAGGCGGGTATCGACCAGACTGATATCGGGCGCGTAGCTGCCTACCGCCGGCAAATCCCCGTAGGTCCCGTAGCTCGAATTTTCGAAAACCACTTTGCCCATGATCTTCAGGCCGCCATGACGCGCGACAGAACCGATGCGTAACGGGCAATGTCTTCACCGGTCTTGGTTTCGGTCGCGCAGACCAGCAGGCCGTTGCCGTACTCGGGCAGCAGCGCCGAGACGTCGAAGCCGCCCTGTATCCCCTCCTCGGCCAGCGCCTGCAGCACGCCGGCTACCGGACGGTCCAGAAGCAGCAAAGCCTCATGAAAACCGGGCGCCGCAAACGCCCGCTCCACGCCGTCAATGGCCGTTAACGCATCCACGAGCCTGGCCGTGTTTGCAACCGACGACGACGCCACCCGCCTGAGCCCCTCGAAACCCAGCAGCGACATGTAGATCGTCGCGGCCGTCACCATGAGGCCCTGGTTCGTGCAGATATTCGAGGTCGCCTTGGTCCGCCGAATGTGCTGCTCGCGCGCCTGCAGGGTAAGTGCGAAACCCTCCTTGCCGTCGAGATCCGTCGTGCGGCCTACAATCCGTCCTGGCATCTGCCGTACGTATTTTTGCTTGGTGGTCATGAAACCGAAATACGGCCCTCCGGAGGACAGCGGCACGCCTAGCGGCTGGCCCTCGCCGCAGGCGATGTCGGCACCGTCCCGGCCCCACTGGCCCGGCGCCTTCAGCAAAGCCAGCGAAATTGGATTGACGATGGCAATCACCAGCGCGCCGCGCTCGTGTGCCCAGTCCGTCAGGCGATCGACGTCGTCGAGGGTGCCGAGGAAACCGGGCTGCTGTATGACGACCGCAACAGGCGTCGCCGCATCGTCGAGCGCGGCAAAATCGAGATTGCCGCTGGCGCGGTCGGTCGGCAAATACTCGAAGCTCAAGTTTTGTTTACCGGCAATAGCGCCCGCCACTTTGCGGTAGGTGGGATTGACGCCCGGCGCAAGCAGCACTTCGGTACTCTTGGCTTTACGGTTGGTACGCACCGCCATCAGCGCGGCCTCTGCCAGAGCGGATGCCCCGTCGTACAGCGATGCGTTACTGACGTCGAGTCCGGTCAGCGCCGTGATCATGCTCTGATATTCGTAGATCGTCTGCAGCGTCCCCTGACTCGCCTCCGCCTGATAGGGCGTATACGCGCTGTAGAACTCGCCGCGTGTCGCGAGCTCCCAAACGGCGCTTGGAATATGGTGCTCATACGCCCCGGCGCCGATAAAACACAGCTTGCCGGAGTCCGCGAGCGAGCGTTCCCGCATCAGGCGCGCGATCTGCATCTCGGACATTGCATCGGGAACGCCGTCCAGGGACTCGATGATGAGATCCCTGGGGATTTCGTCGAACAACTCCTCGATGCTTTCCGCGCCAATGGTCGCGAGCATTTCCCGGGTATCGTCGTCAGTGTGTGGAATAAAGGCCATGAATTGTTTCCGTGTTACGTCGCAAGCGGCAGCGCTTCGGCGAAGTTCTAGTCGTCCAGTTTATCGAGCAAAGCCTGGTAATCGTCCGGCGTCAGCAGCTTGCTCTCATCGATATCGCCCGGTTGAATCCTGACGATCCAGCCGTCGCCGTAAGGGTCTGCGTTGATTTTTTCCGGATCGTCACTCAGTTCCTCGTTGATCGCGAGCACGCTGCCCGCAACCGGCGAGTACACGTCGGAAGCAGCTTTCACGGACTCCACGACGGCCATTTCGCCGCCGATCTCGAGCTCCTGGTCTACTTCCGGCAGTTCCACGTAGACCAGATCGCCCAGCGCCGCCTGCGCGTGTTCGGTAATCCCGACCGTGACGCTGCCATCGTCTTCGCGGCGCAGCCATTCGTGTTCGTCGGTATATTGCAAATCGCCAGGTAATTCACCCATCGAACTCTCCCTCTCCTTTACTTATACGTCGTTACTTGTACGTCGTTGCTTATATGTCGATGCAAATCTTGCCGTTGCGGACGAACGGCGTCGGCACGATACGAACTTTCAAAAGCTTGCCCCGAATCTCGACCTCCGCATGCTCGTAGTCGCCGGCCGGAACCCGCGCGAGCGCGATCGAACGGCCCAGCGTGGGCGAAAATCCTCCCGAGGTGGTCTCCCCGTCCCCGACGCCGGCTACCACGACGCGCTGGTGCGCGCGCAGAACGCCCTTGTCCTCGAGCAGCAGCCCCACGAAGCGCGGCCGGTCCTCGCGGGCTCGGTACGCCTCCAGCGCTGTACGACCGACGAAGCCGCGGTCTTCGGGCTGCCACGCAATCGTCCAGCCGAGACCGGCCGCAAGCGGCGACGTGTTCTCGTCCATGTCGTTACCGTAGAGATTCATGGCCGCTTCGAGCCGCAGCGTGTCGCGCGCCGCCAGGCCACAGGGGGCAACGCCCGCGCCCAGCAGCGCCTGCCAGGTAGCCGCCGCGCTCGCTTCGGGCATGACGATCTCGAAGCCGTCTTCGCCCGTGTAGCCGGTGCGGGCCACAAACCAGTCGCCGGCTTCCATGCCGAAGAACGGGCGCAACGCAAGCGCGGAGTCGCGGCTCGATTCCGGCAGGACGGCCGCGGCAAGTGCGCGCGCCTCCGGACCCTGTACGGCCAGCATGGCCAGCTCGGTTCGTTCCTGCACGGTGACGTCGAAGCCGCCTGCCCGCGCGTCGATCCAGGCCAGATCCTTGTCCCGGGTCGCGGCGTTCACAACCAGACGGTAACGCTCGGGGGTAAAAAAGTAGACGATCAGATCGTCGACGACGCCACCCGCGTCGTTCAGCATGCAGGAGTACAGGGCCTTCCCGGGCTCCTTGAGCTTGGCGACGTCGTTGGCCAGCAGGTCGCGCAGGAAAGCCTGGGCGCCGGCGCCGCTGACGTCGACGATAGTCATGTGCGATACGTCGAAAACGCCCGCATGCCGGCGCACCGCATGATGCTCCTCTTTCTGGGAGCCGTAATGCAGGGGCATGTCCCAACCGCCGAAATCGACGACGCGTGCGCCCGCCGCGACGTGCTGGGCATAGAGAGCCGTTCTTAAACCTGTGCTGGACAAAATGGTGTCTCCGGAGTGCAGGGCCAAGCGCAGAGAATCTCTGCTGCCCCTCTGTCCTTGGTGACCTGAGAGATCAATGGCGTAGCCGCCACGTTCCCCTTCGGTGGATCGATTTTGCGATCCTCTCCAGAGTCAATCAGCGAGTACCGTCCTTTTGCCTGAGCGTTTCCGGGCGTGTTGCGCCTTCGGCGCCCTGCCTGTACGGCAGAGTCTCTTCGCTACGCGCTGTCGATCGATGCGCAATGATAGCCAACCCCCCTGGCGGTTGCCAGCCGCGTTACAGACAGTAACAATGCCGCTCCCAGGCAAACGTCCGCGCACAGGAGTTCCGCACATGCTCAAGCGAGTCTCGACTGTCGTGATCGCCGGCGGCGCACTGGTCATAATGCTGTTTCCCGGCGCAGGCCGCGCGAGCGTCGACGACGATTTCGAAGCTCTGCTAGACGAGGTCTGGGAATGGCAGCTCGCCGCAAACCCAATGTTCGCCTCGCAGCTCGGCGACCTTCGCTACAACCGCTCCTGGCGCGATTCCAGTCCGGACGCCGTAAACGAACGTCATCTCGCCACCCGGGCTTTCCTGCGCAGACTGATCGCCATCGACAGCGATGCGCTCGACGAAGGCAATCGCCTGAACTACGAACTGTTCAGGAGAGAGCTCACAAGCGACGTGGAGCGGCATCAGTTCAACGCACATTTGCTGCCGTTCAGCCATCGCGGCGGCCTGCAGAATCTGGACAGCCGCGCCGACCTGATACCGCTCGAAACGGTTGCGCACTTCGAGGACTGGCTGGCGCGGCTCGGGCAGCTCGACACCCTGGTCGAGCAGCAAATCGCGCTGGCCGAGGCGGGCATCGAAGCGGGCGTGGTACCGCCCGGAGTCCTCATGCAACGCATTCCCGCTCAGCTTGACGCGCAGCTCGTTGACGATCCTGCCGCCAGCCCGTTCTATCGCGTCTTCGAAACGCTGCCGGACGAGTTTGGCGCAGAGCAGCGCGAAGCCTTGCAGCAAGCGGCGCGGCGAACTATCGAACGCACGGTGCTGCCCGCCTACCGGCGTCTGGCGCGCTGGTTCGACGACCGCTATCTGCCGGCCGCGCGTGACAGCATCGGCTTGTCCGAATTGCCGAACGGCGGCTCCTGGTACGAGTTCCTGGCGCGCGAGTACACGACTACCCGCATGACGCCCGACGAGATTCACAGGCTCGGTCTCGACGAGGTCAAGCGCATCCGCGACGAGATGATGCAGATCATCGACGAAGTCGGATTCGACGGCAGTTTTGCGGAGTTTCTCGAATTCCTGCGCACGGACCCGCAGTTCTATTACGACAATCCGGAGGATCTGTACGAGGCGTATCTCGCGACCAGCAAGCGCATAGATCCGGAGCTCGTGAAGCTGTTCGGCAAGCTGCCGCGCATGCCTTACGGCGTCAAGCCCATACCGGACTCCGTCGCCCCGGACACCACGACCGCCTACTACACGCGGCCCGCGGCCGACGGTTCCCGCGCGGGCATCTACTGGGTCAATTTGTACCGGCCCGAAGTGCGCCCGAAATACGAGATCGAGGTTCTCTCCGTGCACGAAGCCATGCCGGGACATCACCTGCAGATTGCCCTGCAGCAGGAACTGGGCGACATGCCGAACTTCCGGCGTTACTCGGGATTTACCGCGTTTGTCGAGGGCTGGGGCCTGTACAGCGAAAGCCTGGGCTACGAGCTTGGCCTGTACACCGACCCGTACTCGCGGTTTGGCGCGCTAACCTACGAGATGTGGCGCGCCGTCAGGCTGGTCGTCGACACGGGCCTGCATTACAAGGGCTGGACGCGCGACCAGGCCATCGACTTCTTCCGCAGCAACGCGGCCAAGACCGAACACGATATCGTGAACGAGATCGATCGCTACCTGGGCATCCCCGGGCAGGCGCTGGCCTACAAGGTCGGACAGCTCAAGATGCTGGAGCTCCGCCAGGCTGCCGAACTGCGCCTCGGCGATCGATTCGACGTGCGTGCCTTCCATGACGAAATGCTCGGCGCCGGCGCGCTGCCGCTCGATCTGCTCGAAAGCCGCATGAATCGCTGGATCAGCGCGCAGCTCTAGGGCTGGTTCGCCGCGGGACTCAGGCGGCCGGAAAAGCCTGGCGTGCAAATACGGCGCGGCCTGCCGGATCCGCTTTCGCATCGTGCTCTTTGTCGACAATACGCAGGCGATCCTTGAGTCCGGATCTGTTCGCGATCTGTATGCTCAGGCCCGGCCGCGCGTTCATTTCTAGGATCAGCGGACCGCGATCGCGGTCGATCACCATGTCGACGCCAAGGTAACCCAGGCCGGTCACCTCGTAACCGCGCGCGGAGGACTCGAGGATTACGTCCCAGTCGGGAATCGTCAGATCCGTAATTAGCGCACCCGTATCGGGATGTTCGTCGACCACCTCGTTTTCCCGCACCCCGGCTAGCGTCTTGCCGGTCTGCATATCGACGCCCGCCCCGACCGCACCCTGATGCAGGTTGGCCTTGCCGTCCGAGGCGCGGGTCGGCAAACGCACCATCGCCATGACCGGATAGCCGCGGTACACGATCACCCTTACGTCCGGCACGCCCTGATAGCTCACGTCCGCGAACACCGGGTCGAACTGAACGCAGTATTCAATGATCGCCTTGTCCGGGTTGCCGCTCAGGCTGTACTGTCCGCCGACGACGTTCGAGACGTGGTGTTCGAGTTCCTCGGTAGAGACCAGCAGTCCGCTGGCCGCGCGAAACGCGTCCCTCTTGCGCTTGCTGCGCCCCGTAATCACGACAATGCCGTCGCCGCCGCTGCCCTGCGCGGGCTTCACGACAAAACTCTCGAGATTCTCGACGATACCCGCGAACTCGCGGACCGCACCTTGATTGGCAATCACGCCGTACAGATCCGGCACGGCCATGCCCGCGTCCAGCGCAAGCTGCTTCGTCAGTACCTTGTCGTCCACGCGCGGATACAGCTTGCGCGGATTGAGACGCATGATCAGCTCCGCGTTGCGCTCGTTGAGACCGAGCACGCCGCGTCTTCGAAGCTCTCTGGCCGCCTTCAGCATTGGTGTCCTTTCCCGCCAGTATGTCGCTCAAGTCGCAGCATCTCTTTGCGCCTGGCGGCGTTGCGCCTCCTCGGCATATTCCCGATATGCCTCGTCGGCGCGCCTTGCCAGACGCAAAAATCTGCGCGCGACTCAATCAGCATATTGGCGGGAAAGGACACTAGCCGCTGCCCGTGAGCGCCTTGAAACGACCGAGTTCGAGCAGGCGGTAACCCGTGTAGCGCCCGGCTATCAGCACCAGCGCCAGGAATACGAGCAGCAGTTCGGGGAACGTGAAAATCAGGTGCTCTAGCCAGGCCTGGCCCATGCCGAGATAGGCAAACACGGCGATCACCAGACTGCCCATGGCCGCGCGCAAAGCATCGGCGGCGCCACGCTCCTCCCACACGACCGACATGCGCTCGATGGTCATTGCGATAATCACCATTGGGAACAGCGCCACGGAGATGCCACTCTCGATATTGGTACGATCCGAGACCAGGCTGATCACAAGCATGAGCAGCACAACGACGATCAGCACGGCGCTAAGTCGCGGCACCAGCAACAGGCGCAATCGTTCCAGGAAAAAGCGGATGCTGAGTCCCAGCGTCACCAGCAGCGTGAACAGCAGGACGCCCCAGAACAGCTGGGTCTCGCGAAACGCCAGCGCGATCAGGACGGGCATGAAGGTGCCGAACGCGTCGATACCCACGAGATTGCGCATGATGACCATGATCAGCGCACCGATCGGAATCATTAGCAGCACGCTATAGACGGCCTGCGTGCGGATCGGCAGGCTGTACAGCGACATGTCGGGGAACGGCGAACCGAGCTGCGCCGCCTGCGTTTCCGCAATGGCCACGGCGCCGACGTAATTTTCCTGCACGGCAAAGTCGACACCGACGTTGTTGCCGCCCTCGACGTTGACCAGCGGCTCGTTGCCGCGCCACCAGATCAGGAAGCGCTCGGGCAGCGACTCCGCGCCCGTCTGGGGGTCGAAATAGCGCCAGGTGTCGCCGTCGTGAACTTCGAGCCAGGCCACGGGTTGCGTGTTGCGCTGCCGGCCGGACAGCGGAAAGCCATGCACGATTCTTGCGGGAATGCGCGCAGCGGCGAGCAGGGTCGTGAGGGTCTCGACGAACTCCGTGTCCGTGCTGACATCCGACAGCAACAGCTCGATGTTCGGATCGGGTGAACGATCGTTCATGCGCCGCAGGAGTTCCGAGGTAAACGAGGGCGTGTCCGCCGAGTGCTCCCGGACGTCGGCGACGATGACGTCCACCGCGGTCCGGAACGGTTCGTTGATGACCGGGAACGGCGGGAACGGCGGCGTGGTGTCCACCTGCCGTGCTCCAGGGTCCTCGTACACGGAAATGCGATAGTAGATCGTCTGCCGGTCGTTGTCCGCGCGGCGAATCGCCCACTGCGCCTGCCGGCCGCCGGTGCCGAAATTCATGCTGAAGCCGTAGCCGCGGGATACATGGTTTTCGTTCAGCACGCGGAAACCGGGCGTCAGGGTCGGGACGTGCAGATTGACCTTGATCGAGCCGGGTCCGCCGTCAAACGCGACCGCGGCCTCGACAGTCCACACGGGCGACTCTTCATCCGCCGTCAGCGGAAAGCCGATCACCCGCCACTGGTAGGCGAATATCGATAGTCCGGTGATCGTGAGGATTAACGCGAGGACATAGACGTAACGATCCGTCATTGAGCCTCCCCCTGAGGCCTGTTGAGACTGGTTAGCGTCGGGACACCCCGAGCGCGATATCGACCGCTTTTTCTCTTATAGGTCCGCTCCGGTTGAAAAGGAGCATACCCGTTTTGCGGAATTCGCCGACGAGCGCGGAGTCTGCAGCAAACAGACGGTTGAGGCCAGTCAGGAGGTTCATCATCCCGGCGTTGGCGCCGCGGCGAGCGCGCTCGTAGCGGCGCAGCACAGGACGATCTGCAGGGTATTCGCCGGCATCCAGCGCGGCGAGGATGACGCCCGCCAGCTCCGCGGCGTCGGCAAAGCCGAGATTGGCGCCCTGGCCGGCGAGCGGGTGCACCGAGTGCGCCGCATCACCGATCAGCGCCAGCCCGGCCTCGACATAGTGCTCGGCATGCGCGGCCCGGAGCGGAAACACGCCACGTGCGCCACTGGCGCGGAGTTCGCCCAGCACATGATCGGACACCTCGCCGAGGCGCCGGCCAAGATCGGCGTCGCTCAGATCGAGCGCGCTTCCGGCCTCCTCCGGCGTCGTGGACCAGACGATGGATATACGGCCGTCGTCGAGCGGCAGCAGCCCCAGCGGACCGCTCGGCAGGAAGCGCTGTCTTGCGGTTGCGGCGTGCGGCCTCTCCGGCTCGACGTGCGTCACCAGGGCGTGCTGTTCGTACGCCTTTTGAAAACTCTCGATGCCGGCCGCCTCGCGGACTATGGAGCGGCCGCCGTCGGCGCCAATCAGCAGCTCCGCATCTGCAGAGCCGTTGCCTGTATCGTACCGCCATACGCCGCTGCCGCGCTCGACCCGGCTGAGCGGCGCGTCGAACTCGATAACGACCGGACTCCCGGCCAGCGATTCACAAAGTGCGTGCCGCACCAGCTCGTTTTCTACAATGAAACCGAGCTCCGCCAGGGCGAACTCGTCAGCGTCGAAGCGCACGGTCGCGGGACCGTCGGGCGCGGCGCTGGCATCCCAGACCCGCATGCGTTCATAAGCGCAGGCGCGCCGGCCGATAATCCCGCTCCAGGCGCCCACGCACTCGAGCAGCCCGACGCTTGCGGGCGCCAGCGCCGACACGCGCAGGCCAACCGGCGCCTCGGGATCGTAGACCGGAGGCGGGCCCGCATCGATCACGCGAACGGCAAGCCGGCCGTCACGCGACAAAAGCGCCGCCAGCAGCAGACCCGTCATGCCGGCACCGACGACGGTGATCGAAAAAGCAGGCTTCATCGCAGCGCAATACCTCGCGACAACCTTGGCAGGCGGCCCTTGAGGCCCATCGTGTGTTCCGCAAAGCGGCGGCGCACACCGGGCACGAAATCGAAGCCGAGCATGCCGAGGTTGCGTAGCACCTTGACGCCCGGGCGCTGGCTGCCGAACAGACGCACCAGCCCGTCGGTGAAACCTACGAGCTTGTCCTGATCCGGCTTTCTCCAGGCGGCGTACCGGTCGAGATGCTCGCGCGCGCCCGGATCGCCGTTCGAGTCCGCAGCGTCGGCGACACAGTCGCACAGCGCGGCTACATCGCGCATGCCGAGATTGAAACCCTGCGCGGCAACCGGGTGCAGACCGTGCGCGGCGTTGCCGACCAGCACTGTCCGCTCCGCCGTCAGGCGCACGGCCTTGCTGAGAAACAGAGGATAGGCAGCACGCTTACCCACGCGGGAGAAGCCGCCGAGGCGAGTGCCGAAAGCGTCGCCGAGCGCAGCCAGGAACTCGGCGTCGGCGAGTGCCAGCAGGCCGTCCGCATTGGCACTTTCGGTGATCCAGACGAATGCCGTTCTGCCGTTGCTGACCGGCAGCATCGCGAGTGGACCCGCCTCTGTAAAGCGCTCGTAGGCACAGCCATTGTTCGGCAATTCGGTAAGCAGATTGCCGATCACGGCCTTTTGTCGGTAATCGGTGAAAGTCGCCGCGATGCCGAGCATGTCGCGCAGCGATGAGCGGGCGCCGTCCGCGGCGACGAGCAGCCGCGCCGCAAGCACTTCCTCGCGGCCGTCGTCGTGCGCGACCGTCAGGTGATTGGCGCCGGGGCGGCGCTCGACGGCCGTAATGCGGGCCGGACAGTAAGACTGCACGTTGGACGCATGTTTGAGCGCTTCGGCGAGGACGTCGCCGAGCACTCGGTTGATACAAACGTAGCCCAGCGCTTCCACGTTTTGCTGCTCCGCATCGATATGCGCAAAACCGAAGCGGCCCTTGTCCGACACGTGTACGCTCCGTATCGGCGTCGAAGCCGCCTTGATCGCGGGCCACAGGCCCATCGCCTCGAAACTGCGCTGTGTACTGCGCGACAGCGCCGTCGAGCGTTCGTCGAAACTCGGCTGCCCGGCCGCGCCGCGCGCAACCGCCTCCACCACGGCCACGCGGACGTCGAGAGCGCCAAGCGCAACGGCGAGGCTCGAGCCGACCATCCCGCCGCCGGCGATCACTATGTCGAACTGGCTGATTTCGTCATTCATGCGCTTTGCATATAGGCCTCAATGGCATCCGGGTCCTTGACCAGGGCTTTCGACAGCACATCCGGACCTTTGCTCGTGACGGCAACGTCGTCTTCGATACGGACCCCGATATTCCGCCAGCGTGCCGGAACCTTGCGGGTGTTCGGTATGTAGATGCCCGGCTCCACCGTAGTCACCATACCGTTTTCCAGCAGCCGCCATTCGTCTCCAACCTTATACTCTCCGACATCGTGCACATCCATGCCCAGCCAGTGTCCCGTGCGGTGCATAAAAAACTCCCGGTAGGCCTCGTCGCTGATCAATCGCGGCAACGAACCCTCGAGCAGGCCGAGGGACTTCAAACCTCGCGTAATGACGCGGACGGCGGCGTCGTGCGGTTCGTTCCAGGCATTGTCCTTGACGGTTTTTTCGATTGCGGCGAGCTGCGCCTCCAGCACGATTTCGTAGACCGCACGCTGCTCCGGCGTGAACCGCCCGTTGACGGGAAACGTCCGCGTGATATCGGACGCGTAGTAGTCCAGCTCGCAGCCTGCATCGATCAATAGCAGATCGCCGTCGGCAAGCTGCGCGTTGTTCTCGACGTAGTGCAGCGTGCAGGCATTGGCGCCCCCGCCCACGATCGGACTGTACGAAACCCAGGCGTTATTGCGCCGAAACTCGTGCCGAAACTCAGCCTCGATCTCATACTCGAAGCGTCCCGGCGCCGTTACCCGCATGGCCCGCCGGTGGGCAGCCACGGCCACCTTGGCGGACCTGCGCATCGCCGCAATCTCCGCGCGACTCTTATACAAGCGCATGTCGTGCAGCAGATGATCGAGCGCAACGTACTCGAGCGGCGTATGCCCGCCGCGAGATGCATGCCCGCGCAGGGAATTCACCCACTCGGTAATCCGCGCATCGAATTCGGGATAAAGGCCCATCTGAAAATACACGCGCGGGCACGACTCCATGATGCCGGGAAGGATGTCGTCGATATCCTCCACCGGGAACGCATCGTCTGCGCCGTATTCCGCTACCGCGCCCTCCGGACCCGAGCGCTTGCCGTCCCACATTTCCTTGCTGCGGTCGCGCTCGCGGCAGAAGATCAGATACTCACCGCTGTCCCGGCCCGGCACGAACACCGCAACGGCGTCGGGTTCGGCGAAACCGGTGAGGTAATAGAAATCGCTGTCCTGGCGGAACCGGTACTCGACATCCCGGCTCCGGCGCGCAACCGGTGCCGCCGGCAGTATTGCTATACCCCCTTGACCGACCATCCGCATGAGCTGCTTGCGGCGACGCAAAAACTCTTCTTGTCTCATTCCTGGAACCGCTCCGCCGTGCGCCAGCCGCAACCAGCAGCGTGTTGAAAAGGCCTCGGGCGAGTGCGATACAGGGCGCCGTTGGCCGGAAAAGCGCTGTGTACACGCCGGTGCATGAGCGTTTTTCGGCCAGCAGTAACGCCGTAGCGTGCCGGCTGAGGGTTTTTCAACACGCTGCTAGTGCGATTAGTGTAAATAGGGTTCACCCGCATCGGGAGCATCGCGCAGATCCGCGAGTTCCTCATAAGCAAGCTGTGCGGCAACCCGCGCGTATTCAACCAGTTCATTGTAGGCCGCTTCGCTTTCCTCGGCGTTTTCATCTTCGTCAAAGCTTGCCCGGGTCATCTGCAGCATGTCCTTGATGATGTCGACCATCGGTTCGGCCGCAAGCCGCTCCTTGAGCGTCTCGGCATGCCGGGAAGACACCAGCCCATGGAGGAAACCCTCGCACCAGTGCGCCAACGCGGTCGCGCGGCGCTCCGGGTTTTCCTCGTCATCGGGCAGCAGCAGAGAAAAATCGGACAGGCGTTCGGACAGCGCCCGATACGTGGATTGGTAAAGGAGGTTGAGCAAGGTCTGGCATTCCGCAACCAGCGCGTTACCGCTGCTGGTCTCTCCCAACACCTGCTGTAACCAGTCGAAGCCGCCGTCCGCACCTTCGATGGCGAGCCGGCTTGCCAGCAAACCGTGGCTCTGCGCCGCATCCCACGACGAGCCGCAGCGGCGCAGCGCGTCGTCCAGCTCATCGTGCTGTACGTTGTCACTCATCGGTGTCACTCATCGTCGTGGCTCATCTCGAGGTCCGGTGCGGTCGCCTATTGCTGCCGGCGGGAATGATCCCATGGATGCGGTTTCGCACCAACCCCGCCCGCCGCCGCCGGAAAGCGGATTGATTCTATTTGGGCTCGTGACTATATTGACGCCATGGCCACTCAATCCGATAACAGCTTCGAGCACGAACTGAAGCGCCTCGAACAGCGTGTCGACGCGCTCGTGAAAGTCTGTGATCAGCTACAGGACGAGAACCGCTCGCTGAGGCAGCGTCAGGACGTACTGACGGCGGAGCGCGCCGGCCTGCTGCAGAAGAACGAACAGGTCCGCGCGCGCGTCGAGGCCATGATCGGCCGCCTCAAGGCAATGGAACAGGGTTCCTGACAGCGGGAGCCCAGGCCAGCCCCTCTACACGTACCGGGCGAACAGCGCGGTGCTAACGCTCTAGGAGTAGCAGCGCATGAACGAACCTTATGCCCAGGTGAGCGTAAGAATCCTCGATAAGGAATACCAGGTCGCTTGTCCTGCCAGCGAGCGCACCGATCTGCTGGATTCCGCTGAAGTTCTGAACGAAAAAATGCGGGAGATTCAAAACTCCGGACGGGTCGTGGGACTCGACAGAATCGCAGTGATGGCGGCGCTGAATATGGCGAACGACCTGCTGCAGGCCAAAGCGCGGGACCGCGAGCTGGACGGCGATGTGAGCGACCGCCTGAAAAGTATTTCGGACCGCGTTGACTCCGCGCTCGGCAGCGCCCAGCAACTCGATCTGTAACGCGCTACACCAGCGCACCCCGTCACGGACGCCCGCCCTGCTCACGGCGCCTCTTTGCGTCCGGCGGCGTTGCGGTTCCTCGCAATAGCGGTGCCGTTGGTCGTCGAAAAGGCTAGCCGAAAAGGCTCGTCGCCGCGCCTTGCCAGCCATAAAAATTTACGCGCGAGTATCGCCGATTATCCGTAACGCGGTACACTAGGACGCACAGATTGGCGCTTCCTGCGGTGTTCGATAACGTACCTGGATACCTTTCGACCCTAAATTTCCATCTCGGGGCCGTGCACTGTCGATAGCATTTGAGCAGGGCCGATTCGTCGGTAAGCCTGTTGCTATCACGGCTGGCCCCACCTGTTGCTCCGGTTCGAGAGCGACGGTCCGTAACGGCACAGGCGGGAAGCGCCTCCTAATACCTTTTCCTAACGCTTAGCGACCGCGGCCGTATTCTTTGTCTAATCCGACGCCGACAGCAGACGTCTTGCGCAAACGGAGCCTGGCCGCCCGTCGCGCGCTAAGTCCCGAATACCGCGCCGCCGCATCCGCCGCTATCTGCCGCAAACTGGTCCGCTCCCGACAGTTTTCCCGCGCTCACCGCATCGCTGTCTATTTTGCGAACTACGATGAAGTCGATCTCGACGCCGTCATTCGCGCTGCCTGGCGCGGCGGGAAAGCGGTATTTACTCCCCGAATTCTGCGCAACGAAGAAATGTTTTTTTCTGAAATGAGCGCTGACTCGACTCTCAGGAAAAACCGTTTCGGCATTTGGGAAAGCTTAAACACGCCGTATTGCCGTCCCGAAGAACTGGATTGGGTGATCGCTCCCCTCGTTGCGTTCGATGGTGCACTGCATCGAATCGGCATGGGCGGGGGTTACTACGACCGGACGTTTGCATTTTTGAAGAACGGCGGCGCCGCACGTAAACCTGACTACACTGGCGTGGCATTCGCTTGCCAAAAAACCGAAGAAATCCCCGCAAACCCTTGGGACATAGGGGTTTCACGCATAGTTACAGAAGCTCCGGTATGTGCGGTGCTCTCTGTTTGAATGCTGATACGCGATAGCGCCGCTTTGTGAATCGCGTCACGTTGAGCATGGTCGGTGATGTTTTCGGGCATGGAAACCCGCAGACGACACTCAAGAAATTCGTTCGTGTACCGACCGTTTTCGCTGAGCAAAAACGCATCGGCGCATGATCGATTTGAAAGCCACCGAATGCTTTGGAACATGCCGCAAAAGCACCGCAAACGTAGTTCACAGACTACAGCTAACTTGCTGGATTTTTTGCTTTTGTTGCGTATACTCAACGCCGGGTACCCGACACGGAGATAAACATGGCTACCAAAAAAGCTAGTAAGAAGAAGGCTTCGAAGCGCAAAGTCGCGAAGAAGCGGAAAGTAACGAAGAAACCGGCACGCAGAAAAACCGCTGCCAAGAAACGTACGACGAAGAAAAAAGTCGCCAAGCGTAAAACCAAAAAGAAAGCGGCTAAGCGCAAGACCAAAAAGAAAGTAGCGAAGAAGAAGACCGCCAAACGCAAGACGAAGAAAAAAGCGGCGAAGCGCAAAACCAAGAAAAAGGCTGCCAAACGCAAGACCAAAAAGAAAGCAGCGAAAAAGAAAACCGCCAAACGCAAGACGAAGAAAAAGGCGGCTAAGCGTAAAACCAAGAAAAAGGCTGCCAAGCGCAAGACCAAAAAGAAAGTAGCCAAGAAAAAGGCCGCCAAACGTAAGACGAAGAAGAAGGCGACGCGTCGTAAAGCGTCCCGGAAAAAATCGTCTACGCGCAGGAAACGCTGACGTTGCCTTGTCTGGCAGGCGGGCACGGAGCAGCGTAAGTTTCGGCTGATACCACCCGCGCCAATCCAGACCATAGAGTGCCCGCTTAGTCGCGGGCACTTTTGGTTCTGGGACTTGCGGCACGTAAGCAGGCCACGCGTTCCGATACGCTTCCACGGGCTGAAAATTCAAACCTCACGATCGGAAACGGACATGAGTGTGGAGAAGAAACAAAATGCGGCGCGCGCGTCGCTTGAGTTTATCGAGCCAGGCACGACGCTCGGCGTCGGAACGGGGTCAACCGTCAACTGCCTGATCGAAATGCTGCCGTCGGTCAAAGACCGGATCGATACCGTGGTTTCGAGTTCCAAGGCATCGTCGGACCTGCTGGTTGCTCAGGGCTTCGAGGTATCTACGCTCAACGAAGCCGGCGATCTGGATCTGTACATCGACGGCGCGGACGAGAGCAACAAGCGGCTGCAGTTAATCAAGGGCGGCGGCGGCGCGCTAACGCGCGAAAAAGTTCTTGCCGGCGCCGCGCGCCGGTTCGTCTGTATTGTCGATGACAGCAAACTGGTCGGCATGCTCGGCAGCTTCCCGCTGCCCATAGAGGTGCTGCCGATGGCACAGGCCTTCGTCGCGCGCAAGCTTCTAAAGCTTCGGGCACAGCCCGTCTGGCGTGAGGGTTTTATCAGCGACAACGGCAATCACATTCTCGACGTCCACGATCTGACGATCAGCAATCCCGTCGAGATGGAGAACCGGCTGAATCAGATTCCCGGGATCGTAACGGTTGGTCTATTCGCTCAACGTCCGGCGGATGTCTTGCTGCTTGCCGGCGATGACGGCGTACGCGAGATGCGGGTTTAGGGATTTCCGCGATACCGTAACCAAAAACGGGTCCCTGTCGGGACCCGTTTGTTTTTGGCTGAGGGACCAGGATTGATTCGCCGCCTTCGGCGGCTCACCCTGCGGGCGACGTCGCTACGCTCCGTCGTCTGTCGGCGCTCCGCGCCTCGGTTCGAACCTTGAGGTTCTCATCCTCGGCTCCCCTGCTGAAAAAAAACGGGTCCCTGTCGGGACCCGTTTGTTTTTGGCTGGGGGACCAGGATTGATTCGCCGCCTTCGGCGGCTCACCCTGCGGGCGACGTCGCTGCGCTCCGTCGTCTGTCGGCGCTCCGCGCCTCGGTTCGAACCTTGAGGTTCTCATCCTC
>JBCBSC010000012.1:0-138876 GCA_039819385.1 Pseudomonadota bacterium | reverse complement strand
TAAATAAACCCGGCCCCTTTTTTACTTTTTTAGGTCGGTAGCGTGCGGTAGGTACCGGTCGCCGCCGAGCCGGCGCCAAGCGCGGCGGGCGCGTCGATGAAGTAGCCCTGAACGAAGTCGACGCCGACGTCCCGCAGCCAGTCGAAGTCTTCCTGCTGCTCCACCTGCTCCGCCACAACCCGAAACTCCATCGTCCGGGCGAGCTTGATCATGGCCGCCACCATTTCCTGATTGACCAGGTCGGACTGCAGATTCCGCGTGTAAGTGCCGTCGATCTTCAGATAGTCGATCGGTAAATGCTTGAGGCTCGAGAAAGAGCCCAGCCCGCTGCCGAAATCGTCCAGTGAAAACTCGCAGCCAATGCCGTGCAGCACTTCGATGAAACGCTGCGCGTGTTGCACGTTGGAGAGAATTGCCTGTTCCGTAACTTCGAAACAAATTGCGGTTGGCACGATCCCCGTGCGGTCCAGCACTTCGACGACAAACCCGAGGAACGCCTCGTCGCCCAGCGTCTGACCTGAAATATTGATCGCGACGCTGCGCATGCCGGGCAGCTTGATTTCACCGCTGGAGATGGCCGCCAGGGTAGCGTTGATCACCCAGCGATCGATTTGCGGCATGAGCTGATAGCGATCCGCGGGACGGAGGAATTCGGCGGTCGTTCCAAGCTTGCCGCGATCGTCGGGCAAGCGGATCAGCACTTCGGCCGACGGCCCCGAGTCGACCCGGTTGTTCATTGACAATATGGGTTGAATCGCCAGTTCGAAGCTGTCCTCGTGCAGTGCCGACTGCAGCTCGCGAAGCCACTGGATGTCGCCGCGTTCCCGCGCAACCGCTTCGTCGCGAGCGGAATACACGTGCACCTGGCCGCGGCCGTGCTGCTTGGCCACGTAGCAGGCGGAGTCGGCCGCGCTCATGACGTCCTGCAGCGAACCGCTGACGTGGCTGATCTCGACCAGGCCGATCGAGATGCCGATATTGAATATCTTGTCTTTCCAGACGAAGCGGTACTCCGCAATGGCGGTGCAGATATCCTGCGCAATCTGCCGCGCCTTCTCGATAGGACAGCCGATCAGGAGCGCCCCGAATTCGTCGCCGCCGAGACGGCCGACGAAGTCCGAGTCGCGTACCTCGTCTTTGATCAGCGTCGCTACCTCGCGCAGCATGTTGTCGCCGGCTAGGTGCCCGCAACTGTCGTTCACTGCCTTGAAGCGGTCGAGATCCATGTAGAACAGCATGTGCACGGCCTCTTCCGAATGCGACGTATCCATGGCTTCGTCGAGCCGCCGTTCGAACTCGCGGCGGTTAATCAAACCGGTCAGCGGATCGTGGGTCGCCTGGTAACTCATCTGCCGGGTCAGCCCGCGCAGTTCGCTGACGTCGTGGATCACGACAACGGTGCCCACAATGCTACTGCCGGGCCCGCGCACGGGGGACGCCGTCAGCTCGACGCTGTGCTCCTGCTCGCCGTCGTGCGTCACGAGCACCGCCCTGCGCCCCATGTTGACCCGCCGGCGCATCGCCAGGCAGCGTTCCACGGGATCGCCCAGCGGCCGGCGGTCCGAGTCGTCTACCAGCTTGAACAGCTCACCGACGCGATGGCCGGCAGCGTCGTCCCGGTTGGTGCCTACCAGCGACTCGGCAGCCCGGTTCATATAATCGATACGGCCGTCGTTATCGGTCGTGATAACACCCTCCGAGATCGACTCGAGCGTGTACTGCGCCTGCCGTTTGCTGCGGCTCAGCGACACCTCGAGGCTCTTGCGATGGCTTACGTCCCGCGCGACCGTAAGCACGGCCCGCCTGCCCTGGAACTCGATGTTCGAACTCTGCGCCTCGACCCACAGGCCCGACTCATTGCCGTTGATAAGCTGAATTTCCAGTCGCCGCGGCGCGCTTTGCCCGGCAAGGCGCTTCGCCATGGTTTTGCGAAACAGCGCCCGATAAGCCGGCTTGACGAGATCCGCCACCTCGCGACCGATAAGCTGCTCGGGTTCGAGCCCGATCAGCCCCGCCGCCGGCAGATTGGCGAGCAGGATCTTCTCGTCGTGGATCAGCACGATCTCGGGCAGCGTGCGCGCGAAATCGCGAAACAGCCGATCGCGTCCCTGAATTTTCTGGTCGCGCTCACCGAGCGCATCGAACAGGCGGTTGACCGTCTCCGCCAATCGCGCGGTTGCGGGGTCTTTCGGTACGCTGAGCCGCCGGCCAACCGACGCGTCCTTGGAGGCCGCCAGAAGCTCGTCGTTCAGCGCGCGAACCCGATCCGCCATGCGCGCCCGGCCGCGCCAGAATATGCCCGCCGCGATCAGCGTCATGAGCAGCGCGAACGCCAGCAATGTCGTAATGAGAGTCGCCGACATGTCTACGGCCTGCTGCCTCTGTGCGAGCCATCCCTGCCGGGCTTGCCTGGCCGTCCGGCAAGGCGGATTGAGCGCCTCTCGTCTGATTTACTCATGGTCGGTCTACCCAAGCGGGTTACAGCGCCGGGTGGCGCTATTTGCAACTCAACAGGGATCACTCGCATTGAGTTAACGGGGCCTGGGCCAATACGTCAGGCAAGGATCGTTTGCGCGCCGACGCATCGATTGCGAGGCCGGTAGAACAATCCGGGTCTGTAAGCATGTTCCGGCGGTCTCCCAGGGTGATGCCGCGTAGGTAGCATTTGTTATTATTGTGGCCTGATCTTAAGAATCAATCGGCATGTGCTCCGGCCCACCGCACGAACGCGGTCTGGATCGATATCCGGTGTTTACACAGGATAGCCCAGTGTGAAAGTCTGACTGCGCCGATTCACCATAATTCGGCGGCTCTGCGTTTATCGTTTACTAGGGATGGTCGCAAACGCCACAAATCGACAGTTTTGAGCGCCCGCGCGCTCTGCAGCGGCACTCTTTCGGAGCCGTCATTTTGTATAAGGATACGCGTAAATTGATGAACACCGAGTTTGCCCGGCAACAAATGATCCAGCAGCAGGTACGCGCGTGGGACGTATTCTCCAGCCGTGTACTGGACGTGCTGCAAACAACCCCTCGCGAACGGTTTGTGCCCGCGGTGTACGAAGCCCTGGCTTTTGCCGAAACCGAGATTCCGATCGGTCACGGCGAGACGATGCTGACACCGGTCATCGAAGGGCGGATCCTCGAGGCTCTGGAAATACAGCCCGGCGACCGTATTCTCGAAGTGGGCACCGGCACTGGTTTTCTCACTGCCTGCCTGGCGAAACTCGGCGCCTCCGTGACGAGCCTCGATATACACCCTGAGTTTCTCGCGGACGCCCGGAAAACACTCGAAGAACTCGGCATCGATAACGTCGAGTTCCTGCAAATGGATGCGACGCGCGAGCTGCCGGATGCGCGCTTCGACGCGATTGCGGTCTCCGGATCGCTGGAGGCATTCGATACCCGCTACACGGAGATTCTTAAGCCGGGCGGCCGGCTGTTCGTCGTAACCGGTAACGCTCCGGCCATGGCGGCCCGTATCGTGACCCTTAAGGACGACGCGGAGTGGAGCAGCGAGGTGCTGTTCGAGACCAGCCTCAGGCGGCTCACGAATGGCGCTCTTCCGCCACTGTTCCTCTTCTGAGCGCCTGGCCCTCCGTGCAACCGTATTCGACTGTCAGGCATCTCATAGGCAGGCCTCGCTTGTGAGTGTGCCTGACGAGCATGTCGACCTGAGTCCCCGGGAGCTGCTGGAACGCCAGCGGGCTGGCGAGAGCTGGCAACTTCTTGACGTCCGGGAGGCCTGGGAGATCGAGATCGCAAAGGTGGAATCCGCCGTGACCATACGCATGAGCGAAATACAGGGCCGCATGCAGGAACTGGACAGCGATGTGCCGGTCGCAGTGCTGTGTCATTCGGGGATTCGCAGCGCACAAGTGGCCGCCTGGCTAAAAATCGCTGGTTTCCGGAGGGTTGCGAACGTTACGGGCGGCATCGACAGCTGGTCGCTAACCGTCGATGCATCGATTCCCCGGTACTAGCCGCCGGACCAGAAATGGCTTGAACTGATTTAGTGATATAGTAGACTATAACACCTCGGAAGCACCTGGCTCCCTTGAGAAGGACCAATCTTGATGAAAAACACTCGACTATTCGCCTTTCTGGCAGTCCTGACGGGGACCTGGCTCGCCGCACCTGCCTACGGCGCCACGCTGCTGGAGGTCTATCAGCAGGCCCTGCAGAGCGATCCGCTCATACGGGAAGCAGACGCCAGACGGCTCGCCGCGCTGGAGGCAAAACCCCAGGCCCGGGGTGCGTATCTGCCGCAGATTAGCGCCAGCGGCGAATATACGGTGCGTAACAACGAAGGTACGTCCGTCGGCGAGAACGCGGACGGAACGTTCGGCACCAACTTCGTCGAAACCGAATCCGCCAGAAGCGACTGGCGGCTCAGCCTGCGCCAAACTCTGTTCCGCTGGGACCAGATAGTGGGCTTGAAACGCGCGGAGAAGGAAGTCTCGCGCGCCGAATTCGTGCGCGAATCGGCGCAGCAGGACCTGATCGTTCGCGTGGTGCAGCGTTATTTCGATGTACTCGCCGCCGAAGACAATCTGCTCGCCATCCACGCCAACCGTCTGGCGATCGCACGACAGCTCGAGCAGGCCAAACAGCGTTTCGAAGTTGGCTTGATCGCAATAACCGACGTTCAGGAATCGCAGGCTGCATTCGATTCGGCAACCGCTGACGAAATCGCGGCCAAACGCGATTTGGCCACGGCGCGCGAATTCCTGCGTGAGATCACCGGCGAATACGTCACCGAACTCGCGGCACCCGAGGACAGATTGCCCCTGCGCAGCCCGGAGCCGCTCAATGAGACGGCATGGATCGACATGTCGCTGGAGCAAAACGTTGACCTGACGGTGAGCCGGATAGACGAGCAGCTTGCGCGCGACGAGATATCTCAGCGCCGGGGCGGACGCTATCCGACAGTCGACCTTGTCGCCGGCTACGGCGAAAACGATGACGACGCGGATCGCAACGTTAACAACCGCGGTTTCCTGCCGGCCGACTCGGACGGATCGGGCGACAGCATTGGACTCGAAGTCACGGTGCCGCTTTTCACGGGCGGTTCGACTTCTTCGCGAATCCGGGAAGCCGTTTACCTGCATCGCGCGAGCCGGCAGGTGCTGCAACGAATAACACGCGAAACGGAGCGCGAAGCTCGCGACGCCTACCTGAGCGTCGTGACCGACATTAGCCGCGTGGACGCGCTGCGTCAGGCCGTGCAGTCTAACCGCACGGCGCTCGAAGCAACGGAAGCCGGCTTCGAGGTCGGCACCCGAACCATCGTGCAGGTGCTCGATCAGCAGTTCCAACTGTATAACTCGATTACCCAGTACTACCGCAGCCGCTACGATTACATCCAGAACTACATGCGCCTGAAGCAGGCCGCCGGAACGCTGTCCGTCGAAGACCTCGAGATGCTCGAACCTTTTTTGAAGCGGCGAAAATCGCCGGAAGAACAGTTCGATGATGAAGCGCGAGCTATTGCGGCCGGAGAAGATCCGCCCAAGCTGTTCGAAGGGCCGGCCGTGCCGCCCAGCGAAACCGAATAGCAACAAACACCCGCCCCCCGGCGGGTGTTTTTTTTTAGTTCAGCAGCGGACGGATCATGCCCAACAGCCGATCCAGCGCACCGCGATTGTTACGTAGCAAGTCGGTAGCCCGCGCGCTCATGCGCGCACGCGCTGCTGACTCGCCGAACAGCGCAACGACGGCCGCCGCGAGCTCGGCGCTGGATTCCACCCGGCGGCACGCGCCCAGATCGAAGAACATCCGGGCGATTTCTTCCGCATTGAAGACATGCGGGCCGCTTAGCATTGGCACGCCGACCGCCGCCGGTTCGAGCAGGTTGTGACCGCCAATCGGCACGAGGCTGCCGCCGACAAACGCAAGATCGGAGGCGGCGTAAAACAGCGGCACCTCGCCCATCGTATCGCCGAGAAACACCTGACACTCGGCGCCGGCGGGTAACTGCCGGCTGCGCGCCATCTGGCCGAAACCCTGTTTCCCGACGAGCTCCGCGACGCTTGCGAAACGTTCGGGGTGCCGTGGCACGAGTATCAGCAGCGCATCCGGGAGTTCCTTCAGGATCGCGCGGTGCGCGTCCAGCACCTTTTGTTCTTCGCCCTCGTGCGTGCTTGCGGCAATCCACACGCGCCGCTCGGGAAACAGCGCCTCGCGCAGCGCGAGACCGTCCGCGTTGATCGTCTCCGGCAGATCGATATCGAACTTGATGTTACCCGTAACACGGGTCCGTTCCGGGCTTGCGCCCAGCGACAGGAACCGGTCCGCGTCGCTGTTCGTTTGTGCGGCAATGATGATGCCGTGCGACAGCGTTTCGCGAAAAAGCGGCAGCAGACGCCGATAGTTTTTCACCGATTTCGGCGATATACGCGCGCTAATGAGGACCAGGGGAATCTGGCGTATGCCGCAGCCGTGATACAGATTCGGCCAGATCTCCGTTTCCATGACCATGGCGATGCGCGGCCGCTTGCGCGCGAAAAAGCGACTCACCGCATCCGGATTCTCGAAGGGTATGTACGCATGGTCCACGGCTTCGCCGAAAGTCGCCGCCACGCGGGCGGCGCCGGTTGGCGTTACGGTAGTCACGAGCAGAGGATGCTGCGGATAGTCCCGCTGCAGCGCCCGTATCAACGGCGTTGCGGCGACCACTTCGCCGACCGATACGGCATGAATCCAGATACTGCCTTCGAGGCGCGTATAGCCCAGTCCGAAGCGCTCGCCGAGCTTGTGCCAGTAGCGCCGGTTGCCGATGCCGCGCAGCAGGAAGTACAGCGCGTATGGCAGCAGCAGCAGGTAGCTCAGCAGGTTGTAGGCAAAACGCACGGCAGGCTTAAGTTGCGCGCAGCCGGTCGATTATCCGCGTGGTGGAATGTCCGTCGCGGAAACTGAGCACCCGCACCTCGCCGCCGTTGGCCAGCACTTCGCGCCCCCCCGCGATATCGTCGACCGCGTAATCGCCGCCTTTAACCAGCACGTCCGGCAAGACTTCCGCAATGAGCCGCTGCGGCGTTTCCTCGGAGAACGGCACGACCCAGTCTACGGCCGCGAGTCCGGCCAGAACCAGCATGCGATCGTCGAGCTCGTTGATTGGCCGATCGGCCCCTTTGAGCCGCCGCACCGACGCGTCGTCGTTGACGGCGACGACAAGCCGGTCGCCTAGACTCTTGGCTTCTTCGAGATACGCCACGTGCCCTGCGTGCAGGATGTCGAAACACCCGTTGGTCATGACCACGCGCTCGCCGCGGCTGTGCGACTCCTCGACCATCGCCACCAGTTCTTCCTCCGCAATTAGCCCGCGGCCGCCCTGCCCGCGCTGATGCAGCGCCATGCGAATTTCACCCGGTGTGACCGTCGCCACGCCGATCTTGCGCACGACCAGGCCCGCGGCAAGGTTCGCCAGCGCCGCGGCGGCGGCGAGACTCACGCCCGCGGCCACCGACGCTGCGAGCGTTGCGATAACCGTATCGCCGGCGCCGGTCACGTCATAGACTTCGCGCGCCTGCGTGGAAAGAAACAGCGGTTCGGCGCCCGATTCGAGCAGGAGCATGCCCTTTTCGCTGCGGGTAATGAGCAGCGCATCGAGATCGAGCTGCTCGAGCATCGTAAGCCCGCGCGCAACGAGATCTTCGTCGCTGACCGAAACCCCGGCGACCGCCTCGAATTCGGACTGGTTGGGAGTCAGCAGGGTGGCGCCGCGATATTTCTCGAAGTCGGTGCCCTTCGGATCGACCAGCACGGGAACGCCGACCGCGCGGCAGTCCGTAATCATGCGCGAGACCTCGGCGAGAGCGCCCTTGCCATAGTCGGACAGGATCACCGCTCCTGCCGCCGGCAGGCCGGCCTTGAGATCGCCGGCGAGCTTGCCGTCCGGCAGCTCGGCCGCGTTTTCGCGATCGAGCCTGATGAGCTGTTGGCCGCGGCTCTGCACGCGGGTCTTGGTAATGGTCGGCCGGTCGGCAACGCGATTGAAGGTGCATTCAATGCCGCGGCCGGTCAATACGGTTTCGAGGACAGTGCCCGATTCGTCGTTGCCGACGACGCCCAGCAGGCTGGTTGCGACCCCCAGGGACGCCAGATTCACGGCAACGTTGGCCGCGCCTCCGGGCCGGTCGTCGGTTTCGGCAATGTGCACGACGGGAACGGGAGCCTCGGGCGAGATGCGCCCCGTTGCGCCGAACAGGTACTGATCGAGCATGACGTCGCCGGCGACGACGACGCGGGCGCTGGAAAAATCCGGGATCGAAATAGTCACGCGCGGAATGTAGCAGATACGGCCTGTGGCGGGTACTTGCGGCCTCCCTGCCGCCTCACTACGGACAGACGATGAGCATTGCCGCGCGGGCGAAACCAATCTCGCTCGCGCGAGTCCGAGTGTGTTCCAGATCGCCATGAGCACCGGGGAGCCTTACATGAACCGTAGCCTGCTCACGAACTGCGCAGCGATCCATGCGCTGTTGGTCCTGAGCCTTATGTCCGTGCCGGCTCAGTCCATGGAGTGCGCCGCGGACGCCGCCTACGAGGGGCCCGAACCGCGGACCGGAGCCGAGATCGTCTTTCCGTCGGCTCGCGTCGACATCTCGGAAGCAATGGCGGAAGGCCGAGCAGCCATTCTTGACGCCGCGTTCGAATCGGTTCTGACCAACACCGATGCGCCGGCCGCCGCGATGGCGGTGTGGTCACCGGTTTACGGTTACTGGTCACGATCGTCAGGGCTGGACGAGGATGCGCCCGGGAGCTTTTGGTGGGCGAGCGTCGGCAAGCTCGTCACGGGTACGCTAATCCTTGAGCTCATCGAGGAAGAAAAACTCTCACTCGACGAGCGTATCGATCGCTGGTTTCCGGATTATCCGCAGTCGGCGCTGATTACGGTCGACGATCTGCTGCTGCATCGCAGCGGCGTGTTCAGTTTTCAGGCCGACGAGAAGCTCGGCAAGAAGCGCGGCTACAAGTCGCCTGCGAAACTCCTGCAGGTATCGGCCGGCCATGGAGCGGATTTTTGCCCGGGATCGAACTGGTACTACAGCAACACCGGCTACCTGATGCTCGGCTTGATCGTCGAAGCACTCGAACAGGAGCCCCTTAGCGAAGTCGTCGCTCGCCGTATTGCCGAACCGCTCGGGCTCGACTCGCTGCAATTGGTGACCAAAGGCGATCCCGACGAACTTATCGTTCCGCCTCACAACGATCCGCCGACGCGGGTTCGCGAGATCGCGTCGCTGCACGGGGCGGGAGGCGTGATTGCCGAACCGGGCGACATGCTCGTATTTCTGAACGCGGTACTGACCGGCAGGCTGTATAGCAGCACGGCGCTCAAATCCGCGTTTGCCGATCTGTACCCGATGTTCGGCTCCGGCATGCACTACGGCCGCGGAGTCATGCTCATTGACGTACTCGACCCGGACACACCTACCACCTGGCTCGGACACGTGGGCGGCTCTCCCGACTCCAAAGCCGTGCTGATCTACGACGCCGAACGCGACACCTATGCCGCGCTGGTGCTCAACAAGGCGGCGCCCGGCGAGGCTGTGGTAAACGTACTGTTGAAGGCGATGGACGGGCTGCCTTGACATACGAGGCGTGTACGCCATAGTTGCAGACCGCGCGCGGCAAGCAAGGTGGTATGACGACGGTGAAAACGATTCTCAAGGCCGCCTCCGATCGTCTGTCGAAGCGCGATCATCCGGTGCGGCAAACAACGTCGAACCGGGTGGGCATGCTGCTCTGCTGCATCGCGTTCGCTTACGCTGCTGCACCGGCGTGTTCGGACGAAGCCGAACCCTTCGGTAGAGGCCCTTACACGGTAGGCTCGACGAATATGGAGGTCGCGCCTGACTATGCCGATATAGGCGACGACGCGATGCATGAATTCTTGTTGGGCCGCACTACCGAGTCCGGGGAGGCTCGCTACATCGCGGACATCCTGAAGCATCCGGATTCCGCATGGATTACCAATGTCCGGATCCCCGACGACCAGGCCTTGTACGGCCCCGCGAGCGGCTTGAGCTTGCCGGTCGTGACGTTCCTGACCTTTCCATCGAGCGCAGGCCATCGGCAAAGCAGTTACGCGTTCCCCTACCACGCTGCCGAATACGGTGTTTTCGAGGACATGCTGGCGGCCGGAGAGGCACCAGGCTTTGCCGATCCCGAGACCCGTTATCCATTGATCGTTCTCGCTCACGGCGCCCCGGCACACGGTATCTACGACGTAAGACATGCGCATTTGCTTGCAAGCCACGGGTATATCGTTGCGGTCATCAACTACGGCGATGAGCGTACCGCCGCGAAGGACGGGCCCAATCCTCATGTCGGGTTTCTCAGGCCGTTGCTGACGAAAGCCGTCCTGGACTCGCTACTCGATAGCGACGCGTTCGGCGCCAATATCGATGCCGGCAATATAGGAATCACAGGCCACAGTTACGGCGGCTTCACCGCACTTGCGGTGACGGGAGGACCCTTTGAGGGAAACACGGCAACGGTTAGCGATGCGCGCATCAAAGCGGGCGTCATCGCGGCGCCCTGGGTAGGCGGAAATTACGACGGCGAAGAGGTTTTCGCGTTTGGCCCGGAAAACGCCGGCCTAAATCGAGTTACGGCTCCCATGCTGTGTCTGTTCGGCAGCAAAGACGAGGTCACGCAGGCTGCGTTTATTCTGCCGGCCATGAGGCACTTGGCGGGCCCTACCTATGTCGTGGAACTCGTCGATCAGCCGCACATTTTCGAGCAGGACTCTTGGGACGATCGCAACGGCTGGGAACTGCTCTTCTTTTCCGCATACCTGAAGAACGACCCGGCTTCGCTCGCCGTGCTCGGAACCGCCCGCTCCATGCGGGGCGGCAACGAAGACCTGCAATTGTTCGACTATCAGAGCCCGGGAGCGCGTTGACTGACGGCGGCGTGCCGCCTGCAAAAAAATCCATGACGAGCTCGAAAACTGTAGGCTAACACCGACGGGACGAATTGTCCGAAGAGTACTCTAAAGTAGGGTCATGCCACATCTTGTCGAGATAAGAGCGTTAGCAGTCGCTGCCTTGGCCGTTCTTCTCGGAGGATGCTCTGTTCCGCAGGTCTATCTCGGCGCGGTATCTGACTGCGCAGGGACTCCAATTCAAGGTTCGAAAGTCTCCGCCTTTAAGAATCAGTGGATTCCGCTCCACCTGCCGATAGAACTTGCCACTACAACAACAGCCGCTGATGGATCCTTTGCTCTCTCCACGGAAAAAAGAGCGAGCTTCTTTTCCTACGACGGCGAGGCGATCAGTTTCAGCAGCCACCCCCGCAAGTCGAAATCGAACTGTGAATAGTCTCACCGGATAGCGTTGCGGCAGTACGCGCTCGCAAGCTCCCAGCTCCAGTGCCACTATTCGCCATTTTTCCATCATCCAGCTCACACAATTAGCCGCTTCAATCTCCTGAGGTTCTAGGGAGAGCAGCGTGCAACAAATAGTGTCCAGGCTACGCCAATCGGCGTCGGTCAAGGTGGTGACGATCGGTATCCTGATCCTCGTGCTGCTGATTCCGCTAGGAATGGTGCGCGAGACGATCAACGACAGGAGTCAGGTACAGCAGACCGCAAAGCTGGACATCCAGCGCACCTGGGGCCAATCGCAATTGATTGCCGGCCCGGTGCTGATCCTGCCGTACGACCTGGTGCACGTGAATGACGACGGCGAGCGGCGCGTGAGTCGCAGCGAGCTGTATATCCTGCCGGAAACGCTCGATATCGATGCCTCGGTCGACTCCGAAATCCGCTATCGCGGCATTCACAAGGTGCCCGTCTATACAGCCAGCATTGGACTCAAGGGCCGGTTCGCCGCGATCGACCCGCAGCGGCTCGGCATTGGGGGCGCGACGATCCACTGGTCGGAAGCCTCCATCGTCGTCGGCGTCAGCGACGGCCGCGCCATTACGGAAACTCCGGCGGCGAATCTGAACGGTGAAGCAGTGACCTTCGTACCCAGCGGGCAGCGTGTTGCTGCGCTGCCACCGCAGATCGAGGCTCCGCTGCGTGACATCCTTGACGGCGGCCGGCTCGAAGATCTGTCCTTCGATACGGTCCTGCAACTCAAGGGCAGCGAGTCGATGTTCTTTCTGCCCCTAGGCGACTCTACCCGTGCAACGATGCGGTCCACCTGGCCAACACCGAGCTTTGCAGGCAACTACCTGCCGCAGGAAAGAGACATTGGCGACAACGGATTCACTGCGGACTGGAAAGTATCGAGTATTGGCCGGTCGCTGCCGTCGCACTGGAGCAAACACTCACGCGCCGCGGAAGCGTCCGGCCTGGATGCGTTTGGCGCCGAGCTGTACATGCCGATCAGCGTCTATCGACTGACGCTGCGGTCGGTCAAGTACGGCATCCTCTTTGTCGTACTGACCTTTGTCAGCTACTTCATCTTCGAGGTCGTTGCGGGTCTTACCTTACATCCGCTGCAGTACCTAATGGTCGGGATGGCCAACGTCATCTTCTTTCTGCTGCTCATTGCGCTCGCCGAGCACTTGGGCTTCGGCTGGTCTTATCTCATCAGCGCCCTGGCTTCGAGCGGCCTCACCATTGGCTACAGCTACTCCGTGCTCGGTGCGCGCGTGCGGGCTCTGATCATCGGCGTCGTGTCTTTTGCGCTTTACACGTTCCTGTACATGACGCTCAAAGCCGAAACCTATGCGCTGCTCGCAGGCTCGATAGGGCTGTGGGCGGTACTCGCAGTGATCATGTATTTGACCCGGCGGATCGACTGGTACGAACGCTCGGGCAGGCTGGCCGGGAGTCGTCCGGACGATCAGCAAGAGCTGTTCCGGGCCTAGGCGGCGCAACCGCAAACAAGCAAAAAGCAACTGCCCGACGGGAGGCTATCGTGAAAGGACAAATACTTCATTCAGCGATTCTTGCACTAATTCTGCTCGGCCTGTCCGGCTGCGCCTCGTACACGACGCCGGGCGGACCGGTGGACCTTAACGGCATCCAGTCCGCGGATATTCGGGAGCTGATGTCTCGCGAGGCTGCCGCTGCGTTCCCCGCGTCCGTAGCGTTTGCCCGGGTGCAGTCTGCCGGGTACCGTTCGCTGTCGGCCGAGACCTACGGCAGCGGCTCATACGTCGTACTCACCAACCGCGAGCTAATGACCGACGTGAGCTTTGAAGAGATATCGCGCTGGCCGGGCATCCGCGGCGCGTCTCCGTTGAGCCGGCTCCTGATACCTGCCCGCCTGAACAGCCTGGACGACCTGCGCACGGCCAGCGCTAACCTCAAGTCCGATGTGCTGGTCGTCTTCACCCTCGATACGTCGTTTCGTGTCGACGGCAAATCCAAGGGACCGTTGAGCGTTATCTCGCTCGGTTTGCTGCGGGATAGAGAAACGGTCGTGACTACGACGGCGTCAGCGGTTTTTGTCGATGTCCGAACCGGCTTCGTCTACGGAGTGGCCGAAGCCAACGCCCGCGAAAAGCAGAGCAGCAACGCCTGGAATACCGCGAACCTTGCCGATCAGGGACGGCTGAACACCGAGCGCAAGGCCTTCGAAGGTTTGCTGCGGGAACTCGAAAGAACCTGGACCAATATCGTTGCGGAACACCGCAAAAACACGTGATGGTTGCTGCGATACCGGACACGCGCGATCGCCGAGCCCCTAGCCTTCGAGCGGCGCGTACACGACCACCTCGATCTCCACGATCCCGCGCGGGCTGAACAGCCCTGTGGTACCCACCGCGGTCCATGCCGGATGCGGTTCCACCGCGTATTTCGCCTTGGTTTCCGCGATCACGAGCGCCTGCTCGTCGATGCCGAGCGAGGTGTTCTTGCCATCGAGGATGTGGAAAGTGTTGATCTTGACCATGCCCTCGAGGCTCGCGTCGGCAGTGGAAAGATAGCGCTGGATAGCCTCGAAGGCTGCCTCCGTCTTCTCCCGAAAGCGGGCCTTCGAGATCGGCAGGCTTTCGTCGCGACCGGCGCCAATGATGATCCCCGAGATATAGACAAAATCCCCCGCCCGGATAGCGTGGGCGTATTGCCACGGACTGTCGTAACCCGTGTACTCCTTCGGCACGCTTTTGGTAAAGGCTACCGAGCGGCCGCCGTTCTCGATGACCGTTCTGCTCCCGGTCTCCGCTTCCTGTGCGGCTACGGCGGCCGACAGCAGGACAAAGAATGCCGCTACGATGGATTTGTGCACGTCGTTCTCCTTGCGAGATATCAAGACCGGGCTTTGCGTGATCATGCGGGGTAACGCTCCGGGAAATGTAACATGGGAAGAGTGTTCGCTTTGATGGCCGGATTCGGTCGCTGGCGTCGTTGTCGCGCTACAATCAGGCCACTCAGTACTCCCGCGCAGTTTTTCAGGGGCTGCGCGGTTTTGGGGGGAGATCGATGTTTTATGCTGACAGAAACCGCGGCAGCAGCAAGCTGTACGCCACCGGGGCACTTGTCGCCTTGCTTGGCTCGGTTCCGTCGTTCGCTGATGACGGCTCGGTTGCCGTCGCATATCGAAACGGCATTTGGTGGGACGGAAACTCGGAAAGTGTGGGCACGAAGTACGTTCGCGACGGTAGCTTCGTTTCCCCCGACGGCCTGAACGACTGCAGAACCGTCGATTTACACGGGGCAACCGTCACCGCACCGTTCGCGGAAGGACACAACCACAATATCGTGGCATCCATATTCGAACGCTCGAACGCGGAGTACCTGCGCAACGGAGTCTTCTACGTCAAAGTACCTACGACGTACCCTCCTGCGATTGACGGCATTCGCGAACGACTCGACCGTCCCGACACAGTCGATGTCATCTTTTCAATGGGCGGAGTCACCTCGCCGGGCGGGCATCCGGTCCCGCTGTTCGTCAACACGCTGTCCGACACTCTCTACGACGGGGCAACCTATGACGACTTCAAGGGACAGGCTTTTCACGAGGTGGAAAACGAGTCGGAGGTTCGTGCGGCCGTCGAGCGTATATCCAGCCACGGCGCCGATTTCGTCAAGGTGACGCTAATCTACAGCGAAGATTACCGGGCTCCCGACTATGACGGTCAGCCGCTCAGGGGCCTGCACCCCGATTTGCTCCCAGCCGTAGTTCGCGAGTCTCACGCAAGAGGACTTACGGTGACCCTCCATGTCAACAGCGCGGCGGATTTTCGAGCTGGAGTAGCCGCGGGCGTCGATGAGATCGCGCACTTGCCCGGCATTGCCTGGCCGCCCGACAGGACGGCCGGGGATCATAGTCTGAGTGCCGAGGATGCCGCGCGCGCCCGGGACGCCGGCATTGCCGTTGTCACGACGACCTACGTGATCGAAGTGGTTTTCAGAAATCAGCCCGAGAAACTCGCCACATTTCGAGCTATGCAGAAATCCAACCTCGCGACACTCCGAGCCGCGGGCGTTGAAATTCGAATTGGGTCCGATACCTACGATCGGCAGGGCACCGGAGTCGGCGCCAACCCGACCCTCGGCGAAATCCGCAGTCTTGTGTCCATTGGCGCCTTCGATCCGACTACCGCCTTGTCCCTCTGGATCGCTACCGGGCGTAGTATTTTCCCGGAAAGGCGAATCGCATGCTTCGATCCGGGCTGCGAGGCGAGTTTCCTGGTGTTCGCCGAGAATCCGCGAACGGATATCGACAAACTTGCAACACTTAGCGCCGGAGTTAAACAAGGCTTCGTGGTGGCTGGGTCGTTCGAGGATCAGAGCCCGGCAATTACCGACTGCAGAAGCAGGCAGCTATAGTGGACGATCTAACACCGGAAAGCATGTCGCCCGGCGTCACGAAACGGCCTGATGCGCTGCATTCGGCGAATCAGGTATCTGTTGCCGCGTTCCTCGGCGGTGCCTTTGCCGGCGGCTGGTTAATGTCCAGGAATTTTGCCGCCGTTGACGATCAGGCGCAGCGCAAGAAGTCGATGGCAGGCGGCTTGTTATTGAGTGCGGTCTTTGCGTTCGCGGCAATGTGGCTCCCAACCGGGTTCCCGAACAGCACTATACCCGCGGTCACTGTGGCAATTTTTACCGCGTGGTATCACTTCAGACTGAAGTCGTTTTTTGCGGCACATCTCGAAGACGGCGGCGCCAAGGCTTCGTGGTGGAAAACCATAGGCTTAAGCCTGCTCGCGCTGATCCCCACGTTTATCATATTTTTGCTGGTCATCTTCCTGGTTCCGGTTCTGCCGGCTAATCACATCAAGGACGGGGCCAACGTCATTTACTATGAAGGTGATGCGACGCGACAGGATGCCGCCAGTCTGGCGGGCTTTTTCCGGGAAACGGGCGTGTTCGACGACGACGAGGCCTGGGAATTGACGCTGATTTTTCCGAACGACGAACCGCTACTCGCCGTGATCGCACTAACATTCCCTGAAGACATCGAGGGAACACCCACTCACGACTACGTGAAGGCGCTGGCCACCCTGCTCGATGAGGAAAAATATCCGGGCAAAGAGGTAGAGATTCGCGCGCAGAACACTTTCGGTCTAACCAGGCTGATTATCAGGAACGAGTAGCTGGCACAGCCCGTTGCCCTGAACCCTCAACAGCGGTAACCCGTCGTGCCGCGATATGGGGTGATCACACCATTCTCCAAAGCGCTCGTGCGCGGTCACAATCGAAATGACGACATACGCAATGCTCACTATTGGCAGCGGCTGATCGAAGCCGTCATCCGCCTCGCTCGACCTGCGCAAGAAACTCTTTGGCTTCCAGGCACAGGGGCCTCCGCTGCTTGCCGGCGCAGCCGCCTTGCTCGACGAACGCCCGCAGCAGCGTCTGCCCCTTTGCGGATCGGCCGGCCAGCATCTGAGCGAGTCCTTCCCAGAAGTAACCCTCGATCGCTTTTGGCCATATCCTCAACGCCTTGCGTGCCGAGGAAATCGCCCGGTTCAGATTACCCGAACCGGTTTTCTGATAGTAGCGGACACGACTCTCCGCGTCTTCGAGCAGTGCATGCAGGTCGCCCGGATCGTCGTTGAGTTTCGCCTGCGCCGCGGAAATCTGCGCCGCGAGAGCCTTCTCCGAGCGCCTCTGCCTGCGGCATGACGCGCAGCGTATCGCAACCGAATCCAGGTAGAACTTCAGCGACTCGTACCAGTACTTCTGTTCCTTCGCGGAGAAGACAAAAGAGCCGCCGCACTGCACGCAGCTGCGTTCTTTGTCGAGGAAGTAATAGTACGGTGTGTGGCACAGTGGGCAGAAATTCTGCCTTGTCGGGTCGCCGGCGACTGCGTTTTTAGGCAACTTCGGTTTGTAATTCAGATCGAGTTGATAGTACGTCACGGTCTTTCCGTAGCCGGTATCGAGAGTACGCTCGACCAGCGGAATACGGCCGTAAGGCGTGTCGCGATAGTTTTGCTCGATCCGCGGTCTGGACAACTTTCGGCGAACTCTCTTGTTGCCCCCGCCTCTGTGTCCGCTTCGCTTGTTTCTCGCCATTCGTTTTCCCCTGAGACGCCCCAGAAGCCTGTTCCGAACTGGGAAGCGCCATCAATCATGCAGCACAACGTCGAGTATCGGCAAAACCGTGAGCGCACGGTCGCCACAGGCATGGCGCCGCCAACGTCAAGCCGGATCACCGGCGCCCGTTGCTCCGCCGCGGGTGTCCCCAGTCTCGATTGGTTTCCTTGACGCTGTGGGATAACCAGCTATCCTTGCAGCGCGTCCTTACATATCGGCAACACTCGACCTAACCGGAGAAGTCTATGCGTGTGTTAATCGCCCTTTTGAGCGCTCTTTCCCTGGCCGGCTGCGCCACTTACCAGCCTACGTTTCCAGCAGCGGAGGATGCGGAATCGGTATCATTGCATGTCCTGCCCGTTCTTCACCAGGAAGAGATGGAAGTTCAGGTGGTTGTGGCAGACAGTTCCGCTGCAACGGGGCAATACGGCGCCATCGGTGCACTGATTGGTGCGATGGTCGACTCTGCCGTAACCAATAGTCGGGCAAAGAAGGCAGAGCGCAAAGCTGAAGTATTGCGGCAGGCAACGGCGGATTACGACCTCGTCGACCATCTGAGAACCGCTGTTGCAGTTGAGCCTGCCGGAAACGGCTGGACAGTCGATAGTGTCGGCGACGTCACGGCCGAAACGGAGATACGTGAAGGTGTGCGCGAGATTTTCGCCAGCACGGACGTCGATACGGTCATGGTATTGACGGGCACCTATCAGCTGACCCCGACGGTTGATCAGGTTAGCGTCTGGATCAAGCAGGAAGTATTTCCGCGAGCGCGAGCCGTCGACACTCAAAAGCCCACGCCGTCGAGCTCGCGTTATCTGGTGTACCAGTCACCGCTCCACCCGCCTGTTTTTCGGCCTTTTGCAGACGGCGAAAAAGAGCTGTTAAAGACAGCCATCGAACGCGAGTACGCTCAGGCGATCGCCACCGAGGCCGAGGATGAAGAATCGCTTCGCAAGGCGCTGGAAAGCGAGCTCAAGGAGATCGACGAAGCAACGGAAATCACCGAAGAGATCGCAATAGCCGAAACCTGGACGCCGGGACTGTTGGCCGGGTATCTCGATGAGGCGAAAACGCATCTGCGCTTCATGCTGGAATACGATTGGAACGAGCGCGTGAAGCCGGAAATGGAGACTGCCAGCCTCGAGGAGTTCCAGACTGTTGTTGCGTCGGGAGTCCGGACGAAATACAAGGGCTACAGAGTCGGCGATCTGGATAAGAATCTTGTGTACAGAACCGCCGGCGGAACGATTTACTCCGTACCTGCCGCGGCAGAATGAAGTCTGCTTCGGCAATACTCGCAGCCTGCGCGCTGATCGCAGGCTGCGCTGCCGAACCCAAGCTTCGCACCGCTGAAATCCAATACTACAGCGAACAGGCTCCCGTAGCCGCCGGCAAAGCCCTCGCGCATGCCGGCATCGACGATTCGGCCGAAGAAACCTGTATTCGAGTCGTCGATCAGCGACGCCGGACCGTCGCACAGGGCTGGTCGCTCCCGAAAGAGCAAATCCGGGACTGGCTGAGTGAAGGTATCGAATCTCGCCTTGGCGTGAGTGTCCGGTATTCGGATCAGCCACCGGGTACAGGCCCCTACGTGGCTCTCGAGACGCTCTACATAAAGCACATCTCGACATCCATGGCCGGCGTGACGGTGTTGCGGGTTTACGGTACCGAATCCAGCCGCGCGGTACGTGGAAACAAAACCCGAATGAACTGGAATGGCACCAGCAGAGAATTCTCGCGACTGCTTAGCCAGTCGCTTGACGCAGCGATTGCGGCGCTGCCGCTTCGTGCCGTCATCCGGGAGAACTGCAGTGCAGGCGAAGATACGATCGACCGCGTCGGCTAGTTTAGGCACGTTTGTGCTGAATCCCCGGCGCATCGCAGTTTCTCGGGCCGGTCGGGATCTTGGCCGAAGGCAGCTTTTCGAATGGCGTACGCCGGTTCAGGCCTGATATCGCCGTTTTCGCATTGCATCCGGAACGGTTTTGAACACCCGGGGCCGCACCGGAAGCCGCGATCAGGCCAGGAGTTCTCGGGCCCTATCTACCGCGGGTCAATCCTTTAGCGATTCATCCCGAAACTCCCGCGGCGACCGCCCCGTCCAGAGGCGAAAACCGCGTGAAAAGCTGTTCGGATCGCGATACGCAAGCAGCGATGCGATTTCGCTCATCTGCAGCGAACTCTTCGTCAGATAGCGGATGGCGAGTTCCTTTCGAGTGTCGTCCAGGACCGCCTGAAACGAGGTGCCTTCGCGGCGCAGTCCGCGTTGCAGTGTGCTACGGCTCATACCGAGCGAAAAGCAAACGTCTTCTGCGCTCGATCTTCCCGCCGCAAAAAGCTCCATGAGCGTCGTCTGCACGCGCGAGGCCATCGAAGCCGATGTCCTTTGCATTGCAAGTTGACGCTTCAAGTCTTGCTCGAAATCCGCCCACAGACGAGCGTTCTCCGATATGAAGGGCCGTCTCGCATCCGTCAGCGTGTAAGCGAGCGCGCTGAAGTCGCCTTTTTCCGGCATCACGCCAAGGTGTCCGGCAATAGTGTGACGCTCTTTTTTCGACGCTTGCAGCATCGCCGCCACCGGGCTCAGGTGGTACGCGGTCGCGAGCCTTGCCGCCTCGACAAAATACACGAGATGCAGAGCGCCGAGGCTCGGCGGCACCTCGAGCCTGGCATCCGCTGAGTGATATTCCACCCATAGCAGATCCTCTTCGCGGAAGACCCGCATCTGCGTAGGCCCTAACAGCGATTTGTACAGCGACAGGCGCGTCATGCCAGTTTCGAGATCCGGGGCGCACGATAGTGCAAAGAATGCGGGTATGACCGGACCGCGAGCGATGGTGATACCAAGGTGAGTAACGTAGTCCGGCCGGTCGGTCAGACCCGCCAGGGTATTCCACGCATCGAAGTACTGAGCCGCCGTCACGCGGACTTCGCCGTTGGGCTGCGCTATCTCTGCCAGACCTGCGGCACGCAGCATTGCCGCCGGATCGATGCCGAGGATTCGACAGCACACCTCGGTGCCCATCGATAGCGAATACTTTTGTTCGTCGCTCACTGAGTGAGTCCTGCTCCTCTGGATCGCGCATGAATGCCATGGGCGCGGGCCGATGAACAGCTCCTGCAGCAGGATTGACCGGAACTGCAGGCGTTTGAACGCAATTGCATATTGTGCACTGTTCCCGGCCTCACTACGCTCACTTTGAAGAATCAGTTGCGCATTGCCGAAACCCGTTGAGGAAGTCTTGATGCAATTGTCGGTTAACGGAGTTACCCACGATCTGGACGTCGAGGAGGACATGCCGCTCTTGTGGGTGCTGCGTGACGAACTCGGCATCACCGAACCAAAGTACGGCTGTGGCATAGCACAATGCGGCGCCTGCACGGTGCACATTGCTGGTGCCGCGGTTCGCTCCTGTCAAATAGCAGTGAGTAGCGTATGGGGCGATGTGACGACCATTTCGCGGCTCGGCGCCTCGGAGGACCTGCACCCGCTCAAGGCCGCGTGGATCGAGCACCATGTCGCCCAGTGCGGTTACTGTCAGTCTGGCCAGATCATGCAGGCGGCCAATCTGCTCAGCCGTAATGCAACCCCCAGCGATGCCGACATCGACGCAGCCATGTCCGCGAACCTCTGCCGTTGTGGTACTTACCCGAGAATTCGGGCCGCCATCAAGACCGCCGCGGCAAACATGCGGAACGGCGAATGACCGCCCCTTTGCCAAAAGCCAAACGGTCGAAAGTCAGCCGGCGAAAATTTCTGATCGGCTCCGCGGCCGTCGCCGGCGGCGTCGCATTTGGCGTCTATTTCGTCACGAGACCGCCGGGAAACCCGCTGCTCAGAGACCTCAAGCCCGGCGAAGCCGCCATCACGCCGTTCGTAAAAATCACCGCTACGGAAATCACTTTTATCGTACCTCGCGCGGATGTGGGGCAAGGCATCATGTCGACGCAGGCGCACCTGATCGCCGAGGAGCTCGATATCGATCCAACCACGGTGACGCTCGATCCCGGTCAACCGCACCCGGCCTACGTCAACGCCAAGATCGCCTCGAACAGCCTGCCGTTTCAACCTTTGGACGAGAGTTTCCTGCCGCGTACCGTTCGCGATTTAATGGAAACCGCGGCGCGGCTCTCCGGCGCCCAGTTTACCGGCGGTTCATCGTCGGTGTCCGACCTGCACGAGAAGTTGCGGCACGCCGGCGCTGCCGCTCGCGAAACGCTCAAGGCGGCCGCGGCGAAACGCTTTGACGTTGCTGCAGCCGAGCTGAGAACCGAGAACGGCGCGGTGATCCTGCCCGACGGACGTCGGATCGCCTACACCGCTTTGGCCGCGGATGCGGCACTGCTCGAACCGGTAACGGATGTCGAACTTCGTCCCGCGGAGCAGTGGCGGACACTGGGCAAGGCGTTTCAACGCACCGATATCGTCGCAAAGTCCACGGGCACGCAGGATTACGGCATCGACGTAAATCTGCCCGGCATGCTGCACGCGACGGTGCGCGCAAACCCGGGCCGCGGCGCGGGCCTGCGGCGCTACGACGATACCGAAGCGCGCAGCCTGCGAGGCGTGCACTCCGTCGTGGAGCTTACCGACGGCCTGGCGGTAATCGCGGACAACACCTGGCGGGCGTTTCGCGCCGCGGCAGCGCTCGATGTCGAGTGGCTGAAGCCGGACTATCCGGCTACGAGCGATGAAATGTGGCGGATTCTCGAAGATGCCCACGTCGACGACAACATCGACAGCCGCTTGCGCGACGAAGGCGACGTTGAGGAAAGCCTGCAAGATACGGACGTCATAACGGCCGAGTACCGCGCCCCCTTCCTCGCACACGCAGCCCTCGAACCGCTCAGTGCCACGGTGCTCGTCGAGGCGGATCGCGTTACGGTTTGGACGGCAACGCAAGTGCCGGCCGCCATTCGGGACGCCGCCGCTTCCATGACGGGGGTTGCAAAGGATCGCGTCACGCTGCACGCATTGCCGGCGGGCGGGAGCTTCGGCCGCCGTCTCGATCATGACTACGTCCTGCAGGCGATCGAGATCGCAATGAGCGTGCCGCAGACGCCGGTAAAGACAAGCTGGAGTCGCGAGGAAGACATGCGCCGCGACTATCCCCGCCCCTTGCACATGGCACGGGCGCGCGGCGCGATCGCTGACGGCCGTGTCGTCGCTTGTGACATCGATACGATTAGCCCGTCACTCTCGGCCAGCTGGTTCGGGCGTGTGTTCGTCGTTCCGCCAGGGCCCGACACGCTCATCGTATGGGGCGCCTACGATCAGCCGTACGCAATTCCGAACTACCGGGTCACAGGCTACAGAGCCCCGGAGCTCGTACCCATAGGATCGTGGCGGTCACCGGGCGCCTGTTCCAACAGCTTCTTTCATGAGAGTTTCCTGTCCGAATTGATCGCCTCGGCGGGTGCCGATCCCCTCGAAGAACGCCTGCGTCTAATCGACGATCCAATATCCCGCGGGGTGCTTGAGGCCGTCGGTGAGATGTGCGACTGGAACGGCGCCGATATCGGGCCGGGCCGGGGCCGTGGAATCGCGTTTGCCCACTCGCATCACGTACCGGTCGCTGAGGTCGTGGACGTGAGCTTGACCGACAAAGGCATCCGGATCGACGAGGTATGGATAGCGGCCGACTGCGGCACGGTATTCGATCCGGTAAACGCCGAGGCACAGCTGACCGGAGCGGCTGTCTGGGGTCTTGGCCACGCCATGAACTGCGAGCTGACCTACGAGAATCATGCACCGATACAGACCAACTATCATGCCTTCCAGGGCATGCGGCTGTACCAGACACCGCGATTTCACACGCGGCTGCTGCAGCAAGCCCCTGCCGTAGCCGGGCTCGGTGAGCCGGCGACGGCGCCTGCTGCGCCCGCGCTCGCAGACGCGATCTTCGCGGCCACCGGACAGCGGCTGCGGCAGATGCCGTTCGACCGCTTTGTCGATTTCCGATGAGCCGTCTTTCGATCGCCATCGTCCTTGCCGTCATCTTCACGTGTTCGGGTGAGGTTTCGGTCGCGGACGAATCGACCGCAATATCGTTGGACACTTCATCGTTACCGAAAGCCGGGACGATAACTTCCGACGAAGGGCTGGATGCGTGGCGGCGTATTTACGATGTATTTACGCACCCGCGGTGCCTGAACTGTCACGTGGGGAGCGACAACGTACCGCTGTGGAATACGGGCGCCTCGGAAGAAACTCGTACTCATGGCATGTGGATACAGGGTGGTGCCAGCCGAATTGGGGCGGAGACTATTCTTTGCAGCTCTTGCCACCAGGTGTCCTCGCGTCCCAACGTTGTGCCGCGCGCGGCGCCTCACACGGGCATGGTGTGGCGACTGGCCCCGGTCGAGTTTCAGTGGGCCGACCGGAGTACTGTGCAAATCTGCAAACAGGTACGCGACCCTGAGCGCAATGGCGGCCGGGACGCCGAGGGTCTTATTGAGCACATCCTCCACGACGCCGAAGTCTTTGGCTTCATAAGCTGGGGATTCGACCCGGGACCGAACCGCGATCGACCGCCGGGAAGTTTACAGTCTCATCTGGATGACATGGCAGCCTGGACAGCGGCGGGAATGCCGTGTCCCGACAGCTGAGGAAGGGTAAGCGCCCGAGTTCTCGATCGGCCGCGGACTGAACCTTAAAGGCTCAGCCGCACTTGCTATCCCCGCAAGCCTGCGCTCTTGAGTGGGTCGTGTTTGCTCTACCCATTTACCGGTGATTGAGCAGGGTGTGACTTATCCCCAATCTGTCGTCTTTTTGCTGCCGGTGTTTCGTTCGCTGAGTGGGAAGGTCAGGCCGGAAAGAGCATTGTGAGGCGGTATAACTCCAATCCGCCAATACCAATAAGCAACAGCGCAACGACCAAATGAGCGGAGTGCCGAGGTGTCGATAGCAGAAGGGTTATGCCTGAACTACTTAACAACGCGCCGACAAACGCGCTGAACGAGAAATCGGGGAAGCTCGATACGAATATGCTAACAGCGTCGGAATCCAGCACAGGGTCGGGCACGAGAAAATACAGTGACCGGAGATACATGACGTTACTGGTGAGCGCCCAAAACGCAACCGACACTAGAGTGAAAACATAAATCATGCGGTGAGGTGCGCGGACAGACAGTAAGAACCTACCGGAACAGGCGGCAAGCCACCCGGCCCCCACAGCCGAGAAAACCGGCAAAAAACCGGAGAAAGCCAGGGTCCACTCTCCCTGGATGTCCCCTGACTTGGAAACGCTGGCAAAAGCCAGCCAGGCGATAGAAGCGCAGGCCAGAACAACCGTGGCGATCCCTGGCCCGGCGACAACCTCCAGTGGTAGCCGGGCATCTTCGCCGGCAATAGTGGTGTTTACCGCGATGGATTACTCCCTAAGTCGTCTGGGATGTGGGGGCCTGTGGCGGGCTGCGATGTCGAGAAGATTGTCCCAGGGATATGCATTCTTGAGGTCTTCGCAATCGTCATCTTCGTCACACTCATCATCTACCACATTCCTCATCTACAATGAACAACCGCAGCTCTAGTTGCTCGCGGCCTTTGTTCGTCGGCGCTCAGTGCATTGTATTCGGTTCTCTGTATATGGAGGCTCACCTCATCACTGCCGTTGTCGCAGCCGATGACTTGGAGAGTGGCATTCGAGCTGACCCGAGGTCACCGATTCGTGCTCGATCGAGTACCGCCTCAAAAGATAGCGAAACTCCGGCTTATCGCCAAGCGTGCAGACAGCAAAACACAGAGCGAATACGTTTCGCATCGATTCCCTACCGAGGCCTAAAGGTTGTTGTGATTAGCTGCCTTTGCGTGCCAGCACCTCTAGACCGTCTATCACCGGCCGGCTGCGTACCGCTGCACAATGCTGCCTGGCCCAGAGCGGACTACCCGCACTCCCACCCGACACGTCAAGCGACGAAGACAGCGCCGCGAACTGCTGGCATGCCCAGGCAGACAGAGCAGCGATGCTCTCCTGTGCCGGCTGCTATGATACGGTCGGTACGCGGGAGAGAGCTCGAATATTTGAGCCGAAACGAGAAAGCGGGACGTTGTGCAGGATTCGGTTTTCAGGCGCAGTCACGAGCGGCAAAGGCTCGCGCCCTCAAACAACGAACGGCACGCGATCTATATAGGGCTCTCCTCTTCGTTGCGGACAGATCAGGGGAGTTGAACCGATGAACGATGACGTATTCCGATTCATAGTAACGAGGGCAGCCGAAAAAGGAGACGCGACGGGCAGACTCTCGGCGGCAGTCGACTCCGACTTTCAGGGTGAACTGGCCGATATTAGAGCGACCGACGATCTGGAAGAAATGGAATCGCTGGCCCGCGACTTTCGCAAATCGGACTCGTACGTTACCGACCTCGGAACGCTCGATCCGCTCGTAGCGGATGTAGTTCGAGTCTTCGAGGAGCGAGCTGCGAGCCCGGAGGCCGATACCGCCGCGAAGATTCGGAAACTCCTCGCCTCGGCCGGAGACGAGAAAGAAGCCCTCATCGATCCGGACGCCGCTGTCAGTCGCCTGGCTGACAGCCTGGTCAGCGCGGTGGTGCTTGGCGAGCAGTCGGAAGCGTCGACAATGCGCTTGGCGATCAACGCGGTCGAGTTGATTACCAATCCTCCGGTCGCTGAAGACTCTGGCGAAAAAGAGAACGCGCGACGTGCTTTTCGCCTGGATCGCCCCGTCGCGCTCCCGGAGGCAATCTTTCCGTTGCCGTTCGGTCGGCCGGTGGACGATCGGCGGAAGGATCGGCAGAACGATCAGAGAAAGCTCGACTCGGCGGACGGAAAGCAGGATAAAGCAACTGTCGACGATAAACCCGTCGAAGAGCAAATCGGCCGTGCCGAGGCAGAACTAAGCGCGCTGCCACCCGATGCTTTCTCTCGCGAGATACCGGAACCCGCCGACACGCACGAGAATGTCGCTCACCAGCCGGGGCTGCTGCAGCGGGCACTTCGAATCGCGGGTTTTAGCGGCAAGTCTGTCCGCCAGGATAGCCCGCGGCGAACTGATGATCATCGCCCCTCGTGGACCGTGAACGAGGAATACGTAAATGGTCTCTCAAACGAGACAACGGAGCTGCTTGCGGAACTCAAACTGGACCCGAGCGTGACCCCCCTGCCCCGCATCATGGAGGGATTGAGTCGAGCGAGCGCGGCCGCCGTGGAGGCATCGCCCGCGGAACGCCTCTATTCCGTGGCCATAGGTTCCAACTGGCACGGCTCCGCTACGTTCTCCGGGTCTCCTCCAGCGGAAAACGCCTTGAATACGCGCCTCAACAGCGAGAGTCCGGTGATGTCGGTAGTCGTTGCCGATCTAATGGTCGTGCGCCAAACCCTGTTGAAGTACGACACCGAAGAGCTGGCGCACATAGAGAACGTTCTCGAGGGCGAGCACCGCAGACGCGAACATCGAAGGAAGCGGGAGACCGAGGAAATTCTCGCGATCGATCGCGAGACGAACGAGGAGAGCGAGCGCAACCTCGTCACCGCAGAACAATTCGAGATGCAGCGGGAAACGGAAGAATCCATCCGTGAGGAATCGAGCCTCGAGGCCGGCGTCAAGGTGAGCGCCTCCTACGGCCCCTGGGTAAGCGTCGAGGCCCACGTGGATTACGCATCGGAGCGCGCGAGCGAGCGCAGTGAGCGGGCGTCGTCGCGCTACGCACGAAGCATCACCGAGACGGCCAAATCGAAAGTCCAGGAACGAGTGAGGGAACAGCGCACGCGTCGAACGCTCGACATCATCGACGAGTTCAACCTGCACGAGATCGATAACCCGGCGGGCAACGGTCACATCGTGGGAATGTACGAGTTCGTAGACAAGTTCTACGACATGCAGATTCAGCGCTACGGCAAACGGCTCATGCTCGATTTCGAGATACCCGAGCCTGCTGCGTTTTTTCTGCACTCTCTAGTGAACGCGCCAGACGGAGCCCGCGTGCCTCGACCGGCAGATTTTTCACTGGACGCGAGCCAGATTACGATAGGCAACTACCGCTCCCTGGCCAGAGCCTATGAGGTGACGGATATCGCGCCACCCCCGGACATCGTGCGTATTGTCTCGCACACGTTCGACATCCCGGAAGGTCCGCCGAACCAGGGCGCAGGTTTCATTACGGGCTCAACGAAAATCACCATTCCGGAAGGCTATGCCGCACACTCGGCGGTTTACCGGACCGTTACTCAAGGATTTCAGTTCACCAACACATGGAGCTTTGAACTTACTCTGGGGCTGGGCCAATCCGTCGTAGGATCGAACGGATTTCTGGCACTTCCGGGCGAGATCGGTGAGTTGCCCGTCGCCTACTCCGCACTACGCTTCGCACCGGCTTCGGTCAATATCGAGGTGCTTTGCCAGCGCACGGCAAGGGCCTTAGAAGAGTGGCAGATCGCGACGCACGGAGCGCTGTTGACCGGCTATCTGAATAAGCTGGCCGACTACAACGAAGACCAGTCCGCACAGGAAATCCAGGAAGGGATTTCGATCGGCGGCAGAAACCCCGCTCAGAATCGCGCGCTGGAACGAACGGAACTCAAGAAACACGCACTATCGCTTTTGACGGGGCAGCACTTCGACCTTTTTGACGCAATGGAACTGGACGCCGGAGGCCTGGGGTACCCGCAGCCCAACCTGGTACGGTCGAAGTACATTGGCCGCGCGGTCCGCTTCCTGGAGCAGGCTTTTGAGTGGCCGCAAATGATGTTTCTCTTGCGAGACTATTTTTACGGCCGAAAGAGTCGCTGGCTCGACCTGATTCATATCCAGGACAACGATCCTCAGCACACTGCATTCCTAAAAGCAGGCGGGGCGCGGGTAACGGTACCCGTTCGCCCCGGTTTCGAACCGGCTGTGCTGCACTTTCTCGAAACCAGGCGGATTTGGGGCGGAGAAGACCCGCCGACCATCGGCTCTCCGCCGTATCTCGACATCGTGGACGAGATACGCGCTCAGCAGGACGAACAGGAACCTCCGGTCGACATTGGTCCTTCCTGGACGCTGCGCCTGCCAACCCCAATGGTGCTGCTGAAAAACAATCCAGTGCTAACGGACAACACGCCCGCCGACAACGGGGCACCCTGACGAAAGCAGTCAATGCCAGTTCGTTTGCCGCCAGGAGCTACGCTCGATCCCGCCGTTGCCGAAGAAATCGCAGCGGATCGTACCCGGCTGGAAGCATCCTTCGAGTACTGGAAGGCCCAGTTCTCGGACCGGGCAGAGAATCCGTTCGACGCGCAGGACAGCGCCGCGATCCGCCTGGCACAGGCGATGCCGTACGAAAAATACTCTGTGTTGTTGCCGTCTCGCAGTCATCTCTTCGATGAAAGCCGCAGCACCAATCGCGGCGGCGATGCGGACGTGCTCGTTGACATCGCCGGTTGTCTGGTCTCCGCCGCCGAACTCAACGAGGAAATTTCCGGTTCGGCAACCGCTATCACGATATGGGACGACTTGAAGGCGCTGGCCAGCGAAGCAACTCAGGCTTCCCGGGCGCCCGACATCAAGAAAATCGCCCGGGCGATACTCTTCTGCCGGGAACTCAACGATCTGTCCAGGCGCTTGTTCTTCTGCCGGCAGAATTCCGGGGAGTTCTCGATTCCAGTGAGTGAATGCCTGGCGATGTTCCTTCAGGAAGGAGCTCTGTTCGTGACTCCGCCCGAGGACTCGTTTGAACATGCGCCCCTGGTAAAGACTTTCGGCGCTTTCTCGATCGAAAAACGCCAGCCCTCAACGCCGAAAAAGCCGCGTGGCTGCAGGAGTGAACGAACGTTTCTCAGCGACAAAAAATTTCGTCGGCCGGGTTGCAGCAGTGTCTATGAGCTCCGCGGCTTCACCACGGTCCGACGAAGCAGAGCGGAAAGCCTCAAGCTTGACGCCTTCTGGCGAACGCTGATCGTTAACGGTGGCCTGGACAGCATTAGCAATCCGCAACTTCAGAGCGAGCGGGATCGACTTGCGAGGCGCGCAAAACGCGATGAGCTCATGCAATTCTACGATCTGGTGCGTAAGAATCGAAAAACCGTACGCGCGGCGGGCGAACTGGAAAAACTGCGGAAGAGGATGACCACATTGCGGGATGGTGTCGGGTTTTCGCAACGCGATGTCTTCGACGACGTTGTTATTGGCCTGCTGATGTGCGAACTGGATACGCAAGAGAACCTGCAATCGGTTGACCGTATCTTCGATAACATCCGCGCCGAGGTTATGGCGCACTTCGACGCTCATGAGGTTCGGGTCGTTCGGCGGGGGATACGGCGATTCGCGCACGTGCTGTCCGACCGGAACGGTACCGATGTGTATCGATGCCTGCGGGTACAAATACGCTGGTACTCGTCAAGAGCGAACTGGGTGACCTTGGTGCCGCGTAGCGAACGTGGGCGAATCAAGAAGCACTCGCGGATCTCTCCTTTCGTAGCCTACCTTCGATTTCACTCCGGCGACGCGATTTTCGTGGGGATTCTGCTGCGCACGGTTGTCAACCTCGAGAAGATCGTCACGTACTGGAAGGCCAACAAGGCGGTGGTCGGGGATCGGCTGACCAAGTTGATGGCCGGCAACAAATGGATATCCACTGGCGGTGCCGACCGTGCCCAGCTGAAGCGTGACCTAGAGCGGCACTGGATGAAAAAGGTCGACACGGAGGCTGCCTGGCGGCATATCGGCCTGATCGACGAATTGAAGACGGGTAATCCAAAGACCGTTCCGCCCTGGCTCGCAAAGTTCAAACCACGTCGCGGGCGATCGGTGGAGATCACAGCCGGCGCTATTGCCACCCGGCTCATGCTGGCCGTCGACAAATACGGGCTTCATGAGATTCTCGAGGTTGCACTGGAATTCACACCGGTCGACGTCCTGCGCAAATCCGGCGCCCTGGTGCTGGCACCGCGGCGGAAAGTGGCCGACATCGACCCCGCATTTATGCCTGGCGCGCCCGACGCCTCACGAATTCGGGCGCTGCGAAGAGTTGAAAGTCGCAAGACCGTGGGCAAGGCGCACAACTTCGAGCGCATTAGACTGGTTTACGAAGCCGCTTTCGCGAAGGCCCGCGTACGGGACAAGCTGTAGCCGAATACAGGCGCAAGTACGCAGGGTTCAACCTGTCTCTTACAAGGGCGCGCGCTCGGCAGTGTAGCGCCGGCTCAAAAGACTGCGAAAATCCAGTCTACGGCCACCTGCACAAAAAGAATCGCGGTTCGACCCCTATTTCCTCACCCGCACTTGCTGTCGCCGCACGCCAGGCAGGTCATGCAGCCATCCATCATGATCAGTGCCGCCGTGTTGCACTTGGTGCAGAGCTGCGCGCCTTCCGGGTACTTGGCCTCGGAAAAGGCATCCTGCTGCTTCTGCGATTCCTCGAACTCGGCGCGCTTTTCGTCGATCAGCCGCTGCTGGTGCTCGTCCAGCTCCGCGCTCGTCAGCATGCCGATGGTCTGCAGGTGCTTCTCGACGATGTAGCCCAGTTCCGCAATGATCGACGGCATGAACTTGCCGCCCGGCTGCCAGTAGCCGCCGCGGGGATCGAACACGGCCTTCAGCTCGTCGACGAGAAAGGCGACGTCGCCGCCTTTGCGGAATACCGCGGAGATGATCCGCGTCAGCGCCACGATCCACTGGTAGTGATCGAGGTTCTTCGAGTTGATGAAAATCTCGAACGGCCGGCGCTTCTCGAACGGCGTGCCCTCGTTCAGGATGATGTCGTTGATCGTCACGTACATGGCGTGATCGGAGATCGGCGTCTTGACCTTGTAGGTCGAGCCGATCAGCACCTCCGGCCGCTCGAGCTTCTCGTGCATGCGGATGACTTCGGCGCGATCGCCGCCGCCCTCGCGCGGGTATTCGGGCTTTTCCGTCTTTTCCGGCTCTTCCGACGGCTGATTGACCGCGTAGCCCACTATTTTCTTGTCGATTTTGATCATTGTCTTGAAGTCCGTGTTACGCGCCGCCGCCCGGGCTAGCTAAGTGTTCAGAATTTGCCGTAGTAGCCTTCTTTCAAAGCATCGAACAGGTTCGCCGCCGTGTGTATCTCGCCGTCGTACTCGATCTCCTCGTCACCTTTGAGATCGACCGTGGCGCCGTCGTCCAGCGTAAACGTATAGGTCGTGTTCTTGAGGTCTTTTTCCTTGACCAGTACGCCCTGGAAAGCCTCGGGATTGAAGCGGAAGGTCGTGCAGCCCTTGAGGCCCTGCTCATAGGCATACAGGTATATGCCCTTGAAGTCTTCGTAGGCATAGTCGGTCGGGACGTTTGCGGTTTTCGAGATCGACGAATCGATCCACTTCTGCGACGCCGCCTGAATATCGACGTGCTCGCGCGGCGAAATGTCGTCGGCGGTAATGAAATAGTCCGGCAGGCTGCTGCTTTCCACACCGTCGAAACCGGCCGGCATGGCCTCGCTGTCGATGAGCTCGCGGTAGGCCAGCAGCTCGAACGAGAACACGTCCACCTTTTCTTTCGTCTTGCGGCCTTCGCGAATCACGTTGCGGAAGTAATGATGCGCAAAACTCGGCTCTATGCCGTTGGAGGCATTGTTCGCGAGCGACAGCGAGATCGTGCCGGTCGGTGCAATCGAGCTGTGATGCGTAAACCGCGCACCGGTTTCGGTAAGCTCCTTAACGAGTTCCGGCGCCTCGCTTGCCACGCGCTGCATGTAGCGGCTGTAGCGGGCATGCAGTATCCGGCCCGGCACCTTGTCACCCGCCCGGTAGCCGTCCGCGGTCATCTCCGGCCGCTTGCGCAGCATCTCTTCGGTAACCTCGAAGAGTTCGTTCATGATCGGCGCCGGCCCCTTCTCTTTGGCGAGTTCCAGACCCTCTTCCCAACCCGCGATCGCCAGTTCGCGCGACACGCGTTCGGTAAACTCGACCGCCTGCGGTTCGCCGTACTTCATGCGCAGCATCGTGATCGTCGAGCCCAGGCCGAGAAAACCCATGCCGTGACGGCGCTTGCGCTGGATCTCGTTGCGCTGCTGCGGCAGCGGCAGGCCGTTGATCTCGACGACGTTGTCGAGCATTCGCGTGAACGTCTTGACCACCTTGCGGAAGTTGTCCCAGTCGAACTGCGCCTCTTCGGTAAACGCGTCGACGACAAAGCGCGTCAGGTTGACCGAACCGAGCAGACAGGAACCGTACGGCGGCAAAGGCTGTTCGCCGCAAGGGTTAGTTGCGCGAATGTTCTCGCAGAACCAGTTGTTGTTCATTTCGTTGACCTTGTCGATCAACACGAAACCCGGCTCGGCAAAATCGTAGGTCGACGCCATGATCACGTCCCAGACCCGCCGCGCCGGCAGCGTCTTGTAGATCTTGCAGGCGACGAGGCCCTCGCCGTTGCTGACGTAGTTGCCCGCCTCCGGCCACTCGCGCCAGACGACCTGGCTCTCGTCGCCAAGGTCGAGGCCGTCCTGCTCCAGTTCCTTCTGCGTGACCGGGAACGCAAGCTTCCAGTCGGCCTCGTTGATTACGGCCTGCATGAACTCGTCGGTAATCAGCAGCGAGAGGTTGAACTGGCGCAGGCGACCGTCCTCGCGCTTCGCGCGGATGAATTCCATCGCGTCGGGATGTCCGACGTCGAAGGTGCCCATTTGCGCGCCGCGGCGCCCGCCGGCCGATGACACGGTGAAACACATCTTGTCGTAGATATCCATGAACGACAGCGGGCCCGAGGTATACGCGCCCGCGCCGGTCACGTAAGCGCCTTTCGGCCGCAGCGTCGAGAATTCGTAGCCAATGCCACAACCCGCCTTGAGCGTCAGTCCGGCTTCGTGCACCTTATTCAGAATGTTGTCCATCGAATCGCCAACCGTACCCGACACGGTGCAGTTGATGGTCGACGTTGCGGGTTTGTGCTCCTGGGCGCCGGCATTCGACACAATCCGGCCTGCCGGTATTGCGCCGCTGCGCAGTGCCCAGAGAAACGCATCGAAGTATTCGTCCCGCTTCGACTCCGTTTCCACATCCGCAAGCGCACGCGCCACGCGACGGTAGGTATCGTCGATACTCCCGTCTATGGGCGAACCGTCCTTGGCGCTCAGGCGGTACTTGGTATCCCAGATATCGATCGAGGCTGGTTGAAACTCAATATCTGTGGTTTTCTGCATGTCCAGATTAACGGCAGACTTCATAACGTCCTTTTACTCCCCAAATGCTCCGTGCGGAGACGTTCTTATGTTGTTGTAGCGACCGTGTTTTTCGGAGAAAACTAACCCGCTCGCCGTGGGCACGCGCCCGCAGACGAGATTCAGAGGGGGTTCGAATCTCCGCTTGAACGAACACAAGATGTTGTGTTCGAGTGGGCACAAGATTATGCCCGCAGCGGACAACTGTCAAGCCTTTATCGAAAAAATCGATGCACCCAATTGATATTTAATATCAATAACTTACAGAGTCTTCGAGAAAAACTGCTTTAAAAACAAGCGGAAAAAAATGACGCTTTTGTGAAACGGGCTAACCACAACATCTAGTGGCATTAAGTGAAATAGAAACGGCAGCTTTGCGGCGGAAAAACAGGTCAAAAGCCGGCTATTCAACGCCTTGAAACGTATTCGTAAGCCCCTACCTCGGAGCCACTGGTAAGTGGCGCTGCGGGTTTTGCCGCGGCTCATTACGACAACTGTAACGATCGCTACAACGATCAAGGAGATCATCATGAATCTGACCCGTTTCGAGCCCTGGTCGCTGGTGGACCTCATGCATCGCGACCTCGACCGGATCGCCAGCCGCCGGCTCAACCTCGCAAACGACAGCGAGCAGTCCGCCGCGGACTGGATACCCGCCGTGGACATCGTCGAGCAAAAAGACCGTTTCGTGCTGCGCGCGGACGTTCCCGGCGTGGACCCGAAAGACATCGACGTCAGCATGGATGCCGGCGTGCTGTCCGTCTCGGGCGAACGCAAGGCGGAAACCGAGAGCGACGAAAACGGCATCCGCCGCATAGAGCGCTTTTCGGGCCGCTTCTACCGCCGTTTCACGCTGCCGGATACGGCTGATGCCGAAAACATCTCCGCCCGCAGCCAGAACGGTATCCTCGAAGTGTCGATTCCGAAACTCGCTGCGATTCAGGCGCGGCGGATTGCGGTCGAACACTAGATCGAGTAAGCAGGGAGCGCCTGGCGGTAAGCCCTGCAGACCGGCCCGGGTGCGACGATTCGTAGCACCCGGGCATCTTTAGTATTCGGACATCGAAGCGGCCGCCAGTCGCAGATGACGAGTGGAACTTTCGCCGGACGACGCCCCCAAACAAGCAGGCGCCGCACGTTTTGGACGCCTGGATTAGGCTTATAATCGTAGCAGTTCGACGGCGTTAACCGAGGGTTCAGGCAGCGGCGCCAAAGATGACGTCAGCCGCGCCGCCAGCAGTCCCATGAGCTTGTGGCGTACCCTCGGATAAGAATCTTGAGTAACTCAGCCAAAGTGAAGCGTATGTTGAAACAATCCCGATTTTTTCTTGCTCTGATTAGCATGACCGTTCTAGTCACCGCGGAGGCCGCGCTGCCGCTGGCCGTGGACGGGCAGCCGGTAACGAGTCTTGCGCCGATCGTCGAGAAGACCTCACCGGCTGTGGTCAACATTCGGGTCAGCCAGACCGTGGCCGCCCGGCAGTTCGGCAACGAGGCGTTCCGCCGCTACTTCGGGCTGCCGGAGGTGCCGCAGCGGGGCACGCGCCAGGCCACCAGCGCGGGATCCGGCGTGATTGTCGACGCGGACAACGGCTATATTCTCACCAACCATCACGTCGTCGACGGCGCTGACAAGATCGAAATATCGACCTTCGACGGCCGCCTCCTCGACGCCGAAGTGGTGGGCTCGGACCAGCGTACCGACATAGCCGTAATACGCGTCGACGCCGATGACCTCGTGGAAATGCCGATCGGCGATTCCGAACAAGTACGCGTCGGCGATTTTGTGCTGGCCATTGGCAACCCGTTCGGCCTGCGTCACACCGTAACCTCGGGCATAGTCAGCGCGCTGGGCCGCATGGGCGTCGGCAACGGCAACATGCTCGAAGACTTCATTCAGACCGACGCATCGATCAACCCTGGCAACTCGGGTGGCGCACTGGTCAACATGTCCGGCGAACTTGTCGGCATCAACTCGGCCATCATTAGCCGTTCCGGCGGCAATATCGGCATTGGTTTTGCGGTCCCCACCGAAATCGCCAGCTCGATCATGCGGCAGATCCTGGACTTCGGCGAAGTCAGGCGCGGCCTGCTTGGCGTAACCATCGACGCAGTCAATCGCGAGGAAGCCGAAGCGCTCAACAGCCCCGTCGACCGCGGCGCGCTCGTCACGAGCGTAGCGCCCGGCTCGGCTGCAGAACGCGCCGGACTGGAAGTCGGCGACATCATCGTCGAAGTCAACACCAAGAAAATCGACAACGCGTCCGAACTGGTCAACACCATTGGTCTGATGTCACCTGGTGAAGAAGTCAGCATCAAGTACATACGTGGCGAACGGACGAGGAACGCCATGGCGGAGCTGGGCCGGCAGGTTGCGCAGAGCGGCTCCGGCGAAGACATACACCCTGGGCTGGCCGGCGCGGAGTTTTCCTCGAGCGGTCCGACAGACGTGCGCGGCATCGAGGTCATCTCGGTGGCCGAAGGCAGTCCGGCGGCGCAGCGCGACATTCGCGCCGGCGACATTATTACGGCCGCCAACCGCGTTCCCGTCGACACGGTCGACGAACTCGCACAGGTTGCGGGCAGCAGCAGTATCGTGTTTCTTTACATAGTGCGCGGTGACCGGACGATCCTCAGACAGATACGATAGGTACAAGACCTCTCTTCGAGGCCGCGAGAGCCCGACACTCTTGCGGCTTTTTTGTGCTCGCAATCTGCAGCCCCATCACCGTGCCCCGGCAGCCGCCGGGGAACTGTGTCGCAGACTCGAACCCAGTGCGACGGCGAACCCGCGGCGCGAAGAATGCAGTTTTGTAACAAGCTGCCACGACGCTTGCGGAACCCGATAGAGGTCAGTAGGGTCAGTATTCCCCGACCCGCACACTTGAGTCTTCCGGATGCCGCCGACACGAAAGCTCACCTACGCGCTTCGCATAATGCTACTGGCCGGTCTGGTTACGCTCCCGATGCAGGTGGCGCTCGCGGCCGGTGCCGCGGAGCATAGCGATGCCGGGACTTCGCTGGCCCGGGAACTGTTCACGCAGGTCTACGACGAGGTCGAACGCGGCAACTGGTCCGCCGTGACACAACTCCCAAAGGCGGATCAGCAGCGCCTTCGCAGCTACATCTTATGGCCAGACCTCAAGGCGGCGCAGCTGCGCGCCGAGCTTGCGGGCGGCGCAATACCCGCGCGTGCGGTCGAAGCTTTTCTCGACCTGCACGGCGCGCTGCGTCCCGGGCGGGACCTCCGCTACCGGTACGCCTTGTCTCTGGCCCGCAGCGGGCAGCACAAACGCTACCTCGACACATACGAGGCCTACTATCAGGGCCGCGATATCGCCCGCCTCGATTGCCTCGCCCTAAACGCCAAGATCAGGACCGCCCGATCGCCCAATATCGCCGGACGCGCGGAGGCCCTGTGGCTGACGGGCCAGAGCCAGGCCGACGAATGCGATCCGGTCTTCGCCTGGCTCAGGGAACGCGGGCTGCTCGGCGAAGACCTGTACCGGCAACGCTACGCACTGGCTATCGACGCGCGTGAGTTTGCCCGCGCGCGCTGGCTCGGAAAATCGATCGGGCCCGCCTACGTCGAGCGGGCGGAAGCCTGGCAACGCGCCGCCGACCGCTCGACGGAATACGTGCGGCAGTTCCGCAAGACAAACGTCGACGAAGAGGATCGCGAACGCCTGCTGTACGCGATCGAGCGGCAAACCTACCGCGATCCCGTGGTGGCAAGAGCCCTTTGGCAGCGGCTTGCCCAGCGCTATCCATTCAGCGCCGACGAACGCGACCACATCGAGCGGCATATCGCTCTGTGGACGGCGCGCGACGGACTGCCCGACGCATATCGGCTGCTAAGCGCCCTGCCGGCCGCGGCCACGGACGCGGAGGTTCTTCGCTGGCGCGCGCGGGTCTCGCTGCGGGAAGCCAACTGGCAGCGTCTGCTCGAAGATCTCGCCGCCATGCCCGGCGCCGAGGCGGAACGGGAGGAATGGCGTTACTGGCAGGCCATCGCACTCGTGAACCGCGGCAATCCCACGGCGGGACGGGAGATCCTGGCCGCGCTTGCCACGGAACGCAGTTACTACGGCTTTCTGGCGGCGGACGCCACTGACAGCGACTACCGGCTGGACGCAACGGAGCTCACGCCCGACGAACGCGTAATCGATGAACTGGCCGGCCGCGACCCGGTGCGCCGCGCGCGCGAACTGTTCCTCGTGGGGCTCGACAGTCGCGGCAGAAGCGAATGGGACGCCGCCGTCAGGCATCTCGACAGTAATGAGAAACAGCAGGCGGCAATCCTCGCGCATCGCTGGGGCTGGCATTCCCGGGCCATTGCCACGGCGGCAAGCGCAGGACTCTATGACGACCTGTCCCTGCGCTATCCGCTGCCCTTTGCAGAGCACTTCACAGCCGGCGCCGAAGCCGCCAGCATTCCGGCAAACTGGGCCTACGGCATAGCGCGCAGCGAGTCGCTGTTCATGCGCGACGTTCGTTCTCACGCCGGAGCGATCGGACTCATGCAGCTAATGCCGGCGACGGGCCGGCAGGTCGCGAATCAGCTCAACATCAGCTACAACGGGCTGCCGACGCTCACTGACCCGGCCGTCAACATTCGCCTCGGCACCTCTTATCTCGGGCAAATGCTCGAGCGCTTCGACGGTAACCGGGTGTTTGCGACAGCCGCGTATAACGCAGGCCCACACCGCGTCGATGTCTGGCGGGAGTGGCGCGCCGCCGCCGAGCCGCTCGTATGGATCGAGAACATTCCGTTCAACGAGACGCGCAAGTACGTGCGCCGGGTGTTGGCGGCCGAAACGATTTTCCACTGGCGCATGACTGGCGTTGCGCGCCGCCTCTCGGCGTCGCTCGCCCCGCTCGCGGCTTTCGAAAACGACTCGAGCGTGGCGAAGCTCGGAGGCGACGCCAGCGACAGCCGGCACCTCGAACCGTGAGCTTCGAGCCGTGAAGTCCAAACCGTGAAGCGCCAGCCATGATCCGCAAGACGTGCGCTCCGATTGCGCTCCTGGCGGCGGCCCTCTGCAATGCGGAACTGCCCGAAGATCCCTGGGAACTCGAAAACGGCTACGAAACCAAGCTCCTGTTTCTGCACGCTCTGATCAACTACTCGTTCGACCCGCAGTGGCAGCTCGACTGGGAGCGTGAGCAGTACGTCAACAACGCGCTGCGTGTAAACACGGGCAGCGTGTCGTCGGACGAGTTGCTGACCGAGATCGATCTCAACATCAACGAAGCGCTGAACGAGGACTGGCGCTTCTTCGGCCAGTTCCGGCGCGAGGGTTTCCGCCGCCGGCCCGTGCGGGAAGACCAGGTTCTGCTCGGGCTGGAACGGCGCTGGCGCAAGAACTCCGCCATTTATCTCGGCGTCAACCCGGAGTTCGGCAAGGAGTTTCTCGACATCGAAGCGGGGGTTGCCCACTACGGCGACACCCGGGAACAGTATGCGAGACTGGGCGTCCGGGCCGTCGATCTGAACTGGGGCAGCAAGAACCAGCAGGGCGGCACGCAGGAGCAGCGGCCTTTGAAGCTCAATTGGAGCGTGCGCTGGCCGCTGGCGGAGAAACTCTGGCTGTATAGCGAGGGACTGCTTGGCAGCGGTTTCGAACGACGTTTCCCCGACCCGGCGGAATCGCCCGAGGAGACTCTGCACGAGCGCAACGAGAACCGCGCCGAACTGCGTCTGACCTGGCAGGACGGCGGACTCCGCGAGACGCTCTGGGCGCTTACGCTCGAATGGTACGACTTCGAGGAAACCCGCCAGTTTCGCACACCCGGTTTCGACTACGACTACAGCAACACGCAGCTCAATCTGGGCATTGAGCACGTCCGCATGCTCGGCGAACGCCATCGGCTGCGGCTGACCGCGCAGTTCGCTGGCCAGGAAGCATCGTCGCGCGGTTTTCGCGAGCATGACTACGAACGCCGGGACATACTGGCGGGCGCATTTTACGAGTATCTGTGGCCGAGCAGCCGGTTTACGATTGCCTACGCCGGGGGCATTCCCGATATCGACTACAGCGCGCTGATCGCCGAAGACAGCTTCGACACGAGCCGTTACACCGACAAACTCATCGTCGGCTGGCAGTACACCTTCTCCGACAGAGCCAGCATTCGCGCTTCGCTAAGTCAGGAGGTCAGTGAACGCGGCTTTGGCGGCGGCGCCATCCAGTATCAGATGTTTTTTTAGGCCCTGTTCAGAGCGACGAGCACGCCGACGGCTAAACGTCGAATATGGCGCAGGTTGCGGTGGCGTGCGCGTAGCGCTTACCCGCGGCGTCACTTAGCCAGCCCTCGGCAAAACCCATCGAGCGCGAAACGTTGAGCACCTTGCCGGTCGCTTCGAGCGGCACACCCACCGGCACGGGACGGATCATCTGCACGTTCAGATTGACCGTTGCGTAAGCCTGACCGGGCTTGAGCATACTGTGCACCGCACAGCCGGTCGAAGAATCCAGCACGGTCGCCGCAAAACCGCCATGTACGCCGCCCATGGGGTTCAGGAGATCCTCGTTCGCCGTGGCGATGAACAGCACGTCGCCCTTTGCTACCGACTTGAGCTCGAGCGGCACGACGCGCGAGATAGAGGGCGCGGGAAACTTGCCGGCGAGCATAGCTTCGAGCTGTTCGATTCCACTCAAATCTTTCATAAGGTTCCCAGTGATTTGTAAACGGCGACCAGGTTCACCGCAACGGCAGTCCGCCGCGCGGCGAGCGAATCCTCGGCCTCGAGGCGGCGCCGGTCCGCGTCGAGTACCGACAGGAAGTCGGTTAGTCCCGATTCGTACAGCTTACGAGCGATAGCCGCCGCTTCGGCGCTCGACTGTGCGGACGCGCTCAGGTGGTCGCGGCTCTGCACCGAGCGCGAGTAACGCGTGAGAGCCGCTTCCGACTCTTCGACCGCGAGCAGTACGGCTTGCTCGTAGGACGCGGCACTCGCCCGCTGACGGGCATTCGCTGCCGCGAGCTCCGCGCGAAGCCGGCCGCCTGTGAACAACGGCAGCGCGGCAGCGCCGAGCACACCGCTCGCCTCCGTGTCTCCGGTGAACAGATCGCCGGCGTCGAACGCCTCCCAGCCGAAACTTGCCGAAAGCGACAGTTTTGGGAAAAACGCCGCGACCGCGACGCCGATATCGGCGGTCGCCGCAGCAAGTGCACGCTCCGCTGCCCGAATGTCCGGGCGCCGTCGCAAGACCTCGCCGCGCAGTCCGGCCGTCGGCAGAACGCGGGCCTCAGGAATGGCTTTGACGACGGCGAAGTCGGCGACCACCGTCTGCGGCGACTTTGCTGTCAGGGTTGACAGCCTGAGTGCCGCGCTGCGGATCATGGCCTCGAGTTCCGGCAGGCTCGAACGCGTACCCTCGAGCTGCGCCCGGGCATTCAGCGCGTCGAGTTCGGGTGACAACCCGCTGGCAACGCGCCGCTCCACGAGCTCGAGCGTCTCCCGCTGCAGGGCTTCGTTTTGCGTAGCGACCTCGAAGCGCCGCTGGCTTCCGCGCAGCTCGACGGCGGTTCGCACGACTTCGGCAACGACGCTCAAGCGAACGTCCTCGAGATTTGCTTCCGCCGCTTCCGCCCTCGCCCGGCCGGCCTGATTGCGCCGCCGGTTGCCGCCGAACAGGTCGAGTTCGAAGCTTGCGTCAAAACCCGTGTCGAACAGTTCGCCGGATCGCGGCACCAACCCGCCCGGGTTGTTCGGACTCTGCTCGCTCAGGCGAAACCGGGTGTAGTTGCCGTCTGCGCCGAGCTGCGGCAGCAACGCCGACCCCGCGATTCGGCTCAGCGCGCGCGCTTCCATAAGCCGCGCGCTCGCGATGTCCACGCGCTTGTTGGCCTCGAGCGCGGTCGTCACGTATTCCGCGATCAGCGGATCGTCGAAGCCCTGCCACCAGTTGTGAATCTCCGCACTGCCGCCCTCGGGGTACGCCTCCAGCCAGACATCGCCGGCGTCGGGCTCGGGGGCGACATAGTCGGGACCCACCGCGCAGCCGCCGAGAAAAGCGCCCAGGAAGATGACGGCAGGCACCGCACGCGCAGCGGGAACGGACTCGCGCCGACGGCGCCGCGACAGCAGCGTAAACAGGGCGGGCGTAAGCAGCAGCGAGAGCGTCACGGCAAAACCGACGCCGCCGGCAATCACGACGGCCAGCGGCGGCCAGAACTCGCCGCCCGTGAAGATCAGGAGCGGCAGAAAGCCGCCGATCGTCGTCGCCGTCGTGGCCAGCACATGCCGTGCCTCCTGCATCGTAATGGCGACAACGGCACTGACGTCGCCGCCGCTTGCGGAGTGGTCGGCCCGCAGCGCGGCGAGCACGACGATCGAGCCGTTAATCGCAATGCCGATGAGACCGGCTGTACCGAGCAGAGGGTTGAAGCCCAGATTGTAGCCGCCGAGCCACAGCGACAGCATGCCGAGTCCCGCCGATAGAAACGCGACCAGACCCACGACGGCCGCGGCGCTGCCGCTGCCGAAACTCAGGACCAGCGTCGTCACCATTAGCATGACGAGTATCGGCAGATAGGTCATGAGATTACCGACCGCTTCCTGCTGCGCGTCGCTGTCGCCCTCGAGCCGCAGCGTATAGCCCGGCGGCAGATTGAAACCGCTCGCATCGAGGTTGGCGAGTATGTCCGCCGTGACTTCGATCGGCAGCGCGCCCGGACGCACCCAGCCGTGTACTACATTCACGCGCTCGCCGTTGCGGCGGGTAATGGAGGCGCTTTCCGGCTCGACCCGCATGGCGCCCAGCGTGTCCGCCGGGACCCACTCGTTGCCGGCGAGCAGCGGCATCGAAGCGATATCCGCGAGCGATCCGCGCACATCGTCAGCGTAGCGGATACGTACGGGCAGATCCTCCAGGTCCTCACGCACGGAACCGCCCGTGAAACCTTCGAGATTACCCTGCATCTGGAACGCAATGTCGTCGAGCGTCAGGCCAACGCGCTCCGCGTCGGATTGGGCCGCCGCATACTTGAGCTTGGCGCGGCTGCTCTGCGACGTCCGCGTGTGGCTAACGCCCTCGGTTTCGTACATGACGCGGCGCAGCTCTTCGCCCTTCTCCGCGAGCACGCTGAGCGAAGGACCGCTAATGCGAAAACCGACGGGCGCGTCCACGGGAGGGCCTTGCGCAAACGGGGCGACGATAATCTGCGCCTCCGGGAAACGGTTGTCGAGCAGCGTTTGCAGGTCGACCACGATCCGCTCCGCCGCGTCGGCGGATGCCGCTTTCACCATGGCGTGTGCGTAAGCCGCGTTGCTGTCCTGCTTCATGATCCGGTTGTAGTAGATCTGCGGATGGCTGCCGCCGATCAGCCAGCTCACCTGTTCGACGCCCTCGAACTCGCGCACCGCGGCCTCGATGTCCAGGGCCGTTGCCCGCGTGCGCGCCAGCGAAGAATCTTCCTGCATCCATACCTCGATCTCGAACTGATCGCGATCCGCCGGCGGGAAAAACTGCAGGCCCAGGGTCCCGGCCAGGACAAACCCGCAGACAGGCAGCAGCAGCGAAGCCGCGGCTGTCGTCAACGGCCGCTTGAATGCCGTCGTGAGCCACTGCTCGCAGCGCCGGTTGAAGTTCGGAAACCGAACGCCGCGCTGCCACCAGGCAGGCGCCTGCTCGGTGCCGTCGCGGCGACCGCCTTCGCCGCGCTTGATGAGACGACCGGCCAGCGCGGCGATGATCGTCATCGAAATCAGGAACGACGCGATGAGTGCGAGCACGACGCTGATCGCGATGGGGCTTACGAAATCCCCGGCGTTGCCCGGCAGCAGGAAGATCGGCATGAAACCCAGAATCGTCGTCACGGTGGAGGCGAGCAGCGGCACGAACAGATGCCCGACCGACGCGGCCACCGCAGCCCGGCGAGCCTCGCCGCGCGCCAGCCGTTTCTGGATTTCGTCGGTGACGACAATCGCGTTATCGATCAGGAGGCCTATCGCGATGATCATGCCGAAGATCGACATCTGATGGATTTGCTGATCGAAGAAAGTCAGCCCGAACAAGGTAGCGGACGCGCTCAGCGGCAAAGCGGCACCGACAATCAACGCCGCTCGCCAACCCAGCCCGAAGAACACGACCAGCATGACAACCGCCGCGCCCAGGAGCAGATTGTTGCTCAGCGAACTGAGCCGCTCCTCGGTGTACTCGTTCTGCCGGTACAGAACATCCACGACGATGCCCTCGTCGAGCCCTGCCTGAAACTGCTCCAGTACGACGTCGGCCTGGCGCTGCCAGCGGTCGATGCGCACGCTTTCCGCCGAAGCCGATGCGACGAACACGATCCGCTGACCGTTGAGATAGGCGTAGCTGTCCGGCGGCTCGCGCCAGCGTTTCTCGACCGTTGCAACGTCTCCGAGCCGAAGCTGCCGGCCTTCGCTGCCCTCGCGTACGACGAGATCGCGTATGCGGGCGACGGAATCGAGTTCGCCCGCCACCTCCAGAAACAGATCGCGATCTTCACCGCGCAGTGCACCGGCGGCGTTCTTCGGATCAGCGGCCGCAATGCGCGCACCCACGTTGCGAGCGGATAAACCCTGCGCCGCGAGTTCACCGCGGTCGAGGGTTACGGTGATCTCCTCCTCGGTGTCGCCGTACACCTTGACCCGTTCGGCCCCCGGCACGCCCCTGAGCCGGTCCGCGAGTTCTTCCCCGAGCCGCGTCAGCATGCCCATCGATACCTGCGAACCCGGCGCCGCGGCAATGCCGACCAGGACCGAAAATGCAGACGCCCCGCGTTCGTCGTCGAACGACGGTTTGCCCGCGCCGGGCGGCAGCTCCGCCTCCGCTTCGGCCAGCCGGTCTCGAACCCGCGAGAACGCCTGCTCGTTGGTGGCCGACGTAATCGCGTCCTCGAGTTCGATACTGATTACCGAGATGTTCGCTCGCGAGGTCGCGACAATGTCCTTGATTTCCTCGACTTCGCGCAGCTCCTCCTCGAGCTTCTTGGTAACGAGCGCTTCGACGCGCTCCGCGGAGGCCCCGGGGAGTGTCGTAATGATGAGCGCGTTGCGGGTGGTGATGCGCGGATCTTCTATGCGCGGCAGGTTGTTGAGCGCGGATGCCCCCGCGAGCGCGATGACGAGAACGGCCAGCACGAGCAGGTGCGCATTGCGGAAAAACAGGTCGCGCCACGACGACTCTTTCACTGCCGGGTTCATTGCTGAGCTCACTGCTGACCATCCTCCGGCTGGCTCTCGGCGCGCGCCAGCGTGGAGTCTGCGGCGAGCGATACCTTCTGGCCGGCGACAACGCGGTGTGTGCCTTTGCTGACCAGGAGATCGCCGCTTTCGAGCGTTCCCCGGACAAAAGCCATCTTGTCGTTCGCGTGCAGCACTTCAACCGTGTGCTTGACCAGTACGCGCTCCTTGCCGTGCCGTTCGGCGACGAGCCCCTGCCAGAGACCGCGCGGGCCCTCGATTAACGCCGATACCGGAATCCAGTAGCCCGGCGTCTCGACGAAGCGCTCGGTATCGAGGCGCGCCAGATCGCCAGGCCTGAGAATTGCTTCGGGACTCGTAATGCGAAAAATTGCATCGACTGTGCGCGTGGCTTCGTCGCGCCGGGGCACTATGGTCTTGAGCGTTGCCTCGACCGGCCGGTCGTTGATCGTAAGCGTAAAACTCTCGCCGATCGCAAGACTGCCCGCCGCTTCGGGTGCAATGCCTATCCGCGCCTCGGGTTGGTCACTGCTTTGCAGGCTCAACAGCGTCTGTCCCGGCGCGAGCACGACGCCCGGGTCGGCCGCGCGATGCACGACCGTGCCGGCGAACGGCGCCGTGAGCGTCGCCTTGTCGATGTCGACGCTGATCCGGCGAAGGCGCGCCTCGGCAACCGCCGTCGCCGCCGCCAGCGTGGCCACCCGTTGCTGGGCTTCGTCGAGCTGCTGCCTGGAGACACCCTTGAAGTCGAACGCTTCGGCCGTCCTTTCCAGGGTCGCTTCGGCAAGCTCGAGTTCAGCCTGCACCTGATCGAACGCGGCGCGGGCTTCGGCCCGCTGAGCCGCGAGGCGCGCCGTGTCGAGAGCGGCGAGCGGTTCGTTCCTGCCGACGACTGCGCCCTCCTCGACCGCGACCGATGCGAGCAATCCGCCAATTTCGAAGCCGAGCTGGCTGTCGAGCCGCGCCTCAACCCGTCCGGTGTAGCTGCTCGACGCCCGGTAGCCCACATCGGCTTCCGCCGATACCGTCGCCACGGGAACCGCTTGCACTTCAGGGGGGCTTGAACCATCCTCACCGCAGGCAGCGAGCGCAAACCCGAAGACGGGAATCAGGGCGAATCGTAACTGCCTGATAAACATTTAATTTTCCTTGCAAGAAACACGTACGGTACGGGTCTGGCCCGATAAACTAGACTAAGCAGTTTGATAGTAGATCACTAAAATACTAGACTGTCCAGTATGAATTTGAATCAAGATGTGACAAATCGCCGCGGACGGCCGAAAAGCGCCGAAAAACGCAAGAGCATTAGCCAGGCCGCGGCCGAGCTGTTCCTGCGCGAAGGTTTCGATCGCTGCTCGATGGACAGCATTGCGGCCGCGGCGGGTGTCTCGAAACAGACCGTGTACTCGCACTTTGCGAACAAGGACGAACTGTTTCGTAGCTGCATTACGAGCAAGGCGGAGCTGTACGATCTGCGTATCGACCCTGCGCTCCATACGAGCCTGGATTCGGGTCTCAGGTCGTTCGCGGACGGTTTCCTGCGGCTAATCTCCGATCCGCAGGCCGTGAAAATGTGGCGCCTGATGATGAGCGAGGCCGACACGCACCCGCACGTGGCCGCAATGTTCGACGAAACGGGCCCCGACGATTCGCTGAGATCGCTGCAACGCTTTCTCGCAAGCCACGGCGATCGGCTGCAAACGAAGGACTACGAGGCGATGGCCAGGACTTTTCTCGCGCTCGCTGCCGACACCTGGCATACGCGCATACTGCTCGGCGTCATTCAGCGAGTGGAAGACGACGAACGACGCCGGCACGTTGAGCGAATCGTGCGGCAATTCGGAACACTGTTCGGCAACCCAGACGGCTAAAGCGTCAGACCTCGCCGCCCCCCAACGCTTCCAGGCGGCTCGTTCGTTCCGCCTCGTCCAGCTCAGACAGCTCGCGCGCCGCGGCGTAGAAACACTCGAACTGCCGCTCGCAGGACTCGAACAGGCTACGAAACGCGGGCACGTGCGATTCGTACGCCGACCATACGGCGAGCCGCGCGTTGTTGAGCGGCTGCGACCGCCACTCCGGCGCGACCACACCGTACTCGTCGAACAGCGCGTCGAAATCGGCGCCAAGCTTGTCCAGGATTCGCAGCTTGCGCTCGCGCATAGCGTCCTCGTTCACACCCGATGCATAAACTACGGACAGCTCCTCGCGCGCCGCCAGCACGAGCCCGGTCATCGACTGCTGCAACGTCCGGCGCCGCTGCCAGGCCGCAAACTGATCGCTCTCCCCGCGCTGCCGCAGCCACTGCTCGATTCCGAACTCCTCGACGGCGCTCGCAAACGACTCGTTGAACGGCGTATCGTTCTTGACGTACAGCACCTGATGCGCGAGTTCGTGAAACAGCACAGCGACGATGCGATCGTCCTCCCAGCGCAGCATCGTACTCAGGACCGGATCGCTAAAGCGTCCCAGCGTCGAGTAGGCCGCTACCCCCGCGACAAACACGTCGTTGCCCTGTCGGGCGAGTTTTCGGGCCTTGCGTTCCGCCGCGGCCTTGTTGAAGTAGCCGCGATAGCCGACGCAGCCGGCAACGGGAAAACACCAGGTCTGCGACTCTACCGAGAACTCGGGCGCCTCCACGACGTTCCAGACGACGTAGTCGCGCTCCAGATCGGAGAAACTGCGGTAGCTCTTGTTATCGGGCAGCGCAAGCGCCGCGCTCGCGAACTCGCGCGCGTCGCGAATCAGGGCAAGCCGCCGCGCGAGTTCGGCCGGCGTGGCCGAATCCTCGATGACCTCGTCGATCGGCACGCGTTTGTTCATGACGGACAGCTGCCCGCCTGCAGCCTGCAGGTAGTAGCAGCCGCTGAGCGAAGCGCTCAGCAACAGGAGCCCGGTGACGCGCAAGCAGAGTGATAAAAGCATAGTCGGTGAGATAGACTTCGAAGATGCAAGTTTACCTCGTTGGCGGTGCTGTTCGTGACGAGCAGCTCGGGCTGCCTGTGTCCGAACGCGACTGGTGTGTGGTGGGCTCCACGCCGGACGAACTGGAGGCCCGCGGCTACCGCCGCGTCGGCAAGGACTTTCCCGTGTTCCTGCACCCCGAAACGGGTGAAGAGTATGCGCTCGCGCGCACGGAGCGGAAAACCGCGCCGGGCTACTCAGGCTTCAGCTTCGACACTTCACCCGACGTCAGCATAGAGGACGACCTGGGCCGCCGCGACCTTACGATAAACGCCATCGCAATGGACGGCGACGGTCGATTTACCGACCCCTTCGGCGGCCTCGGCGACATTCAACGGCGAGTATTACGGCACGTATCGGACGCGTTTAGCGAAGATCCGGTACGCATCCTGCGCGTCGCGAAGTTCGCCGCGCGATTCCATGCGCTCGGGTTCGGTATTGCGCCGGAAACGCTCGACCTAATGCGCGGCATGGTGGCGAGCGGCGAAGTCGACGCACTCGTTCCCGACCGCGTCTGGAAAGAGACCGAAGCTGCCCTCAAGGGGCCGGACAGCCGCCGTTTTTTCGAAGTGCTGCGCGATTGCGGCGCGCTCGCGCGCATCTATCCCGAAGTCGACGCGCTGTTTGGGGTGCCGCAGCCCGAACGCTGGCATCCCGAGATCGATACGGGCGTACATACGATGATGGTGCTCGACCAGGCGGAGGCGCTGTCGGCGGAACCCGCGATACGCTTCGCCGCGCTCGTACACGACCTCGGCAAGGCGACCACGCCGCGCGAGCGGCTTCCGAGCCATCCCGGCCACGAGCAGCGGAGCGGCGCGCTGATACGAGCCTTGTGCAAGCGGTTTCCGGTCCCCCGCGCTTACCGCGATCTTGCGCTGATCGTCGCCGAATACCATACGCACTGCCACAAAGCCTTCGAACTCAGGCCGGACACGGTGCTCAAGGTGCTCGAAAAGACCGATGCTTTTCGCCGGCCGCAGCGTTTCGAGGAGTTCCTGCTCACCTGCGAAGCCGATGCGCGCGGACGTCTTGGCCTCGAAACCCGCGACTACCCGCAGGTCGGCTACCTGCGCGGCGCGCTGGATGCCGCGGCGGCCGTCGACGCCGGCCGGATCGCGGCGGAGCAGGAAGACCCGCAGCGCATCCCGCAGGCCATTCGCGGCGCGCGGCGCGCGGCGCTGAAAGCCTACAAGGCGGGCTGCGGACCTTCTCCGTAGCAAGCCGGGAAGACCCGAAAGAAGGGCCGGCTAGGCGCCCCCGCCATAGAAATACAGGAAGACGGAAAAGAACGTTACGTCGCCATACAAATCCGAATCGTCGTAACCCAGACCCAACTCGATGTCGCTGCGATCGCTGAGCGGGGTCAGAAAACGCAGCGTCGCGGAGCGCGTGCGGCTGCCGTCGACCGCCCCTTCCCAGCTCGACAGGCTCAGTTCGTAGCGCCGCAGCCCCTGCTCGAAACCCACGCTAAAGCTCACCCGTTCATCAACAAGACTGTTGATCAGGCTGAGCCTGGACACGTTCAACAGGCGCGCTATGCCGCGATTCTGATCCAGCCGCAGATTGACGCTGTAGTCGTAACTCATTCCGGAGACGGACACGTCGACCGATTCGCCAAGGTCGAGGCGCGCCATTGCGCCGACCCCCCGCGCATCGAAGCTGACCGTGCGCCCCGGCAGCAGCGTGCCGCCGGGCAGGTCGAATTCGAAATCGCGATACTCGAAATCTCCGGCCAGCGTGAAGCGCGGCTCACGCCAGTAAACGCGGAAGCGGCCGTCGACGGAATCGAGAACGTCGTCGTCGCCCCAGTAGACCGCGGCCAGCCGCACGCCCAGGGGATCGAAGTGATGATCGAGACCGGCTTCGGCGTACCAGGTGTCGAGCGACGGCCTGCGCTCGATATCGACGTTCGTGTGCGCAGCGGTCAGCGAGCCCCAGGTGGCATCCGTTAACGCCCGCTCGGCGGTCGCGGACACGGCCAGCGTGCCGTCCGTATCCGATTCGAGCCCGCCTGCAAGCAGGTAGTCGCCCTGGTCGGCCAGTGCCGGCATGCAAACCAACAGCAGTAGCGGCGCCGCTTGCCAACCCGCTTTGTGCCAGCCGCTCATTAGACCAGGACGTAGAGGATCAGGCCGGCCAGCAGCAACCGGTATACGGCGAACGGCAGCAGGCCAATGCGGGTCACGAAACGCATGAAAAACTCGATGCTGAGATAGGCGACGATCGCCGACACGGCAACGCCGAGGCCCAGATTTGCCCAGGGGACGACTTCACCGCTGGTCAACAGCGCGAGCGTTTCGTAGCCCGAGGCAAGAAAAATCACGGGAACGGACAGCAGAAACGAAAACCGCGCGGCGTCCTGCCGGGCAAATCCCAGGAAGCGCCCGGCCGTAATCGTAACGCCCGAGCGCGACGTGCCGGGGATGAGCGCAAGCGCCTGCGCGCAGCCGATCAGGAACGCGTCCTTGATCGTTACATCGGTCACGTTACGCTCACTCTTGCCGTAGCGATCGGCAATCACCATTAGCACCGCATAACCGGCCAGCGTGAACACGATCACGGAGGGGCTGCGCAGGTTCTGTTCGATCCAGCCGGCGGCCAGCAGTCCGGCGGCGGCTGCCGGAATGGTTCCGAGACCAATACCCAGCGCCATGCGCGATCCGGGCGTATCCATATTGAAGCTGGCAAGCCTTAGCGTGCCGGCCAGCAGCGCCGCGATATCCTTGCGAAAGTACACGCACACGGCCAGCAGTGAGCCGAAATGCACGGCGACATCGAACGCCAGCCCCTGATCGGCCCAGCCGAAAAACGACGGTACGAGTACGAGATGACCCGAACTCGAGATCGGCAGAAACTCGGTGATGCCCTGCACGATGGCGAGTACGACTACCTGTATCCAGGTCATGCTGCAATCCTTTGACGTGACGAGCGGGGCTTCCCGCAGCTCACAGGCGATGACTCCGGTCGCCCAAACCGAACGCGGCCGGCGGCGACAGCTCGCCCGCGATCAGCCCGAGACACTTGAAGTGCTCGCCCATTTCGCCGGGCAGAGTAAGTAATTTGATCTCCCGCGACAACGTCGGCAGATCGTCGGGCGCGGCGGAGGTCATTTCTTCGCTCAAGCCCCCGCCCAGCAGGAACTGCGCCTGTGCGCTAAAACCGGCAATCGCGAGCCCGGCGGCGGCCGCCGCGTCGGCGACGGCCGAGAAATCCACCCAGGCTGTGATGTCCTGTATCCCCGGCAGGATCAAGGGATCGTCGTGCGCGTGATGCCGGAAGTGGCAGCGCAGCCAGCCCTGCGCGCGTTCGGGCGCATAATACTCGGCGCGCGGCAGGCCGTAGTCGAACAGGAGCGCCAGCCCTTCGCGCATGCATTCGCCAAGTTCGCGCACCCAGTGCCGCGCCGCCAACGAGACCTCCGAACAGTAGCCGTCGGGCAGCCGCGCTCCCAGGGCACGCTCAATGCGCTCAATCTCGGCCGTCAGCGCCGCGGGCGCGTCGCGCTCGTGCAAGACCAGACGCTCGCCTTCGAGCGCCACGGCGCATTGCCTGACGCCTTCGTCCCGACGCACGAAGCGCTCCACGGGCATCGCGTCCAGCACCTCGTTGGCCAGCACGACACCGCGGTGTTCCCGCGGCCAGTCGGCCAGCCAGCGCACCCTGCCGAAGAGCTCGGGCAGCGCCGCTTCGAGCCTCTCGGCCTGCCGCTCGGCAAGCTCCGGAGACACCTCGAGTATCGAATACCGCGCGGGCAGGGCGTCGAGTTCGGCCAGCTTGCGCAAAACCTGCTCGGCCAGCGCGCCGCTGCCGGCGCCGAATTCCAGCACTTCCGCGCGGTCGATAGACGCAATTGCCGGTGCAATCTGCCGCGCGGCAACGGTACCGAACAGCGGCGATATCTCCGGCGCGGTGACAAAATCTCCGCCCTGCCCGAACTTCTTGCTGCCGGCCGCGTAGTAGCCGAGGCCCGGCGCATACAGCGCGTGCTGCATGAATTCCGCGAAGCTCAGAGAGCCGCCCGCGGCGGCGATCCGATCGACGATAAACTCGCGGCAGCGCCGGCTGTGTGCGGCGCTGTCGGCATCCGGCGCCGGAAGGGACAGCGGCGTTTGTGCTTGCATGAGCTTGGCGGGGTTCACAGAATGCGCCTTTATAGCGCGACTCGGCATTTGAGGACCAGCAACAACATGACGAAAGAGGGATCTATCGAAACATCGGCAGAAAAAACGCTAGCGGGCAAAGTGGCCCTCGTCACCGGCAGCGCACGGCGGATCGGCGCCGAGATTGTCAGAACCCTGCACAAGGATTACGCCCGGGTTGCGATTCACTACCGCGGCTCTCACGAGGACGCCAGGGCGCTCGCGGCGGAACTCAATGCCGAGCGTGACGACTCGGCGGCGATCTTCAAGGCCGATCTGCTCGAAACTGCGAGTCTGCCGGCACTCGCGAAGGATGTGCTCGGCTGGGCGGGCCGCCTCGACATCCTCGTGAACAACGCGTCCACGTTCTACCCAACGCCGCTCGGCAGTATTACCGAGACACAGTGGGACGACCTGATCGGCAGCAACCTCAAGGCGCCGCTGTTCCTGTCCCAGGCCTGTCTGCCGGCGCTGCGGGACGCCCGCGGCGTAATCGTTAACCTCGTCGACATCCACAGCGGCAACCCGCTCAAAAACCACCATGTATACAGTCCGGCGAAAGCCGCGCTTGCCATGCTGACGCGGGCGCTGGCGAAAGACCTAGGACCCGAAATCCGCGTCAACGGCGTGTCCCCGGGCGCTATTCTGTGGCCGAGCGACGGTATGAGCGAAGAGGTGAAGGACAAGATCCTGAACCAGGTACCGTTGAGCCGCGCCGGCGGACCGGCGGACATCGCCGGCTGCGTCCTCTACCTGATTCGCGACGCAAGTTATGTCAGCGGTCAGATTATCGCCGTGGACGGCGGGCGCTCGGCCGGCTGGTAGCGTCGGCAGCGCCACCTGCCTTCGCGCCGCGGAAAAAAGCGTCTCAGCGGCTAGTAAGCGTCGGCGTACTCGCGCCAGGGTGGACCGCGCAGTTCGGGGCGCGGCGGTTCGAAGCCGTCGGTTGGCTTACCGGCCACGCCCGGCAGCGAGACGACCGGACAGCTACCCGTTTCCAGAAAGGCGAGCGCCGCAACCAGGTTCGGGTCGGCGTCCGCGCCCACGGCGACGTTCAGGTCGTCGGCGGCTGGACAATCAACCGGCAGCCCGTCGAAGAAGTCGCCAAAATCCAGCGAGTTTACGGTCTGAAACGCCGTCGGCCGGAGCAGTTGCTCGCAAAAATCGAGACCAATCTGCCCGACGGGTTTGCCGAAGGTGTTGTCGCCGACGATCGTTACGGTTGCGTCGGTGACGAGTCCGTTGGCGACCAGCTCACTCGCCGAGGCGGTACCGCGCGTTGCAATCACGACCAGGTTGTCGACGTCCAGAGAGTTAGCAATATTCTGGAACAGCGCTTCGCTGTTGTTGTCGGGACCGCGGTCGGCGTTGAACAGTGTTTTCGAGAACACGAGTCCGGCCGCGCCGGAGCCGTCGATGTAATCGCCGAGCAGCTCGGCAATGCTGACGAGGCCGCCGCCGTTGTAGCGCAGATCGAGAATCAGGCTCCTGACGGCCTGCTGCTGGAATTCCGCGAATGCCGTATCGAGCTCCGCGCTCGCCGTGGAAATGAAGGTCGAGAGTTCGAGATAACCAATGTTTTGCCCCCCGGCGCCAGGGATAATCCGCCACTGCGGCACCGGATCGATGGTTACGATGTCCACGGTAACGATCGCGGGAAACTCGCTGCCGTCCTGCCGCCGCATCAGGAATTCGATAGTGCTGTTGGCGCCAAAAACGGCGCCGACGCCCTCGGCAGCCTCGATCTGATCCACGGTTCGACCGTTCAGCGCGAGAATCCTCTGGCCGCGGCGCAGGCCCGCCCGGAAGGCCGGGCTGTCGGTAAACACCCGCGACAGGCGCAGGTCGTTGGCGGCGACAAAACGGCTGTTGAAACCGAAGCCCTCGAATTTGCCCTCGCCGAAAAACTGCTGATCGGCTTCGACGGTGTTGATGAAACTAAACGTATCGACAGGCTGGCCGCTGCCGTTGTCGGGGCTGAAGCTCGACAGGAAGGCAAGTAAATCCTGCGGCGTCGCGTAGGCATCGAGGTTCACGTTTGCGGGCAGGCGGTCGTTCCACAGATACCAGAAGCGCATGTTGTCGAGCACAAACTGTTTCTGCCCGTTGATCGAACACGGATCGGCGTTTGTGATGGGCGTGAGCCCGCCGTCACCGCCGCCGCCGCACGCCGTGAGACCGGCCGCCGCTGATAAAACCAATAGCTTTCGAACTGCCTGCATTGCAACCTCAACCTTTTTAAGGGTGCTCTAGTCCCTTAATGGACACCAAGTATGCAGGGAGTTTAGCCGAGCGGCGCAGCCAATGCGCTGCCGCGGGGCACAGTCCCTGGCACTCATGCCGGCACACGCTCGGGTATTTGACAAAACGTATCCCACGCATTCGCTGACTGGCGGCAGCTCCCGCGGTTGCCTGACGTCCAGTGCGATAACGCCCATGCCGTAATTTCGTTGACCTGCTCAGGAGTTCGGTAATACCGCAGACATCCCTGCGGAAACAGGAGTTACCGCGGTATCGCAGGCGCAGTTCTGGGTGTTTGCTGCAGCCTGACGGGCCTGTTGCACCGTCGCCACCGGCGCTTTACGGGTCTGTCGAACGCCTGATCTGCGCTCGACGGCTGCTAGCCGTCGAAAGCCTCGTCTCGCAAGTCGTCCAACGATACGGGCGTCAAGGACTGCCCGCTGTCATCGAACGCCCGCCAGTGCTCCCTGAAAGTACGCCCGGTGACGGGATGCTTTCTGTCCGGGGCAAGTTCGGCGAGGGGCCGCAGCACAAACGCGTATTCGAGCACGTCGCTGCGCGGCACCCGCAGCGGCCGCTCGGGCGAAACCAGATCGCCGTACAGCAGCAGGTCGATGTCGAGGGAACGCGCAACCCATTTACTGTCTGCGCGCCGCTCGCGGCCGGCCAGGTCGTGGATGACTTCGATCTCGTCGAGCAGCGCGGCCGGTGCGAGGTCACAATCGATGCGGGCGACCAGATTCAGAAAATCCGCACTGTCGAAACCGATCGCTGGCGCGCGGTAGGCCGGCGACAGCCCGACGTCGCCGAAACGGCTGCGCAGTTCGCGAATGCCGAGCCTTAAATTGCTTACCGGCTCGATGTTGCTGCCGAGCCCTAAGTAAACCCGCGTCATGCGCGCACGCCGCGCTCAATGAGGACCCCCACGTCGCGGGAGCCCCGTATGGCCCCGGGCTTGTTTACCCGTACGCGTACCCAGGGCACGTCGAATTCGCTGCGGATGATCTCCGCGATGCGCTCGGCCAGCGTTTCGACGAGTTGAAAGCCGGACGTTTCCGCAACGTGGATGACGCGCTTCGCGACGGCCTTGTAGTTGAGCGTGTCGTCAACGGAATCGGACGCGGCCGCCTTGCGGATATCGGCATCCATATCGATATCGATCACGATCTTCTGGCGTATCTTGCGTTCCCACTCCCATATGCCAATGACGGCATCGACCGTCAGGCCGTGAAGAAAAATAGTGTCCATAGGAGCAGTCCTCGAGAGAAACGCTAACAGCGCCAGTGAAAAACCGGCAAAAGCCTTGAAGTCTAGTGCTGCTGACCGCCGGGAGCCGAGAGCGTATCCAGCGCCCAGCGCGCGCGCGCAAGCACGGCACCGGCCGGGCGGGCTTCAGCACTGCGCAGCGCACCGGCAATCGCGATCATCGCGCCGTTGTCGGTGCAAAACGAAAGCCGCGGATAATACACGTCGCCATCGAAGCGTTCCGCCATTTCGGTACGCAGCAGCAGATTTGCCCCAACGCCACCCGCGACGACGACCTTCGAGAGGCTCTCGCGCTTCGCCGCGCGCAGCGTCTTGCCCACCAGCGTGTCGACCGCCGCGCGTTGAAACGAGGCCGCAATATCAGCGCGCTCGCGGTCGACGATTCCGGCAGCTTCGGCTTCGCGCACTTTGAGCATCACGGCGGTCTTCAGGCCGCTGAAACTGAAGTCGAGATTTGGCTTGTTGAGCATGGGCCGCGGCAGCGCATAAGCGTGGGCATCGCCCTCCTCGGCCAGCGCCGCCAGCGCGGGACCGCCCGGATACGGTAAACCCAGCAGTTTCGCCGTCTTGTCGAACGCCTCTCCGACAGCGTCGTCGAGCGTACTGCCCAGCACCCGGTAGCGGCCCAGACCGGCCACCGCAATGAGCATCGTGTGGCCGCCGGAGACCAGCAGCGCCAGAAACGGATAGTCCGGCGGCTCGTCCTCGAGCATGGGCGCGAGCAAATGCCCTTCCATGTGGTGGATGGGGACGACGGGGCAGCCCCAGACCGCGGCCAGACCCGCTGCCATGCCGCCCCCGACCATGAGCGCGCCGATCAGCCCTGGGCCCGCGGTATGTGCGATCACGTCCGGACGCTCGATGCCGGCCTCGGCCAGCGCCTCTTCGATCAGCGGCAACAACCGCCGCACATGGTCTCGGGAAGCAATTTCGGGCACGACGCCACCGTAGCGCGCGTGCAGATCCACCTGGCTGTGAAGCTGATTGGCCAGCAGCCCGCGCTCCGTATCGTAAATCGCAACGCCGGTCTCGTCGCAGCTCGTTTCTATTCCAAGGACGTGCATAGCGGCGGGATCATACCTTGCCAGCCGGCCTGCAGCGTCAGGATAGCCGGCCGGGCGGCCGCCGCCCGCGACCGCGGGTGGAAAATAAGCTCCGCCGGAGCTTGGAATCGGTGGCCGTTTGCGGGTAAAATGGTGGGCTTCCATCCCGGCTCTCAGGCCGGGTTTATTGTGGGCGACAGGGCGGATGTCCCTAAGACTCACCAGATTTGAGACAGATTCGGAACCACAAATGCCCAGTGTTCGAGTAAAAGAAAACGAGTATTTCGACGCCGCGCTGCGTCGCTTCAAGCGCGCCTGCGAGAAGGCCGGCGTTCTGACCGAGCTGCGCCGCCGCGAGTTCTACGAGAAGCCGACGCAGGAACGCAAGCGCAAGAAGGCGGCCGCGGTCAAACGCCATCTCAAGCGTCTGTCGCGCGAAGAAGCCAAGCGTAAGCGGCTGTACTAGAAGCGTTTTCGGCAGCCGCGCCGTATGCCGGCCGGCGTACGGATCCGGTCCGCAGCCCAATCCTGCAGCCGATCCCGCAGCAAATCCCGCAGCCCAATAAGGCGCGAGCGCCAACCTGACGAGCGCCTCCCGCCAAAGCCTTCCCGATATACGATTCATGTCCCTAAAAGACCAGCTCACCGCCGATATGAAAACCGCCTTGAAAGGCGGCGACAAAGAGCGCCTGCAGGTCATCCGGCTCATCCTCGCCGACATCAAGCGTGTCGAGGTGGACACGCGGGAAACCCTGTCCGAAGCCCAGTTGCTCACCGTGCTCGAGAAAGCCGTCAAGCAGCGTCGCGACTCGGTCAAACAATTCACCGAAGGCGGCCGCGAAGATCTGGCCGCGAAAGAGCGGGCCGAGATCGAGGTCCTCGAAGCCTATCTGCCCGCGCAGCTCAGCGAAGCGGAGCTCAACGCCCTGCTGGACGAAGTAATCGCCGAAACCGGCGCCGAATCCATCCGCGACATGGGTAAAGTGATGGGCGCCATCAAGAACAAAGCCGCCGGCAAGGCGGATATGGGCGCCGTTGGCGCCCTCGTGAAAGCGCGCCTGGGACAGTAGGGCGCCGGAGTCGGGCGGCGCAAGCGCCGTTTGCCGAGCCAGCGCCGAGACTGGCGCTTTTTATTCCGCTTGCTATTCTGGCCGGCACGCCGTCGGGATCGAGTCACTCCGCCGGCTTGAACGGGATCTTATGCAAACGGGAAACCCACCCTCGCGGAGCGTGCGTTTATCTAATCATGGCAGGCCGGATACCTCAGGAATTCATTGACGATCTCGTGTCCCGCGCGGATGTAGTCGAGGTGGTTGGCCGGCGCGTTCAGCTGAAGAAAGCCGGCCGCGAATTCAAGGCATGCTGCCCGTTTCACGACGAGAAGACCCCGTCGTTCACGGTTAGCCCAAGCAAGGGCTTTTACCACTGCTTCGGCTGCGGCGCGCACGGCACGGCCGTAAGTTTCCTCATGGACTACGACCACATGAGTTTCGTCGAAGCGATAGAGACCCTCGCCGCCATGCTCGGCGTAGAGGTACCGCGCGACGAGAGCGACAGACCGGCGCAGCGTTATGACGAACTCTTCGATCTCAACGCCGGCGTGGCCAAGCGCTGGCAGCAGCAGCTTGCGGCACATGACCCCGCCGTGGACTATCTCAAGCGGCGCGGTATCGACGGCGTCACGGCCAAACGCTTCGGCATCGGGTTTGCCCCGGATGGCTGGTCCGCCCTGCTGGACCGCTACGGCAAGACACCGGAGGACATCGAGCGGCTGCTTGCGGTGGGCCTGATCATCCGCAAGGACAACGGCCGTCACTACGATCGCTTCAGGGACCGCCTGATGTTTCCGATCCGGGACGCGCGGGGCCGGACGATCGGCTTCGGCGGGCGGACGCTGGGGGACGGCGAGCCCAAATACCTGAACTCGCCTGAAACCGTACTGTTTCACAAGGGCCGCGAGCTGTACGGGCTGTATGAAGCCCGGCAGGCTCTGCGCAACATGGAACGCCTGGTTGTCGTGGAGGGCTACATGGACGTGGTCGCGCTCGCCCGCCACGGCATCGATTTTGCGGTCGGCACGCTCGGCACGGCGACGACGCCCGAGCACCTCAACCGGCTGTTCCGGCTGACCGACAAGGTGGACTTCTGTTTCGACGGCGACCGGGCCGGCAAGCAGGCCGCGTGGCGCGCGCTGGAGACCGCCCTGCCGCTGATTCGCGAAGGGCGACAGGTACGCTTCGTATTCCTGCCGGACAAGCAGGACCCGGATTCGTTCGTCAACGAGTTCGGCGCGAACGCCTTTGTCGCGGCGCTCGACAGCGGTGTGAAGCTCGCCGACTATCTGATCGGCGAACTGGCGGCGTCGATCGATCTCGACAGCGTCGACGGCCGTGCGCGGCTGGCCGAGCTGGCCCGCCCGCTGATCGGCAAGATGCCGCAAGGCGTTTACCGGGAACTCGTGATCGACTCGCTCTCTACGGAGGTCGGGCTGTCGGCCGAGAAACTCGAAGCGTTGCTCAAGGCCGGCGCCAAGAACGAAACACCGCACGCTGAACGGCGCCCGCTGGCAAGAATCCGCAAGGTCGGCTCACAGGGCGGACCGTCCGTCATTCGCCGCGCCATAACGCTGCTGCTCAATCACCCGGCAGCCGGAACCGATCTCGACGGCTCGATGCTCACGGGAGTCAATCGCCCGGGGGCCGCCCTGCTCGCCCGCCTCATTGAAACTGTACAGGCGGAACCCAACATCACGACGGCTGGGCTACTCGAACGCTGGCGGCATGACGAGGAAGGCCAGCACCTCGGCAAACTGGCCGCCGTGGACATCCCGAGCGAGGACGATTTCGACGCCGCGGCAGAGCTGGTCGAGTGCCTCGAGCAGCTGAAATTGGCGGCCCGCAAGGACCGAATTGATTTTCTTATTGAAAAACAACGAGATGGCTCACTCGATGAGGACGGTCTCGCGGAACTCCGACGGCTTCACTGAGGTCGAAAACCGGTAGCTAGGACTCCCGCATGAGCGTACAATTGCGGGTTTGCATTTTTCACGTGGAGGACGTTTCGTCTTGAGCGAAAAACGCGCAATGATTACGGGCAACAAACAGGCTCAGCAGCTAAAAGATCTGATCGCCCGCGGCAAGGAACAGGGTTACCTCACGTATACCGAGGTCAACGACCACTTGCCCAACGATATCGTCGATCCCGAACAGATCGAAGACATCGTCAACATGATCAACGACATGGGTATTGCGGTGCACGAGAAGGCACCGGATGCGGAGTCGATACTGCTGTCCGATTCCGCCGTGTCGAACGACGAAGACGCGGCGGAGGAAGCCGAGGCGGCTTTGGCGAGCGTCGATGCCGAGTTCGGTCGCACGACCGATCCCGTCCGCATGTATATGCGGGAAATGGGCACCGTGGAACTCCTGACCCGTCAGGGCGAAATCGAGATTGCCAAGCGCATCGAAGACGGCCTCAATCAGGTCAAGTACCACATGTCGCACTTTCCGCCGACGATCAGGCTGCTGCTCGCCGTGGCCGAAGCCGTGCACGCCGGCGACACGCGCATGCAGGACTTCATCGTGGGCTTCATCGATCCGAACGAACCAGACGAAATCAAGCCGCCGGCCGCCAAGACGGACGACGATGACGACGACGAAGTGGTCGACACCGGGCCGGATCCGGAAGAGGTCAAGGCGCGGGTCAGGGTCATTCGCAGGCTGCAAAAGCGGGTTCTGACGAACATCGAAAAGTTCGGTTTCCCGGACAAGAAGACGATCAAGGCGCAGGCCGACCTTGCCGATCAGCTCATGGAACTCAAGCTCGCGCCGAAGCTGTTCGACGTACTCGTGCGCAACCTGCGCGACGTCGTGTCGATCGTGCGCAGCCAGGAACGCCTCGTGATGCAGATCTGCGTCCGCGACGCGGGCATGCCGCGCAAGGACTTTCTGTCGAGTTTCCCGAAGAGCGAAACCGACCTGAGCTGGGTCGACAAGCACATTCGCGCGAAGCGGAAACACTCCTCGACGCTTGCCAAGCTCAAGGACGATATCCTGAGAGCGCAGCGCAAGCTGGTGCAGGTCGAGGAAGAGACTCGCCTCAAGATTTCCGAGATCAAGGAAATCAACCGGCAAATGTCGATTGGCGAGGCCAAGGCACGACGTGCCAAGAAGGAAATGGTGGAAGCCAACCTGCGTCTGGTTATTTCGATCGCGAAGAAATACACCAACCGCGGCCTGCAGTTCCTGGATCTCATTCAGGAGGGCAACATTGGCCTCATGAAGGCGGTAGACAAGTTCGAATACCGCCGCGGTTACAAGTTCTCGACCTACGCCACCTGGTGGATTCGCCAGGCGATCACGCGTTCGATTGCCGACCAGGCGCGGACCATTCGTATCCCGGTGCACATGATCGAAACGATCAACAAGCTCAACCGTATCTCCAGGCAAATGCTGCAGGAGATGGGCCGCGAGCCGCTGCCCGACGAACTGGCCGAGCGCATGGAAATGCCCGAGGACAAGGTGCGCAAGGTGCTGAAGATCGCCAAGGAGCCGATCTCGATGGAAACGCCCATTGGCGACGACGAGGATTCACATCTCGGCGACTTCATCGAGGACCAGACCGTACACTCGCCGGTCGATTCGGCCACCTCGTCGGGGCTGCGCGAGACGACGCACTCGGTGCTGGCCGGACTTACGCCGCGCGAAGCCAAGGTTCTGCGGATGCGCTTCGGTATCGATATGAATACCGATCACACGCTCGAAGAGGTGGGTAAACAGTTCGACGTGACCCGTGAGCGTATTCGCCAGATCGAGGCGAAGGCGCTGCGTAAACTGCGGCATCCGACGCGTTCGGATCAGCTGCGGAGCTTTCTGATCGAGGACTAACTGACGGTGATTTGTGGATTAAGGAAGCCGGGCTTTGCCCGGCTTTTTTCACATTTTGCAACCTGGATTGTGCAGCTCTGCATGGCAATTCGAGCACGATAGCCGGCATTTCCGAACCTCGTGAAGAATCACTTCCCAACGTCGATTGGATAGTGATCGGAGATCCAGCGCAAAAGCCTTTGAAAATGGTTTTTCGTGGTGAAATTCAAGCGCAGCGTAGTTTCTGCTGTACCCGCAGACGAAACACTGCGAGCCAAGCATTTCGATTAGCCTGAGTTTTCTAACGCGACCACGAGCCTGCTGGCAAGCATATCGTTGATTTTTCGCGTTTGTACTCGCGTTTTTACATTTTCGGGAACAATAGCGGCGTTGCCTGCCCGAAAGAACACGTTCACAAATCAAGCAATTGAGCATACCTGAAAGTAGGCAAATACCTGCTTCGCGGATACCCGCTTTACTGGCCTATCCAAGACGTAATGCACCAACCGCTTTGACCGATTGTTTGTTACAATCCCGCGTCGTCGAGGCCCTTGCGGCGACGACAAAGTGAGGGCCTGTGGCGGAGTCGCGTAGCGACAAGGCTGCAGCAGAATTGTGCACGGCACGATTGCGCGAAGTCCGGCAAGCAAGACGAAAGTGTGGGCCTGTAGCTCAGTTGGTTAGAGCAGGGGACTCATCGAAATGGTGCGCTGATGGCGAAAGCTGTCGGGCAGTACGGGATGAATTCAGGGAAACCTTAGCAGCGCGGCTGTTGGCAACCCTGAGCCAAGCCGGCGGTACACCGCCGGACGGTGCAGAGACTACCTGAGGACTTCAGTGTCCTTAATAACAGGCTAGAGCGTCCCGCCCCTAACGATCCGGTCGAGGGTGATGAGATAGTCCGCTCCATTCGGAAACGGATGGGTACAGTGAATCCCTTGGTCGTAGGTTCGAGTCCTACCGGGCCCACCAATTTCCTTGCGCATCGGCAGACCGTCAATCCGCAGCGAGAATCTCCATTTCCGCATCGGGCGCAAGCGACATTGCACCGCCGAAGCGACGGTCATGGGAGTTCTGCCCGGCCACGTGGCAGCTAAGCGTCACCATACTGGATCGGTCTGCAGGCCGGCCGTGTACCGAAGGCTGAAAAGAGCCGTCAACGTGCGCAAAGAGACGATGCAGTCCTTTGGTCACGTTGATTCTCAGCATCGTCAGCACGCGGCGACAGCCGGCTTCCATCTGCTCGCGGCTGGCCTCGAGATCCATCAACGATGCCGAGATGTGAATCACGCCTTCCTCCGCCAGATAGCTGGCGTTGATATCCATATAGCGCGGCTCGTCCAACTTGGCGGCAATCCGATATTCGCCAGCCATATTCGGCTTGGTCCAGGCAATGAAGTCGTTTAGCCGCAACATGGCGATATCGAGCATGTTGGCCGGTTCGTCAATGACGGACTGGAACTCGGGCTTGTGCTCGGCAAGGACTGCCGTTGGAACCAGGATGAACATAGCCAGAATCTTCTTCACCTCACACCTCCATAACGTCAATCGCCGGCTTGGCCCGGCCTACCGGCTGCGTGTGCGCAAAGCCGCTATTGCGCGCCCAGGCCGGACGGAAACTTCCGTACGCCCCCGTCCTCGAGAGCGAGAATATAAATCTCCTCGCGACCGGATGCATACGACGAGAACATGATCTCCTGGCCGCCGGGAAGCCAGACGGGCATGTGGTCGTAGTTCTCATCGTCGGTCAGCCGCCGTACCTTGGCTTCGGCCACATCGAGTACGTACAGCTCCGCATTGCCGTCCGGGTTGTCGTTCGGCGTGTCGGTGTACGCGATTTGCGTTCCGTCCGGACTCCAGTCGAGGCCGTAGAGATACTCGGTGGACGTGACGTGACGCTGCACTTCGCCGGTCGTCAGATCCATTACGTCGAGCGCCGAGCCGCCGTCGAAAACGACGGCAAACGCAAGCTTGCGGCCGTCGGGCGAAAAATGCGCGTCATGTTCGTTCGCATCCGGCGTATCGGTGAGCCGCCGCAGATTCGCACCGACGGTATCGGAGAGGTACAGGTCACGCTTCTCATTGCGCTCGACAAACAGAACAACCTCGCCGGCGCTGTCCGACCATCCGCTGGCCGATACGTTGGCATCGTGCATGACGACAAAGGGACTTATCCGGCCGGTTACGACATCGTAGCGATAGGCGCCGCGCGAATCGTCAATATCGCGCTGGAACAGGAAAGAGCCGCTATCGGGGGACCATACGGCGTAGCCATCCCATCCTTCGTGCTCGGTAAGGCGTTTGAGTTCCTTGCCTTCGGTGCTGATCGAAAACAACTCCCAATCGCCGCCTTCCCGCGTCGACATGAATACAACGGTCTCACCGTCCGGCGAAATGACAGGACGATGATCGGACGGTGCTTCGTCAGCAGAGGTCCACGTTGAAAGCATAAGCAGAATCAGGAGTGTTTGCCGATACGATTGCGCCATTATCTTGCTCCCCCGGGAGATCGATTTCGGAATTCTGTGTCCCGTTTCACTCCGACAAACTCCTCAGTCGATCGTTCGACCCGGCAGGACACACCACGCTGCGGGACAGGCCGGAAAAGGCTGCTGCCTCCAGGTGAATCTGCCCCGCCTCCTCGGCATGGCTACTGCTCGAACCGAAACGTTATTCTCTGAGTCATGCCTGCGTTTCTAACGGGCTTGCCTTCGAAACGCGCGGGCGAGTACTTCCACTGCTCAACCGCTTCGATTGCAAGCGCCTCCCAGACAGGACTGGAGCTGACATTCACGTCGATGTTCTCGACTTCACCGGTTGCGGAGATATCGAACGAAAGATCGACGAATCCTTCCGGGATGTCCGTCCGCGGTGGAAACCGCGGGCGTGTCGCACGAATCAGGACAGGTTCGATCGATCTGTAGTCTTCAATGCTCCCAAGCCAGTCCGTCAACTCGTCTTCGGCGCACTGCCAAAACGACAAATTGAAGTGCTCGACGTCTTCGGCAGGCACGCTGGAAGTCAGATTCCTGCACACGGCCTGAGTAGCCTTGCGGTTGCCGGTCCTCGAGAACGCTCGCAGCATCAGGTCGTGAACGATGATCGCTCTGAGTGAGTCGCCGTTGTCGCTGTATTCGGCAGCACGGTCGAACATGTCTCGCAAGGTCCCGCGATCAGGGTCTGTTGCAAAGCTCACGGAAGGCGTTAGTCCAACCAGAGCAGCGAGAAGAACTGCGGTTGTGCCTCGGATTCGATGCATTTGACAATGCTCCGACTTTTACTGGTAGTTCCCGCGCCCGAATTACCCGACTGCCCGTCTGTTGCAGTCGGCTTGCATGATATCAGGTACGCGGCTGGTTCAGGCGCCTCACTCGCCATGCTGCGGCAAGACGAAAACCAGATGGGTTCGTAACTAGACCCTACACATCTTCGGTAAATAAACCCGGCCCCTTTATCCACGGCCCCTTTATCCATCTGGTCACCCGCCGTCGCAACCGTAACGCGGTATCGGGGCTCACTTCGTCTTTCAAGTCGGCGACGCAGCCGAACCCGCCAGTATCCCGCCGTCGATATTCAGCTCCGTGCCCGTCATATAGGCGGCTTCATCCGACGCCAGCAGCACGGCGATTGCAGCCACTTCCTGCGGCTTGCCGAAGCGCTGCATCGGCGTGTCTTTCACGATCGCAGCCATCCTGTCCGCGCGCTCCGGACCGTCACCCAGCATCGGTTCCCACATGGGCGTAAGGATCGCCGCCGGGTGAATGGAGTTGCAGCGGATGTTCAGGCCTTGCTCCGCACAGTACAGCGCCACCGATTTCGTATGATTCCTGACCGCCGCTTTCGACGAGGCGTAGGCACTTGCGGCCGGAATGCCGACCAGACCGGAACGCGAGGAAATGTTGATGATCGAACCGGATCCGGCGGCGCGCATCGCCCTGATCGCATATTTACAGCCGAGAAAAACGCCGTCGAGGTTTGTGCGATGTACGGCTCGCCAGTCCTCGAGCGAAGCGTGCTCGGGATCGTGCTCGACCCAGCCTGATTCGAAGCCCGTAACTCCGGCGTTGTTTACCAGCACATCCAACCGATGCAGTTTTTTCAGCACGCGCTCCCAATCGGACTCGACGCGAACGTCGAGTTTCTCGAAGTCCGCGCCCAGACGCGCGGCCGCCGCGCGGCCTCCTTGCTCGTCAATATCCGTGACGACAAGCTCCGCGCCCTCCTCGCTGAACGCGCGGGCAATCGCTTCGCCGATACCTCGCGCCGCTCCGGTCACGACGGCCGTTTTGTTGCTGAGTCTGCTCATGGATCGTTCAACCTGATCGTCTGTCGGCACGAAAGCCTCCCATGATAACGGTTCCTCGGATGCAGCGGTTTCCGCGCCGAAACCGCGGATACCGCAGTGGTTAATACGGATGTTCCGCCAAGCGCGTTCACAGTAGCTTGAAATTGGGGTTGTGCGAGCCGCGCAAAGCCAGCGCCACGGTCGAAGAGCGCGTGAACTGGCTGCAAGGCTGCTCGTACTGTCAGCAGCTTATGTGACGGGGAAGGACGGTTGCTTGTTCCGGCGAAAAATCATGCGGGAGCCGATGCGGCCCCGGCAACTGACGGCGATCGCTGGCACGCAATGCCGGCAGCCGATGCGCTCGCGGCTCAGGACAGCAGCGGGGAAGGCTTAAGCGACTCACAAGCAAGCGAACGCCTCACCCGAATCGGGCCGAATCGACTACCGCCGCCGAAGCGGCGCGGCGCGATACAGCGATTTCTCGCCCAGTTCCACGACGTTCTGATCTATGTGCTGCTGGCCGCGGCCGTCATGACAGCCCTCCTCGAGCACTGGGTCGATACGCAAGTCATTCTCGCCGTCGTGGTCATCAACGCCGTTATTGGCTTCATCCAGGAAGGCAAAGCCGAAAAAGCGCTCGAAGCCATTCGGGACATGCTGGCGCCCAAGGCCACGGTGATTCGCAAAGGCGATCGCAGAACCGTGCCGGGCGACGAACTCGTGCCCGGCGATGTCGTGTTGCTGAAAGCCGGCGAACGCGTGCCGGCGGACATACGGCTGTTCGACACCAAAAACCTGAAGATCGAGGAAGCCATACTCACCGGCGAATCCGTTGCGGTCGAAAAGGGTACGCTGCCGGTCGGGGAAAGCGTGCCGCTCGGCGACCGCAGCTCGATGGCGTTCAGCGGCACGCTCGTAACCTACGGCAACGGGCGGGGTGTGGTAGTGGGCACCGGCGCGCGTACGGCTATCGGGCACATTAGCGGCATGCTGTCCGAAGTGACGACGCTGCAAACGCCCCTCACCCGGCAGATGGCCGTGTTCGCCAAATGGCTGACGGGTTTTATTCTGGGGCTGGCTGCCGTTGTTCTCGCATTTGCCGTGTTCGTGCGCGAGTACGGCTTCAGCGACACGTTCATGGCCGTGGTCGGCCTGACGGTGGCCGCCATCCCGGAAGGTCTTCCGGCCATCCTTACCATTACCCTTGCGATCGGGGTACAGGGCATGGCGCGGCGCAACGCCATTGTCCGCCGCCTTCCCGCCATCGAGACGCTCGGCTCGGTTTCCGTGATCTGCTCCGACAAGACCGGCACGCTGACCCGCAACGAAATGACCGTCGTATCGATCGCAACCGCCAAACGGCTGTTTACCGTAAGCGGTGTCGGCTACGAACCGGTGGGGAGCTTCGCTTTGGACGACAGCGACGTCGACATCGCCGACTATCCGCTGCTTTCGGAGGTCGCAAGGGGTGCGATGCTGTGCAACGACGCTGGCTTGCGTAAGGTCAAAAGCCGGTGGCTTATCGAAGGCGACCCCATGGAGGGAGCGCTGGTAACGGTGGCCCGCAAAGCGGGCCTCGACCCTAATACCGAAACCAGGCGCTCTCCGCGAACCGACGTAATTCCGTTCGATGCCGAGCATCGCTTCATGGCGACGCTGCACCACGACCACGACGGCAACGGCATGATTTACGTCAAGGGGGCCCCGGAACGTATTCTGGAGATGTGCGCGAAGCAGCGCGATTTCGACGGCGACGTCCCGATCGACGCGGACTACTGGCACTCGCAGGTGGAAACCATTGCCGCCAACGGCCAGCGCGTGCTCGCGATCGCCGTGAAGACGAGCGGGCCCGGGCACACGGTTCTGAGCTTCGACGACGTCGAAAACGACCTCACGTTCCTGGGTCTGTTCGGGCTGATCGACCCGCCGCGCGAGGAAGCCATCGCGGCGGTTGCGGAGTGCCAGTCGGCCGGTATCGGCGTAAAGATGATCACGGGAGATCACGCGGGCACGGCTGCCGCCATCGCAAGGCAGCTCGGACTGGCGAACCCCGAAACGATTCTCACTGGACAGGACCTCGACACGCTGGACGACCAGACGCTGCGGCACCGGGTTCGCGAAACGGCCGTGTTCGCCCGCACGAGTCCTGGCCACAAACTGCGGCTGGTTACCTCGCTGCAGGCAGAAGGAGCAGTGGTTGCGATGACCGGCGACGGCGTCAACGACGCCCCCGCGCTGAAACGCGCCGACGTCGGCATCGCGATGGGACGCAACGGCAGCGAGGCGGCAAAAGAAGTATCCGAGATGGTCCTGGCCGACGACAACTTCGCGACGATTGTCGAGGCCGTGCGCGCGGGGCGCACCGTGTACGACAATCTGAAGAAGTCGGTGCTCTTCATTCTGCCGACCAACGGCGGCGAGGCACTGGTACTCATCGCGGCTATCCTGCTTGGCGTTACCCTGCCGATCACGGCCGTGCAAATTCTCTGGGTCAACATGGTGACGGCAGTAACCTTAGCCCTCGCGCTGGCGTTCGAACCCACCGAACCCGACGTCATGCGCCGGCCGCCGCGGCTGCCCGGAGAACCGATCCTGTCGCGCTTCCTGATCTGGCGCGTGGTCTTCGTTTCGGTGTTGTTTCTCGGGGCGCTGTTTGCCATGTTCGCGATAGCGCAGGCGCAGGGCGCTGGCATCGAAGAGGCACGCACGATAGTTGTCAACACGCTGGTCGTTCTGGAGATCGTCTACCTGTTCAGCGTCCGCTACCTGAAGACCAGCTCCATCACATGGCGCGGTATGCTCGGTACGCCAGCCGTGCTGATTGCGGTCGGCACGGTGACGGCGCTGCAGGTACTGTTTACCTACATGCCCTTCATGGGCGCCTTCTTCGACACTCGCCCGCTCAGCGTGTTACAGGGAAGCGGGATCATTGCGGCCGGCGTCGCCGTGCTGCTCATCCTTGAAATAGAAAAGTGGCTTTACCGCCGCTTCGTACAGAGTCCGGATGCTGCCTAGTGTACTGCCTGCCCCGCTATGCATGCGCCCGCTTGCGGCGGAACCGGCCGGACATCCTGAGGCCGTCGCGAATATTCCGCCCAATGAGAAACAGGTTTAACGCGCCCGCTGCAAGTTCTACACCCTGCACGGCATAGAACCACGTATCGAATACGCCGGCGGAAGCCCGGTTGGCGAGGAAGAACGCCGAGGGCGCGAGAACCAGTACGCCGTTCAACGCAATCAACGGCATGCGCCGCTGCTTGCGCTTTAGCAACGCACCTGTTCGGCCGGCACCGAGCGACATGCCGGAGGCGCCGGTTATCATCAACGCGGGAATGAGCACGATCATTCCCCACAGAATGGCATTTTTCACGAGTGCGATCGTCGCCGCCGAAGCGGTCAGTTCGGCCACGGCCGTAGACAGCCAGAACGAAAGTATCACGGCGAAACCAAGCGCACCCGCTGCCGCGTGAACCTGCCTTTTCATATTAGCCCTCCCACTTGTCGGATGTCCGCTTCAGGCGCTGACCAATCAACGCCAGTAACTCGCGCGCGTTCTGCAGGTCTTGCGGCGAAATTCCCTTGCCGATTTCGTTCACCCAATCGATCTGCCGCGCATCCGCTTGCGAGTACACGGCCTGTCCTCGCTCGGTTAACGCGACCAGCTTTGCGCGCCGGTGATCGGGGTTGTTCTCGAATGCCAATACGTCATCGGCCACCAGATCGTTTACCACGCGCTGAACCGCCTGCCGCGACAAGCCCATTCGGCGGCCGATTTGCGCCACGGTCAGCGGCCGGCCCTCCAAAGCCAGTGCGCCCAGAACCTGCCAACGCGCACTCGTAAGACCGAGATCGCCGACCAGTTCATCGCCGGCCGCAAGCAACGCGCCGTTTGACTGGAATATCTCGAGAATCAAAGCGGTGAGTTCGCGTCCCGCGGATGTATGCTGCGCCATAATGAGCAACATACTGACTTATTGACAATATATTGTCAATATTTCCTGACAAAATGTCTAAAATGCGCCCGTATTGCTTACAATCCGGGCGAACGCCGCCAAACAGGCAGAAAGCCTGAACTTTTGCGGTTCGATCCGCGGTCTAAGCCCGGGTTCGCTCCGATATCGGGCGCAGGGGATGAGAGTTTATGCGCAGTATGGATCGAGAGCGCTGGTGCGCTTGCTTCTTGCTCTTCCTGTTCGAACCCGCATTCTCCGCCAATGCGAATACCTACGACCCCGTCAGCATGGATGCGAACTCACTGGAGCCGCTCGTCGACACAGCCATGGCTGAGGGGATGGCAAAGGCAAGGGTCCCCGGTGCGATCGTTGCGATAGTAAAGGACGGCGAGATACTGCTTGCCAAGGGTTATGGGAGCGCCGACCTTGCGGGAGCCGAAGCGGCGAGAGCCGATACGCCCTTCAGAGTTGCCTCACTATCGAAACTCGTCACGGCCACCGCCGCACTGCGTCTCGCCGCACAGGGACGTCTGGATCTGCATACGGACCTCGAGGACTACCTCGACTTTCCCCTGCGCCGGGACTTTCCGGACGCCATTACGGCACACCATGTCATGACGCATACCAGCGGCCTCGAAATTACCGACATAGCGGATGCCGCACGCAGCGCCGAGTCGGTCCTGTCACTCGATGAAGTGGTTCGTGAGCAGATGGTTGGGCAGTCACATGCACCCGGCGAAATTTTCGCCTACAGCAATCATGGCTTCGCCCTGCTTGGCCTGGCGATCGAGCGGATTACGGGCCAGCCCTTCCAGGCCGCGATGCAGGATCTCGTTCTGGACCCCCTGGAAATGACCGGTTCGAGCTTCGCACAACCGTTGCCGGCGATCTTGCGGAACGGCATTAGCCAGAGTTACAGCGACCCTGACGATCCCCGTCCGCTCACCCGTGACTATTCGCTGGTAGCGCCAGCCGATGCGCTGGTAGCCAGCGCGGATGACATGGCGCGGTTCATGTTGGCGCAGCTCGAGGGCCATGCTCAGTTGGAAACGGGTGTCCTCGAGACCATGCACCGACAGCAGTACGCGCCCTACCCGACTCGCTACGGTATGGCCTACGCCTGGCATGAAGACACGCTGCGCGGTCACAGGGTGCTCGAACACTCCGGAGGCCAGCTCGGCTTCGCCAGTTACATGGCACTCATCCCTGAGCATGGTTTCGGCTATTTCATTGCACAGAACCTGCGCGAAGCTTCGCTGCGCAACGAACCCCTGAATGCGATTCTCGAAAGCTACTTTCCGCGGATTACGCATAAGCTGCCGGCGGCAATCGAACCGCCGCGTCGTCTTACGGAGGCGGTCGCTGAATACACGGGCTATTACGTCAGCGCCGAATACCCGCGCCATTCATTCGAACGTCTGCTGTACGAGCTTGCTTTTCTCGGGCGTGACGTCGTTGTGGAGGAACCGCCAGCCTGCGTCGCGGGCAATACCTGCAGGCCCGACGCATTGGCGATCAACGGTTCGGATGGCCGCTATTACGAGTTTGCCGAGGATACGTTCCAGCATCCTTCCGCATGGTGGGCGACCGCGGCGTTTCATCGCGACGAGCACGGTAACATAGACGGTCTATTCCTCGATCGTGCCGCCTACACCAAACGTCCGGCATGGCGACTTCCGGCACTGCAGAGACTTGCCTTCCTGCTTACTTTCGTACTCGCCGGCATCGGCGCTATCGCCTGGCCGTTGTTGGCTCGGCGCAAGAAGAACGTTCGGGGTGCCGAACGCACGGCACGGCGCGCGCTCACCGTCTGTGCCTCCGTTACACTCTTGACGATGCTGCTGCTCACTCTGTTTCTGAGAATCTATGCGGTCGACGAAATCCAAATGGACTACGGTCTGCGCGTCGAGGCATGGCTGCTCCTGATCATGGCCGACGTGCTGAAGATTGCCGCCGCAGCGGCAGCGGCCATCGTTGCAGTCGCTCTGATACGGCAACGCTGGTCACTGCTCGCCCGGCTGTACGCCGTTCTGCTATCGGCAGCGATGCTGCACGCAGCGTGGCTGTTACATGTAAGTAACGTGACGCTGCTGCTCTGAAAGGCCCGGTGGGGATACGTGCGATTCAGCGGCAACGGATAGACTTCTCGCAACCGTTGTCCGGCTAGGCACCCCGAATCCTACATCCGGCAATACCAGGTATCGCGGTCGCCCGGCACGCGCCGCACGACATCCCGGCGCGTGGCGTTGCCCATGCGCTCGATCACAACAAAACCGCCGTATTCGAGACAGAGCCGCTTGTCGTGGAAGAACTCGGCTTCGCGCTCGGCCTGCTCGTAGGCACGTTGCTGAATGCGAATCACCACTTCGGGACTTAGAGGCGCACAACCAGGGAACAGCGCGACAGGCGCGGCTAACAGCAAAGCGCGCGCGGCAAAACTTCGAACTCCGGACGGCACGGCCAAACCTCACACTTCGAGAGGATACGTTGTCGGTCCTGGCCGAGGTTTTACTGGCCTGGAGGCAGGGCCAGAACCGGGTTATTGCTGTTTGGATGCCGTCGGCTGTGCTTTGGATTGAATTGCAGCCGCGATCAAGCCCGCGGCTCAGGCCTTGTGCGGGATTTCACTCCAGGTGAACATAGCGCTCCGGACGGAAGCGCGGCGTGCACAGCGCGAGAAACAGCAGATCGCTCTGCCCTGTGTTCGTAATACGCTGCTCGAGGTTTGCCGGAATGACAACGACGTCGCCGGCAACAACTCTGGCGGGATCTAGGCCCGCCAGTTCGACCAGACCCTCGCCTTCGAGAATGACGTACCGCTCCGCGGTATCCTCGACGCGGTGCCAGGCCGTCGTGACACCCGGAGCGACGCGTGCACGCGCTATCGACAGCGCATCGTCGCCGCTGCTGTTCGACATCTCGAGAATGAAGCAACGCTCCTCGGTATCGTACTCGTCGGCCGGATCCGGTCGTAACACCTGTGCCTGCATCGTGTCGTTCCCTCCTGGATAAGCGCCGTGGCCACTCCGCGGAAAAATATCGAGCCTAAGCCGATGAGCGGATCGCCAGAGTCGCAAAAGTCGTAGGCATATGCGGATTGAGCGGCGTGGCCGCGTCCGTCCAGCGATCTTCGTAAAAGCCGTGAATCGTAAACCCGGCCGCTAGCTGGCCGCCGATCTGGTCCTCGAGGCTATGACTGAACTCGAAGGCCTCCTGCCGATCGACGCGCTGCTCGTAAAGCTGCGGCGGCAAATCGCGCGCGGACGCAAACGGCAGCGAGTAGCGCACCTCGAGCGCACCGCCGCTGTCCAGCGCGTCATGATCGAAGAGGAAAAAATCGGGATTCATGAAAGCCGTTATCAGGCGCCCGCCGGGCGCCAGCACCCGATGACACTCCCGCCAGACGGCGCCGACGTCGGGCGCAAAGACATTGGCTACCGGATGCACGATCAGATCGAAACTGGCATCGGCGAAACGCGAAAGATCCGCCATGTCGCCCTGCTCCAGCGTGATCTCGAGCGCATCACGTTCGGCGACGAAGCCGTCTTTCGCCAACTGCTCGGCCGACAGATCGAAACTCGTCACTTTCGCCCCTGCCGCAGCCAGCACCGGATTCTGCTGACCGCCGCCGGATGCGAGACCCAGCACCCGTTTGCCCTCGATCCCGCCGAACCAGTCGTAAGGAACGGGCTTTAAAGGCGTCACGAAAATCTGCCACTGCCCTCGCCGCGCGTTATCGACCGTGACCGCGTCGACCGGCACCGACCAGGCGCTGTTGCCGCTTGTCGACTCCGCATCCCAGGCCTTGCGATTGTGTTCGAGGACGTTGCTCATGTTCTTTGGAAACCCGCCTCGAAGCAGTTTACAGCAACGTCTCGATATCGGGCAGCAAGCCGCGCCAGAACTCGAGCGCCGCCGCAAGTTCCTTACGCGCGGTGTCGGCGTCGCGCAGCAGAAAACTCAGGCGATTGCCGCCGCGCAACTGGCCGATAAGGTGTCTGTCAGCGCGAATCACCTCGGCGATGCGCGGATAGCCGCCCGTCGTTTGCGCGTCGGCTCCGAGTATGAACGGCTGTCCCGCTTCCGGACATTGCACCGTGCCGGGAAACACCGGGCGGGAGTCGAGCGTGCCGGCCGACGCGATTTGCAACACGACCCCATCGAGGGCGGCGCCCATCCGGTCCGCGCGGTGGCTGACCGTGAACCGCTTTGACTCCAATGACTCTCGACTGTCGCTGTCGAGCATCGAGTACTCGGCACCCGGGCAAACCCTTAGCGCCCAGGCCGCCGGGAAATTCAGGCGGTACGGCTCGGGCGTGCGCTCGACGCCCGGCCTGGCATCCGCTTTACCCAGCTTCAGGCGGTCGCCCTGCCTTAAAGGTCGCCCTTCGAATCCGCCAAGGCCCGCGGGCAGGTAGGTCGAGGCGGAGCCGAGCACTGGATCCACCGCGACGCCTCCAGCCAGGGCCAGATAGCTTCGGACGCCCGAAACCGCCGCGCCGAGTTCGAGCACGCTACCCGCCGCAAGTTGTATTTGTTCGTGCATCGCGGCACGGCGCGCATCGACACGAACCGCGCAGCGGGCGCCCGTCACCGCAACGCAAACGGGGGACTCCGCAACAATCCTCAAGCCGGACAGCGTTACCTCGATCCCTGGCGCGAGCGAGGTATTGCCGACGAGACGGTTGCCGAGCGCCAGCGACAGCAGATCCGCGGCCCCGGCCGACGGTACGCCCAGATGACGTAACCCGAGCCGCGGCCCCGCCTGCACCGTGGCTTGCAGGCCCGCCTTTTCGACGACGATCGCGGGATTCACGAGCGGCCGCGATCCGCGGCCTGAAAGCAGACCGTATCGCCTGGCGCCAGGCGAAACGGCCGTTCGGCGTCACGGTCGAACAGCTGCGTATTCGTCCGCCCGACAATCTGCCATCCACCCGGTCCGGGCAGCGAATAAATACCGCAGCGCGGGCCGGCCAGCCCGACCGAACCTGCCGGCACGGATTGCCGCGGCGTACTCCGGCGAGGGACGGCAAGCGCGGGATCCAATCCGTCCAGATAAGCGAAGCCCGGCGTAAAGCCCAGCATGGCGACGCGGTATTCGATGCGGCAGTGCCACGCGACGAACTCGTCGTCGCTCATGCCGAGGTGACGCGAGACCAAGCGCAGATCGGGCCCGTCGCTGCCGCCGTAGTGGACCGGTATTACGAGTCGCGCGCCCGCGGGCGCCTTCTGATCGCGAGCCGCCTCGCAGGCCGCGTCGATCTGCGAGCCGAGATCTTCGAGGAAACGCTCGGGTGTCACGGCCGCAAGATCGAACTGGAGCTCAACCACGGCGACGCCGCCGACCGCCTCGACGCAGCCGGGCGTGCCGCTTAGCCTGCGTGCAAGTCGCTGCCCTTCCGCAATGCTCTCGACCGGCAGCGAAAAACGGTCGTCAGCCGTACGCTCGATACGCCGCTTCATCGCCGTGCGGCTCCCGCCGCCGCAACACGAATACCTGCGGCGAACAGCGCATCGCGTATCGCCACGGCCAGCGAAACTGCGCCGGGCGTGTCGCCGTGAATACACAGGCTGTCGACCTCCAGCGGGATCTCGTCGCCGTTCGCTGCACGCACGCGGGATTTCTGCGCAATGCTCAAAGCCTGCCGGGTGACCACACGCTTGTCGGTGAGCAGCGCACCTGGCTCGTCGCGCGCAACAAGCCGGCCTGCGCGCGTATACGCGCGATCTGCGAAGCCCTCGCGCAGAAACGCGAGCCCGGCTTCGCGCACAGCCGTCTCGAGTTCGCTGTCCGGGGGACCCATGACCGAAAGGTCCGAATCGATACCGGCAACCAGCGCGCAAAACGCATCGGCTAACTCTCTGCTCACTGCCGCGTCGTTGTACAGCGCACCGTGCGGCTTGACGTGCCCGACCCGCCGACCCGCGTCCTCGACGATCGCGGAGAGGTTTTGAATCTGCTCCGTGAGCGGCGCATGAAGCTCAGCGGGACGCAGAAAACCGCTGCGCCGACCAAACCCCTCGCGATCCGGATACGACGGATGGGCGCCGATTGCGACTTTGCGGGAGGCGGCCGCAAGGACAGTCTCGCGCATCGATTCCGCATCGCCGGCGTGGCCGCCGCAGGCGACGTTGCACGAGCTCACGATATCGAGCAGCGCAAGATCGGTCATCTGCCCTTCGCCGAGATCGGCATTTAGATCCAGCGAGCGCATGTCACCCGAAACCGCCGTCGAGACTGTCAGTCTGCCGTTTGCCGCATTGCACGCTCATCTCCCTTTGCGGCGACGAAGGTCGGACTTGATCGACTTGAACAGCCTGCCCTGGGCGCGGTCGCGGCTGCGGCGGGCGGAGAGCGTTTCCGAGTGCCGCTCGTTCTCTCTGACAAGCTTGCGATAGCGGTGCAGGCGCTCACCCTCCATTAAACCCTGTTCGATTGCGGCAAGCACGGCGCAGCCGGGTTCCTCCACGTGCTGGCAATCGGCAAAACGGCAGCGCACCGCCAGCGCCAGCACGTCGCTGAACACCTCGTCAATACCGCCGCCGGCCTCGACCAGCTTGAGTTCCCGCATCCCTGGAGTATCGATGAGCCAGCCGCCGCCCGGCAGCCGGTGCATGCTCCGATACGTGGTCGTGTGCCGTCCGCGCTGATCGGTCTCGCGCGCGGCGCCGGTCGCCAGTCCGGCAGGAGTCAGCGAGTTGACCAGCGTCGACTTGCCGACACCCGAGGATCCAACCAGCGCCGCCGTTTGTCCCGCGCCACAGGATTGCGCCAGAAACGCTACGGCGTCGCTGTCGCGCGCATCCAGCGCCTCGACCATCAGGCCGGGCTTGAGCCGTACGGCTTCGGTCACGTAAGCGCTGACGTCGTCCACGGTGTCGGCCTTCGTGATAACCACGACCGGATAGGCGCTCGCCTCGCTCGCAACGCTCAAATAGCGCTCGAGGCGGGCGACGTTGAAGTCGCGATTTGCCGACGTCACGATGAACAGCGTATCGACGTTCGCCGCGAGGGTCTGGACCTCGCTTTCGAGACCCGCCGCACCGCGCCGGAAGGCGCCGAGACGATCGAGCACGCCGAGCACACGGTCGTGTGCCGGACTCAGCCAGATCCAGTCGCCCACCGCAATATCGAGATCGAAGGCACGGCCGCTTATCGCCACGGACTGCCTGTAACCGGCGCCTGCCACGTCCAGCGACGCCCTGTGCTGTGCCACTACGCGTGCGGGCACAGCGTCAACGGCGGGGGGCTCCTGTGCGGCGAAAAACCCGCGCCACCCGAGCTCCTCCAGGGAGTATTCCGTAAATTCCCGAGTCATCGTTCCAAGTTTAATGGGGTTGCAATCGCGCTGTGGGATACACTGCTTATCACGTTCGGACTATTCGGGGAAATACTATGTCGGTGGCTTTGGTGACAGGGGCGAGTTCAGGCATTGGCGCCGCAACGGCAATCGCGCTGGCGGAGGCCGGCTGGGATGTCATGGCGGCGGGCCGCGACGAGGGTCGTCTCGCCGAAGTGGCCGACGTATCGGACCGCATCGCCACGTGGGCAGGGGAACTCGGCGAGTCCGCGGACTGTGACGAACTCGTCAGCGATACGATCGAGGAGTTCGCGGCACTCGACTGTCTCGTCAACTCGGCGGGTCTGCTGGTCCGGGGCGACGCGACCGAGACCAGCGACGACGCGTGGCGCGACACCATGACGATCAATCTGGACGTGCCATTTTACTTGAGCCGCGCGGCCATACCGCATCTCGTCGAGACCGAAGGCAGCATCGTCAATATCTCCTCTTACTGGGCGCTCTCCGCGGGCGAGCGCACCGTCGCTTACAGCACGAGTAAAGCGGCCGTCTTGCTGCTGACCAAAGCTATGGCAAAAGACCACGGCGGCGACGGCGTTCGCGTCAATGCCATCTGCCCGGGCGGCGTCGACACACCCATGCTGGCGCTTGGCGCCGAAGAAGAGGATATGGAGGTCGACGAGTTTCTCGAGATGGTCGCAAGCTTTTCGCCGAACGGGCGTATCGCTACACCCGAAGACATCGCCAACATCGTCGTGTTTCTTGCGGGGGATCTTGCCGCGCAGATCAATGGCGCGACAATTCCCGTCGACGGCGGCCTCTCGGCCTGAATTCAGCCAGGGCGCCGCGCCGACGCAACGGCGTATTCGCTCAAGACCTACCTGCCACGGCGGCCTTTCCAGTACTGCAGCATCGCAAAACCGAACAGCATGCCGCCGAGGTGCGCAAAATTGGCCACCCCGGGAGAACGTCCGCTGAATCCGATGTAGAGCTCGAAGAGCCCGATCAGGATGACAAAGTACTTGGCCTTCATCGGGATCGGCGGAAAGATCATCATGATCGTGCGATTCGGGAACGCCATACCGTAAGCCAGCAGTATCCCGAACACGCCGCCCGAGGCGCCCACGGTCGGGTAGAAACCGCCCTGCAGGTTGGCGACCAGCAGCTGTACGACGCCAGCCCCCGCGACGCAGACCAGAAAGTAGGTCAGAAAGCGCCGCGGCCCCATCAGCGCCTCGATGTCCCGGCCGAACATCCATAGCGCAAACATGTTGAACGCGATGTGCGGCAGACTGCCGTGCAGGAAGCCGTAGCTCACGAGCTGCCAGACGCCGAAGCCAGGCTCCGGTATAGCCGGCGGCCAGCCGCGAAGCGTGCCTTCGACCGGCGGCCAAAGCGCAAAACGCAGATCGACCCAGCTCAAGCCCAGTGCTGGATAGATCGTCATCATCTGAGCCGCGAACACGAGCCCGTTGACAACAAGCAGGGCGAGGATCGTGTCGGGAATTGCGCTCGGCCGGCGCGCCCGATGCTGATAAGCGGGTTGATTCAAACGAGTATCCTGAGTGAGCACAAAGGGCTGCGGAAAGACCGCAATAGTTCCAGAAATAGTTCCAGAAGTCGCTGCGGGAAGCGTTCGAAGTCTACCAGCCGCCGCCGCCGCCGCCACCTCCCCCGCCGCCGGAGAAGCCGCCGCCGCCGCTGCCTGACGACGAGCCCGGCGGCGTTACCGAAGAACTGATCGCGGAATTCAGGCCGCTCGAGAGCGTGTTGGTCGATGATACGAGCTTGCTCGTATTGAAGCTGCCGCTGTACCAGCCGGGCTGATAGCTGCTCCCGCCCTCGCCGCGGATCGATGCGAGGATGCCGGCAAATTTCTCCGACCACTCCTGATCCACGCCCATTGCCAGCGCGAAAGGCAGATACGCCTCGAACAAGGCCGGCGTTTTCGCAGGCGGGTTGCGGAGGTTCAGTTCGTCTTTTTCCGCAATCTCCAGATAGTCCTTGAAGCCGAGCATTTCGTCGAGAACGCGACGCCCGCGCAACGTGGGACGTTTCATGATGTAGCCGAAGAACAGCATCACGACGACGTTTAGCGCAACACCGAGCAGCACGAGCGCCGGCGGTTTGCCCCCCATACCCAGCGCCGCAACGCTGGTCGCAACGACGATCGCAAGCGCCGGCAGACTCAGAAGGCCGTTGGTTTTGAAGTACTTCCTGCTGTAGTCGGCCTTGAGCGAAGCCTTGTGCGCGCGCATCGCCTTGCCCAGCGTCCGGTGGTTTACGTTATCCAGCTGCACCCGCTTGCTCAGCGCAAACAGCGCGTCGTACAACTCGCGCTCGCCGGCCGCCAGCGGCGGCGCGGCGGAGCCGGGCGTCAGGCGCTCCAGGGTGTGTTCGCCGTCCTCCTCGACGATGCGCAAATAGCCTTTGACCGCCAGGCTCAATACCGCCGAGGTCATGACCTTGTTGTCGTAGTACATCTGCCGTACGTAGCGCAGCGAGGCGGGCGAATAAGCTTCGGGGGGCTCGTAGCGGGTGATCAGGACACCCTCTTCCGGATCCTTGCCGAAATGTCGCCAGACCGGGATGTAGTACACGAGCAGCGCCAACAGCCCGGCGAGCACGACCAGCAGGTTGCGGTTGTCGCGCAGCACCCAGCCGAGTCGCTCGGCATCGCCCGGTTCCTCCACGAAGCCCTTGGGCCAGCTTACGACGACAGTGAGCCCGTTTACGGGCGACAGCGGCGCGGTTGCGTCGAAGTAGGCGGACCCATCGCTTGCAACGCGCGACCTGTAGTCCCCGCCCTGATCGTACATTCGCCCCGTGTAGGCTGTCGTCTCCACCCGATCCGCCGGGACATCGAACTCGAAACTCACCCGCGCACTCGCTTTGTCGATCGGAAACGCCCAGCCGAATCCGGTCACGTTCCAGTACAGCTCGTCGTGCTCGGCGAAAAACCCGAGCATGCGATTCGCCCTGTAGCTAAACAGATAAGTATGCTCGCCCTGCTCGAGGAATCGGTCCTTGTTGCCGAAGTAGGTCCGCACGCCGTTGTCGAGATCGACCGAGTGGAAATCCTCCCGAGCGGTATTTCTCAGGACGGAGCGCGGCCGGTAGTCGACGACCTGATCGAGCCCTCGCTTGTCCTTGTAGCGGGTGGGGAAGTCGCGGTAGATCCCGCGGCGAATTTGCCGTCCCTCGGCCCGAACCCGAATGGTCTCGCGTACTTCGATCCAGCCGTCCGAGCGGACCAGAATGTCGCTGTGAAACTCGAGGATTCGCTCGTCCGCCGCGCTCAACGCGGGCAGCAGGAACAACAGCAACGCCAGGCGCTTCATTCGATATGTCCGAGTTTGACCAGCGGTACGTTGGCAACGTCGTCCGAGCGCTTCTGAAAGAACTCGCGTGGCTTGAAACCGAAAGCGAGGGCGACGAAATTGCTCGGCACCGCCTCGATCATCGTGTTGTAGTCGCGTACCGAGCCGTTGTAGTAGCGGCGGGCGAACTGCAGATAGTTCTCGGTTTCGACCAGCTGCCGCTGCAGATCGAGGAAGTTTTCGTTCGCCTTGAGATCCGGATAACTCTCCGCAAGCGCGATTAGCCGGCCGAGGCTCTCGCCGAGGGCCTCCTCCGTCTTGCCACGCTCGCCAATGCGGGTTGCGCGCATGGCCTGCTGCCGCAGCTCGGTCACGGCTTCGAGCGTTGCCTTCTCGTACTGCGCGTACCGATCGACGGCTTTGACCAGCTGCGGAATGAGATCGTGCCTGCGCTGCAGCTGCACGTCGATGTCGCTCCAGGCCGTGCGCACACGGTTACGGCTGCTTACGAGTCGATTGTAGAGCGCAACGAGGGCACTGAGAAAAACTGCGCCGAGCGCGAGGAACACGTACAACATCGCGGCATCGTACCACTAGGGAAGCTCTGCATGAGTCTGGCGAGGCTCATTTTGTGTCAGGGCGCCGAGATCAAGGCGCGTGAAGGCCGGAATAGCAGAGCTATTGCGGCCTTTGCGCAACGCCGAGATCGGGGTTCTGACGCGAAATGAGACCGGCACGACTTGTACAGAGCTTCTCTAGTGTCCCGTACGACGAACTGCCGAGCCTGGATTAGCCTAATACCAGAAAGAGACGAACACCTGTACGACGTTGGCGTCCAGCTGATATAGCGGCTCCTGGCCGACCGGCGCCGCGAAGCGCAGATCCCGGAAGTCTTCGTACTCGAAGCGCATCATATCGATCGACGCGGTCACGGTGGCCTTCTTGAACATGCCCCAGCCTTTGTTCTCGTCGATGAACTTGTAGCTGCCTTTCAGCGTCACGACATAGCTTTGCAGCGGACTGAGCTCCTTGTCGCGGCCGCGGAAGTTCGTCGCCTCGGAGCGCGAGAACAGATCGCGGTAAAAATGTGCCCCGGTCTGATCGTGGTAGCGCCCTTTCACCTTGAAGGTGAAGTTACGCCAGGGCTGGATGTAGGTCAGCGAAATTGTGTTGGACTCGATGTCCCAGGTGTCCACGAAAAAGCGGTATTCCGCCTCCAGCGCGGCGCGATACGGCAGAAAGTAGCGTGCCCGGATACCGACGGCATTCGCCGTGCGCGTATTGGGATACAGCTCACCCTCGTAGCTGTAGCCGATATCGGCCGTCGGGTCCAGAAAGCGTACCTGACGATAAGGGTTGTTGAGATACCCTTCCTCGGTCGTCGTTTGCACGTTCAATGCGGCGATCATGTTCTTGGTCAGAATCTGGGTGATGCCCAGACTGTACTGCTGGCGCTTCACGAAGCGCTCGAAGGTCGGATCGTCGGAGCGGCCTACGACATCGTCGCCGTAACCGTAACTCAGCGTCAGCGTTGTGAGCTGGCCGAACATATCCTGACTGACGGAGAACGCCGCGGTCGATGCGTCGTAGTCGGACTCGACCGAACTCACGTAGTTTGCTCTAAGGGTGGTGTTGCCGCGCAGATAATCGACGCCCAGCGACCACTGCGTGCGCTCCTCGTTGTAAGGACTGGCTGTCGTGACGACGTCGATGGATGCCGAGCTTACGTAGTCGATATAGTAGTTGCCCACCACCGACACGTTCTTACCGACTTTCTTTCGCACCAGAACCGAAGGCCCGTCGATCAGAACGCCACCGCCCTCATAGCGGTGATACAGCACATCGGACCGGTCGTCGGGCAGAACGCTGGCGAACGCGTTCCCCGCCAGCAAGGTGCCGATCAGCGTAAGAAACTGGAGCTTGCGCTTCAATAACATGCTTGTCTTACTCCGTGCCTGGACCGATCGCTTCAGTTACAGCCGCAGCCGCCTCCGGCTGCGCCTTCGCCGCCACGGGCGCCCTCGCGCGACTCGTAAACGTGCTGCATGTAAGAACTGGAAACGGGATCGCCGTCGAGCGCCATGATCGGGTCCGCGAGACGGTCGCGTTCGTACGGTTTCACCCAGGGCTCAATGTTGCTGCAGCCGGATACGGCACCGGCTACCAGCAGAACGGAGAGCAGTTTGCATACGGTCGTGTTGCGCATGGCCCAAAACCTCTGTCAGAAAAACACGGTAAGGCCAAGGTGGCCTTCCAGGTTGTGTACGGTTTTCTCCTCGCCGAGGAGATCGATGTCGAACAGGTGATCGCGAAAATCGATATGAATCGCAATGGTGTCGGATAGCAGGAAGCGGTACCCGGCGCCGAAGTTGACGGTAAAGCGATCGTCGCCGGCAAACCGGGTAGAGCCCAGGCCGGCGATCAGATACAGGTTCGTATTGAACGCCCGTCCCTCGCCCAGGAAGACTTCGCCGGGAAATATGTTGTAGCCGAGATTCAGGTTGTAATAGGTTAGCGTGCGTTCGTCGTCCGTCAGCAGCCTCGCATCGCCCGACAGGATCTCGAAACTGGTCAGGTCCCCCTCGGTCGTGCCGACGGTGCCCTCGACGAAGAAGCCCTCCGTTACGTGATAGGCAATGCGCGCCCCGTAGACGACGTTGGAGCCAAAATCCTCGATCGCAAAAATGCCGGCGAACGCACCGATCTCGAAGTTCTCGGAGTCGATTTTCGCCTCCTTGATCTCACGGCGCTCAACCTCCGGATCGACAACCTGACCGGGAGGCTCCGCGCTGGGTGGCGGCGCCTCGTTGCGGCCAAAACCAAACAGGTTCTTGGTCGCAGCACATCCGGACAGCAGCGTAAACGCGACTATCAGAAAAAGAATGCGAAACCGACTTTCCATTCTTCCACTTCCTCGTTGTCGTCCCGGCTCGTGAACACCACGTAGCTCTTGTATTCGGCCCGGATCAGGAATCGCCGCGCTGCGTAGACGCGGAAACCTGCTCCGACATGGCCAATCTGATCGTTGCGATCCTCACCCTGAACGATGGTCGACTTGGGCTCGGTGCGTATGACTCCGGCGCCCAGGGTGAAAAAGGGTGAAAACCGCCAATCCGGAAAGGCCTCATGGACGACGTTAACACTGCCCATCCAACCGTTCGAAAAATTTCCCAAAATCTGTGAACCCCATGCCTCGACCGAAACATTCGGGGTGAGCGAGTAGCCGCCGTACAGCGACACGATGTTCGCGCCGCCGAAATCGCCGGCCAGCACGCCCATTTCCCATTTGGCGTTGGTAAAGTCGTCTTTGTCGACAACTTCGAAATCGAGCACCGAGCCGTCGTCCTCGAGCGTCAGCTCCATCTGCGCTTTTGCGACCCAGCCCTCGCGACCGTCCGGTGCGAGCACCTTGAACCAGTCCGTCTTGCGGCGAATGATCTGAACGGTTTCACCGCGGTCCACGACGTGGAAAATAGGGTAGCCGCGGCCGGGACCCGTATGCATCTCGAGATACGGGTCCGCAACCGCCACGGTTCGATATACCTTGGCGGCAAATGCTTGTCCCGGCCAGAATGCCTGTACAAGTGCAACAGCGATCAGGCACAACCACCACCGGGATACAAAACCCTGGTTGTCAGTTGAGCGGCGCGTCGTAAGGATTGTTGTAGTACTGGGCACCTAAATCCAACCATTCGGCGATTAATGCTCGCTCGGTAGCCGTCAAGATTTCGTAATGAGGATCGTTCGGATCCTCAAAACGACTGAAGAAATCGGCGGATGCCAGCGCGCCGGCCGGACTGGCGGGCGCCGCAATCGGTATCACGTCGAGTATGTCGTTGCCGTCAGCGTCCTGACCGACGACCTGCTGCGCGTCCACGAGAGCGCCGTTCACGACTTCCTGAAAATTATCGCCGGCCAGCAGCTCGCGATAAGCGTTGAAGTGCATCGGTTCGTCGGGGGACGGGCCATCGGCCAGATCGAGCTGCCCCGCCGGCACGCGCACAACGGCGTTCACGACGTCGAGCGGCGTATGGCAGTTCTGGCAATTGTTGCTGAGCTGAACGCCGTTGCCGTCCAGCACGGGATTACCCATGTCGTCGAAGACCAGCCGCTCCTGACTCCACATGGGATGAATCACCGTCTCGTAGTTGATGATGTTACGGCACTGCGACTGCCAGTCGCGAACCGACAGTCCCGTGACGGTCGGGCAGACCGCATTGGTCGGCGAGCCGGTCGGCAGCTCCTGCACGTCGTCGTAATTGTAGTCGAAAGACTCGTTCGCGGCTCTGATTAGCGGATCCGCCGACCAGACGTCCTCGAAGTCGATGGCCATAGTGGGCTCGATGGCGGAACAGTCTTCCGCCGTGCAGCTTACGCGCGCGCGAACCTCCGCCATCGTTTCGCCGACCTCGCCGATAAACCACTTGGGGTCCGTGTTGGCGAAGCTGCCGCCCGTGGTCTGAGCGCCGGCGTACGCCGACTCGAACGCGTCGCGGCGACCGTGCGAAACACCCTGATTCGCAATGTGGCAGCCCGCGCATTTGAGTTCCTGCCCGGGCGTCAGGGAAATCCAGTTGTTGTGCCGCTGAGTGATGCGCTTGCCGTTACCGTCGAGAACGCTGATCGCGAGCGCCACGTTCGCGGGCACCTTGGTGACGACAGAACCGTCAGGCTCGATCATGGCGTAGCCGACCGTTTCCCGCATGCCGTTCTGCTGCGATACGCCAAACGCGGTATCGTCGAAATCCAGCAGGTCTTCGTCCGGCAGCGATACGGGTTTCTCGATGCGCAGGAAGCGCGCGGGACGGTCCGCCGCGGGCGTCTGGGCCGGATCGCGCAGCGCCTCGACGTTGGCGACCAGGCCGCCGTTGAAATCGTAAACGTTGCGTATGTTGAGTACCGCCTCGCCCGCCTCGCGCAGCAAGGGGTCGAACGGGAAATCGTTGAGGCGGTCGGGTATTCCGGGCGGCGCGGGGCGCGGGTCGGCGGACACGACTTCGGTGAACATGAAGCCTTCTTCGCCGGGCACAACGGGAAGCTGCGTGTTGTCGCGCGGATCGTAGATCCAGAGCCCGTACAACGGCTGCGCCGGCTCGTAGAGTACAGCGTCCGCAAGCCGTTCGTCGGTGCAGGGATAAATATTCACCGGCGGTGGCGGATCGATGGCCGGATCGACGACGTCCTGCACGCGGCACTGACTCCAGCTCACCAGCAGGCGCCCCGTACCGTCCTGAATCGGATACACCGAGCTGTAGCGGCCGCCCTCGGAAGGCACGCCTTCCAGCGTCGACACGTCCAGCGTCGTACCGGGTTCCTGACCTGGGCCGGTCAGCACGCCAATATTGTCCTTGAGCGGCTGGGTAATCTCGACGTACTGAGGCGTATCGATGACAAAGATATCGCCGCCGCCTTCCGTGTTGGTAAACGGCCGTACGAGCGACATGATCCGCCCGTCCTCGAGTTGACGCGGCTGGGTAAACTGAATGATCTCGCCGTTCGTGCCGGTCGCGTGGCTTTCGTTACCGTACAGCAGCTCGTTGTCCGAGCCGTCGGGGTTCATGCGGTACAAATTGACGACGTCGTTGCCGGGCGCGTGATCCCAGCGGCTGTAGATAATCTGGCCGTTGGCGAGGATCGAGGGATCGAGATCGTGGCTCTGGTTGAAGGAGATCTGTTCCAGACCGGACCCGTCGCGATCGATCACGTGCAGGTTGAACGCCTCTTCGTTGCGATCCTCGTCCATGGCGCCGAAACCGCTCTTGCCTTCGTCGAGCAGAATCGCCCGCGAACGCACCTGCCGCGTCGACGAGAACACGATCCGGCCGTCGGGCAGATACTTCGGCATGATGTCGTGACCGATTTCGGCAGTCAGGTCGGACGGAATTATCCGCCGTAGCGCGGCATCCTCGAACGTGTACTCCCAGAGGTTCCAGGTCGGCTGGTCTTCCTCGTCGAGATTGGGATCGAACGGGCCGCGCATGGCAAACAAAACGGCGCTGCCGTCGTAGGCGATTTCGACATCGCGCACGGCGCCCATGTCGCCGATTACGCTTTCCGTAACGTTTAGCGGTTCCGCACTGGGGGATGCGCGATCGCGGACAAAAAGCTGGCCGCCTACGTCAAAGGTAATCTGTTCGCGAAGATCCTGCTGCTCGAACACTCCGTCGTCGTCGAGCGGCAACGGTGCGCGAACGTACGCGATCGGAAAATCGATGACCACGGGATCGGGTGTCTGGCCGTCACCGATCTGCACGCCCTGATTGGCGCCGTCACAGGCCGCCAGCAGGACGGACACGGAGAGCACACCGGCGAAACGCCGGGCGCGGACGAAGGATCCTTCCTGTCTCTGTCGCGATGCTCTGTTCATAACTGATACCTCGGATCAAACGGCGGTCTGTTCATGTCGAAGACGCAGCGCGACCATGTCTTACCTCGGGAGTCTCCGTTCTCTCGGGGTTCGGGTGTCGGGTGCGCACAGTCCTACCTTTTGTTAAGTGCAATAGTGGACGCGAGAGGAGCGCCGTACCGTTAACGCGATCACAAACCGCAGATCGGTACGGCGTCACACAAGCGCCACCGCGTTCGCGTTTACCGGAATCGAAATCTGGCTGCACGGCCGTATTCGTGCTCCGGTTGCGCGCGAGTATAAAAGACTGTTAATGGGCGATGTAATGTCGAAAATCCGCGACAGACCGGGTCAGAAAGTGACGATTTGTGCTTTGCTTCGTGCTGCAGGGGCCTTAGCTCGTGCGGCCGCGATACCCGGCGGTCGCGTCACTACAGTGAAAGAACGCACCGCGTTTTCCGTGAGCGGACGTTTCGAGCTGTGTGTATTTCGCGCAGGCGACGCGCACTTTTCTGCGTTCCCCCGAACGCCGCTTCATAAGCTGGTTTAAGTTCGGCGGGGAATCCGCTGTTACTACAGGTGCCAATCCGGATGGTCACTCTGTCTCCCTTCGGAGACAGTTGCAGCTCCTTTAATAATCAGTAGCTTACGACCGGTGCTCGCTGGCGATGTACGAAAGCGCCGACAGCAACTTGACATATGGCGACTTTTTGCCACATCGGACATCCAGCATCAAGTTGTTGATATTAAATGAAATTTTGGCTTATTCAGGCCGCGCTCGGGAGACTGGCACAGCACTTGCTTTATCCAGAGGGACCGCAGCGTTCTGTCTGGCCGCGCAAGGACCGCATAACGCTCGTCGAACAAGGACTGTGAATGCATTCACGGCAATCCGGAACTCGAATTGGCAGGATGCATGCAGCTGGAATCTTCTTAAGGCCAGGAGGCCGTTGGCGAAGAAACCGGCAACCAAGAGACACAAGGATGTCCACAGTCTTTGAGCGCTGCTTCAAGAGATTAAGCATGCGGTCACGCCGAACGGCAATGTCGATGACAAGTGTCGACGACAAACGCAATTCGGCAGACGACGATTTAGTTGTCGGGAATGTGCAGTAGCCCGGATGGAAACGAGACCAGCAACCGAGTGGACTCGCGGGATTTCTGAATCACTCCTTACAACTTGCGTCAAACGGGCCAGCCGCTTGAGCGGCCGGCGAATCGTTGGGGACGAACCAGTTCGTGAGCAGGATCGTTATGAAAAACATGACATGGATGAAAACAAATGCGGCCGGCATAGCGGCAGCCAAAACGACCGTTACGCGATCGCTGATCGCCACGGTACTGGCTGTTGCAATAGCGGCTCCCGCCGTCGCGGGACCGCGCGAGCAGGCCAAACGGATCCACGACAGGCTCGCGGGCGTGCCGCCCTCCGAGACGATTCTGCAGCAGATGGAGGATTTCATTGCTATCGATGGCGATCCGGCCGCTGCGGCCAATAAGGCGATGGAAAACGTCAACTTCTACAATGTGACGTTAAAGAACTTCGCGGCACCGTGGACCAACCGCGATCAGTCGGTGTTCGTACCGCTTAACGACTACATTGCCACGGTCATTGGTATGGTCCGCGACGACGTGCCGTTCAACACGCTGCTCTCAGCCGATCTTCAGTACGTCGGCAGCCCAGGGGTTGTTGCAGCGGCACCGGCGGCCAACAACAACAATCACTACGAACAGCTCGAAGCCGACAACGTCAATCTGTACACCGACCTTGTGAGCACGACGCAGTCCTCCGTCAACGGCCTGCCCTCCACGGCCACGGCCGGCGTGATGACTTCGCGCGCTGCGGCCGAAGCCTTTTTTGTCGCGGGCACCAACCGCGCGATGTTCCGCTTCACGCTGCTGAATCACATGTGCAACGACCTCGAACAAATGCACGATCCCAAGCTGCCGCCGGATCGCATCCGCCAGGACGTCTCCCGCAGTCCGGGCGGTGACAGCCGCCTGTTCCTGAACAACTGCGTGGGCTGCCACACGGGCATGGACCCGATGGCGCAGGCGTTTGCCTATTACAACTACGACGAAGGCGCAGGCTCGATCCAGTACACCCAGGGTGTCGTGCAGCCGAAGTACTTCAACAACGATCTGAACTTCCCGCAGGGTTTCCGCACGCCGGACGATAGCTGGGAGAACTACTGGCGGATTGGCCAGAACTCGTATCTCGGCTTCGACCCGGGTCTTCCGGGGCAGGGCCAGGGCGCCAAGACGCTTGGTGAAGAGCTCGGCAATTCGCACGCATTCGCTTCCTGCCAGGTCAGGAAGGTCTTCAAAGCCGTTTGTCTGCGCGACCCCGAGGACCAGACCGACCGCACGGCTGTCGACCAGATCATCAACACCTTCCGCACGACGGGCTACAGCATGAAGCAGGTTTTTGCTGATACGGCCGTTCACTGCATGGGCGACTAGGGAGCAGGATAATGAGAAACGCAATGGAAAATGCCTTGCAGGGAAGTCTGCGTCTGAGAGGCGCCTCGCTGGCCGCGTTTGCAAGCTTCGTTCTTGCAGCCTGTGGCGGCGGAGCGGGTACGGTCGACAACCCGGCGCCCCCGACCGGCGGCGGTGGCGGCGGACCGATTTATTCCGGACCGGGCGCCCGCGACGGCGACGTGCAGAAATTCCAGAACACGTTCTGGACCGACGTACGCGAGCAGGGAAGCTGTGGCGACTGCCATAACGAAACGACGGCACAGCCGCCGCTGTTCGTCCGCTTCGACGACGTCAACCTGGCGTATGACGAAGCGCTTACGGTCGTTGACCTGACCCAGCCGGCGCAATCTCGCGTCGTTGCCAAGGTCGGCGGAGGCCACAACTGCTGGTCGCCCGACCTGTCCGTTTGCACGTCGCTCATGACGCGCTGGATACAGAACTGGGCCGGCGACATTGCCGGCGGCGGCCGCACGATTACGCTGACGGCGCCGGAGCCCAAAGACCCGGGCGCGAGCAAGAACTTCCCGGACGATTCTTCGGCGTTCGCAACGCTGATCCATCAGCCGATCCTCGTGCCCTACTGCTCCGAGTGTCACAGCTCCGAATCGGAAGATCCGCGCCAGCCGTACATGGCCGACCCGGACGTGGCCAGTGCCTACGAGGCCGCCCAGCCACGTATCGATCTCGACGACCCGGCCGCTTCGCGCCTGGTCATCCGCCTGCGCAACGAATTCCACAACTGCTGGGGCGGTAGCTGCGAGAACTCCGCAAACACAATGCAGGCCGCGATCGAGCAGTTCGCGAGCGGCATCGTACCCACAACGGTCGATCCCAGCCTCGTCGTCAGTAAGGCGCTCAGGCTCATCGACGGCACGGTCGCATCGGGCGGCAACCGCTACGAAAACGATCAGATTGCCCTGTGGGAATTCAAATCCGGCAGCGAAGACCCGGACATCCGCGTCGCCGCGGATACCTCGGGTGTTGCACCGGCGCTGGACCTGAACCTGTCTCCGGAAGTCGAATGGTTCGGCGGCTGGGGCATTACGCTCAATGGCGGCAAGGCCCAGGGTTCGACGACCGGCAGCAAGAAGCTCTTCGACTTCATCCAACAGTCGAACGGCCTGTTCTCGATCGAGGCCTGGGTGATCCCCGCCAACGTTACGCAGGAAATGGCTCGTATCGTAAGCTACTCGGCGGGCCCGGAAGCACGCAACTTCACGCTGCAGCAAACCCTGTACGATTACGACTTCCGTCTGCGGCACACTGAAACCGGCCTGAACGGCGATCCGGCACTGTCGACGCCTTCGGCCGACGAAGTACTGCAGGCCACCTTGCAGCACGTCGTCGCCACCTACGATCCGCTCGAAGGTCGCCGGATCTACGTCAACGGCGAGCTGGTCAGCAACGTCGACCAGACGGCCGGCGGCACGATCGCCGACTGGCAGGACACCTTCGCGTTTGTCCTCGGCAACGAAGCTTCGGGCGATGCGCCCTGGGAAGGCACGATTCGCCTGGTCGCCGTTCACAACTCCGCGCTGACCCAGGAACAGATCACGCAGAACTTCGACGTCGGCGTGGGCGAGAAATTCTTCCTGCTGTTCGACATTTCAGAGATCCTGCAGGCCGCGCCGCAGTCGTCCTACATCCTCTTCGAGGTGCAGCAGTTCGACTCTTACGCGTATCTGTTCGACCGTCCGCACTTCGTGACGCTCGACGGCTCGTCGCCGACCGGCATTCCGCTCGACGGCATGCGCATCGGACTGAACGGCGCGGAAGCACCCGTCGGTCAGACCTACGCCACGCTCAACACGACGCTCGATGCCACGCTGTTCGGCGACCTCGGCCAGCAGCTCTCGGTGCTGGGCGCGGTGCTGCCGCTCGAGAAAGGTCCGCAGGAGGACGAGTTCTTCCTGACTTTCGATCAGCTCGCCGGCCAAAGCTATGCGCGTACAGAGGACCCGGTACTGGTGATTTCACCGACCGATCTCGATCCCTCGTCGCACATTGGCTTCCGCACCTTCGATGAGATCAACGCGAGCTTTGCGGCGGTTACGGGGGTCGATCCCAACAGCATGGCAGTCGACATGACCTACCAGGAGCTGCGCCAGTCGCTGCCCGCGGTAGAGGACGTCAACACCTTCCTGTCGTCACATCAGGTCGCCGTCGCGCAGCTCGCCATCGAGTACTGCAACGCGCTGATCAACGATACGACGGCACGCGCCAGCTACTTCCCGGGCTTCAACTTCGGCGCCGCGCCAGGGACGGCCTTCGGCGGCGCCAACCGCGACCTGTTCGTCGATCCGCTGATCGCCGGCATCGTCGGCAACAGCCGCAGCGGTCCGCAGCTCGCAAGCCAGCCGTCGTTCATGACGGTCTACAGCGAACTTGCATCGGCCAACGGTGACGGTAACCGCCCGGACAACCTGATCGATCGCCTGATCGCGGGTGGTTCGAGCACCGAAGCTATCTCCAAGGGTGTCTGCGCCGCCACGCTCGGCAGCGCCGCGACCCTCGTACAGTAATCGACAGGACGAATAAGGAAATACAGACTATGGCTAAGAGACGAAACGCTCGGGACTTCGATGCTCCCCAGCTGCATGGAGATCATCCGCGTCCTGTCACGCGCCGCCAGTTTGTCGCTCAGGGTTTCATGAGCGGCGCGGCGTACACCAGCGCGGTCAGCCTTGCCGGACTGATGGGGGCGCCGCGCGACGCGCTGGCGGCCCTCTCGCCGGACCTTGCGGGACAGCTGCAAAACCCCTGCGAGATCGCGACCAACGGCGCCGGCAAGATACCGTTCATTGCCTTCGATCTGGCGGGCGGCGCGAATATCGCGAACTCGAACGTGCTGGTTGGCGGCGAAGGCGGCCAGCTCGACTTTCTGAGTACGGGCGGTTACGAGAAAATGGGACTGCCCGGCGACATGGTGCCGAGCCTGAACGACCCCGTTCTCGGCGAACCGTACGCCAACTTCGACCTGGGGCTGGGCTTCCACCTGGACAGCGCATTCCGCCGCGGCATCATGAGCAAGGTGTCGGCGACGACCGCCGCCAACATCAACGGCGCGATCATCCCGGCACGTTCCGACAACGACACGGGTAACAATCCGCACAATCCAATGTACGGCATTGCCCGGGCCGGCGCGGCCGGTTCGATCCTGACGCTCGCTGGCTCCGAGAATACGGATTCCGGCGGCAACTCGATGCTGCCGATGATGCTCTACGATCCCGAACTGCGCCCGACCAAGGTCGACCGTCCGTCCGACGTGACCAACCTCGTGGACACGGGCGAACTCGTCGGCATCCTGTCGAAGAACGATGCCACGGCGGTCATGGAATCGATTTACCGCCTCAGCGAAGCCAAGGTCGGCAGCGTCAACACCAACATTGCCAACGACGCCGCGATCAAACAGGCCGTCAATTGCGGCTATCTGAAGGCCGCAGACATTGCGGACCGCTTCGGCGGCGTGCCGATCGACCCGGCTGAAGATCCGGAGATCGTCGCGGATGCCGGCGGCATCTTCACGACCGCGGAATTCAACAGCGGCGGACGCGACGGCCGCGAATTCCAGAAGACGGCGGCGATCATGAAGCTCATCATGAACGGTTACGCCGGCGCGGCGACGATCGAGATGGGCGGCTACGACTACCACGGCGGCGCCCGCGCCGAAGGCGAAGTCAAAGACTTCCGCGCCGGACAGTGCATGGGCGCGTGCCTCGAGTATGCGGCCGTGCGCGGCGTACCGCTGATGCTGTACGTGTTCTCCGACGGCTCGCTGTCTTCCAACGGCACGATCGACAACTCGGCGGAAGGCCGCGGTAAAGGCGAATGGTCGTCGGACAACTCGTCCACGGCCGGCTCGTTCTTCCTGGTCTACAACCCGTCGCGGCGACCTACCATCATAGGCGCCACGCCCGAAGAGCAGGCCATTCATCAGCAGATCGGTTACATGAGTGCCGACGGGTCCGTGCAGCGCGCGGCGACCCCCGCCGCCAACAACGTGCCGCTGCTCGTGAACACGGCGATACTCAACTACATGGCTCTGCACAACGAGGTGGGTCTGTTCAGCACCCTGTTCCCGAACAACGGGCTCGGCAACGCTCAGATGCTCGACTCACTGACGGCGTTTACGCCGATTTGTAACGGCACGATAGGCAACCCCGTGTAACGCTTATCGCTCAGACAGCCGCGAACCACTCCCCCTCGGTTTGCGGCCTACTCCTCGAGGCCGGTCTTTTGACCGGCCTTTTTTTTGCCTGGCCCCAGGACTTGTCGACACAGGATTTTTTCGACTTCCGCGTGTCCACGACCACGGCTGCGTTCGTTTGGGCGGGCGGTATCAAACACCGCTGCGGCGATTGCGGAGCAACGCTAAGCCGACTTGGCGACCTCGGCATCGTGCTTCAACTGCATCACTTTACCGCGGCTGACGTACAGCAGGTCGCTGATCTTGAGAACGATGGAATCCTCGAATTTGTCGAGACTGCCGTCCGCGTAGGCCACCTGCCACAGCAGCGACACGACCTCCGCCTTCTCCCGCTCGCTCAAGTGCTTATGCAGGCGCTGGGTGAATTCGTGCAGGGAAACGGAATCCTCCGCCACCTCGGCCGCCTCGTTGGCGAGCTGCGTCGCGTCCTCGGCGGACAGGCCGAAGTGCACCTTTATGAGCTCGAGCAGCAGATCGAACTCGGATTCGTCGAAATCGTAATCCGCCCGCGCAACCTCCACCATGAGCACGGCGGTGCAGAGCCGCAGCACATCCTCGCGCGTTTCGTTCTCCTGCCCGTCCGTGGCCTGCACGGCCTGGCTGATCTTGTCGACGAGTGCACGAATCATAAAACCCTACCTAAGCTTGTCCGCCAAGACTTGATCGTCAAAATTTGTCGGGGCGCATCACACCCACGTCCGTGATAAACAACACCATGGCGTAGTTCGCGTAATAGTGTTCGCGAAGGTGCGCCGCAATCCTGTCGGCGATCTCACCGGTGCAGATCACTTCGAAGCGGATATTGCCGTTGTGTGTCCAGCCGGCGCTGCGCGCGCCGCGGCTCCCGGAGCCGCGTGCGTCGGTAATCGTGTAGCCGACTGCACCCATTTTATCGACAACTTCGATCAGGCGGGGTTCAAGTACCGATTCGGCCACGATCGTCAGCAATTTTCTTTCGGTGATTTCCATGCTTTATGCTCCTGCGCCAGCAAGCCATTGCGCCGCTCCGTAGTACAGCGGAACGCCGATAAAGATGTTAAACGGAAACGTGATGCCAAGCGATGCCGACAGCGACAGCGACGGATTGGCATCGGGTACCGCTATCCGCATCGCCGCGGGCGCGGCAATGTACGATGCGCTACCCGCGAGCACGCCCAGCAGAGTCATCCCGCCCACGTTGAGGCCAATTACATGGCCGACGCCAATGCCGAGCATGGCCGCGGGAACCGGGGTCAGGATGGCGGTCAGAATTACGAGCGTCGCGCGCCGCTTCAGGCCCGAGGCCTGGTTGGCGGCTATGAGCCCCATCTCCAGCAGGAACAGCGCGAGCACGCCTTTGAACAGATCGAAGAACAGCGGCTCTAGCGGTTCGATGCCTTCGGGACCCGACAGCCAGCCGATCAGCAGGCCGCCGATAAGCAGGACAATCGACTTGCCGAGGAATACCTCGTGCATGACGCCGCCCCAGTTCGAGCGCGCCGCGGCGCCTTTGGCGAGCACGATACCCACCATGATCGCCGGAACCTCCAGAACGACGAGAAACAGCGGGAGCTGCGCATCGACCGGCACGTTACGGGTAGCCAGGAACGACACGCCAACCGCGTAGGTGGCAACGCTGACTGACCCATAGTGCGCCGCCAGCGAAGCGGCGTCCGCGCGCGGGGCGGACGACAGCGCGCGGATTGCGGAGAATACCGCCAGCGGAATGACAAGTCCGATAGAGGCGACGGCCAGAACCTGAACTACGAGGCCGCCAACCGGCTGCTGGGCAAGCTCTACGCCGCCTTTCAAGCCGATCGTGAGCAGCAGCACCATGCTCAGCAGCTCATAAACCGCCTTCGGCATGCGCAGGTCGGAGCGCATCAGTCCCGCCAGGACCCCCAGCAGAAAAAACCAGATTACCGGGTCCATTCCAACCTACACGACGTTACGACGGCGGCAAGCTTACCGTGTTTGGCCGCACCAGGAACAGTCGGGCGAGCGCCGGTCGCTCAGGCGTTGGCTCCCGCCTGCCGCCAGTCGCGCACTTCCTGGCGCTCCACGCGCCGATGTTTTGCGATGCCGCGCTTGACGGCCCGTTTTGCGCGCCGCGCCGACAGGATAAGCGCCGCGTGCAGATTGCTGTTGACGGTTTCGATCGCCACGCTCTTCTGCGTCGTAAGGTTAACGCGCACGAGCACCGCCTTATCGTCGCCGCCTTTCGGGCCGTTGACGTCTTTCAGAAAGACATCGACGTCGACGATGGAGTCCCGAAACGAGTTTAGCGCCCGCCCGAACTGCTCCCGGGCACGCCTGTACACTGCCGAAGACATGGGAAAACCCTGCGTGTGAATCGTCATCTGCATACTTGAACCCTCTGATTGAGACCTCATACTAGCCCTGACAATAGTTCGTTACAATCGAACTTATCTTGATTTTGTGCTACTTTTTTCGAAGTTTTACCGTGCTGGAGGGCGTCCGTGAGGCACCTGAACTACAACCATTTACAGTACTTCTGGACCGTCGCCCGGGAAGGCAGCGTGGCGAAGGCGGCGGACATACTTCACCTGACGCCGCAAACTATTAGCGGGCAAATCAAGGTGTTGGAGCAGTCGGTCGGCCAGCCGCTGTTCGAGCGGATCGGCCGCCGGCTCACGATGACGGAAACCGGGCGTGTCGTGTACGGCTACGCGGATGAAATTTTTGCAATCGGCGCGGAGCTGGCCAGCACGGTGCGCAGCAATCTGCCGAACGCCTCGGCTACGCTTGCCATCGGCGCCGTGAGTTCGATGCCGAAGCTGATCGCGGAACGCATCGTTGCGCCCGCGATGCTGGGCGATCCGCCCGTGCGGGTCCGCTGCCACGAAGCGACGCTCAATCAGCTTCTGGCGGACCTTGCCGTGCACAAGCTGGACCTGGTGCTGTCCGATCAGCCGGTGCCGCGAGGGCTCAACCTCAAGGCCTACGATCACAAGCTGGGTGAGAGCGGGCTGTCCTTTTTTGCCCCGAAAGGCCGTGCCCGCCGCTGGCGCAACCGCTTCCCGGATTCTCTCAACGAAGCGCCGATGTTGCTGCCGACCAAAAACTCGGCGCTGCGCAGGCAGCTCGACGAGTGGTTCGAACGCAAGGGACTGGCGCCGCAGATCGCCGGCGAGTTTGACGACAGCGCCCTGCTTAAAGCGTTCGGCGAAGCCGGCGCCGGCGTGTTCGCGGGTCCTACGGCCATAGAGACCGAGATTTGCAGAATGTATCGCGTCTCCGTGATCGGCCATACGCTGGATATCACCGAGACCTATTACGCGATATCGCCGGAGCGGCGCCTGCGCAACGAATCCGTAGTCAGCATTACGGAAACGGCGCGCACTGACCTGTTTCCCGAAATAGAACGCTAAGATCAGCCCTGTGAAACACTACCGGATATGATGTGAGCGCGGCGACATAATACGTACGACTGGATCTGCTGGAACCCGAATGTCCGAATCACTGGCCGACCTGCTGGCCTGCCCTCGCTGCGACAAGACGCCCTTGTCCACCGACGCGTCACGCTGGCGCTGCGACGCCTGCAAGCTCGACTTCCCGGCGCTCGACGGCATCCCCTTCCTGTTCGCCGAGCCCGACGCAACCTTGGGCGAATGGCGCAACCGGCTGAATTTTGCCGCCCGGAAGATGGCGCATGAAAGCGCCCGGCTCGAAGTCGAGGAGAAAGACAAGGCGCTGCGCCCGCTGACCAAACGCCGGCTGGAGCGCTATCGAAAATCGCTGGACGCGCATCGACGAAAGCTCGCAAAGCTATTGCAGCCGCTCGATATCGATGCGCAGGCGGCCAGCTACGAGAGTTATCTCGCGCTCAGGACGCGCCTGCCGAGCGATCAGGGGCTGAACACTTATTATCCGAACATTCATCGCGACTGGGCCTGGGGCGACGAGGAAAACGCCGCATCGCTCAAACAGCTCCGGAACGTGCTGCACGACAACGCCGAGCTGGGCGACGTACTGGTCGTCGGCGCGGGCGCGGGCCGGCTCGCCTACGACATCCACATGCAGCTCGACTGCCGGCGCACCGTCGCCATCGACTTCAACCCCATGCTAATGCTGGTGGCAAAGGCCGTTACCGGCGGTCAGAACCTGCCCATGTACGAGTTCCCGATCGCACCGCGGTCGCTGGACGACGATGCCGTGCTGCGACAGCTCGAAGCACCCGAACCCGTTCGGGACGGTTTCGAGCTGGTTTTGGGCGACGCCCTGCGGCTGCCGTTTGCCGCCGCTTCCTTCGACACGATCGTGACGCCGTGGCTCATCGATATCGTGACCGAGGAACTCGGAGTGTTCGCGGCGCGCCTCAACCGCCTGCTGAAGCCGGAAGGCCGCTGGCTCAACTTCGGCTCGCTGGCCTTCCATCACACCAGGCGGGCGCTGCAATACAGCGCCGATGAAACCAAGGCGATCGTAGCGGAATGCGGCTTCTCGGACCCGTATGTTGCCGAGGCGACGATACCTTACATGTCGTCGCCCGCCAGTCGTCACGCCCGCCAGGAGCGGGTGTTCTCGTTCTGCGCGTACAAGGAACGCGAGGTCAAGACGCCGGCCCGCCACAAAGCGCTGCCGGACTGGCTCGTAACCGGCAAGGAAGCGGTGCCGCTGTTGCAGAACTTCCGCACGCAGGCCATGACCACGCAGATCTATTCGTTCATCATGTCGCTCATCGACGGCAAACGCTCGATCGACGACATGGCCAAAGTGCTCGAGAAACAGCAGCTGATGCCCAAAGCGGAGGCGGTACCCGCGATCCGCGCTTTTCTTACCAGGATGTTCGACGACGCCAATCAGCAGTCTAATTATTAGGGGCTCCTGACGCCCGGCGCTCAATCCACTCGCGCTTCGAAGGCCGCGCGCATGCGTGACGCCAGCTGCTCGACCGCCGCCCTGCTCTCCGGCATGACCAGCACGAACGCCTGAAACACGTGCCACATATCCGGCCACACTTCGAGCTCCGCCGAGCCGCCGCTCGACCTGATATTTTCCGCCAGGCGCTCGGAGTCGCTCAGCAGGATCTCGTGGTCCCCAACCTGTATGTACACGGGACAGAGTCCCGCCGGGTCGGCGTAGACCGGCGAAACGAGCGGCAGCTTTCGGTCCGCGTCGTCGCAGTAGTAGCGGGTGACGTGAGGAAAGTCTTCCGGACTGAACCAGGGATCCTCGTCTTTCCTGGAACGCATGGTCTCGCCTTCGGCCGCGAGATCGAGCCACGGCGACAGCAGGCAGCCGAGCGCCGGCTGCGGCAGACCCTGCTCTCTGAGCGACAGGAGCGTCGCCATGGTCAGGCCGCCGCCGGCGGAATCGCCCGCGATGACGATGTCCGCCGGGCGGAAACCTTCGTCCAGCAGGCTCGCGTAGACGCGCACGGCGTCCTCTACGGCCGCGGGATAAGGATGCTCCGGCGCAAGGCGGTACTCCGGCAGCAGCGCGCTGAGACCGGCTGCTCTCGCGATGTGGCTCACCAGGTGCCGATGGGAGTCAGAGCTCCCCAGGACGTAGGCGCCGCCGTGCAGATACAGCAGCACCCGCCCGGCCAGCGGCCGCTCGGGCCGCAGCCACTCGGCGGCAAGATCCGCGAACCGCACGCGCTCGACGTCAACCCCGCCGGCAACCGGGACCAGCCTCGCAAAACGATCGAGGCGGGCGCGCATCCTGCCGACATCGGCCCCTTCCGGGCTGACCAGATGCTCGAAGTACTTCGACGTGATGGCGCGAATCAGCCGTGCCCGAAAGCTCGGCGTTGCTGTGTCGGCTGGGGTGTTCATAGGCGTATGATGCAGGCTTAAGGCTGGCACACGATACCTGCATCATGACCGCACTGCGTACCCCGGATTCACGTTTCAACGATCTGCCCGACTACCCCTTCGAACCGCATTACGCAGAGATCGACGGCCTGCGCATGCATTACCTGTGCGAAGGACCCGCGGACGGGCCGCTCGTACTGCTGCTGCACGGCGAGCCGAGCTGGTCGTATCTCTATCGGCATATGCTCCCGCCGCTCGCCGCTGCCGGAATGCGGGTGATTGCACCCGATCTCATCGGCTTCGGCAAGTCGGACAAGCCTCGGCGGGTGAACGACTACAGCTACGGCCGGCACGTGGACTGGATGCGCGCGTTTGTCGAGTCGCTCGAGCTAACCCGCATCACCCTGTTCTGCCAGGACTGGGGCTCGCTTATCGGCCTAAGGGTCGCCGCGGAAAACCCGCAGCGCTTCGAGCGCATCGCGCTCGGCAACGGCGGTCTGCCGACCGGGGACGAGCCCATGCCCAGAGCGTTCCTGCTGTGGCGGAGCTTCGCGCGCTTCAGCCCGTGGTTTCCGATCGGCCGCATTATCGACAAGGGGACCGTGAAGGATTTGAGTCCTGCGGTGATCGCGGCCTACGACGCGCCGTTTCCGTCTGCGCGTTACAAAGCCGGAGCGCGCGCTTTTCCCAAGCTGGTGCCGGCCGAGCCGGACAATCCGGCCAGCGCGGCGAACCGGGCCGCCTGGGAGGTATTCGGCGCGTGGGACAAACCTTTCCTGACCTGTTTCAGCAATCGAGATCCGATCACCCGCGGCGGTGAACGGCGATGGCAGGACAAAGTACCCGGCGCGGCCGGGCAGCCGCACGCGAAGATTCGCAACGCCGGTCACTTCCTGCAGGAGGAAAAGGGGCCGGAGCTCGCGGAGCTGCTGATTCGCTTTATCGGTAACGCCCGAGACGCGGCGGACGGCGACGCCTGAGCGCGTGTTTCCGGGCCCGTCGACCCGCGGCGCGCCGGCGCTTCAGAAACCTAGCGCTCCAGGTATTCGAGCTTGTCCTTTACTTCGCGCCAGTCGTCGGCGTCGGCCGGCGGGTCTTTCATTTCGGTGATCACGGGCCATTTGGGAGAGAGCTCGGCGTTGATCGCCAGGAACTGCTCCTGGCCGGCGGGCAGTTCGTCTTCCGAGTAAATCGCCTCAACCGGACACTCGGGCTCGCACAGCGTGCAGTCAATACACTCGTCCGGATCGATGACAAGGAAGTTCGGGCCCTCGTGAAAACAATCGACGGGACAAACTTCGACACAATCCGTGAGTTTGCATTTGATGCAGGCTTCGGTAACAACGAACGTCATGGCACGACCTTTGGCTTGGAACGTGTCTACGCTATGCGAAACCCTTATGCGTTTCAAGACGTGAATCCCGTGGCAAAGGCTGCCGTTTTACCGAAACGGGAGGCTTGCCGGCACGAGTAGACCTGCGCCCGCGGCACATCGAAACGGCAATCCGCCGATTGGCCGGGACGGCCGTCCGGCAGAGCCGCCTTGCCGATCCGGACACCCTGGCCGGAGGGCCGGTCGAGGTGCTTTCGGCCGGCCGCTCTGAACGCCATGTATCGACAGTGTTTCGGTCTCTTGAAGTTTTTGTTGCGTAGATAGTTTCCACGAAGTCCGCCCGAAGTCGTTCCTCTAGACTGCGCTCGAAACCGGCAATCCTGCCGGGACAGTCTGGCAAAAGGGAGTGGAAATGACGCGCTTGTTCGCGATCGTGGGCTTCGCCGTATTGATCAATCTGCTCATATTCTCGGTAATCGAGATCATGGTTGGCGGCAAACGGGTTCGCCTTACCGAGGCCGACAGCGTCGAGATCGCGAATTTCGTCCGCCTGAACGAAACTTCCCGCGCGGTCCGTTCGCGCAGAGATCCGACAGCGCCGCAAAAACCCGCAGCCGACGTGCGAAAAGACCTGCAGCGCCTCGAGAGCGCCGCCGGCGCATCGGACTTTGGCGCTCTGGCGCTCAATGCGCCTGCCCTGGATATCGAGCTGGGCCCGACTGTCGCGGGCAATATACAGATCGCACGCGAACTGACCCCGCTGGTCCGCGTGCCCCCCGACTACCCGCCCGGCGCGCTTTCGAAGCGTGTCGAAGGCTTCGTGCTGCTGCGTTTTGTAGTCAGCGAGACGGGCTCCGTCGAGGACCCGGAGATATTGCGCGCGGAACCGGAGGGGCTGTTCGAGCACGCGGCGCGGCGGGCCGTTCTGCGCTGGAAGTATCAGCCGCAAATACGCGACGGCAGGCCCGCGCGAGTCGTGACGATGACCCGGCTCGTATTCAAGCTCGATTTGCCAGAGAGAGACGACGCCTGAAATGTATCCGCTTCGTATCGGCATCGCCATCATCGCCTCGACCGCCCTGCTGCTGGCGTCCTGCGGCGAGGATACGGACAGAGTTCGGCTTACCGGCTCGGGCGCAAGTTTCCCCTACCCCGTCTACGCAACCTGGTTCAAAACCTACGGCCGCGAGAACCCCGACGTACTGGTCAACTATCAGGCCAAAGGCAGCGGCGCGGGAATCCGCGATCTGATTCATCGCACCGTCGATTTCGCCGGCAGCGACGCCGCAATGAGCGACAGCGAAATCGCGGAGGTGGACGGCGGCGTCATCATGATCCCGATCACCGCAGGCAAGATTGTCGTCGCCTATAACCTGCCGGGTGTCGAGCAGCCCCTGCAACTGTCGCGCCGCGCGTATCCGCAGATTTTTCTCGGCCGCATCACGCACTGGAACGATCCGGCAATTGCGGTCAGTAACCCTGGAATCCGCCTGCCCGACCTGCCGATAACGGTCGTGCGCCGCGCCGACAGCAGCGGCACAACCTATGCGTTTACCAACCACTTAACGGCGGCGTCGGCGGAATGGCGCTCCGGACCCGGCACCGGCAAAACCGTGGTCTGGCCCGACAGCGACAAGCTCATTGCGGCACCGAAGAACGACGGGGTAACGGCAACCATACTGCAGACGCCCGGGGCCGTAGGCTACATCGAGTACGGCTACGCGCGCTTCGGCAACGTGCCCATGGCCATGCTCGAAAACCAGGCAGGAAACTACGTACTCCCGGGCGCGCAAAGCGGCCGTGCAGCGCTCCTCGGCGCCGAGTTACCGGCCGATCTGCGCATCTGGATACCGGATCCTGCGGGCGACGGCGCTTATCCGATTGTTACCTATACCTGGCTGCTGCTGCGCCGGCGCTACGACAGCGCACGAACCGCCGCGGCGCTCAGGGAGCTTGTCCGCTTTTGTCTGCTGGACGGACAAGCGCTCGCGACGGAGCTGGGTTACCTCACGCTGCCGGACAGCGTTGCCGAACGTTCGCTGGCGGCGCTGGACGAGCTGCGCTAGTGCCGAAGCCGGCCCTCCGGCATCTCGAGGCACGGGCCGACGTTGCCCGTCTGCCCACTACGGGACAGCGGTGGCAGGACCGGTGTTTTCGCGGCGGCACACGGCTAGTGACGTGGCTCGTGGTGCTGCTATGCGCCTATATCGTGTGGCAACTCGGCTCCAGCGCGTTTCCCGCCGTGCGGGAGTTCGGGCCCGGTTTTCTGAGCGGCCGCGAATGGGACGCGAATACGGGCCGGTTCGGTGTGCTCCCCCAGATATGGGGAACCGTGTACAGCTCCATGCTGGCGCTGCTCATGGCGGGCTCGGTCGGGATCATCATTGCCGTCTTCCTCTCCGAGGGTTTCCTGCCGCGACCCGTCGAATCGCTGTTCCGCTACATCGTCGAGCTGCTGGCTGCCGTGCCGAGCGTCGTCTACGGGCTGTGGGGTATTCATGTCGTCATTCCCTTACTGCGACCGGTCGCCGACTGGCTGCACGCAGAGTTCGGCTGGCTGCCGTTGTTTGCGACGTCCTTGAGCGGACCCGGACTTTTTCCGGCGGCGCTCGTGCTCGCGATTATGGTGCTGCCTACCGTAGCCGCGATCTCGCAGGACGCGATTCGCGCCGTTCCGCGGCGGATGAAAGAGGCGGCGTACGGGCTCGGCAGCACGCGCTGGCAGGCTATCTGGAAGGTCATTCTGCCGGCTGCCTCGTCCGGAATCTTCGGCGCTCTGGTGCTGGGACTCGGCCGCGCCTTGGGCGAGACCATGGCGCTGGCCATGCTGGTCGGCAACTCGAACCAGATCTCGTTGTCGCTGTTCTCGCCAGCCAACACGCTCGCCGCCTCGCTCGCGCTCAATTTCCCGGAAGCCGGTAAGGTCGAGACCGGGGCCCTCATGTATTCGGCGCTCATCCTGCTCGGTATTACGCTCGCCGTAAACATGCTCGGCGCGTGGTTCATCGGCCGGGCCTCGCGACGCCTGGAGCGCTCCTAGTGGGACATCGGCTGAAACGCTCGTGGCGCCGCCGGCACACGCTCGCGAGCGGCCTGTGGACGGGCTTCGCCTGGCTGATCGCACTGCTCGCCTGCGTCCCGCTGCTGTCGGTGCTCTACATGCTCCTGGTGAAGGGCGGCTCCCGGCTCAGTCTCGCGGTATTTACCGAGCTGCCGCCGGTGGCGTTCGAACCCGGCGGCGGCTTCGGCAACGCGATTGTGGGCACCGGCATCATGGTGGCTATCGCGGCACTTCTGTCGGTGCCGGCAGGCATCCTGACCGCGCTGTACCTTCGCGAGTTCGGTCGTGGAACGCGGATTGCCGGCGTCGCGAGATTCTGCATCAAGACGCTGACCGGCATGCCGTCGATACTTGCCGGCGTGTTTGCCTACGCCGCAGTCGTGCTCATGACCGGCGGCTATTCGGCACCCGCGGGTGGCGTTGCGCTGTCGCTGCTAATGCTGCCCACCGTGGTCCTGACCGCCGAAGAGGCGCTCGCCGCCGTTCCCGACAGCATTCGGGAAGCGGCCTGCGGCCTGGGCAGCACGCCGACGCAGGCGACGCTGCGGGTCGTACTGCCCGCCGCATTGCCCGCCGCAATGACCGGCATCATGCTGGCGGTCGCACGCGCTTCCGGCGAAACCGCGCCGCTGCTGTTTACCGCCTTGTTCAGCGACTACTGGATAAATCAACTCGGCGAGGTCGAACTCATGGAGCCCACTGCGTCGCTCGCGGTTCTGATCTACAACTACTCGGGCATGCCGTTCGAAAATCAGATCGAGCTGGCCTGGGCCGCGTCGCTCGTACTGGTCGTACTCGTCATGCTCGCAAACGCGCTGGGCAGGCTGATCGGCACGCGGCATCGCGGAGAACGCTAGATGGTCGCCGGGCACAACGAGACGGCGGCGGACGCCGCAACACCCGCGCCGACAGCCCGGCCGGTCGTAATCGACTGCAAGCTCGACCGGCTCTACTACGGCGATTTTCTCGCCGTTCGCGACAGCCACGTCCCGGTCGCGAAAGGCGAAATAACCGGGTTCATCGGGCCGTCCGGCTGCGGCAAGAGTTCGGTATTGCGCTGCTTCAACCGCACCAACGACCTGATCAGCCATTTTCGCCTCGAAGGCGAAGTGCTGTTCGACGGCGAGGATATCTATGCGCGGCATATCGATCCGGTCGCAGTGCGGCGGTTCGTCGGCATGGTATTCCAGCAGCCCAATCCGTTCGCCATGAGCATCTTCGACAACGTCGCCTTTGGACTGCGCATCAATGGCTACAAGGGAAACCTCGCCGAACGCGTCGAAACGGCTTTGCGGCAGGCGGCGCTGTGGGACGAGGTGAAGGACAAACAAAAACGCAGCGGCCTCTCGCTATCCGGCGGCCAGCAGCAGCGCCTGTGTATTGCACGCGCCATCGCGACGTCGCCGACCGTGCTGTTGATGGACGAACCCTGTTCCGCGCTCGATCCCATTGCCACGCGGCATATAGAAGAGTTGATGCTGACGCTGAAAGAACGCTACACGATTGCGCTCGTGACGCACAATATGCAGCAGGCCCGGCGGGTAGCCGACCGCACGGCTTTCATGGGCGTGGATATAGAGGGCGGCCGGCGCACGGGCTACCTGGTCGAGTTCGCGGATACGCCCGCGCTGTTCGAAAACCCGCGGGAGGCACTGACCAAAGAGTACCTCCGCGGCAAATTCAGCTAATGCCAGGCAAAGCCTTGGGCAAGGCAAAGCGCAGCGCCTTACCCTGGCGTCCAGGGGCGTATCTTTCGGGTTCAATCCGCTCGAGGGTTTTTCTGGCGGCCCTGCCGGCGGCTACAGCGCGCTCCAGCGGCCGGCCGCGCACGACGCTCGCGCCTCTTCCCCGAGTTTCTCGAGATGGGCCAGCAGCGAGCGTTCCGCAAGCGGATGGAGCTCCGCGGGCACGTCGGTATAGACCTTCGCCACCAGCTCACGGCCGGTCGAATCCGGATTTGCCGTAAGCGCCGCGAGTACTGTGGCTTCGCGGGCAAGCCGGTGTTCGACAATCCAGTCGATCGCGCGCCGGGGATCGTCGATGCGCTCGCCGTGACCCGGCAGCAGCGCCGCACAGTTCAAACGCTTGAGCTTCTCGAGGGACGCAATGTAGTCGGCCATATTGCCGTCGGGAGGATCGATCACCACGGTCGAGCCTTCGATAACGTGATCGCCCGTCACGAGCCAGTTGGTCTCCACGTGCCGGTAGCAAAGGTGATTCGATGCATGTCCAGGGGTATGTATGGCTTCGAGTTGAAACTCGTCGGTCTGCAATACCTCACCGTCCGCCAGAATCCGCGCCGGCACAAACGTCGCATCCTGATGCGGCCCGTCGGGTGCCGGCCGGCCCAGCAATTGCGCACCCGTTCGCTCTGCCAGCAGGGCCGCTGCCGGCGAGTGGTCCGGGTGAGTGTGGGTAACCAGTATGAAGCGTATGGGGCCGGCCGCCGCTTGCTCTACGGCATCGAGATGCTCAGGTATCGCCGGGCCCGGATCGACCACGGCAACCGCATGCCTGCCGAACAGATACGTGTTGGTTCCGGGTCCGGTCATCATCGACGGATTCGGCGCCAGCACGCGGCTCACTCCGTCGGCCAGACGGGCCACGTGCGGCGGAGCGTGCCCGAAGCCCGTCATGCGGGTATCTCCGCGTAACCCGGTTCGCCAGGCAACAGGATGCGCCGCTCGCCGTCGACGGTAATCGCTTTCGGCAGCATCTCCACAACCCCTTCCGCCGCCAACTGTCTTGCCTCGAGAATCGCGGCCGCCACGCTGTCGAACGGCTGCAGCCACTCGAGCGTCTTAAGCGTCGGGAATATCATCGCCAGCTCGTCTTCGCAATGACGGCGCAACGCCTCTTCCGCCGTCAGCCACTGCGAATCGGTCAACTCGCGGCCGCAGTGCGCCGCGCACTGTCCTGCCGGCAGCTCCGCAACGAAGAATCGCGTGCGAAAGCGTTTGCCGACATCTTTAGGGGTTACCCAGTAGCTGAAGTAGTGCAAAGCCGCACAGTCCAGACGGAGCGAACGTGCCGTCACGAAATCCCGCCAGCGGAGAGCGCCCGTATTCAGCGCTACACGGTCCGTTCGCGGGGGCTCGGCGTCGGACCGTGCCAGCAGCACGCCCGTTTCCTCGAACAGCTCGCGCACCGCCGCGCTGAAGTAGTCGAGCGCGGAATCCGTATTCAGCAGGGCGTCTGCTGCCGCGGCCGACACGCCTGCGCAAGCGCTTGCCACCTGTGCATCGTCCGGATCGAGCACCCCGCCCGGAAACGCCCAGGTACCGCCGAAAGCCGTGGCGGCATGCCGCTGAACCAGCAGCAACTCGGGCTTGCGTTTACCCTCGCGCAGCAGCACGACGGTTGCTGACGCACGAGTGTCGCCGTCGCTCACTACGGCGTCGCCGGCGCGGCGATGCCGGCCGGGTCGCCGGTTTCGATGTGCGCCTTCAGGCGCTCCAGCGCCCCGCTGATCACGCGGTCGACGGGGCCCGCCACGGCATCGAGACCGCCGTCGCGATAGCCGCCCACCGCATAAGTCCATTTCACCCGTGTCCCACCGCCGTCAGCGTCGAAGAACTCCCAGGTCATATTCCCGGCCACGCCCATGAGCCCCAGCGGACCCAGCCCCCCGGTCAAACGAACGATCACGTCCTCGTTAACGAAGCTAACCGTAAGATGCACAACGCCGTTGCCGTCTTCGAGCATCTCGCAAAAACAGCCCATCGGCCGCGGATCGATGCTGAGCCGAGCGGCGTCCCCGGATACCGTATGGTCGCTGCTCCACCAGCGGCCGACATCGGCAACGGCCGCTGTATAGACGGCGGCCCGCCCTGCCTCAACGACGACCTCGTGAGAAACCACAAATCCGCCAGGCGCGGAACTCAGCACCTCCGCATGCGCGGCGGCGCCCATAGTGACGGCAATCGCGGCAACGCCCGCCGTGACGGCCATGGCCGCTGCGACCGGAATACGCATACCCCCTCCTGCTATCTCGAACCGTAAGGCTCCGGAGCTTAACCCAGATTCGGTACTTGCGAAGCGCGGCGGCGGGCGCTGTCAGGGCTTGCAGTCGGCGCTTGTCGGGCCGCACGCGTTCAGAACAGCGAAATCGCCAGGAACACGGCTGCGATCAGCGCCGTGGCAAAATAGAGTCGTTTGAATACGGTCATGATGTCGTGCCTGCTTTGCATTCCTGATTTGCATTAATGGCAAGTGTGCGGGGCATGCGCTGAACGCAAGCTGAAACCGGCGGGCCCCGCGCCTTCGAGCGTCGCCGGAATTCGCCTTATCCGGTTTTCGCGGCCAGGCCCGGCAAACGGCGCAGCTTGACGGCGCTGTCTCCCGGGTGCTGCAATCCCGGCATGAGCGAAGCCGCCCGCGAACTTGCAGACTTTTTTCGACGTCACTCCCGTATTAGCGTCGTCACGGGAGCGGGGATCAGCACTGGATCGGGCATTCCCGACTACCGTGATCGCGACGGCAACTGGAAACACGCACGGCCCATGCAGTTCGCTGAATTCAGGGATTCTCCGGCGGGCCGTAAGCGCTACTGGGCCCGCAGTTTTGTCGGCTGGCAGCGCATGTCCGGCGCAGAGCCAAACGCGGCTCATCGTGCGCTCGTGGAACTCGAAAAGCGCGGGCACCTCAACCTGCTGATTACACAAAACGTCGACGGCTTGCATAGCCGTGCAGGCAGCGATGGCGTCGTCGACCTGCACGGCCGTCTCGATCGAGTGATCTGCATGGACTGCGGCTGGCGGCAACGGCGACCGGTCTGGCAGGCATTGCTCGAGCGGTCGAACCCGCATTGGCGGCGTACCGTGCTGTCGTTCAAGCCGGACGGCGATGCCGTGCTCGAAGATGAAGACAGCAGCCGGTTTTCGGTACCGGACTGTCCGGCATGCGGAGGTATCGTCAAACCGGATGTCGTGTTTTTCGGTGAAAACGTGCCGCCCGACCGGGTCGAACGGGCATACGCCGCGATTGTGGAGGCAGAGGCCCTGCTCGTCATTGGCTCCTCCCTCATGGTGTATTCCGGCCTGCGCTTTCCGCGCCGCGCCGCGGCGCTCGACAAACCGGTCGCAATTCTCAATCGCGGCCGCACGCGCGCGGACGAACTCGCGGCGCTAAAACTGGACGCGGACTGCAGCGATACGCTCACGGCGGTACTGCGCTTGCTCGGGACGCCGGACAGCCGGGCGCTTGGAAACCCGGAGACACACCGCACATCGGTTTGATGGCAGACGAATACCGTGTCGTTTTCGAGAGCAGCAACCGCCGCGCCTGTGCGGATCGCGCGCTGGTACTCGCGGCTGCCGGCATACCGCATGAAACGGTGCACGACGCAGGTTCGTCCGCCTTGCTGGTACCTCAGGAGTACTCGATTCGGGCCGGCGACGAACTCAGGCTGTACGACAGCGAGAACGCCCGGCAGGAACCCGCCGCGACGCCGGTCATCCAGTATCACGACGCGCTGCCGGGCGTAGTCGCTTACTTTCTGTGCGTCTGTCTGGTTGCCGGTCTTGCCGGCCGCTCCGCGTTTGGTCTCGATTGGCTGGCCGCGGGACGGATTGACGGCGCCTTGCTGCGCGACGGCGAGTGGTGGCGAACCGTCACTGCGCTGAGCCTGCATCTGGACCTCGAACACCTGGTCGGAAACCTGGTGTTCGGACTGTTCTTCGGCTGGTTCGCCGGCAGGCTTACGGGCTCCGGAATCGGCTGGCTCGTAATCGTCGTTGCGGGCGCGCTCGGCAATCTGCTCAACACGCTGTTCCTGGATCCCGGCCATCGGGCGATCGGCGCGTCAACGGCCGTATTTGCGGCGTTGGGCGTCAGCGCGGGATTTGTTTGGCGCGGTAAATTCATGCGGCAGGATCGTTGGGTATATCGCTTGGGCCCCATTGTAGGCGGGCTGGCACTGCTCATGTTTACCGGTACGGGCGACGAGAACACGGACATAGGCGCTCATCTGATGGGCTTCGTGTTCGGTTTCTCGGGCGGCGTGCTGCTCGTCGCCGCGGGTCCGTGGATACACTGCGCACGGCGGCAGCAGGTCGCGGGGCTCATTGCGTTGCTGCTGCTCTCGTTCGCCTGGTGCATGGCTTTCTTCGGCTGACTTCAACGGTCAAAGCTGTACAATCACTAGTGGGGTCCCGAATCCGGAAACACGTCTCTTCGCGATGAAGAAACTTTTTCTGCTCATAGTCATTCTCGCTATCTCGTCAGCCACGATTGCGTGGGTCCGCTACGGCGGCGGCGAAGCCTATCCCAATCTGCTGTCTACCCCGCTACTCAATCAATCGTCGCTGGAAGAGGTGCTGCGCTACCCCGAACCGCTCGGCAACGTTGCGGTCTCCGAAGACGGCCGGGTGTTTTTCACCGTCCACTCCGAAGCCAGGCCAGACGGCAACAAGCTGCTCGAGTTTGTCGACGGCGCCGCGGAGCCCTGGCCGGACGGCAAGTCGCAGCAGACGCTTTACGATACGCCGCTCGGCATCGTCGCAGACCGCCAGGGCCGGCTGTGGGTCATCGATCACGGCAATCACGGGCTGCGGCAGCCGCGCCTGCTGGGTTTCGATATCGCCAGCGGCGAGTTGATCGCCGACGAACGCTTCAACTCGATTATCGCTCCGACCGGCTCTTTTCTGCAGGACCTCGCCGTGAGCCCGGACGGCGAGGCCATCGTCATTGGCGATTCGAGCTACTGGCGGAAGAGCCCGGCGCTGATCGTCTACGAAGTCGAATCGGGCTCCACGCGCAGGGTGCTCGAGTCGCACCCGTCAGTATCGGCCGAGAAGTACGTCATCGAAAGTAACAATCGGGAGATGTCGTTTCTCGGCGGCATCGTTACGCTGAGAGGCGGAGTGAACGGCATTGCGATGGATGAGGACTGGGTCTACTTCGGCGCGATCTCGGGTTCCGGACTGTATCGCGTGCCGCTCGAAGACCTGACGACGCGTTACCTGCCCGACAGCCAGCTTGCCGCTGCGGTGGAGTATTACGCGACCAAACCGCTTAGCGACGGCTTTGCAATAGACTCTCAAGGTACGGTCTACGTAACCGACGTCGAACACCATGCCGTCTATCGTATCGGCCCCGACCGCAAAGCTCGCACACTGATCCAGTCGAAAAGCATTCGCTGGCCCGAAGGCATCACCGTAGGCCCGGACGGCTGGTTATACGTGACGGACAGCGCTCTGCCCGACATCGTACTGAGTTCTGCCGACGACATTCGCAGCCAGGGTCCGTTCGTTTTGTATCGGCTACGCCCCGTCACTTCGACCGTCAGCAACGACCGGGAACAACGATAAACAAAGGGCCATTTGCTGCAATCGGCGTCGAGCTCGGGTAGGCTCTCGCCTTTCGTACGCTCGGAACCGCAATGCAAACTCTGCTGCTCTACGCGAGCGTCGTGCTTATCTGGGGCACGACCTGGGTTGCAATCCCGTTCCAGCTTGGAGACATCGACGTCGAGGTGTCGGTGGGCTACCGCTTCCTGCTCGCTGCTTTGCTACTGTACGTATACGCCGTTCTCACGCGCCGCCGGCTGGCCGTACCGCTATCCGCCCTGCCGACGGTGCTGCTGCAGGGCCTCTTGCTGTTCTGCATCAACTATCTGTTCATTTACCATGGCACGGCGTACTTGAGTTCCGGCCTCGTGGCCGTTCTGTTCAGCCTGATCGTAATACTCAACGCGATATTCGGCCGGCTGTTCTTCAAGACCAGCGTCGACGGTCGCTCGCTGCTCGCGGGGGCGGTCGGTATTACGGGCATTGGGCTCTTGTTCTGGCCCGAGTTTCGCCTGCCGGATTCGCGCGGCGAGGCGCTGCTCGGCATTGCGCTGGTGCTCGGCGGAACGCTGTCGGCGTCGCTCGGCAACATGAGCGCCGTGGCCAACGCGGCGCGGCAGCTTCCGGTCGTGGCGGTGAACGCGCACGGCATGCTGCTCGGCGGCACGCTGTCGCTGCTGCTCGCGGTCGCCCAATCGAGACCGCTCAAGTTCTCGTTCGACACGGACTATCTCGTGTCACTGCTGTATCTGGCAGTTTTCGGCTCCGCGGTCGCCTTCGGCTGTTACATTGCGCTGCTGCGCCGAATTGGTGCATCGCGCGCTGCCTACAGCTCGGTGCTGTTTCCCGTGGTCGCACTGATCATGTCAACCTTCGTCGAAGGATACCGCTGGAGTTTTACAGCCGCTCTCGGCATCCTTCTTACCCTCATTGGAAACTGGCTCGTACTGAGTCAAAACAGCAGTAAGGAATCACCATGAACGAAGAACAAGTGTCGCAACTGCGCGACTACGGTGCCGAACTCCTCGAACTCGTGCAAAGGGAAGGCACCGAGTTTGCGATAAACCTCGTCACCGCAATCCTCATATTTTACATCGGTAAGTGGATAGTCGGCCTGCTCGTCCGCGCTCTAAGAAAGCTCATGGACAAGAACGACGTCGACGCGACCCTGTCGTCGTTCGTCGGCAACCTCGTACGCATGTCGCTGCTGGTGTTTGTCATTATCGCCGCGATTACGGCGCTCGGCGTTCCAAGCGCACAGTTCGTGGCAGTGGTCGGCGCCGCCGGCCTGGCTGTGGGCCTGGCCCTGCAGGGCTCGCTGTCGAACTTCGCCGCGGGCGTGCTGATCGTGCTGTTCCGGCCCTACAAGGTGGGCGATTTTGTCGAAGCCGCCGGCATTAGCGGCTCGATAGAGCAGGTGCAGATACTGACGACGGTGCTGAAGACCCCCGACAACAAGAAGATTATCGTGCCTAACGGCCAGATCATGGACAGCATCATCACCAACTACTCTGCGAACGACATGCGCCGCGTCGACATGGTCGTTGGCGTCAGTTACGACGACGATCTCGACAAGGTGCGCAAGACGCTGGAGGAACTGGTTGCGGCCGAGGACCGCATTCTCGCAGAGCCCGCATGCACCATCGCGGTTTCGGAACTCGGCGATTCCAGCGTCAACTTCGTGCTGCGCCCGTGGGTCAAGACCGCGGATTACTGGGGCGTGCATTTCGACATGACCGAAGCGATCAAAAAACGCTTCGACCAGGAAGACATTTCGTTCCCGTTCCCGCAGCAGGACGTACATCTGTACCAGGCGAGCTCCGCCTGACGAATCCCGGCGCGAACCGGCAAGCGCCGTATCGCGGTACCGCATTTGAGGAGCAAGCACCAGGGCCCGCGGCAGCGGGCCTTTTGCTTGATCCTGCCTCGTCGCCGAGGTCAACGGATAAGCCGGTTCCGCGTTGTGCTAAAGGCTTATGAACTGTTCCCGGGAGGTGCCTGTCCCATTCAGGTAAGGCGTCGTGAGCTTGGGCATAATCGGCGTACGGCAACTACTATTCGAGGGTTCGCCAATGATACGGAAATGCTTGATTCTGACCGTGAGCGTCCTGATACTTGCAGGCTGCGCCGCAAACCCGTCGCCTATCGTCGATACCAAAGGCGTCGATCCCGAGGTTTATGCGCGCGACCGGGCGGAGTGTGAGGAATACACCAAAGAGATCTCGGTTGCGGAAGGCACCGCCAAAGGCACCGCGGTGGGCGCGGCGGTCGGCGCGGCGGCCGGAGCGATCAACGGCGAAGCGGGCCGCGGCGCGGGCTTCGGCGGCCTGTACGGCGGCGTGCGCTCGGGCCTCGAGGCCGATCGGGATCAGCAGCAGGTCTGGAAGAACTGCATGCGCGGGCGCGGCTATCGTGTGCTCAATTGAGGTGCTGAATTAGGCTACTGAATTAGCCTCCAGGAATCGGGACCTGCCGGCGGTACGCCGCCGCCGCGGACAGCCGGTTGACCTGAGCGCCGAAACTCGAGTACTGTTTTTATATACAGTATTCGAGGCGCCTCATGTCACCACCGTCTGCACCACCCAGGTTCATCAAGGGCCGGGGCGCAGTATCCGACCGGGACGGCCGTTTCGCAAAACAGACCGTCGATCTTTGCCCCGAGGAAGCCGAAGCGAGGCAGGACAGCGCGCCTGCGAGCGTCTACACGGCCATGCAGGCCGGTAAGATAATTGCCAGCAACAGCTCGCCGGACGTGCCCTTCAATCGCTCCATCAACCCGTACCAGGGCTGTGAGCACGGCTGCATTTACTGTTATGCCCGCCCGAGTCACAGCTACCTCGACCTCTCGCCGGGCCTGGACTTCGAATCGCGCATTTTCTACAAGCCCAACGCCGCGGAGCGGCTCGAGGCAGCCTGGTCGCATCCGGGCTATCAGTGCGAGCCGATCACGATCGGCGCGAATACCGACCCGTACCAGCCGCTGGAGAAAGTGCAGAAGATCACGCGGCAGCTGCTGCAGCTGTTCCTCAAGCATCGCCACCCGGTCAATCTGATCACCAAAGGCACCCTGATTCAGCGCGACATCGATCTTCTGGCCGCGCTTGCCGAACGGCGCCTGTGCTCGGTGGCGCTAAGCCTGCCGACGCTTGACAGCGAGCTGAAACGCCTCATGGAGCCGCGGGTACCCTCCGCGCAGAGCCGGCTCAAGCTCATGGCGTCGCTGACCGCGGCGGGCATTCCCGTCAGCACGCTGCTGGCCCCGCTCATTCCCGCGATCAACGATCACGAAATAGAAGCCGTACTCGAAGCGGTGGCGGCTCACGGCGCGACCCAGGCGCACTACGTTTTTCTGCGGCTGCCGCACGAAGTCCGGCCGCTGTTCACGGAATGGCTGGAAACGCACTTCCCGGACCGCGCCGGACACGTCATGAGCCTCGTTCGACAGGCCGGCGGAGGTAAAGATTACAATTCGGCGTTCGGCGTCCGCCAGCGCGGGCGCGGAGCCTACGCCGACATGCTGGCGAGGCGCTTCGAAACCGCCGCCCGCCGGCACGGGCTGACGCGGAATCGTTATCAGCAGCGCCTCGACTGCGCGCAGTTCCAGCCTCCGGGACAGCGCCAGCTGGGCCTGGACTTTTGAGCGCCGAGCGCGCCGGCGGGCGTTTCATTCTGTAACGTAGCGGTTAACAAGGCCCTGAAAAGCGCGATCTCTGGTATACACTAGGGCTAGCCGGCGCCGCGCACCCGGACGAACTCAGGCCGCCGCCGCTGGTCCTATTATCGTTGCACTGCGTAGTTGAGGCCGCCCGAAGAAAACCCGATGAAGCAACCGAGACGTACCCTGTTTCTAGTACTACTGCTACCCCTGCCGGCGCATGTCGCTGCGCTCGACTTGACCGAGCTCGACGCCGAGCCTCCGACGGATGATCAGCAGGTACCCGTCGCACCCGCCGAAGACGATTCCACGGCTGCCGATACCGGCGTCGCGGGCGCTCCTGCGAACGATATTGCGAGCGACATTGCGAACGACGCTGCGAACGATGAGGCATTGCCAGTCGGCGACGAGGTACCGAACGCCGGGCCCCTGGAAGCTGAGTCGGCGGTGGCCGGCGACAGCGGCGGCGAGGAAATTTCTGACGAAGACAGGCTGTTGGAAGAGTTCGACCGCTTCAAGGATTTAATGAGTAACGGCAGCGTCGACGCTGCCGACACGGTCGCCAAGCGCGTGGTGGAACTCGCCATTCGCAGCAAAGGCCCCCGGTCCACGGAAACCGCAAAAGCGTTGACGAACCTGGGGATAGTGCAGCATCGCAACGAGCAGTTCGATGCCGCCGTGCAGAACTTCGAGGGCGCCGTGGAAATACTCGAAGACAACTACGACCGGCTGAACACGCAGCTCGTCAATCCCCTCAAAGGGCTTGCCGCAGCGCAGCTCTCCAATCAACGTCCCGACCTTGCGCTCAGAACCTACTCGCGCGCCGTGCACATTACGCACGTGAACGAAGGCCCGCACAATATGGATCAGGTCGAGCTGCTAGAATCGGTGGCCGAAACGAATCTTCGCCTCGGCTTTACGGACGAGGCACGCGATGCTCACGAGAAGATCTACTCGCTAAACGAACGGTACCACCGTTCGAACATGCTCGCGCTGGTACCGTCGCTGGTGCGGCGCGCACAGTGGCAGCATCGGACCGGCTATTTCAACGACGAACGCACGACGTATCGCCGCGTTATCCGGATACTCGAAGACCGCAAGGGTAAGAACGACACGAGCCTGATCGAACCTTTGATGCAGCTTGGCCGTTCGTACGACTTCGTCGACACGCACGCGACGTCGTTGCCGCAGGCAGGCGATGCGTTCAACGCGGAAATCTACTTCAAGCGTGCCGTGCGCATCGCCGAGAACAGCGAGGACATCGACTGGATGCAGCTGGCCGACACGAAGCTGGCGCTTGCCGACTACCAGATGAAGAAACAAAGTTCCCCCAGCGCCCGCAAGGGATATCGGGAGGTGTGGGAGCTGCTCTCGGCCGGCGACGAGCGCCTCGAGCACCGCGCCCGGGTACTCGAAAACCCCAACCTGCTGCGTCGCGGCGACATTCCGAAGTACGCCGGCGAAGCAAGGCAGCAAGACCGGATAGCCTCCGACGTCGACCTGCGTGAAGGCAAGCTTGCCCTGCGCTACACGGTAACGACGCGCGGCAAGGTCACGGGCCTCGAACTCATCGAATTCGAACCGCCCGAGTTCAGGGATATGCTGCGCGAAGCCCAGCGCGAAGTGAGAACGCGTTTCTACCGGCCCCGGTTCGCGGACGGGCAGCCGGTCGATACGGGCAATCAGGTTGTAACGCACAGCTTTTATTACCGCCAGGACGAACTCGAAGCGCTGCGGAGCGCCGCGGCAGCGGATGACTAGAGCTGCTGCGTTTTGCCTGGCCACGGCTCTAGCCGCCTGCGTGAGCTCGAGCCTCGCTGCTGACTGCAAGGACCAATCCGTCTGTATCGATGCCGTCGAAGCGGGTGACCAGGTCTCGCTCACTGCACAAAACCTCAAGAATTTTCCCGTGACCTATACGCTAAGCGTGAAGGCGAACAACTACGCGATCGACGGTCCAAGCACGATTACGCGCACGCTGGGGCCGCTCGAATCCGAGGAAGCGATGCTGCTGAGCCAGGCCGGCGGCAACAAAGGACGTTATCGGCTGCGCTTCGAATGGACCGTCGGCAGTCAGCACGCAGAGCACGACGACGATCATCTCTACGCGCTGCCGTACACGCCGGGCCGGGCGTATCGGGTCCTGCAGGGTTACGATTCCCGCTTCAGCCACAAGGGCCTCGAAGAATTTGCGGTCGATTTCGACATGCCCGAGGGGTCGCCCGTGCACGCCGCGCGCGGCGGCGTCGTGGCGCGGGTCGTCGAGGCTCACGACCGGGGCTGCTGGCATGACGGCTGCGGCCGCTACGCAAACTTCATCGTTATCCTGCATAACGATGGCACGACCGGCGAGTACTACCATTTGCAGCAGAACGGTGCACTCGTCGAGGTAGGCGACAGCGTCGCGCAGGGCCAGAAAATTGGTCTCTCCGGCAATACGGGGCACACGACGATGCCGCATCTGCACTTCGCCGTGTATCGCGCCTCCGTCTGGGGTAACACTCAGTCGATACCGGTCCGGTTTCAGTCCTCGGGCGGCGTTGTCGACCGGCCACGGCGCGGGGCCCGTTATCTTGCAAATCGCTGAGCAGCCCCTATTGTAAAGTTTGGGTCGACATTCACCGGATGTCGTGAGCTTGCCAGAGGAAAACCATGTTCGGACGCGAAAAGAAGCTTGTTCTGCCTACGGCGGAAACGGCGCTGCCCGGCCGTGACGAGGCTGTCGTCGTACCGGAGAGCCACTACGTAAACGGCAACCGGATCAAACCGCCGTTTCCGGACGGCCTTGCGACCGCCGTATTTGCGATGGGCTGTTTTTGGGGCGCCGAACGGCGTTTCTGGGAAACACCGGGAGTCTGGTCGACAGCGGTGGGCTACGCGGCCGGCGTTACGCCGAATCCTACCTATCAGGAGGTCTGCAGCGGAGACACCGGACATACCGAGGTGGTTCTCGTGGTGTACGACCCTCAGCAGATCAGCTACGACGAGCTTCTGACCGTATTCTGGGAAAATCACAATCCAACCCAGGGCATGCGGCAAGGCAACGATACCGGGACACAGTACCGGTCCGGCGTTTACAGCGACAGCTCAGCCGAACGCGCTCGGGCCGGGGCATCGAAAACGCGCTATCAGGCGGAACTCAGCGCCGCCGGCCACGGCTCGATCACGACCGAAATCCTGCCGCTCGGGCCGTTCTACTACGCCGAGGACTACCATCAGCAGTATCTTGCGAAAAACCCGGGCGGCTATTGCGGCCTCGGCGGGACGGGTGTGAGCTGCCCGACCGGACTTGCCGACGCGGCACAGAGCGCCGTCTGACAGGCCAGCCTGCCCTATGAATCGCCAGTAGCGGAAGCGCCGGCTCCAAGCCTTGTGTTTCGCTTTGTAACGCGGGTATCGCAAGCAGCCCCGCAGGCGGTAACATGCCGCGCAGAAGTAACAGGAAACCCCATGGCCGCCAGTAAAAAGTCCAACCGCAAGCCGAGAAAACCCAGCCGCAAGCAGGCCGAAGACGCAATCCAGACCCTGCTGCTATGGGCCGGAGACGACCCCCGTCGGGAAGGTCTGATCGATACGCCGGCGCGCGTCGCCCGTGCTTTCGAAGACTGGTACAGCGGCTATAAGGTCGACCCCCTCAAGTTCATGCAGCGTACTTTCGAGGAAGTCGAGGGCTACGACGAGATGATCGTACTGCGCGATATCGAATTCGAGTCGCACTGCGAACACCACATGGCCCCGATCATTGGTCATGCGCACGTCGGCTATCTGCCGAATAGTAAGGTGGTCGGTATCAGCAAGCTGGCCCGCGTGGTCGAGGCCTATGCGCGCCGTCTTCAGGTGCAGGAAAAGATGACCGCGCAGATCGCCAATTGCATCTCGGACGTACTGCAGCCCAAGGGCGTGGGTGTCGTCATCGAAGCATCGCACCAATGCATGACCACCCGCGGCATCCACAAAACCAACGTATCGATGGTAACGAGCACGATGCTGGGCACGTTCCGCAAGGACGAAAAAACCCGCTCCGAGTTCATGCGGATTATCGACAACGGCCGCTGAGCGGCCGCCGCCGGACTTCCCGCTTACAATCCGAGTACGTCGCGACCCTGCCGAAACACGATATCGACGGGTATGCCGGCATTCGTAAGACGCTCGAGATCCGCCTCGAGTGTGGCGCCAATGACGCCCTGACTGTTCGTAAGCAGCTCCGCACCGGCGTAATCGCCGTTTGCCTGCAGAGTCAGCAGGAGACGCGAGAGATCCGTCATCGCTGACTGCATCCTTTCGGCGTCGACACGATAATGGCCGCTTTGCGCTTCGCGGATAAAGGCGCCGTTTTCCATGAAGAAATTGAAACGCACCATGTTCGCCTTGCCGTGTGCGCTGCTCGCGCCGAAGCGGACCGAACGGAAAATCCCGGCCATGAAGGTTACGTAGTAGTCCATGAGGTCGACGTCGCCGAGTTCGCCGCGGCGGTGCAGCTCGGTAATCATGTAGAGACCCAGCACGTCGGCCTTGCCCTCCTCAATGCTCGAAGCGAGATCGAGCAGTGACTCGCGAACCGTTCCACGGCCGTTGATCGTATTCTTTACACCCAGGCCGTGGGCAACTTCGTGAAACATCGTGTTGGCGAAAAACGCGTCGAAACTAATATGCTCACGCTGTTCCTCGGCGACGAGTTCCCCGGCGATCGGCACGAGAATTTTTTCGAACTTGGCCTGCATCGCGTTCTTGAGCTGCAGCCTCCGCGTGCCCTTTTCGAGCTGGACTTCCTCGTCGTTAGGTAAATTGATTGCGATGGTCTTCGAGCCCGCGTTGCTGTCGCCGGAGTAGTACACGGCATCGTAGGCATTGAGATCCGAGTTGGTCCCGGGTGACTCGGCCTTCATCGCGTCGTCCACGGGCAGGCCCTCCTGCAGTTCGGGCAGGAATTCGGTGAAGCGGCTGAGCCGCTCGCTCCACTCCAGATCCTTGATGAGTACGAAAGACTCGAAGGCGGCGCGGTAACCGTAGAGCTGATCCTCGTAGGTTTCGATGGGCCCGAAAACCAGTTCCACGGTATTGCTTTTGACATCCATCCAGTACATGTCGCTGGCCTGATAGTCATCGCTGATCAGCGCCGCCGCGCGCAGCTTGAGGTAGGTCGCAAAACCCGGGTCCTCGGCGTAACCTGCCGCCTCACGCAGCAAGTCGGCCGCTTCGGCCAGCTCGTCGGCGTAGGCAACCGAATACGGCACGAGCGTCAGCTCACCCGATTCAGTGCGCCGCAGCAGCGAATACAGGCCCTTCTTGCCCGGCAGATAAGCCGCGTCGAATTCCTCGCTGTCCATGTCGCGGGGATAGAAATTGGCGCCTGGCGGCTTGGGTCCCGCACCGCTTATGAAGGGCCGGTTGCCGTCCAGTCGATCCCAGGGACCGTAGTTGATCTCGGCAAAACGCCGGGCGGCCGGATCTTCGATCGCATCGAGCCGACTCCGGTAGTCGTCCGCCCAGGCCTGGCGCCAGAACAGGTCGTCCATGATTTCGGAGGCCTCGATCAGCAGGCCCAGCATCGTTTTCTGCCTGTCGCTCAAGCCCGAGATGTCGGCCGTTAACGTGTACTCCGAGTACACCTCCGGCCGTGCTTCCACTACGTTGCCGGTTTCACTGCGGACTTCGGGCGCTGAGTCTCCGCAGCCCGCGACAACGCCGCTCGCGATTAAGATAGCTGACAGCAGTACTGGACGAGAGTCGGGCACAACGATCCCCTTCTGTTGGTTTGTCGGGCAGTGTACCCGGTCGTAAACAATCGCCCTTACAGGCGCGTTAGAGAGTGTTTTTACGCGCGTTATCGTACAGCAAACGGTACAGCAAACCGTACAGTAAACGGCACGGCAAACCGTAAGCCGGTCAGAGATCCACGAGCTCTATGTCGTCCGCCGTCAACGCCGCATCCAGAAACTGACCGCCGACACGCGCAAAGCGCCGCGGGCCGTCGCTTGCCAGCAGGCGCAGCTCGCCGCTGCCCTGGTCGTCGAGCAGCTTGTTGTCGGCAAGCGCCGCGGCCACGACGGCGGCCGTTGTGGTCGCGGAATCGACCAGATCGACCGACTCCGCAAGACAGCTGCGGATGCTCGGCCGGAGCAGCGGAAAATGCGTGCAGCCGAGTATGACCGAATCCGCTTCGTAGCCGTCGCTTGCCACATTGTCGAGATAGCGCCGGACGATCGACTCGGCGATAGCCCCCTCGGTCCAGCCCTCTTCCGCAAGCGACACCAGCAGCTCGCAGGCGAGTTCGTACACCCGGGCTTCGGCATCCAGCGCAAGAATGGCGTTGCGGTAGGCTCCCAGGCGCACCGTGGCTTCGGTTGCCAGCACGAGATGCGATCCGCCCGGACGCGCCGCGGTTGCTGCGGCGGCGCCGGGTTCGACAACCCCGATCACGGGAAGCGGCGCCATTTGTCGTCTCAGGGAGGGCAGAGCAACGGCCGACGCGGTGTTGCAGGCGATGACCAGCAGCTTGATATCTTCTGCGATCAGCAGGCGTGTTGCCTGCTCCGCATAACGGGCAATCGAGGCTGCGCTCTTGGTACCGTACGGCAGGCGCGCCGTGTCGCCGAGATAGATCAGCCGTTCGGCCGGCAGGCGCTCGCGAATGGCCTTCAGAACGGTGAGACCGCCGACGCCCGAGTCGAAGATACCAACTGCCTTCCGCCGTGCTACGCTCATGGGCACGCATTGTGCCGAAGCTTGCACTGTTGCGCACCCTAAAGCCCCGTTTGCGCAGACAAGTCCGCGCAGCTCGGCGCCACCAGGAACTGAGGAAACCCGCTTGCAACGCGCCGTTTACGCAATCTTCGGTCTGTTCGCCGCAATCCTGCTGCTTGGACTGCTGTTGCCGCGGTTTGTCCGCGTCGAGTTGGACACGACGGCCGACGCGCCGCCTTCCGTAGTCTTTGCGCAAGCCGAAAGCCTCGAGCGCATGGCTTTGTGGGCACCTTTCGACGAAGACGATTCGACCGCGCGAGTCGCATTCGCGGAACCCGCACGCGGCGAGGGCGCAAGCGTAAGCTGGAACGGCACCGTGGTTGGCAGCGGCTCGCTGCAAATCGTTGAGAGCATCCCCTATCAGTATGTCTCTTACCTGCTGAATCCCGGCGAGCCCGGCGAAGCCGTTAGCTGGATAGAACTGGAGGCGAACCCGAACGGTACGCGGATAGTGCGCGGCTTCGAGCACGACTACGGCTATAACCTGGTTGGCCGCTACTTTGGCCTGCTCTGGCGCGGTGTGCTCGAGCGCGATTACGGGCAAAGCCTCGAACGCCTGAAATCCCTGGTCGAAAGCCTCCCCAGAACGGATTTTGCGGGCCTCGACGTGGACGAGCGCACGGTCGAAGCCCGGGAAATCGTCTACTCGAGTACCAGCGCGGAACCCGGCGCGGACGCGGTTTCGGCCGCACTGGGTCAGGCTTATCTCAGAATTCTTGCGAGTCTGGGCGGCATGGGCCTGCGCGAGTCCGGAGCGCCGCTCGCGGTGCTGCGCGGCTATGACGGTTCAAAACGTCTTTTCGACGCCGCCATTCCCGTGCGCGGCGTTACGCCTGCGACGACAGTGGCCGCGGGCGCGGGCGTCGAGCTCGGCAAGACCTACGCCGGCCGGACAGTCGTCGCGCGCCATGTGGGCGCCTACGAGGGGCTCAGCGAAACCCACCATCAGCTGCGCGCGTATCTCGCGGCTTACGGGCTCAAGCGAAATGGCATGCCCTGGGAGGTGTACCTGAGTGACCCCGGCAAAACGCCGGAAGCCGAATTGATCACCGAAATCTACTATCCGGTCAGTCTTACGCTGAACTAGCCTGCCTGCCTCGCCGTATTGATGAGGAACGGCGGCGTTACCCTGTCGCCGTCCACAATGCCGGCAACCTCGTTGTCCGCAGACAAAGGCAGCATCTGCTGCACGGCCGCGCGAAACCGCTCGAGCTCGGCGTACAGTCCGACTACGGACTCAGCACAGGAACTCGCCTCGTCGATCGACATTTTGCGGACGCTCGCGCAGATTGGGCCTTCGCCGTTTGCAGGCGTGACTTTGTGCATTTGGGTCTTCAGGGCCACAAAGCGGTCCTGCACCGAACGCGGCAGGTCATCCGCGTCCAGCTCTTCCAGATTGTCCTGATAAGCAGATATAAGCCTTTGTTTTATATGGCCATCACCAGCCAAAGCCGCGACAGCGGCATAAAAGCAGTCGACAGGGTGTTGCATGTCCACTCCAGCGTTTATGTTTTTATTGCCGCCTCTTTGCACCTCTCGGGCAGCTTCTTACGCTTTTTTCCGGTTTGCGTCTTGCAGTTGCCGGGCCGCCGGAACGGCAGCCCGAGATAGCAGATCCTCCCTGATCTATCAGATACCTGCGCGTATTTTTTATAGCAGAGTTTCGAATACCACCGCAAGTTGTAGCAACCAAAATGGGGTTAAACTTTTGTGAAGCTTATACTCCAACGCTCGTCAGCCATCGTCTTGGCCGACTCAAAGAGCGGCGACGACTGAGCGCAATCCCACGCGGATGCAAGGGTCTCCGTCATGACGTAGTCCCGGTGAGCGCCAAGGGCGTCCTCCACGGCGGGCGTTCCGCTGACGCACAGCACGATTCGATCGGATACCTCGAGCCCCGCCTGTTTGCGGGCATCCTGCACGGAGCGCACGATCTCCCTGGCGAGCCCCTCCTTGATCAGATCGTCGTCGAGACTCGTGTCGAGGGCCGTGAGATAGCCGCCGTCCTCGCCACAGGCGTAACCTTCCGCCGAGCCCGTTTCCACCAGCACGTCGCCGGCATCGAGCGTGAGCGACTGGCCCTCGACATCGAGCTCGAAGGACTCGCCGCGCGCGGCGGCGCCGGCAATGGCGCCTCCGTCCGCGGCCGCCAGCGCAGCACGGATAGCGGGCACGAGCTTGCCGTAGCGCTTGCCGAGCACCGGCAGGTTGGGCTTGATTCGGTAGTTAACGAGACCCGCGTCGCGCGCGATGAATTCGATCGTCTTGACGTTTAGTTCCTCGCGAATCTGATCCTGGTGCCCCTCCAGCGCCTTGAGGCTGGCATCGTCTGGCGCGCGCAGCAGCAGTCTCGACAACGGCTGGCGTGTGCGGACGCCCGACTGGCTGCGAGCGGCACGCGCCAACCCGACAACCTTTTGCACGACGCCGATATCGTGCAGCAGTTCGTCGTTTTGCCACTCGGCAGGGGCTTCCGGCCACGCCGCCATGTGTACGCTCAACGGCGCATCGGGATCGACGCCGCGAACGAGGTTCTGGTAAACCGTCTCAGCAAGAAACGGCACAAACGGCGCCATGAGCTTGTGCGCCGCGACCAGGCACTCGTACAGAGTCAGGTAGGCCGCCTGCTTGTCCTCGAGATCGGTCGACTTCCAGAAACGGCGACGGTTGCGGCGGACGTACCAGTTGCTGAGCTGGTCGACAAACGACTCGATTGCATCGCCCGCCGCCTTGGCGTCGAAACGGTCCATCGCCTGCGTGACGGTTGTGACGGTACTGTATGCGAGAGCCAGCGCCCAGCGGTCGATTTCGGGCCGCTCCGCCGGAGGCACCTGGCGGCTCACGTCGACGTCGTCGATGCGCGCATAGAGCACAAAAAAGCCGTAAGTATTCCAGAAGGTGTTGATGAACGAGCTGGCTACGTCGGCAACGATCTCGACGGATATACGCTTGGTAACGTCCGGCGACAGGCGCGCCAGAAAGTACCAGCGCAGGGCATCGGCGCCGACCGTATCGAATACGTCGTACGGGTTGACGATGTTGCCGAGCGACTTCGACATCTTCTTGCCGTCTTTGTCTACGATAAGGTTGAGGCAAATGACGTTTTTGTAGGCCACGCTGTCGGAGACCAGCGTCGAAATTGCGTGCAGCGTGTAAAACCAGCCGCGGGTCTGGTCGATTGCCTCGCAGATGAAATCGGCCGGAAAGTGCTGCTCGAAGGTTTCGGCGTTCTCGAACGGGTAATGCCACTGTGCGTAAGACATCGCCCCTGAATCGAACCAGCAGTCGATCACTTCGGGAACGCGCTGCCAGGTCTTGCCGTCCTTCTCGAAACTAATTTCGTCGACGGCCGGCCGATGCAGATCGAGATCCCCGAGCAGACGGCCGGTCAGAGCTTCGAGCTCCGCGACCGAACCAATACACAAGTACTCGCCCTGGCCGTCCGTCCACACGGGCAGCGGAGTACCCCAGAACCGTTCTCGCGACAGGGCCCAGTCGACGTTGTTTTCGAGCCAGTTGCCGAACCGCCCGTCCCGGATGTGCTCCGGCACCCAGTTTATCTGCTGATTCAGCTCGGTCATCCGTTCGCGAAAATCCGATGTGCGGATATACCAGGCGTTTTTTGCGTAGTAGAGAATCGGATCGCCGGTACGCCAGCCGAACGGATAGTTATGCAGGTAGCGCTCGTTGCGAAACAGGTCGCCGCGCTCCTTGAGCAGCCTCGTCAGCGGTTTGTCGGCATGTTTGAAGAACAACCCGGCAACCGGCTCGACGGCATCGACGAAGTGACCGTCCAGGCCTACCCCGTGCAGCACGGGCAGCCCGTTCGCTTCGCCCAGCGCAAGGTCGTCCACGCCGTAAGCCGGCGCCGTATGCACGATACCGGTGCCGTCTTCGGTGCTCACGAAATCGGCGGCATACACGCAAAACGCTTTGTCGGTGTCGACCTCCAGATAGTCGAACAGGCGTTGGTAGCGGGTACCTACAAGTTCCGCGCCTTTGACGGTCTTCGTTACCGTGTGCCCGTGATCGCGCAGCACGTGCTCGCGCAGCGCTTCTGCGACGATCAGCGTCTCGTCCCCGAGGTCGCAGTAGCTGTATTCAATATCGCCCCCCACGGCCAGGGCGAGGTTGGACGGCAGCGTCCACGGCGTCGTCGTCCACACGAGAAATGCAGTGCTGTCCTCGCCGAGCACGCGAAACCGGACCGTAATCGACGGGTCTTCCACCTCCTTGTAGCCGAGCGCCAGTTCGTGCGAAGACAGCGTCGCGCCGATGCGCGGATCGTAAGGCACGACCTTGTAACCGCGGTAGATGAGGTCCTTGTCCCAGATCGTCTTGAGCAGGCTCCAGACCGACTCGATATAGCGGTTGTCGAGCGTGTAGTAGGCCTCGTCCAGGTTGACCCAGAAGCCCATGCGCTCGGTCATCTTCTCCCAGTCGCCAATGTAGCGCATCACGGACTCGCGGCAGCGGCGGGTAAACTCGTCGATGCCGACCTTCTCCTCAATTTCCTTCTTGTCGAAGATGCCGAGCTCTTTCTCGATCTCGTGCTCTACCGGAAGGCCGTGCGTATCCCAGCCCGCCTTTCTGGGCACGTGATAGCCGCGCATGGTTCGATAGCGTGGAAACGCATCCTTGAAACTGCGCGCAAGCACGTGGTGAATACCGGGTTTGCCGTTGGCTGTCGGAGGGCCTTCGTTGAAACTGAAATGCGGCCGGCCACGGCTGTTCTCGAGCGTCTTCGCGAACACGTCTTCCCGCCGCCAGAATTCGAGCACGTCCTGCTCGAGCGCGGGACCGTCGTAGCGGCCGTCAACGTCCTTAAATGCCAATTTACTTCTCCAAAATGCAAAACGCCCCGGGCGCAGATCTGCGCCCGGGGCGAAGTTTTTTTCGCGGTACCACCCGGTTTCGCGGCGCTTTCGCAAGCGCCGCCTTGAAAGCTTGCCTCAAGCAAGCCCGTGGCTGTATTTCGGCAACCAGCCGGCTGAGTCTACTGCGCTTCGACGGACAACCGTCGTCCGGGCGGTTCGGTCAGCGACTCCGGGGTGATATTCGGCGGTTCGGGGCCCGGAGCTTCCACCATCCTCCGGTCGCTATTACCCTCGAGGAAACCGCGTACTCGTCCCCGTCAACGTCGTTACGCGGAAAGTAATGCCGTTTGGGCGGAAAAACAAGCCCGCTTTCGGCCGCGGAGCCGTTAGCACGCCCTAATTGAGCGCGGGCGATACCAGCGCGTCGTTTCCCTCGCCGAACATGGCCCGGTCAAACGCGGTCACCAGCGTCTCCGTCGGCTGCGCGCCAACCACGAGCAAGCGGCGGTTGAGCAGGAAGCCGGGTACGCCGGTCAGGCCGCTGGCGCGGACCTGCGATTCGCGGCTCTGCACGAATTGCCGCGTCTTCTCGTCGGACTTGAGATTTCTGAGCTGTTCACGGGACAAACCTTCCGCGCGGCCAATAGTTTCGAGAACGTCGGGATTGCCTGTGTCGAGACCGTGCTCGAAATAGGCGGCGAACAGACGCTCGGCAAGCGCCGTCTGGGATCCGCCCTCGCGCTCGACCAAATACATGAGCTGATGCGCCATGGTGGTGTTGGGCACTCTCTCGAGACGCTGGAAGCGGAAATCTATACCTTCCTCGCGCCCTTCGGCCGTCAGGCTGTCGAGCACGGGCTGAACAGCGCTGCGCGCACCGAAACGGCTTGCGAGATAGGCGTCGAAGGGCATGCCTTCGGCCGGCATGTCGGGGTTGAGCTGAAACGGATACCAGCTTACTTCCGCCGGCCCGCCCACCGCCGTCAATGCGCGATCGAGCCGCCGCTTGCCGATGTAGCTGTACGGGCAGACGAAATCGGCGATGACCTCGACTTGCAGCGCCGCCTCGGGCAGCTGCCGGTCACCGCTGAGCGCAATGCTGGACGATATGATTTCACTCATTGTTTCGCTCCTCACCTCAAGTCCTGATTTGCGGCCTTGTACACGTATATCAAGGTACTCTGCGAAGCCTTAACCCTGCCTGAAACGCCTGCATCCTCAACCCTTGAGGGTTTCGACCGATAGCAGAAACGGAAGTTGGCGGAACTTTTGCCCGCAGTCCGCCGCGCCGAAACAGCGGGATACCGGCACGGCCGCGACGCGGCCTATTCGTAACAAATTGTTCCCTGGCGTGACGGGCACACGTCCGAACGGTCGTATTGGGTTACGGTGACCATGCAATAAAACCGGCCACGACCCGGTCTGTTTGCTGACGAATGAGGAGATTGACGTGCTAATCAGGAAACCCCATCCGATTCGGCCATCGGAACTTACGTCGAAAGATAACTACCTGAATCGGCGGGACTTTATCCGTGCGGGGGCGATTGCCGGCGCAGGGCTCGCCGCGGCGCCGTCGATAGCGGCCGTAATACCAGACGAACCCCGGGCAGCGCTCGCGGACGTGAAGCGCCCGAGCCCCTTCAGCACCAGCGAGACCAGGACCAGTTACGACGACGTTACGACCTACAACAACTTCTACGAGTTCGGCACGGGCAAAGACGACCCGCACCGAAACGCAAAAGACTTCGAGCCGCAGCCGTGGACGATCAACGTGGACGGTCATGCCGAGAAGACGGGCGCCTTCCATCTCGAGGATTTTGTCAAACCGCACGTTCTCGAAGAGCGGATTTACCGGATGCGCTGCGTCGAAGCCTGGTCGATGGTCATTCCCTGGGTCGGCATCCCGCTTGCCGATGTACTCAAGACCTTTCAGCCGACTTCCAAAGCCAAATTCGTCGCGTTCGAAACGCTGCACGATCCCGTACGCATGCCCGGCCAGCGCCGCCGCGTCCTGGATTGGCCGTATCGCGAGGGCTTGACGATCGCCGAAGCCATGCACCCGCTCACGCTGCTGGCGGTAGGGCTGTACGGCGAGGTTCTGCCGAACCAGAACGGCGCGCCCATCCGGCTGGTCGTGCCGTGGAAATACGGTTTCAAGGGCATCAAGAGCATCGTGCGGATACGCTTTATGGAGCGGAGACCGCGCACGAGCTGGAACATGTCGGCGCCGCAGGAATACGGCTTCTATGCCAACGTGAATCCCGAAGTCGATCATCCGCGCTGGTCGCAGGCGCGCGAGCGCAGGATCGGTTCCGGCCTGTTCGCAAGCCGGCAGCCCACGCTCATGTTCAACGGCTACGCCGACGAGGTCGCTTCGCTTTACGATGGTCTCGACCTAAGACGCAATTATTAGACGCCGCGCGAAATCGATGACGACGAACGCACGCATCAAGTACCTCGGCAAGCCGCTCGTGTTTGCGCTATGCCTTGTGCCGGCGCTGCTCGTCGTCACGGATCTGTTCGAGCTAAGCGGCAGGCTCGGCGCCAATCCCGTCGAGGAGATCCTCGATCGGTTCGGCAACTGGGGGCTGCGCTTCATGATGCTGGCGCTCGCCGTCACGCCGCTGCGCCGTATCACGGGCCTGAACTGGATTGCACGCTTCCGCCGAATGCTCGGCTTATTCGCCTTCTTTTATGTCGCCACGCACTTTCTGGTGTGGCTGGTTCTCGACCAGGGGCTGTACTTGCCCGGTATTGGCGAAGACATCGTAAAACGCCCGTTCATTACGCTCGGCATGGCGGCGCTCGTGCTGTTACTGGCGATGGCACTCACGTCGACCGCCGGGATGCGTCGGCGGCTCGGCCGGCGCTGGGATCAGTTACATACGAGCGCATACGCCGTGGGCGTGCTGGGCGTTTGGCACTATTGGTGGCAGGTCAAGGCCGACATTCTCGAGCCGCTGATCTACGCGCTCATACTGTCCGCCCTGCTCGGCTACCGACTCTGGTTCCGATTGCAGCGGCCCGTCAGACAAAGATCGGCAATACCTGCTGCGCAAACGGGAAGTTAGACGTCACGCCAGGGTTTTGATGAATCCCGGCGAGACTTCGGAGCGCCTGGTGCGTGTACTCCGGCGTAATTTCGACGCCGTTGTTGTCGAACGCAAGCGTCGACGGATTGACGCGCCGTGAACGCTGCAGATCGTCAGTCCCGCCCACGACTCGGTTACCGTTGAAGTAGGTCGAAGATCCCCACACCATCATGCTCGTGTGCGACCAGTGATCCTTGCCGTTGTCGTTGTTGTACTTGTTGGTACGGGCAAAATCGGAGCCCATGACGATGATCAGGCGATCCGCGATACCACGCTGGGTTGCGTCGCTAATGATGTTGTCGACGGCCGCCAGCAGATCCATTAGCCGCGGATAGTGCCGCGCATCGTGATCGTCGTGCGTGTCGAAGCCGCCTATGCGTATCTGCGCCGTGGCGGCAGCGCCTGACTCGAAGCCCGCAAACGCCGTTTGCGCGGCGTTGAACAGGTTGCGCGCATTGTTACGGCCGTTGACATAGCTATTGGGATTCGACGTGCCTTCCAGCGCGTCGACAAAATCCCTAAGGGCCGATACATCGCGATTGCGTGCTGCGTCGTGCTCCGAAAGCGCATTGCGAAGCCGCAGCAGCCGCTGCTCGGTAAGCTGTCGCTGGCGGCGTGCGGCAGCCGCCTGATCGATAAGAGTGCGTGTGTTGTCGCTGTGATATTGCGTAGTCTGAGAGACGTTGGTAAGACCCGGCAGAGCGATCTCGCGAATGGCGTTTAGATCGCCGCCGTTAATCAGTGTGCGCGGCACGATACCCTTGGTCTTACTGCTCTCCGAACTGGAGCTGGCGACCATAGGCAGAGCGAGATCGCCCGCATTCTCCGAGGCGATCAGCGCGGCGATGCTCGGGTAGTCGAGCGCCCGGGTACCGGTCCAGCTCGCCGTTCGGCCAACCTGATGGGAGTTGGTTCCGTGATTGATCCCGTTGATAACCACGAGGCGCTGGAAATGCGCGTCGAAGAAGTCCTGGTTACTGTAAAGCGTCGCATCGTTCGCAAACGAATCGGGCGACGGCGCGTAGCGGATAGTACCCGCCTGGCCAATGTCAGCCTGATCGTAGTTGTTGATGTCGCCGTTGACGCCCAGGCCCGAGCCTTTGGGATCGCAGAAGCTGGTTGGGTCCCAACCGCCGTTGGCTTCGACGAACAGCCAGAACGGCCCGCTGTAAGCCTGCTGCGCCAGCGCCATGCGCGTGCCGCCGTAGAGGAGCATGCCGCTGGCGGTTGCCGTCATTCGCATAAAGTCACGTCTTTTCATGCCAGATCTCCAGCGGTTTAGTCGTAGAGGAAACGGTAGTCGGACAGTAGATAGGTCACGACCGCCATCCACGGCAGCACCGTCTGATTGGTGTCGTTGGACTGGTTGTTGCTGCGGCAGGGGCTCGGTATTGCGGTCTCGCCCAGACCGCGCGCATCGAGGAACAGCTGGTAAGTCGCGTCCACTTCGGCCGCATCCGTGGCGAGATCTTCACCGAGCAAATGGCGATGCAGAAATGCGATGTTCTGGCGGATGTCTGCCTCGCCGCCCGCCGGGATTGTCGTCTCGTCGACGTTCGGGAACAGCAGACCGTCATTGTAGAGATCGTCCGCGACGCGGTCGCAGGCCACCTGATTGGCAATCCTTTCCTGAATGCCGTCGATCAGCGCCGTCGGCGACGTCGTACGCGCGATCACTTCGTCCGAGTCGATACCGCCGTACAGCAAATAGTGGCGGCCGCTCAAACCGCTGTTCGAATTCGGCCCGCGCCACTCGTAGGCCCCGCCCGTGACCGCCGAAATCTTGCGCCCCAGCTCTTCCGGCGTCAGCAGCCGGCCCGCGCCGACGTCGGCGTAGTTCGCCGGCACCTCGGTCAACGCCAGATTGCGCGCGCGGAAAAAGTCGCTTAAGACAACGTCTTTTACCAGCGCCTTGAAGTTGTAGTTCGAGCCTATGAAACGGGTCTTGGTATCGTTAATGAACGCAATACCGTCAGGCGATGTCGGCGCGATTCCCGTCAGGCCCCCGAGAACGGTACGCACGGTTTTGTCCGCGAAGCGATCGTCCGTGGCAAGCTTCTGCCCGAGGAACACGAGCGGGTCGAATTCATTCCCGCTGGGCAGCGCGTCCGCCGGATCCAGCGTGTAACCCGCCGGCACCATGCGGGGTATGCCGTTGGTAGTACGTGTGTACTCGTAGCGGTTGTCGTCGTCGTATTCGCCGTCGTTGTCGCGCATCGTGAACAGACCGGCAATCGGGTCCATGACATCGTGGCAAACCGTACACTGCGGATCTTCGTAGGTCGGGACTTCGCCCATTACGTTATCCAGATCCAGGCCGTCACGAGCGGCCAGGCCTTCGATATCGATGCCGAGAAAGTAGTCGAACACGAAGCGCGCGCGTTTACGGTTTACGTTGGTGTTCGTCGACGGGTACCGCGACAGGAACGCATGCGTGCTGATGACGCCCGCCAGCGGCACGCTATCGCCGTCTTGTTGCGTGATTCCCTGCGCGGGCCGGAAATCGTCGCGATCGTGATTGTTGATGTTCTCCGTCGCGCTGAACGGGAAGCCGTTGTCGCCGGCATTGGTCCCGAGAATAACGGCCGAGTATGGATTCACCATGACATAGTCGGCGGTGAGGACTTCCGTAAACGGCCGATCCGTGCGAATGACGTGCTTGACGAGTTCGAGCGGTGCGCGGGCGAAGCCGTAGTTCGCGTTCTCGCGCAGGTCGTTGCGGAGATTGCCGCCTGTCGGAAAAGCCTCGTAGTAGTCGCGGTTGGCGAAGGCGTCCAGATCGAAGTTGTCATCTACGGAGCCTCGATCGTCAGCCTCCTTGTCGGTCAGCAGCAGGTCGTTGTACATCTCGGTGACGCGGTCGTAGAACGCGTCTTCGTTCACCAGGCCGTCAATGACCGCGGCGAGGGACTGATCGATCGCGGCCTGATCGCTGCCGGCAGCCGCGACCAGGTTTACCTCGTCGCCGGTCGGCACGCGGCTGCCGAGCACGCTGGTCATCTTGTACAGCTGTTCGTAGCCGGTGCCGTAAGTCACCTTGCTCGACGTGCCGCCAGGATTCTGCACGCAGGCCTGAGCACGACCGACAAAGCTTTCGAAAGTCGCATAGTCCGGGTCGTTGCTTGCGTCCGGGAAGCGGTTGCCGCCGGCATGTCCGGCCAGACCGAGGGCCTTGGCAAGTACGAGAGACTGGCCGTTCGAGTCGATATTGGCGACGGTTCTGAAGACTTCGAAGTCGGCTGCCGTCGGCGGATTGTTCGGAAACGCAAAGTTATTCGGCGTCGGCAGCGGGCTGCTGCCGGTATGACAGCTTTCGCAGGTCTGCGGATTCGCCTGATTCATGATCGGGAAAATCGCGGTCTGAAAGTCGCCGACCAGATCCGTGCAGTTCTCGGCGACAAACGCCGTGACCTGGACCGTCTGTACGCCGGTCGACATGTTGCCGCTCGCGTCGGTTGCCGTCCAGGTTACGGTGGTATTACCGACCGGAAAACCGCCGGCGGGCGCGTCATTGCTCACGTCAGGGCTTGCATCGACCAGGTCCGTTGCCGTCGCCGCGCCGAGATCGACGGCCGTGTTGCCGAGATTCGAATCCTGCATGGCGGTAACGTTACCCGGCACGGTCAGCGACGGCGCCGTCGTGTCGCTCAGCATGACGCTTTGGGTTGCGGTAGCCGTCGCGCTGGCCGCGTCGGTCGCCGTCCAGGTTACGGTCGTCTGGCCGAGCGGAAACCCGTTCGCCGGCGCATCGTTGCTAATCATCACTGGCGCCGAGCCGCCGGCCACCATGGCGGCGCCAAGCATGACGTTGCTCATTGCACCGCTCGCCTCGGCAGTAACGTCGGCGGGTGCGGTAATGCTCAGGGGCCCCGAGGACGGTGCCGATACCGTAACCATCTGCACGGCGGTCGCGACGTTGCCGCTCGCATCGGTTGCAGTCCAGGTCACTGGAGTAGTACCCATGGGAAAACCGGCTGCCGGCATATCGTTGCCAATCACCGGCGCGGCATCGACAAGGTCCGTCGCCGTGGCGCTGCCGATATCCACCATGGTGTTCGTGCCTGTCGACACCACCTGCATGTCGTTGGGCTTGTTCAGACCGGGTGCCGTCGTGTCGGCTACGGACACGTTCTGAGTGCCGCTGGCCTGTGCGCTGGTACCGTCCGTGACGGTCCAGGTAACGACGGTCGTACCGAGCACAAATCCTGCAGCCGGCGCATCGTGTGCATACGTGTAGCTGCCGTCGCCGCCGCTGGCCGTCGCCTGCCCCAGAGTGACCGGGGTTGTCGGTCCCGACGCTTCCGTCTGCATGTCGGCCGGCGGAGTAACCGCCAGTGCCGTCGGCGGGGGCGGTGCCGGGGGCGGATTGCCGCCGCCTATCGGGTCCGAGCCGTTATCCGTCAGTGCTTCTTCTTCTCGCACGCAACCGGTCAACGCAAAAACCGTCAGAAACGAAAACCAAACTAGTCGCCAGATGCCCATCTGTAATCACCTTCCTGCAGATTGTTGCTGCGGGTTGTGTCCCCCGGTTCCTGCGCGTCGAAACAGTGTGTTCGGCACGCTTCAATCGAACTGAGCGGGACCGTATAGCGCGACCGGAAGCTGCATGGGGCTTTACGACATAATGGCCGAAGTTGGCCGTTTATTGTGACCCGGTTCACAGTTGCGCTACGTCTCGCTGCAACCCGTGATGCAATGCACGAGGCCTTGCGTTTCCTTGCTTTGATAGGGGTTTACGCGCGCCGTTTCGAGGCCTTTTTTGGTTTCGGCGCTAATTTGCACCGTTATAGTTCGAGGGCGAAAAAGTTTACGGCTTTGTGAATTGCGCAAGCGACACTGTCTGTGAACGGCGACAGACGTTTTACAGTCCGGATTACGGGACAGAATCAGATACTGTCGAAAACCGCGACGACACTATCGTGACCGAAACGCTTGGCGAGATCCTCGGCGTTTAGACGCGCAGCGTTGATCTCACCGGAGCGCACGCCGAGGCTCAACAGTTGCCTCACCGCGGCAGCATCGCCCCGCTGCGAGCAGATGTGCAACGCCGTGTTGCCGGCCGTGTTTTTTGCATCCAGGTCGTGCCCGGCCTGCCGCAGCAGATCGGCAATTTCGTAGTGGCGATTCACCGCGGCCAGCATGAACGGCGTCATGCCGGCGGTGTTACTCGTTTCGTCGAGACCCGCTGCGCGGGCCAGCGCTCGCGCTACCTTACGGTGACCTTGAAGGGCGGCCCGGTGCAAAGGCGTGTCGCCGTTGCGGTCCGCTGCAACGGCGCTTGCGCCGCTGCGGGCGAGGAGCAGCACGCCGTCGGCGTTGCCGACGTCCGCGGAGTACCAGAGTGCACTGCGCGATCGCTGATCCTCCAGCGATACGTCGGCGCCGGCATCGAGCAGGAGCCGCATGATATCGTTGTCGTTGTTGATCGCCGCAAGAATCAACGGCGTCGCGTTGCTGTCGTCGCGTTCGTCGATTGCGGCACTGCGACCCAGCAATTCCCGAACCGCATTGCCCGCACCGTAGTGCGCGGCTTCCAGGAGCAAACCTTCCGAACTTGCACCCGCGTCGAGCAGCATACCAAGTGCGTGCGCGTTGTCGGCGCGGACCGCAAGCCGCGCCGCGGTGCTGCCGTCCGGACGCGAAAGATCGACGCTTGCACCCGCAGCCAGCAGCGTCGTCAGTACGCCAGCGTGACCGCGCGCCGCAGCTATCATTAGCGCGGTCATGCCGCCCGCGTCACGCTGATTAGGCCGGGCTCCGCTGCCCAGGAGCGTCTCCAGCGCCTGACCGTTACCCCGATCGGCCGCGACGAACCAGACGGGGCGGCCGTTAACCGACTGTTCTCCCAGGCGCAGGCCGCCGAGACTCGAGCGGCTCCGCGTCTCGAAACCGCTTGCAACCGCTCCTCTGGCTGCGAGCAACGCGGCGATTCGTGAGTGACCCCGCACAGCGGCGATACCCAGCGCGTTCTGCCCGTCTTCGTTGCTTGTATTCGGATCGGCGCGCCCCTCGAGCAACAGATCCGCAATTGAATCGAGGTTCTTCTGCGCGGCTACGATCAGCGCCGTATTCCCGGCCGCCCCGGGGAGCGACGGGTCGGCGCCGTGCCGGAGGAGTACCTCTACGGTCCGTTGTTCGCCGCGGCGGGCCGCCTGTATGAGCGCCGTATCACCGGACACGTCGCGCCGATCAGGATCGGCGCCCGCGGCCAGCAGCATCGTTACGGCTTCGGGCTGTCCCGCCTCCGCCGCCTCGATGAGGGCCGTGCGGCCAAACGGACCGCTCGCGTCGGGACTAATGCCGCCTTCGAGCAGCGCCTGTAAAACCGGGCTGTTACCCCGCTCCGCGGCCCATACGAGACGCGTTGCCGCGTCGTCTTCCGTAGGGTCGAACCAGCTTGCATCTTCACGCCGCCGTGCCAGCGCCGCTTCGGCGCCGGCGTGCCCGCCGGCGGCTAGCCCGGTATAAATTTCGCGAGCCTTGTCACTGTCGCGCTGCACGCCGAGACCGCGCTGGTACAACCCCGCCAGCCGGTACGCCGCCTCAGTGTTACCCGTCCCGGCAAGCCGTTCGAGTTCGGCCGCGGCAACGTCGAAGCTGCGCAGCAGCAGAGCGTCGTTCGGCACGTCGTCACCCGCAGCGTACGCGCCGGAAACCGATACCGCATACAGCGCAATAGCGGCCAGCATTGCCACTCGTCCACGCGCTTCTACATCTGATTGCACGGCAGCCACCACCTCAGTTTACTTAGGGCATCGTTCCCGGTTTCGAGCGCACCGCTTGAACGTTAATGCGAAAGTCTACCGATCACCCGGAAACTTAATGTGACACCGGTCACGGGACCGGACCCGTAGCTAGGCTATCGTGACGCCTGTATCCCGCGACACGCGGGACTTACGACAGCGCGAACTCTTCGGTTTCTGCTCAGGCTCGAGCGGATCGATGCGCTTGCGCGCCCGACTTGGTGAACCGCAAAGGCTAGAACGGATGACGACCATGCATCGCCTACAGATGATTACAGGCGCCGCCGGCATATTGACCGCACTTGCTCTCTCAGGCTGTGAGCAGCACGAGAGGGCGAACACGGTCATGGCTGCGGACGACATTGTCTACGAAGGCCAGTCGCTAACGGCGGTCAGGGACTGGGCAAGCGGCACGAGCGAGAAGTCCGCCGGCAGCGCGGGACCCGACCGAAATGTGGCCGTGGCGCCCGTCGGCGACATGCTCGAAGGACTGGAGGCGAGGCTCGAAGCCAACCCCGACGACGTCAAGGGCTGGTCGCTGCTGGCGCAGTCTTACGCGTTTACGGGACGCATGCAGGACGCGAACGAGGCGCTCGAGCGAGCGGTCGAACTCGGTGCCGACCGGCCGGCTCTCGAAGCCCGCGTGCTGAAAGCCCATACGGAACAGCGGTAAGTCGAGATGGCGGCAAACCCCACGGCGGTCCGCACCCGGCCACCGGCGCAGGCCGCGGCCCGGCCGGTGCCGCCGAAAAAGGCCAAACCACCCCCGCCGCTCTGGCGAAAGCTATACGACCGTTACGGCACCGCGGCGGGCATGACGCTCGCAGCGCTTGCCATCTTCGTTGGCTACGCCGGCCGCGACTCGCGCCGGCTGTTCGCGGAACAGGGCTTGGGCTACGCACTCGGCATCGTCGGCAGCCTGCTCATCCTGACGCTGCTGCTCTACCCGTTAAGAAAGCGAATCAAGCTTCTCAAGGTGCTCGGGCCGGTGAAAAACTGGTTCCGGGTGCACATGATGCTGGGGGTCGTCGGCCCGCTCGCCATTCTCTATCACAGCAATTTCGCGCTGGGTTCGGTCAACAGCACCGCCGCCATGCTGTCGATGCTGCTCGTCGCCGGCAGCGGGCTCGTCGGCCGTTTCTTGTACGCAAAAGTTCACAAGGGATTGTATGGACGCAAGACGAATCTCAAGGAACTGCTCGGCAGCGTGAAACTGTCCACGGCGGAAACCGGCGGCGCCGCTCAGTTCATACCCGACCTGATGAAGATGGTCGCCGAATACGACCGGCAGGTACTAAAACCACCGAGCGGCATTGTGGATAGCATGACGCTGCCGCTGCGCCTCATGTTCAAAACGCGGATGGGCTATCGCAGTATCGTCGCCCGCGTCGGCGAACAGCTCGACGAACAGGCTGCCCGGTCTCCGGTCGTACGCCAACACCGCGACCGCTTGTTCAAGCTGACGAAAGCATTTGTGCGCGAACACCTGAAACGCGTCCGCCGCGTGGCCGCATTCGCAGCCTACGACCGCTTGTTCTCACTGTGGCACAAAGTCCATCTGCCGTTCTTCTATCTGCTGATCGTTACGGCGATCGTGCACGTCATCGCCGTGCACCTCTACTCGATATGATCGCGCGCCGCCTTTTGCTGGTCGTCGCCGTGGCCGTCACGTGTATGCCGCTGGAGTCGCTTCGTGCACAGGTGTTCGAAAAACTCGTAATGCCAGGCCGCGTCATCGAAGGTCACGCCGAGGTCGAGGCGGACTGCGGTGCATGTCACGACGCCGACTCGGATGCGGCACGCGCCTCGCTGTGCACGAGCTGCCACGAAGACGTGGGGCGCGACCGGGAAGCAGGCGAAGGTTTTCACGGACGTTTCGCCGCGGCACGCGACAGTGAGTGCGTTGCATGTCATACGGATCACGAGGGCCGCGATGCCGACATCGTCAACCTGCACGCTGGCTTGTTCGATCATGCTTTGACGGACTTCGCGCTAGGCGGCAAGCATGCCATCGCAGCGTGTACGGACTGTCACCGTGAATCGGAGGCGTATCACGAAGCTCCGTTGAGCTGCGGCTCCTGCCACAGCGACGAAGACGTACACGACGGCAAGCTGGGGCAGGACTGCGGGAGTTGCCACAGCGACGTAGCGTGGACCCAGGCGGAATTCGATCATGCCGGGACGGGATACCCGCTGACGGGTGCGCACACGGCCACAGCCTGCGCGGACTGCCATCAGAACAACCAATACGAAAACACGCCGCGCACCTGCAACAGCTGCCACGCGATAGACGACGTGCATGCCGGCTCCAACGGGCCGCAATGCCAGGACTGCCACTCCACCGCGACCTGGCAAACGATAGGCTTCGATCATCTTGCGGAAACCGGTTTTGCGTTAAGCGACGGTCACGACAACCTGGCCTGCACCGATTGCCACACGCGCGAAGACTTCAAGGATTCGTTTGCGAACGGCTGTGTGGATTGTCACAAGGCGGACGACGACCATCAGGGCCGTAACGGCGCTGACTGCGGGAGCTGCCACCAGCCTACCGTCTGGCCGGACAGTCTGTTCGATCACGGCGACACCGGATTTCACCTGGTCGAGGCGCACGCGGAACTCAACTGCTCCTCCTGCCACAAGGCCGAAACGGCGGCCGAGGTCGACAAAACCTGTTCGACCTGTCACGCGATGGACGACAGTCACGGCGGACAAATGACCGCCGAGTGCAGTGCCTGCCATACACAAACGGCGTGGCACACATCGGTCCTGTTCGATCACGACCTCACGTCTTTTCCGCTTACGGGGTTGCACGCAGCCGTTTCCTGCGGCGGCTGCCACGAAAGCAACCGCTTTCAGAGCGCGGATGCCGAGTGCGCGAGCTGCCACCTGGACGATGACGTGCACGCGGGCACGCTGGGCAACGACTGCGCGAGCTGCCATACCAGCAACGGCTGGACGATTACGGTGTTCGACCACGACGTCAACACCAACTTCCCGCTCGAGGGCCGGCACGAAGGGCTTGCCTGCGGCGACTGTCACAAGAGCAGCTCTGCGAGCGCCGCAGATGTACCGTCCACCTGCGGCGGCTGCCACGCCAACGACGACGTGCACGACGGTCAGTTCGGCAGCGACTGCGGTCAGTGTCACAACGTCAACTCGTTCAGCGAGGTCGACGCATTGTGAGCAGAATAACCGCAGGCGTCCTGCTGGCCGTGCTTGCAATCT